>NZ_CP126267.1:1200000-2400000 GCF_001864935.2 Curtobacterium sp. MCBA15_012 | reverse complement strand
AGTCCGGTGACGCGGAGGCGGATGCTGCTGCAGCCTCCGACATCTGGAGGTCCGCCGGTATGACCGTGGACCGACTCGCCGACACCAAGGGGCCAGCGATGGTCGCGCGCGGCGGCGATCGCGTCGAGACGATCCGGTTCTTCGCCTTCCCCGACAACTACAGCATCCAAGCGCTCTCGACGTGTTTCGCCGGCAACGCAGACGAGATCGAGGAGCAGCAGGCGGACGAATGACTCGCGATCCGACGATCGCGGTGTCCTGGATGCCGGATCAGGGGTCGATCCCGGCTGACCTGGTACGGGGACGGGGACGGGGACGGGGACGGGGACGGGTACGGTCGTCCCGGCCCTGGGGGCCGGAACGAACCGGGGGAGTGCTGGCGGGGGAGATCACGGCGGAAGTCGGCACGGTACGGGTACGGACGCGCCGCGCGACCGGTGGGTGTCTCGCAGCCGTGGCGGTCGTCGGCCTCCTCGGCGGGTGCGCGCTTCTGCACCCGGATGCGAGGAGGACACGAGCATCGGCGCCCACGGTGGACGCGGACACCGCGAAGCAGCAGATGGTGGCCGCCGTGGACGACGCCACGGGGCTCCTCGGCGGCGACTGGCAGGCCCGGACCGGCCCGGACTACGCCGAGGACTGCACCCTCCCGAGCGGCGAGCAGGGCGCGCAGTGGCGGTACCTGACGGGGAGCACCCGCACCGGGGACCCCGCCGCCGACGGCGCGCGTGTAGCGGAGTACTGGCGCGGACAGGGCATGGACGTCGTCGTGCGCGGCTCGGCCGACGAACCGGCGGTCTTCGCCAGTGGCGGTGGGGAGATCTCCTCGATCAGCGTGTACACCCCCTCCGGCAACACCACCGTCCAGGCCGTCTCGCTGTGCTTCCCCGGCGACGCCGACCGCATGGCCGAACGGGACGCGGACGATGCGCCGCAGCCGTGAACCTCGCCGCCACGAACACGGCAGCCGTGTGACGCTTCCGTGCACGATCGCCGACCCGCACGGGCGGGTGTAGCGCTCCACCACGAAATCGCCCTCGTGTCCCGCGGAGTGGGGGCCGCCCGTGCCCTCCCGTTACGGGCGCGTTTCGGCGGGGTCGCGATCCCGTAACTGATCCCAGCACCCGCTCAGGGGCGTTCTGTACCGGCCCGACGGTCGTGTACTGTCGCCACGATCGCCCGGAACGCACGTGGTCCGGGCACCGCTCCCCGGAGGAACCAACCCGTGACATCTCGTACCCGTCAGGTCGTGCTCAGCGGCATCGCGCTCGCCGGCACCATGGCAGTCCTCGCCGGCTGCTCGGCCGCCCCGTCCGAATCCGCGTCCTCGAAGAAGAGCGACTTCCGACCCTGCATGGTCTCCGACGCCGGTGGCTTCGACGACAAGTCGTTCAACCAGCTCGGGTTCGAGGGCATGAAGGACGCCGCGTCCGACCTCGGCGCGACCTACAAGTCGGCCGAGTCGAAGGACGCGACCGTCTACGACTCGAACATCCAGCAGCTCGTCGGCCAGAACTGCAACCTCATCGTCACCGTCGGCTTCAACCTCGCCGACGCGACGAAGAAGCAGGCCGCGGCGAACCCCGACACCGACTTCGCCATCATCGACGACAACTCGATCGACGCGAAGAACGTCAAGCCGATCACGTTCGACACCTCGCAGGCCGCCTTCCTGGCCGGCTACGCGGCGGCGTCGTACTCGAAGTCCGGCGTCGTCGGCACCTTCGGCGGCATGCAGATCCCGACCGTCACCATCTTCATGGACGGCTTCGCGGACGGCGTCAAGTACTTCAACGAGCAGAAGAAGAAGGACGTCAAGGTCGTCGGCTGGGACGTCGACAGCCAGAAGGGCTCCTTCACCGGCGGCTTCGACGCCGGCACGCAGGCGAAGGCCGTGGCGCAGACGCTCCTCGACCAGGACGCCGACGTGATCCTGCCCGTCGGTGGTCCGATCTACCAGTCGGCTGCCGAGGCGATCAAGGACGCGAACAACGGGTCGGTGCTGATCGGTGCGGACAGCGACCTCTACGAGGCCGACCCCCGCTACAAGGACATCGCGTTCACGTCCGTCGAGAAGGGCATGCGCCCCGCCGTCAAGGACGTCGTCGAGCAGGCCGCCGGCGGCAAGTACTCGAACACCCCCTACGTGGGCACGCTGAAGAACGACGGCGTCGGCATCGCGCCGTTCCACGACTACGAGTCGAAGGTCGACTCGGGTCTGCAGGGTGAGCTGGACAAGATCAAGTCGGGCATCATCGACGGCTCGATCACGGTCGAGACCAAGGCGACCGTCAAGTAACACGACCGATGCGGGCGGGGGACCAGTCCTCCGCCCGCATCGACGTGTCCCCGCACAAGCACCGACAGAAACAGACTCTGCGAACATGAAGCTCGAACTCCGCGGCATCACGAAGCGGTTCGGTCCCCTCGTCGCCAACGACCACATCTCGCTCACCGTCGAGCCGGGTGAGGTGCACTGCCTCCTCGGCGAGAACGGTGCTGGCAAGTCGACCCTGATGAACGTCCTGTACGGCCTGTACCAGGCCGACGAGGGCGAGATCCTCCTGGACGACGTCGTCCAGGACTTCGACGGACCGGGTGACGCCATGCGCGCCGGCATCGGCATGGTGCACCAGCACTTCATGCTCGTGCCGGTCTTCACCGTCGCCGAGAACGTCATGCTCGGTCAGGAGCAGACCTCCTTCGGCGGACGCCTCGACCTCGCCGGTGCGCGCGCCCGCGTCCGGGAGATCAGCGACCGCTTCGGCTTCGACGTCGACCCGGACGCCCGCGTCGAGGACCTGCCGGTCGGCGTGCAGCAGCGCGTCGAGATCATCAAGGCGCTGTCCCGCGACGCGAAGGTGCTCGTGTTCGACGAGCCCACCGCAGTGCTGACGCCGCAGGAGACCGACGAGCTGATGGGCATCATGCGCCAGCTCCGCGAGGCCGGCACCGCGATCGTCTTCATCACGCACAAGCTGCGCGAGGTGCGCGAGGTCGCCGACCGGATCACGGTCATCCGCCTCGGCGCCGTCGTGGGCGAGGCGTCGCCCACCGCGACGAACAACGAGCTCGCAGCACTCATGGTCGGCCGTGCGGTCTCGCTCGTGGTCGACAAGGCACCGGCCTCCGGCGGCGAGGACGCCCTCGTCGTCGACCACGTCACCGTCACCGACCCGTCCGGCGTCGTGCTCGTCGACGACGTCTCCTTCACGGTCCGCCGCGGCGAGGTGCTCGCCATCGCGGGCGTGCAGGGCAACGGGCAGACCGAGCTCACCGAGGCGATCATCGGCCTCGAGCCCGTGCACGCCGGGCGGATCGTGCTCGACGGCAAGGAGCTCACCGGCCGCACCGTCAAGCAGGTGCTCGACGCCGGGGTGGGCTTCGTCCCCGAGGACCGCAAGGAGGACGGGCTTGTCGGCGAGTTCACCATCGCCGAGAACCTCATGCTCGACCGTGCCGACCACGACGAGTTCGTCCGCGCGGGCACCATCCGAGCCGCCGAGCGTGACGCGTTCGCCGACGAGAAGATCGCCGAGTTCGACATCCGGACGCCGTCCCGCGCCACCGCGGCCGGCCGGCTCTCCGGCGGCAACCAGCAGAAGATCGTCCTCGCACGCGAACTGAGCCGCGAGCTGCGCCTGTTCGTCGCCGCCCAGCCGACCCGCGGCATCGACGTCGGCTCGATCGAGTTCGTGCACAAGCGCATCGTCGCCACGCGCGACACCGGCGTCCCCGTCATCGTCGTCTCCACGGAGCTCGACGAGGTCGTGGCCCTCGCCGACCGGATCGCGGTCATGTACCGCGGCGGCATCGTCGGCATCGTCCCCGCGGACACCCCCCGCGACGTCCTCGGCCTCATGATGGCCGGGGAACTCCCCGAAGGAACGAAGCAGGTCGCATGATGGCCGGAGAACTCCACAGCACCAACGCAGCAGGAACGGAGCTGGCAGCGTGAGCAACACGCCAGACCACACGCAGCAGCCGGCGACCCCGGTCGAGACCCCCACCGACGACCGCCTGCAGGACGTCGAGGCCACCCCGCACCTGATGACCGACTCCGCGGACGACACCGAGCGACGCGCCGGTGGCGACCGCTGGCGTGCAGCCGCGCAGCAGATCGTGAACGGCTCCGTGCTCGTCACGGTCCTGGCGGTCGTGCTCGCGCTCGTCGCGTGCGGTGTCCTCATCGCCCTGACCGACGAGAACGTCCGCGCGGCGGCCGGGTACTTCTTCGCCCGGCCGACCGACACGCTGCAGGCGATCGGCACCTCGGTCGGCGGCGCGTACGCCTCGCTGTTCCAGGGCTCCGTCATCAACTTCGGTGCGCCGTCGTTCGCCCAGGCGGTCATCCCGATCACCCGGTCGATCGACTACGCCGTCCCGCTCGTCGCGGCCGGTCTCGGCATCGCGCTGTCCTTCCGCGCGGGCCTGTTCAACATCGGCGGCCAGGGCCAGATCCTGATGGGCGCCGCGGCGGCCGGCTGGGTCGGCTTCTCGTTCGACGGCCCCGCCGCCGTGCACATCCCGCTCACCGTCCTCGCCGGCATCGTCGGCGGTGCGGTGTGGGGCGGCATCGTCGGCGTGCTCAAGGCACGGACGGGCGCGAACGAGGTGGTCGTCACGATCATGCTCAACTACGTCGCGCTCTACCTCGTCAGCTTCATGCTGCGCACCCCGGGCCTGCTGCAGGCCCCGGGCAGCGCGAACCCGATCTCGCCCGCGACGAAGGAGAGCGCGGTCTTCCCGGCGCTGTTCGGCCCGCGCTACGGCGTGAACGTCGGGTTCATCGTGGCGATCATCGCGGTCGTCGTGGTGTGGTGGCTCGTCAACAAGTCCTCGCTCGGCTTCCGCTTCCGCACGATCGGTGAGAACCCCCGTGCCGCACGCGTGGCCGGCATGAGCGTCCCCGCGCTGACGATCTGGGTGCTCGTGATCTCCGGCGCGCTCGTCGGCATCGCGGGTGCGTACCAGGTGCAGGGCGCCGTGACCTCGGGCTTCACGTCCGGCATCGACGCGGGCATCGGGTTCGACGCGATCACGGTCGCGCTGCTCGGACGCTCGAAGCCGTGGGGCGTGTTCTGGGCCGCCATCCTGTTCGGCGTCCTGAAGAACGGCGGCTACGCCATGCAGGCCGCGAACGGCATCCCGATCGACATCGTGGGCGTCATCCAGGCCCTCATCGTCCTCTTCATCGCCGCCCCGCCGCTCGTCCGCGCGATCTTCCGGATCCCGCAGCCGGGTGCGCGTCGCCGCGTCCGCACGAAGACCAGCAAGAAGGCGGTCGCCGCATGAGCACCCTGAGCCCCACCGCCGTCCCGGCCCTGCCCGCGGACCGTCCCGTCGAGACGACCCGGAGCTGGAAGACCCCGATCGCGTACGGCGTCTTCACGCTGCTCGCACTCGTGCTCTTCGGCTTCGCCCGCCGTCCCGGCACCGCCACCTTCCGGCTCTCGACGTCCGGTGACTTCTTCGCGCTGCCGAACGTGCCGCTCCCGGCGGCCGCGACCGGCGTGGTCGTCATCGTCCTGCTCGCGATCGCGACGGTCTACGCCGTCGTCGAGACCCGCGGGTCGCGCCGCGTCCCGCTCTGGGTCACCGCGCTGTTCGCGCTCGTCTTCGTCGTCGGCTTCCTCAGCTGGGCCGTCGCGGGCGACTCGATCACGATCCCCGGCATGCTCGTCGGCGCGCTGAGCCTCAGCGTCCCGCTCGTGTTCGGCGCGCTCGGCGGCGTGATCTCCGAGCGCGTCGGCGTCGTGAACATCGCCATCGAGGGCCAGTTCCTCGCCGGCGCGTTCACCTCGGCGATGATCGCCTCGCTGACCGGCTCCGCGTGGGTCGGGCTCGTCGGCGCCCTCGTCGCGGGTGTGCTCGTGTCGTTCGTCCTCGCGGCGTTCAGCATCAAGTACCTCGTCGACCAGGTCATCGTCGGTGTCGTCATCAACGCCTTCATCTCGGGTCTGACCGGCTTCCTGTACTCGCAGGTGCTCTCGCCGAACCAGCAGACGCTCAACGTCGGCATCCGGTTCCCCCGCATCGAGATCCCGGTCCTGCACCAGATCCCGGTGATCGGACCGATCTTCTTCGAGCAGACCGTCGTCGTCTACCTGGCGTACGTCGCCGTCGCGGTGGTCACCTTCGGTCTGTTCAAGACGCGCTGGGGCCTGCGCCTCCGCGCGGTCGGCGAGCACCCGCAGGCCGCCGACACGGTCGGCATCAACGTCGCGCGCACCCGGTTCTGGAACGTCTCGCTCGCGGGTGCGGTCGCCGGTCTCGGCGGTGCGTACTTCACGCTCGACGCCGCGGGCGGCTTCACGAAGGACATGACCGCGGGCGCGGGCTACATCGCCCTCGCCGCCGTGATCTTCGGCCGGTGGGACCCGATCCGCGCGACGCTCGCGGCGCTGCTGTTCGGCTTCGCCTCGAACCTGCAGAACACGCTCGCCGCGGTCGGCTCGCCCGTCCCGAGCGAGTTCCTGCTCATGCTGCCCTACGTCGTCACGATCTTCGCGGTCGCCGGCCTGGTCGGGCAGTCGCGCGGACCGGCGGCCGCCGGCAAGCCGTACACCAAGAGCTGACGGACTGGAGGCGCCGCACATGACCGACACGCACGCTGCGGGTGGCGACGGGGTCGCCACCGACACCGAGACGGGCGAGCCGACCTGGACGGACCCGGCCACGAGCCTCCAGGCCGGTCCCGGCACCGACGTCGACGTGACCGTCGACGTCGACTGGGCCGTCCTGCGGGAGGCGGCGACCGCCGCCATGGGGCGCGCCTACGCGCCGTACTCGTCGTTCCCGGTGGGGGCCGCGGCCCTCACCGACGACGGGCGCGTCGTGTCCGGCTGCAACATCGAGAACGCGTCGTACGGGGTCACCCTGTGCGCCGAGTGCTCGCTCGTGTCCCAGCTGCACATGACCGGCGGCGGCAAGCTCGTCGCGTTCACCTGCGTGGACGGCGACGGCGCGACCCTGATGCCCTGCGGGCGGTGCCGGCAGCTGCTGTTCGAGCACTCGGCCGAGGGCATGCTCCTCGAGACCGTCTCCGGCATCCGCACCATCGACGAGGTCCTGCCGGACGCCTTCGGGCCGCGGACCCTCGCCACCTACCAGGAAGAGCACTGACATGGCCGTCGAGCCGTTCGACACCGTCGACCTGATCCGCACCAAGCGCTCCGGCGACGCCCTCAGCACGCCCGAGATCGACTGGCTGGTCGACGCCTACACGCGCGGCTACGTCGAGGACCCGCAGATGGCGGCCCTCGCGATGGCGATCTTCCTGAACGGGATGGAGCGCCGTGAGATCAAGGACCTGACGCTCGCGATGATCGCGTCGGGGGAGCGGATGTCGTTCGGCTCGCTCGGCAAGACGACCGTCGACAAGCACTCCACCGGTGGGGTCGGGGACAAGATCACCCTGCCGCTCGCACCGCTCGTGGCGTCGTTCGGCGTCGCGGTCCCGCAGCTGTCCGGCCGCGGGCTCGGGCACACCGGCGGGACGCTCGACAAGCTCGAGTCGGTGCCCGGCTGGCAGGCGTCGATCTCGAACGACCGCATGATGCAGGTCCTCGCCGAGGTCGGGGCGGTCATCTGCGCCGCGGGCTCCGGACTGGCACCGGCGGACAAGAAGCTCTACGCGCTCCGGGACATCACCGGGACGGTCGAGTGCATCCCGCTCATCGCGTCGAGCATCATGTCGAAGAAGATCGCCGAGGGCACCGGGGCGCTCGTGCTCGACGTGAAGTTCGGTTCCGGCGCGTTCATGCCGACCTACGAGGCCTCCAAGGAGCTCGCGCAGACGATGGTCGACCTCGGGAACGACGCCGGGGTGGCGACCTCGGCGCTCCTCACCGACATGGGCGTGCCGCTCGGCCTGACCATCGGCAACGCCCTCGAGGTGCGCGAGTCGGTGGAGGTGCTCGCGGGCGGTGGCCCGGCCGACGTGGTCGAGCTGACCGTCGAGCTGGCGTCGGAGATGCTGCGGCTCGCCGGTCTGCCGGACGCCGACCCGGCGGCCGCGCTGGCCGACGGCCGGGCGATGGACACCTGGCGGCGGATGATCGCGGCGCAGGGCGGCGACCCCGCGGCGGACCTGCCGGTCGCCCGCGAGCAGCACGTCGTCACCGCGACCGAGTCCGGTGTGCTCGTCCAGCAGGACGCGCTGCCGTTCGGCATCGCCGCCTGGCGTCTCGGCGCCGGTCGGGCCCGGGCGCAGGACCCCGTGCAGGCGGGCGCGGGCATCGAGCTGCACGTGAAGCCCGGCGACACCGTCACGGCGGGGCAGCCGCTGTGGACGCTGCACACCGACGAGCCGGAGCGGTTCGAGCGGGCGCTCGGGTCGCTCGAGGGCGCGTGGGCGATCGGGGCCGCGGCGGAGCCGCGCGGGCCGATCGTGCGGGAGCGCATCACCTCCTGAGGGGGTGGGGGGCCGACCGCGCGCGGTCGGGGCGTCCGGGCACGCGGCGTGTGCGCGGTCGGTGCGTCCGGGCGCGCGGCGTGTGCGGTCGGTACGGCCGGGCCCCGTCGGCGGTGGATGTGCGTGGCCCGCGCGCGGTCGGTGCGCACCGGTAGCCTGGGACGCATGAGCGCCGACGCCCCCACCTACCGCCTCCCCGACGCCGGAGCGGTCATCGACGACCTGCCCAAGGTGTCGCTGCACGACCACCTCGACGGCGGGCTCCGTCCCGCGACGATCGTCGAGCTGGCGGACGAGGCCGGCGTCACGCTCCCGACGACCGACCCCGAGGCGCTCGGGCAGTGGTTCGCCGACCAGTCCGACTCCGGCTCACTCGTCGAGTACCTGAAGACCTTCGACGTCACCACCTCGGTGATGCAGACCGCCGAGCAGCTGCACCGCGTCGGCAAGGAGTTCGTCGAGGACCTCGTCGCCGACGGCGTCGTGTACGGCGAGGTCCGCTGGGCACCCGAGCAGCACCTCCGTGGCGGGCTGACCCTCGACGAGACGGTCGAGGCGGTCCAGGCCGGCATCGCCGAGGCCGTCCAGGCCGCCGACGGCGCCATCCGCGTCGGGCAGCTCGTCACCGCCATGCGCCACGCCGACCGCTCGCTCGAGATCGCCGAGCTCGCCGTGCGCCACCGCGACCGCGGCGTCGTCGGGTTCGACATCGCCGGCGCCGAGGCCGGGTTCCCCGCCTCCGGACACCGCGCGGCGTTCGAGTACCTCGCGTCCGAGCTGTTCCCCGTCACCGTGCACGCGGGCGAGGCCGACGGGCTCGCCTCGATCCGCTCAGCCCTGGTCGACGGACGCGCGCTCCGCCTCGGTCACGGCGTGCGGATCTTCGAGGACGTCATGCTGTCCGACGCGGGTGACGGGTCGACCCTCGCGTCCCTCGGCGAGGTCGCGTCGTGGGTCCGCGACCGCGAGATCCCGCTCGAGGTGTCGCCGTCGTCGAACCTCCAGACCGGTGCCGTCGCGGCCTGGGGCGACGACCTCGCCGACCACCCGTTCGACGTGCTCTACCAGCTCGGCTTCCGGGTCACGGTGAACACCGACAACCGCCTCATGAGCCGCACCTCGCTGTCCCGCGAGCTCGCGCTGCTGGCGGGCACGTTCGGCTACGACCTCGACGACCTCGCGGCGTTCCAGATCAACGCCGCGCTCGGGTCGTTCCTGCCGCTCGAGGACCGCGAGGAGATCATCGCGACCATCACGGCCGGGTACCAGGAGGCCTGAGGCACATGCCGCTGCCACCACTGCCGGACACCGCCGTCGTGCTCGGCGCCGTCGTGTCGACCTGGCGCGAGGCACTGGAGCGCACGGGGGAGGCCCTCGTCGCCTCGGGTGCGGCCACCGAGGCGTACACGCAGGCGATGATCGACCTCGTCGACGAGCACGGTCCGTACATCGTGATCTCACCCGGACTGGCGTTCGCGCACGCCCGACCGGGGCCGACGGTGCGCCGGGACGGCCTCGCGGTGGTGACGCTGCGCGAGCCGGTCGTGTTCGGGCACCCGCACAACGACCCCGTGTCCGTCGTCCTCGGGCTCGCGGTGGCCGAGGTCGGCGCGCACCTCGAGTCGATCGGCGAGATCGCCAACACGTTCAACGACCCCACGGTGACCGGGCGGCTGGCAGCGGCCTCGACACCCGACGAGGTCCGGTCGATCCTGGGGGTACCGGCGTGAAGATCGTCACCATCTGCGGCGCGGGCATCGGCTCGAGCGGCATCCTCAAGGTGAACGCCGAGAAGGCGCTCGAGTCGCTCGGCCTCTCCGCCGCCGTGGTCGCTGCGGACGTCGCCTCCGTCCGGGCCGCGGCCGACGACGCGAACGTCATCCTGACGAGCGCCGAGTTCGTCGAGGCCATCGGGGACACCTACGCCGAGGTCATCGTGATCCGGAACCACTTCGACCAGGGGGAGATCACGGCGGCCGTCGACCGGGCGCTCGGGGAGCACTGAGCGGTCTCCTGCCCGCCCTCTAGAGTTGGGGCATGAGCACGGAGAACCCGCTGAACGACCCCACCACCGACCCGTTCGAGGTCGCCCGCGACGCCGCCGCCGTCATCGCTGACCGGTCCGGCATCGAGCAGCACGACATCGCCCTGACGCTCGGCTCCGGCTGGGGCAAGGCGGCCGACCTCATCGGCGAGACCGTGTCGACCATCGACGCCGCCGACGTCCCCGGCTTCAGCGCGTCGGCGGTCCCCGGGCACTCCGGCACCGTCCGCTCGATCCGCCTCGCCGACGGTCGGCACGCGCTCGTGATCGGGGCGCGCACGCACTACTACGAGAACCACGGGGTGCGCCGCGTCGTGCACAGCGTCCGCACCGCGGCGGCCACGGGTGCCTCGGTGATGGTGCTCACCAACGGTGCCGGCGGCATCAAGGAGCACTGGAAGCCCGGCACCCCGGTGCTCATCAGCGACCACATCAACCTGACCGCGGACAGCCCGCTCGAGGGCGCCACGTTCATCGACCTGACCGACCTGTACTCGGCGCGGCTCCGCGCGGTCGCGAAGTCGGTCGACCCGTCGCTCGACGAGGGCGTGTACACACAGTTCCGCGGCCCGCACTACGAGACCCCGGCCGAAGTGCAGATGGCGAAGGCGATCGGCGGGCACATCGTCGGCATGTCCACCGCGCTCGAGGCGATCGCGGCGCGCCAGGCGGGCATGGAGGTCCTCGGGTTCTCGCTCATCACGAACCTGGCCGCCGGCATCCAGAAGACGCCGCTGTCCCACACCGAGGTGCTCGAGGCCGGCAAGGAGGCCGAGCCGGTCATCGCCGACCTGCTCGCCCGGGTGGTGACCGCCCTGTGAGCCGGCACGACGGAGCATCGGACGGGTCCATCGCCGACGGCGACCTGACCGGCACCGAGGCCGGTACGGACGGGGCAGGGACCGGCTCCTCCGACGTCCTCGCGGTCGCGCGGGCCTGGGCCGACCAGGACCCCGACGGCGAGACCCGTGGCGAGCTGCTCGCGGTGCTCGACCGCGCCACATCAGGTGACGCCGACGCCGAGACCGAGCTGCGTGCCCGGTTCGCCGGACGCCTGGCGTTCGGGACCGCCGGGCTGCGCGCCGAGCTCGGGTACGGTCCGCTCCGCATGAACCGCGTGGTCGTCTCGCAGGCCGCCGCGGGCCTCGCGCGCTTCCTCGTCGACACCGGCCGGGACCGCAGCGTGGTCATCGGCTACGACGGCCGTGTGAACTCCGACGTGTTCGCCCGGGACTCCGCCGAGGTCATGCGCGGCCTCGGGCTCGCGGTCACCCTGCTGCCGTCGGCGCTCCCGACCCCGGTGCTGGCGTTCGCGGTCCGGCACCTCGGCGTCGGGGCGGGTGTCATGGTCACGGCGAGCCACAACCCGCCGCGGGACAACGGCTACAAGGTGTACCTCGGCGGGGACGACGACGGCTCGCAGATCGTGCCGCCGGTGGACGGCGAGATCGCGGACGCGATCGCCGCCGTGGCGGCGACGCCGCTCGGCGACCTGCGACGCGCGACGGACTACGTGACGGCGGGCCCGGACCTGGCCGCGGCGTACGTGGCCGCGACGGCCGCGATCGTACCGGCCCCGCGCCTCCCGGTCGATGCCCACCCGAAGGTCGTGTACACGGCCATGCACGGGGTCGGGTGGGAGACCGCGCGCGCGGTCTTCGCCGCCGCCGGCTTCGCGGAGCCGGCGACCGTGCCGGAGCAGATCGAACCGGACGGTGCGTTCCCGACGGTCGCGTTCCCGAACCCGGAGGAGCCGGGGGCGATGGACCTGGCCGAGGCGCGGGGCGCCGCGGTCGGTGCGGACCTCGTCATCGCGAACGACCCCGACGCCGACCGCCTGGCGCTCGCGATCCCGACCGGCGACGGGTTCCGGCGTCTCTCCGGGAACGAGGTCGGGTGGCTGCTCGGCTGGCGTGCTGCCCAGCGCGCCGCCGAGGCCGGGACGGGCGGGACGCTCGCGGCGTCGATCGTGTCCTCGCCGGCACTCGCCCGCGTCGCGGCGGCGCACGGTCTGGAGTACCGCGACACCCTCACCGGCTTCAAGTGGGTGTCGCGCGTGCCCGGACTGGTGTTCGGGTACGAGGAGGCGCTCGGCTACCTCGTCGACCCGCAGGTGGTGCGCGACAAGGACGGCATCTCGGCGGCGCTCGAACTCCTGTCGCTCGCCACGTCGCTCGCCGAGCAGGGCCGGACGATCGCCGACCAGCTCGATGCCTTCGCCGCCGAGTTCGGTGCCTTCGCCTCCGGGCAGGTCGCGACGCGGGTCGACGACCTCTCGCGCATCGGCGAGGTCATGGCGGCCCTGCGTTCGAGCGCGCCGACGTCGCTCGGGGGCCGCGCCGTGCAGCGGGTCACGGACTACGACGCGGGGGTCGAGGGCTTCCCGCCGTCCGACATCCTGCGGTACGACCTCGACGGGGGCGCACGCGTCATCGTGCGTCCGAGCGGGACGGAGCCGAAGGTCAAGGTGTACATCGACACCGTCGCGGAGTCCTCGGCCGAGGCGCAGGCCCTCGTCGACGCCATCGCCGCGGACGTGCGCCCGCTGGTGTCGTAGGGTCGCGGCGCTGCCGCGCCCGGGCGCAGCTGCCGCGCAGCTGCCTGCGTCGGCGCGGCGTGTCCGTGCGTCGGTCGCGGCGCCTTCGGACGCTCGCGCCATCCGCACAACGGAAAGCACGTCGCACCACGCGATCGCGTGGTGCGACGTGCTTTCCGTTGTTCACGAGCACGTCGCACCACGGTGCGGAGGGGCGCGGCGCCGGCGCGCGCCGCGTTCCTGCCGGCGCGCGTTCCTCCACAGGACGGGGTACCGGCGCGACGGTCCACAGCTCGGCCGTCGCGCTGTCGAGAACGTCGGACGTCGGTCACCGTTGCGGTCATGGCCAGGTTGGAGATCGTCGTCGGCGGTGGTGCGGACCCGAGTGGGAGGCGCGGCCGTGACCTCCGCGACCGCGCGCTCCGGGGTGAGCTCGTCCGGCTCGCACCGGGCCGGTTCGTCGACGCCGACGAGTGGCGACGAGCGAACCCCGGCGAACGGCACATCGCCCGCATCAAGGCCGTCCACGATCTGCTCGCCCCGCGGCTCGTCGTGTCGCACGCATCAGCGGCAGCACTCCACGGCCTGCCGTGGCCGGGGGAGTTCCCGGTCGCGGTCGAGGTGCTCGACCCCCTGCGCACCACCGGGCAGACGCTCCGCACGGTCCACAAGCGTGCCGGAGCCGGACGGCGGTTCCGCACGGACTCGATGATCGCGAACGGGCGCTCGCTCACCGACCGGGCGAGCACGGTCGCCGACCTCGCCGTCGCCTACCCGATCCGGACGAGTGTGCCGGCGCTCGACGTCGCCCTGGCCGCCGGGACCGACCGGGCGGACGTCCTCGCCGCGCTCGACGCCGCCGGGTCGGTGCAGTTCCGTGCCCGCGCGGAGCGTGCGATCGCGCTGGCGGACGGGCGGTCGGGGTCGCCGGGGGAGTCGGTGGCGCGGGTCGCGCTCGACGAGGTCGGTGCGCCGGAGCCGGAACTGCAGCACCGGTTCGACGACGTCGACGGGCTCATCGGCGTCGTCGACTTCTGGTTCCCGGAGCAGGGCGTCGTCCTGGAGTTCGACGGGCGCGTGAAGTACACCGACCCGTCGTTGCGCCGAGCCGGGCAGACCGCGGCCGACGTGGTGGTCGCCGAGAAGCACCGGGAGGACCGGATCCGTCGGCGTCCCGAGGTGCACGGCTTCGGTCGCATCGGCTTCGCGGAGACCGACGACACCGAGCGCCTCCGCGACGTCCTGCGCGTGCTCGGGGTGCCCACGACCCGGCGACGCTTCACGACCGTGCGGTGACACGACATGGTGCGACGTGCCCCCGAACAAGCAGGAGCACGTCGCGCCACGGGAAGCCGTGGTGCGACGTGCTCCGGGTTGTGCGAGGGCCACCAGCGCCGCGCGAGCCAGCGCCGCGCGACGCGCGCGACGCGCGCGAGCGCGCGGCAGCCCCGCGCTACGCCAGCTCGAGCAGCACGTGCCCGGACGACACCGTCTGGCCGACGGGGGCGTTCAGCCCGGTCACGACGCCGTCGCGCGTGGCCTGCACGGGCTGTTCCATCTTCATGGCCTCGAGGACGACGAGCAGGTCGCCCTTCACCACGGTGTCACCCTCGGCGACCGCGACCTTGACCACGGTGGCCTGCATCGGCGAGGTCACCGAACCGGACGACGCGAGCCCGCCCTTCACGGCCGACGACCGGCGCTTCGGGGGAGCCGAGGGACCCGCCGGACGACGACCGGCGACGGACCCGCCGCCGACGATCGACGGCATCGTGACCTCGATGCGCTTGCCCTGCACCTCGACGACCACGCTCTCGCGGGCGGCCGGCTCGGGCAGCTCCTCGGTCGCGCCGCTCCACGCGGGGATGTCGTTCTGGAAGTCGGTCTCGATCCACTGCGTGTAGATGCTGAACGGCTCGTCGTCCGACGTGGCGAACGCCGGGTCGGAGACGACCGCGCGGTGGAAGGGGAGCACGGTCGGCAGCCCGGTGACCTCGAACTCGGCGAGGGCGCGACGGGAGCGCTCGAGCGCCTCCTCGCGCGTCGCACCGGTGACGATGAGCTTCGCGAGCATCGAGTCGAACGAGCCGGAGACGACGTCGCCGGACACGACACCCGAGTCGACGCGCACGCCGGGGCCGGACGGGGCGTGGAAGGTGTGCACGGGGCCGGGAGCGGGGAAGAAGTTGCGCCCCGCGTCCTCGCCGTTGATGCGGAACTCGAACGAGTGGCCGCGCGGCTCGGGGTCGGCGTAGTCGAGCGTGCCGCCCTCGGCGATGCGGAACTGCTCGCGCACGAGGTCGATGCCGGTGACCTCTTCCGAGACGCAGTGCTCGACCTGCAGGCGGGTGTTCACCTCGAGGAAGGACACGGTGCCGTCGGCGCCGATGAGGAACTCGCACGTGCCCGCGCCGACGTAGCCGACCTCGCGGAGGATCGCCTTCGACGACTCGTACAGCCGCTCGGTCTGTGCGTCCGTCAGGTAGGGGGCCGGGGCCTCCTCGACGAGCTTCTGGTGCCGGCGCTGCAGCGAGCAGTCGCGCGTCGACACGACGACGACGTTGCCGTGCTCGTCGGCGAGGCACTGGGTCTCGACGTGACGCGGCTTGTCGAGGTACTTCTCGACGAAGCACTCGCCCCGGCCGAACGCGGCGATCGCCTCGCGCGTCGCCGAGTCGAAGAGCTCCGGGATCGACTCGCGCGTGCGGGCGACCTTCAGGCCGCGACCGCCGCCACCGAAGGCTGCCTTGATCGCGACGGGGAGGCCGACCTCGTCGGCGAACGCGACGACCTCGGACACGTCCTGCACGGGCTCGATCGTGCCCGGGGCGAGGGGTGCGCCGACCTTCTCGGCCACGTGCCGCGCGGAGACCTTGTCGCCGAGGCGCTCGATCGACTCCGGCGACGGGCCGATCCAGACGAGCCCGGCGTCGATGACGGCGCGGGCGAAGTCGGCGTTCTCGGCGAGGAACCCGTAGCCCGGGTGCACGGCGTCGGCGCCGGAGCGACGGGCCACCGAGATGATCTTGTCGATGACGAGGTAGGTGTCCGCGCTCGTGGTGCCGTTCAGCGCGTAGGCCTCGTCGGCGAGGCGGGCGTGGAGGGCGTCACGGTCCTGGTCGGCGTAGACCGCGACCGACGCCTTGCCCGCGTCGCGGGCCGCGCGGATGATGCGGACGGCGATCTCGCCGCGGTTCGCGATGAGGACCTTGCTGATACGGGGCATGGTTGGTCAGCCTATTCGCGCCGACGAAGCGAGAATTGACCGGCATCCACAAAGAACGACGCCGAACAAGTGCGGATGTCTACGAAGGACCGACGGCTACGCCGACCACAGCTCGTGCCAGGCGACGCCGAAGCCCCGGAGCAGCATCGCGCGCAGGACCGGCAGCGAGAGCCCGACCACGGCGGACGGGGCACCGTCGATCCGCGAGATGTAGGCGGCCGCCCGCCCGTCGATCGTGAAGGCACCCGCGACCTCGAGGGGTTCGCCCGTCGCGACGTACGCGTCGACCTCGTCGAGCGACACGTCGTCGGCGAAGGTCAGCACCGCGCTGTCCACCGCCACCACGTGGTCGCCGGCGGCCACCAGCGTCGACCCGCCGGGCGCGACGTCGCCCAGGTGGCCGGCCGCGCCGAGCGGCCCGCCGCCCGACGCGTCCACCTGTCGGACGGGAGGCACGGTGCCGGCCCGCCCCGCGCCTCCCGTCCGTCCGCTGGCCGGGTCGGCGACCCGGTCCGCCCGACGGTCCACGACGCAGTGCCCGCTCCACAGCGTGCCGCCGCCGGCGGCGAGCATCTGCCGCCAGCGCTCACGGGCGACCGCGGGCTCGTGGGGCTTGCCGTACAGGACCCCGTCCACCTCGAACGCGGAGTCGCCACCGAACACGAACCCGTCCACGGGCGCGCCGGCCACCGTGCCGTCGGCGACCGCACCGGCCTTGGCGACCGCGAGCATCGCGACGAGCTCCGGGCCGGTCAGCGGTCGGCCGAGCGCGCCCTCGGCGGCGGCGACCGCGGCGTCCTCGTCGACGCCCGGGGCGACGAGCACCGGCTCGATCCCGGTCTGGGCCAGGAGCGCACGACGGGCGGGGGAGGTACTCGCGAGGTACAGACGCATGGGAACATCGAACCATGGGTGAATCCGTCGGAACGCTGCTCGAACTCGACGTCACCGGGATCGCCCACGGCGGCATCTCGGTGGCACGGCACGAGGGGCGCGTGGTGTTCGTCTCCGACGCCGTCCCGGGTGAGCGGGTCGTCGCCCGCGTCACCGAGGACCGCAAGAAGTCCTTCTGGCGCGCCGACACCGTCTCGGTCGTGACCCCGAGCGAGCACCGCGTCGAGCACGTGTGGGCCGAGGCCGCCCTCGACCGCGACCCCGCCGAGCGCGCCGGGGGTGCCGAGTTCGGGCACATCGCGCTGCCGCACCAGCGCACCCTCAAGCACGACGTCCTCGTGGACGCCTTCGCCCGGTTCGCCCGTACCGACCTGACCGAGGTGCTCGGCCACGACGTGGTGGTCGAGGCCGCGCCCGGCGACGACGCGGCGGGTGGGCTCGGGTGGCGGACCCGCGTGCGCCTGCACGTCGCCGAGGACGGCACCGCCGGCCCCTTCGCCGCACGCTCCCACTCCGTCGTCCCCGTCACGTCGCTGCCGCTCGCCGCGCAGGTCGTGCAGGACGCCGCGCCGCTCGCCCGCGGCGCGATGCCCGGCGCGGAAGTCGTCGACGTCATCGCCCCGAGCGGTGCCGAGGGCGCCCGCCTGGTGATCGACGACCAGGCCCCGTCGGTGGTGCGCGAGCGCGTCGGCGAGCGGTCGTTCGCGGTCGACGACACCGGGTTCTGGCAGGTGCACCGGCAGGCTCCGGCCGTGCTGACCGCGGCCGTGCAGGACCTCGTCGACCGCGACCGCCTCGACCCCGAGGGGCAGCACCTCGACCTGTACGGTGGGGTCGGCCTGCTCGCCGCCGCCCTCGGCGACCTCGTCGGACCGAAGGCGCGCATCACGAGCGTCGAGAGCGCACCGCGCGCCACCGAGCACGCGCAGGAGAACCTGGCCGAGTGGATCGGCGCCCGCGCCGAGACCGGCCGCGTCGAGCGGTGGCTCACCCGGACCGCCGCTGCCGCGTCGCGGCCGGAGCAGGAGCGGTTCCGCGCCGGCACGGTCGTGCTCGACCCGCCGCGCTCGGGTGCCGGACGCGAGACGGTCGTCCAGATCGCGGCGCTCCAGCCGGCGCAGGTCGTCTACGTCGCCTGCGACCCGGTGGCGCTCGCGCGCGACGTCGCGACCTTCGCGGACCTCGGGTACCGCCTGGAGGCGCTGCGTGCGTTCGACCTCTTCCCGCACACCCACCACCTGGAGGCCGTGGCGCGCCTGGTGCCGGTCGCCTGACGGCGGGTGGGCGGTCGCGTCCGCAGCGCCGGAGCGGGCTCACGGGCGGCAGTTGCGTCACGGGGTGGTGCGGAAACGCCGACGACACCCGTCGCCGGTATCCTCTCCCTGTGATCGCTCCCGGTATCAGGGATCGGGAGCGCATCGGAACGAGAGGCCACCGTGGCAACAGGAACGAACACCAGCACCGGAGCGACGAGCGTGGCGACAGGGCCCGTGCGCGTCGCGATCGTCGACGACCACGAGTCCGTGCGGCTCGGCATCCAGGCAGCGTGCCAGAACGAGGGCTTCGAGGTGGTGCTCACCGCCGCGAGCGTCCCGGAGTACATCCAGCAGTTGGGAGACCGCGAGGTCGACGTCGTCGTGCTCGACCTCTCCCTCGGTGACGGCTCGACCGTGACGGCGAACGTGAAGGGTGTGCAGGGCACCGGATCGGCCGTCCTGGTGCACTCCATCGCCGACCGGGTCGCGAGCGTGCGGGAGGCACTGGCCGCAGGGGCGGCCGGCGTGATCCCGAAGTCGTCGGCGACGAAGACGGTCATGGCTGCGGTCGCGACCGTCGCCCGCGGCGACGTGCTCAACAACCTCGAGTGGGCGAGCGCCATCGACGCCGACCGGGACTTCGCGAAGGCCCAGCTCGGCCGGCGCGAGCGCGAGATCCTGCACCTGTACGCCTCGGGGCTGCCGCTCAAGCTCGCGGCCCAGCAGCTCGGGATCGGGTACTCCACCGCCCGCGAGTACCTCGACCGCATCCGCGTGAAGTACGTCGAGGTCGGGCGTCCCGCGCCGACCAAGGTCGACCTGCTCCGCCGGGCCGTCGAGGACGGCATCCTGCCCGGGCTCGACTCGGGCATCGACCCCGACACCGACGGTCGCTGACCCGGATGGACACCACGGCGGCACCGGTGCCGACCGACGGCGACGCGACGGGCGGGGGACCGGCAGACCGGGCCCCCGCCGTCGCCGAGCCGGCCCCGTTCGGCGTCGACCCGTCGCGGAGCGTGCGGCCCGCCGTCACGCAGGCGTCGGTCGAGCGGGTGTTCGCCGTGGTGATCGCCAGCGCCGCGATCGGCTTCGGTGCCGTGAACGTGCCGAACGTCGTCCGCCAGCTGCAGTACCTCGACCCCGTGTGGGGTCCGGTCGCGGCGGGCGTGATGGCGGCGTCGTTCCTGTTCGTCGGGGTGACCGCGTTCGTACAGCGGTACGCCCAGGTCGCGCAGATCGTCTGCGCGCTGCTCTTCCTGGTCGTCCTCGTGACGTGGCCGCTCACGGTGCACACCGCGCTGCCTGCCTCCCAGCCGCCGTGGCCGTGGTGGTTCTGCACCGTCGCGTCGACCGCCGCGGCGATGGGCTTCGCACCGTGGCGTGCGACCGTCTACGTCGCGCTGGTCCCGGCCGTCTACGTCGCGATCCGGCTCACCCCGGTCGGTGGCGAGGCCGGCGCCGGCGCAGTGCTGGACGGCCTGTACACGGTCATCCTCAGCGGTGGCGTGCTCGTCATCGCGGTCCTGCTCCGCCGTGCGGCCACCGCGGTCGACGTCGCGCAGGCCACCGCGGTGCGCCGCTACTCGCTCGCCATCCGGGCGCACGCGACCGAGGTCGAACGCGTCCAGGTCGACGCCATCGTGCACGACAGCGTCCTCACGACGCTGCTGTCCGCCGCCCGGGCAGAGACGCCCGAGGCGCAGGCGCTCGCCGCCCGGATGGCCCGGAACGCCGTCGACCACCTCGACGCCGCGGCCGCCGACGTGCCGGGCGACGCACCGCCGGTCTCGTCGACCGAGCTCCGCGCGCGCATCGTCGACGCGGTCGCCGGGCTCGCCGCGCCCGTCGCGGTGCGTGCAGCACCCGTCGGTGGCCTGCGGATGCCCGCGACCGTGGCCGACGCGCTCGCCTCGGCAGCGGTCCAGGCAGCCGTCAACAGCGTGCAGCACGCCGGTGGTCCCGAGGTCGACCGCTGGGTGCGCGTCGAGCAGCGGGGATCGGCCGTGCACGTCGAGGTCGGCGACGACGGCGCGGGCTTCGACCCGTCTGCCGTCCCGGCTGCCCGGCTCGGGGTCCGGCGGTCGATCGTCGAACGCGTCGTGATGGCCGGCGGCACCGCCACCGTGCAGAGCGCCCCCGGTGCGGGCACCCGGATCCGCCTGGCGTGGACGGCGACGGGAGGTCGACCGTGAGGATCTCGGTCCCGGCCGGCATCGCCATCGGTCTCGCGTCGCTGTTCTCCGTGTACCACCTGGTGCTCGCCACGGTCTCCCTGCCGCGCGTCGCCGACGCCGGTCCGGTGGTGGCCTGCATGGTCCTGTACGCCGCGGCCACCGGGGTCGCGCTGTTCCTGCCCGGCCGGGTGCTGCCGGTGTGGGCCGCGTGCTTCGCGCTCGCCACCGCGCTCGTGATCCCCGTGATCGAGGCACCGGTCATCGACCTCGCGCGGGACCACGAGCACACCACCTGGTGGGTCGCGGCGGTCGGCACGCTCATGGTCGTGCTCGTCGTCCGTGGGCGGCGCGCGTTCGCCTGGGTCGGCGTGGGGTTCCTCACGCTGTTCTCGGTCGGGTGGGCGGGCCTCCCGGCGCTCCAGTCGCTCGGTGTCGCGGGCAGCGTCGCCTGGGTCGTGATCGCCAGCGGGTTCGCCATCGCGATGGAGCGGGCGGTCCGGGTCACCCGGGACTTCGTGCTCGCCGAGCAGGAGACCGCCGACTGGCAGGCCGCCCAGGACGCGCACGTGTTCGAACGGCAGTTCCGCCTGAGCCAGACCACGCGGATGGCGCTGCCGATGCTCGAGCGGATCATGGCGACCGGCGGGGACCTCTCCGACGACGAGCGCGCGGAGTGCCTGCACCTGGAGCAGGCGATCCGCGACGAGATCCGCGGCCGGTCCCTGCTCTCCGACGACGTCCGCGACGAGGTGATGCGCCTCCGCCGGCGTGGCGCGACCGTGCAGCTGCACGACGACGGCGGTCTCGACGACCTGGAGATCGACGACCTGCGCCGCGTGCACGCCCGACTGGCCGACGCGCTCCGGCAGGCCCGCGAGGCCGACAACGTGATCGTCCGCACGGTGCCCGAGGGCTCGGACGCGGCCGTGACCGTGGTGGGGCTGCGGCTCGACACCGCGGCGAGCGAGTCCGCGGCGCTCGGTGCCGGGCACGACGACGGGGACGGCGACGAGGACGACTCGGTCGTGGTGTGGCTCGAGATCCCGCGTCACGCCTCGGTCTGAGCGCCGGGGGGAAGGGGGAACGGGCCGGACCCCGAGGGGACCGGCCCGTTCGCGACCCGGGCCTGAGCGGCAACCCGAATACCGCCCTGGCCCGTAGCTGGCCGGTGACGTCGTACCCTAGTCAGCCACCGACCAACGATGTTCTTCAACGAAGGACACCGAACACGTACGACTATGCCGTGGCCGTCGACACGTGTCAGTCGTCATTATGGGGGACAATCTGCGGCGTTCCGCGCGATCCGCGTTCTCCGTGCCCCCCGTTCGAGGGCAGACCGACCCCTGAGTGCATCCTGCAACGGCACGGGAACGGGTCGCTGTGCCGCCCGGAGCGGGGTACATCGCCGCGCGTGACGGTGGACGCAACGAGACCCCCGCCGGTCGACGACGGGGGTCTCGTGGGTGTGGGTCGGGTGACGTCCGGCACCGGGTGCGGACCGTCGGCGGGCCCGGACCGACGACGGCGGCGCGGATCGCGACGGGTCGGATCGCGTCAGCGTGTCGCGCGCTGCCAGGCGCCGGGGCCGTGGTCGAGCGGGCGGCGCAGCCCGCGGGCCGAGACCTCCCACCCGGAGCGCGGGGAGACGGCGACCTCGGCGGCACCGAGCGCGGCGGCCTCGTCGGCCTGACGCTGCAGGACCGCGACGACCGCGGCGAGTTCCTCGGGCGAGGGCTCCCCGGCGACGACCCGCACGTCGGCGACCGACACGGGCTCCTCGGGCACCGGCGGGACGACCGCTGCGTGGCGGCCCATCAGCGCACGTCCCCGGTGTGTGCGACCCGGCTCACAGCGGGATGTTCCCGTGCTTCTTCGGCGGCAGCGAGGCACGCTTGCCGCGGAGCGCCCGCAGCGCCTTGATGACGGCGACGCGCGTCGCGTGCGGCTGGATGATGCCGTCCAGCTCGCCGCGCTCCGCCGCGAGGTACGGCGAGGCCACGTTGTACGTGTACTCGTTGGCCAGGCGGGCCCGCACGGCGGCGACGTCCTCGCCGGCCTCCTCGGCCCGCTTGATCTCGGCCCGGTACAGGATGTTCACCGCGCCCTGGCCGCCCATGACGGCGATCTCGGCGGTCGGCCATGCCAGGTTGATGTCGGCGCCGAGCTGCTTCGAGCCCATCACGATGTACGCGCCGCCGTAGGCCTTGCGGGTGATGACCGTGACGAGCGGCACGGTGGCCTCGGCGTAGGCGTACAGGAGCTTGGCGCCGCGGCGGATGACACCGGTCCACTCCTGGTCGGTGCCGGGCAGGTAGCCCGGCACGTCGACGAGCGTCAGGATCGGGATGCCGAACGCGTCGCAGAACCGGACGAAGCGCGCGGCCTTCTCGCCGGCGTCGATGTTCAGCGTGCCGGCCATCGCCTGCGGCTGGTTCGCGATGATGCCGACCGTGCGGCCCTCGACCCGGCCGAAGCCGATCAGGATGTTCGGCGCGAACAGCGGCTGGACCTCGAGGAAGTCGCCGTCGTCGACGAGGTGCTCGATGATCGCCGTGACGTCGTACGGCTGGTTCGTCGAGTCCGGGATGACCGTGTCGAGCTCGTGGTCGGCGTCGGTGGTCTCGAGCTCGGGGACGACGTCGTACGCCGGGGCGTCGGACAGGTTGTTGTCCGGCAGGAACCCGATGAGCGACCGCGCGTAGTCGAGCGCGTCGGTCTCGTCCTCGGCCAGGTAGTGCGCGACGCCCGAGACCGCGTTGTGGGTCTGCGCGCCGCCGAGCTCCTCGAAGCCCACGTCCTCGCCCGTGACGGTCTTGATGACGTCCGGGCCGGTGACGAACATGTGGCTCGTCTTGTCGACCATGATCACGAAGTCGGTGAGCGCGGGGGAGTACACGGCGCCACCGGCGGCCGGGCCCATCACGATCGAGATCTGCGGGATGACGCCCGACGCCTGGGTGTTCAGGCGGAAGATCTCGCCGTACTTGCCGAGCGCGACGACGCCCTCCTGGATACGGGCGCCGCCGGAGTCGAGGATGCCGATGATCGGCACGCCGGTCTTCAGTGCGTGCTGCATCACCTTGACGATCTTCTCGCCGGCGACCTCGCCGAGGGAGCCGCCGAACACCGTGAAGTCCTGAGCGTAGACCGCGACGTTGCGGCCGTGGATCGTGCCGACGCCGGTGACGACCGCGTCGCCGTACGGGCGCTTGGCGTCCATGCCGAACGACGTGGTGCGGTGGCGGACGAACTCGTCGAACTCGACGAACGAGTTGTCGTCGAGGAGCTGCTCGATGCGCTCCCGGGCGGTGCCCTTGCCCTTCGCGTGCTGCTTCGCGATGGCGGCCTCGCCCGCGGCGGTGACGGCCTCGTGGTAGCGGTCGCGCAGGTCCGCGAGGCGACCGGCCGTGGTCGAGAGGTCGGGGGTGTCTCCTGTGGTCACCCGCTCACCCTACCGGCGGCCACGACGGCGCCGGTTGGAGGACCCCCACGGTTCCTGCCCGTAGATTTGCGTGCATGTCCACACCCGAGCAGCCGACCCTCCCGCTTGCCCGGAGCGTGGTCGCGGCCGCCGGCGGGACCTTCGACGCCCCGGCGCGCACCGGCTCGACCAACGCCGACCTGCTCGCGGTCGCCGTCGACCGGCCGCACGGCAGCGTGGTCGTGACCCTCGACCAGACCGCGGGCCGTGGCCGCCTGGACCGCACGTGGTTCGCTCCGGCCGGCCAGACCCTCGCGCTCAGCCTGCTCGTGCGCGCCGACCTCGACGACCGCGACCGCGGCTGGTTGCCGCTCGTCGCCGGGCTCGCGATGCGCGACGCGGTGACCGCGGTCCTGCCGGACGCGGACGACGTGCGCCGCGCCTCCCGGCCGACCGGTGACCAGGAGACGGCGGGCCGGACGCCGGAGCCGCGCGTGCTCGTGAAGTGGCCGAACGACGTGCTCGTCGACGGCCGCAAGGTCTGCGGGATCCTCTGCCAGGTCGCCGCGGACGGCAGCGTCGTCGTCGGCGCGGGCGTCAACCTGACGATCCCCGCGGACGCGCTGCCGACGCCGACCGCGACATCGCTGACGGTCGCGGGCGCGACCGGCGGGGCGGCCGACCTGGCCGACGCGGTCGCGTCCGGCTTCCACACGGCCGTCCTGGAGGCGGTGGCCGCCCTGGTCGCGGGTGGTGCGGCCGCCGACGGGGTGCGGTCGCGGGTCCGTGGTGCGTGCGGCACGATCGGCCGCCGCGTCCGTCTGGAGCTGCCCGACGGCAGCGTCACCGAGGCGGACGCCACGGGCGTCGACGACGACGGCCGCATCACGATCCGGGATCGGGACGGCGCGGAGAGGGGCGTCGCGGTGGGGGACCTCACCCACCTGCGGTATGCATGACGGCATGACCGCCGAGCCGCCGCCCGAACGCGTCGTCGCCCGGCTCCGGCCGCACGCGCGGCGGCTCGTCCGTCCGGCGGTGTTCGTCGTGCTCGTCGCCGCGGCCGGTGGGTTCGGCTTCGGGGTGTTCCGCGCGCAGCTGGCGTGGGTGAACGTCGTGGTCGCGGCGGTGACGCTGCTGCTGGTCGTGCTCGGCGGCCTCGTGCCGCTGTTCCGCTGGATGTCGGAGCGGTACGTCGTCACCACGCGGCGGCTCGTCGTCGTGCACGGCCTCGGGACCCGCACGCGCCGGGAGCTCCTGCACTCGCGGGGCTACGACGTGACCGTCCGGCGTCGAGGCATGCAGGGGGTGTGGCGGTCCGGGGACGTCCTCGTCTTCCCCGGCGACGAACCGCCCGTGGTGCTCGGCGACGTCCCGCACGCCGACCTCGTGGTCGCCGTGCTGCACGACCTGGTCGAGGGGTACGAGGCCCGGCGGCGGCACCGGGAGCCCGACTGGGACGAGATCGTCGGCGGGTACTGAGGCGAGCGAGCCTCGACTTCGGCGCGTTCCGCCAGGTTCGCGACCCCGCGGTCCGGTACCGTCGTCCCGTGCGCATCTCCGTCATCGGCTGCGGGTACCTCGGTGCCGTGCACGCCGCCTCCATGGCCAAGCTCGGACACGAGGTCGTCGCGCTCGACGTCGACCCGGACAAGATCGGACGGCTCGCAGCGGGTGACGCCCCGTTCTTCGAGCCCGGACTGCCCGAGACCCTCGCCGAGGCCCTGGCCTCCGGCCGGATCGAGTTCACGACCGACCCGTCCCGCGTCGCGGGCGCCCGGGTGCACTTCCTGGCGGTGGGGACCCCGCAGGGGCCGAGCGGTGCCGCGGACCTCACCTACGTCGACGCCGCCGTGACCGGGCTCCTGCCGCACCTCGCGCCGGGCGACCTGGTCGTCGGCAAGTCCACGGTGCCCGTCGGGACCGCCGCGCGGCTCGCCGAGCGCGTCCGTGCGGTGCAGCCCGAGGCGACGCTCGTCTGGAACCCGGAGTTCCTCCGCGAGGGCTTCGCGGTCCAGGACACGATCACGCCGGACCGCTTCGTGTACGGCGTGCCCGCCGGCGAGGCCGGGCAGCGCGCGGTCGCGGTGCTCGACGAGGTGTACGCCCGGGCGCTCGCCGCCGGCATCCCGCGGCTCGTGGTCGACCTGCCGACCAGCGAGCTCGTGAAGATCAGCGCCAACGCCTTCCTCGCGACGAAGATCTCGTTCATCAACGCGATGGCCGAGATCGCCGAGGTCGCCGGGGCCGACGTGACGGCGCTCGCCGACGCGATCGGCCACGACGACCGGATCGGCCGGAAGTTCCTGAACGCCGGTCTCGGGTTCGGCGGGGGCTGCCTGCCGAAGGACATCCGCGCGTTCCAGGCTCGCGCCGACGAGCTCGGCGTGGGGCAGTCGCTCGCCTTCCTGGGCGAGGTCGACGCGATCAACCTGCGGCGTCGCGCGCACGTCGTGACCCTCGCTGAGGAGCTGCTCGGCGGCTCGGTCGCGGGCCGTCGGATCGCGGTGCTCGGGCTCGCGTTCAAGCCGAACTCCGACGACGTCCGGGACTCGCCCGCGCTCGACATCGCCGCGCGGCTCGTCGAGCTCGGCGCCACCGTCGCCGCCCACGACCCGGCGGCGATCGGGACCGCGCGCCGCCTGCGCCCGGAGCTCGGGTACGTCGAGCGCGCCGAGGACGCACTGGCCGGCGCGGACGCCGTGCTGGTGCTGACCGAGTGGGCGGCGTACCGGTCGCTCGACCCGCAGGCCGTCGCCGGGCTCGCTGCCGGGCGCATCGTCCTGGACGGGCGGAACTGCCTGGACCGGGACGCCTGGACGGCGGCGGGCTTCACCTACCGCGGCATGGGGCGCTGAGCGCGGTCGGACGCCCGGGCGCCGTGGTGCTCGGTCCCGTCCGTGCGCCCGGATCCGCCCCGGGCCCGGCGCCGGTGCCCGCCGTGGCGCCGCTCAGCCGACGGTCGCGGTGCCGGTCGTCCCGTCGACGCTGACCGTGCTGGTGGCCGAGCCGTCGGCCACGGTCGCGGTCCACACCGGTGCGGCCGTCGACCCGCCGAGCACCAGGGAGCGCAGCTCGCTGCCCGGCACGGCGGCCTCGGCAGCTGCCGCCGCGGGCCCGGCACCGGTCTGCACCGCTGCCGCGAGGGCGACGGTCGAGGCCTGCGCCGCGGCGTCGACCTGCTTCGGGAACGGACCGGACGTCACGCGGTCGAGGACCGCCGAGACGACCGACTGCGTCTGCGAGCCGTCCGGCCCGACGACGACGACCGTCCAGGAGTCACCCGATCCGGCGATCGAGACGACCGTCCCACCGCCGGCGGCCGCGACGCCCTGCGCCGCGACCTTCGAGAAGTCGACCTCGTCCGGGTGCTCGACGCCGCTGCCGTTCCCGGTGCCGCTCGTCGCGGTCGCGTCGGGCCCGGTGGCGTCGGTGGCCGCGCCGTCCGGCGACTGACCGGCGCTCCGGCTCGGGGCCGGGTCCCCGCCCTCGGTGCAGGCCGCGAGCCCGAGGCTCAGTGCGAGTCCGAGCCCGAGGGCGGCGACGATCGGGACGGTGCGGACCGGGACACGGCGGGATCGGCTCATGCCCCGATCCTCGCAGCGTCGGCGCGGACGCACCACGCGCGGTGCCGGAGGGTCGACGGACGGAACACGATCGTGACCTGGCGGGGTCGTCGGCTCAGCTGCCGGACACGACCTCGTCGCGCGGTGCGGCCACCTCGTCGCGGGTCTGGACGTCGCGCTCGGGGTGGTACACCCACACCTTGTAGAGCCAGAAGCGGAAGGCGGTGCCGAGACCGAGGCCGATCACGTTGCCGGAGATGTTGTCGGCGAGGGCCGACGTGAACCCGAGGGCGTAGTGCGAGATCGCGAGGCAGCCGAGGGAGATGGCCATGCCGCCGAGCGACACCACGACGAACTCCACGCCCTCGCGGGTCGCGACCGACCGTCGCTGGTCGCGGAACGTCCAGTAGCGGTTGCCCATCCAGTTCACGAAGATCGCGACGACGGTCGAGATCACCTTCGCCCAGAAGGGTCCCGAGTGCACCTCGTCCGGGTTGAGCACCGTGGCACGCAGCAGGTTGAAGATGCCGAAGTCGACGACGAAGCCGACAGCGCCGACGATGCCGAAGCGTGCGAGCTGGGCAATGAGTCGCCGCAAGGTCTCTCCAAGATCCGTAGAGTTGTCGCAGACCGTGCAGGGTACGGCCTGTCCGGGTCTGCCGGTCGGTCCGCGCCCGACCGGGCGTGGACAACAGCTGCCCAGTATAGACAATCCGCTGTCACCGGACGGTGGGACGACGGAAGGAACACACAGCATGGCGTTGCGGGTCGGGGTCATCGGTGGAGGTCAGCTGGCACGGATGATGGTGCCGGCCGCCGTGGAGCTGGGCATCGACATCCGGGTGCTCGCCGAGGGGCCGGGCATGTCGGCGGCCATCGCGGCGACCGCCGAGGGCGACTACCACGACGCCGAGACCGTGCTCGCCTTCGCGCGGGACGTCGACGTCGTGACCTTCGACCACGAGCACGTGCCGCAGGACGTGCTGCGTCGGCTCGAGGAAGCGGGCGTCGCGGTCCGGCCCGGACCGGCACCGCTCGCGGTCGCACAGGACAAGATCGTGATGCGCCGTCGCCTCAGCGACCTCGGGATCGCCGTGCCGGACTGGGCAGCGGTGCACGACGCCGAGGAGCTCGGCCGGTTCCTGGCCGACCACGGGGGTCGTGCCGTGGTGAAGACCCCGCGCGGGGGCTACGACGGCAAGGGCGTCCGGGTCGTCTCGGACCCCGCCGACGTCGCCGACTGGTTCGTCGCGGTCGCGGAGGCCGCCGGTGACCAGGCCCTGCTCGTCGAGGAGCTCGTGCCCTTCACCCGGGAACTCGCGCAGTCCGTCGCCCGTCGCCCGTCCGGCGAGGTCGTCGCCTGGCCGCTCGTCGAGACCGTGCAGCGTGACGGCGTCTGTGCCGAGGTGCTCGCCCCGGCCCCGGACAGCGCCGGGCGACTCGCGGACGTCGCCGAGGAGACCGCGGTGCGGATCGCGACCGAGCTCGGCGTCACCGGCGTCCTCGCCGTGGAACTGTTCCAGACCGCGGACGACCGTCTGCTGGTCAACGAGCTGGCGATGCGTCCGCACAACACCGGGCACTGGACGATCGACGGCGCGACGACGAGCCAGTTCGAGCAGCACCTGCGGGCCGTGCTCGACCTGCCGCTCGGCGCGACGGGAGCCCATGCTCCGGCCGCCGTGATGATCAACGTGCTCGGGGGGCCCGGCGACGGCGACCTCGCGGCGCGCTACCCGGCAGCGCTGGCCGCCTTCCCGGAGGCGAAGTACCACTTCTACGGCAAGGAGCCGCGGCCCGGCCGCAAGATCGGTCACGTGACGGTGCTCGGTGACGACCTCGAGGACGTCGTCTACCGGGCGCGCTCGGCCGCCGCGCACTTCGACGACTGAGCCGGCCGGGGCGCTCGGCTAGGCTCGTGCCGTGACCGGAAGCGCAGCCGCCCCCCTCGTCTCCATCATCATGGGTTCCGACTCGGACTGGCCCACCATGCGGGCCGCCGCGGACACCCTCGACCAGCTCGGCATCCCGTTCGAGGCGGACGTCGTCTCGGCACACCGGACCCCCGACAAGATGGTCCGGTTCGCCCGGGCCGCCGCCGGCCGGGGGATCCGCGTCGTGATCGCCGGGGCCGGGGGTGCCGCACACCTGCCCGGCATGGTGGCCTCGATGACGACCCTGCCCGTGATCGGCGTGCCGGTGCAGCTGGCACGCCTCGACGGCCTCGACTCGCTGCTGTCGATCGTGCAGATGCCGGCCGGGATCCCGGTCGCCACGGTCGCGATCAACGGGGCTGCGAACGCCGGTCTGCTGGCGGCGCGCATCATCGGGTCGTCGGACCCCGCCGTCGCGGAGCGCCTCGCCGAACAC
This sequence comes from Curtobacterium sp. MCBA15_012, assembly GCF_001864935.2. NCBI lineage: Bacteria > Bacillati > Actinomycetota > Actinomycetes > Micrococcales > Microbacteriaceae > Curtobacterium > Curtobacterium sp. MCBA15_012. The sequence goes on along the minus strand of NZ_CP126267.1, from coordinate 2,370,094 downwards.
GCTGCGGAACTCGAGCAGCTCGTCGAGGAGAAGGCCGCCCGCCTGCGCGACGCGCTCTGACGGCGGGCCGGTCCCGCACCGGGCACCGCTCGCCACCGTCGCGATCGGGCACCGGGTGACCGCCCACCGGGCGCAGGCCGCACGGCGGGGCCGCCCCGCGCCTCCCGGCCGGGACCCGGTGACCACCAGACAGACCGTCCGCCGCAGGGGCGACCACCGGACGGAGCGTCCGCAGGAGCGACCGCGCCGGCGCGTCCGCGCACCGAGCGGTCGGCGCGCCTACAGGTCCGCGTGCAGCTGCCAGGTCGCGACGGCGCTGTCCCGCCAGTCGTACATGCGCGCCCGGTCCGGCCCGGCGATCGCCATCCGGTCCGCGAGCACCCGGTCGCTGACGACCTGGTAGACCGCCTGGGCGAGCCGCTCCGGGTAGGAGTCCAGCGGGTCCCGCTCGACGGTGACGCCCGCGTCCGCGGCGACCTCGCGCACCGCGGGGTCGTCCGAGTGCACGACCGGGGTGCCGAAGTGCATCGCCTCGATGACCGGCAGGCCGAACCCCTCGGCGAGGCTCGGGAACACGAACACCGTTGCCCGGTCGTAGGCGACGGCGAGGTCGGCGTCCGACAGCCGGCCGAGCACGAGCAGGCGCTCGCGGGGGAGCCCCGCCGCCTCGGCGAGCCCGTACACGTCGACGTCGCCCCAGCCGTCCGGCCCGGCGATGACGAGCGGCACGTCCGAGGGTGCGTCCGGGTGGGCCATGGCGGTGATCAGGTGCCGGAGGCCCTTGCGCGGTTCGAGCGTCCCGACCGCGAGCACGTAGCGCTCCGGGAGCCCGAGGCGCTCGGCGCGCACGTCGGCGTCGACGGGCACCTGCAGTCGCGGGCTCGGGGCGCCGCCGATCACCCGGAGGCGGTCGTCGAAGCGCCGGATCTCGTTGAGGGCTGCGGCGACCGCGTGGGTCGGCACGACGACGGCGTCGGCGTGCTTCCACGCACGGTGCACCATCGCCTTGTGGAAGTGCACGCCGCGGGGCGTGAGCGTCTCGGGGTGCGTCCACGGCACCGTGTCGTGCACCGTGACGACGACCTGTCGGCCGGGCTCGGCCACGCGGTCGTGCCGGACGAGGGGAGCGAGCACGCTCGGCGCGTGCACCAGGCCCTGCGCGGCGGAGCCGACGATCCCGGCCTGCCACGCCAGCGAGAGCTCGCGGCGGGGGAGCGCGAGCCGCTGCAGCTCGGTCAGCCCGGGGAGCAGCGTCGTGATGCGCTCGAGGTCGGCCGGCGAGCACGCGGACACGATGCCCTCGACCTCGCAGCCGGACGGTGCGGTGGCGATGAGCTGCCGGGTGAGTTCCTCCGCGTAGCGGCCGATCCCGCCGGGGACCGGGGCGATCACCTGGTCCACGATCATGCGGAGGGTCGTCATTCGGGTGGTTCCTTCCGGGGCGGACCGACCGGCGGCGCGGCCCGTCGGGCCCCGACACTACCAGGGGCGGTCTGGAGGCTCGGGGCCGGGTCGCGGGGTGCACCCGGCCCGTCGCGCGGCGACGGGCCGGGTACGGGTCGGTCAGCGGCTGAGCGCGCCGGCCTGGACGGCCGCGGTCAGTGCCTCGCGCCAGTCGCGCATCGGTGCCATGCCCGCACGCGCCCAGCCCTCGTGCCCGAGGACGCTGTACGCGGGCCGGGCGGCGGGACGCACGAAGGCGCCGCTGTCGGTCGGCAGCACGCGCTCCGGGTCCAGACCGTTCTCGGCGAAGATCGCCCGGGTGAAGTCGAACCAGGACGCCTGGCCCGCGTTCGTGCCGTGGTAGATCCCGGCGGGAGCGTCCGAGCGGGCGAGCTCGACGATCCGGGCCGCGAGGTCGCCGGTCCACGTCGGCTGCCCGACCTGGTCGGTCACGACGCTGACGGTCTCGTGCGAGGCGGCGAGCCGGAGCATCGTCGCGGCGAAGTTCGGCCCGTGCGCGCCGTAGATCCACGCGGTCCGCACGACGTACGACGAGTCCGGTGCGATCTCGCGCACCAGGCGCTCGCCGTCGGCCTTGGTACGGCCGTAGGCGTTGATCGGGTCGGTCGGCGCGTCCTCGGCGTAGGGCGCGGTGCCGTGGCCGTCGAAGACGTAGTCGGTCGACACGGTGATCAGTCGCGCACCGTGTCGCACCGCCGCACGGGCGAGCAGCTCGGGCCCGGTGGCGTTCACCGCGTGCGCGTCGTCCTCGTGCGTCTCGGCGTCGTCCACCTTGGTGTACGCGGCCGAGTTGATGACGACGTCGTGCCCGGCGACGGCCGCGTCGACCGCGTCCGCGTCGGTGACGTCCAGGTCGGCCCGGCCGAGGGCCGTCACCGACTCACCCGCGAGGGCGTGCTGCAGGTCCTGGCCGAGCATGCCGCTCGCGCCGGTGATGAGGTACCGGGTCATGGTGTCGGTCCGGCTCACGCGAGCGCGGCCCGCTCCTTCAGCGGCTCCCACCACGAACGGTTGTCGCGGTACCACTGCACGACGTCCGCGAGGCCCTGCTCGAAGGGCACCTGCGGCTCGTAGCCGAGCTCGGCCTGGATCTTCGAGATGTCGACCGAGTAGCGGAGGTCGTGACCGAGGCGGTCCTGGACGCGGTCGACGTACGACCAGTCCTTGCCGGTGGCGTCGAGGAGCAGCTGGGTGAGCTCCTTGTTCGTCAGCTCGGTGCCGCCGCCGATGTTGTAGATCTCGCCGGCGCGACCGCGGGTGAGCACCATCGCGATGCCACGCGTGTGGTCGTCGACGTGCAGCCAGTCGCGGATGTTGTCGCCCTCGCCGTAGAGCGGCACGTGGCGGTCGTCGATCAGGTTCGTCACGAAGAGCGGGATGACCTTCTCGGGGAAGTGGTACGGCCCGTAGTTGTTCGAGCAGCGCGTGATCGAGAGGTTCAGCCCGTGGGTGCGGTGGTAGCTCCGCGCGAGCAGGTCGCTGCCGGCCTTCGATGCCGAGTACGGCGAGTTCGGCTCGAGCGGGCGCTCCTCGTCCCACGAGCCCTCGCTGATCGAGCCGTAGACCTCGTCGGTGGAGACGTGCACGAAGCGCTCCGTGCCGTGGCGCAGCGCCGCGTCGAGCAGACGCTGGGTGCCGACGACGTTCGTCTCGACGAAGATGCCGGAGTCGCGGACCGAGCGGTCGACGTGCGACTCGGCGGCGAAGTGCACGATCGCGTCGACGGTCGGGACGACCTCGTCGAGCTTCGCGGCGTCGCGGATGTCGCCCTGCACGAAGGAGTAGCGCGGCGAGTCGGCCACCGGTGCCAGGTTCTCGAGGTTGCCCGAGTAGGTCAGGGCGTCGTAGACGACGACCTCGGCCCCTTCGAGGCCGGCGTAGGCGTCCTCGAGGGTTCTGCGGACGAAGTTCGAGCCGATGAAGCCGGCCCCTCCGGTGACGAGGATCTTCACGCGCTTGTTCCTAACAGTGATCGGTTCGACGGTCGGCGGGCAGTCTAGCGGGAGCGTGTCCGCACCGACGGCCGGTTGCTAGGGTGTCCGGGTGCAGATCCGCGAACTGAAGATCCAAGGCGCGTGGGAGTTCACCCCCGTCCAGCACGGCGACGCACGGGGGGCCTTCCTCGAGGCGTACCGTGCCGACGTGCTGGAGGACACCGTGGGACACCCGCTCGACCTCCGCCAGGTGAACATGTCGATCTCGGCGCGCGGGGTCGCGCGCGGGATCCACTACGCGCTCGTCGCGCCGAGCCAGGCGAAGTACGTCACGGCCGTCCGCGGGGCGTTCATCGACTACATCGTCGACATCCGGGTCGGCTCGCCGACGTTCGGCCAGTGGGACTCCGTGCGCATCGACGACGTCGACCGCCGGGCGGTGTACCTGTCCGAGGGCCTCGGTCACGCGATCGTCGCCCTCGAGGACCAGTCCACGGTCAACTACCTCGTCAGCGCCCACTACGACCCGCAGCGCGAGAAGGGGATCAGCATCCTCGACCCGACCGTCGGTCTCGAGCTCCCGAGCGGCATCGGCGAGCCCGTCCTGTCCGAGAAGGACACGAGCGCACCGACGCTCGAGCAGGCCGCCGAGCAGGGCCTGCTTCCGACGTACGAGGAGTGCGTCGCGTACACCGAGTCCCTCCGGACGAAGCAGTAAAGGGGTCCCCGTGAAGGGCATCATCCTCGCCGGGGGTTCCGGCACGCGTCTCTGGCCGATCACGAAGGGCATCAGCAAGCAGCTGATGCCGATCTACGACAAGCCGATGATCTACTACCCCCTGTCGACGCTCATGATGGCGGGCATCCGCGAGGTCCTGGTCATCACGACGCCGGAGTACAACGAGCAGTTCCGCGCCCTGCTCGGCGACGGCTCGCACCTCGGCATGACGATCGAGTTCGCCGTCCAGCCCTCGCCCGACGGTCTCGCGCAGGCGTTCGTCATCGGCGAGGAGTTCATCGGCGACGACAGCGTCGCGCTCGTCCTCGGCGACAACATCTTCCACGGCACGGGTCTCGGCACGAACCTGCGGAAGAACACCGAGGTGGCCGGTGCCACGATCTTCGCGTACCAGGTCGCCGACCCGACCGCGTACGGCGTGGTCGAGTTCGACGACGAGTTCCGCGCGCTGTCCATCGAGGAGAAGCCGGAGCAGCCGAAGTCCGACTACGCGGTGCCCGGTCTGTACTTCTACGACAACCGCGTCGTCGAGATCGCGAAGACGATCGAGCCGAGCGCGCGCGGTGAGCTCGAGATCTCCACGGTCAACGAGCGCTACCTCGAGGACGGCTCCCTGAGCGTGCAGGTCCTGGACCGTGGCACGGCGTGGCTGGACACCGGCACGTTCGAGTCGATGATGCAGGCGTCCGAGTACGTCAAGGTCATCGAGGACCGCCAGGGCAGCAAGATCGGCTGCATCGAGGAGATCGCCTGGCGCAACGGCTGGATCGACGACGACGCGCTCGCGCAGATCGCCGCGCCGCTGGTCAAGAGCGGGTACGGCGTGTACCTGCGTCGACTCCTCGGCCGCTGACCGCGACCGTCCGACAGGACACCTGACACAGGACGCCCCGGCCTCGACGAGGCCGGGGCGTCCTGCACGTGCCGGAGGCGTCGGGACGGGGTCAGCGCTGCCCGCGGGTGACCCAGCGCGCGCGTGCGGTGAGCCCGACGCGGAGCACGAGCCGCAGGGGCGCGAGCCACCACGCGTCGTACCGACGGGACAGGAAGCGGTAGGCGCTCCTGTGGTGCTCGCGCTCCATCCGCTTCACGTTGCGGGCCGTCGAGTGCGCGCCGCTGTGCGTGACGACGGCGCTCGGGACGTACCGGTTCGCCCAGCCGGCCTCGGTGACGCGGGCGCCGAGGTCGACGTCCTCGAAGTACATGAAGTAGCCCTCGTCGAACCCGCCGAGCGCCGCGAAGCGGTCCCGCCGGACGAGCAGGCACGCCCCGGAGAGCCACCCGGCGTCGCGCTCGCGGTCGGTGTCCCGTTCGGCCTTGTACCGCACCGACCACGGGTTGCCCGGCCACATCCGTCCGAACGCGGCGTGCCCGATCCCGGTCCGGATCGACGGCAGGTTCCGCGCCGACGGGTACACCTCGCCGTCGGCGTCGATGATGCGCGGGCCGAAGACGGCGCCGCCCGGGGTCCGGGTCGCGGCCTCGACGAGGGTGCCGATCGCACCGGGGGTGACCTCGACGTCCGGGTTGGACACGAGCACGTACTCGACGTCGGCGCCGAGCGTCGCCACGCCCGCCGCGACACCGCCGCCGTAGCCGCGGTTGTCGGGCAGGTCGACGAACCGGGCACCGTGGCGCTCGGCGACGGCCCGCTCGGCGGCCTGCTCCGACGAGGCGTTGTCGACGACGACCACGTCGACGTCGGCGTACCCGTCGGACGCACGCACGCTCGCGAGGAAGCCGTCGAGGGCGTCGGTCGAGTCGTACGCGACGGTGACGACTGCGACGCGGCTCATCGCGCGCTCCGGAAGGCGTCGAGGTGGGCGCGCGCGGTCGCGGCCCAGGTGAACCCGGCGGCGCGGGTGACCGCTGCCGTGCCGAGTGCGTCGCGGCGGTCGGGGTCGGCGAGGAGCGAGCGGAGCGCCTCGGCGATCGCTGCCGCGTCGGGTTCGGTGTACGCGACGGCGTCGCCGCCGACCTCGGGCAGTGCGGTGCGGTCGGTGGTCAGCACGCACGCGCCCGTCGCCATCGCCTCGAGCACGGGCAGCCCGAAGCCCTCGGCGGAGCTCGGGTAGGCCACGACCGTGGCGCCGCCGAGCAGACCGGGCAGGGTCTCGACGGGCAGGTAGCCGACCTCGTGCACGCCGTCCTGCGGCCCCACGGCGTCGAGGGCGGCGGCCGCGACCGGGTCCCACCCGCGCTGTCCCGCGACGACGAGGTCGGGCGTGTCCGGGTGGTCGCGACGGAGCCGGCGGTGGGCCTCGACGAGCGGGCCGACGTTCTTGCGCGGTTCGATCGTGCCCAGGAACGCGATCCACCCGCGCCCGGGGTCGACGCCGACCTCCGCTGCCGAGGCCGCGACGTCGGCGTCGCTCGGCTCGTGGAAGACCCGGCGGTCGACGCCGTGGTGTGCCACCGCGAGCTCGGCCCGCACCGGTCGGACGTGGGCGCGGAGGGCGTCGGCGGTCGCGGCGCTCGGCACGAGGCAGACGCGGCGACGAGCGAGTGCGGCGCGGGTCCAGGCGCGGAAGAACCAGCGCTTGAGCGGCACGTGCGCGCCCGGGTCGGTGAAGAAGGTCGCGTCGTGCAGCGTGACGACCGTGCGGTGCGCCAGGAGCGGGAACGTGTAGTGGGGGGAGTGCAGCACCCGGGCGCCGGCGCGCAGGCGGAGCAGGGGGAGTCCGAACTGCTCCCAGACGAAGCGCAGCGGTCGCGAACGGATCCAGTCCGGGGCCACGGTGATGCGCGCCGACGGGGCGATCGCCCGGAAGTGCTCGACGTGTCCGCGGCGCACGACGAGCGCGAACGGCGCACCGAGTTCGTGCAGGCCGGCGACGAGCCCCTCGAGGTAGCGCCCCACGCCCCCGAGACGTTCCGGCACCGCCGTCCCGTCGATCAGCAGCGGAACGGTCATGGAGCTGTACGGTTCCTCTCGGCTGGCAGGGCAGCGTCAAGCATAACGGACCCCGCCAGCCGCTACGCTCGCTCAGGTGACCACAACCCGTGTCCCTGCTCGCGCGCGCGTGCTCCTCATCGTGGGCGAGCCGATCTCCGAGCGCCTCGCCGGCCCGGCGATCCGCGCGTGGGAGATCGCCCGCGCGCTCACCGCCCGCAACCACCACGTGACCATCGCGTCCTCACGGTCCGTCTCGCGCGAGGGCGAGGGCTTCCGCGTCGTCGAGTTCCGCGGCGACAACGCCGAGGCGCTGGTCGACGAGTCCGACGTCGTCGTCTTCCAGGGCGGCTTCTACGCCTCGATGCCCTGGTTGGCGGTGCGCCCGCAGATCCAGGTGATGGACCTCTACGACCCGTTCCACCTGGAGTTCCTCGGGCGCCAGCACGGCTTCGACCGCGACGAGGAGACCCGCGTCGTGAGCGAGCTGACGAAGGAGCTCAACGCGCAGCTCTCCCGGGCCGACCTGGTGCTCTGCGCCAACGACCGACAGCGGGACCTCTGGATCGGCCAGCTGGCCGCGCTCGGTCGGGTGCGCCCGGTGAACGGTCGCGCCGGCGCGGCGGCGGGTGACGGCAGCGGGAGCATCGACGACCTCGTGCGCATCGCCCCGTTCGGGGTCACCGACCAGCCCTTCGAACCGACGACGGGTGTCCTGCGCGGTGTCGTCGACGGGATCGGCACCGACGACTTCGTCCTCGTCTGGGGCGGCGGCATCTACGACTGGTTCGACCCGCTGACCCTCATCCGCGCGGTCGACGTCGCACGGCACGAGGTCCCCGAGCTGCGGCTGTTCTTCATGGCGAAGGTGCACCCGAACGCCTGGCTCGACGGACACGCGGTCCCGGACCAGGCGGTCAGCCTGGCCCGCGAGCTCGGGATCCTCGGGACGCACGTGGTGTTCAACGAGGAGTGGGTGCCCTACGACGAGCGCGCCGGCTACCTCGCCGAGGCCGACGTGGGGGTCACCACACACCCCGCGGGGCTCGAGACCCGCTTCAGCTTCCGCACCCGCAACCTCGACTACCTGTGGGCCGGCCTGCCGATCATCACGAGCGAGGGCGACGTGTTCGCCGACCTCGTCGAGCAGCACGGCAACGGGATCACCGTGCCGGTCGGCGACGTGGACGCCCTGGCCGCGGCGATCGTCCGGGCTGCCCGCGACGCACCGGCCCGCGAGGCGTGGGCGGCTGCGTCCCGCGACCTCGCGACCGCGATGACCTGGGAGCGCGTGCTCGGCCCGCTGCTCGACTTCATGGACGCGCCCGAGCGCAGCCAGGTGCCGATCTGGAACATGGTCGAGGACCCGCCGCCGCTGCCGGCACGCACCCGTCTGGACGAAGTGCGGACCTTCGCACGGCTGCTGCGGCAGGGCGGGCCGCGCCTGGTCGCGGAACGGGTCCGGGACCGCGTGCGCCGCGAGGCGCTGCGGCTCAGCTCCAAGCGCTGACCGCGCCGCGCTGCGCGCGGACTGCGTCGCGTCCGGGACGACGACGGGCCGGACGCGACCAGCGGAGGCGGGGCGCGCCTCCCGACCGGGTCAGCCGTCGAGTCGGGGACGCGGCGCGGTGGCGGTCCGGTCGATGGTGCGTCGGGCGCGGAGCGCGGCCGGGAGGCGCGTCACGGCCTGGGCGAGTCCGTGCCGCTCGGCGCGCCCACGGTCGCGTGCGCGCGGGTCGCGGGCCGCGCTGTCGAGGGCGGTGCGGACGACCGTCCGCGCCACGGCGCGGGCGACGACGCCCCACGGGGCGTTCTTGACCGCCACGACCACGCGGTTCCGCGTGTTGGCGGTGACGAACCCCGCCGACCCGGTCCCGAGCGAGGACGCGTGCCGGTGCACCGCGACCGCGTCGCCGACGAACCGGACGCCGTGCCCGAGACGGCGCAGTCGCCAGCTGAGGTCGGTGTCCTCGTAGTACATGAAGAGCGACTCGTCGAACCCGCCGGCCTGGCGGAACGCCGGCATCGCGATCGCACAGGCGCCGCCGCAGAAGCCGAACACCTCCGGGTCGGCGTCGGCGGGGTGCGGGACGAGCCAGTCCCGGTCGCCGCCGTTGCCGGACCGGTCGACGACGTTGCCGGTCGAGTTGGTGCGGACCGGTTCGCCGGGCTCGGCGCGCAGGAGGATCCTGGCCGTCGTGGCGCCGGTGACGCTGCCGTCGAGGACCGGGGCGGTCAGGGCCCGGAGGAAGCCGGGCCGCGCGACCGCGTCGTTGTTGAGCAGCACGAGCACGTCGGCGGTCGAGGCACCCGCGGCGAGGTCGACACCCGCGCCGAAGCCGCCGTTGACGGGGCTCTCCAGGACGCGCACCCCGGGCAGGGCGCTCCGCAGCCGCTCGACCGAGCCGTCGCCGGACGCGTTGTCGACGACCGTGACGACGGCGTCGACCTCCGCGAGCTGGGGGAGGAGCGACTCGACGCACTCGATCGTCAGGTCCGCGCGGCGCCAGTTGACGACGACGACCTCGACCGCGGGCGACACCGGCGTCAGAACTGGATCGCGGCTGCGGCGCCGATCGGACCGTACGAGCTGCTGTTCGGGCGGACGGTGAAGGTCGCGCCCTCGGTGAGGCGGTGGATCTCCTGGCCGCCGCGGCCGAACAGCGCGCTGGTGACGCGGTACTCGCCGCCGCCGAGACGGACGTCGGAGAACGTGAAGCGCACCGTCCGGGAGCCCTGGAACGACGGTGTCGGCACCTTGAGCATGTCGGTGTGCGTGCCGACCACGACCTGCCCGAACGGGTTGTCGACGTGCACGCCGATGCCCCAGTCGTCGAGCTGCGTCTTCGCGTCGAGCTCGACGTCGATGGTGAGCGGACGGTCCGGTGCGACGACGACCTGGTCGGTGCTCCGGTCGTGCTCGCCGTCGACCACGATCGAACGCACCCGGGCGATGTCGAACGCGGGGGCCGCGGCCTGGGCCGGACGCTCGGCGTTGGCGGCGTCCGCGTCGATGGTGGTCTGGAACCCGGAGCGCAGCACGCTCACGGCGTCCGTCGGGTCGCCGTCGAACATGACGTTGCCCCGGGCGAGCACGAGCGCGCGGGAGCAGAGGTCGGTGATCTGGTTCAGCGTGTGCGTGACGAGCACGATCGTCCGGCCCTCGGCCTGGAACGACGCGATCTTGTCGAGGCACTTCTTCTGGAACGCCTCGTCGCCGACGGCGAGGACCTCGTCCACGAGGAGCAGGTCGGGGTCGACGTGCACCGCGACGGCGAACGCGAGCCGGACGTACATGCCGCTCGAGTAGAACTTCACCTGCGTGTCGATGAACTCCGCGATGCCCGAGAAGTCGACGATGTCGTCGAAGTAGCGGTCGGTCTGGGTGCGCGAGAGCCCGAGGATCGACGCGTTCAGGTAGACGTTCTCGCGGCCGGTCAGGTCGGCGTGGAAGCCCGCGCCGAGCTCGAGCAGCGCGGCCATCCGACCCCGGCGCACGACGGAGCCGCTCGTCGGCTGGATGATCCCGCCGATGGTCTTCAGCAGCGTCGACTTGCCCGAGCCGTTCGGCCCGATGAGCCCGACCGTCGAGCCGGAGTCGATCTCGAGGTCGACGTTGCGGAGGGCCCAGAAGTCCTCACGGAACGCGCTGTTCCGACCGGCGCTGAGGACGCGCTCCTTGAGGCTCTTCTCCTTGTGCAGCACGAACCGCTTGGAGACGTCCTGGACGCGGACGATGGGGGTGGCGGGGGACATCGATCAGAGCTCCTGGGCGAAGTTGCCCTGCAGGCGGGAGAAGACCCGCTGCGAGACGAACAGCAGCACGAGGCCGACGACGAGCGCGACGAGCATGCGGGTGGCGAGGTGGTCCGGCGTGGTGCCGTGGCTCGTCTCGCCCCACATCGCCTGCTGGAAGCCGATCACGGCGATGGTGACGGGGTTGTTGAGGTAGATCTCGGTGAGCCAGCCGGGCACGCGGTCGGCGACCTGCGTCCACGAGTAGACGATCGGCGAGCCCCACATGGCGAGCATGAGCACGACCTCGACGAGGTACTGGACGTCGCGGAGGTACACGTTCAGGGCGCCGAGCAGGAGCGCGAGCGCGACGGCGTACACGATCGTCAGGACGAGGGCACCCACGCCGTAGAGCAGGTCCCAGCCGAACGCCACGGTCTGCAGCGCGAGCGCCGCGACGAGCAGGATGGCGAACTGGATGAGGAAGTTGAACAGCGACGACCCGACCGAGGACAGCGTGAAGATCTCGCGCGGCAGGTAGACCTTCTTGACGAGCCCCGCGTTCACCACGATGGACGCGGTGCCGGCGCCGACGATCTCCTGGAAGACGGTGAAGATCGTCAGGCCGGAGAAGATGTAGATCGCGAAGTTGTCGATCGCCTTGGCGTTGCCGAGGAACGTCCCGAGCACCACGTAGTAGATGAACAGCTGCGTGAGCGGCCGGGCGAGGCTCCAGAGGAAGCCGAGCGACGAGTCCTTGTACCGGGCCTTCAGCTCGCGCTTCGTGAGCATGCCGAGCAGTTCGCGCTGGACCCAGATGTCGCGGACGGTGTTGGCGAACCCGACGAGTCCGCTGCCGTTCGCCCCGGCGTGCTGCCAGGGCTCGGTGGCGAGCCGCTCCGCACGTTCGTTGGCCACTGCGCTCGCGTCTGGCATGTGCTGCGGTCTCCTCACGGGGGCTTCGGTCACGCGGACGCGCAGACCGGCGGCGACCTGACGATCGCCGCGGAGATACTACGATAGACCGCCTGGAGCAGCGGTCCGACCCTCGCTCCTCGCGATCGGAAGGGGCGACATCATCAGGATCCGAACGTGGGCCGGGGCGAAGCGACGCCTGGGGCGGTACCGCATCAGCCTCGGACGGGCACTGCTCCGCGAGGCCGCCGCCGCCGAGACCGCGGCCCTGCCGTCCTACGACTTCGGCACCTGGGTGCAGCGACGCTCCGGCGGCCGCTTCGTCGGGTTCCCCGAGCACTGGCGCGACCTGGTCGCCGCGGCCGACCGCGATCGCACCCCGGCGGAGCGCGACGCGCCCCCGCGCGTGGCGGTCGTGCTGCACGTGCACTACCCGGAACTGCTGCCCGGGCTCGTCGAGCGACTGCGGTCCGTGCCCGAGCCGTTCGACCTCGTGGTCACGGTGACCGAGGGCGTGGACGTCGCGGTCGACACGAGCGCGCTCGACCTGGTGCGCCGCGTCGTCGTCCTGCCGATCGAGAACCGCGGTCGCGACGTCCTGCCGCTCGTGTCCGTCGTGAACGCGGGGCTGCTCGACGGCTACGACGCCGTGCTCAAGGTGCACACGAAGCGATCGGCCTGGCGCGCCGACCACGAGTCGCTGCAGGGGAGCGGAGCCGACTGGCGCGACGAACTGCTCGACGCCGTGCTCGGCGACCGCGACCAGGTCGCGCGCGTGATCGAGGCGCTCCGGCACACCGACGCGGGCATGGTGACCTCGGGCGCGTCCATCGTCGGTGCCGAGCACTGGGGCGCCGACGAGCACGGCGTCCGGTCGCTGCTGCGACGCCTCGAGCTCGAGGACCTCGTCATCGACCTGCGGTTCCCGGCCGGCTCGGTGTACTGGACGAAGGGCTTCGTGCTCCGCGGCCTCCGTGCCCTGCGGATGGACCGCGACGACTTCCCGGACGAGCGCGGCGAGATCGACGGCACCACGGCGCACGCCGTCGAGCGGCTGCTCGGGGTGCTCACCGTGGAGAGCGGTCTGACCGTGTCGGCCGTCGACGACCTGCCCGCACGACGGCCCGAGCCGGCGGTGCGCGCCGAGCTCGTGCCCTTCTACCTGCCGCAGTTCCACACCTTCCCGGAGAACGACGCGTGGTGGGGCGCCGGCTTCACCGAGTGGACGAACGTCACGCGCGCCGTCCCCGACTACCACGGGCACGCGCAGCCGATGCTGCCCGGCGCGCTCGGGTTCTACGACCTGCACCGCGACGAGGTCCGGGCCGCCCAGACCCGCCTCGCGCGGGACGCCGGCATCGGGGCGTTCATGTACTACCACTACTGGTTCGCGGGCAAGCGCCTGATGGACATGCCGCTCGAGCGCCTCGCCGCGAGCGACACCGACCAGCGGTTCTGCGTGATGTGGGCGAACGAGGACTGGACCCGCACCTGGGACGGCCGGGGCGACAGCGTCCTGATCGCCCAGGACTACGACCAGGTCCCCGCCGAGGACTTCATCGACCACCTGCTCCCGCTGCTGGGCGACCCGCGCTGGTTCCGCATCCGCGGCGCCGCCGTGATCGCGGTGTACCGCCCGGCACACCTGCCGGACCACCGCGCGACCATCGCGGAGTGGCGTCGGCGTGCGGACGCGGCCGGCGTCGGACCGCTGCACGTGCTCGGCGTGGACGTCGGCGCGGTGTTCGACGGGCTCGACGCCGACGGCATCGAGGACTCCGGGCTCGACGGACTGATGGGCTTCCCGCCGCACAACCACGAGTGGCACTGGAAGGAGCAGGGGCAGCTCGGGGTCCGTCCGGACTTCGCGGGCCGCATCCTCAGCTACCGGGGCACGGCGGACGGGGCGATCTCGCGCCTGCGCCTCCCGGAGGGGTACGGCGCGGTGGCCCCCGGCGTGATGGTCGGGTTCGACAACACGGCTCGGCGGCAGCTCGCTCCCGACGTCTGGTACGGAGCGAACCCCTTCACCTTCCGACGCTGGCTGGCCGAGGCCGTCCGGTCCGCGGAGCGGGTGACCCCGGACGCGCCCGTGGTGTTCCTCAACGCCTGGAACGAGTGGGCCGAGGGGGCCGTGCTCGAGCCGACCGAGCGGTACGGGGCGACCTACCTGGACGCCGTCGCGTCGGTCGGCGCCCGATGAGCACCCCCTAGACTGCCGGAGTCAACCGCCACCAGTGGGAGAAGGATCGTTGCTGCACAACTTCAGGGTCTGGGCCGTCGAGAGCGCACGGAAGTCGCTCCCGATGAACTCGCGAGGCCGCGGGATCGCGATCGCGAGCTACCACTCCTACAAGGGCGCGCGCTCCTGGGTGGCCGACACCCGGCAGCTGTTCGCCAAGGTCCCGCAGCGCTCCGCCGGGTTCGAGTCGTACCACGACTTCCTCGCGCAGCAGCGTCGCATCCCGCACGCACCGCTCGAGCGGATGTCGGAGACGCGGTTCGCCGTGGTCGTCGAGTCCACGGACCCCAAGGCCGACCAGGAGACCCGCGAGAGCGTCCAGGGTCAGCGCGGTGACGCGGACGTGCAGGTGGTCGTCGTGCCGCGCGGCACGACGTTCGAGCGCATCCTCGAGCAGACCGACGCCGACTTCTACATGTTCCTGCGCGGTGGGAGCGTGCTGCGCTCGAACGCGTTCACGGACATCGCCCGCCTGCACCGCATCGACCCGGCGCTCCGGCTCATCGTGCTCGACTCCGACCACATCGGCAAGCGCGGCCGTCGGACCTCGCCGCGGTTCCGCCCGATGTGGTCGCCCGAGATGCTCCTCGGCGCGAACTACGTCGGGCGCGCGTTCGCGGCGAGCCGGGCGACCGTCGCCCAGGTGCCGGAGGCGGACCTGTCCGACCGCGGTGTCTGGCGGTTCCTGCTCTCCGCCGACCTCGAGGAGCGCACCGTCGGCAACGTCTCGCGCGTGCTGCTCTCCGAGCGCGTCGACGAGACGGCGTGGCGCGCGCTGCCCGCCGACGCGGCGATGGTGCGCGAGGTGCTCGAGTCGCAGGGCCACACCGTCTCGACGCGACCGCAGGACGGCGTCGTCCGGGTCTCCTTCGAGCCGCAGGCGTGGCCGAAGGTGTCGATCGTCATCCCGACCCGGCACAACCGCGGCAACCTCGACCGCCTGCTGCCGAGCCTGGCCCGCACCGACTACCCCGAGTTCGACGTCACCGTCGTCGACAACGGCGGCGAGACCGAGGAGCGCGCGGCCTGGTACGCGGCCGGCGAGCACGGCATCGTGCCGAAGGTCATCTGGTGGACCGAGACGCCGTTCAACTACTCCCGCGTGAACAACGTGGGCGTGCGCTCGACCGACGGCGACGTCGTGGTGATGCTCAACGACGACACCGAGATCGTCGACCCGACGTGGCTCCGGGACATGGTCGGCATGCTCGAGCGCGACGGCGTCGCGACGGTGGGCATGCAGCACCGCCAGGGCGACGGGCTCATCCAGCACGGCGGCGTGATGGTCGGCCCGAACGGGTTCGCCGACAACCTGTTCACGGGCATGCGTCCCGGGAGCGAGACGCTGCTCGGCTCGACCCGGTGGTACCGCGACTCGCTCGCGGTCACGGGCGCGTGCGTCGCGATCAGCCGCGAGCACTTCGAGGCGGTGAACGGCCTCGACGAGCGCTTCATCCTCACCGGTAGCGACGTCGTGCTCGGCCTCGACCAGATCATCGCGGGCCGCCGCAACGTGGTCATCCCGTTCGACATGGTGCGCCACTACGAGTCGATCACCCGCGGCACCTCGGTGCCGATGGAGGACTTCTACGCCAGCTACTGGCGCTACCACCCGTGGCTCCAGAACGGCGACCCGTACTCGTCGCCGAACGTCTCCCGGCTGTCCGCGGTGCCGCGCTTCGCGAGCACCCGCGACCCGAAGCCGGTCCAGCTCGCCTTCGCGGTGCTCGGTCGGGCCTACACGAAGGTCGCGCAGAGCTCGTCGATCTCCGACGAGGCGAAGTCGCTGCTCGGCGTCGCCTCGATCACGCACGGGACCGTCGAACGCGTGCACGAACTGCACGCCCGGACGACCGGCCCGCGCGCCGTCCGGACGATCAACTGGTTCATCCCGGACGTCGACATGCCGTTCTTCGGCGGCCTGAACACCGCGTTCCGCCTGGCCGACAAGCTGACGCGCGAGCACGGCGTGCACCACCGTTTCATCGCGTACGCGCAGCCGAACGAGGCGTACATCAAGTCCGCCATCGCCGCGGCCTTCCCGTCGCTCGCCGAGTCCGAGGTGATGTTCTACGACGGGTCCGACGAGCAGATCGCCGCGGTTCCCGAGGCGGACGCCGCGATCGCGACGCTCTGGCTGACCGCGATGCACGTCGCGCGCTCGGACAGCGCACCGCGCAAGTTCTACCTCATGCAGGACTACGAGCCCGCGTTCTACCCGGCGTCGAGCATGTTCGCGATGGCCGAGGAGAGCTACCGGCTCGGCCTGTACGGCATCTGCAACACCGAGAGCATGCACCGCATCTACTCGGGGGAGTACGGCGGGAAGTCGATCCCGTTCACGCCGGCCGTCGACCGTTCGATCTACCACCCGGACGGACGCCGCGAGAAGGGCGAGGACGAGCCCGTCACGATCTTCGCGTACGCCCGCGACCACTTCCGCAACTGCTGGGAGCTCGTCTTCCAGGCGCTCACCGAGATCAAGCGCCGGCACGGCGACGGTGTGCGCATCGTCGCGGCCGGGGCACGGTACCTGCCGCAGAGCGCCGACTTCATCGACATGGGGCTGCTCGACTACCGCGCCACGGGTCGCGTCTACCGCGAGACCGACATCGGGCTCACCATGCAGATCTCGCGCCACCCGTCGTACCTGCCGCTCGAGCTCATGGCGAGCGGTGTGCCGATGGTCGCACCGGACAGCGAGTGGTTCACCTGGCTGTTCCGCGACGACGAGAACTCGCAGCTCACCATGCGGTCGCTCGACGACATGGTGGAGAACCTCGACACGCTGATCCGCGATGCGCAGCTCCGCCGCAAGCTCTCGGCGGGCGCACTGCGCACGATCGACGAGCACCACAGCTCGTGGGACCACGCGCTCGAGCACATCTACCCGTTCCTGGTGGACCCCGAGGGCGTCCTCGCCGAGCAGGCGCCGGCCCAGGCACCGGCCGGCACGCTCGCGGCAGCCGAGGCCGAGGCCGAAGCGGCAGCGCAGGCGGCACCGGCCGCCGACGCGGCCGACACCGCGGCCAGCAGCACGGACTGACTGGCTGACCGGAGCGGATCGACCGGAGCGGTCGCCGACGCGAGCAGCGGGGCGGACGGGAGGCGCGCCTCCCGTCCGCCCCGCTGCGTCCGTCAGCGGGTGGTCGCCCCGGACGCCTTCCCCCTCGGACAGCGTGTGGTCACCCCGGACCCCCCGATCGCGGGATACACGTGGGACTGATGTGAACTCGTGTTATCGCATAGCATCTGACTGTCCATGTCTGCTGGGTCCCGGTCAGCAGGTGATCAGGCGCCGTGTGGACACGCGGCGACGCCCGAAGGGGAAGCACCATGGCAGCGCTGCTGCGATCCATCTGGTTCCGAGGAGCCATCGCGCTCGCGCTCGTCGCGACCGTGGTCGGCGGTCTCGTGGCCGTGCAGTCGAACTCCGCCGGGGCCGCGACGTTCCAGGCCGGCAACATCATCTCGGACGCGAACTTCTACAACGCGAACGCGATGTCGCAGGCGCAGATCCAGTCGTTCCTCGAGGCGAACGAGCCCTCCTGCGGGAACGGCAACTGCCTGCGGCTGAAGCGCACCGACACCTCGTCGCGCTCGGCCGACGCGATGTGCGGTGCCTACCAGGGCGCGGCCGGTGAGCTGACCTCGTCGATCATCTTCAAGGTGCAGCAGTCCTGCAGCATCAGCGCGAAGGCGCTCCTCGTGATCCTGCAGAAGGAGCAGTCGCTCGTCACGATGAGCGCTCCGTCCGACGCGCGTCTCGACCGGGCGATGGGCTACGCCTGCCCGGACAACACCGCGAAGCCCGGCTGGTGCGACCCGGCGTACGCGGGGCTGTACAACCAGATCTACCTCGCCGCGTGGCAGCTCAAGCGGTACGGCAACCCGCCGGGCACGAGCAACTACTTCACCTGGTACCCGATCGGTGTCCCGTCGGCGGTGCGCTTCAACCCGAACGCTGCCTGTGGTTCCAGCCAGGTCACGGTCCAGAACAAGGCCACCGCGGCGCTGTACTACTACACGCCGTACCAGCCGAACGCGAACGTGCTCGCCGGTCGCGCGGACAGCGCCTGCGGCGCCTACGGCAACCTCAACTTCTTCACCTACTACTCGAACTGGTTCGGCTCGCCGACCGGTGCGTCGCAGCCCTTCGGCAACGTCGAGTCCGTGACCGCCGGCGTCGGGACGGTCAGCGTCGCCGGGTGGACCATCGACCCGGACGCACCGACGACCCCGGCCCAGGTCCACGTGTACATCGACGGCAACGGTGCCGGGGCACTCACCGCGAACCTCGGCCGTCCGGACGTCGGGGCGGCCTACCCCGCGAACGGTCCGAACCACGGGTTCTCGGGCACGTTCGGCATCGCGGGCGGCCAACACCAGGTGTGCCTGTTCTTCATCGACACGCAGGGCGGAGCGAACACCAGCGCCGGCTGCCAGACCGTGACCGTCGCGACGGGCAACCCGATCGGCAACCTGGACTCGGTCACGACGTCCGGCAGCACCGTGACGCTCCGCGGCTGGGCGATCGACCCGGACACCACGGCCTCGATCCCGGTCGACGTCTACGCGGGCGCCCAGGGCCAGCACGCGACGGCGGACCAGTCCCGTCCGGACGTTGCCGCGGCCTACCCGGCCTACGGTGCGGCGCACGGCTTCCAGACGACGATGACCCTGTCGCCGGGGACGTACGACGTCTGCGCCTTCGGCATCAACCAGGGCGCCGGGAGCGCGAACACGACGCTCGGCTGCAAGACCGTCACGATCGCGGCGGCGAGCGGCAACTCGCCCGCCGGTGTGTTCGACTCCGCGACGGCCACCGACGGCGGCATCTCGGTCAGTGGCTGGGCCTTCGACGCGGACGCCACCGGTCCGCTCACCATCCGGTTCACGGTCGGCTCGACGGTCACGACGATGACCACGAACCAGACCCGCAGCGACGTGCAGAAGGTCTACCCGAAGGCCGGCGCAGCGAGCGGCTTCGCGGGCAAGGTCGCCGCGTCGGCGGGAGCGCAGACCGTGTGCGCCACGGCGGTCAACGTCGGATCGGGCAAGGACACCGACCTCGGCTGCAAGACGGTCACCGTGCCGCAGCCGGTCGTCGACCCGGGCACGCCGCCCCGCGGCAACGTCGACTCGGTCGTCGCCGCTCCGGGCGGGATCGCGGTGCGGGGTTGGGCGTTCGACACCGACACGCCGAAGACCCCGCTGACGATCACGGCGACGGTCGGCTCCACCGTGACGAAGATCACGGCGAACGGCACCCGCACGGACGTCGGCAACGCCTACCCGGCGGCCGGATCGGCACACGGGTTCGAGACGACCGTCCCGGCCCGCACCGGGGTCAACCAGATCTGCCTCTCCGCCGGCAACACCGGGACGGGCGGCGACGCCTCCCTCGGCTGCTGGACGGTGACCGTCGCCGACGCCGGCAGCAAGCCGATCGGCTGGTACGACGGGGCCACCGCGGTGTCCGGCGGTGTCCGGGTCTCCGGGTGGGCGTTCGACCCCGACACGGCGAAGCCGATCGCCGTCCGCGCCACCGTCGGTGGGACCACGACGACGATCACCGCGTCCGGCGCGCGGACCGACGTGCCGAAGGCGTACCCGGCCGCGACCGGGACCACCGGGTTCGACGCGACGATCCCGGCGGCGACCGGCACGCAGACCGTCTGCCTCACCGCGGTGAACGACGGGGCCGGCGGTGACACCGACCTCGGGTGCCGCCAGGTCACCGTCGCCGGTGACCCGGGGACCCCGCCGCGCGGGGTCGTCGACTCGGTCAGCGGCGTCGCGGGCGGCATCGCCCTCCGCGGCTGGTCGTTCGACGCGGACACCCCCGCGACGGCGATCACCGTGAACGCGCAGGTCGGCTCCACGGTCACCCCGCTGACGGCGAACGTCACCCGCACCGACGTCGGGAAGGCCTACCCGGCCGCCGGCGCGCAGCACGGGTTCGAGGCGACGGTGCCGGCGGCCTCGGGCACGCAGCAGCTCTGCGTGACCGCCGTGAACACCGGTGCGGGCGGCAACGTCTCGCTCGGCTGCTTCACGGTCACGGTGCCCTGACCACCGGGCGACCGCTCGACGCACACGGGGACGGCCCCGGTTCCGCGAGGAGCCGGGGCCGTCCCCGTGTGCGTGGCGGTGTCCGGTCGTCCGTTGCGGTGCCGGCCCGTCCGCCCGTGACGGTGTCGGTGGAGCCGCGGCCGCGGCCGCGGGGTGTGGAGTGGGTGGTCCTGGTCCTGGTCCTGGTCCTGGTCGTCGACGTCCCGCCCGTCCGGCGCCGGCGCCGTGCCGCGCTGCCGGGGCCGGTCGCACCCGGGAGGTCTGCCGCGCTCGTGGCGGGCGGTCGGGGGTGGAGCCGGGGTGCCGGGACGTCGGCTCACGGGCGCGCCGGATCCGTGCCTCCCGTGCCGGTGGCGCGTCGGACGACGGCCGGTCCCGTGACGGGCCGGTCAGGGGTGGAGCCGGGGTGTCCGGAAGTCCGCTCGCCGGAGGGCGGGAGCCGCGCCTCCAGGCCGGAGGCACGGCCGTCGGCCGTCGGCCGGCAGGACGACCGGCGCGAGTGGCGGACCGCCGCGCGCCGGTCGTCCGAGGCTCAGCGAGCCTCGTGGCCCGGTGCGGTCCCGTCAGCGGTGACGATCCGCGTGGGAGCGGTGTCCGCGGTGGCGTCGTCCCCGGCGGACGCAGCGGTCGTGGTGGTCGTGCCCGTGCCCAGCGGGCGGTCGTCGTCGACGACCCCGTCGCCGTCGATCGGCAGCGGTGCCACGGGGGCGGCCGCGGCCCGCATCAGCAGGAACCCCCCGACGATCACCGCGAGCGTGAGCACCCCGACCCACACCGGCCAGCCGAGCGGCGGCTGCCACTGCGGCTCGGTCACCATGGCGCGCCAGCCGAGGTGCGCGCCGACGACGTAGCGCTTCAGCGCCCAGATCGAGCTGTGCACGTGCAGGACGGCGAGGGTGGCGAGCATGAGGCCGAACAGCCAGCGCACCCGGGCGTTCGAGAACGCCGTCGGGAACGCGTGGTCCAGGGTGACGCCGGCCGCGATGACCATGCAGGCCAGGAGGGCGAGCACGTAGCGGGCCTGCCAGATGTAGCCGTACTCCGTGACCGCGAACCCCTGCACGACCGGCGGGACGAGGACCATCGCGACCGCGAGGAGCGCGACACCGCGCCGGCGACGGCCGCGGCCGAACACGAGCGCCCCGATCGTGAGCGCGAGCATCAGCCCGCCCCACAGCGACACCGTGGACGGGGGAGCGGGGGTGTCGATCCAGCCGAACAGGCCGATGTAGCCGTCCGAGTTCTGGAACGTCAGCGCGAACATGTGCACGAACCCGCGCAGGTGGCTCGTCCCGGCACCGACGTAGGGGATGCCCGGACCGAGGCTGTTGCTGCCGAGGGTCCACGCGAGGCCGGCGATCGCGGCGACGGCGAGCACGGCGGCCGCGATCCACACGGCACGGTCCCGCACGAGTCGTGCCAGGAGCCGGAGGTCGAGGAGCGTGGCGACCGCCACGAGGAGGAGCCAGAGCAAGGCGATGCTGCGCGTGTTCGCGAGCAGTGCGCCCGAGACCGCGACCGCGGCGGCGTGGGACGGCGCGACCCGCGGTGCCCGTCGTTCGGCGATGCGCGTCAGCCAGCAGAAGAGCATGACGGTGGCCGAGATCTCGAGGGCGCTCGGGTTCACCGAGCCGAGGATGAACAGCACCATCGGCGTCACGGCGACGGCGAAGGCGCCGAGGGCCCACGTCCGTGCCCGGAGCCCGGCCAGCGCGACGACGCCGAGGGCCAGGAGCGCGGAGCACCAGATCAGGCTGGTGCCGCGCATCGCGTAGAGGGCCGCCTTGCCGTCCAGCACGAGGGAGGGCAAACCGACGACCGCGTAGTAGACGGGGTTGTACGTCCCGGCGCTCGTCGTCGCGGTCCGCTCGGCGTCCGACTCGGTGACGGGCTTCTGGCAGTTCGCCGCGATGCCCGGGTCGAAGGCGAAGCACGCGAGGTCGGTCGTCTGGGCTGCCCAGGCCGGCACCTCGACGTCGCTCGCGCCGCGCTGCACCGACGACTTCGCGCCGACGAACTCCCCGCGGACGACGGCCGCGGCGTGGATCGTGTGCGCGGGCTCGTCCGGCGCGGACTCGAGGGGGCTGGTCATCGCCCAGCTGCCGGCCATCGCCGCGATGACGAGGAACGCCATCAGGAACACCTGCCACCCGGGGCGTCGGGCGCCGGTGGCGCGGGTCCGGTCGGTCGCTCCGAGCGTGGTTCCCGTCATCGGTGTTCCTGTGTCTCCTCACCCGGCGGTCCCCGCCGTCCGCCCACCGGTCGCGGGCCACGCGGAACTCTAGCAGCGACGGGTCCTCGACCCCCGTCCCGGCGGGCGGTGCGGGCCCGGCGCATCGAGCCGACCCGCGGACGCACGGTAGGCCGCCGAGAGCCCGTCGGCTACGATCACTCGGCGTACATCGACGAAGGAGCGGACCGAACAGTGGCCGAACACCAGGACGACGCGTCCGCCCCCAGTGCCCTCGTGGTGGTCCCGACCTACGACGAGGTCGAGAACATCGAGACGGCGATCGCCACCATCCACCAGCACGCACCGCAGGCGCACGTGCTCGTGGTCGACGACGCGAGCCCGGACGGCACGGGCGACCGCGTGGCCGAGCTCGCGCGGACGGACGACCGGCTGCACCTGATGCGGCGCACCGGCAAGCTCGGCCTCGGCACCGCCTACGTGGCGGGCTTCGGCTGGGGTCTCGAGCGCGGCTACGACCTGCTCGTGGAGATGGACGCGGACGGGTCACACCCGGCCGACCGGCTGCCGGCGCTGCTCCGTGCGGTCGCCGACGCCCCGGCCGACGACGTCCAGCTCGCGATCGGGTCGCGCTGGGTGCGCGGTGGCTCCGTCGTCGACTGGCCGAAGCGCCGTGAGCTGCTCAGCCGGACGGCGAACCTGTACGCCCGGCTCATGCTCCGCGTCGGTGTGCACGACGTCACCGCCGGGTACCGGGTGTACCGCGCGGACGTCCTCCGCCGGATGGACCTCACCGGGGTGGACTCCAAGGGCTACTGCTTCCAGGTCGACATGACCCTGCGCGTGCACGACCTGGGCGGGCGCATCGTCGAGGTGCCGATCCAGTTCCGCGACCGCGTGCTGGGCACCTCGAAGATGGACCGCTCGGTGATCGTCGAGGCGATGCTGCGCGTGACCCAGTGGGGCGTGCAGCGCTGGTTCCGCGGGCGTCGGTGAGCGTTCCCGGCGAGACCGGTCCGGCGTCGCCCGTCGTCGCGACCACGGGCAACCTGGCACGGTCCGCTGCGTGGTCGACCGGTGGGATCGTCGCGCAGGGCGTGGCCCGGCTGGCGTACACCGTCCTGATCGGCCGGGCGCTCGGGTCCGCCGACCTCGGGCACGTCAGCGCCATCCTGTCCCTGTCGATCTTCGCCGCACTCGTGTGGCCCACCGCCGCGGGCAACGCCGCCAGCCGGTTCATCGCGTTCGCGGTGGCGCGGGGCCACGACGACCGCGCGGTCGTGCGGCTCCTCACCCGCACCTGGGCGGTGTCGGTCGTGGTGCTCGGCGCCGTGGCCGTTCCCGTCGCGTGGGGGTGGACGCACGACGGCGTGCTCGCCGCCACGGCTGCCTGGGCCGTCGCCGGGTACGGGGCCTACGCGTACGCCCGCACCGGCACGCTCGGACGGGGCCGCGCACGTCGGGTCGGGATCGCGGACGTCGGCACCGGCGTGCTGTCCGTCGCCGGGCTCGTGGTCGTGCTCGCCCTCGGTGCGGACGCGTTCGTCCTCGTGCCGATCTCCCTCGGGTACACGGTCTTCGCGGTGCTCTGCTGGCCGACGGGCGTCAGCGGCGCGACGGAGCTGCCCCGGACGGGCGTGCTGTCCTTCGCCGCGTGGAACGTCCTCGCCGGCCTCGCCACGAACGGTCTGCTGCAGCTCGCGATGATCAGCGCCGAGGTGTTCGCCGCGCCGGCACAGGTGGGCGTCTACGCGGCGGCCTTCACGATCGCGACCCCGGCCTCCATGGTGGGCCAGGCGGTCAGCCAGATCATCGTCCCGGCCTTCGCGCACGAGGCGGGCAACGGCTCCCTCCGCGACCGGCGCCGGCTCGGGGTGTTCCTGGCCTTCGCGGCGGGCTGCCTGGTGCTCTTCGGCGCGGTCGCGGCCCTCGCCGGGATCGTCATGCCGTTGTTCTACCCCGAGCAGGGCGTCGCCGCGGTACCGGTGCTGCGCGGGCTGCTCGTCGGCGTGTACGTCTTCACGATCGCCCTCGTCCCCGCCGCGTTCCTGCTCGCCGCGGGGCGCTCGGGCGAGGTCGCGGTGGCGTCGCTCACCGGGCTCGTGGTCGGCGTCGTCGTGATCCTGCTCGCGGCCCCGGCGTCGCCGCTGACCGCCGGGACGACGGGGTTCGTCGTCGGGTCGGTCGTCAGCCTGGTCGCGCTCGTCGTGGTCGGCCTGCGAACCGGACCTGCCGGAACTGCCGGACCTGCCGGAGCGGTCCGGCGGGACTGATCCGGCACCGGCGGGACGCTTCCGCGCCGGTGCACGCCGACGGTTCCCCGCCGGTGCGCAGTGACGGCCCGCCGGTGTAGCGGGGACGCGCCGGTGCCGCGGTGCCGAGCCCGTGCGGTGACGACTCAGACGAACCGGCGGACGACGCCCCAGTAGGCGCGCATCACTGCCTGCAGGACCCCGGCACCCGGGGGGAGCGGGAACACCTGCTGGTCGAGCGTCGCCGTGAGCAGGCGCGCCATGCGGCGGTCGTCGACCACGGCCGCGGCCTCGACCCGGGCACGGCGCTCGACGAGCCACTGCCGGTTGTCGCGGATCCAGCGCCGGGCCTCGTGGTGCTGCGGACCCCATCCCTGCGCGCGGGCGACGAGTCCCATCGCGAGCCCGATCGCCCACGCGGGCAACGCGGTGGCTGCTCGCAGGCGCGGGCCGTAGAGCGTGGTCAGGAAGATGCGGCGGTTGCGCTCGAGCAGGAACATCTTGCGGGCGTTCCGGCTGAACTCGTAGTGGTGCAGCACGACCGCGTCGGGGACGAACACCACGCGGAGCCCGAGCTGCCAGGTGCGCCAGCTGAGGTCGACGTCCTCGTGGTAGGCGAAGTAGGTGTCCTCGAACCCGCCCAGACGCTCCCAGAGCTCGCTCCGGAGCACCAGACCCGCACCCGACGCGGACGCGATGTCCTGCTCCGTCGTGTGCGCGCTCGCGGGCTCGCCGTACGCGCCGGCCCAGCTGAGGCCGACCACGTGGACCGGGTTCCCCGCGGAGTTCATGGTGTCGGGACGGTCGGCGAGCCGGATGCTGCCGCTCGCTATGCCGACGTCGGGGCGGGCCGCCACCCGGACGAGTGCGGCGAGGGCGTCGGGCCGGACCTCGGCGTCGGAGTTCACGAGCCCGAGGTACGTCGACGTGACGCCCTCGGCACCCAGGTTGACGCCGCCGGCGAATCCGAGGTTCTCGTCCGGCGTCCGGACGGTCAGACGGGGGTCGTCCGGCAGGGTCCGCACGGCGTCCGAGGTGCACCCGTTGTCGACGAGCACGATCGAGACGTCCACGCCCTCGGAGTCGAGCACCGAGCGGACGGCGGCGTGCAGGACGGGTTCGTCACCGTACGCCAGCATGACGACGGTGACGTCCGGAGCGGTCATGCGTCGTGGTCCGTGCCCGCGTGCCCGGTCGGTGCGTCGGCGGGCAGCGCGACGCGCTCACGGGTGACGGACGGCGACCCCGCGACGGGAGCCGCGGCGGGGCCGGCCACGACCGGTGCGGAGGTGTCCGTGGGGACGGTTCCGGCGGCACGGCGCTCGAGCCGACCGATCCGCTCCTCGAGCAGGGCGCTCTCCTCGGCCAGCACGCGGGTCTTGTCCTCGAGCACGGTGAGCTCGGCGCTCTGCGACACCGACACCATGAAGAGCAGCACGAGGCAGACGAAGAAACCGAGGTTCGTCGGCACCGAGAAGCCGAGGGCGGCGGCGGTCCCGACGAGCAGCCCCGGGAAGACCGCGACGACGAGGGCCACCACGCCGGCCACGATCCACCAGAGCGCGTGGCGCTCGCGGAGCCGGCGACGACGGAGCAGCTCGACGACCGCCACCAGGACGAGCAGGGCGACGACGATGCCGAAGACGTAGGTGGTGACGTTCACGAGCCGGGCACCTCCACCGTGCGCAGGGAGAGTCGGGGGCGCCACAGGGCGACGACGAGGGCCATCGCGGCACGACCGAGGTAGATCATCGCCTTGAACGGCGCGTGCGAGGGCGTTCCGCCGGCCCGGACGCGCATCGCGACCGGGATCTGCTCGATCGAGCAGCCGGCGCGGGCGGCGAGCACGAGGGACTCGACCGTGTCGCCGAGGTACTCGGCGGGGTAGTGCTCGGCGAACAGCTCGAGGGCGCGGGGACCGGCGCCCCGGAAGCCGGACGTGGTGTCGGTCAGCTTCGTGCCCGCGATGCGGGACACGACCGACGCCAGGACGACCATCGCCCACCGGCGCGGCCCGCGGGTCTCGTAGTCGCCGACGCCGGCGAAGCGCGCGCCGATCACGACGTCCTTGCGCTGCAGCGCGTCGAGGATCTGTGGCACGCCGGACGGGTCGTGCTGACCGTCGGAGTCGACCTGGACGGCGTAGCGGAAGCCGTTCGCGACGGCGTACTTGAAGCCCGCGCGCATCGCGCCGCCGACGCCGAGGTTGAACGGCAGGTCGAGGACCGTCGCGCCCGCACGTCGCGCCACCGCGGCCGTGTCGTCGGCCGAACCGTCGTTGACGACGAGGACGGTGGCCCCGGGCAGCGCTGCCTGGACCTCGCGCACCACGTCGCCGACCACCGCGCTCTCGTTGAACGCGGGCATGACGATGAGCGTCTGCTGGAGCAGGGACATGCCGACGATGCTACCAACCGCGGGGGAGCCGCCGGGCGCGCCGGGGACCGTCACGCGGGGTGCACCGTGGCGTCGTCGTCGCGGTCGCCAGCGGCACGACCGGACACGCCGACGGGCACGCCGTCCGCCGCGTGGTCGGAAGCACCGTGCGCACCGGAAGCACCGGAAGCACCGGAAGCACCGGAAGCACCGGAAGCACCGGAAACACCGGAAGCACCGGAAGCACCGGGCGCACCGTGCCCACCGCGCGCCTCGGGTGCACCGGGCGTCCCGTCGGCCACGGGCCGCGCACCCGGCCGGTCGGTCGCGACGCTGCCGACCCGGAAGAACACCACCGCGAACGCGACGAGCAGCGCCGCGCGACCCCAGATGCCGACCGCCATCGCCTGGTTCGCCCACGTCGAGGTGCCGATGCCGACGGCGATGTAGAACGTGTTGCGGAAGAACCCGACGAACGCGCAGATGTCCGCCACCAGGTACGCGGCGACCCACCACCCGCCGATCCGTACGACGACGAAGAACGGCAGCAGCCACAGCACGTACTGCGGCGAGGCGACCTTGTTGCACACCATGTAGACGGCCAGCAGTGCGGCCGCCGACTCGATCCACGGCGTCGTGCCCCGGCGGAGCGCGAGCACGACCGTGACGACGAGCACCGCGAGGATGCCGATCGCGGTCGTCACGGTGGACAGGGTGCCCATCAGCGTCTGGAACGAGCCCTCCGGGGCCATCGACCAGGGCATCAGGCCGTAGAACCAGATCGACATCGTCGACGGGCTGATCGGGCGGCCGGCCTGGAACCGGAACACCGAGAGCCACCCGTCCAGGTTGATCAGCGCGAACGGCACGTTCGCCGCGAGGACGACCCCGATCCCGCTGCCGAGTGCGGCGACGGTGCGCTTGACGCGCGCGGCGAGGGCGACGTCGCGGTCGAGCAGCGCCGCGATCGCCAGCGGGGCGAGGAACATCAGCGGGTAGAGCTTGAACGCGCCGCCGAGGCCGAAGGCCAGCCCCGCCACGGCGTACCGGGTGGTCGTGGACCAGCGTGCGGGCGGACGGACGACGGCGACCAGACCGACGACCGTGCAGACCACCGGCAGCAGGTCCCAGTTCGAGACCGCGTAGAGCGCGAGCGGGGGCGTCGCCGCCCAGATCCAGGCGCGCCGCCCGGCGATGCGGGCGAGCAGGAGCGTCACGACGACGACGATCACGACCGCGACGGCCGCCGTGACGACGAGGAAGCCCCGCGCCGTGTCCACCGGCAGCGCGGTCAGCCAGATCCAGACGCCGGTCAGGGTCGGGTACTCGACGGTGCCGTTGCCGATGTCCGACCCGGTGACGTACGGGAACACGTGCGAGGCGAGCTGCCGGACGTCCCACAGGAACTCGACGTCCGAGAAGCAGCCGAAGCGCGACACCACGGCGTCGCGGGGCAACACCGAGGGCGCGGTGTCCGTGCACGGCAGCTTGAGCAGCAGGTTCAGCACGGTCAGGACGGCGGCCACCACGCACATGGCGAGACGTTCAGGAAGTCGGGGGTGCACCCGGACACGGTACCCGCCACCGTCGCGGTCGTGGGACGCGACGGACGGGAGGCACGGTGGCGGCCCGGTGTCGCGCCTCCCGTCCGGTGGGTGGTCGCCACCAGCGGACGGGAGGCACGGTGCCGGACCGGTGTCGCGCCTCCCGGCCGGTGGGTGGTCGCGACCACCCACCGGAGCGCGCGGTCAGGCGGGGTGGTCGGGACGCGGCAGGTGCCGCCGCCAGGAGCGGCGGCGCGCCGCGACCACCAGGACGGTCGTGAAGAGCATGAGCCCCGCCCCGTGCAGCAGGTAGCTCTCGGCGGTGCTCGTCACCCCGAGGAGCACGAGGATCGCGGCCGGCCAGACGTACGCCACCCCCGGGAAGGTCGTCGCGGTGACCCAGGCCCGGGCGAACGCGAGCAGGGCGGTGGCGAGCAGGACGAGCATGCCGGCGAGCCCGATCTGGAGCCACGCGTCGACGAACGCGTTGAGCCCGGAGGTGAAGCGTTCGCCCGTCGGCCCGATGAACGTCGAGTAGGGCACGACGGCCTCGTGCGGCCAGGTCCCGACCCAGCCCCATCCCTGGACCGGGTACTGGTCGACGAGCACGCGGATCTGCTGCCAGAGCTGGAGCCGCGTCGCGCTGCCGCCAGCCGCCCCGATCTCGGCGAGGATCCGGTGCCGGGCGATCACCCCCACGACCGCCATGCCGACCACGACCGCGCCGAGCACGGTGTTCGCCACCGGCCGGGTGCGGGGCCGGGCGTGCCGGAGCGCCCACAGGGCGAGCGCGGTCACGGCGAGGGCGATCATCGCGAGCCCGGTGATCGGCGACTGCACGAGCATGAGGGCGATCACCGCGAGCGCGGTGGACGCGACGGCACGCCACGTCGTCACGGAGCGGGTGAGGAACTCCACGACGAAGGTGACCAGCGCCACCGCGGCGACGAAGCCCATGAAGTTGCGGGTGCCGCCGATGCCCTGGATGGGACCGCCGTACGCGATGGCGCCCTGGATGTCGAACGCGGGGAAGGGCACGTCGAGGACGAGCCCGGACAGCACCTCGAGCCCGAGTGCGACGACGAGCAGGATGCGGAAGGCGTCGCCCGCGGCGCGGATCACCTGCACGAGGTCGCGGCCGAGCGCCAGGTAGAGCCCGAGCCCGACGAAGCCGACCATCGCCACGAAGCCGCGGAGCGCCACCCACGAGTACGGGCTCCAGAGCACGCTGAGCGCGCAGTACCCGACGAGCGCCAGGAGCGAGAGCGGCAGGACGCCGTGCCACTCGATGCGGTAGCGCTGTCCGAGCAGGCTCAGGCCGGCGAGCACGACGAGCGTGACGAGCACGGCCCAGGTGCCGGCGCTCCCGACGAGGACGCGCACGGTCGGCTCCCCGAACGCGAACAGGACGATCACGGTCGCGAGGGCCTGGCTGAACCGCCCGCCCGCCGAGAACCCGATCCAGGCGGACAGGTAGCGGCGCGCGAGCGCCCGCCTGCCCACCCTGATGTTCGTCACGGTCCCATCCTCTCGCACTGCTCTGCGAGGTTCCGACGGCGGCCGGGGACGGCGGACGCGGCGGAGCATCGCGGAGCGTCGATATAGCGCCATGCGATATCGCGACTATGTTCGATCGTCGATGAAGCGCACGCAGCAGACCCTGACGACCACCCTCGCCGCCGTGGTCGTGGCCGTCCTGGCGACCGCGTACGCCTGGTACCGGCTCGGACCCGTCGCCCGCGCCACCGTGTGGGCCGAGGACGGCGACGTGTTCTTCGCCGAGCACCTGCGGTACGGCTCGGTGGGGTCGCTGCTGCACCCGTACGCCGGCTACCTGCACCTGCTGCCGCGGCTCGTCGTCGACCTGGCCGTGCACCGGCCGATCGAGCAGTACGCCGTCACGGTCTCCGGGGCCAGCTGCGTGATCGCCGGGATCGTGTGCGCCGCCGTCTTCGTGCTCGCGAAGGACGTCGTGCCGGCGTGGCCGCTGCGGCTCGTGCTCGCCGTGGTGCCGGTCATCGTGCCGATCGCGCCGATCGAGGTGCTCGGGAACGCCGCGAACCTGCACTGGTTCATGCTCCTGCTCGTGCCGTGGCTCTTCACCGCCCGGGTCCGCACCTGGTGGGCGTCCGCCGCGGTCGCGGTCCTCGCCGCCGTCGCCGTGCTCACCGAACCGCAGACGCTGCTGTTCGTGCCGCTCCTGGTCGTGGCGTGGTGGCGGACGCCGCGGACGGCGGAGGACGAGGGGGCCCGGCGACGGGTCCTCACCGCGCTGCCGGTCACGGGCGTGACCGTCGTCGGGCTCGCGATGCAGGTCGTCACGGCGCTCACCACCGACCGTCCGACGGCGGCCGGGAACCCCGCCGTCGCGGACGTCGTGCAGGGCTACCTGTTCGAGCCGCTCGCGGGCACGTTCCTCAAGGAGTCGTTCCGGGTGGCCGGCGCCGTCATCGCGCACGGCCCCGTCGTCCTCCTCGTGCCGATCGTCGGGATCGCCGTCGTGCTGGTCGGGGGACTCGTCGCCGGGTCCTGGCGCGCACGCGTCCAGATCGTCGCGCTCGTGGTCGGCTCGGTCGGCACCTGGACCGCGGCCCTCGAGGCCAACAGCTCGGGCGACCGCGGGTGGAGCCAGCCGAACGGCCTGTTCGCCGCGACCATGAGCGCCCCGACGCGGTACGCGGCTCCCGCGGCCATGCTGCTCACGGCGGCCCTCGTCGTCGCCGCAGCGGTCCTGATCGGCCCGCGACCGGCCCTGCGGTCCGGCGCGCTGCGGCTGGTCGACCGCAACCGTGTGCTCCGCATCGTCGCCGCGGTCGTCGGCTGGGGTGCGATCGCGGTCGTGGTCGCGGCGGCCGTCGGCTCGGCGGCCCCGGGGCTGTCCTACCGCAGCGACGGACCCGCGTGGCGCCCGCAGCTCGAGCAGCAGACGGCGCTCTGCCGCGCCGACCCGTCCGGCGCGGCGGTCGTGCAGAACGCCCCGAAGGCCCTCGACCGGGTCTGGCAGACGAGCGTGCCGTGCGTGCTCGTCGTCGTCGACCGCTGACGGGCACCTTCCCTGGCACGACCCGACCTGGCCGGTCCTGGCCCGGCGGGGCCCGGCGTGGCCAGGACCGGCAAGGCCTGTCCTGGCCTCGGTGCTCGGTGCTCGGGCCCTCGCCCGTGCCGCGCTCGCGGTCAGCGCGCTCCGGCCTGACGGAAGGCGCGTGCGGCCCGCGGCGTGCGCGGCCCGTCGCCGACCGAAGCCGGCTCCTCGCCGACGAGGACGTTCCGGGTCTTGACCGCGAGCACCGCGAACAGCACCCAGTTGCCCTGGTAGAGCAGGCGGGACTCGGCGACCGACTGCACGAGCAGCGCGACCACGACGAGCAGCGGGAAGAGCGACACCGGGTCGAACGGCCGCGGGCGCAGGTCCGGACCGAAGGCGACCCGGGTGGCGCTCGACCACGACCGCAGCAGGGTGGTCAGGACGTAGGCGACGAACAGCACCAGGCCGACGACGCCGGTCTGCATCCACACGTCCAGGTAGGCGTCGTGGGCCTGCAGGTAGGTGACGCCGTTGCGGTGCGCGATGTCGGCGAGCTCGGGGATGTTCGGCCACCAGTAGCCGATCCACCCCGACCCGACCACCGGGTGCCGGGCGACCAGGCCGAGCACGGCGTCCCAGATCTCACCCCGCCCGGTCAGGTCCGAGGTCTTGCCGAGCAGGCCGGTGAGGGCGCTGCGCGCTGCGACCCCACCCGCGACGACCACCACGGCGACGACCGCGAGCAGGAGGTACCGCGGCGTCCGGCGCTCGGTGGGGACCCGGCGCAGCCACACCGCCACCAGCGCGGCCAGCACGACGGCCACGGCCGCGACGAGCACCGTCGACGAACGGGTGAGTCCGAGCACGACGACCGCGAGCGCGAGCCAGACGAGCCCGCGGGACCGGCCGATCCGCCCCTCGGCGAGCTGCACCGCGACCGCGACGGCGGCGAGCAGGGCGACCATCGCGAGCAGGTTGGCGTTGCCCGGCAGCCCCTGGATGCGCCCGCCGGTCAGGAGCTCGGCGCGCGAGAAGTAGAAGGCGTCGGGGATCTTCCGGTCGCCGTAGTCCGTCCAGATCGGCGCGATCGGGTGCCGCACCACGACGGCCACGACCGCCTCGAACACGAGCGACAGGCCGAGCACCCAGCGCATCGCGACCGAGACCGCGTCGAGCAGGCGGCGCCAGCTCAGGGTCGAGGCGATCGCGAAGGCCACCACGACGCAGACGACCTGGGCGACCATGCTCGCGAGCGTCGCGGGGCGCCAGTGCGACCAGGCGACCGTGACGAGGCACCACGCCAGGAAGAACCAGAGCGACCGGGGCGTACGGGCGATCGGGGGCCGTGCGCGGACCACGACAGACACGCCCCAGGCCGCCTCGAGCGCCCACACGGCGGCGGCCCCGTACCAGGTGAGCACGTTCGGCACGGCGTCGCCGGCGAAGAGGGTGCCGACCACCGCGACGGCGAGGGCGAACGCCTCGCGCTCGGACACGGTCCCGCGGGCGATCGGCCAGGTGTTCGTCACGGCGACAGGCTACCGCCGCTCGTCGGGCGGTCGGGGCGTCCCGGTACGCTCGGGGCATGTTCCTCGGCATCACCAACACCCCGCGCGACTACGCCTGGGGATCGACCACCGCGATCCCCGAACTCCTCGGGCGCACGGTCACCGGAGCGCCCCAGGCCGAGCTCTGGCTCGGTGCGCACGCCGGGAGCCCGAGCGTGGTGGTGAACCCGGCGATGGTCGGCGGCGCGGACACCCTGCGCGAGTGGATCGCCGCGGAGCCCGAGGACGCCCTCGGACCGGACCGCACCGGCCTGCCCTTCCTGCTCAAGCTCCTCGCCGCCGCGGCACCGCTCTCGCTCCAGGCACACCCCACGCCGGAGCAGGCGCGCGAGGGCTACGACCGCGAGGAGGCAGCGGGCATCCCGCTCGACGACCCCGCGCGCAACTACAAGGACCCGTTCCCGAAGCCCGAGCTCGTCGTCGCCCTGAGCGAGCGGTTCGAGGCGCTCAGCGGGTTCCGGCCGGTCGCCGACACCGTCGCCGACGTCGAGGCGCTCGACGGCGGGACCGGTCGGCTCGGTCCGCTCCTGGTGCACCTGGCGCACGGGCTCGAGGACACCGTGCGCTGGCTCGAGACCGCGGACGCGTCGGCGCTCGCCGTGGTGCAGGCCGCGAGCGACCTCGCCGCGGCCCTGCCGGAGGACGCGCACACCCCGAACACCCGCACGGTCCGGGACCTCGCGGCGACCTGGCCGGGGGACCCGGGCGTCGTCGTGTCCCTGCTCATGCACCGCGTGACGCTCCCCGCGGGCGAGGCGATGTACCTGCCGGCCGGGAACGTCCACGCGTACCTCGACGGCCTCGGCATCGAGCTGATGGCCCCCTCGGACAACGTGCTCCGCGGCGGGCTCACCCCCAAGCACGTCGACGTCCCGGAACTCCTCCGGGTGCTCGACTTCACCGCGCACCCGGCGCCGCTGCTCGAACCCGAGCACCTCGCGCCGGGCGTCGACCGGTTCGCCCCGGACGGCGTGGGCTTCGCGCTCCTGCGGGTCACGGGCGAGGGCCGTCCGGTCGGGCTCGCCACGGGCGGGGTGGCCCCGCTCTCGGGCCCGTCGATCGCGGTGTGCACCGCGGGCGTGGTGACGCTCGTCGGCGCGACCTCGGCGACCCTGCTCCGCCAGGGCGAGGCGTGCTACGTCACGCCGGACGAGGGCGACGTCACGGTCGAGGCGGACGCCGGCTCGGGTGTGACCTCCACCGTCTTCATCGCGACGGGTGCGTGATCCCGCAGCCACGGGACCACGCGTGCGTGGACACGCACGCCGGTGCGGCCGGGGGAGACCAGCCGGTCCGCTAGCGTGACGAGCATGAGTTGGCTGGTCACCGGCGGTGCCGGGTACATCGGGTCCCACGTCGTCCGCGCGCTGCGCGCCGCCGGCATCGACACGGTCGCGTTCGACGACCTGTCGAGCGGCTTCCGTGCGTTCGTCCCCGAGGACGTGCCGTTCGTCGAGGGCACGATCCTCGACGGCGACCTGGTCGCCAGGACGCTCCGCGAGCACGACGTCACCGGCGTCGTGCACGTCGCGGGCTTCAAGTACGCGGGCGTCTCGGTCGAGCGCCCTCTGCACACCTACGAGCAGAACGTGACCGGCATGACGACGCTGCTCCGAGCGATGGCCGAGCAGGGCGTCACGAAGGCCGTCTTCTCGTCGAGTGCCGCGGTGTACGGCACGCCGGACGTCGAGACGGTCGTCGAGTCCACGCCGAAGGCCCCGGAGTCGCCCTACGGCGAGTCGAAGCTCATCGGCGAGTGGCTGCTGCGCGACATGGAGGTCGCCGCGGGCTTCACCACCACCTCGCTCCGCTACTTCAACGTCGTCGGGTCGGGGGCGCCGGACCTGTACGACGCGAGCCCGCACAACCTCTTCCCGCTCGTGTTCGACGCCCTGCTCGCCGGTCGCACCCCGCGGATCAACGGCGACGACTACGCGACCCCGGACGGCACGTGCGTGCGCGACTACGTGCACGTCGCCGACCTCGCCCACTCGCACGCGGTGGCCGCACGCAAGCTCGAGGCGGGGGAGCCCCTGGAGCGTGCGTACAACCTCGGCAGTGGCGACGGCGTGAGCGTCCGGCAGATCATGGACGCGATGGCGACCGGCACCGGCATCGCGTTCGAGCCCGAGGTGGCCCCGCGGCGTCCGGGCGACCCGGCCCGCATCGTCGCGACGGGTGAGGCGGCGGCCCGCGACCTCGAGTGGTCGATGCGCCACACGCTCGACGAGATGGTCAGCAGTGCGTGGGAGGCCCGGCGCCGGATCGGCTGAGCCGGCGGCGTGCGCGACCGCGTCGACGACACCGCCGCGGACCGTCCGCCCGGGCCCGGTGTTGTCCCCCGATCGGCGGACAGATCGACCGCGACACGCCCGTACGGGGGACATGACACGCCGGATCGGTCACTGCCTCCTATGATCCGCGACTTGACTCTCGGGAATCACACCGCTGTAATTACAGCAGCGACCACGTGTCGAACGTGGTCCGCAGCCGAGACGTCAGGGGTGATCAGGGTGAACAGCGCCGAATTCCACACCGGAGTGCCGGAGGACTGGCACGTCGACCCGGTGGCCCTCGGGGTCCCCGGGGTCCGACGAGCCGGCGCCGACGAGGAGAACCCGCTCTCCTGGCAGGTCGACTCGCTCTGCGCGCAGACCGACCCGGAGGCGTTCTTCCCCGAGAAGGGCGGCTCCACGCGCGAGGCCAAGAAGATCTGCGGATCCTGCGAGGTCCGGACGCAGTGCCTCGAGTACGCGCTCGAGAACGACGAACGCTTCGGCATCTGGGGCGGACTGTCGGAGCGCGAGCGCCGCAAGCTGCGCCGTCGCGCGTAGGCGGACCACCCCACCGCCACCCGGCCGGGAGGCACGGTGCGCGCCCGCCCCGCACCGAGCGGTGACCAGGTGCACAGGTTCACGGCGCGCCGTCGTCGCGGACCGGCGCCGCGCCTCCAGACCGTAGAGTGACGCGCGTCATGCAGCCCAGTCCCGCGCAGTCCCGGCCCCAGTCCGAGTCCGACCGGTCCCGGTCGGACCTCGACCAGCCACGCTCCGGACGACCCCGCGTCACCGCGGTCCTGGTCGCCGCGAACGGCGGGGAGCAGGTCGACCGCACCCTCGACGCCCTCGTCGCACAGACGCGGCACCCGGACAACCTCGTCGTCGTCGACCTCGGGTCGACCGACGGCTCGACCGCCGACATCGCCCTCGGCGGTTCCGCGGGCCTCGTGCGCCTGCCCGCCGGACGTCCCTTCGGCGAGGCCGTCGCCCGCGCCGAACGCGAGGCGCCGCTCGCCGAGGACGTCGCCCCCGCCGACGAGTGGCTCTGGGTCCTCGGGCACGACAACGCCCCGGCGCCCACCGCGCTCGAGGCCATGCTCTCCGCGGTCGAGATCGCCCCCTCGGTCGTCGTCGCCGGCCCGAAGCTCGTGTCGCCCGACGACCCCTCGGTGATCCGTGCGTTCGGCGAGAGCACGACCCGCACCGGCCGGTCGATCACGCTCGTCCAGGACGAGCTCGACCAGGGCCAGCACGACCGGGACACCGACGTGCTCGGCGTCGCGGCGGCGGGCATGCTCGTGCGCCGCTCGGTCTTCCGCGAGCTCGGTGGCTTCGACCCGGCGCTGCCCGACGTCGACGCCGCGCTCGACCTCTGCATCCGCGCCCGGCTCGCCGGGCACCGCGTCGCCGTCGTCCCGGACGCCCGCGTGGCGAGCGCCGGCCCGATCGAGGAGTTCGGGCGCAAGCGCGTGTCCGAGGCCCGTCGGGTGCGCATGCACCGGCAGGCCCAGCTGCACCGACGCCTGACCTACGCACCGGCCGGGCTGCTCTGGCTGCACTGGCTCACCCTCGTGCCGTTCGCGATCGGGCGCGCCGTCGGACACCTCGTCGCGAAGCACCCCGCCGCGGTGTCGGGGGAGCTCGCGGCTGCGTTCGCGGTGGCCTTCGGCGGCGGCGTCCGTCGTGCGCGCCGCAGCATCGCCCGGACCCGACGGGTCGGGTGGGCCGCGGTCGAGCCGCTCCGGGTCAGCTGGCGTCGCGTCCACGAACACCGGACCACCTCGCGCGACGTCGAGCTCGCCCGGGTCGAGGACGCCCCGATCGCCCGCGCCTCGTTCCTCGGCGACGGCGGCGTGTGGGTCGTGCTCGCCGCGGCCGTGGTCAGCGCCGTCACGCTGTGGCCGCTGCTCGGCAGCCCGGCGCTCACCGGCGGGGGTCTCCTGCCGCTGAGCACCGACGTCGGACGGCTCTGGCAGAACGTCGGCTACGGCTGGCACGCCGTCGGCACCGGGTGGACCGGTCCGAGCGACCCGTTCGCCGCGGTCGTCGCGGTGCTCGGCACGCTCACCTGGTGGTCGCCCTCGACCTCGGTCGTCCTCGTGATGCTGCTCGCGATGCCGGTGTCCGCGCTCGGTGCCTGGTTCGCCGTGCGCAAGGTCACGACGCGCACCTGGGTCCCGGTGATCGGTGCGACCCTGTACGCCCTCGCGCCGTCGCTCGTCGGCGGCGTCACCACGGGGCACCTCGGCGCCGTCGTCGCCCACCTGACGCTCCCGTGGCTGCTGCTCGCGGTCCTCGAGGCGCACCGCTCCTGGGCGTGGGCCTCCGGCGCCGCGCTGCTCTTCGCGGTCGTCGCGGCGTCCGCGCCGTCGCTGCTGCCCGTGCTCGTGATCGGGTGGTTCGTCTCGGTCGTCGTCGGCTGGCGACGGGCACACCGTCGGGTGTTCATCCCGGTCCCGGCCGCCGTGCTCTTCCTGCCCCTCGTGCTCACGCAGGTCGCCCGGGGCAACCCGCTCGCGATCGCCGCCGACCCCGGTGTCCCCTCGGCGACGCCGGTCCCCTCCGCGCTGCAGCTCGCGATCGGTCAGCCGCTCCCGGACTGGAGCGGGTGGCTGCCCGCGGTCGCCGGGGTGGACGCCGCGCTGGTCGCGGTCGTGCTCCCGGTCGTCATGGCCGTCCTCGTGCTGCCGGTCGCCGCGCTCGCGGTCGGTGCACTGCTCGGGCACCGCTGGGCCGTCGCCGGTGCCGCGCTCGTCCTCGCACTCCTCGGGTTCGCGACCGCCTTCGCCGCGACGCACGTCACCGTGACCGGCGTCGGGTCCACGACCGCGATCGTGTGGCCGGGCAGCGGCCTGTCGGTGTACTGGCTCGCGCTCGCCCTCGCCGCGTGCATCGGGGTCGACGTCCTACCCCGGGTCGCCCCCGTCGCCGGGCTCGTCGCCACCGTCCTCGCCGGGGTCGCGGTCGCGCCGTCCTTCGCCGCGTTCTTCCTCGGCACGGCGGTCATCCAGCCGACCACCGGCCGGGTCCTCAGCGCCTACGTGAACGCCGAGGCGCAGGCGAACCCGGAGGTCGGCACGCTCGTGGTCTCGCCGCAGACCGACGGGTCGCTCGCGGTCGCGCTCGAGCGCGGGCAGGGTTCGACGCTCGACGACCAGTCGACCCTCGACGCCACCGCGCTGCGGCTCAGCCCGGCCGGGGCCCGCCTGACCACGCTCGCCGGCAACCTCGCGAGCCGGAGCGGCTACGACCCCGAGCCCGCGCTGCGCTCGCTCGGCATCTCGTTCGTGCTCCTCGAGGGCGCACCCGACGACGCCTCCGCGCAGGCCGTGCACGACCGTGCCGTCGGGGCCATCGGGCAGGACGCACGGTTCACGAGCATCGGCGAGACCGCCACCGGCCGCCTGTTCCACTACGAGGGCGACGTCGACCGCGTGTCGACCGGCTCCGCCGCCACCCAGGCGACGCACGTGCTGTACCTCGTGGTCCTCGGCGTCGTCTTCGGCGCCGCGGCCCTGCTCGCGGTGCCGACCGCCCCGCGCCGACGCCGCGCCACCTCGAACGTCATCGAGGCCGAGGAACCCGCCACCACCTTCGACGAGGAGCGCGACGAATGAGCACCGGTCCCGCCACCGTCCGCCGTTGGCTCGTCCGCGGCACCGCGACCGCCGTCGCCGTGGTCGTCGCGGCCGGCGCCGTCACGGCGGCCCACGCGTTCGGCACGGGGAGCGACCCCGCCCGTCCCGCCGGCCGCACCGTGACCCCGGTCCCCGCCGCCGCCGAGCGGGTCTGTGCCGGCAGTGCCCTGCGCCTGTCGGACGACTCCGGCAACGACGCCACGAAGGCGAGCACCGTCGGCTCCGCCTCGGTCGCGACGGCGACCACGGGCTCGACCGTCGAGCGGAGCGAGCTGAGCGGCTCCACCACCGGGAGCAGCGCACCGCAGCTCCTCACCGCCCCGGCCGGCCGGACGACCCCGCAGGTCGCCGGCAGCAGCAGCCAGAGCGTCTCGTCGGGTGACCTCGTCGGCACCGCCGCGGCGTCCTGCGACGACCCGGGCCAGTCGACGTGGCTGGTCGGCGGGTCGACGGAGACCGGTCGCACGAGCCTCATCACGCTGTCGAACCCGACCGACGTCAACGCGACGGTCGACCTCGCGGTCTACGACGGCTCCGGGCAGGTCAGCGCACCCGGGACGACCGGCATCGTCGTCGCCCCGAACACGCAGAAGGTCGTGCCGCTGTCGGGCTTCGTGTCCGACCAGGGCTCCACGGTCGTGCACGTCACGTCCTCAGGCGGCCAGATCGTCGCGCACATGCAGGAGAGCATCGTGCGGACGCTCACCCCGGGCGGGTTCGACATCGTCTCCGGCGGTGCCGCTCCGGCGCAGCGCCAGGTGATCCCCGCGGTCGTGCTCGACCAGGCGCAGGAGGCCCAGAGCGGGGACGACGCCGCGGACGCCGGACCGATCGTCCGGATCTTCGTGCCCGGGACCCGCACCGCCCGTGTCACGCTCGGCATCACCACCGCGGACGGCGGCGGGTCGACCGTGAACGCGACCGCGGAGCCGGGTGTCGTCACCGACGTCGCGCTCGACGACTTCCCGGACGGGCGCTACTCCTTCACGGTGACCGCGACCGAGCCCGTCGTCGCCGGTGCCCGCACCACGACGCCGACCGAGGACGGCCGCACCGACCTCGGCTGGTTCGCGTCCGCCGAGCCGCTGACCGACCGCACGATCGCGGCCGTGGCCCCGGGTGACGCGCCGCAACTGTCCTTCGTGAACCCGACGCGTTCCGACGCCCGGGTGACGATCCGCTCGGGAGACGCGGAGCAGCGGGTCGAGGTGGCCTCCGGCTCGACGGCGACGGTCTCGGTGCCGGTGTCCCAGCAGCTCGTGATGACGGGGACCGAGGGGCTCGTGGCCGGGGTGTCGTACGCGGGCAGTGCGGGCATCGCCGGCTTCCCGGTCCGCGCGGCCACCGAGGCGTCGACACCGCTGCGGATCTACCCGTAGCGGGCACCGCTGCAGGGTCGGCCCGGGCGGTCCCCGCCGCGGGCGCGGCCGGCCCGGTCGTCGCCGTGCGGCATCCCCGACCGGGGGAGCCGCCGCGTCACCAGTGGCGGTAGCGGTCCGGCGCCAGGTCCCACGGGTCCTTGTCGAGCAGCTCGCCGACGGCACGGAACACCGCGGTCTCGATGATGACCCGGCGGTCGGTGTCGTCCTTCTCGGGGCTGTGGGTGACCCGTTCGACCGGGATCCGGAACAGCGTCACACGACGCTCGTCACGGTCCACGCGCCATCGGGGCATGCGCTCCGGCACCGGCGCCACCGTCGGCATGTCCGCGACCTGGAAGACGACGCCGGCGAGTTCCTCCGGCCAGAGCCCGAGCAGGTAGTGGGCGGTGTCGCCGACGATCCGGTCGAACAGCTCGGCGCGGGTGATCACCGGTGCGAGGTGCGGCCCGGTCACGCTCGACCGTCCGCCGCGCCCGTGTCGGGAGCGTCCCCTGGCGCGGTCGACCGGGGTGACGAGACGCGGCTTGCGGAACATCCCGCCATCGTACGCGGCGACGACCCCCGCGACGCGGGGCCGACCGACCGACGGGCCCTCCGGTAGGGTCGGTGCCGGTATGGACGTGCGGATCTGCAGCAAGGTCGCCTGTGGCGGCAGCGCTGCGGCGACCCTGACGTACGACTACGCGGACTCGATGGTCGTCGTCGGACCGCTCTCCACACGCGTGGAACCGCACGGCTACGACCTGTGCGCCCGGCACGCCGCGCGCCTGCGGGTCCCGCTCGGCTGGGACGTCGTGCGCCGCGGCCCGGTCCGGCGAGAGTCCGACTGACGCGACCGCGAGGGGCCGCCCGGTGCGACGGTCCGCCACGGTGTGCCGGCGCGCGACCGACCGACCCCGACCGCGAGACGGGCCGTCCGACGCCCGGTGCGACGGCCTGGAGGCGCGACACCGGTCCGTGACGTCGTCTGACGGTCCGCCGGACCCACCGTGCGAGACTGGCGCCATGACCACGGACGCCCGCACCGCCGCACCGTTCCGCATCGCCGACCCGGCCCTCGCCGCCGCCGGCCGGCACCAGGTCCGGCTCGCCGAGAACGAGATGCCCGGCCTGATGGCCCTCCGCGAGGAGTTCGGTCCCTCGCAGCCCCTCGCGGGTGCCCGGATCGCCGGCTCCCTGCACATGACCGTGCAGACCGCGGTCCTCATCGAGACCCTCGTGGCGCTCGGCGCGCAGGTGCGCTGGGCGAGCTGCAACATCTTCTCGACGCAGGACGAGGCCGCCGCCGCGGTGGCCGTCGGGCCGAACGGCACCCCGGACGAACCGGCGGGCGTCCCCGTGTTCGCGTGGAAGGGCGAGACCCTCGACGAGTACTGGTGGTGCACCGAGCGCATCTTCGACTGGAGCGCCGAGGCGGCCGTCGCCGGGGCGACCTGGACCGGCCCGAACCTCATCCTCGACGACGGCGGCGACGCCACGATGCTCCTGCACACCGCGGCCGACGCCGAGGCCGCCGGGGCCGCTCCCGAGCCCGGTCCCGACGCGAGCGCCGAGTGGCGGATCGTCCTCGACACGGTCGCGGCCTCGCTCCGCAGGTCGGGCGACCGGTGGACCCGCATCGCGGCCGACGTGCAGGGCGTCACCGAGGAGACGACCACGGGCGTGCACCGCCTCGTCGAGCTCGCGCGGGAGGGCGTGCTCCGGTTCCCGGCGATCAACGTCAACGACTCCGTCACGAAGTCGAAGTTCGACAACAAGTACGGCATCCGACACTCGCTGCCCGACGGCCTGAACCGGGCGACGGACGTCCTCATCGGCGGCAAGGTCGCCTTCGTGGTGGGCTACGGCGACGTCGGCAAGGGGGCCGCCGAGGCGCTCCGCGGCCAGGGTGCGCGCGTGATCGTCAGCGAGGTCGACCCGATCTGCGCCCTGCAGGCGGCGATGGACGGGTACCAGGTCGCCCGCCTGTCCGACGTCGTCGGCCAGGTGGACATCGTCGTCACGTGCACCGGCAACCTCGGGGTCGTCGGGGTCGACGACATGCTCGGGCTGAAGCACCTCGCGGTCGTGGCGAACGTCGGGCACTTCGACAACGAGATCGACGTCGCCGGGCTCGAGGCGCTGCCCGGTGCCGTGAAGGTCGAGATCAAGCCGCAGGTGCACGAGTGGCGGCTGCCGACCGGGCGGTCGATCCTGGTGCTCAGCGAGGGGCGGCTGATGAACCTCGGCAACGCGACCGGGCACCCGTCGTTCGTGATGAGCACCTCGTTCACGAACCAGGTGCTCGCGCAGATCGAGCTGCACACCCGGCGCGACGCCTACCCGACGGGCGTGCACGTGCTGCCGAAGCACCTCGACGAGAAGGTCGCGCGCCTGCACCTCGACGCCCTCGGCGTGGGGCTCACCGAGCTCCGACCGGAGCAGGCCGCGTACATCGGGGTGCCGGTCGAGGGGCCGTACAAGCCCGAGCACTACCGGTACTGAACCGCCCCTGGTCCGCTCGCCACCCGCTCGTCAGCGCGGGAAGCCCGGGGGCCGCGCCGTCGCGGTCGCCGCTGCGCGGTCCAGCAGCGCCGCCCGCGCACGCAGCGCCGTGCGGTCGCGGTCCCGGCGGAGCACGACGACCCCGGCGAGGAACACCTCGGCGGGGACCGGCGGCACGGGGTGCACCGACGGCACGACCTCGGCCGCGAGCCGCTGGGCCGTCGCCGCACGGGCGTCCGGACGCATGTCGGCAGCGCCGCGGAAGAACGCGCCGAGCCGGTTCTCGAGCCGTTGCGGCAGCGCCGAGACGTCGGCGACCGCGGCCCACCCGACGAGCTCGGCGGGGAGCACCACCTGCGTGGGCCGGGCCCGCACGGCGCGCTCCTGCTGGACGACCGTGCCCGCGAGGAGGTCCCCGAGGCGCCGGGGCCGCGAACCGAACAGGGCCACGAGCAGCGCGATCGACCCGGCCGACCCCCACAGCTCGAGCAGCCCCACGAGCGAGCGGGTGAACGTCTGCCGGAACCCGACCGCACCCCCGTCGAGCCGGACGACCCGCGTGCCGGTGGCGTACCGCCCGACGCTCTTGCCGCGCGTGACGGCCTCGAGCGCCGCCGGGACGAGGACGAACACGACGACGAGCACCGCGATCGACAGCGCTGCCTCCCACGCCGGGTCGACGCTGCTCGGCCACAGCCGCGAGGTGCCGACGAGGAGCATCACGTACAGGGCGAGCAGGCACACCGCGTCGAGGAGGCCCGCGGCGAGCCGGAGCGCGATGCCCGCCGGCTGCACGTCGAGGGCGACGGCCTCACCGACCACGAGCTCGTCGGCCGTGTCGTCGAGCGCCCGGACGAAGCGGGCGTCGGCCAGGTCACGGGGCACGCGCGTCGTCGACATGGGATCATTCTGGCGGAGACCGGCGTCGACCGCCCGCGCGACGGTCGACACGACGACGGGGGAGACGACGTGGACCTGGACGCCTACGACGAGGTGCACCGCGACCGCTGGGGCGCGCTCGACCGGCTCGCCCGACGGCGCCCGCGGACCGGGCAGGACGTCGACCACCTCGTCGCCGGCTACCAGGAGGCCGCGACCGACCTCGCGCGCATCCGCGGCGCCGCACCGCGGACCGTGACCGGCGACCGGCTGTCGCTCACCGTGTTCCGTGCGCGGCTCCGCTTCACCGGCACCCCGGTCGACCCGCTCACCGCCGTGACCGCGTTCTTCGTCCTCCAGCTGCCGGCCGCGCTGTTCCGGATCCGCTGGCTGACGCTCTGGGTGGCCGCAGCGACCGCGGTGGTCGCGGCCGTCGTCGCGGTGTGGATCAGCACGACACCGGGTGCGGTCGACACCTTCGGCACGGCGGAGTCCCTGCGCCGGTACGCGACCGAGGACTTCCAGGCCTACTACTCCGACCACGGGCTCGGGGCCTTCACGGCGCAGGTGTGGACGAACAACGCCTACATCGCTGCGAGCATGGTCGCGTTCGGGATCACCGGGCTGTTCGTGCCGTACTCGATCGGGCAGAACGCGATCAACCTGGGGGTCTCGGCGGCGATCATGCACTCCGAGGGCCGCCTGGGCGACTTCTTCACGTGGATCGCACCGCACGGGCAGCTCGAGCTGTACTCGATCTTCCTCGCCGGCGCGGCGGGCCTGGGCATCGCGTGGTCCTGGATCGCCCCGGGGGAGCGGACGCGGGCGCAGGCGCTCGCCGAGGACGGCCGGGCCCTCCTGTCCGTCGCCGTCGGCCTCGTCCTCACCCTGCTGCTCTCCGGGCTGATCGAGGGCGTCGTGACCCGGCAGGACTGGCCGTGGCCCGTCAAGATCGGGATCGGCACGGTCGCCCTCGCGGCGGTGCTCTGGTACCAGTGGGTGCTCGGCGGCCGGGCCCACCGTGCCGGACAGCGCGG
The DNA here is from genome assembly GCF_001864935.2 of Curtobacterium sp. MCBA15_012. Taxonomy (NCBI): domain Bacteria; kingdom Bacillati; phylum Actinomycetota; class Actinomycetes; order Micrococcales; family Microbacteriaceae; genus Curtobacterium; species Curtobacterium sp. MCBA15_012. Next base: position 2,325,442 of record NZ_CP126267.1, on the reverse strand, counting down.
CGACGTCGAGGAGTTCGAGCGCGGCGCGACCGCGCTGACGGCCGGCTGACCCGACCGCACCGACGGCGGACCGGTCCGACGGCTCACCGGTCCGACGGGGCGGGCGCGGGGCGCGCCTCCCGGCCGCTACAGGCGACCGCCCGCCTTCGCGCGGATGTACGCGTCGGCGACCAGCGGCGGGACGTCGGTGGGCGTGCCGCGCACGACCTCCGCCCCGGCGCGGCGAGCCACGTCGGCGACGCCGTCGGCGTCGAGCAGGGTGCGTTCCGCGGCGGCCCTGCGGTAGACGTCGCGCTCCGCGCCGGACGGGAGGCCCGGCACCCGCCCGTGCCGTCGCCGGCGTGTGGAGCGGGTCGCGACCGCGTCGTCGGTCGTCCCGGGTGCGCCGGAGGCGGTCCGCTGGACCGCCGGGTCGTCGACGCCGGTGACCACGACGGCGTGCCGTCGGGCCAGACGGGGCAGGACGGCGAGCACGTCGCCCGACGCCCCGACGGACTCGAGGCCGGTGAGCAGCACCACGAGGGCGCGCGAGGTGGTGATGCCGTCGACCACGCCGGGGACGAGCGACCAGTCGGTGGCCCGGATGCCCGGCTCGGCGGCGGACAGCGCCTCGCCGAAGCGCTGCACCACGTCGGCGCGGGTGGCCCCGTGCACGCGCTCGCGGACGGCGTCGTCGAGCACGACGAGGTCGACCCGGTCGCCGGCCGCGGCGGCGAGGGCACCGAGGAGCAGGGCGGCCTCGATGAAGGTGTCCAGGCGGGGCTCGTCCTCGACGCGTCCCGCGCCCGCGCGACCGGCGTCGACGACGACCACGACGCGGCGGTCGCGCTCCGGACGCCACGTCCGGACCACGAGGTCCTGCCGACGGGCCGTGGCGCGCCAGTCGATCGACCGGACGTCGTCGCCGCGCACGTAGTCGCGGAGGGAGTCGAACTCGGTGCCGTGTCCGCGCAGCTGCAGGGTGGTCTCGCCGTCGAGCTCGCGCAACCGCGCGAGGCGGGACGGGAGGTGCCGTCGCGAGCGGAACGGCGGCGTCACGACGAGCTCGCCCGGCGCCGGCACGACGCGCTGCCGGGCCGCGAGGCCGAGCGGCCCGAACGCGCGGACCGCGACGCCGGCGGTGCGGCGGCGGCCGCGACGGAAGGGCGTGAAGCGCATCCGGGCGGTGCGCCGCTCGCCGGCCGGGACGTCGGTGCGGATCCGCCGGGGCTCGTGACCGGCGGACGGCTCCCACATGTCCCGGACGACCGCGCGCAGGCGACGGGTGCCGTCGTTCGCGAGCACGAGGGTGCCGTCGGCGGTGGCGTCACGGCGCGCGAGCCGGGGCATGCGTCGTTCCACCCGGACGCGCGCGGGGTCGGCGGCCAGCAGGACGTCGACGACGGCACCGAGCACGACGACTCCGGCCCACGCGAGGCCCGCCCAGGCGCTGCCGAGCAGCACGGTGGGCACGACGGCGACCGCGAGGAGCGCGACGAACCGGCCGGAGATCGCCACTAGATCGGCACCCGCACCTGCTCGAGGACCTGCTGCAGCACCCCGTCGGCGCCGACGCCCTCGAGCTCGGCGTCCGCGGCGACCCGGAGGCGGTGCCGCCACACCGGGACGACCATCGCCTGCACGTGGTCCGGGGTGATCGCGTCGTAGCCGGTGAGCCACGCCCAGGCCTTCGCGGCCGCGAGCAGGGCGGTCGCGCCACGCGGGCTCACCCCGACGCGCACGGACGGTGCCTGCCGGGTCGCTCGGGCCAGGTCGACGATGTACGCGAGCACGTCGTCACGGGCACCGACGGCACCGACGGCGCGCTGCGCGGCGAGGACCTCGTCCACGCCGAGCACGGGGGAGACCCCGGCGGACCGGACGTCGCGGGGGACGAAGCCGTCGGCGTGGCGACGGAGCACCTGCCACTCGACGTCGCGGGGCGGGACCTCGAGGACGAGCTTCATGAGGAAGCGGTCGAGCTGCGCCTCGGGGAGCGTGTAGGTGCCCTCGAACTCTATCGGGTTCATGGTCGCCGCGACGAAGAACGGGTCCGGCAGCGGTCGGGCCGCGCCGTCGACGCTGACCTGGCGTTCCTCCATCGCCTCGAGCAGGGCGGACTGCGTCTTCGGGGGCGTCCGGTTGACCTCGTCAGCGAGGAGCACGTTCGTGAACACGGGGCCCTCGCGGAACGGGAAGGTGCCCGTCGAGGCGTCGTACACGAGCGAACCGGTGACGTCGCCGGGCATGAGGTCCGGGGTGAACTGGACGCGCTTGGTGTCGAGCGACATCGCTGCTGCGAGGCTCCGCACGAGCAGGGTCTTGGCGACGCCGGGGACGCCCTCGAGCAGGACGTGGCCCTGCGCGAGCACGCCGACGATCATCCCGGAGACCGCGCCCTCCTGGCCGACGACGGCCTTGCCGACCTCGGCGCGGAGCCGGCCGAAGGCGTCGCGGAGGGCGGCGTCGTCCTCGCCGCCGCGACGGCCGCGGGGACGACGGTCGGCGTCGAGGGCCGGGGCGGCCGCGTCCTTGCCGAGTGTGGGGCGGGCGGTGCCGGTGGGGTGCTCGGTCCGGTCGTCCGGGGTGCTGGCGGGGTCGGTCACGGGCGTGCTCCTCGTCGGTGGTCGTCGTGCGCGGTGTCGCGGCCGGTGGCGGTGGCGGTGGCGGTGTCGATGGTGGTGGTGGCGGTGGGGCCGGTGCCTGGACCGGTGCCCGGGGTCCGGCCCTCGGTGGCGGCGCGGACCGCGGCCTCGAGGGCGTCGAGCGCCGCGACCGCGTCGACCAGTCGGCGGTCGTCGCCGGCCGGCCCGCCGACCAGCACCCGGCCCACGTCGTGGTCGGGGCGTCCGGTGGCGCGGGCGGCGGCGCGGACCACCTCGTCGACGTGGGCGGAACGCGGCAGCCCGAGTCGACGGGCGGTGCGGCGGAGCGCGGCCACGCGGAGGGTGTCGAGCGCGTGCGTGCGGTCGCGGGTGCGGGCGTAGAGCCGGGCCCGTCCCTCCGTGGTCTCGGCGGCCCGCACGACGACCGGCAGCCGTTCGACGACGAGCGGTCCGAGGCGTCGGCCGCGCCAGACCGCCGCGGCGACGACGACCAGCCCGAGGAGGCCGAGCAGCCCCGGCACCCACGGCGGCGCGAGGCTGCCGAGCGTCGGGGCCGCGTCCGGGGACCCCGCGGTCGGGACGTACCAGGTGAGGGTGTCCGTGCCGTCGGTCCCGCCGCCCTGTCCGAGCAGACCGAGCGCGAGCGCGGCGTTGCCGGCCGTCGTCACGGTGTCGTTGCGGAACGCGGCGGTCGTGCCGACCAGGGTGACGTCGCCGGCCGGGGTGTCCGTCCGGGCGAGGCCCCAGGCGCGGTCCTCGCCGGTGCCGGACGGGGCGCAGAGCTCGAGCGACCCGGTCGTGCCGGCGTCCGCGCCGTCGGAGCCCGGGCCCCCCGGGGTCCGCACGTAGGCGGTCCCGTCCGTGGAGACCTCGCCGGCGGTGGCGGCGGCCGGGATCCCGCAGCGAGCGGTCGACACGGTGTCCCCGTCGCCGGGCCGGGCGGCCGGTTCGAGGGGGAGCCCGACGGCGTCGAGCACCCGGGGGTCCCCGCTGACGAGGACCACGTGCTCGGCCCGGTGGACCAGGCGCCGGGCGACGTCGGGGTCGAGCACACCGGAGACGTCGTCGACGAAGACCGTGCCGTCACCGACCCGGTCGGCGTCGCGCACCACGTCGACCCGGGTCCCGCGCTGCTCGAGCACCCGGACGAGCGCCATCGACCCGCTCGCGGTCGCGGAGCGCGGGTCGAGCGGGTCGCGACCGGGCGGCGTCGTGGACTGCACGACGGCCGTGAGGACGGCGAGGACGAGCGCCACGGCGACGACGAGCACCCACGCGCCGACGTGCCGGGTCCGTGCAGCGCGGCCGGCGGGTGTCGGGGTCGCCGGGGTGCCGGTCGGTGCGGGCGTCGCGGTCCGGGCGCTCACGCGGGCACCGCCGGGGAGTCCGGCCGCGCGGGGTGGGCGGTCCGGACGGCCTGCTCGGTGTCGAGGACCTCGCGGGCCGTGCGCTCGTCGGCGGTCCCACCGAGGTAGCGCACCGCGTCGAACGCCGCGGCCGCCCCGTCGAGTCGGTCGCCGAGGTCCGGGAACGGCGCGCGTGCCCGGCCGGCGATCGCACGTGCGGTCGCGCCGGGGACGTCGGGCACGAGGTCGCGCTCGCCGAGGCCGCGCGCCACGGCGCGGTAGCCCTCGAGCACGGCCGTGTCGTGGTCACCGGCGCGCAGGGCGGCGCGTGCGGCCTCGGCGATCGTGCGGGCGGAGCGCAGGTCGTCCCCGTCCAGGACACCGCCGACCGTCCAACCGGTCACGCGGGCACGCCGACGGGGCAGTCCCCGGGCGACCACGACGAGCACGACGACGGCGACGAGGACGACGACCGCCGTCCACAGCAGGGTGTGCGCGAGGACGGGGGAGTCGACCCCGTCGCCGCGGAGCGACCCGAGCCAGTCGAGGACCGACCGGGAGGCCCGGTCCCACCACGTCGGCTGGGCACCGTCGTACGTGCTCCGCTCGAGTTCGCGCTCGAGGAGTCGGCGTGCCTCGTCGGCGTCGGGGGTGGTCACGGGCGTCCGCCCGGGAGGTGCCCGCCGTGTGCCGGCGGCTGCTGGCCGGGCCACTGCTGCGGTGCCGGGGGCTGGTGCGCGGGCCACTGCGGCTGCTGGCCGTGCCATTGCTGCTGCTGGGGGCCGGGCTGCTGGCCCTGCCACTGCTGCGGGACCGGGGGCTGCTGCGCCGGCCACTGCTGGCCGGGCCACTGCTGCGGCGGCTGCCACGTGCCCGGTCGGGGGCGGGGCAGCGGGTCGGCCGGCGCGAACGGGTCGGCGGGCTGCCCGGTCTCGAGGTGTGCGGCGATCCGCTGGTCGAGTCCCTCGGTCCGGATCCGTCGGTCGACGGCGAGGAACGTCGTGATCGACCCGGTCAGCACGTCGACGATGCACTGCACCGCCGTGACGAGCAGGCTGCCGACGACGAGCGCGACGACCCCGGCGATCCCGGTACCGGTCGACACACCGGTCTGCCCGAGCGGGTCGAACGTCCCGGCGAGCAGGAGCGCACCGATGGACAGCGGCGTCGCCGCGATGGACGCCGCGAACCCGAACACCACGGTGACGAGCAGCAGGATCCCGAAGGTGCGCCAGAACGCCCCGCGCGTCAGTCGCCAGGACTGCGCGGCCGCGGCGAACACCGTGCGGCCCTCCAGCACGATCGTCGGCACCGTGAAGGCGAACTTCGTCCCGAGCCACACGCCGACGACCGCGAACGCCAGCGCGAGCACCACGAAGAGCAGGACGAACCCGCCGAACGAGGCACCGTCGAACCCGGAGCCGCCGGCACCCAGGGCGAGGGCTGCGCCGAACACGACGAGGCCGAAGACGACGCCCACCACCACGCCGGCGCCGGCCTGCAGCAGGATCCACGCGACGACCGAGCGGCGTCGTCCGGCGAGCAGCGCCCAGAGCCCTCGGAAGGTCGCGCGCCGTCCGAGGATGCGCTGACCGGTGTCCGCGGCGACCGGGGCGACCAGGAAGCCACGGCCGAGCGTCGTGAGGAACGGCAGCGCGACCGTCAGCACCAGCCAGAGGGTGATCGAGCCGGCGACCACGGTGTCGCCGCCCCGCCCGCCGTCGAGCGCCGAGGAGATCCGCGACTGCAGCACCGACTGCCCGATCGTGCTCGCGAGGGTCGACAGCAGCCCGAGCACGCCGCTGAGCAGCAGGCTCCAGAGCAGCAGGACCCGCGCGTTGCGCCGGAAGACCGTGAAGGCGCCCGACAGCACGTCGCCGAGCCCGAGCGGTCGGAGCGGCAGGACCGGCCGGGAGCCCGCGGGCGTCGGCCGTGCGCCGGAGCCCTGTCCGGGCTGGTGACCCGGCGCCCCGGGCCCGCCCGACCACGTGCCGGGCTGCTGCTGACCCGGCCACCCGCCGGGCTGCTGCTGCCCGCGGTCGTGCGCCGGGCCTCCCGTCCGGTCGTCCTCGCCACGCGACCCCGGCGCTCCCGGTACCTGCCAGTCGGACATCGCCGCCCCCTCGTCGTGCTCCGGCCGCGCTGCGGACGCGCGGACACTCCCATCCTGGCGGAAAACCCGCCCTGCCGGGGCCGGACGCTATCGTGGCGGTGGGTGCCGGTCCGGCACCCGCCGCCCGCCACTCGGAGTCCACACGCATGACACCGCGCATCCTCGTCGTCGACGACGACCAGGCCCTCGCCGAGATGATCGGCATCGTCCTCCGCTCCGAGGGCTACGAGCCCGACTTCAGTGCCGACGGCAACGACGCCGTCGACGCCTTCCACGCGACCAAGCCCGACCTCGTGCTCCTCGACGTCATGCTGCCGGGGATCGACGGCATCGAGGTCTGCAAGCGCATCCGCGCCGAGAGCGGCACGCCGATCATCATGCTCACGGCCAAGGGCGACACCGCCGACGTCGTCGCCGGGCTCGAGAACGGTGCCGACGACTACGTCGTGAAGCCGTTCAACCCGAAGGAGCTCGTCGCCCGGATCAAGACCCGGCTGCGCCCGACCGCGACCGACGGCACCGTGCTGCACGCCGGGGACCTCACCGTCGACGTCGCCGCCCACGAGGTGCGCCGCGGCGACACCGTCATCGCGCTCACGCCGCTCGAGTTCGACCTGCTCCGCGCGCTCGCCGAGAAGCCGAACCAGGTGTTCACGCGCGAGATGCTCCTCGACCAGGTCTGGGGCTACCACTACAAGGCCGACACCCGGCTCGTGAACGTCCACGTGCAGCGCCTCCGGGCGAAGATCGAGCACGACCCGGACAACCCGCGGATCGTCACGACCGTGCGCGGCGTCGGCTACCGGGCCGGAGGGGCCTGACCACGATGCCGCCGGGACCGTCCGCCAACGGCGCACCCGGCCGCGGGTGGGCCCGTCGTGCCCGCCGCCGGGTGCGCCGCTGGGTGCGGCGTGGCTGGTACGCGCTCGCCTGGCTCTGGCGACGGTCCCTCATGGTGCGGTCCGTCGCGATCACCGTCGCGACCACCGGGCTCGCGGTCGCCGTGATCGGCACCGCGGTCATGATCAGCATCTCGAACAACGTCTACGCGCAGCGCCGCGACCAGATCGAGGCGGAGTCGGCCCGCGCGACGGTCGTCGCCCAGGGCATCTTCGACGCCGCGACCGCGGGCGAGGACAACAACCAGTCCGAGCTCGAGACACTGCAGAGCGAGGCGCAGCAGTCGATCCTGTCGAACACCACGAGCCCGGGCGGGACGACCATCGCGATCGAGCGCACGCCCGGGCAGACCAGCCCGCAGACGCTGCAGAACCTCGCGAGCCCCGAGTTCCCCGACGCCGTGATCACCGACCAGCTGCGGCGAGAGGTCGCGAAGGACACCGGCCGCCTCAGCCTGCAGGCCGTGCAGCTCGACGACGGCGGGCGCCGCGAACCCGGGCTCGCGGTCGGTTCCGTGCTGCAGATCCCGAGCGCGGGGCAGTACGAGCTGTACATCGTCTACGACCTGTCCGACGCGCAGCAGACGCTCGACTTCGTGTCGCAGACCCTGTCCATCGGCGGCGTCGCGCTCATCGTGCTCATCGCGCTCGTGACGTCGCTCGTGGTGCGGCTCGTCGTCGTCCCGATCCGCGGCGCGGCCGAGACCAGTCGCAAGATCGCCGCCGGACGCCTCGACGAACGCATCCCGGTCCGCGGCTACGACGACATCGCGATCCTGGCGCGGAGCTTCAACGACATGGCCGACGCCGTGAGCCGCCAGATCACCCAGCTCGCCGAGCTCTCCCGGGTGCAGCAGCGCTTCGTGTCCGACGTGTCCCACGAGCTCCGGACGCCGCTGACCACGATCCGGCTCGCGGGCGACATGCTGTTCGACTCGCGGCACTCCTTCGAGCCCTCGGTCGGCCGGTCCGCCGAGCTCCTGCACACCCAGGTCGAGCGGTTCGAACTCCTGCTCGCGGACCTGCTCGAGATCTCCCGGTACGACGCCCAGGCCGTGCAGCTCGACACCGAGCCGGTGGTACCGGCGGCGCTCGCCGCGGACATCGTCGAGGAGTTCCAGCCGCTCGCCGAGCGGGCCGACACCGCCCTGCAGCTCGTGACGCCGGGCGGGCACACGACCATGCAGCTCGACGCCAAGCGGGTGCGGCGCATCCTGCGCAACCTCGTCGGCAACGCGATCGAGCACGCCGACGGGAAGCCGGTCCAGGTCGTCGTCGACAGCGACTCGCGGTCCGTCGCGATCGCCGTGCGCGACCAGGGCATCGGGATGCCGCCCGAGGACGCCGCGCGCGTGTTCGACCGGTTCTGGCGGGCCGACCCGAGTCGCCGGCGCACCATCGGCGGCACCGGGCTGGGGCTGGCGATCTCACTCGGGGACGCCCGGCTGCACGGTGGCCGCATCGACGTCTGGTCGCGGCCGAGCGAGGGCTCGACGTTCGTGCTCACCCTGCCCCGCGGCGAGGCCGTCGGCACCGCGACCTCGGCGATCCCGCTGCCCGAGCTCGACGAGGACTACGACGGCCCCCGCGCCGTCAGGGAGGACCGCTGATGCCCACGCGTCCCGACGACCGCCCGGCGTCCGCCGTGCCCCCGCGTTCCGGGCCCCCGCGCTCTGCAGCCCGCCCGCGCGTGCGCCGCCGCCTCCGTCCGCTGGTCGCCGTCGTCACGGCGGCCCTCGCCGCCGTCGCCCTGGCAGCCTGCGCCGCGATCCCGACCGACGGCCCGGTCCGCGCCGGGCAGTCCGTGCAGGACGAGTCGATCTCGGGGTTCGACTACCGCCCCGACCGCCCGGTCGCCGGAGCCGACCAGACCGCCGTGCTGCGCGGGTTCATCGCCGCCGGCACGGGCGCGCAGGACGACTACGCGATCGCCCGGGCGTTCCTCGCCGACGGGTTCGCGAGCAAGTGGAACCCCCGCCGCGGCGTCACGATCGTCCCCGGCAACGGCACGGTCGAGCGGGCGGCCGACCGGGAGCTGACCTACACGCTGACCGCGACGGCCACGGTGGACGCGAACGGCGAGTACACCCAGGCCGTCCGACCGACGACCTCGACCCTGACGTTCCAGTTCGTCCGACAGGACGGCGAGTGGCGGATCGCGTACGCCCCCGACGGGATCGTCCTGACCCCGGTGAGCTTCGAGGCGTCGTTCCAGGAGCACGCCCTCTACTTCTTCGACCCGACCTACCAGTACCTCGTGCCCGACGAACGGTGGTTCCTGGCGCGGTCGTCGACGAGCACCCGGATCGCGAGCGCGCTGCTCGCCGGACCGGCCGAGTGGCTCAAGGGCGCGGTCGTCTCCGCCTTCCCGGAGGGCACGCAGCTGTCCCTGAACGCCGTGACGATCGAGAACGGCACCGCCGCGGTCGACCTGTCGAGCGGTGCTCTGGGCGCCAGCGGAGCCGACAAGGCGCGCATGCGCGAACAGCTCACGCGGTCGCTGGCGTCGGTCGCGTCGGTGTCCTCGGTGTCGATCACGATCGAGGGCGCGACGTTCGCGAACCCCGAGCAGGACGGCTCCGCGGCGCAGGTCAACCCCGACGTCGACCCGCGTCCGCTGGTGCTCCGCGACGACCAGGTCGGCTTCGCGGCGGCCGGCGGCAAGGTCGCCGCGCTCGGCGGCGGAACCGGCGACGCCGTGGCCGCGCTCGACCCGACGTCGTTCGCCCTCGGGTCCGACGGCTCGACGGTCGCGGTCGGCAACGCGAGCGGTGTGGTGGTCGTCCGGGGTCGTGACGCCCTGCGGGTCGACGCGTCCGAGGGCCTGGTCCCGCCGTCCGTCGACGACCTCGGGTACGTCTGGGTCGGCCGGGCCGGCGACACCCGGCAGGTCACCGCCTACGGGCTCGGCGGCGACCCGCACCAGGTCACCACGACGCTGCCCGCGGGCCAGCTCGTGTCCTTCCAGGTCTCCCGGGACTCGACCCGGGCACTCGCCCTCATCCAGACCGCGGACGGCCCGGCGCTCTACGTCATGGCGATCACCCGCGGCTCGGACCGCACCCCGACGAGCCTCGGCCCGCCGGTCCGTGTGCAGGCGGCCACCGGCCAGGCCGTCGGTGCCGCGTGGGTGAACGACAGCGACGTCGTGTCGGTCGGGCAGGCCGACAGCGGCCCCGACGTCGTCCGGTCGACGGTCGGTGGCCGCTCGACGACGCTGCCGAAGGCCGAGGGCACCGCCACGACGGTCGCGGGCGGCAGCGGTGGGTCGATGCTGCTCCGGATGTCGGACGGCACCGTGCTGCAGTCCTCGGGCGGCGGGTGGGACACCACGGGCGTGACGGCGGACGTGCTCGGCATCCAGCGCTGACGGAGGCGGAGGGGCGCGGCGCGCGGGCGGGCGGTCGTCCGGGCGGGCGGTCGTCCCAGCGGGTCCGGTCTTCCTCCACAGGGCCGTCGGACTGGAGGCCCGTCCACAGTCCGCCGCACCGGCGCGCGTCCGACGGTGGGTCGCGCCGAGCATGGGTGCGTGCCCACCACAGATCCCCCCACCACGGATCCGCCGGCCGCGGTCCGACCCGCCGCGGTCCGACCTGGTGCGGTCCGACCCGCCGCGGTTCGACCCGCCGTGGTCCGACCCGGTGCGGCCCGACCGTGGGCCGATGCCGTCGCGGCCGTCGTCGGCCTCCTCCTGCCGGTCTCGTGCGTTGTCTGCGGCGCACCCGACCGTGCGGTGTGCCGGGCCTGCCGCGCCGCCGTCGATGCCCTGCCGCAGCGCCGCCGCCTCGTCGCCGGCGTCCGACTCGACGCCGCCCACGGGTACGAGGGGGCGGTGCGGACCCTCGTCCTCGAGCTGAAGCTCCGCGGCCGGGTGGACCTCGCCGGGGTGCTCGCCGCACGGTTCGGCGCCGTCGTCGGAGCGGCACTCGCATCCTCCCCGGGGGCCGTCCTCGTCCGCGTGCCCCCGTCCCGCTCCGGGCGCCGGCGCCGCGGGTTCGACCCGGTGGTCCTGCTGCTCGCCCGGGCCGGTGTCCGGCGACCGCCCGCGCTGCTGCGCGTCCCGGAACCACGTCGCCGCACCGAGCACGGTGCCGGTGGTCCGCGCGGCCGGGCGCACGGCCAGAAGGAACGGACCGCCACCGAACGGGTCGCCGCGACCGTGGGGACGCTCCGTGCGCCGATCCGGCTGCGCGGTCGCGACGTCGTGCTGGTCGACGACGTGGTCACGACGGGCGTCACGATGGCCGAGGCCGTCCGCGCCGTGCGTGCTGCCGGCGGACGGGTCGTGCGCTGCGTCGCCCTCGCCGAGGTCGAGGGATGACCGACGTTGCCCGCGGCCGGTGTCCGCGCCGGGGCCGGGTGCCGTCGCACGAGGCGGACGGCCGGCGTCCGCGCCGGGGCCGAGTGCCGTCGCACGAGGCGGACGGCCGGTGTCCGCGCCGGGGCCGAGTGCCGTCGCACGAGGCGGACGGCCGGTGTCCGCGCCCGGGCCGAGGGATGCCCGACCAGGACGGCGGCGAGTGTCCGCGGTCCGGTCCCCGCCGGGGTGGACGCCGGGTGTCGCCTGGGTGTCCGGTGGGTGTCCGGGCCGACCCGCCGAGGGGTGGTGACGGCCCGGCTGCCGGGGGTCTAGCCTCGCGGCAAGGCGTTCGGGATCGCCGGATGGAGGCGACGCGCCGAAGTACGGATGGGAGCCGCCACATGGACGTGACGATCACGGGCCGGAACGTCGGGGTCACCGATCGATTCCGCACCTACGTGGAACAGAAGTCCGAGAAGATCGACGTGCTCGCCGACCGCGCCCTCGCCTTCGAGGTGCGCCTCAGCCGCCACAACGAGAAGTCCGGCGGGTCCGGGGGAGAGGACCGCGTCGAGCTGACGCTGATCGGTCCCGGCCCCCTCGTGCGGGCCGAGTCGGCCGCATCGGACAAGTACGCGGCGTTCGACCTGGCCTTCGCGCGGATCACCGAGCGGCTGCGCCGGGCCCGCGACCGCCGCAAGGTGCACCGTGGCCGCCACCGCCCGACCTCGGTCGCCGAGGCCGCCGGCTCCGGGTTCGAGCACATGGACGTGACGCCCGCGGACGGCAAGCTCATCGAGACCGTCGCGACCGGAGCCGTCCCGGTGGTCGAGGCCGACCGTGACCACGACGACGACACCGAGGTCTACTCGCCCGTGGTCATCCGCCGGAAGGTCTTCGAGGAGGGCCCGATGACCGTCGACGACGCGCTCTACCGGATGGAGCTCGTCGGACACGACTTCTACCTGTTCGTCGACGCCGAGACCCAGCGCCCGAGCGTGGTCTACCGGCGCAAGGGTTGGGACTACGGCGTGATCGGCATCGCCGAGCCGGGCAGCGGCGCCGCCGACGCCGAGGCACCGCGCGAGGCGACCACCGCCGTCGCCTGACGCACCACCACCCACCGTGTGCGCGGTCCGCCCCCGCGGGCCGCGCACACCCGCGTCCCTCCCAGCGCGGGCTTCCGGCGGGTTGCTAGCATGACTGGCTGTTCGGCTCGCGCAGGTCGCGCGCGACGACCCCGTAAGGAGCTCACGTGGCAAACGTGCTGGAGAAGGTCCTCCGCATCGGCGAAGGGCGCACCCTCCGTCGGCTGAAGGCGTACGCCTCGGCCATCAACGACCTCGAGGACGACTTCTCGAGCCTCACGGACGAGGAGCTCCAGGGCGAGACCAAGGAGCTCCGCGAGCGCTACGCCAACGGGGAGACCCTCGACGACCTGCTGCCCGAGGCGTTCGCCGCGGTGCGGGAGGCGGCGAAGCGCACCCTCGGCATGCGGCACTTCGACGTGCAGCTCATGGGCGGCGCGGCCCTGCACCTCGGCAACATCGCCGAGATGAAGACCGGTGAGGGCAAGACCCTCGTCGCGACCACGGCGGCGTACCTCAACGCCATCCCGTCGCGCGGCGTGCACGTCATCACGGTCAACGACTTCCTCGCGTCGTACCAGTCCGAGATCATGGGCCGCGTCTTCCGTGCGCTGGGCATGACCACGGGCTGCATCATCGCGAACCAGTCCCCGGCCGAGCGCCGCGAGCAGTACGCCGCCGACATCACCTACGGCACGAACAACGAGTTCGGCTTCGACTACCTGCGCGACAACATGGCGTGGCAGTCGTCCGACATGGTGCAGCGCGGTCACTTCTTCGCGATCGTGGACGAGGTCGACTCGATCCTCATCGACGAGGCCCGCACGCCGCTCATCATCTCCGGCCCCTCCTCGGGCGAGGCGAACCGCTGGTTCACCGAGTTCGCGTCGATCGCCACGCGGCTCATCCCGGGCGAGGACTACGAGGTCGACGAGAAGAAGCGCACCGTCGGCGTCCTCGAGCCCGGCATCGAGAAGGTCGAGGACTACCTCGGCATCGACAACCTCTACGAGTCGGCGAACACCCCGCTCATCTCGTTCCTCAACAACTCGATCAAGGCCGTCGCCCTGTTCAAGCGCGACAAGGACTACGTCGTGATGAACGGCGAGGTGCTCATCGTCGACGAGCACACCGGCCGCATCCTCATGGGCCGTCGCTACAACGAGGGCATCCACCAGGCGATCGAGGCGAAGGAGGGCGTGGAGGTCAAGGCCGAGAACCAGACCCTCGCGACCGTCACGCTGCAGAACTACTTCCGCCTGTACCAGAAGCTCTCCGGCATGACCGGTACCGCCGAGACCGAAGCGGCCGAGTTCATGTCGACGTACAAGCTCGGCGTGGTCCCGATCCCGACGAACCGGCCGATGCAGCGCATCGACCAGACCGACCTCGTCTACAAGAACGAGAAGGCGAAGTTCGAGCAGGTCGCGGTCGACATCGCCGAGCGGCACGAGAAGGGCCAGCCGGTCCTCGTCGGCACCACGAGCGTCGAGAAGTCCGAGTACCTGTCGAAGCTCCTCGCGAAGAAGGGCGTCAAGCACGAGGTCCTCAACGCGAAGAACCACGCGCGTGAGGCCGCGATCGTCGCGCAGGCGGGTCGCCTCGGCGCCGTGACGGTCGCGACGAACATGGCCGGCCGTGGTACCGACATCATGCTCGGCGGCAACTCGGAGTTCCTCGCGGTGCAGGAGATGCACGCCAAGGGTCTGTCGCCGACCGAGACCCCGGAGGAGTACGAGGCCGCCTGGGACGAGGTCTTCGCCGAGGTCAAGAAGACCGTCGAGGAAGAGGGCGACAAGGTCCGCGCAGCCGGCGGGCTGTACGTCCTCGGCACCGAGCGTCACGAGTCGCGCCGCATCGACAACCAGCTCCGTGGCCGTTCCGGTCGTCAGGGTGACCCGGGCGAGAGCCGCTTCTACCTGTCGCTGACCGACGACCTGATGCGCCTGTTCAACTCCGGTGCGGCCGAGAGCCTCATGGGCCGGTCGAACGTGCCGGACGACATGGCGATCGAGAACAAGCTCGTCAGCCGCGCGATCCGCTCCGCACAGGCGCAGGTCGAGGGCCGCAACGCCGAGATCCGTAAGAACGTCCTCAAGTACGACGACGTCCTGAACCGGCAGCGCGAGGCGATCTACAGCGACCGCCGCCACATCCTCGAGGGTGACGACATCCACGAGCGTGCGCAGACGTTCCTGAAGAGCGTCGTCGACGACGTCATCGACACCCACACGGGCGAGGGCTCGCCGGACGACTGGGACCTCGACGCGATGTGGACCGAGCTCGGGACCCTGTTCCCCATCTCGATCTCGATCGACGAGGTCATCACCGAGGCGGGCTCGAAGGGCAAGGCCTCGCGCGAGTTCCTCGGTCGGGAGATCCTCTCGGACGCGAAGCTCGCGTACCAGAAGCGCGAAGAGCTCCTCGGCGAGGAGGCCATGCGTGAGCTCGAGCGTCGCGTCGTCCTCTCGGTGATCGACCGCCGCTGGCGCGACCACCTCTACGAGATGGACTACCTCAAGGACGGCATCGGCCTCCGTGCGATGGCCCAGCGCGACCCGCTGGTCGAGTACCAGCGCGAGGGCTACGCCCTGTTCCAGAGCATGATGGGGCAGATCCGCGAGGAGTCGGTCGGCTACCTGTTCAACCTCGAGGTCCAGGTGCAGTCCGACGGCGACAACGCCGTGATCGCGGCCAAGGGTCTCGACGAGGGCGAGGCCACCGGCCTCGAGTACTCGGCACCGTCGATCGACGGCGAGGTCGAGGTCCGCGACGAGCAGGGGCGGCTCGAGCAGGCTGCCACCGCCCGCGCGCAGCAGGCCCAGGCCGAGGCCGAAGCCGAGGTCGTCGACGGCCCCGAGCAGGGGTCGGCCTTCGGCAACGCGGCGACCGCGTCGGGCCAGGCGGCCACGGCGAGCAACCGCGCCGAGCGGCGCCAGGCGGCCAAGAAGGGCTGAGCCGACCACTGACGGACGGGAGGCGCGGTGCCGGCTGGCACCGCGCCTCCCGTCCGTCGTCCACCCGGCGCACCGCGCCGGCTGACGGTCCGTCAGAGCACGCCGACGGCGGTGGCCTGCCACCGCCCCTTCCGGACCTCGAGGCGGAGCGCGACCGCGCGGGCGTGGCTGCGGGTGTGCACGACCACGACGGCTTCGGCCACCCCGGGCGCGGGCTCGCACACGCGCACGCCGCCGACCCGCAGCGCCGGGCGGGTCCGGGTGCGGCCGCCCAGGCTCCGGGACCGGGCCGCGAGCGCCGCACGCTGGAGCAGGTGGCGGTGGACGTCCTCGGTGATCCAGCGGGCGATGCTGTCGACCTCACGTCCGCCGGTGAGGACCTCGACGACGCACAGGCCGAGCGCGCGGGCCGCCGTCGACGGATCGGGCAGCGCCGGCCGGGGCGGAGCGTGTGCACCCGGCGTCTGCTCCGGCGGTGTCCGGACGGGGACGAGCGCCACCTCGGGTGGTGCCGGGTGCCCCGCCGGGTCGTCCTCGTCCTCGAAACGTCGCGCGTGTCCTGCCACCCCGGTCCCTCCCATGCCGTGAGCGTACGAATGCGTGCAACATGAGGAATACCAAACCCGCCGACTGTGGATGGACGACGGTTGTCCACAAGAGCGCGGACCTAGACTGTCGAGGTGTCGACCCTCAGTGACCTCGTCCTCGCGCAAGGCCGATCCTCCGAAGCGGACGTGGAGTGGCTCCACCTGCTCGTGGGGGACTGGCAGCTCCTCGCCGACCTGTCCTTCGCCGACATGGTCCTCTGGGTCCCGACCGCCCAGGAGGGCTCGTTCGTGGCCGTGGCCCACGCGCGCCCCAGCTCGGCGGCGACGCTCTTCTACCGCGACATCGTCGGTCAGGAGATCCGCGAGGAGTGGCGTGAGCAGATCACCGCGTGCTTCACGAGCGCGCAGGTCGTCGACTCCGCCGAACCCGACTGGTACGAGGACACCCCGACCCGGGTCCGCGCGATCCCGGTCCTCCGCCGCCTGAGCGCCCACAGCGCCGAGACGACCGAGCGGCCGATCGCGGTCGTCACCCGGCACTCCAACCAGGACGAGATGCGGACCCCGAGCCGCCAGGAGCTCAACTTCACCGCGGGCGCGAACGACCTGTTCGGCATGATCGCCACGGGCGACTTCCCCGACCTCGGGGCCCCGGCCGGTCCCCGCCGCGGTGCGCCCCGTGCCAGCGACGGGCTGCTGCGGCTCGACACGAACGGCACGGTCACCTTCGCGAGCCCGAACGGCCTCAGCGCGTTCAACCGGATGGGCTTCGAGGGGGAGCTCGAGCGGAAGTCACTGGCCGAGGTCACCACCGAGCTCATCGGTTCGAAGCTCGACGTCGACGAGTCCCTGCCGCTCGTCGTCACCGGACGTGCTCCGTGGCGCGCGGACGTCGAGTCGAAGGGCGTCACGGTGTCGCTCCGGTCGATACCACTCCGGGACCACGGGGAGCGCATCGGTGCGATCGTGCTGTGCCGCGACGTCACCGAGCTGCGGCACCAGGAGCGCGAGCTCATCACGAAGGACGCGACGATCCGCGAGATCCACCACCGCGTCAAGAACAACCTGCAGACCGTCGCGTCCCTGCTCCGGATCCAGGCACGGCGCACGCACTCCGACGAGGCCCGGACCTCCCTGCAGAACGCGATGCGTCGCGTCGCGGCGATCGCCGTCGTGCACGACACCCTGTCGACCGGCCTGAGCCAGAACGTCGACTTCGACGAGGTGTTCGACTCCGTGCTGAAGCTCGTGACCGAGGTCGCCGCGTCGCACAACACCACCGTCCGCCCGAAGAAGACCGGCGAGTTCGGCGTGCTGCCGTCCGAGGCCGCGACCCCGCTCGCGCTCGGGCTCACCGAGCTCGTCACGAACGCCGTCGAGCACGGGCTGGACGGCCGCGACGGCGAGGTGGAGATCGTGGCGAACCGCGCCGACGACCACCTCGACATCGAGGTCCGCGACAACGGTGTCGGCCTGCCGGAGGGCAAGGTCGGGTCGGGGCTCGGCACGCAGATCGTCCGCACGCTCATCCAGGGCGAGCTCGGCGGCACGATCGACTGGCACACGCTGACCGGCAGCGGCACCGAGGTCACGATCACGATCCCGTTCCGCTGGCTCACGGCCGCCGGCGCCTAGCCGGACGCCGGCGCGTCGGCACGTCGCGGCCGCGCCGCGCCGCCCCAGCTGCCGGCACGCCGCACAACAGGAAGCAGCTCGCACCACGGAAGTCCGTGGCGCGAGCTGCTTCCCATTGTGCGAGACCCCACCGGGGCGACCCAGCGGCCCCACCGGGGCGACCCAGCGGCTCGGCGGCCCGGCGGCCCCCACACTGCGTCCCCGCCCCGCCCCGCCCCGCCCCACCGCACACGACGACGCCCGCCGCTCCCGGGGGAGCGACGGGCGTCGTCGTGTGCGCGGGGCCGGTGGTCCGGCCGCTGCGTCAGGAGGCGCGGCGGGCGCGGGCGGCGCGACGCTTGAGCGCGCGACGCTCGTCCTCGCTCAGACCACCCCAGACACCGGAGTCCTGGTTGTTCTCGAGGGCGTACTGCAGGCACATCTCGGTGACGGTGCACCGGGCGCAGACCGACTTGGCCTTCTCGATCTGATCGACGGCGGGTCCGGTGTTGCCAACGGGGAAGAAGAGCTCGGGGTCCGCGGTGAGGCAGGCTGCCTGGTCACGCCAGTCCATGTGTGGTGCTCCTTGATGTCGATGCTCGAACGGCAGGCCGGGGACGCAGTTCGGGGATCGGAACGCTGGGCATGCACGAGGCACGAGGGGGAACCTGTGGGGGAGGCTTCCGCTGGGAGCGAGTCTGACGCCCGCTGAACGCTCGGGGGAGGAGCGTCGAACTGCGGGAGACGCACACCACATCGTGCCGTCCAAACGACCTCGAATATCGTTCCATACTGGTAGGGCCAAATCAAGGGTCCGATCTGGAGGATTGCTGTGCCCGACACCACCCCGCCGCGTTCGCCCGCGGTCACCGTGCTCCTCGTCGTGGTCGGCCTCGAGGCCCTCGCGCTGGCCGTGGCCACCGTCGTCCTGCTCGTCGAGCTCGTGACCGCACCGGCCGCGAGCATCGCGTCCGCGATCGCGCTCACCGTGCTCTCCGCCGTCGCCACGACCTGGCTGTGCGCGATGGTCGTCGGGCTCCGCAACCGCCGTCCGTGGGTGCGCGCCGGCATCGTCGTCTGGCAGGTCCTGCAGGGCGCGCTCGCGATCGGCGCGTTCCAGGGCGTCTTCCGCGTCGCCTGGGTCGGGTGGCTGCTCCTCATCCCGGCGCTCCTCGGCCTCACCCTGGTGCTGTCCCGCGCGGTCTCGGCATGGCTGCTGCCGCGCGACGGCCAGGGCGACTGACCCCGCCAGCGCGACCCGCGTCGCGCTCGTGACGACCGACGGACGGGAGGCGCGGTGCCAGCTGGCACCGCGCCTCCCGTCCGTCTGAGTGTCGGGTCCGTGACCCGTCAGACCAACCCGAGCTTCTTCCGCAGGCTGGCGACGTGGCCCGTGGCCTTCACGTTGTAGAGGGGGAGCTGCACGCGGCCCTCCTCGTCGACGACGATGGTCGACCGGATGGTGCCGGTGACGATCTTGCCGTAGTTGTTCTTCTCGCCCCAGGCCCCGTAGGCCCGGTGCACGGTCAGCTCGGGGTCGCTCAGCAGGGGGAAGGTCAGCGCCTGCTCGTGCTGGAAGGTCTTGAGCTTCGCGGGCTCGTCCTTCGAGACGCCGAGCACCTCGTAGCCGGCTGCCTGGAGCGAGGACATGTTGTCGCGGAAGTCGCACGCCTCGGTGGTGCAACCAGGGGTGGATGCCGCCGGGTAGAAGTACACGATGACCTTCCTGCCGCGCAGGTCGGCGAGTGCGTGCTGCACGCCGTCCTGGTCCGGAAGGGTGAAGTCGGGGGCCGTGTCGCCGGCGGCCAAACGCTCCGTCATGGTGCTCCTGTTCGTGTCCGGTGCTCGAGTGGTCATGAGCACGCCGAAGCCATGCTATTGTTGTTTCCCGTTGCAGGACGGAGTTCCGGACAGCAACGAACAGCACGACAGCACGCACCTCTAGCTCAATTGGCAGAGCAACTGACTCTTAATCAGTGGGTTCTCGGTTCAAGTCCGAGGGGGTGCACCACCAAGGCCCGGTCGACATCGTTCGACCGGGCCTTCGTCGTTGTGGCACGGCGCCTGATCGGAGCGACACGCCCGAGTGCTCCTGTGCGGTCGAACTCGTCGGAGCGGCCGCGACGGTCGTCGTCCGGCCCGGACCGTTCGCCCCGACCGTCGGCGTTGACCGTGCGATGACCGGGCGCGAGCCGTCAGGCGGGGACGTCGACGACCCGGACCGGGCCCACGACCGGGACGAGCGCGCCGGCCGACGCTGCGGCGAGGTCGTCCCGGAGCCGTCCGAGCGCGGTGTCGGGCACCCAGAGCGTGAAGTCGACCGCCGCGCCGTACGCGGGGTCGTCGAAGCGGGCGTCGTGGTGTCGCACCCAGTCGCGCAGGACGTTGTCGATGCGACCGGCCTCGGCGTGCGGGACGGTGACGTCCACGCGGGTCAGCTCGGCACGGCGGAGGACCGTGGCCCGGTCGAGCGCCTCGGACACCGACGTCGAGTACGCCCGCACGAGGCCGCCGGCACCGAGCTTCACGCCGCCGAACCACCGGGTGACGACCGCGACCACGTCGGTGAGCTCCCGGCGCCGCAGCACCTCGAGCATCGGCACGCCCGCGGTGCCGGACGGCTCGCCGTCGTCGTTCGACCGGGCCTGGTCGCCGAGCACGCCGGTGACCATCGCGGTGCAGTGGTGCCGGGCGTCCCACGCGGCCCGGCGGACCTCGGCGACGACCCGCTCGGCGTCGGCCACGCCCGTGACGGGTGCGATGGTGGTCCGGAAGCGCGACTTCGTGATGGTGACCTCGTGCTCGACCACCGCGGCGACGGTCGACGGGAGGGTGCGGGCCACACGGTCAGGGTAGTGCGCCGACGGGGGCCGGCGACGGCGGGCTGTGGGTGGTCCGCGCTAGCATGACGACCAGCCGGTGACTGGGGAGCAGTGCCGGCGACTGGGGAGGAGTCCGATCGACATGGCGACACCAGCTCCGAAGGGCGGCGCGCTCGACGCCGCCGAACTCGCCCGGCGCCTGAACCTGCTGCTCGACTTCGAGGAGTCGCAGCGTGGTGCGCCGGTGCCCTTCGCCGCGATCGAGGAGTACGTGGCCGCGCGGGGTGGGTCGCTCTCGCGGGCGAAGTGGACCTACATGCTCTCCGGGGACGGGCGGCGCAACCGCGACACCGAGCTCCTCACGGTGCTCGCGGGCTTCTTCGAGGTCGACGAGCGCTTCCTGCTCGAGGACAGCGCGGTCCCGGAACGGATCGGCGCGCAGATCGAGCTCGTGCGCGCGCTCCGTTCTGCCCGGGTCAGCGGGTTCGCGGCCCGCACCTTTCCCGGCGAACTGTCGCCGGAGGCGCTCCGGCGCATCGCGCAGGTGCTCGAGGAGGAGTCCGCGCGGGGGAGCGTCGCGTGACCGGGGCGACGGTCGAGTCCTGGTGGCGCCGCGGTGACGCCGAGGGCTGGTCGGACATCGAGCACGCGGTCGCGGCGGCGACGGACCACCTCGGCAAGCCGGTCGTGGTGCGTGAGGAGTCGTTCCTCGCCACCGAGCCGGTGTGCGGCTTCGTCGCGACGCTCCAGCACCAGCACCTCGTGATGATCTCCCCGACGACCTCGGAGACGTTCCGGTCGTTCGTGATCGGGCACGAGCTCGGACACCTGCTGCACCGCCACCAGGACCACGCCCCGCAGTCGGCGTACGTGCGCGACGTCATCCCCGACGTCCCCGAGTACAAGGTCGAGCGCGCGCTGGCCCGCGGTGCCTTCTCGAACGACTACGAGCACGAGGCCGAGCTGTTCGCCGACCGGCTGGCGGCGCTCATCCGTCGCCACCGCGGCCGCCCGAGCGCCTTCCGCGGGGTCTTCGGGTGATCCTCGCCGTCGCCCAGGCCGTCCTCCTGGTCGTCGGGTCGGGTGTGCTGCTCTGGCTGCAGCGCGGGCAGGACCGCACGCTCGCGCTCACCTTCCTGCTGTTCGCGGCGACCATCGTCACCAACGTCGACCCGCTGTACCGCTGGCTCGACCCGCTGCTCGGCGGGCAGAACGTCGTCACCGTCCTCAGCGACTGCCTGATGGTGGCGGGCACGAGCACGCTGCTCTGGGGCGTGGCGAAGGCCGTCGGCGCCGCCCGCCCGTGGATGCGCACGGCGATCGTCACATCGTGCGTCGTCGTCGGCGTGGTCGTGCTCGGCGCGTTCCTCGTCCTCGACCGGCCGGCGACGACCACGACCTTCATGCTGACGGCCGGCGACCAGCCCGCAGCGGCCGTGTACTCGATCGCGCAGACCGTCTACCTCGGGGTGACGCTCGGGGCCACCGCACTGATCTGTCTCCTGCACCTGCGCGAGGCCCGCGGTGCGACCGACCTCGTGGGGCTCTGGGCGATCGTGCTCGGCGGCGTGCTCGGCGCGGTGCGGATGGTCGTCGTCGTGGTCATGGACGTGGCGCACGTGCTCGGCCGCACGGACGTCACCCGGGCGCTGTCCCTGCCCTACGACGTCACGACGCCCGGGGCGGTCCTGTGCGTCGCCTCGGGCATGCTCCTGCTCGTGGTGGGGCTCCGGCTCGCCCGACGCCGTGCGACCCGCCGCGTCGAGGCCGCCCTCGCCGCGCTGGCGCCGCTGCACGAGCGCGTCGGCACCGACAACGCCTACCCCGACTCCGACGACCCCGCGACGCGGCTCAGCCGCACGATCGTCGAGATCAACGACGGCGCCCGGCGGGCGCGGCAGCCGCTCGCGCCGGACGAGCAGGCCGCCCTCGCCGACGCCGAGGCGGCGCTGCTCGGGGCTCCCGGCCGGTCCTGACCGGACGTCGGGCCCCGGGACACGAGGACGACTCGACGCTCGCGCGCGAGCCGTGTAGGGTCTGTAGCAGGTGCTACACGTCGTGGAGTGCCGCCGGGGCGGACTCGGCCGCGTTGGGGGCGGCCGAGCACCCCCGGTCCTCCCGCGGGGCGCACGCCTCGGTGGCTAGGATCGTCGCGTGTTCGTCTTCGCCGCCATCGTCCTGTTCGTCGCCGCCGTCTTCAACGTCGTCACGTGGCCGCGGTTCTTCCAGCGGGTCGCGACCGACCCCCGTGCGCGTGACGCCGCCGGCGGGCCGACGACGTTCTACACGGTGCACCTCGTCCTGCTGCTGATCGCGCTCGCGATCGCGGTGGCCGCGGTCGTCGCGGGGATCCTGCTGCTCGTCTGACGGCCGGGAGGCGCGGGTCGCGCCCGCCTCGCAGGCCGCGGCTGCACGGTGGCCGCGTCGCCCGCCGCTGCGCGGTCGCCACGTCGGTGCCCGCCGCTGCGCGGTCGCCACGTCGGTGCCCGCCGCCGCGCGGTGGCCCCTTCGGCGCCGGCCTCGGCCGCCGCGGCGCTGCCCGGCGGCCCCGGCGGCGGCGCCTCAGCCCTCGGACGGCAGCGACGCCCCGAGGACCCGTTCGAGCGCCAGTCGCGCGACCCGTTCGTCCCGGGTGTCGAGCAGCACCCGGTAGGTGTCACGCGCGGTCACGAATTCGACGCACACCGCGTCGAAGTCGCACGGCTCGATGCGCCAGCCGTACACCTCGTCCATCGGGACCTGCGTGGGTGCGTCGCGCTCGAAGCTCGTCTCGGCGTGCACCGTGTGGTCGTAGAACCGGAGCCGTCCGGTGGTGGCCCGCCAGCTGAGCTGCAGGTCGAGCGTGGGGGAGACAGAAGGGTCCGGCACGCGCCGATCGTAGCGGCGTGTGCCGGACCCGTGCCATCCCCACCGGGGACGAGAGCGTTGTCCGGACGACGAGGACGGTGTCCGCGTCGCGCGGCGGTCAGTCCTTGCCGGACCGTCCGTCGCGTCGGACCTGGTTCGCGGGGTCCCGACCGGTGATCGGGTACGGCCCGGTGACACCCTCACGCAGGGCGGCGATGCGCAGGATCCGGTCGCGCTGCAGGAACCAGCCGACGACGAGCAGCGGGATGATGACGACGAGCGAGGCGATCGTGTAGGTGCCCACCGGCCAGTCGATCGCCATGAGCACGACGACGGACACGAGGAACGCGAGCGTCAGCCACGACGTCACCGGGGCACCGGGCAGCTTGAAGCTCGGTTCCTTCGCCAGGCCCTGCTTCGCCCACTGCCGCAGGCGCATCTGGCAGAGGATGATCGTGCCCCACGCGGTGATGATCCCGAGGCTCGCGACGTTGAGCGCGATCTCGAACGCCTGCGACGGGACGAAGTAGTTGAGCGCGACACCCGCGACGGTGAACGCGGCGGTGAGCAGGATGCCGGCGTAGGGGACGCCGCCCTTCGACATCTTCGTGGTCCACTTCGGCGCGGAACCGTTCATGCCCATCGAGTGCAGCGCGCGGCCGGTCGAGTACAGGCCGGCGTTGAGCGACGACAGCGCCGCGGTGAGCACCACGAAGTTCATGATGGAGCCGGCGACCACCCCGACCTGCGGGTTGCCGAGCGACGAGAAGAACGTCACGAAGGGGCTCACGCCCTCCTTGTACGACGTGTACGGCAGCAGCAGCGACAGCAGCACGACCGAGCCGACGTAGAAGACCGCGATGCGGAAGACGACCGAGTTGATGGCGCGCGGGATGACCTTCTCGGTGTCCTGCGTCTCGCCGGAGGCCGTGCCGACGAGCTCGATCGCGGCGTAGGCGAACACGACGCCCTGCACGACGAGCACGGCGGGCAGCACGCCGTTCGGGATGAGGCCGCCGTTGTCCTGCCAGATCGAGAAGCCGGTGCGGACCGCCTCGCCGCCGGTCTCCACCGGGAAGGCGAAGACGAGCCACACGAGCGCGATGACGAGGAAGGCGACGAGCGCCGCGACCTTGATGAGGGCGAACCAGAACTCGAGTTCACCGAAGACCTTGACGGCGACCATGTTCGCGGCGAGGACCACCACGAGCGCGATGAGCGCGAGGAGCCACTGCGGCGCGGCGGTGAACGCCTTCCAGTACTGCAGGTAGAGCGCGACCGCCGTGGTGTCCACGATCGAGGTCATCGCCCAGTTGAGGAAGTACATCCACCCGGCGGCGTACGCGAACTTCTCGCCGTAGAACTCGCGGGCGTAGGAGATGAACGACCCCGAGGACGGGCGGTGCAGCACGAGCTCGCCGAGCGCCCGCAGGATGAAGAAGGCGAAGATGCCCGCGATCAGGTACGTCACCGCCAACGCCGGTCCGGCGGTGTGCAGGCGGCCGCCCGCGCCGAGGAAGAGTCCGGTGCCGATGGCCCCGCCGATCGCGATCATCTGCAGTTGCCGGGGCTTCAGACCGTGCTGGAAGCCCTCCTGCTCGTGCGAGAAGTCGTTCGCGGGCTTCGAGACACCCGTGTCGTTCTGCGCTGTCATGCGCGCCAACCTACATCGGCGGCGGCACCGGGGCGGCACGGCCACGATGCCTGTACGCTCCGACAGGTTGTCGTGCCGCGTCGGGGTCGCCGCTCCGACCGGCGAACACGGTCAGGGCGCGACCGCCACGATGGAGGGATGGACATCCTCCTCCGACTCCTCGTCGCGATCGGGTTCGCCCTGCTCGTCACGGCCGCCGCGGCGCTCGTCCTGCACCTGGTGCTCCGCACGATCGCCCGCCGGGAACGTTGGGCCGCCGTGCTCTCCCGCCGGACGAAGCACCCCTTCCGGACCGTGCTCCTGGTCGCACTCCTCTGGGCGGCGTTCGCGGCGACGATCCCGCACGACGCGGAGCAGTACCCGTGGCGGGACGAGGTCTCGCACGCGTTCCTCATCGCCACGATCGCGGTCGGGTGCTGGCTGGCGTGCGAGGTCGCGATCTTCCTCGAGGACCTCGGCCTGCACCGCTACCGCGTCGACGTGCCCGACAACCGGGTGGCCCGACGCATCCGCACGCAGGTCCTCATCATCCGTCGGCTCACGGTGGCCGTGCTCGTGATCATCGCGGTCGGCGCGATCCTGCTCACCTTCCCGGGCGTCGAGGCGGCCGGCGCGAGCGTGCTCGCCTCGGCCGGGCTCATCTCGGTCGTGGCCGGGCTCGCGGCGCAGTCGACGCTCGGGAACGTGTTCGCCGGCATGCAGCTCGCCTTCTCGGGTTCCATCCGCGTCGACGACGTCGTGGTCGTCGAGCAGCAGTGGGGGCGGATCGAGGAGATCACCCTCACCTACGTGGTGGTGCACCTCTGGGATGACCGTCGCTTCGTCCTGCCGTCGACGTACTTCACGAGCACGCCGTTCGAGAACTGGACGCGCACGGGCAGTGAACTGCTCGGCGCGGTCGAGTTCGACCTGGACTGGCGGATCAGCCCCACCGAGATGCGCACCGAGCTCGACCGCATCCTCGCCACCTCGACGATCTGGGACGGCCGCACGAAGGTCCTGCAGGTCACCGAGGCCGTCGGCGGACTGGTGCGCGTGCGCATCCTCGTCAGCGCCCCGGACGCGGGGGGCCTGTTCGACCTCCGCTGCTACGTGCGCGAGGAGATGGTCGAGTGGCTGCAGCGCGAGCACCCGGACGCCCTGCCGCGCCAGCGCGTGCAGGTGACGCAGGGCCACGAGTCGGTCGGCAAGCGGCGTCCCCGCACCGACGAGCAGGACGCCTCGCTGTTCCGCGAGGGCGACGAGCGCTCCGCGCTCTTCACCGGACCGATCCAGACCTCCGGCATCCGCCCCGACCAGGTGCCGGACGCCCCGACCGCGCACCCGCGCCCGCAGGAGCGCTGACCGGCCGCCGCGACCCACCGCACGACGGACGGGAGGCGCGGTGCCAGCCGGCACCGCGCCTCCCGTCCGTCCGCGGTCACGTCGGTGACCGCGGGCCGCGTCGCTACTTCTGGCGCGCCTTCACCGCGCGGTCGTCCTCGACGACCGTGCCGAGCGCCACGATCGTCGTGGAGAGCCACGCGATCCAGGTGAGCGCCAGGCGCCAGTCCCGCGGCCCCTGCCGCGTGGTCTGCACGACGCTGTAGCCGCTGATGATCGAACTCCACACCGCACCGCTGAACATGAACTTCCGCACGGGTTCCTCCTCCTGGTCGTCCCGGCCACGCTACCGGCCAGTACATTGGAGCGCCGCCGGTCACCCTGCCCGGCGACGGCCGGTCGACCTGGCCGTGACGAGAACGAGGAGTCAGCGTGCGTCAGGCCGTCATCGGGGGAGTCCTGCTCGCGGTCGGGGCGGTGTGCGTCCTGCTCGGGCTGCTGCCCCTGTCCGAGCTCGCCACCCTGGCCGACCGGGTCGTCCCGGTGCTGGCGTTCGTGCTCGGCCTGACGATCGTGTCCGAGCTCGCGGCCGACGCCGGCGTCTTCGACCGGCTCGCCGACCTGGCCGCCCGGGTCGGTGGCGGCCGCACCATCGGGCTCTGGGGCGCGGTCGTCGTGCTCGCCGTGGTCTGCACGGTGTTCCTGTCCATCGACACCACCGCGGTGCTGCTCACCCCGATCGTGATCACGCTCGCCCGCCGGGTGGGCCTGCCGCCGATGCCCTTCGCGCTGACCACCGTGTGGCTCGCGAACACGGCGTCGCTGCTGCTGCCCGTGTCGAACCTCACGAACCTGCTCGCGGTCGACAAGATCGGGCTCGACGGGCCGATCCCGTTCGCCGGCCTCATGGTGTGGGCGGCGCTCGCGGGCGTCGTCGTGCCGTGCGCCGTGCTCCTCGTCGTGTTCCGCGGCAAGCTGTTCGGCCGGTACACGCCGGTCGCGGTGCGCCGCCCGAGCGACCCGGTGTTCTTCTGGTCGGCGTCGGTCGTGCTCGTCGCCCTGGTCGTCGCGCTCACGGCCGGCGTCACGGTGTGGATCGCGGCCCTCGCCGCCGCGGCCGCCCTCGTCGTCGTCGCGGCGTTCCGCGCCCCCGCGGAGCTCCGTCCGTCCCGGGTGCCGTGGGCGACGCTCGTGTTCGCCGCCGGGCTGTTCGTCGTCGTCGAGACCCTGCACGCCACCGGGCTCACCGACCCGATCGTGCAGGCGCTCTCGGGCGGGACCGACACCGGGTCGCTCCTGCTGCTCGGCGGGGCCGGCGGGGTCGCGGCGAACGCGATCGACAACCTGCCCGCCTACCTCGTGCTCGAGCCGGCCGCCGGGCACGAGGCCCTGCGGTACGCGGCGCTCCTCGTCGGCGTGAACGCCGGGTGCCTCATCACGCCGTGGGCCTCGCTCGCGACGCTGCTCTGGCACGCGCGGCTGTCGAGCGAGGGCGTGCACCTGTCGTGGGGGCGCTACATGGCGCTCGGCTGCGTCGTCGCGCCCCTCACGGTCGTCGCGGGCGTGCTCGCCCTGCAGCTGTAGCCGCTCCCGCCCGGCCGCGGCGTCCGTCGCGGCGACGGACGCCGCCCCGGTGGTGGCGGCAGCTTCCGGCTAGAGCCAGTCCTTCGTCTTGAACACGCGGTAGAGCACGAGCGACGTCGCGACGATGAGCGACACCGAGGCCGCCAGCCCGCTCCAGTGCCCCTCGCCGGGGAACGACACGTTCTGCCCGAAGAAGCCCGTGATCGCGGTGGGGATCGCGATGATCGCCGCCCAGCTCGTGACCTTCTTCATGACCGTGTTCTGCCGGTTCGACGCCAGGTTGAGGTTCGTGTCGAGAACGCTCGACACCGAGTCGCGCAGCTGCTCGACCGAGTCGGCGATCGTCACCAGGTGGTCCTCGACGTCGCGGAAGTACGGGCGGATGCCGTCCGCGATCGACTGGGCGTCGCCGTGCAGCAACGAGGCGACGCTGTCCCGCGTGGGCACGACCTGCCGCCGGAGCACCCCGAGGGCCTTCCGGAGCCGGAACGAGCGGCGCTGGACCTGCTGCTCGCGCGGGTCGCCGTGCTCGAAGAGGTCGTCCTCGAGCGTCTCGATGCGCGCCTCGACGTCCTCGACGGTCGACGTCGCGTGGTCGACGACCGCGTCGAGCAGCCCCCAGACGAGCCACGGCACGCCGTGCTCGCACACGTCGACGTTCGCGTCGAGCCGGCGGTCGACCGCGCCGAGGTCGACGTCCGGGCCGTGCATCGTGACGAGGGCCCGCCGGGTGATGAACGCCTTCACCTCGTGCGTGACGAGGTCGCCCTGCGCGTCGAGCCCCTCGACGTCGTAGACGACCAGGAACAGGCTGTCCCGGTACCGGTCGAGCTTCGGACGCTGCCCGGGTTCGAGGGCGTCCTCGAGGGCCAGGGCGTGGATGCCGAGCTCCTCCTCCACGTGCCGCAGGTCGTCCGGACCCGGGTCGGTGTGGTCCACCCACACGAAGGTGTCGTCGTCCCGGCCCAGCAGGTCCGACACCTCGTCCACCGGGAAGTCCCGCTCCGCGGGCCTGCCGTTCCGCCACGCGCGTGTTGCGACCATGTCCGCGAGCCTAGCCAGCCGACCGGTGCGGTCCCGCCGGGGGACCGGCCGACCCCGCGCTGGTACCGTCGGCGGGGAACCCGGTGCACCGTCCGGGCGGAACGGAGACCCCACCACCCCATGGCAACACCCACCCACCAGGACCGGTACGCCTTCGTCGTCGCCTCGAACCGTCTGCCCGTCGACCGCGTGGTCGACGAGGACGGCAACGAGGGGTGGCGGCACTCCCCGGGCGGCCTCGTGACCGCCCTCGAGCCGGTGATGCGCGCCAACGACGGCGCCTGGGTGGGATGGGTCGGCCAGCCCGACGTCGAGGTCGCCCCGTTCGACAACGACGGCATCCACATCGTCCCGGTGCCGCTCAGCGCGAGCGAGGTCGAGGACTACTACGAGGGCTTCAGCAACGACACGCTCTGGCCGCTCTACCACGACGTCATCGAGCACCCGAGCTACCACCGCGACTGGTGGAACGCGTACAAGACCGTGAACGCCCGGTTCGCGGAGCAGATCGCGGCGATCGTCGAGCAGGACGGCATCGTCTGGGTGCAGGACTACCAGCTGCAGCTCGTGCCGGCCCTGCTGCGCGAACTCCGTCCCGACCTGACGATCGGCTTCTTCAACCACATCCCGTTCCCGCCGGTCGGCATCTACGCCCAGCTGCCGTGGCGGGCGCAGATCCTCGACGGTCTGCTCGGCGCCGACGTCATCGGCTTCCAGCGCCACGACGACGCGAGCGACTTCCTCCGCGCCGTGCGGCACATCAAGGGCTACACGACCAAGGGCTCGACCATCGACGTGCCGGTCGACGACCCGGATGCGCCCCGCAGCCGCAAGGGCATCACGGTCCGGCACGTCGAGGCGCGCCACTTCCCGATCTCGATCGACGCCGAGAGCTTCGAGGAGATCGCCCGTCGGCCCGAGGTCCAGGAGCGCGCCCGCGAGATCCGTGCCGGTCTCGGCAACCCGAAGACCGTGCTGCTCGGCGTCGACCGGCTCGACTACACCAAGGGCATCCGCCACCGCATCAAGGCCTTCGGTGAGCTCGTCGAGGACGGCCGCATCGCCGTCGAGGACGCCACCCTGGTGCAGGTCGCGAGCCCGAGCCGCGAGCGGGTGGACACGTACCGCACGCTGCGCGACGAGATCGAGCTGAGCGTCGGGCGGCTGAACGGCGACCTCGGCACGATCGGCCACCAGCCGATCTCGTACCTGCACCACGGGTACCCGCGCGAGGAGATGGTCGCCCTGTACCTCGCGGCCGACATCATGCTCGTCACCGCGCTGCGCGACGGCATGAACCTCGTCGCCAAGGAGTACGTCGCGAGCCGGTTCGACAACGACGGCGTGCTCATCCTGTCCGAGTTCGCCGGTGCTGCCGACGAGCTGAAGCAGGCGGTCATCATCAACCCGCACGACATCGGCGCCCTGAAGGACGCCATCCAGCGCGCGGTCGAGATGCCCCGCCGCGAGCGCTCGACGCGGATGCGCGCCCTCCGCAAGCGCGTCCGCGACAACGACGTGGCCCGCTGGTCGCGTTCGTTCCTCGAGGCCCTGGACCGGCACGCGCCCCGTTCCGCGCGCATCGACCCGTCGGGCGCCGAGCGCGAGGTGCACCGCGAGGCGCAGACCGACACGATGTCGATCTTCGACCAGGACGCGCAGACCGCGCGCGCCGCCGAGGACACCCGGGAGGCGCACGGTGCCTGAGCAGACCACCAGCGGTCAGCAGGCCGACGGCCAGCAGACCGACGGCAAGCAGTCGAGCGGCCCCTCCACCGACCCGTCCGCCCTGTCGTCGGCCCTCGGGACGCTCGCGGCCGCGCCGCGCCTCCTCGTCGCGCTCGACTTCGACGGCACCCTCGCACCGTTCGCCGACGACCCCGCCCAGGTCGGGGCGCTGCCCGGTTCGTGGGCGGCCGTGCTCACCCTGCAGCGCGCCCGGGACACCGAGGTCGTGCTCGTCTCGGGCCGCCCGCTCGAGGGGCTCGAACGCGTGTCGCACGCCCCGGAGGAGATGGCGCTCGTCGGCTCGCACGGCGTCGAGTGGCGGGTCGACGGCCACGCCGAGGCCGCGCTCACCGAGGACGAGCAGGCCCGGGTCGCCCGGGTCGGCGCCGCGCTCGACGCGGTGGGAGAGCGCTTCCCCGGGGTCGTCGTCGAGCACAAGCCCGCCGGCCACGGCGTGCACACCCGGCGCGTGGGGGCCGACGTCGCGGCCGAGGCGAACGCCGCCGCGAGCCGCGCGGCGCACGAGGCCGACCCGGACGTGCTCGAGCGCGGCGGCAAGGACATCGTCGAGTTCGCCGTGCGGCACGTCACGAAGGGCGACGCGATCGAGCGGCTCCGCGAGCTCCGTGGCGCCGACGCCGTGTTCTTCGCGGGCGACGACGTGACCGACGAGGACGCCTTCCGGGTGCTCCGCGACGGCGACGTCGGCGTCAAGGTGGGGGAGGGCGACTCGGTCGCCGGCCACCGCGTGGCCGACCCGGCCGCGCTGACCGACGTCCTGAAGCAGCTCGCCCGCCTGCGCGCGACGCGCTGACGGCGGCGAGCCGCGCCTCCCGTCCGTGGGGTGTGGTGTCCCGCTGGTATCCCAAACGGTCCTAGACTCACTGCATGCCTGACATCGACGTGAAGCCGCGCAGCCGGGTCGTCACCGACGGGATCGAAGCGACCACCTCGCGTGGCATGCTCCGGGCCGTGGGGATGGGCGACGCCGACTGGGACAAGCCGCAGATCGGGATCGCGTCCTCCTGGAACGAGATCACCCCCTGCAACCTCTCCCTCGACCGCCTCGCCCAGGGCGCGAAGGAGGGCGTGCACTCCGGCGGCGGGTACCCGCTGCAGTTCGGCACCATCTCCGTCTCGGACGGCATCTCGATGGGCCACGAGGGCATGCACTTCTCGCTCGTCTCGCGCGAGGTCATCGCCGACAGCGTCGAGACGGTCGTCAACGCGGAGCGCCTGGACGGCACCGTCCTGCTCGCCGGCTGCGACAAGTCGCTCCCCGGGATGCTCATGGCCGCGGCGCGCCTCGACCTCGCGAGCGTCTTCCTCTACGCGGGCTCGGTCATGCCGGGCTACGTGAAGCAGGCCGACGGCTCGTTCAAGGAGGTCACGATCATCGACTCCTTCGAAGGCGTCGGTGCCTGCAAGGCCGGCACCATGAGCGAGGCCGAGCTCAAGGAGATCGAGTGCGCGATCGTCCCGGGCGAGGGCGCCTGCGGCGGGATGTACACCGCGAACACCATGGCGAGCGTGGCCGAGGCCCTCGGCATGTCGCTCCCGGGGTCGGCTGCCCCGCCGAGCGCCGACCGTCGCCGCGACTACTACGCGCGCCGCTCGGGCGAGGCCGTCGTGAACATGCTCCGCCTCGGTCTCACCGCCCGGCAGATCCTGACGAAGGAGGCGTTCGAGAACGCCATCGCTGTCGCCATGGCACTGGGAGGCTCGACCAACGTCGTGCTGCACCTCCTCGCGATCGCGCACGAGGCCGAGGTCGAGCTGTCCCTCGACGACTTCAACCGCATCGGCTCGAAGGTCCCGCACCTGGCCGACATGAAGCCGTTCGGCAAGTACGTCATGGTCGACGTCGACCGCAACGGCGGCATCCCCGTGATCATGAAGGCGCTGCTCGAGGCCGGCCTGCTGCACGGCGACGTGATGACCGTCACCGGCAAGACCCTCGCCGAGAACCTCGCCGAGATCGACCCGCCGGAGCTCGACGGCGAGGTGTTCCGCAAGATCGACAACCCGATCCACGCCACCGGTGGTCTGACCATCCTCAAGGGGTCGTTCGCGCCCGAGGGTGCCGTCGTGAAGACCGCGGGCTTCGATGCCTCGGTGTTCGAGGGACCCGCACGCGTGTTCGACCGCGAGCGTGCCGCGATGGACGCCCTGACGGAGGGCCGCATCCAGAAGGGCGACGTGGTGGTCATCCGCTACGAGGGCCCCAAGGGCGGCCCGGGCATGCGCGAGATGCTCGCGATCACCGCCGCCATCAAGGGCGCTGGGCTCGGCAAGGATGTACTACTGTTGACGGACGGACGATTCTCAGGCGGCACAACCGGCCTGTGCATCGGCCACATCGCACCGGAGGCCGTGGACGCAGGTCCAGTGGCGTTCGTGCGCGATGGCGACCGCATCCGTGTCGACATCGCGGCTCGCTCGCTCGACCTACTGGTCGACGACGCCGAGCTGGAGGCCCGCCGAGCAGGCTGGGCCCCGCTGCCCCCGCGCTACACCCGCGGAGTCCTCGCGAAGTTCGCGAAGCTCGTCCAGTCCGCCGCCAAGGGCGCGGTCACGGGCTAGCGTCGACACGTTCGAACCGCCATCCCTCCAGGCAAGGACCACCTCATGCCCACGGAAGCAACACCGTTGTCCGCGGCCGCCGGCACCCGCCGGTCGCCCGAGACCCTGACCGGTTCGGGAGCCGTCCTCCGGACGCTCGAGCACCTCGGGATCACCGACGTCTTCGGCCTGCCCGGCGGCGCGATCATCCCGTTCTACGACGAGCTCATGGCGTCGACCACGATCCGGCACATCCTCGTCCGGCACGAGCAGGGCGCCGGCCACGCGGCCGAGGGCTACGCGTCGGCGTCCGGCAAGGTCGGCGTCGCCATCGCCACCTCCGGTCCCGGGGCGACGAACCTCGTCACCGCGATCGCCGACGCCTACATGGACTCGGTGCCGTTCATCGCGATCACCGGGCAGGTGTTCTCGACCCTGATGGGCACGGACGCCTTCCAGGAGGCCGACATCGTGGGCATCACGATGCCGATCACGAAGCACTCGTTCCTCGTGACCGACCCCGCCGACATCCCGGCGACCCTGGCCGCCGCGCACCAGATCGCGACGACCGGACGCCCGGGCCCGGTGCTCGTCGACATCACGAAGGACGCGCAGCAGAAGTCCGCGCCGTACGTCTGGCCGCCCAAGGTCGACCTGCCCGGGTACCGCCCGGTCACGAAGGCGCACGGCAAGCAGATCACGGCGGCCGCCCAGCTCCTCGCCGCGGCCGAACGCCCGGTGCTGTACGTCGGCGGCGGTGTGATCCGCTCCGGTGCGACCGCCGAGCTGCTGCGCTTCGCCGAGGCGACGAACACCCCCGTGGTGACGACGCTGATGGCCCGCGGGGCGTTCCCTGACTCGCACCCGCAGCACCTCGGCATGCCCGGCATGCACGGCACCGTGCCCGCGGTGCTCGGCCTGCAGGACAGCGACCTGCTCATCGCCCTCGGCGCCCGCTTCGACGACCGCGTCACCGGCAAGGCGGACGAGTTCGCGCCGGACGCCAAGGTCGTGCACGTCGACATCGACCCGGCGGAGATCTCGAAGATCCGGTTCGCCGACGTCCCGATCGTCGGCGACGCCCGCGAGGTCCTCGTCGACCTGCTCGAGGCCTGGAACGAGGTCGCCGCGGACCGTGCCGACACGAGCGCGTGGTGGGCGAAGCTCGACCGGCTCAAGCAGGACTTCCCGCTCGGCTACGTCGAGCCGACCGACGGGCTGCTCGCCCCGCAGGCGATCATCCGTCGCATCGGCGAGCTGACCGGACCCGAGGCCGTGTACGCCTCGGGCGTCGGGCAGCACCAGATGTGGTCCGCGCAGTTCATCAAGTACGAGCGGCCGAACGCGTGGCTCAACTCGGGCGGCGCGGGCACGATGGGCTACTCCGTCCCGGCGGCGATGGGTGCGAAGGTCGCCCAACCCGACCGCGTGGTGTGGGCGATCGACGGCGACGGCTGCTTCCAGATGACGAACCAGGAGCTCGCGACCTGCGTCATCAACGACATCCCGATCAAGGTCGCGATCATCAACAACTCGTCGCTCGGCATGGTGCGGCAGTGGCAGACGCTGTTCTACGACGGCCGCCACTCGTTCACCGACCTCGAGACCGGCCACCAGTCGCGCCGGGTCCCGGACTTCGTGAAGCTCGCCGACGCCTACGGTGCGCTCGGCATCCGCGTCGAGTCGGCCGACCAGGTCGACGACGCGATCAGGCTGGCGCTCGAGACGAACGACCGCCCGGTCGTCATCGACTTCGTCGTCAGCCGCGACTCGATGGTGTGGCCGATGGTCCCGCAGGGCGTCGGCAACTCCTCGATCCAGTACGCCCGCGACCACGCGCCCAGCTGGGACGTCGAGGACGCCGACATGACCGGAGACCCCGCATGAGCCACGTCCTCTCCCTGCTCGTCGAGGACAAGCCGGGTCTGCTGACGCGCGTCGCCGGACTGTTCGCCCGCCGCGGCTTCAACATCGAGTCGCTCGCGGTGGGCAACACCGAGGTCGCCGGCCTGAGCCGCATCACGGTGGTCGTCGACGTGGAGGACCTCCCGCTCGAACAGGTGACGAAGCAGCTCAACAAGCTCGTCAACGTCATCAAGATCGTGGAGCTCGACTACTCCCAGTCGGTGCAGCGCGAGCACATGCTCGTCAAGGTCCGCGTCGACAACCAGACGCGGTCCGCCGTGCTCGAGGCCGTCTCGCTCTTCCGCGCGCAGGTCGTCGACGTGGCGACCGACTCGCTCGTGGTCGAGGTGACGGGCGACCCCGGCAAGATCCAGGCGATCCTGCGGGTGCTCGAGCCCTACGGCATCAAGGAACTCGCCCGGGCGGGCCTGCTCGGCATGGGCCGCGGCCCGAAGAGCATCACCGACCGCGTGCGCTGAGCGCGCTCCCCGACACCCGGACGGGAGGCGCGGCCCGCCCCCGGCAGGCCGCCGACGGTCCGCCGGACCACCGGCACCGATCCGCCTCCCGCCCTCCAGACCACCAGAACCAAGGAGACACACCCTCGTGACTGACATCGTGTACGACGCCGACGCCGACCTGACGCTCATCCAGGGCAAGAAGGTCGCCGTCATCGGCTACGGCTCGCAGGGCCACGCCCACGCCCTCAACCTCCGCGACTCGGGCGTCGAGGTCAAGATCGGCCTCAAGGAGGGCTCGAAGAGCCGCCAGAAGGCCGAGGAGGCCGGCTTCGAGGTGCAGACCCCGGCCGAGGTCACGAAGTGGGCGGACGTCGTCGTCATCCTCGCTCCGGACCAGGTCCAGCGCATCGTCTACCGCGAGGACATCGAGCCCAACCTGAAGCCGGGCGCCACGCTCGTCTTCGGCCACGGCTTCAACATCCGCTACGGCTACATCGAGGCGCCCGAGGGCGTCGACGTGTCGCTCGTCGCGCCGAAGGGCCCTGGTCACACCGTGCGCCGCGAGTACGAGGCCGGCCGTGGCGTCCCCGTGATCGTCGCGGTGGAGGTCGACGCGTCCGGTTCCGCCTGGGACCTCGCGTGGTCGTACTCCAAGGCCATCGGCGGTCTCCGCGCCGGCGGCATCAAGACGACCTTCACCGAGGAGACCGAGACCGACCTGTTCGGCGAGCAGGCCGTCCTGTGCGGTGGCACCTCGCAGCTCATCCAGTACGGCTTCGAGACCCTGACCGAGGCGGGCTACCAGCCGCAGATCGCGTACTTCGAGGTCCTGCACGAGCTCAAGCTCATCGTCGACCTCATCTGGGAGGGTGGCCTCACCAAGCAGCGCTGGTCGATCTCCGACACGGCCGAGTTCGGTGACTACGTCTCCGGCCCGCGCGTGATCTCGCCCGAGGTCAAGGAGAACATGAAGGCCGTCCTCGCGGACATCCAGGACGGCACCTTCGCGAAGCGCTTCATCGCCGACCAGGACGCCGGTGCGCCGGAGTTCACCGCGCTGCGCGAGAAGGGCGAGAACCACCCGATCGAGGCGACGGGTCGCGAGCTGCGGTCGCTGTTCGCCTGGAAGTCGGCCGACGCCGACTACGTGGACGGCTCGGCCGCGCGGTAGTCTGCGGAGACCACTCGACGACGAGGCGGCGGTGCGATCGCACCGCCGCCTCGCGATGTGACCCGAACCCCATGCACCAGTACGCACCCAGTCCCAGCGCCCGCGACCGGCGTCCCTCCGGTGAACCCGGACGAGCCGCGACCCGCCCCGTCGGTGGAGCCGGACGACCGTCCGCACGCCGCTCCGCACCCACCCAGTCGCCGTCCGCGGTCATGACGAGGAGTGGTCACGACCGGGTGCTCCGACGTGCGAGGATCGTCGGATGGCGGTGACGAAGCGAGCGGTCCACATCGGCGCCGGCAAGATCGGGCGGGGATTCGTGGGCCAGTTCCTGGTCGCGAGCGGCTACGAGCTCACCTTCGTCGACGTCGACGACCGCGTCGTGCGGGCCCTCGAGGAGTCCCGGCGCTTCGTCGTCCACGAGGTCGGCGAGATGCCCGTCGAGCACCTCGTGCACGGCTTCCACGCGCTGAGCAGCAAGACCGACCGTGAGCGCGTCGTGCAGGCCATCGCCCACGCCGACGTCGTCACCACCGCGGTCGGAGCGCGCACGCTGCCGCTCGTCGCGCCGATCATCGCCGAGGGCCTGGCCGCCCGTCCGGCCGACCTCGGCGAGGTGACGGTCGTGGCGTGCGAGAACGCGTTCAACGCCACCGACTCGCTGCACGCGAGCATCCGCCGCGCCCCGATCCTCGAGGACCGGGACGTCGCAGCGGTCTTCGCGAACTGCGCGATCGACCGCATCGTGCCGGACCAGTCCGGGGTGCTCGGCCAGTCCGGCGGCCTCGACGTCGTCCTCGAGCCCTTCTACGAGTGGGTCATCGAGCGCACGCCGTTCGCCGAGTCCTCCGTCGACCACCCGGTGATCGACGGCGTGACCTGGGTCGACGACCTGCAGCCCTTCGTCGAGCGCAAGCTCTACACGGTCAACACCGCCCACGCGACCGCGGCCTACCACGGCTTCGTGCGCGGGATCCGCCTCATCCGCGAGGCACTCGAGGACCGCGAGGTCCGCGCGGAGGTCGACGGCGTCCTCGCCGAGACCACCGCGCTGCTCATCGCGAAGCACGGCTTCGACCCGGCGGACCACGCCCGGTACGTCGCGGCGAACCTGTCCCGCATCGCGAACCCGCACCTGCCGGACACCACGGCGCGCGTCGGACGGAACCCGCTGCGCAAGCTCGGCCGTCGCGAGCGCTTCGTCGGCCCCGCGTCGCAGCTCGCCGAGCGCGGCCTGCCCGTCGACCACCTGCTCGGCGCCGTGCGGGTCGCCCTCGCGTTCGACGACGAGGCCGACCCCGAGTCGATCGAGCTGCACGCCCTGCTGCGCTCCGGTGCGACCGCGCACGCGCTCACCGAGATCCTCACGGGCCTGGTCGAGAGCCACCCGCTGTTCCCGGCCGTGCGCGAGGTCGTCGCCGAGGTGCTCGAGACCCAGCCCGCCGACGTCTGACGGCCGGTCCCACCCCGCACCGGTACGCGGTGCCGCGGGTGTCCGTCGCTCGGCCGTGACGCCCTCGGTTCGGCGTCCGGTGTCCACGGCTCGTAGGATCGGACCATGACGACGGCAGCATCCCCGCCCGACGGCTCGGTCGACCACGACGACGACGCCGCCCTCAGCTGGGGTGACGCCGACGACGCGACCCACGTCGACGCGGCCCACAACCCGGTCGCCGTCGCCGACCGCGGCGCCCGTGACCCGGAGACCCCCGAGACGTCCGGCTCCCTCGTCGGGTTCGGTGTCTTCGGCGGTCTCTACCTGCTCTACACCGTGGCGTGGCTGCTCACGGCGTCGACCGCGTACGTCGCCGACGTCGACACCGTGCTGACGGTGTTCGTCGACGTGCTGCGCTTCCTGTCGATCGTCGCCCCCGCGCTCTGGTTCACGGTCGTGCTCTGGGCAGCACGCGGACGTCGCACCCGCACGCGCCTGCTGTGGATGCTCCTCGGTGCCGCGGTGCTGTTCCCGTGGCCGTTCCTCATGACGCGGAGCTTCGGGTGACCGCCGCCACGCCGACGACCCGCCGCAGCCCGGCCCCGCTGGCCGGTCGGCTCGTCGTGTGGATCGTGTTCGGCGCGCTGTTCGCCTACATGACGGTGCAGAGCGTCGGCAACCTGCTGACGGTGTCGCAGTCGGTCCGCGCCTTCAACGCCTTCCTCGGTTCGACGTCCGGGGGTGACTCGCTCGCGCGGAGCACGCCCTGGGTCTGGCTGGTGCTCGACATCCTCATCGCGCCCCTCGCGTTCGCGGTCGCGCTGTGGATCACGCGGCGCACGCGCCTCGCCGTGACCGTCGGGGTGTTCCTGCTCGCGTTCGCCGCAGCCGGCGCGCTCTGGTTGGACCTGCAGCTCTTCGTGCCGCGCCTGCTCGACTTCTGACGCGGTCGCGCGGCCCCGTCGCGTCACCGGCCCGGCGGTGCGCCCCGCGCCCGGGTGGGGGACCGGCGGACGGGAGGCGCGGTGCGGGCCCGCACCGCGCCTCCCGTCCGAACGCGGTCGCGACCACCGCGTCGGACCGGTCGTCGACCGTGGTCGCGACCACCGCGTCGGACCGGTCGTCGACCGTGGTCGCGACCACCGCGTCGGACCGGTCGTAACGACCGGTCGCGCGTCAGTACGATGGTCGGACACCGCCCGTCTCGTGTGAGGAACTGCAGCTGTGCCGAAGCCGGTCGTCCTGATCGCCGAAGAACTCTCGCCCGCCACCGTCGACGCCCTCGGGCCCGACTTCGAGATCCGGGAGGTGGACGGCACCGACCGCCCGGCGCTCCTGGAGGCCCTCGCCGACGCGCACGCCGTGCTCGTCCGGTCCGCCACGAAGATCGACGCCGAGGCCATCGCCGCGGCGCCGCAGCTCAAGGTCGTCGCCCGTGCCGGCGTCGGCCTCGACAACGTCGACATCAAGGCCGCGACCACGGCCGGTGTGATGGTCGTCAACGCACCGACGTCGAACATCATCTCCGCCGCCGAGCTCACGGTCGGTCACATCCTGTCGCTCGCCCGGCACATCCCGGCGGCGCACGCGTCCCTCGCGGCCGGTGCGTGGAAGCGGTCGTCGTACACCGGCGTCGAGCTCTACGAGAAGACCGTCGGGATCATCGGCCTCGGCCGCATCGGCGCGCTGATCACCCAGCGGCTGCAGGCGTTCGGCGTCTCGGTCATCGCCTACGACCCCTACGTGACGTCGGCCCGCGCGCAGCAGCTCGGGGTCGAGCTCGTGTCGCTCCAGGACCTCCTGCGTCGCGCGGACTTCACCACCATCCACATGCCGAAGACGCCCGAGACGGTCGGCATGATCTCGGACGAGCAGTTCGCGCTCATGAAGCCGACGGCCTTCGTCGTCAACGTCGCCCGCGGCGGCCTGATCGACGAGGACGCGCTGCACCGTGCGCTCACGTCGGGCACGATCGCCGGCGCCGGGCTCGACGTCTTCGTCTCCGAGCCGCCGAAGGACTCGCCGCTCCTCGCGCTGCCGAACGTCGTGGTCACCCCGCACCTGGGTGCGTCGACCGACGAGGCCCAGGAGAAGGCGGGCGTCTCGGTCGCGAAGTCGGTCCGGCTCGCACTCGGCGGCGAGCTCGTCCCCGACGCGGTCAACGTCGCCGGCGGCGTCATCGACCCGTATGTCCGTCCCGGCATCCCGTTGATGGAGAAGCTCGGCCAGGTCTTCACGGGCCTCGCGACCTCGCCCGTCACGAGCATCGACGTCGAGGTGCACGGCGAGCTGGCGCAGTACGACGTCAGCGTGCTGAAGCTCGCGGCGCTCAAGGGCGTCTTCACCGACGTCGTCAGCGACCAGGTCTCGTACGTCAACGCCCCGCTCATCGCGGAGCAGCGCGGCGTCACCGTCCGGCTCATCACCGACGCCGACAGCCCCGAGTACCGCAACCTGCTCACGATCCGCGGCGCACAGTCCGACGGGCCCGCGATCAGCGTCTCGGGCACGCTCACCGGTCCGAAGCAGGTCGAGAAGCTCGTCGAGGTCAACGGGCACGACGTCGAGGTCGCCCTCGAGGCGCACCACGTGGTGATGGTCTACACGGACCGTCCGGGCATCGTCGCCGTGTACGGCAAGGAGTTCGGCGAGGCCGGCATCAACATCGCGGCCATGCAGATCGCCCGTCGCGAGGCCGGCGGCCAGGCGCTCAGCGTCCTGACCGTCGACTCGCCCGTGCCCGCCGAGATCCTCGAGCACGTGCGGTCCGCGATCGACGCGACCTCGCTCCGCGAGATCGACATCACCCTCTAGGGGAGCGGCAGACGTGACGACGACGGTGAAGCTCGCGGTCATCCGCGGGGACGGCATCGGCCCCGAGGTGGTCGACGAGGCGCTCAAGGTGCTGCACGCGGTCCTGCCCGACGACCTCGTGGTCGAGGAGACCGCGTTCTCGCTCGGTGCGACGCGGTACCTCGAGACGGGCGACGTCCTGACCGACGAGGACATGGCCGCCGTCGCGTCGCACGACGCGATCCTGCTCGGTGCGGTCGGCGGGGACCCGCGGGACCCGCGGCTCGCCGGCGGGATCATCGAGCGTGGCCTGCTGCTGAAGCTGCGGTTCGCGTTCGACCACTACGTGAACCTCCGCCCGACCCGGGTGTACGACAGCGTGTCGACGCCGCTCGCCGACCCCGGCGCGGTCGACTTCGTCGTGGTCCGCGAGGGCACCGAGGGGCCGTACGTCGGCAACGGCGGCGCGATCCGCGTGGGTACCCCGCACGAGATCGCCACCGAGGTCTCGCTCAACACCGCACACGGTGTCGAGCGGGTGGTCCGGCACGCGTTCGCCCTGGCCGCCCGGCGTGCCCGGAAGCACCTGACGCTCGTGCACAAGACGAACGTGCTCGTGCACGCCGGAGCACTCTGGCAGCGCCTCGTGGCCGAGGTCGGTGCG
This sequence comes from Curtobacterium sp. MCBA15_012, assembly GCF_001864935.2. NCBI lineage: Bacteria > Bacillati > Actinomycetota > Actinomycetes > Micrococcales > Microbacteriaceae > Curtobacterium > Curtobacterium sp. MCBA15_012. Next base: position 2,283,999 of record NZ_CP126267.1, on the reverse strand, counting down.
GAGTACCCGGACGTCACGGTCGACTACCAGCACATCGACGCCGTCACGATCCACATGGTCCAGGACCCGGGACGGTTCGACGTGATCGTCACCGACAACCTGTTCGGCGACATCATCACCGACCTGGCCGGCGCGATCAGCGGCGGCATCGGGCTCGCGGCGTCCGGGAACGTCAACCCGGACGGCACCTTCCCGAGCATGTTCGAGCCCGTGCACGGCTCCGCACCCGACATCGCCGGGCAGCAGAAGGCCGACCCGACGGCCGCGATCCTCTCGGTCGCACTGCTGCTCGAGCACCTCGGCCGGGCCGACCTGGCCGCCACCGTGACGCAGGCGGTCGAGGCCGACCTCGCGAGCCGGGGCACCGCACCGCGACGCACGGCGGAGGTCGGCGACGCGATCGCCGCCGCCGTCCGCACCACCACCGACCGACAGGAGTCCCGCCGATGACCAGCGACACGAGCACCGACGGCGGGACGACCGAGTCCTTCGGCCCCGAGTTCGCCGACGTCCCGTCGTCCGCGCGCCGCGCCGCGGCCGAGCGCGAGGAGATCCTCGCCGACCCGGGCTTCGGCAAGCACTTCACCGACCACATGGCCACCGTGCAGTGGACCCTCGAGGACGGCTGGCACGACGCGTCGATCCACCCGTACGGTCCGCTGTCCCTCGACCCGAGCGCGAGCGTGCTGCACTACGCGCAGGAGATCTTCGAGGGCATGAAGGCGTACCGCCACGCGGACGGCTCCGTCTGGTCCTTCCGCCCCGAGGCGAACGCCCACCGGTTCGCTCGGTCGGCCCGGCGGCTGGCGCTGCCCGAGCTGCCCGTCGAGACCTTCGTCGAGTCGATCCGTCGGCTCGTGCAGGCCGACGTCGACTGGGTGCCCTCGGCGCCCGAGACGAGCCTGTACCTGCGGCCGTTCATGATCGCGACCGAGGCGTTCCTCGGCGTCCGCGCGGCGCACGCGGTCGCCTACCACTGCATCGCGAGCCCGGCCGGCGCGTACTTCACCTCCGGGCCGAAGCCGGTGTCGATCTGGCTGTCGACGCAGTACGCCCGTGCGGCACGGGGCGGTACCGGTGCCGCGAAGACCGGTGGCAACTACGCGGCCTCGCTGCTGCCGCAGCAGGAGGCGTACGAGCAGGGCTGCCAGCAGGTGATGTTCCTCGACTCCGAGGAAGGCGTCTGGCTCGAGGAACTCGGCGGCATGAACGTCGTGCTCGTCAAGGCCGACGGGACCCTGGTCACGCCGGACTCGGCGTCGATCCTCGAGGGGATCACCCGCGACTCGATCCTGCAGCTCGCGGAGGACCGCGGCCTCCGGGTCGAGCGTCGCCGGGTGTCGCTCGACGAGTGGCGCGACGGGGTCGCCGACGGGTCGATCACCGAGGCGTTCGCGTGCGGCACCGCGGCGGTCGTCACCCCGATCGCCGAACTGCGCGGCGAGGGCTTCACGATCGGCTCGCCCACGGTCGGCGCCGGGGAGCTCACCATGTCCCTGCGCGAGGAGCTGACCGACATCCAGTACGGCCGTCGTCCCGACCCGCACGGGTGGATGACGCAGCTGACGGACCCGGCCTGAGCCGGGGATCGGTAGGGTCGAACGGTGAAGATCGCACGGTTCAGCAGCACGGGTGAAGACCCGCGGTACGGCATCCTCGACGAGCGCCACCTGGTCGTCCTCGCGGGGGACCCGATGTACCAGGGGTTCGAGACGACGGGGGAGCGGGTCGCGCTCGCGGACGCGAAGCTCCTCGCGCCGGTGATCCCCCGGTCGAAGGTCATCGGCGTCGGGCTCAACTACAGCGAGCACGCGTCGGAGATGGACGAGCGTGCCGGTGACGACCCGGTGGTGTTCCTCAAGCCGAACACCGCCGTCATCGGTCCGGACGACCCGATCCGCCTGCCCGCCGACGTCGGCCGGGTCGACCACGAGGGCGAGCTCGCCATCGTGATCGGGTCCCTCGCCAAGAACGTGCGGCGTGAGGACTTCGCGAGCGTCGTCCTCGGCTACACGATCGCGAACGACGTGACCGCCCGCGACCTGCAGGCACGCGACGGCCAGTGGACCCGGGCCAAGGGCTTCGACACCTTCTGCCCGCTCGGTCCGGTCATCGAGACCGAGATCGACCCGTCGGACATCCGCCTCGAGACCCGTGTCGACGGCGAGCTCCGGCAGGCCGCGTCGACGAGCGAGATGGTGCACGACATCCCGTCGCTCGTCGAGTTCGTCTCGTCGATCTGGACGCTCCTGCCCGGCGACGTCATCCTGACCGGGACCCCGGCCGGGGTCGGGCAGATCCGCGACGGTCAGGTGGTCGAGGTCCTCATCGAGGGCATCGGCTCCCTGAAGAACCCGGTCATCGCACGGCACTGAGCCCGTCGGACACCACACGGCCCGTTCCCCTCGCGCGGGGGAGCGGGCCGTCGTGCATCCCGGCTGGACCCGCCCGTGCGGGGCCATCGCAGACCGCCGGCCAGGGCGACACGCCCGGGATGCGAGCGCTGTTGGCGGTGCCCCGGAGTCCTGCGTAGAGTCATCACTCGTTGCCGCTGAGGCGGAGAACGGAACGGCCGAGACGGTCACCGGGTCATCGATCCGGAGATGCAGTCCGGACGGGGTCCCGCTCGGCAACGAGCCTCATCTGGTCACCACGTCAGTGGTGGTCCCGAGGTTCATAGACACAAGCCCCTCTGGCGGAATCCGGTTCGACCGGGTCGAGCGGTGGGTGCGTCTGGTCCTTGAGAACTCAACAGCGTGCACATTGTCAATGCCAATTTATTGACCCCGTGCCTGGCTGGCCTTTTGGTTGGTCGGGTCGGAGACAATTCCTTTTGGATTGAAGATTGTCCAGTGGACAGTCGACAGTCAGTTTCAACTCGCTGACACTTCGGTGTTGGTTGTAATTTTTTTACGGAGAGTTTGATCCTGGCTCAGGACGAACGCTGGCGGCGTGCTTAACACATGCAAGTCGAACGATGATCAGGAGCTTGCTTCTGTGATTAGTGGCGAACGGGTGAGTAACACGTGAGTAACCTGCCCCTGACTCTGGGATAAGCGTTGGAAACGACGTCTAATACTGGATAGGACTACTGGCCGCATGGTCTGGTGGTGGAAAGATTTTTTGGTTGGGGATGGACTCGCGGCCTATCAGCTTGTTGGTGAGGTAATGGCTCACCAAGGCGACGACGGGTAGCCGGCCTGAGAGGGTGACCGGCCACACTGGGACTGAGACACGGCCCAGACTCCTACGGGAGGCAGCAGTGGGGAATATTGCACAATGGGCGAAAGCCTGATGCAGCAACGCCGCGTGAGGGATGACGGCCTTCGGGTTGTAAACCTCTTTTAGTAGGGAAGAAGCGAAAGTGACGGTACCTGCAGAAAAAGCACCGGCTAACTACGTGCCAGCAGCCGCGGTAATACGTAGGGTGCAAGCGTTGTCCGGAATTATTGGGCGTAAAGAGCTCGTAGGCGGTTTGTCGCGTCTGCTGTGAAATCCCGAGGCTCAACCTCGGGCTTGCAGTGGGTACGGGCAGACTAGAGTGCGGTAGGGGAGATTGGAATTCCTGGTGTAGCGGTGGAATGCGCAGATATCAGGAGGAACACCGATGGCGAAGGCAGATCTCTGGGCCGTAACTGACGCTGAGGAGCGAAAGCATGGGGAGCGAACAGGATTAGATACCCTGGTAGTCCATGCCGTAAACGTTGGGCGCTAGATGTAGGGACCTTTCCACGGTTTCTGTGTCGTAGCTAACGCATTAAGCGCCCCGCCTGGGGAGTACGGCCGCAAGGCTAAAACTCAAAGGAATTGACGGGGGCCCGCACAAGCGGCGGAGCATGCGGATTAATTCGATGCAACGCGAAGAACCTTACCAAGGCTTGACATACACCGGAAACGGCCAGAGATGGTCGCCCCCTTGTGGTCGGTGTACAGGTGGTGCATGGTTGTCGTCAGCTCGTGTCGTGAGATGTTGGGTTAAGTCCCGCAACGAGCGCAACCCTCGTTCTATGTTGCCAGCGCGTTATGGCGGGGACTCATAGGAGACTGCCGGGGTCAACTCGGAGGAAGGTGGGGATGACGTCAAATCATCATGCCCCTTATGTCTTGGGCTTCACGCATGCTACAATGGCCGGTACAAAGGGCTGCGATACCGTAAGGTGGAGCGAATCCCAAAAAGCCGGTCTCAGTTCGGATTGAGGTCTGCAACTCGACCTCATGAAGTCGGAGTCGCTAGTAATCGCAGATCAGCAACGCTGCGGTGAATACGTTCCCGGGCCTTGTACACACCGCCCGTCAAGTCATGAAAGTCGGTAACACCCGAAGCCGGTGGCCTAACCCTTGTGGAAGGAGCCGTCGAAGGTGGGATCGGTGATTAGGACTAAGTCGTAACAAGGTAGCCGTACCGGAAGGTGCGGCTGGATCACCTCCTTTCTAAGGAGCATCTGGCTCGTCTCGTGTCTGCAGATGCAGGTGTGGGGTGGGTCCAGGCGCCCGGTTCGGACCGAACGTGTCCGACGGGTAGCTCATGGGTGGAACATTGACAGTGCAGGTGGGAGTCATGCTCTCGGCGTCAGTACATCGATCGTTCGCGGTTGGTTGGAAGGGGTCGGGGTGTGGTGAGCATCTGGTGCACGTTGTTGGGTCCTGAGGGACCAGGCTTCCCGGCCCGTTGTGGTTGGGGGTTGAGCCGTCTGGTGCTGCCCTGTGTGGGTGGTGCTGGGGACGCGGTTCTTCGAGTGGGCCATGTGATGCCGGCGCGGTTGCGTTGGTGGAGGATGGTGCCGATCGTATGTTGAGAACTACACAGTGGACGCGAGCATCTTTAGATTCGCGTCATCGCATGATCACCGGCTTCGGTTGGTGGTTGTGGTTGGCGTTGGATCGCAATTTTAATCTTTGTGGTCAAGTTTCTAAGAGCAAACGGTGGATGCCTTGGCATCTGGAGCCGAAGAAGGACGTAGAAATCTGCGATAAGCCTCGGGGAGCTGATAATCGAGCTGTGAGCCGAGGATTTCCGAATGGGGAAACCCCGCCAGGCGCTTTTGTGACCTGGTGACTCCCGCCTGAATATATAGGGCGGGTAGAGGGAACGTGGGGAAGTGAAACATCTCAGTACCCACAGGAAGAGAAAACAACATGTGATTCCGTGAGTAGTGGCGAGCGAAAGCGGATGAGGCTAAACCGATCATGTGTGATAGCCGGCGGGCGTTGCATGGTCGGGGTTGTGGGACACGTCACTCAGTTCTGCCGGACTGGGGCGGTTACAGCGCATCATAGTCGAACCGGTTTGAAAGCCGGGCCGTAGTGGGTGCCAGCCCCGTAGACGAAATGGTGTTATGGCCGGATGTGTATCCCAAGTAGCACGGGGCCCGAGAAATCCCGTGTGAATCTGTCAGGACCACCTGATAAGCCTAAATACTCCCAGATGACCGATAGCGGACAAGTACCGTGAGGGAAAGGTGAAAAGTACCCCGGGAGGGGAGTGAAATAGTACCTGAAACCGTTTGCTTACAAACCGTCGGAGCCTCCTTAGTAGGGGTGACGGCGTGCCTTTTGAAGAATGAGCCTGCGAGTTAGTGATATGTGGCGAGGTTAACCCGTGTGGGGCAGCCGTAGCGAAAGCGAGTCTGAATAGGGCGGTTCAGTCGCATGTCCTAGACCCGAAGCGAAGTGATCTATCCATGGCCAGGTTGAAGCGACGGTAAGACGTCGTGGAGGACCGAACCCACTTCAGTTGAAAATGGAGGGGATGAGCTGTGGATAGGGGTGAAAGGCCAATCAAACTTCGTGATAGCTGGTTCTCTCCGAAATGCATTTAGGTGCAGCGTTGCGTGTTTCTCGCCGGAGGTAGAGCTACTGGATGGCCGATGGGCCTCAACAGGTTACTGACGTCAGCCAAACTCCGAATGCCGGTGAGTGAGAGCGCAGCAGTGAGACGGTGGGGGATAAGCTTCATCGTCGAGAGGGAAACAACCCAGACTACCAACTAAGGCCCCTAAGCGTGTGCTAAGTGGGAAAGGATGTGGAGTTGCACAGACAACCAGGAGGTTGGCTTAGAAGCAGCCACCCTTGAAAGAGTGCGTAATAGCTCACTGGTCAAGTGATTCCGCGCCGACAATGTAACGGGGCTCAAGCACACCGCCGAAGTTGTAGATTTCGCACACAGACAAGCCTTCGTGGTTCAGTCGTGCGGAGTGGTAGGAGAGCGTCGTGTGGCGAGTGAAGCGGCGGAGTAATCCAGCCGTGGACGCCACACGAGTGAGAATGCAGGCATGAGTAGCGAAAGACGGGTGAGAAACCCGTCCTCCGAAAGACCAAGGGTTCCAGGGCCAGGTTAATCCGCCCTGGGTAAGTCGGGACCTAAGGCGAGGCCGACAGGCGTAGTCGATGGACAACGGGTTGATATTCCCGTACCGGCGAACAACCGCCCAAGCTAATCCAGTGGTGCTAAGAGTCCTAACCCGGTTCGTCGGATCCCTTCGGGGTGATGGTGTCCGGTCTAACGCTCGACCCCATGCTGGTGCGGCTAGCGTATGAACAGGTGTGACGCAGGAAGGTAGCTGAGCCAGGCGATGGTATCCGTAAGGTGAACCTGGTGTAAGGATGTAGGGCTGACGATAGGCAAATCCGTCGTCTGTACGCCTGAGATCCGACGCGTACCCGTAAGGGGAAATCAGTGATCCTATGCTGCCGAGAAAAGCATCGACGCGAGGTTGCAGCCGCCCGTACCCGAAACCGACTCAGGTGGTCAGGTAGAGAATACCAAGGAGATCGAGATAATCGTGGTTAAGGAACTCGGCAAAATGCCCCCGTAACTTCGGGAGAAGGGGGGCCGGACACGTGACCGGACTTGCTCCGTGAGCGTTGAAGGCCGCAGAGACCAGTGGGAAGCGACTGTTTACTAAAAACACAGGTCCGTGCGAAGTCGCAAGACGATGTATACGGACTGACGCCTGCCCGGTGCTGGAAGGTTAAGAGGAAGGGTTAGCCCTCGGGCGAAGCTCTGAATTTAAGCCCCAGTAAACGGCGGTGGTAACTATAACCATCCTAAGGTAGCGAAATTCCTTGTCGGGTAAGTTCCGACCTGCACGAATGGCGTAACGACTTCCCAGCTGTCTCAACCGCGAACTCGGCGAAATTGCACTACGAGTAAAGATGCTCGTTACGCGCAGCAGGACGGAAAGACCCCGTGACCTTTACTACAGTTTGGTATTGGTGTTCGGAGTGGCTTGTGTAGGATAGGTGGGAGACTGTGAAGCGGGCACGCTAGTGTTCGTGGAGTCATTGTTGAAATACCACTCTGGTCACTTTGGATGTCTAACGTAGGACCCTGATCGGGTTCATGGACAGTGCCTGATGGGTAGTTTAACTGGGGCGGTTGCCTCCCAAAGAGTAACGGAGGCGCCCAAAGGTTCCCTCAACCTGGTTGGCAATCAGGTGGCGAGTGTAAGTGCACAAGGGAGCTTGACTGTGAGACTGACAGGTCGAGCAGGGACGAAAGTCGGGACTAGTGATCCGGCAGTGGCTTGTGGAAGCGCTGTCGCTCAACGGATAAAAGGTACCTCGGGGATAACAGGCTGATCTTGCCCAAGAGTCCATATCGACGGCATGGTTTGGCACCTCGATGTCGGCTCGTCGCATCCTGGGGCTGGAGTAGGTCCCAAGGGTTGGGCTGTTCGCCCATTAAAGCGGTACGCGAGCTGGGTTTAGAACGTCGTGAGACAGTTCGGTCCCTATCCGCTGCGCGCGTTGGAAATTTGAGAAGATCTATCCCTAGTACGAGAGGACCGGGATGGACGAACCTCTGGTGTGTCAGTTGTTCTGCCAAGGGCACCGCTGATTAGCTACGTTCGGACCGGATAACCGCTGAAAGCATCTAAGCGGGAAGCCGTCTTCGAGATGAGATTTCCATGCACCTTGAGTGTGAGAGGCTCCCAGCAGACTACTGGGTTGATAGGCCGGATGTGGAAGCGGGGACTAACGACCCGTGGAGCTGACCGGTACTAATAAGCCGAAGACTTGACAACACAATTATTTCCCTACCCTTGTGGTGGGGGCTCGCGTCCACTTTGTGGTTCCCGACAGACGATCGGGAATCAAACTGAATACTTCAGCTGAACCAGCATGAAGGAACAGTGTTTGATCCGTTTCGGGTCGACAGTGTTCCGGTGGTCATAGCGAGAGGGAAACGCCCGGTCACATTCCGAACCCGGAAGCTAAGCCTCTCAGCGCCGATGGTACTGCAAGGGGGACCTTGTGGGAGAGTAGGACGCCGCCGGACTCATCTTCACGTACGACCAGGGAACCCCTGACCATTCATGGTCAGGGGTTTTCTGCATTCCCGGGGCGATCTCGGTCCGCGCACCGAGCTGTGGAGAACCGTCGTGGGGCTCGGTGGCCCCGGTAGGATCGAGGGCGTCATGACTGCGCCATTCACCACTGCCACCGGCTCCGACGTCCGAGTCCGCTTCTGCCCGAGCCCGACCGGGACCCCGCACGTGGGGCTCATCCGGACGGCGCTCTTCAACTGGGCGTACGCACGCCACACCGGCGGCAAGCTCGTCTTCCGCATCGAGGACACCGACGCCGCGCGCGACAGCGAGGAGTCGTACCAGCAGATCCTCGACGCGCTCCGGTGGCTGCGGCTGGACTGGGACGAGGGTGTCGAGGCGGGCGGCCCGCACGGTCCGTACCGGCAGTCCGAGCGGTCGGACGTCTACGACGAGGTGATCGCGACGCTGCGGGCCTCGGGGCACGTGTACGAGTCGTACGTCACGCCGGAGGAGATGGAGGCGCGGAACATCGCGGCCGGCCGTGACCCGAAGCAGGGCTACGACAACCACGAGCGTGACCTGACCGATGCCGAGCGCCAGGCGTTCCGCGACGAGGGCCGGAGCCCTGCGCTGCGCCTCCGGGTGCCGGACCGCGACCTGAGCTTCGACGACCTCGTGCGCGGCGAGATCACGTTCAAGCAGGGGACCTTCCCCGACTTCGTGGTCGTCCGGCCCAACGGCAAGCCGCTGTACACCTTCACGAACCCGGTCGACGACGCCCTGATGGGGATCACGCACGTGCTCCGCGGTGAGGACCTGCTGTCGTCGACACCACGGCAGATCGCGCTGTACGAGGCGCTCGTCGAGGTCGGCATCACCTCGTTCGTCCCGCTGTTCGGGCACCTGCCGTACGTGATGGGCGAGGGCAACAAGAAGCTCTCGAAGCGCGACCCGGAGTCGAACCTGTTCCACCACCGCGCCGCCGGCATGGTGCCCGAGGGGCTCCTCAACTACCTGGCGCTGCTCGGCTGGTCGATCGGGCCCGACCGCGACGTGTTCTCGTCCGACGAGATGGTCGCCGCGTTCGACGTCCGGGACGTCAACCCGAACCCCGCCCGGTTCGACCACAAGAAGGCCGAGGCGATCAACGGGGACCACATCCGGATGCTCGGTGCCGAGGACTTCCGCGCGCGTCTCCTGCCGTACCTGACGGACCTGGTGTCCGACCCGCCCACGGCCGAGCAGGAGCGCGTGCTCGAGGCGGCGGCCCCGCTCGTGCAGGAGCGCATGCAGCTGCTGGGGGAGGCCCCCGGGCTGCTCGGCTTCCTGTTCACCGACGACGACGCGCTCGTGGTCGACGAGGACGCGCTCGCGAGCCTCAAGGGCGACTCGTCGGCCGTGCTCGAGGCCGGCATCGCTGCGCTCGAGCCGCTCGACGACTGGACGACCCCGGCGATCGAGGGAGCGCTCCGCGCCGCACTGATCGACGGGATGGGGCTCAAGCCCCGTGTCGCCTTCGGGCCGCTGCGCGTCGCCGTCTCCGGTCGTCGGATCAGCCCGCCGCTCTTCGAGTCGATGGAGATCCTGGGCAAGGGCTCCGTCCTCGCGCGCCTGCGCAGCCTCGCGGCACGGTGACCCGACGGTGACGACCCCGGGCCAGGACGGTCGGCGACCCGACGAGGCCGCTCCGGACGCCGTGCGCACGGCCGACGTCGCGGTGATCGGCGCCGGGCCGGCCGGGTTGAGCGCCGCGCTCAACCTCGTGCGTGCGCGCCGCACCGTGCTGCTCGTCGACGCGAACCGGCCCCGGAACGCAGCGACCCTGCTGTCGCACGGGTTCATCACCCGCGACGGCATCTCGCCGCTCGAGCTCCGACGCCTCGGCAGGACCGAGGTCGAGGGGTACCCGGAGGCGACCGTCGTGCAGTCGGTGGTGGACAGCGTGCGACCCGACGGCGACGGCTGGGCCGTCCACGGGACCTGGCGCGGCACCGAGCTCGACGCCGGGGTCCGGGCGGTGGTCGTGGCGACGGGGCTCCGTGAGGAGTTCCCGGCGCTCCCGTCCCTCCGCGCGTTCTACGGCACCTCGGTGCACAGCTGCGTCGAGTGCGACGGCTACGAGGAGGCGGGGGAGCCCCTCGCCCTCGTGTGCGAGACACCGGACGTGGTGGACCGGGCGCTGCTCCTGGCCTCGTGGAGCGACGACCTCGTCGTGTACACGAACGGTGTGGCGCCGCTCGACGACCGCGGTCGTGCGCGGCTCGCGGCGGCCGGCGTCCGGGTGGACGAACGTCCCGTGGCCGACCTCGAGGGCGGTCGGGACGGGCTCACGGGCGTCCGGCTCGCCGACGGCTCGGTCACCGCGCACACGGGTGCGTTCGTGCGGCCGGTCTGGCACGCGGACCTCGACTGGCTCGAGGCCCCGGTGTCGCGCGACCAGGACGGGCTCGTGGTCGTCGACCGGCTCGGCCGGACCGGGGTCCCCGGCCTGTACGCGGTCGGCGACGTGACGCCGCCGGGGCCGGAGCAGCTCATCGTCGCGGCCGGTCACGGTGCCTCGACGGCGGCTGCGGTGCACCGAGATCTCGTCGGTGGTCTCGAGGACCTCCGGGATGCTGTACAGTAGTTGATCGTGCCCCGGACAACGGGGAACGAAGGCCGCGAGGCCTTTGGGGTATGGTGTAATTGGCAACACAGCGGTTTCTGGTACCGTCGTTCTTGGTTCGAGTCCAGGTACCCCAGCAGATTCGAGAAGGCCCCCGGGATGTCCCGGGGGCCTTCTGCGTTCCCGGGGGCCTTCTGCGTTCCCGGGGGCCTTCTGCGTTCCCGGGGGCCTTCTGCGTTCCGGGTGCGGAACCGCACGGCCGCCGACGCGTGCGCGCGCGTCCCGCCGCGGGGACACGCCCGACCTGCCCGCCGACCGCAGATCGCACGCCGGCGGTGCGCCTCCTGACGGTCGGTGGTGCGGTCGGGAGGCGCGTGGCGGGCTGGTGCTGCGCCTCCTGTCCGGCGTGGGGTGCGGTCGGGAGGCGCGTGGCGGGCTGGTGCTGCGCCTCCTGTCCGGCGTGGGGTGCGGTCGGGAGGCGCGTGGCGGGCTGGGTGCGCTCCTCCTGACGGTGGGCGCTGCGCACCGGTGCCCCGTGTCGGTGCCGCCACGCGCCTCCCGGCCGGGTGCGGACCCGCACCCGGTTGCGGGTTTCCGTATCGGGCACCGGGGTGCCGCAAGGCGGTCGCCCGCAGATTGACCGTCCTGCGCGCCCCCGCGAGGGTGGGGAGCACGGACGAGGCGTACCCCCTCGTCCGGTCTCCCGGCGGCGTCGTACCCGCGCCTCCTGCCGGGCACCGGCGCCGCGCTCGCGGTCGACCGGCCTCCGGGGACCAGCGCGCTGCGCGGCCGTCCCGACCCGCAACCTGAACCCGACAGGAGCACCTCCCATGTCCGTCAGCACCGTCCGACCCGCAGACCCGCGCGTCTCCGTCGTGATCCCGGCGCGCAACGAGGCCCGCAACCTCGAGATCATCCTCCCCAAGCTCCCGCCGGTGTACGAGGTGATCCTGGTCGACGGCAACTCCGTCGACGACACCGTCGCCACGGCGCAGCGGATCATGCCCGACATCCGCGTCGTGCACCAGACCCGCAAGGGCAAGGGCAACGCCCTCGCGTGCGGGTTCGAGGCGGTCACCGGCGACGTCGTCGTGATGTTCGACGCCGACTGCTCGGCCGACCCCGACGAGATCCCGCGCTTCGTGCAGGCCCTCACCGACGGAGCCGACGTGGCGAAGGGCACCCGGTACTCGCTCGGCGGCGGCAGCGACGACATCACGGTGATCCGGAACCTCGGCAACCGCGGCCTGAACGTGCTGTGCAACATCATCCTCGGCACGCGCTACAGCGACCTCTGCTACGGCTACAACGCCTTCTGGGCCGACACGCTGCCGAAGATCGGCCTGCTGTCCTCGACGCTGCCGAAGCCGGCCGACGGCGGGATGCTCTGGGGCGACGGCTTCGAGATCGAGACCGTGCTGACCTGCCGGTGGTCGGCGGCCGACCTGCGCATCAGCGAGGTGCCGAGCCACGAGAAGCTCCGCGTGCACGGCACGAGCAACCTCAACGCCGTGACCGACGGCATCCGCGTGCTGAAGTCGATCATGCACGAGCGTCGCCGCGCCGCGACGGCGAAGACCCGCGCGGCGGCCGTGTTCGTGGGCGGTGCCGCACCGGTCTCGCCGGTGGACGCGCCGACCGCGCCGATCCTCGGTCTCGGTGCGTCGGCCGAGCCGGTCCGCGTGGACGCCGCGCGCGCCCGCGCGCTCGAGGGCGACGTCGTATGACGTCCGTCGCGGTCGTGATCTGCGCCTACACGCAGCTGCGCTGGGGCGACCTGCAGGACAGCGTGGAGTCCGCCCGACGCCAGCCGGAGGCCCCCGAGGTCGTCGTGGTCATCGACCACGAGCCCGAGCTGTTCGCCCGGGCGCGCGCACGCTGGCCCGAGCTGCTCGTCGTCGAGAACGCCGAGGACCGCGGCCTGTCCGGCGCGCGGAACACGGGCGTCGCGAGCACCGAGGCCGACGTCGTGGCGTTCCTCGACGACGACGCCACGGCCGACGCCGACTGGCTCGGTCACATGCTCGCCGCGCTCGAGGACCCGCAGGTCGTCGGGGTCGGCGGACACGCGACGCCGTCCTGGCCGACCACCACCGGCTCCGGGCCGTACGTCGGCGAGCTCCTCTGGATCGTCGGCTGCAGCTACACCGGGCTGCCCGAGGTGGCCGGGGACGTCCGCAACGTGATCGGCGCGAGCATGGCGTTCCGACGCGAGTCGATCCTGCGCGCGGGCGGCTTCCGGTCGGGCATCGGCCGGGTCGGCAACCAGCCGCTCGGCTGCGAGGAGACGGAGCTCTGCATCCGCATCGCCGCGATCCAGCCCGGTGCCCGGATCCGGCACGAGCCGCGGTCGAACGTGTCGCACCGGGTCTCGCCCGACCGCGTCACCATGCGCTACCTGCTGCGCCGCAGCTACTACGAGGGCATCTCGAAGGCTGTCCTCAGTCGCCGGGTCGGGACCGGGGACGCGCTCTCGAGCGAGTCCACCTACCTGACGCGGGTCATCCCGCGTGCCGTGCTCCGCGAGCTCCGGCACGTGGGGCGCGGCGGGCTGGGTCGGGCCGGCGCGGTCGTCGCCTCCGTCGTCACGACGATCGCGGGCTACGCGGTCGGTCGCGTCCTCGGCGGTGTCGTGGTCGCCGCACCGGCCCCGCAGCCGGTGCGTCAGCCGATCGGCACACCGTGACCCGCTCGACCGTCACCCGGGAGCTCCGTCCCGTCGTCCACAGCGCGCTCGTCCCGACCTGGGACGGTGCGCTGTGGGTCGGCGAGGTGGACCGTGCGGTCCTGCGGGCCGCCGGGCCGCGGGACGCCATCGCGCTGGAGGGCGCCGCCGGCTACCGTCGGGCGCGCCTGCTGGTCCGTGACCACGGCGAGCCGGTCGGCTTCGTCGAGACCGACGTCGTCGCACGACGTCGCACCGGGGCGTCCCTCGACGCCCGCAGCCTCGAGCGCGCGGCACGGCACCTGCCCGTCCCCGCCCGACGGCCGGCCGCTGATCAGGCGTTGCCGTCCGTCACCGCGGTGCTGTGCACCGACGGGGCCGCCGCGGACACCATGCGGTCGGTGCTCGCGAGCACGGGCGTCCACCTGGACGTCGTGGTCGTGTCCGCACGAGCCGACGGCCCCGGGACGACGACGATCGACGGGCGCCGGGTCACCACCGTGCCGGCGCCGGCCGGCGGTCTCGCGGCCGCCCGCAACGCCGGCCTGCTGCTCGCGGAGGGAGACGTCGTCGCGTTCGTCGCCGAGGGCGCGCTGATGGACCCCGCGTGGGCGTCCGCCCTCGCCACCGCCTTCGCCGCGGACCCGGACGTCGCCTGCGTCACCGGCCCCGCGCCGAGCGCCGAGCTCCGCACGCCCGCACAGCGCTGGCACGACGAGCACCACGGCGGCGGCCGGACCGTCGCGCGCCGGGTGTTCCGCGCCGACGACGAACGCGGCACCGGTGCCCGGCACCCGTTCGCCGCGGCCGACTACGGGACCGGCGCGAACCTCGCGGTCCGCCGTCTCGCCGCCCTCGGGATCGGCGGGTTCGACACCGCCTTCGGTCCCGGCACCCACGTCGGTGCCGGTGACGACCTCGACCTCTTCACACGACTGCTCGTCGCGGGACACGCGATCGCCGTCGAACCCGCCGCCGTCGCCTGGCAGCGGACCCCGGACGACGTCGCGTCGCTCCGGCGGACCGCCGCGGCGCACGGCCACGGACTCGGAGCCTGGATGACCAAGAACGCCCTCGACCGCGACACCCTCGTCGCCACGGTCGACGCCGCCCCCGACGCGCTGAGCGCCTTCGCACGCCTCGGGCTCGCACCCGCCGGCACGCCCGCCGGGACCACGGACGTGGTCGGCGGTCGAGCCGTCGGCGACGACGGGGTCGAGGCCGAGTACGCCGCGACGAGCCGTCGCCTGCGCCGCGTCGAGCAGCGCTCGGTGGTCACCGGCCCGGTGCGCGCGCTGGCCGAGCGCCTGCGCGGCGGAGGGACCCTCACCCGCACCGCACACGGTCGCCACGGGCTGGCCGAGGCCGGAGCCGAGCTGCCGCGCGCCGCCGGGACCATGGGGCCGCTCGCCCGGCTCGTCGCCGCCGCGGTCGTCGTGCTGACCCTCGTCGCCGCGGCCGCCGGCGCGGCCCTGGAGATGCCGACCCTCCGGGGCGCCGCGATCGGCACGTTCCTGTTCGCCGTGGTCGGGGTCGCGCCGGTGCTCCTGCTGCGTCCGATGCCGCTCGCCCGCTTCGCGTTGTTCTCGGTCACGACGTCGATCGTCGCCACGATCGCGATCGGCTACACGATGGCGACCGTGGGCGTGTGGGTGCCCGCGGTGCCCTTCGCGGTGGTGGTCGTCCTGACGGCGGCGATCGTCGCCGGCACCGTGCTCCGCGACGCGCAGGACCTGCACCGGGTGCTCCTCGCGCGTTCCGTCGCCGGCCGCGCGGGCAGGACGGTCCGGTCGTGGTGGGGGACGTGGACGACGACCCGCTCGGTCACCGTCGCCTCGGTGGTCGGCGTCGGGATCGTCGTCGTCGCCGCGCTCACGCACGTCGGGGACCCGGTGCCCGCCGGCCTGTTCGGTTCGCTCGGCATCGGTCTGCCCGTCGGCCTGGCGGTCCTCGTGGCCGCCGCGGTCGTGGCGCTCGTCCGTGGCCGCGGCGCCGCCGTGCCCGTGGTCGCGCTGGGCGGGGTCGTGCAGCTGGCGCAGGCGATCACCTACGGCATGCCGACGGTCACCGCGGCCGCGCGACACATCGGTGTCCTCGAGTACATCCGGCAGTTCGGGCGCACGAACCCCGCCGCCGACATCTTCCAGACGTGGTCCGGCCTGTTCGCCGGCGGCGCGTGTGTGGCCGACGTCGGCGGCATCGTCAACGCGATGACGATCGCCGCCTGGGTGCCCGTGCTCCTGGCGTTCGCCACCACGCTCGGCATCGGCGTGCTCGCGGCGAACTGGCTGCCCGGCACCCGTCGCCCGTGGGTGGCCGCCCTGCTCACCGCGATGACCGGGTCGCTCAACACGACCTACTTCTCGCCGCAGTCGACCGGCATCCTGCTCTCCGTCGTCGTGCTCGTGCTCGCCACCTGCCCCCTGCGCCGCGTGACGGTGACCGGCCGCGACGGGACGCCCGTGCGTGCACTCCGACCCCGCGCGGTGACGGCCTCGCGCGTCGTCGGCATCGCCCTGATCAGCGTCGTCCTCGCGGTCACGCACCAGATCTCGCCGTACCTCACCGTCGCGGCACTCGTGACCCTGCTCGTGTTCAAGCTCACGAAGCCGTGGTGGCTGCCGGTCGTCGTGCTCGTGCCTGCGGTGGTCTTCGCGGTGCTGAACGGCAGCGTCCTCGACCGCTTCCTGTCACTCGCCGCCGTCGGGCGCGTGCTCGACAACGTGCAGCCGCCGTCGCACGACATGACGGTCCTGCCGAAGCCGCTCGTGACCCGGTTGGCGTTCGACGTGCCCGCCGCGGCGCTCGTGCTGCTCGGGATCGCCGCGGTCGTCACGGTGCTCGTCCGGCGTGACCGCCTGCACTGGGGCATGCTCGCGGCTGCTGCGAGCCCGATCTCGCTGCTCGTCGCCACGAACTACGGGCAGGAGGGCATCTTCCGGGTCGTCCTGTTCGCCACGCCGTGGATCGCGGTGCTCGCCGCCGCGCTGCCGGGCCCGTCCGGCCGCTTCGCCGGGGTCGACCGCGTCCTGCGCCGTGCGGCACGGCCGGTCGGTGTCCGCTTCGCCGCGGTCGGCGCCGCGGTCGCGCTGCTGGTCGCCGTGGGCGCCTTCGGGCAGACCGCCCTCGACTGGAACCGGGTGATGACCCGCAGCCAGTCCGAGGCGACGCAGCTGTACGACCGGACCGCGCCGAAGGGCTCGGTGATGCTGCTCACCGGTTCGGCGAACGCCGTGCCGAGCAACACCGGCGCCCGGTACTTCGACGTCGGCTACCTGTCCCGCGAGGCGCTCGGGCCGTACCCGTCGGACACCGACTACGACGCGCAGCAGGACGTCTCGGACCTGACCCGGCGGCTCGTCACCGACTGGACCGCGACGAAGTACTACGCCCTGGTCGCCCAGCCCTTCGGCGCGTACGACGAGCGCTACGGCTACCAGTCCGAGGCCGACTACCGCGAGCTGGCCGACGCGATGGCCTCGTCGCCGTACTGGGAGCGGGTCTGGTCGTCCGGTTCGACCGCGATGTACGAGCTCACCCCGGCCGGGATGCGGCATGCCGCCGAGTGAGTCGGCCGCCGTGTCGGCGAGTGCGTCGGCCGGCGCGCCGGCGAGTGCGTCGGTCGCCGTGTCGGCGAGTGCGTCGGTCGGAGTGCCGTCGCGTGCGTCGGTCGCGGGACCGCACGGCCGCCGTCGGGCAGGGCTCGCGTCCCTGCTCGGCGCGGTCCTCGCGGCGACCGCGCTCGTCACGGCCCTGGTCGTGGGCGTGCCCGGAGCCGCCCAGCGGGCCGACGCAGCCGCCGGTGCGAGCTGCGCCGCCGGCTCGGTGCTGAACGTCGTCGCCCACCCCGACGACGACCTGCTCTTCCAGGGCACCCAGCTCCGCTCTGACATCGAGGCGGGCCGGTGCGTCCGCTCCGTCGTGGTCACGGCGGGGGACGCCGGGTACCCGCGCTGGTACTGGGGCGAGCGGCAGACCGGCCTGATGGCGGCGTACGCCGGCATCGCCGGTGTGCCGTCCGACTGGACGACCGGGTCGACGGTCGTGGCCGGACACACCGTGCACACCGAGACGCTCACGGCGGCGCCGCGGATCAGCCTGGTGTTCCTCGAGCTGCCGGACGGCAACATCGAGGGCAACGGGTTCTGGGCCGACGGCTACCAGAGCCTCGAGCACCTGTACGAGGGGTCGCTCGACGCGATCGACTCGGTCGCCGACGCGACCCACCCGACGTCGTACACGCTGTCCGACCTGCGGGCGACCCTGCTCGCGCTCGTGCGGTGGACCGCGCCGTCGTCGATCCACACGCTCGACCACGAGGGGTCCTACGGCGACGGCGACCACAGCGACCACCACACCGTCGCGTACCTGACCGACGAGGTGCAGCGGGCGTCCGGCACCTCGCACGGGTTCACCGGGTTCATGGGCTACCCCATCGCCGACCGGCCGGCCAACCTGACCGCCGCGCAGACGGACGCCAAGGCCGGTGCGTTCTTCACCTACGCGGCCCACGACGACCAGACCTGCACGTCGCGTGCCGCCTGCGCGGACCGCTGGGAGGACGCCTGGTTCAGTCGCCAGTACACCGTCGGCACGCCGGCGACCGACCCGGGCACGACGCCCGACCCCGGTTCCGGGTCCACGCCCGGGACCGGGACGGGCACCCCGGGGACGGAGCCGACGACCACGAACGTCGCCGGCAGTGCAGTCGTCACCGCGAGCGCCGAGAACCCGGCCGACGGACAGACGGCACGGAAGGCCGTCGACGGCGTCGTGAGCGGGTACCCGGAGGCCCCCACCGCCGAGTGGGTGGCGCCGGGCGGGGGAGCGGGGACGTGGATCCAGCTCGACTGGCCCGCGGGGGCGGCTGGCGCTGCCGGAGCCGCGGGGACCGCTGGCGGTGCCGGGGCCGCGGGGACCGCTGCCGGTGGCACGGGTGGCACAGCTGCCGCGGGCGTCGCCCTGCAGGCGGTCGAGCTCGCGGACCGTCCGAACACCGACGACCAGGTCACCGCCGGGACGCTGACGTTCTCCGACGGGTCGAGCGTGGCGGTCCCGTCCCTGCCGAACGGCGGCACGGTGCAGCGCGTCAGCTTCACCTCCCGCCAGGTGACCTGGGTGCGCTTCACGATCACCGCGGTGAGCGCGACCACGAAGAACACCGGCCTGGCCGAGCTCCGAGCCCTCGCCGCGACCACCACCGCCACCGAGCCGACGCCGTCGACCCCGTCGGTGAACGCCGCCCGCACGGCCGTCGTGACCGCGAGCGCCGACAACCCGGCCGACCGACAGACCGCCGCGAAGACGGCCGACGGCGTCGTGTCCGGGTGGCCCGCCGACCCCTCCGCCGAGTGGGCGGCACCGGGCGGTGGCGTCGGCACCTGGGTGCAGGACGACTGGCCGTCCGGCGTCGCCCTGCAGTCCGTCGACCTGGCGGACCGTCCGAACACCGACGACCGTGTCACCGGCGGGACCCTCACGTTCTCGGACGGCTCGAGCGTCGCGGTCCCCGCCCTGCCGGACGACGGCACCGTGACGAGCGTCGCGTTCGCCGCGCGCCAGGTCACCTGGATGCGCTTCACGGTCACGGGCGTGAGCGGCACCACGAAGAACACCGGCCTCGCCGAGCTCCGAGCCTGGACCGTCCCCACCGGCACCGGCACCGGCACCGGCACCGGGACGGGGTCGACACCGCCGTCCTCGACACCGCGTGACGTCACGGCGGCCGCCGCGCCGACCGCGTCGTCCGACAACCCGGCCGACGGCCAGACCGTCGCGAAGGCGGTCGACGGCGTCGTGTCCGGGTGGCCGGACCGCGCCGACGCGGAGTGGGTCGCGCCGGGCGGCGGGACCGGCACGTGGCTGCGCCTCGACTGGACCAGCCCGGTCACCCTGCGACGGATCGTGCTGCACGACCGTCCGAACACCGTCGACCGGGTGACCGGCGGCACCCTGACGTTCTCGGACGGCACGAGCGTCGCGGTCGACGCACTGCCGGACGACGGGGCGCCCGCCACCGTCGAGTTCACCCCGCGGTCGGTGACGTGGGTGCGGTTCACGGTGGACCGGGTCGCCGCCGGCACGGAGAACGCCGGGCTCGCCGAGTTCCGCGCCTGGGCGGCGTCGTGAGCGACCGGACCGACACCGGGGCCGCGACGGGCGACGTCGAACTCCCGCCGCCCCCGACACCAGGACCGGCCGGGGCACGCGTCGACGGCGACCGTGCTCCCGTCGCCCACGGAGCGGGGTCGACCCGGCACGGACGCGGACGCCGACGCGGCGCACGACGGCTGGCGCTCGCCGCGGGGGCGCTCGTCGTCGCCGCCGGATCGGTCGTCGCGGCGACGACCGGCGGCGGGACCGCGGCCGACCCGAGCGGCGAGGCGATGCCCGCGGCCGACGGCGGAGACTGGCGGCGGGTGTTCTCCGAGGACTTCGCCACACCCACCGCGACCGGCGCGTTCGAGTCCCGGTACGGCGAGCGGTTCTCGGTGTACCACGGCTTCGCGGACACCGCGGGGACGGGCCGGTACTCCGCCTCGGCGCTCACCGCGCGAGACGGCGTGCTCGACGTCCGGCTGCGGACCACCGCGGCCGGCACGCCCCTGGCCGGCGGCATCGTCCCGCTCGTCGACGGTCGGTGGGGCGGCCAGACCGCCGGACGGTACAGCATCCGGATGCGGAGCGACCACGTCGACGGCTACGGGGTCGCGGTGCTGCTCTGGAGTGACGAGAACGTCTGGGCCGACGGCGAGATCGACTTCCCCGAGGGCGACCTCGGGACGCCCGCGTTCCTCAACGTGCACTGCCTCGCCGACCCCGCGGAGAAGTGCATCCACCACCAGACCGAGGCGTCGCTCGCGGACTGGCACACCTACACGATCGAGTGGACCCCCGAGCGGATGTCGTTCCTGGTGGACGGGCGCGTCGTGGGCAGCACCACGGAGGACATCCCCACCGCACGCATGCACCTCGTCGTGCAGGCCGGGTCGAACGGCGGGGTGCCGCCGCGCGAGGCCGCGGGGTCGCTGCTGGTCGACTGGATGACGATCGACGTGCCGGCCCCGGGGCGGACGCCGCGGGCGACCATGCCGGGTGCGGGCGCCGTCGGCGACTGAGCCGTCGGCGGCCGAGCCGTCGGCGGCCGAGCCGTCGGCGGCCGAGCCGCGACTCGGCCGTGGGCCTCAGCGCGCGTGCGTCACGAGGGCGTCGAGCAGTGCGCGCTCGTGCGGCGCCCGGTCGTACCGTTCCCGGACCCACGCCCGGCACCGTGCCGGCAGGGTCGGGTCGGTGGTGGCCTCGTCGAGGGCCGCGGTGACGGTCCGGGCGAGGGCGGCCGTGTCGGTCGGGTCGACCGTGAACCGCTCCCACTCGTCGGCGAGGACCTCCGCCGTGCCACCGGATGCCGCGGCGACCGCGGGGACGCCGGCGGACATCGCCTCGACGACCGTGCGGCCGAACCCCTCGGGCTCGATCGACGGCGCGACGACGAGGTCGGCTGCGTGCAGGAGCGGCAGGACGTCGTCCCGCTCGGGGAGGACGAGCACGCTGCCCGCGGGCAGGGCGTCGACGGCGCGGCCGACCGGACCGCGCTCCTCGGGGTAGAGCGCCCCGGCGAGGACGAGCAGGGGCACCGACGACGCGGGGACGGCGGCGTCGTGCGCCGCCGGACCGGAGCCCGCGGCCACCGGGGCCGCCGCCGACCGCCGTGCGGCGTCGGCGAGCACGAGCTGCCAGGCTTCGAGCAGTGCGACGACACCCTTCGACCGGCTGAGCCGCCCGTAGTACAGGACGACGGGTCGGTCGGTGTCGATGCCGAGCGTGCGTCGGGCGGCAGCCGCCTGCTCGGCGGTCGCGGGTGGGAAGGCGTCGGTGTCGACGCCGTTCGGGACCACCGTGATCTTGTCGACGGGCGTCCCGGCGGCGGCCCACGCCCGCGCCATCGCGTGCGAGACCGCGAGGAACCGCGACCGGCCGCCGGCGATCGGACCGAGCCGTCCGTAGTTCGGGGCGTGGTGCAGGTGCACCGCGAGGGGGATCCCGGACACGGCGGACACGACACGGCCGTAGGGCAGGTACTCGGGCCGGTTCAGCCACAGCACGTCGTACCCGGCGCGACGGAGCCGGAGCCCCTCGCGGGCGAAGCGCAGCGTGTCGCGCAGCGCCGTCCTGATGCCGAAGCGCGGGTCGGTCGCCTCCAGGAGCCGGACCCCGAGGCCGTCGTAGGCCGCGCGGCCCTCACCGGCGCGGGCCGCGGTGCTGTCGCGGTGCCAGAGCTCGACCGTGTGGCCCGCGGCGACGAGCGCACGGGTGTCCTCGAGCACGCACCGTTCGAGGCCGCCGGTGAGCGCGAGCCCGCTGACGAGCCCGCCGATGCGCAGCGCCCGTCCCGGTGCCGCCGGGGACGGACCCGGGGCGGCGGAGGCCGCTGGGGACGAGCCCGGGGAGGCGGAGGCCGCCGGGGACGAGCCCGGGGAGGCGGAGCGCGCCGGGGACGGGCGGTGGGTCACGATGCACCTCCACGTGCGGTCGTGAGGCGACGGAGGAACCACGGCAGGCACGCGACGACACCGACCACGCGGACGACGTTCCACAGGGTGTCCTGGGGGAGCAGCAGGGAGGCCCCGGCGACGGCGAGTGCACCGACCAGCGGCAGCACCACCCGCGCGCGCGGACCGACCCACTCGCGGCGGTCCGGCAGCACGAGCAGCTGCGCGACCGCCAGGAGCGTGTAGGCGACGACGGTCGCGAGCCCGGCCCCGACGATGCCGAGCAGCGGCACGAGGACGAGGTTCGCGCCGATGTTCAGCACGCCCGCGCCGGCCGCGATCACGCCGACCGCGACGCCCTTGCGCTCGACGAGGAGCAGCCGACCGGTCGCTCCACTGGCGACGAC
The DNA here is from genome assembly GCF_001864935.2 of Curtobacterium sp. MCBA15_012. NCBI lineage: Bacteria > Bacillati > Actinomycetota > Actinomycetes > Micrococcales > Microbacteriaceae > Curtobacterium > Curtobacterium sp. MCBA15_012. The sequence goes on along the minus strand of NZ_CP126267.1, from coordinate 2,261,560 downwards.
CGGGAGCGCGGTCAACGCGACGACGAAGACGACGACGCTGAGGTCCTGCACCCGGTACGACGCCGGTGCCAGGACCGGCAGGGCGACCGGCGACACGAGCGTCACCGCGAGCAGCACCGGTGCGAGCATCGCGTAGAGCTCGTCACGGGCGTGCACCGCGAGGCGTCGGCGTGCGGCGCGGTCGCGGAGGGCGGCGAAGTGCGGTGCCCAGGCCTGGTTCGTGAAGGTCAGGAGGAGGATCACCGCGGAGCCGACGACGTAGGCGATCTGGTAGCGGGCGACCTCGTCCGGGCCGAGCAGCCGCTGCACGACGACCCGGTCCCCGGCGTTGAGCACGAAGTACGACAGGTTGCCGAGGGCGACCGGGATCCCGAGTCGGAACGCGCGCGCGGTGGTGCGGCGGTCGAACAGCCCGGCGATGCGCGGCCGCGTCGCCGCGATGCCGATCACCATCGCGACGCCCTGCGCGACGACGCCGCCCCACGCGTAGGTGGTCGCGTCGGCGCTGACCCAGACGAGCAGGCCGAGACCGATGATCGAACCGCCGACGGAGGACAGCAGGCTCGTGACGGCGAAGACCCGGATCCGGTCCTGCGCGACGAGCAGGGACAGCGAGAGCTGGACGATCGCGGCCGGGGCGACCCACAGGACCGCGACGAGGAGCAGCGGGTGGGCGCCGACGAACCCGGCGGCGTCGGCCCACGACGGGATCGTGACGAGGGCGGTCCCGGTGACGACCACCGCGGTCGTGATGCCGACGACGAGCAGCCCGCGGGCACGACGGTCGTCGCCGCCGTCCTCCGCACGTTGCAGGACCGCCGCCTGGTCGAGACCGGCCACGGACAGCACGACGAAGGCCTGGAACAGCGCGATGGCCGAGGCGAGCAGGCCGAACTCGGCGGGCGGCATGAGGTGCGCCAGCACGGGCGAGATGAGCGACGAAACGACGAGCTGCATCGACCACACGACGACGTACAGCAGGCCGCGGCCGAACAGTGCGTTCGACCCCTTCGCGACCGCGCTGCTGCCCGTGCCGGGCGCCGCGTCGGACGCGGCCGACGTGGCGGGGGTGACCGACGCCTCCCGGCCGTCGGCGGGATCGGTGGCGACGGCCGTGGCGGGGGTGACCAGCGCCTCCCGGCCGTCGTCCGTGCCGCCCGTGGCGGGGGCGAGCGGACCGGACGAGGACGGGCGGACCCGTCCCTCGGCCGCGCGGGCCTCGCGTCGGGTCTGGGGCAGCGTCACGAGGCGGCCCCGTCCGCCGCGACGGACCCGGCGACCGGCGTGCCGGCAGCGGCCACGGCGTGCGGTGCCGCACGCGGCTCCCGCAACCCGAAGGCGCCGTCGATCAGGTCGAGCAGCTCACCGCTCCGCTCGGTCGAGAACTTGCGCGCGAACAGGTCCGGCGTCGTGGCGTCCGGGGTCGCGCGGCGCTCGAACAGGCGGCCGGCGTCGGGCAGCGTCAGCCACGGCGGGCTCTTGCGTGCCGCACCGTCCCAGCCGATCCACCAGAGCGACTCCGGCACGTGCTCCTCGGCGAAGCCGGGCGTCAACGACGGGGTGTGCAGGACCGACGGCACGAAGGTCTCGTCGGCGATCCAGCTCCGTCGCCAGAACCGGACGAGGTCGGGGCGGCGGTCCACCGTGTCGACCACGGCGGCCGCGTGGCGACGGGCGAGGACCTTGAGCTGCGAGCCGCCGGTGAGGGTGACGCCTCGGGGCAGGCGACGGGGGAGCGGGACGCGGAGCATGTGCTTCCGCCAGGCCCAGTGCGGGTACCGCAGCCGGGCGAAGCCGCCGTCGCGACCCCAGCGGTCGTACGGGAGCGGGAACGACGCGACGAAGGACTCCTCGCGGTGTGCCCCGAGGTGCGCGCTGATCTCGCTCGGGTGTGCGAGCGGGTAGTCGCTGCCGGTGAGGACCGCGACGTGCGTGGCGTCGGTGGTGGCGAGGGCAGCACGGTAGCCGGCGACCTCGGCGGCGACGTTCTCCCAACGCGCCCACCCGGTGCGGATCCGCGGCAGCAGCCGGACGCGTTCCGGCAGGCCGTCGACCATCGCGCGGTGCACCGACTCCGGGGTGCGTGCGTCGACGTGCAGGAACACCGGGAACGGGTCGAGCGTCTCGACGAGGCGACGCACGTGCTCCGGGTCCTCGTGGGCGAGGACGATGCACGCGGGGACCGCGGGGGAGATGGCCATGGCGGGACGCTAACCCGGGGCCCTGGTGGCCCACAGCCCCGTGCCGGACCGACTGCGGGGAAGCGGCGGTTTCCCGCAGTCGGGCGTCTGACCGGCGGTTCCCGTGGTGCCCGCGCGGTGCGGGGCGTCGCCGCGGACCGGCGCGACCGGACAGCGCCGGCTCAGCGTGCCCGGCGGAACTTCGGGCAGTCGCAGAGCGCGCAGTCGGTGCCGGGGCGGTAGTGCTCGTGGGCGTCCTCGGCGTGGCCGCAGACGCACGTCGACGCGTCGAGGACGAGCACCGTCCCGTCGGTCGCGAGGTCGGCCCAGCGGTCGCCCCCGCGGTCGGTCAGCACGGGGGCTTCGAGTCCGGACGAGGGGGCTCCGTCACTGGTCGCAGCGGACTCGTTCCCGGTCCAGGGGGCGTCCGACATGCGTCCTCCTCGTGCCCGACGCGCGGTCGTCGGGTCATCGACGCCGAGCCTACTGGTCGACACGCCGCGCACTGGCGGCAAACCGCAAGACGCGCGGCCGTCGCCGCAACCACCCGGAGGCCGCGTTGACCCCCGCCGGCGCCGATCGGAGCATCGGACCATGACCGACACCAGTGCGACCTCCACCCGCGTGCTCACGCTCGCGCCCGCGATGCCGTCGCCGGACCGACCGACCTGGTCGGGGGCCGCCTGGGTGGGTGCGGTCGACCGGGCCGAGGCGCTCGCCGCCGACGCCGTCGCGCTCGCCGGTGCGGCGGGGTTCCGTCGTGCGCGCCTCCTCGTGCGCGACGGGCTCGAGGTCGCCGGCTTCGTCGACGTCGCGGTCGACGCGGACGGGGACCTGGACCCGGCCGAGCTGGGACCGGCCCTGCGCGCGGTGCGTGCCACGGGCCTCCCGGCCGCCCCGACGGGCACGCCCGTCGGACGCGTGTCGGTCGTCATCGGCACCCGCGACCGTCCGGAGGACGTCCGCCGGTGCGTGCGCTCGGTCCTCGCCTCGGCGTACGACGACCTCGAGGTCCTCGTCGTCGACAACGCGCCCAGCTCGACCGCGACCCGCGACGTCGTGGCGGCCGTCGGTGATCCTCGGGTCCGGTACGTCCTGGAGGCCCGACCCGGCGTCTCGCGCGCACGGAACGCCGGTCTCGCCCTCGCCACCGGCGAGGTGGTCGCCTTCGTCGACGACGACGTGGTCGTCGACCGCGACTGGGCGTCGGCGCTCGCCGCGGCCTACGCCCGCGACGCCGACGTCGTCTGCGTGACGGGCCTCGTGCCGAGCGGCGAGCTCCGGACGCCGACGCAGCGCTACTTCGACGAGCGCGTCACCTGGGCGCGCAACACCGACCGCCGGGTGTTCCGCACCGCGAGCCCGCCGGCCGACCTGCCGCTGTTCCCGTTCTCGGTCGGGGCGTTCGGCACCGGCGCGAACATGTCGCTCCGCCGGGACGCCGGGCTCGCCCTCGGCGGGTTCGACGTCGCGCTCGGCCCCGGTACCCCGACCCGCGCGGGGGAGGACCCGGACCTGTTCACCCGCGTGCTGTTCTCGGGCGGGGCGCTCGCCGTCGAGCCGTCCGCCGTCGTCTGGCACCGGCACCGTTCCGACCGCGAGGCCCTGCGTGCGCAGGCGCTCGGGTACGGGACCGGGCTCGGTGCCTGGGTCGCGAAGCTCGTGCTCCGGCCGCGGACCGCGGTGGCGGTGCTCCGGCGGGCGGTCGGGGCGCTGCGGCAGCTCGGGGCGCTCGGGCAGGGGAACCGTGGCGGTGGTGCCGGTGGTGGCGGTGGTGGCGGTGGTGGCGGTGGTGCCGGTGGTTCCGGCAGTGCCGGTGGTGCCGGTGCGGACCAGGTGACGGCGGCGGTCGCGGCGATCGAGGCGTGGCCGGTGGACGACGACTTCCGCGCCGCGGCCGCGGGGCTGCAGCGGGTCGAGCTCGTCGCGGCGCTCGGTGGGCCGTGGCGGTACCTCGTGTCGCGGGCTCGCGCGCGGCGCTGAGGGGCGCGGCCCGGGCGCGGTGGCTCGGGGTCCGGGTCGGGCCGGCACGGGGCCGTGCGACATCGTGGTCGTCGTCCGACAGCGGGGGTGTCGCTCGCGGGCGGCACCGCCGGGCCGTACCCGCGCGTGCGACATCGCGGTCGTCGTCCGACAGCGGGGGTGTCGCTCGCGGGCGGCGCGGCCGGGCCGTGCCCGCGCGTGCGACATCGTGGTCGTCGTCCGACAGCGGGGGTGTCGCTCGCGGGCGGCGCGGCCGGGCCGTGCCCGCGCGTGCGACATCGTGGCCGTCGTGCGACAGCGGGGGTGTCGCACACGCGTCGCCCCGGACCGCGCGGACCAGTCCCGGCCCGAGCGACCCCGCCGACTACGGGCGGAAGCGACCCTGCTCGACGTCGCGCCAGAAGCGCCGGCTGCGCAGGTACGCCGCGGGCCCGGCCGGGAAGCCACGGAACTCGTGGAACGCCAGGGAGCGCGGGATGCGCGTCGTCGACGCCTCGGTGAGCGTCTCCGGCGCCGCGTCGCGCTTCCCCGCCAGCCGGGACACGAGCTGCTTGCCCTTGATCTTCACGGCGACGGGCATCAGGCGGGCCAGCGCGACGAGGTGCCGGCGGTCCTTCGCCACGAGCGCGCACATGAGCGCGGTGAAGCCGACGCCGTTCGAGTGCAGCTGGTGGTGCAGCCCGTCGAGGTCACGACGGTGGCGGTGGTGCACGACGGCCTTCGGCTCGAAGCCGATGCGCCCGCCGCCCCACAGCAGGTCGATGAAGATCGCCAGGTCCTCGCCGCCGCGGGCCGGGACCCCGGCGCCGAGCGTGTTGTCGAAGCCGCCGACCGCGTCGAACGACGAGCGCCGGACCGACCAGTTCGCACCGGCCCCGTACCCGCCGATGCCGTACACCGCGAAGTGCTTGCGCACCGTGCCGTCGGGGGCCACCGCGGAGACCCGGGCGTTGCGCATCGCACCGGGGACGTCGTCGGGGACGATCGTCACGGGCTCGAAGGTGCGCTCGCCGCTGAAGCCGCCGTAGTACGCCTCGTACCAGATCTGCGCGGGGGTCTCGAGCTCGACCGGGAGGATCATGCCGGTCACCGCGTCGAGCTCGGGCTCGCGGACGTACCGCGACCCGATCATCCGGAGCCACTGCGGGTCGACCCGGACGTCGTCGTCGGTGAACGCGATGACCTCGCCACGCGCGGCCGCGACGCCGGCGTTGCGACCGGCCGAGCAGCCGGGGCGGCGCTCGACGACGAGTCGGACGTCCCGCCCGGCGAGCAGCCCGGGGAGCTCGTCGACCTCGGGCAGCCGCACGCGGTTGTCGACGAGGACGACCTCGTGCCGCGGGTAGTCGAGGTGCTCGAGCACGTCGAGCAGCTTGCCGAGGTCCTCGACGCGGGCGACGACGGTCGACACCACGATCGAGATCATCGGCAGCTGGTCGTCCGGGACGGGGGCGTCGTCGGCACCCACGGGGCTGCCCACGGCGCGGAGCGGCGCGAGGGCACGCTCGGCGTCGGCCGGGTCGTCGGTGAGCAGGACCTCGAGCGTGGTCACCGGGTGCCCGTCGCGGTACCCGACGACGAGCGCCGAGGAACCGTCCGCACCCGCGACGAGCTCCGGGAGCGGAGCGTCGAGGTCGACGCTGACGACACGGCGCGGGCCGGGGACGGACACAGGGGTGAGCAGGGCCATGGCACGGACGCTACGAGCACGGTGCACCGCGGACAACGCCCGTGTGCTCCCGTGGCGGGGATCGTGCGGAACCCCGCAGACCCCCGCAGCGGGACCGGCGACCGGGCCCGGCGACCGGGACCGGCGACCGGGCCCGGCGACCGGGCCCGGCGACCGGGCCCGGCGAACCGGACCGGCGGACCGGACCGGCGACCGGGTCCCGCGACCGGACGACCGGCCGAAGTGAGCGCTCACCAGGGGAAACCGACCGGCGGGCGGAGGTCACGGCCCGGTCACGAATCCGATGCAACCGGTTGCGCTCCGCCCGACGACGGGCGTAGCTTCCTCCACCAGCAGGCAGCGTGGCCTGCTCCAGGCAGCGTCGTCGGGTCCCCGATCGGCGCCGTCTGGTGATCTCGATGAGGAGACAACGCTGTGACCAACACTCGCGCCAGGGTGCGCCTGGCCTCCGTCGCCGGGCTCGCCGCCGTCGGCCTCGTGCTCACCGGCTGCTCGGCGGGCGGATCGTCCGGATCGGGCGACGCCTCGAACGGTCAGGACAGCCGCGGACCGATCACGTACGTGCAGGGCAAGGACAACTCGAACGTCGTGCGCCCGCTGATCGAGAAGTGGAACGCCGCCCACCCGGACGAGAAGGTGACCTTCAAGGAGCAGTCCGACCAGGCCGACCAGCAGCACGACGACCTCGTGCAGCACTTCCAGGCCAAGGACGAGAACTACGACGTGGTCGACGTCGACGTCGTCTGGACCGCCGAGTTCGCCGCGAAGGGCTGGCTCACGCCGCTCACCGGCAAGATGAAGATCGACACGTCGAAGCTCCTGCCGTCGACGGTGAAGACCGCGACGTACAACGACACGCTCTACGCCGCCCCGCAGACCTCCGACGGCGCGCTCCTGTACTACCGCAAGGACCTCGTGCCGACGCCCCCGACCACCTGGGCCGAGATGATGCAGGACTGCTCGATCGCGAAGGAGAAGGGCATCGGCTGCTACGCCGGCCAGTTCGCGAAGTACGAGGGCCTGACCGTGAACGCCTCCGAGGCGATCAACGGCTCGGGCGGCTCGGTGCTCGACAAGAGCGGCAAGCCCGACGTCGACACCAGCGACGCGAAGGCCGGCCTGCAGAACCTCGTCGACGCGTTCAAGGACGGCAACATCCCGGCCGAGGCGATCACCTACCAGGAGGAGCAGGGCCGCCAGGCGTTCGAGGACGGCAAGCTGCTGTTCCTGCGCAACTGGCCGTACGTCTACAACCTCGCCAAGACCGACGGGTCGAGCACGGTGAAGGACACCTTCGGCGTCGCCCCGATCCCGGGCAAGGACGGCACGGGCGCCTCGACGCTCGGCGGGCACAACGCGGCGATCAGCGTGTACTCGAAGCACAAGGCGACCGCGCACGACTTCCTCGAGTTCCTGGAGTCGGACGAGACGCAGAAGTTCTTCGCGACGCAGGGCTCGCTCGCCCCGGTCGTCGGTGACCTGTACACCGACGAGGAGCTGACCAGCAAGCTGCCCTACCTGCCGACGCTGCTCAAGTCGATCGAGTCGGCCGAGCCGCGCCCGGTGACGCCGTTCTACCCGGCCGTCACCAAGGCGATCCAGGACAACAGCTACGCCGCGCTCAAGGGATCGAAGAGCGTCGACGAAGCGGTCAAGGACATGCAGGCGGCACTGAAGACCGCCACCGACGGCAGCAACTAGCGCCGGGACGCGGCTGTCGCCGCGTCGGACGGGAGGCACGGTGCCAGCGTGCACCGTGCCTCCCGTCCGCCACCACCTGCGTCCAGACATCCGGCAAGGAGGCCGTCGAAGTGTCAGCAGCAACCGAGATCCCCGCAGCGATCCCGAACCCACGGGGGACCGAGCCGCCGCGGCGGCGGAAGGGCGGGCTCAACGCCGAGCACGGCCGCTGGGCCGTGTACCTGATCGGGCCGACGATCGCGCTCCTCGCGATCGTCATCGGCTACCCGGTCGTCAGCGCCGTGATCCAGTCGTTCCAGCTCGACGCCGGGCTCGACAAGGCCACCGGTCTTTTCGTCCAGGGCGGCTTCGCGGGCGTCGCGAACTACGTGCACTGGCTCGGCCAGCGGTGCGGTGAGACCGCCTGCCCGCCCGGCAACCTCGGCGCCCAGTTCTGGGTGTCGATGGGGAACACGTTCTTCTTCACGGTCGTGACCGTCGCCCTGGAGACCGTCATCGGCGTGTGGATGGCGATCATCATGAACCGCAACTTCCGGGGACGCGCCCTCGTCCGCGCCGCGATCCTCGTGCCGTGGGCCATCCCGACCGCCGTCACCGCGAAGCTCTGGTACTTCATCTTCGACGCGAACGGCGTGCTCAACCACGTGATCGGGCAGCAGGTCCTCTGGACCTCGAGCGAGTGGGCGTCCCGGTGGGCGATCATCATCGCGGACACCTGGAAGACGACGCCGTTCATGGCGCTGCTCATCCTCGCCGGGCTGCAGCTCATCCCGGAGGAGGTCTACGAGGCCGGCAAGATGGACGGCGCGTCGACCGTGCAGCGCTTCGTGAACATCACGCTCCCGCTCATCAAGCCCGCGCTCATGGTCGCCGTGCTGTTCCGCGTGCTCGATGCCCTGCGCATGTACGACCTGCCCGCGATCCTCACCGGCGGCGGCGGTGGGTCCGGCAACGCGACCACCACGCTGTCGATCCTGGTCGTCGACCAGATCCGGCAGGGCTTCAACTCCGCGTCGGCCCTCTCCACGATCACGTTCCTGGTGATCTTCGTCGTCGCGTTCGTCTTCGTGCGGTTCCTCGGCGCCAACGTGGTGCAGACGCAGGCCGCCCAGCAGAAGGGTGAGCTCAAGTGACGCTCGCAGCAGACCGACCCCGGTCGACGGCGCGTTCGCGCGACCGTGCGACCGACCGCCCCCGGGTCCGCGTCCAGCGGCACACCGGGCAGCGGCTCCGCACCGGCATCCAGGCCGTCGTCATCGCGGTGTGGTGCCTGCTGCCGTTCTACTGGATGGTCGTCACGAGCTTCCGGGACGTCGGCTTCACCTTCGACGCGACGCCCTGGCCGACCCACGTCACGCTCGACAACTACACGACGGCGTTCTCGACCGCGCTCGGCAACCACCTCGGCCGTGCCCTGGCGAACAGCCTGCTCATCGGCGGCGTCGTGACGGTCATCGCGCTGCTCGTCGGCACGAGCGCCGCCTACGCCCTGGCCCGCCTCGAGTTCCAGGGCAAGTCGGTGATCGCCGGCGCGATCCTGGCCGCGTCGATGTTCCCCGGTGTCGCGCTCATCTCGCCGCTGTTCCAGCTCTTCACGGACATCGGCTGGATGGGCACGTACCAGGCGCTCATCCTGCCGAGCATCTCGTTCGTGCTGCCCCTCACCGTCTACACACTCGCGAGCTTCTTCCGCGAGATGCCGTGGGACCTCGAGGAGGCGGCACGCATCGACGGGTGCACCCGGGTGCAGGCGTTCCGGCGGATCATCCTGCCGCTGGCCGCACCCGCCGTGTTCACCACCGCGATCCTGGCGTTCATCTCGTCCTGGAACGAGTACCTCATCTCGTCCCAGCTCTCGAGCGACGCCACCCAGCCGGTCACGGTCGCGATCGCGTCGTTCGCCGGGTCGCAGCCGCACCAGGAGCCGTACACCGCCGTGATGGCGGCGGGTACGATCGTCACGATCCCGCTCGTCGTCCTGGTGCTCGTGTTCCAGCGGCGGATCGTGGCCGGCCTCACCGCCGGCGGCGTGAAGGGCTGAGGCCGGTGGCACAGCGCGGGCCGCAGCGGCCCACCGCCCGGATCGAGGAGGCGATCGGCTTCGTCGGTGCGTTCGGCGTGCTGTTCCTCGGCGTGACGGTGTTCTGCGAGGTGACCGGACGCCCGGCGCTCGGGTGGGCGATGGTGCTGCTCGTGTGCGTCCTCGCGGTGGTCGGGCTCGACCGGTGGCGGCGGACGGTGCTCCGCCGCGGTGCCGGGACCGGCCACGTCGCGGAGGCGACGCACGGCGGTGCCGGGACCGGCCACGTCGCGGACGCGACGCACGGCGGTCCCGGGACCGGCCACGTCGCGGAGGCGACGCACGGCGGCGACGGCTGACGGGCCTCCCGACCGATGCCCAGCGGGATCCAGGAGATCGCGAGCCGGACCGGACTGTCGAAGTCGACGGTGTCCCGCGCACTGCGCGGGTTGCCGACCGTGGCGGACGCGACCATCGGCGAGGTCCGACGGGTCGCCGACGAGCTCGGCTACGTGCCGAGCTCGGCGGCGGCGGGGCTCGCGACCGGACGCCAGCGGGCGGTCGGCGTCGTCGTCCCGGTGATCGACCGGTGGTTCTACGTCCGCGCGCTCCGCGGGGTCGACGCCGAGCTGCGGCAGGCCGGGTACGACCTGGTGCTCTACAACCTCGGCGGGCCCGGCGGTGACCGCGACCGGGCGTTCCGACGGTCGATGCTCCGGCACCGGGTGGACGGGCTCGTGCTCCTGTCGCTCGTGCTCGACGAGACCGAGCGGGCCGAGCTCGAGCTCAGCGACCACCCGATCGTCGTGATCGGCGGGCCGGCACCGGGTCTGCGGAACGTCGGGGTGGACGACCTCGCGGTGACCGACACCGCGGTCGCGCACCTGGCTGGGCTCGGGCACCGGGAGATCGCCTACCTGGGCGGGCAGGACGAGGACGGCATGAACGTCGCCGTGCCGTACCTGCGGCGGGACGGCTTCGCGGACGCCATGCGCAGGCGGGGGCTCGACGTCCGTGCGGACCGGCTGCTCGACGGCCGGTTCTCGTTCGCCGGCGGGGCCGCCGCGGGGGAGCACCTGCTCGGTCGGACACCGGGGGACCGGCCGACCGCGGTGTTCTGCGCCTCGGACGAGATGGCGCTCGGGGTGCTGCTCGCGGCCTCCCGCGCAGGGCTGTCGGTCCCCGGGGACGTCTCGGTGATGGGGATCGACGGGCACGAGTACGGCGCGGTCGTCGGGCTGACGACGGTCGCGCAGGACCCCGAGGCCCAGGGACGGGCGGCCGCGCGGGCCGTGCTCGCCGAGGTCGACGGGGCGTCGGCGGGGCCGTTGCCCGCGGCGCCGGCGGAGTTGGTGGTGCGGACGTCGACGGGGGCGCCGCGGGCGTAGGGGCGCCGGGTTCGGGGCGGGGTGGGGCGGGGCGGCCGCCCCGGGGCGGCGTGGCCGCCCCGGGTGGCGCGGCCGCCCGGGTGGCGCGGCCGCCCGGGTGGCGCGTCGCGGTGCGGCGTGCTCGCGAACAAGGGAGAGCACGTCGCGCCACGGGAATCCGTGGTGCGGCGTGCTCCCCGTTGTGCGGCGCACACCGGGCGCGTCCGACCGGCCCGCACCGGGCGCGTCCGACCGGCCGGCCCGCGGCCGCCACCGGGCGCGTCCGGCCGGCCCGCCCGCGGCCGCCGCCGGGCGCGTCCGGCCGGCCGGCCCGCGGCCCGCACCGGGCGCGTCCGGCGACCCCGCCCGCCGGCCCCCGCGCGTAGGGTCGCCCGCATGGAGGTCACCAAGCTCGAACACGCCTGCCAGGTCGTCACCGACGGCGAGGCCCGGCTCGTCCTCGACCCCGGCGGACTCACGCGCCCGGTCGACGCCACCGGCGTGGTCGCCGTCGTCGTCACCCACGAGCACCCCGACCACGTCACGCCCGAGCAGCTCCACCGCATCCTCCGCGCGAACCCGGGCGCGCTCGTCCTCGGCCCGGCCGGGGTCGCCGCGGCGCTCGCCGACGCGGGCCTCCCGGTCGAGGTCGTCACGGACGGCGACCACCGCACGGTCGGCCCGTTCACGCTCGACTTCCACGGCGCGCGGCACAACGTCATCCACGCCTCGGTGCCGGTCGTCGACAACACCGGCGTCCTCGTCGGCGGTCGGCTCTTCCACCCCGGCGACGCGTACACGGTGCCGGGGGTCCCGGTCGAGGTGCTCGCCGCGCCCGTCGGTGCACCGTGGCTCAAGGTCGCCGAGATGATGGACTGGATCGCCGCCGTCGCACCGCGCCGGGCCTACCCGGTGCACGAGGCGACCCTCTCCGAGGTCGGCTTCGGCATGCACGTCGACCGCCAGCGCGAGGCCCTCGGCGACGGCGGGGACCTCGTGGTGCTCCGGCCCGGCGAGTCGCTCACGATCTGACGTCGGGACGGCCTGGAGGCACGCCCCGCGTCCGCCCCGCGGCGCACCTCGAGCGCGGCACACCCGGGCGACACGCCCCGTTTTGGCAGTCTGCTGCTGCTGTGCCATACTTATCGGGTTGTCGGAACGGCCCCATCGTACAGCGGCCTAGTACGTCGCCCTCTCACGGCGGTAACGCGGGTTCGAATCCCGCTGGGGTCACCACGGTGGCTTTCCTCCGAGTCCGACAACACGTGTGCTCCGTCTCGACGGAACCACGGCCCCATCGTACAGCGGCCTAGTACGTCGCCCTCTCACGGCGGTAACGCGGGTTCGAATCCCGCTGGGGTCACCACACCGACACCCCCGACGAGCTCCCGCTCGCCGGGGGTTTCGTCGTTCCGGGCCCGGGCCCGGGCCCGGGCCCGCACGCACGCACACCCGTACCCGCGCGCGGCCGCCGCCCCGCGGATGGAGCAGTCGACGTCGGATGGCCGGGCCCGACCCGACAGTTCCTGCTCCATCCAGGGGCGGGCGTCGCTCTCCGCTCAGCGCCCGCACCCGGCCGTGGCTCGGCGGATGGAGCAGTCGACGTCGGATGGCCGGGCGCGACCCGACAGTTCCTGCTCTATCCAGGGGCCCGGCGCGCGAAGGGCGCCCGGGCGCGCTGCGCTCAGCCGCCCGTCCGCGCGCGCCGGGCCAGCCGCGCGCCGTGGTCGCCGCCGCGGTCATCCGGTCGAGGAAGGCCAGCGCTGCCCGGGTCTCCTCCGACGGTGCCGCACGGAGCGACCCGGCGATCTCCCGCCCGGCGAACCCGAGGAACGCCGCGTTCGCCCGCTGGGCGGCCTCGGTCGTGCGGAGCGTGACCCGGCGTCGGTCGGTGCTCTCACGATGTCGTGTGACGTGCCCGGCCGCCTCGAGGCGGTCGACGAGCCCGGATGACGTGGACCCGCGCGACCTCGGCGCGACCATGGCGTTCGGCACGATCCCACGCACTGCCTCCGACGACGACCGCTGGCGCTGGTACACGGCCGTCGGCGGGCGTCAGGTGCACCTCCGCCCGGACCCGTACGGAACGACCCGGGCCGTCCTCGCCTACGCCGGACGCGACGACCTGGTCGGCAAGGACCGTCTGGACGTCGTCGCGGCGCTCACCCGCCGGTACGAGGGCGTCGGCTGGGAGACCGCGCGCGTGCTCGACGCCTTCGCCGACACCGAGGACCTGTACGTCGACCAGCTCACGCAGATCCGGATGCCGTCCTGGCGCCGCGGACGTGTCGCGGTGATCGGGGACCCGCGTGGTGCGTCACGCCGATGGGCGGCGGGGGAGCCTCGCTCGCGCTGACGAGCGGGTACGTGCTCGCGGCCTCGCTCGCCGACGCCGTGGAGGGCGCCGCTCCGGACGGACCGGGACACCTCGACCGCGCAGCGCTCGACCGGGCCCTCGCGGCGTTCGACGACTGGATGCGCCCGCTCGTCGACGCGGTCCAGGGCATCCCGGACGGCTCGGTCCGGTTCGCCTACCCGCGCAGCCGGGTCGGCCTGGCCGCCCGGTGGGTCGCGGACGCGGTCCTGCTGTCGACGCCGCTCCGCAGGCTCGCGGCGCGCATGACGCAGGTGGCGGACACCGACGGACCGCTGCCGCCGCTCACGATGACGGTCTGACGCGCGGCGCGCGGCGCGCGGACGCCGGACGGGAGGCGCGGGGCGGGCCCGCCCCGCGCCTCCCGTCCGGCCGTGGTCACGTCGACGACGGGACGGGCGCCTCCCCGAGGAACCGCGCGACCTCGCGGGCGGCCGCGCGTCCCGCGCGGTTCGCGCCGATCGTCGACTGCGACGGCCCGTACCCGATCAGGTGCACGCGGGGGTCGGCGGCGACCCGGGTGCCGACCATCGGGATGCCGCCGAGCGGCCCGCGCAGGCCGAGCGGCGCGAGGTGGTCGAGGTCGGCGCGGTACCCGGTCGCCCACAGGACGACGTCGACAGAGGTGGACGAGCCGTCCTCCTCGACGACCCCGTGCGGGCGCATCGCGGTGAACATCGGTCGGCGCTCGAGGACGCCGCGGTCACGGGCGGCTCGGGCGTACTCGGTCCAGAGCAGCCCGGTGTACGACACGATGCTGCCCGGGGGCCGCCCGGCAGCGACGTCCGCGGCGACCCGGCGCTCGACGTCGACGCCGTCGGTCTCGTGCACGAACGCCCCGGACAGGAACACCGGCTCGCGGCGGGTGTACCAGACCGTGTCGGTGACGCGGCTGATCTCCTCGAGGAGCTGCACCGCCGAGATGCCGCCACCGACGACCGCGACGCGACGGCCGCGGAAGCGCTCGGCGTCGACGTAGTCGCGGCTGTGCAGCTGCTCGCCGAGGAAGTCCTCGGCACCGGGGACCCGCGGCACGATCGGGGTGTTCCAGGTGCCGGTGGCGTTGACGACCGCGCGCACCCTCCAGTCGCCGTGGTCGGTCTCGACCAGGAGTGGGGGCATCGGGGGCGTGGCGCCCGGGTCGGCGCGGACGACCGCGGCGTCGGGGCTGGTCGGCTCCCCGGGATCGGTCGGCGTGCCGGTGTGGGTCCGCTCCTCGTCCCCCTCGAGCGAGCGCACGGCCGTCACCCGGACGGGGCGGAGCACGGGCAGGTGCTCGTGCTGTTCGTACGCGGCGAAGTAGCGCGGCACGGCGGTGCGGCTCGGCTCCTCGGGGTCGATCGGGGGCAGCGGCATGCCCGGCAGGTCGAAGATCCCGTTCACGGTGCGCATCCGCAGGGACGCCCAGCGGTGCTGCCAGGCTCCGCCGGGCTGCCGGTCGGCGTCGAGCACGACCACGGTGCGGCCGGAGCCGGTCGGGTCGCCCTCGTCCTCACCCTCGCCGGTGACCGGCGTGAACCCGCGCTGGAGCAGGTGGTGCGCGGCCGACAACCCCGCCTGACCGGCCCCGATGACCGCCACGGTCGCGGAGTGCGGGGCGCTGGACACGACCCCGAGCGTAGCCGCGCCGGGGGACATCCCGCGTGGACCGATCGTTCTTCCCCCCCGTCCGAGGTACCGCGAGCAGGGCAGTTAGGTTAGCCTCACCTAATGTGAACAGCACCACGTCATCACTGCTCGAGATCCTCGACGCCGGCACCGCCGAGCGCTACCGGGAGGTCGTCGTCGACGCCGTCACCCGCACCGCCGAGCGCTTCGCCACCGTCGGGACCCCCACGACCGACACCCCGGCGGCGACGCTGCGGGACCGTGTCGACGCCGTCGACCTGGACGTCCCGCTCGGGACCGCCGACGCCGCCGTCGCGGAGGTCGACCGACTCTTCAGCGCCGAGGCCGTCTGGTTCCACCAACCGGGGTACCTCGCCCACCTCAACTGTCCGGTGGCCCTGCCCGCGGTCGCCGCCGAGGCCGTGCTCGCCGCCGTGAACCCCTCCGTCGACACCTGGGACCAGTCGCGCATCGGCACCGAGATCGAGCGGCGCGTCGTCCGGTGGGCGACCGAGACGATCGGGTTCCCCGCCGGGGACGGCGTCTTCACCTCCGGAGGGTCGCAGTCGAACCTGCACGCGCTGCTGCTGGCCAGGCAGGCGGCGACCGCGACCGCACCGCAGGGCGGACCGGCGCTCGACGACCTCGTCGTGTTCGCCACCGCCTCGAGCCACTTCAGCGTCCGCAAGTCCGCGATGGTGCTCGGCCTGCCCGAACGGGCCGTCGTCGACGTCGCCACCGACGGCGCGGGACGGATGCAGCCCGACGCCCTGGCACACGCGATCGCCGCCGTCCGACGCGAGGGTCGGGTGCCGACGGCGGTCGTCGCCACCGCCGGCACCACCGACCGCGGCTGCATCGACCCGCTCGGGCCGATCGCCGACGTCTGCGACCTCGAGGACGTCTGGCTGCACGTCGACGCCGCCTACGGGTGCGGCCTGCTCGTGTCCCCGACGCGCCGACACCTGCTCGACGGTATCGAGCGCGCACGGAGCGTGACCGCCGACTTCCACAAGTCGTTCTTCCAACCGGTGTCCTCGAGCGCGTTGCTCGTGCGGGACCCGGCGGACCTCCGTCGCGCGGCCTGGCACGCCGACTACCTCAACCCCGAGGACGCCGACGAGCCGAACCAGGTCGACAAGTCGCTGCAGACCACGCGGCGCTTCGACGCGCTGAAGCTCTGGGCGACGCTCCGGGCGAGCGGCGCCGCGGCGATCGGGCGGGCGTTCGACACCGTGATCGACGTCGCCGAGCAGGTGCACGAGCACGTGCGACGGCACCCGGACCTGGTGCTCGTCGCACCGACGCAGCTCAGCACGGTGCTGTTCCGGTGGCAGCCGGAGGGCGTGTCCGACGCCGAGGCGGACGCCCTCGTCGCTCCGCTCCGCGCCGCGCTGCTCGCCGAGGGGCGGGCGCTCGTCGCGAAGACCGTCGTCGACGGCCGACCGTGCGACAAGCTCACGCTGCTCAACCCCGCCACGAGCGTCGAGCAGGTCGTCGCGGCACTCGACCACGTCGTGGCGACCGCCGAGCGACTGCACGCCGCGCGACTGCACGCCGGGCGGACGCACGCCGACCGCGGCGAGCGCGCCGCGCACACCACCGAGACGACGGGAGCGACCCGATGACCTCCAGCACAAGCACAAGCACAAGCACCAGCACCAGCACCAGCACCAGCACCAGCACCACCAGCCGTACGACGACCGGCACACCCGTCCACGACCTCGTCGGCGTCGGCATCGGCCCGTTCAACCTCGGGCTCGCGTGCCTGACCGACCCGATCGACGACCTCGACGCGGTGTTCCTCGACCAAGCCGACGGCTTCGCCTGGCACCACGGCATGATGCTCGACGACGCCACGATCCAGGTGCCCTTCCTGGCGGACCTCGTGACGATGGCCGACCCGACCTCGCGCTGGTCGTTCCTCGCCTGGCTCAAGGCCACCGGGAGGCTCTACCCGTTCTACATCCGCGAGGACTTCCACCCCCTGCGCCGCGAGTACGACGCCTACTGCCGGTGGGCCGCCGAGCAGCTCGACACCCTCCGCTGGGGCCGCCGGGTCGTGGCGGTCGAGCACGACCCGGACACCGACCTGTTCACGGTGCACGCCGAGACCCCGGACGGACCCGAGACCTACCGTGCCCGGCACGTCGTCACCGGCATCGGCACCGAGCCCGCCGTCCCCGAGGCCCTCCGCGGTCTGGACGGCCCGGTGGTGCACTCCGCGGGCTACCTCCCCGCGCGCGAGGACCTCCGTCGCGCCGACTCGATCGCCGTCGTCGGCAGCGGGCAGTCCGCCGCCGAGGTGTACCGCGACCTCCTCGAGGGCATCCGCGACGGCGGGTACCGCCTCGACTGGATCACCCGCTCGCCGCGGTTCTTCCCGATGGAGGACACCAAGCTCACGCTCGAGATGACGAGCCCGGAGTACACCGACCACTTCCACGGGCTGCCCGGACCCGTCCGGGACCGTCTCGGTCGCGAGCAGCGCGGCCTGTACAAGGGCATCAGCGCCGACCTCGTCGACACGATCTACGACACGCTCTACCGCACCAGCGCGACCGGTCCCGTCCCCACGACGCTCCGCACCGACACGAGCGTCGTCGCCGCCACCTGGATGCCCGACCGCGACCGGTTCCGCCTGACGCTCCGGCACGCGCAGCTCGGCACCGAGGCCGAGCACGAGGTCGCTCGCCTCGTCCTCGCGACCGGGTACCGGCCGCGCACGCCCGACTTCCTCGCCCCCGTCGAGCACCTCGTCGCCCGGGACGAGCGCGGTCGGCTCGCGGTGGCCCGCGACCTGCACGTCGACACCCTCGGCGGCCGCATCTGGGTGCAGAACGCGGAGGAGCACACGCACGGCCTGACCGCACCCGATCTCGGGATGGGCGCGTGGCGGAACGCGTCGATCATCCGGTCCGTCACGGGGCGCGCCGTGTACGGCCTGGAGGAACGGATCGCCTTCCAGGAGTTCGGCCTGCCCGGTGGGCGGCCGGCTCCCGACCCGACGGGGCCGGCCCCGGACGCACCGCCCGCGACGGCGGCCGGCCCGGCCACGGACGACCCGACGGCGGCCGGCCCGGCCACGGACGACCCGACGGCGGACGAACCGACGGCGGCGAGCGCCGCCGGTGCCCGCGCCGGGCAGCACACGGGGGTGTCAGCGTGAGCGCCCCGGGGACGACGGCCGCACCGGCGGACGCGGCCACGGGCCTCCCGTCCGTCGTGCCGGTGGACCCGGGACGGGACGCCGCACTCGTGCACGCGTGGCTCGCGGACCCGGCGTCCTCCTGGTGGGGGATGACCGACCGCGACGTCGACGCGGTCCGCGCGTCCCTCCGCGCCGTGCAGGAGGACCCGGCGCAGGCCGGGTGGATCGTCCGGTCGGACGACGCACCGATCGCCTACGCGGAGACCTACGACCCGTCGGCCGTGCTGCTGACCGACGTGTGGGACGCCGAGCCGGGGGACGTCGGCATGCACCTGCTCGTCGCCCCACCACCCGTCGACGGGCGCGTGCACGGGCTCACGAGCCGGGTGATGCGGGCGGTCGTCGAGCACTGCCGTGACGCCCTCGGCGCCCGCCGGGTCGTCGTGGAACCGGACGTGCGGAACACGGCGGTGCAGCGCAAGAACGCCGAGGTCGGGTTCCGTGCGCTCCGCGTGGTCGACGTCGACGGGAAACGCGCGCTGCTCTCGGTGCTCGACACCGACCGGATCGGCACCCCGGACGACGACGGGCCCGCCGCGCACCTCCGGCCGGAGCACCTCGAGCCCGCCGAGCGGCACCTCGTCGCGAAGGCGATCGCGGAGTTCACGCACGAGCGGCTCGTCACCCCGCGGGCCGACGGCGACGCGTGGTTGCTCGACGCGGGGGACTCGACGTACCGGTTCCGGGCGCGGGTGCACGCCCTCGAGCACTGGGTGCTCGACGAGGCGTCCCTCACCCGGACCCGAGCGGGGGCGGGTGCCGCGGCCGAGACGCTGCCGCTCGACGCGCAGGCCTTCGTGCTCGCCCTGCACGAGGTGCTCGGCATCCCCGACGAGCTGCTCGGCACGTACCTCGAGGAGGTCGCGTCGACGCTCGCGAGCGCCGCAGCCAAGCACCGGCGGGGCGGCCCCTCCGCCGCGCAGCTCGCGCGGGGGCGGTCCGACGGCGACGTCGTCGCCGCGTTCCAGGACGCCGAGGCCGCGATGACCGAGGGACACCCGGCCTTCGTCGCCGCGAACGGGCGGATCGGCTTCGGCCTCGACGAGTACCGGGCGTACGCGCCGGAGTCCGGCGGCCGGTTCCGCTACCGGTGGCTCGCTGCCCGACGGGAGCACACGCACCTGGCGCTCGCCGCGGACCGGACGGAACCGGAGCACTGGGCCGCCGAGCTCGACCCCGCCACCGTGGCCGGGTTCCGCGCGACCCTGGAGCGCCGCGGTCTCGACCCCGACGCGTACACCTGGATCCCGGTGCACCCGTGGCAGTGGCAGCACCGGATCGCCGTGACGTTCGCGCCGGACCTCGGGCGGCAGGACCTCGTCGACCTCGGCGAGGGCCCGGACGAGCACCAGCCGCAGCAGTCGATCCGCACCGCGTTCAACCGCACCCACCCGGACCGCTCGTACGTGAAGACGGCGCTCGCCGTGCAGAACATGGGCTTCCTGCGCGGGATGTCGCCCGCGTACATGCGGAGCACCCCGGCGGTGAACGACTGGGTGGCAGGCCTGGTCGCGACGGACCCGGTGCTCGTCGCCGCCGGGTTCGGGGTGCTCCGCGAGCACGCCGCCGTCGGGTACACCGGCGACGCGTACCACCGGGTGGACGTCGCGTCCCCGCAGCGGAAGATGCTCGCCGCGCTCTGGCGCGAGAGCCCCGTGCCGCGCCTGACGCCGGGGGAGCGGCCGATCACCATGGCCGCCCTCCTGCACCGCGACGCGCGGGGACGGTCGGTCGCCGCCGCACTCGTCGCGCGGTCCGGGCTCGACGCCGCGACCTGGGTGCGGCGGTACCTCGACGCCTACCTCCGCCCCGTCGTGCACTGCCTCACCGAGCACGAGCTGCTGTTCATGCCGCACGGCGAGAACCTCGTGCTCGTGCTGCGCGGCGGCGTGGTCTCCCGCGCGTTCGTGAAGGACATCGGCGAGGAGGTCGTGGTCGTCGGCGACGTCCCCGTCCCGGCCGGCACCGAGCGGATCGTGCACCCGGTCGACGACGCCGAGGCCGCACTCGGCGTCCACACCGACGTGTTCGACGGCGTGCTCCGCTACCTCGCGGCGATCCTCGACGAGGACGGGGTGCTGCCGGCGGCGGCGTTCTGGCGGCTCGTCGGGGCGTGCGTGGACGACGCGGCGGCGGGACGCACGCGTGCGATCGACCTGCGCGCGCCGGACTTCGAGCACTCCTGCCTGAACCGGCTCCAGCTCCGGAACACCCTGCAGATGGTCGACCTGTCCGCGCAGACCGAGTCGCTCGTGCGCGTCGGGCGGATGCCGAACCCGATCGCACGCTGAGGGTCCGTACACCGAGCGGGCCCGCCGGGCGGTGGCAGCCGACCCGGCGGACCCGCTGTGTCAGGCTGGCGGGGTGACCACCGACACCCTCCGCCCACCGCACCGCAGCTGGCGGTTCCTCGGCCTCGTCGCACTCGGCGGCGCGATCGGCACCGGCGTCCGGGCGGCGCTCGCCGCGGCGTTCCCCGCGGTCGACGGCATCAGCTGGACGGTCTTCGCGATCAACGTCGTCGGGGCGTTCTGCCTGGGCGTGCTGCTCGGGACGCTCGCACTGCGCGGGCCCGACGAGGGACGGCGCCGGACCGTGCGCCTGTTCGTCGGCACCGGCGTCCTCGGGGGCTTCACGACCTACTCCACGCTCGCGGACGACACCGCGCGACTGCTCGACGTCGGCCGGTGGGGTGCGGGCAGCGGGTACGCGCTCCTCTCGGTGGTCGCCGGGCTCCTCGCCGCTGCCCTCGGTGCCTGGCTCGCCGGCCGCCGCGGGGCGGCGCGTGCCCGGACGGCGGGGCCGCGATGACCCCGCTCGCCCTCCTGCTGGTCTCCCTCGGCGGTGGGGTCGGGGCCGCGCTGCGGTTCTGGCTCGACGGCGCCGTGAAGGGCCGCACCGCCCGGACCGCCGCCGCCTGGTTCCCGCTCGGCACCCTCGTCATCAACGTGACCGGGTCGTTCGTCCTCGGCGTCGTCACCGGGCTCGGCGAGGCCGGGACGCTCGGCCCCTCCGCGGTCGCCGTCCTCGGGACGGGCATGATGGGGGGCTACACGACGTTCTCGACGGCGAGCACCGAGACCGTCCAGCTGTTCCGGTCCGGGAGGACCGGTGCCGCCGTGCTGTACGGCCTCGGGATGCTCGTCGTCTCGGTCGGCGCCGCCGCGCTCGGCCTCACCCTCGGAAGGAACACATGACCTCGGAACGCCCCGGCGAACTCGTCCTCGTCCGCCACGGAGAGACGGAGTGGTCGAAGAGCGGTCAGCACACCGGCCGCACCGACATCCCGCTCACCGACCACGGCGTCGAGCAGGCGGAACGCGCGGGCCGGTACCTCGCCGACCGGGAGTTCGCGCTCGCCCTGTCCAGCCCGCTGCAGCGCGCCCGCGAGACCGCACGGCTCGTCGGCGTCGACCCCGAGCTCGACGAGGACCTGTACGAGTGGGACTACGGCGCGTACGAGGGCCTCACCACCCCGCAGATCAAGGTGCAGCGGCACGGGCCGTGGGACCTCTGGACCGACGGCGTGCCCGCCGGTGACACCCCGGGGGAGAACGCCGCCGAGGTCCGCGTCCGCGTCGAGCGGGTCCTGAACCGCGTCCGTCCGGTGCTCGCCGAGGGCGACGACGCGATCGTGGTCGCCCACGGGCACGTGCTCCGCGCACTCGGTGCCGCCTGGATCCGGCTCGCCCCGCAGGACGGCGCCGTGCTCAAGCTCGGCACCGCGACGATCAGCTCGCTCGGCTACGAGCACGGCCGCCCGGTGATCGACTCCTGGAACATCGCCCCGCGCGACTGACACCCGCTGGTGCGACGTGCGCCCGCACAACGCGGGTCACGTCGCGCCACGTGATCCCGCGGCGCGACGTGCTCGCGGTGGTGCGGCGCGCCGCACCACCGCCGCACCGCCGCCGCCGCACCCCGTCAGACCGTGTCCCGACGCGGCGCGCCGCGTCAGACCGTGCGGATCGCGCTCGTCGCACCGAGCGCCCGGCCCCGCCGCCGCTCCACCGCACGCCCGACGACGAGCAGCGCCACGCTCACGACCGCACCGAGCGTCGTCTGCGCGATCCGGTCGAGCGCGAGCAGCTCCGGCGCCTCCGGCAGGCTCAGCCACGACACCGCGAGCGCGAGCGGCGTGAGGAACAGCAGCGTCACGGCGTAGTGCCGCGCGACGAAGATCTCCGCGAAGAACTGCCCGACGACCGCGATCACGACGATCCACCAGGCCGAGGGCTCGAGCAGCAGGATGCCGACGGCCACCACGGTCCCGCCGACCGTGCTGACGACACGCTGGGCCGCGCGCGCGACGGTGTGCCGCTGCCGGATCGCCGGGAGGGTCGACACCACCGCGATCACCGCCCAGTAGGGGTGCCCGAGGCCGGCGACCGCCTCGGCGAGCGCCCCGGCGACGAGCGCCCCGACGACGTTGAGCGCGACGGTCTCCCACAGCGCCGCCGTCCGCAGCACGGCGGTGGTCCGGTGCTTGCGCGGCGCGATCGGCCGGAACACGTGCGGCGCGCGAGGGTGCAGCACGAGCCGGACCACCGCGCCCGACATCGCGACGAGCCACGCCCAGGCGACCGAGCAGACGATGATCGTCGCGACGAGCGGCAGGTCGGCGGGGCGGACCGGCACGAGCGCCGAGACGCAGAACGCGAACACCGGGAAGATCGGCTGCGCGGGGATCGTCTGCAGCGTGCTCAGGGTGCCGATCGCGACCACGAGGACGACCACGAGTCCGACCGCCTGCAGCCAGAGCGCGCCGCCCGACAGCGACACCGCCAAGCCCGCCGCCATGCACGCCGCCTGCAGGGCACCCGCGACACCCGTCGTCACCATGCGCTGCCGGTAGGGCTCGGTCGCCCCGAAGATCGCGGTGAACCCGGCGAACATCGCGAAGGCCGCGTACCCGGGCATCCCGAGCGCGATGAGCAGTGCGAGGGGCACGCCGCCGGCGATCGCGGCACGGGCTGCGCCCTCGAGGTTGGTGGTCCGGGTCGAGTGCGCAGGCGTCGTCATGTCGCGTCCATCATCCCACCGCGACAGGTGTCGCCCGACGGGCTCTCGCACCACCGGGAGCACGTCGCGCCACGCAACGACGTGGTGCGACGTGCTCCCCGCTGCGCGGGAGCAACCGCGCGACGCGACGGACGGCCCAGTGGGCCGGGCCCGGAGGCGCGCGGCGGGGCCGACCCACGCCTCCCGTCCGCCACCCACCGGGCCGGGAGGCGCGCGGCGCGGCCGACCCGCGCCTCCCGTCCGCCACCCACCGGCCCGGCGCGCGTGGCGGCCCGACACCGCGCCTCCCGCCCGACGCGCGTTGGTATACCAAGCTGCTACACTCGCCCCACCGAGCGGCGGACGCCGCGACGGACGTCGACGAGGAAGGGCCGGGCCGATGGGAAAGACGCTCGCCGAGAAGGTGTGGGACGACCACGTCGTGGTCAAGGGCGAGGACGGGAACCCGGACCTCCTCTACATCGACCTCCACCTCGTGCACGAGGTCACGAGTCCGCAGGCCTTCGACGGGCTGCGCCAGGCCGGCCGCCCGGTCCGACGCCTCGACCTGACGATCGCGACCGAGGACCACAACACGCCGACCCTCGCGATCGACCGCCCGATCGCCGACCCGACGAGCCGCACCCAGATCGAGACCCTGCGCCGCAACTGCGCGGAGTTCGGGGTCCGCCTGCACTCGCTGGGCGACGAGGAGCAGGGCATCGTCCACGTGGTCGGCCCGCAGCTCGGCCTGACCATGCCCGGCATCACGGTCGTCTGCGGCGACTCGCACACGAGCACCCACGGCGCGTTCGGCGCGATGGCGTTCGGCATCGGCACCTCCGAGGTCGAGCACGTCCTCGCCACGCAGACCCTGCCGCTCAAGCCCTTCAAGACGATGGCGATCACGGTCGAGGGCACCCTGCGTCCCGGGGTCACGGCGAAGGACATCATCCTGGCGGTCATCGCGAAGATCGGCACCGGCGGCGGGCAGGGCTACGTGCTCGAGTACCGCGGGTCGGCGATCCGGGCGCTCTCGATGGAGGGCCGCATGACCATCTGCAACATGTCGATCGAGGCCGGTGCCCGCGCCGGCATGGTCGCCCCCGACCAGACCACCTACGACTACGTCCAGGGCCGCGACCACGCCCCGACGGGCCAGGACTGGGACGACGCCGTCGCCTACTGGGACACCCTGGCGACCGACGACGACGCGGTCTTCGACGCCGAGGTGTTCATCGACGCCGACGAGCTCGAGCCGTTCGTCACCTGGGGCACGAACCCCGGCCAGGGCGTCTCGCTGTCCGAGTCGGTGCCCTCGCCCGACGACTACAGCGACCCGAACGACCAGGCCGCCGCCCGGCGCGCGCTCGAGTACATGGACCTGGCCGCCGGCACGCCGATGAAGGACATCGCCGTCGACGCCGTGTTCATGGGCTCGTGCACGAACTCCCGCATCGAGGACCTTCGCGCCTTCGCGTCGGTGATCCGCGGCCGGAAGAAGGCCGACGGCGTCCGCGTGATGGTCGTGCCGGGGTCCGCCCGGGTGCGGCTCGAGGCCGAGGCCGAGGGGCTGGACCGCGTGTTCACGGACTTCGGCGCCGAGTGGCGGTTCGCCGGCTGCTCGATGTGCCTCGGCATGAACCCCGACCAGCTCGCGCCGGGGGAGCGGTGCGCGAGCACCTCGAACCGGAACTTCGAGGGCCGCCAGGGCAAGGGCGGCCGCACCCACCTCGTGTCGCCGCTCGTCGCCGCCGCGACCGCGGTGCGCGGGACCCTCTCCAGCCCGTGGGACCTGGAGACCGACGACGCCCTGGCGTCCGTGACCGATGCCGAGACCGCCGCACGCGCCGAAGGAGTCAACTGATGGACAAGATCTCCACCGTCACCGGGATCGCCGCACCCCTGCAGCGCTCGAACGTCGACACCGACCAGATCATCCCGGCGGTCTACCTCAAGCGCGTCACGAAGACCGGCTTCGAGGACGCCCTGTTCTCCGGGTGGCGCCAGGACCCCGAATTCGTGCTCAACCAGCCGGCCTTCCAGGGCGCGAAGGTGCTCGTCGCCGGGCCCGACTTCGGCACCGGGTCGAGCCGCGAGCACGCCGTCTGGGCGCTCCGCGACTTCGGCTTCCAGGTCGTGGTCTCACCCCGTTTCGCGGACATCTTCAAGGGCAACGCCGGCAAGCAGGGACTCGTCACGGCGATCGTGACCGAGCCCGACGTGGAGCGGATCTGGGCCGAGATCGCCGCCACGCCGGGGATCGAGGCGACGGTCGACCTGGTCACCCAGCGCGTGTCGATCGGCGCGGTGGACGTGCCCTTCGAGATCGACGCCTACACTCGTTGGCGGTTGATGGAAGGGCTCGACGACATCGGGCTCACCCTCCGTGACGAGTCCTCGATCACGGAGTTCGAATCCCGCCGCTCCCGATGGCGGCCGAAGACATTGCCGGTGAAGTAGTGAACTCTCTCGTACAGGACGCAGCAGCCGCAGGAGCCCGCGTCGGGCTCAAGTCGGACGAGATCGTGATCCGGGGCGGCAAGCCGCTCGTGGGTCGGATCGAGGTCCGTGGCGCGAAGAACCTCGCGACCAAGGCGATGGTCGCGTCGCTGCTCGGTGACACCCCGTCGATCCTCAAGGACGTGCCGGACATCTCCGACGTCAAGGTCGTCCGCGGCCTGCTCGAGGTGCACGGCGTGCGCATCACCGACCCTGCACGAGGCGAGCTCATCCTCGACCCGGCCAACGTCGAGTCGGCGCACTTCGCCGAGATCGACGCACACGCCGGCTCGAGCCGCATCCCGATCCTGTTCTGCGGCCCGCTGCTGCACAAGCTCGGCGAGGCGTTCATCCCCGACCTCGGCGGCTGCCGCATCGGCGACCGTCCGATCGACTTCCACCTCGACGCCCTCCGCGCGATGGGCGCGGTCGTCGACAAGCAGGTCAACGGCATCCACCTGACCGCACCGGACGGGCTCAAGGGCGCGAAGATCGAGCTGCCGTACCCGAGCGTCGGCGCGACCGAGCAGGTCCTGCTCTCGTCGGTCCTCGCCGAGGGCGTCACCGAGCTGCGCAACGCCGCGATCGAGCCCGAGATCATGGACCTCATCGCGATCCTGCAGAAGATGGGCGCGATCGTCACGGTCGAGCCGAGTCGCACGATCTTCATCGAGGGCGTCGAGTCGCTCCGCGGCTACACGCACCGCGCGATCAACGACCGCAACGAGGCCGCGAGCTGGGCCTCCGCCGCGCTCGCCACGAACGGCGACATCTTCGTCGAGGGCGCCGACCAGCAGGACCTCATGACGTTCCTCAACGTCTTCCGCAAGGTCGGCGGCGGGTTCGACATCCAGGAGGACGGCATCCGCTTCTACCGCGAGCGCGAGGTCCTGCGCCCGGTCGTCGTCGAGACCGACGTCCACCCCGGCTTCATGACCGACTGGCAGCAGCCGCTCGTCGTGGCGCTCACCCAGGCCGAGGGCACGAGCGTCGTGCACGAGACCGTGTACGAGAACCGCTTCGGCTTCACCGACGCGCTCAACGAGATGGGCGCCGACATCGTCGTCCACAAGGAGGGGCTGCCCGGTCACGACCGTCGCGTCGCCCGCCGCCCGTTCGAGCAGGCCGCGGTCATCACCGGCCCGACCACGCTGCACGCCGCGAACGTCCGCGTGCCCGACCTGCGCGGCGGCTTCAGCCACCTCATCGCGGCGCTCACCGCCGAGGGCGAGTCGCACATCACCAACGTCGGCATCATCAGCCGCGGCTACGAGCACTTCATCCCGAAGCTGCGCAAGCTCGGGGCCGACTTCGACTTCGCGGGCTAGACCCGTGTCGCGTTCGTCGCAGGGTCCCGGTGACGGCCTGGAGGCGCGGGGCGCGTCCGCCTCGCCGGTCACGACCGGTCTGCCCACGCCGGGGCGCCGGTGGCGCAGGGGCGAGCTGAACACCGCGTTCCGCATCACCGCGTCGGTCGTCATCCCGGTCTTCCGCTTCACCGCGCGCTACCACTGGCACGGGTCGAAGCGGCTGCCCGAGGGCGGCGCCTTCGTGCTCGCGCCGAACCACTTCACGAACATCGACCCGCTCGTGGTGGGCACGGCCGTCTGGCTGTCCCGTCGCGCGCCGCGGTTCCTCGCGAAGGCGTCGATCTTCCGGGTCCCGGTCGTCGGCAAGCTCATGGCCGGCATGGGGCAGATCCCGGTCGAGCGCTCGGGCCGCACGCGCCTGAGCGACCCGCTCGGCGGCGGCCGATCGCTCGTCGAGCAGGGCGGCG
This sequence comes from Curtobacterium sp. MCBA15_012, assembly GCF_001864935.2. NCBI lineage: Bacteria > Bacillati > Actinomycetota > Actinomycetes > Micrococcales > Microbacteriaceae > Curtobacterium > Curtobacterium sp. MCBA15_012. The sequence goes on along the minus strand of NZ_CP126267.1, from coordinate 2,234,146 downwards.
CGATCATCGTCTACCCCGAGGGCACGCTCACGCGCGACCCCGACCTGTGGCCGATGCGGGGCAAGACCGGCGCGGTGCGGATCGCCCTCGAGAACGACGTGCCGCTCATCCCGATGGCCCACTGGGGCACCCAGAACATCATGGCGCGGTACTCGAAGAAGCTCCGGCTGTTCCCGCCGTCCCGGGTCGACGTGATCGTCGGCGACCCGGTCGACCTCTCCGCCTACCGGGGGCGTCCGCTCGACCAGAAGATGCTGCTCGAGGCGACCGACCTCGTCATGCAGCGGATCACCCAGCTGCTCGAGGAGCTCCGCGGCGAGCCCGCACCCGCGACGCGGTGGGACCCCGCCGCGAACAACCAGAAGGAGACGGGCCGGTTTGAGTGACCTCCGACCCCACGACGACCACGCCGACCCCTCGGTCGCCGCACGCGGCGCGGTGGACACCGCCGCCATCCGCGTGGTGATGCAGTCGACCGACAAGCCGCGCGTCGCCGTGATCGGTGCCGGCAGCTGGGGCACCACGTTCGCGAAGGTGCTCGCCGAGGGCGGTGCCTCCACCGTGCTGTGGGCACGCCGACCCGAGGTGGCCCGCGAGATCACCGAGACGAAGCGCAACTCCGAGTACCTGCCGGGCATCAACCTGCCGCGCACGCTCACCGCGTCGACGTCCCTCGCCGCGGTGCTCGACGGCGCCGAGCAGGTGTACGTCTCGGTGCCGTCGCAGTCGCTCCGGTCGAACCTCTCCGCGATCGCGCCGCTGCTCGGCGACGGCGTGCCGGTCGTCAGCCTCATGAAGGGCGTCGAGAAGGCGACCGGCCTCCGGATGAGCGAGGTCCTGCACGAGGGCCTCGGCATCGACCGCGACCGGATCGCCGTCGCCAGCGGCCCGAACCTGGCGCTCGAGATCGCCCGTCGGCAGCCCACCGCCGCGGTCGTGTCGTCGACGTCGATCGACACCGCGACCGCAGTCGCCGCGGTCGCCACGAACCCGTACTTCCGCTCCTTCACGAACACCGACGTGATCGGCACCGAGTTCGGCGGGGTGCTCAAGAACCTCATCGCCGTGGCGATCGGCATCGTCGACGGCGTCGGCTACGGCGAGAACACGAAGGCCTCGATCATCACGCGGGGGCTCGCCGAGATGACCGACTTCGCGGTGTCGCTCGGGGCGCAGCCGTCGACGCTGTCCGGGCTCGCCGGGCTGGGCGACCTCATCGCCACGTGCCAGTCGCCGCTGTCGCGGAACAACACCGCCGGGCGGCTGCTCGGCCAGGGGTACCGGTTCGACGAGGTCGTGCGGCAGATGAACCAGACCGCCGAGGGCCTGGCCTCGGTCGCGCCGATCCTCGAGCTCGCGGCGGCGAACGGGGTCGACATGCCCATCGTGGGGCAGGTGGCCGAGGTCCTCGCCGGTAGGCTCGATCCGCGCAACATCGCGCCGCACCTCACCGAGACCGACGAGCCACAGGGCGAGTGACGGGTCCGGTCCCGACCAGCAAGGTGACTGCCATGCCCACGATCGCCCCCGCGCCCACCACCGTCGCCGTGCTCTTCGGCGGTCGGTCCAGTGAGCACGAGATCAGCTGCGTGACCGCCGGCGGGATCATGGACGTCGTCGACCGCTCGGCGTACGACGTCGTGCCGATCGGGATCACCGCGGAGGGTGCCTTCACGCTGCAGACCGACGACCCGGCGCAGTGGGCGCTGCGGGACGGTGTCCTGCCGACCGTGCCGGACAACGGCACCCGGGTGGCCTTCCCGACCTCGCCCGCGACGAACGAGCTGGTCGTGTCGCACCCAGACGGCACCGTCACGACCATCGCGGTCGACGTGGTCTTCCCGATCCTGCACGGGCCGTTCGGCGAGGACGGCACGATCCAGGGGCTCCTCGAGATCGCCGGGCTGCCGTACGTCGGCGACGGCGTGCTCGCGAGCGCCCTGGCGATGGACAAGCACACCGCGAAGGCCGTGCTCGAGCACGCCGGGCTCCGGGTCGCCCCCTGGACCACGGTGCTGCGCCGCGAGTGGGCCACCGACCCGGTCGACGTCGCCGAGGCCGTCGCGGCGCACGGGTGGCCGCTCTTCGTGAAGCCGGCGCGGGCCGGGTCGAGCATGGGCGTGTCCCGTGTCGACGAGCCGTCGCAGCTCGGCGCCGCGATGGACCTGGCGTTCGAGCACGACTCGAAGGTCATCGTCGAGCCGCGGGTGGTCGGTCGCGAGGTCGAGGTCGCCGTGCTCGAGGGACGTGACGGCGTCCCGCGCACGAGCCTCCCCGGCGAGATCGTCGTGGCGGAGGACGGCTTCTACGACTTCGCGTCGAAGTACCTCGGCGGCGACGAGGCCCTGCTCTGCCCGGCCCCGCTCACCGAGGACGAGACCGATGCCATCCGCTCGATCGGCGCCCGCGCGTTCGAGGCGATCGGTGGTGCCGGCCTGGCACGGGTCGACTGCTTCCTGACCGACGACGGGTTCGTCGTCAACGAGGTCAACACCATGCCCGGGTTCACCCCGCTGTCGATGTACCCGCGGTGCTGGGCGGCGTCCGGGGTGTCCTACGCCGAGCTCGTCACCGAGCTCATCGAGCTGGGGCGCGCGGCGGTCCGCTGACCCGACCGGTGCGGCCCGTCCGGTGGTGGGCCGTCAGCCGTGCACCGGGGACGGGTCTCGGCCCTGCACGTGGGACGGGTCTCAGCCCTGCACGTGGGACGGTTCTCAGCCCTGTACCTGGGACGGGTCGAGGCACTCGTGCCCGTCCTTCGGCAGGGTGGACACGGCGTCGGTGAGGTCCTGCACCACCTGCGAGGTCGTGCGCTTCGTGTCGATGACGACCTGCACCGCGGGGGACCGACCGAACGTCGTGTAGACGATCTGCGCTCCGCGGTCGTCCCGGATCCAGTCCACTCCACCCTGGGCGAAGCACGGCAGGTCGGAGACCGTCGGCACGGCGACGCCGCAGTGGTAGACCGCGGCCTCGGGGTCGCCCCAGGCCGCGGTGGACTGCGCGGTCGTCTCGCGGAGCGCGTACTTCGTGTCGACCGTGGCCGGCAGCCGGACCTGCACGGCGGCGCACGCGGCGTCGTCGGCGGACGGTGCGGGCGACATGGCGACGGCGTTCGTGCAGCCGGTGAGGCCGGCGGCGAGGGCGAGGAGCACGCCCGTGATCGCGGTCCAGCGGAGGGGGCGGCGCACGGTGTCCATCGCCGTCAAGGGTACCGTCCGTGCGTCGGCTCCGGGCCGGGTGGCCACCGTCCGTGGGTCGTTCCGGGCGGGGCGGCCGTCGTCCGTGGGTCGGTTCCGGGACAGGCGGCTACCGTTCTGGTGTGGACGCGACGCAGGACCCCTGGACCGGACCGACCGTGGGCGAGGCCGGCGAGCTCGTGGTCCTCGACCGCATCGTCCGACGCCTGCCCGCGGGGACGCCCGAGCTCGGCCCCGGCGACGACTGCGCGGTCGTCGCGGCCCCCGACGGCCGGTTCGTCGTGACGACCGACATGATGGTGCACGGCCCGGACTTCCGCTGGGCGTGGTCGTCGCCCGAGGACGTCGGCTGGAAGGCCGCCGCGACGAACCTCTCCGACGTCGCCGCGATGGGCGCGGTGCCCACCGGGCTCGTGATGGCCCTCGCCGCGCCGCAGGACACCCCGGTGGCCGTCCTCGAGTCCTTCGCCGACGGGGTCCGCGCCGCCGTCGACGCACTCGCACCCGGCTGCGGCGTCGTCGGTGGTGACCTCAGCACGTCGGCCACCTTCACCGTCTCGGTCACCGCGTTCGGTGATCCTGGCGGCACCACGCCGGTGCTCCGTTCGGGCGCGCGCCCCGGCGACGTCCTCGCGGTCTCCGGCGAGCTCGGTCGTGCGGCGCGCGGCCTCGCCCGGTTGTTCCGTGACGGCGTCGACGCACGCGGCGAACCGTCCCGCGCCGCGACGGTGTCGAGCGGCGCGGACTCCGATCCGGACGTCGGCCGGCAGCGCCGACCCGTCCCACCGATCGCCGACGGACCGGCAGCCGCGCGAGCCGGGGCGACGGCGATGCTCGACCTCAGCGACGGCCTCGCGATCGACGCCGGACGCCTGGCCCGGGCGAGCGGGGTCACCCTCGCGTTCGACGTGGACGCGGTGCCGGACGGCGTCGCGCTGCACGGCGGCGAGGACCACGGACTCCTGGCGACGTTCCCCGCCGGCACGGCGCTCCCGGGGGGCTTCCGGCGGGTCGGAGCGGTCCTCGAGCGGGGCGCGCACGACCTCGTCCGCGGGGGCGCGCCCGTCCCGACCACCGGCTGGGACCCCTACGCCGACTGGGACGGCGCCGCCGGCTGACCCGCGGCGGCCCGCCCGGGCGTCGCTGTCGAGCGTCATCGCGGCGGTCGTCCGACAGCGGTGATGTCGCACGTTCCACCGCGCAACCGGTGCGTGCGCATGGTGCGTCACCGTGGTCGTCGCACGACAGCGGCAGTGTCGCACGACGTCGACGACGCACACCACTCCGCGACGCCAGCCGCGGCGGCCCGGGCCACCCGCGCTCCTCAGCTCGGCGTCACGGCCTCCCACGCCACCGTCTCGCCGTAGCTCCGCTTGCTGAACGGCGCGAGCCCCGCGGGCCACGCCGGCTCGGGCGACCGCTTGCTCCGCTCCACGACGACGACCGCACCCGCGGTCAGGCGCGGCACCAGGGCCTCGAGGACCTCCGCGATCTCGTGCTCCGTGACGTCGTACGGCGGGTCGATGAACACCAGGTCGAACGTCCGCACGGTGCCGCGCAGGAACCCGAGCGCGGGCTGCGGGTGCACGTCGATGCGCACGCCCGGCACGCGCTGCTGCACGGCCCGCGCGTTCGCCCGGCAGGCCTGCGCCGCCGCCGACGCCCGGTCCACCAGGACGACCTCGACGGCCCCCCGGGACGCCGCCTCGAGGCCGAGCGCCCCGGTCCCCGCGTACAGGTCCGCGACCGCCGCGTCGTCCACCAGGCCACGCGCCTCCAGCGACGAGAAGAGCGCCTCGCGCACCCGGTCGCTCGTCGGTCGGGTGCCGGACTTCGGCACACGGAGCGTCGTGGAACCGGCGGCGCCGGCGATGATGCGGGTCATGCAGCCACCGTAGCGGCCGTCCCGTCGCCGCCGGGCCCCGCTCCGACGCCCGCCGGGTCGGTCGGCCGGCGTGCGTCCCGCGCTCCTCCACAGGACGGCCGGGAGGCACGTGGCGCGTCGGACGCGCCGGGTACCGTGGTCGCGTGCCCACCTCCGCGACCCCCGCACCGGCCGCCGCACCCGACCTCGGTCCGGCGCCCCTCGACGCACGCCTCAGCGGCGTGCTCGGCGGTCGGACGGCCAGCGCGATCGAGAAGGCCTTCGGGTACCGCACGGTGGGCGAGTTCCTCGAGCACGCGCCCCGCCGGTACGCCGAACGCGGGGCGCTGACGGCGCTGGACTCGCTCGCGATCGGCGAGTCCGTGACGATCGTCGCCGAGGTCATCGACGTCCGCGAACGCACCATGCGCGCCCGCCGCGGCTCCATCCTCGAAGCGAAGATCGGCGACGGGTCGGGCATCCTCACGCTCACGTTCTTCAACCAGGGGTGGCGGACGAAGGACCTCGTGCCCGGCGCCCGCGGCATCTTCGCCGGCAAGGTCGGCGACTACCGCGGTGCCCGGCAGCTCGCCCACCCCGACTACGAGCTGTTCGACCGCGACGACCCGCGCGCCGACGCCGACCCGCTCGACGACGAAGCCATCAGGTGGTCCCGCCAGCCGATCCCGATCTACCCCGCGACGGCGTCGCTGACCTCGTGGCAGATCGCCAAGGCGATCGCGGTCGTGCTCGACACCCTGCCCGACGTGCCCGACCCGATCCCGGCGTCGGTGCGGACCCGGCTCGACCTCGTCCCGTTCCGTCGCGCCCTCGAGCTGCTGCACCGCCCCGAGAAGGTCGCCGACTTCAAGCGGGCGCAGGACGCGCTGCGCTACCGCGAGGCGTTCGTCCTGCAGACCGCCCTCGTCCAGCGGCGGATCGCGGCACGGGCGACCGCCGCCACCCCGCGCCGCGCCGAGCCGGGCGGCATCCTCGAGCGGTTCGACGCGACGTTGCCGTTCACCCTGACCCACGACCAGCGGGCGGTCGGCGCCGAGATCGCCCACGACCTCGCGGGGGACTGGCCGATGCACCGGCTCGTCCAGGGCGAGGTCGGGTCCGGCAAGACCCTCGTGGCGATCCGGGCGATGCTCACCGTGGCCGAGTCGGGCGGCCAGTCGGCGCTCATCGCCCCGACCGAGGTGCTCGCCGCCCAGCACCTCCGGTCGATCGTGAAGTTCCTCGGGCCGGACCTCGCCGCGGAGCTCCGGCCGGTCATCCTCACCGGCTCGCAGTCCACCGACGAGCGACGCCGGGCACTGCTCGCCGCGGCGTCGGGCAGCTCGCGCTTCGTCGTCGGCACGCACGCGCTGCTCGGCGACCGCGTGGACTTCGCCGAGCTGGGCCTCGTGGTCGTCGACGAGCAGCACCGGTTCGGCGTCGAGCAACGCGAGGCCCTCCGCACGAAGGGCACCACGCCGCCGCACGTGCTCGTGCTCACCGCGACGCCGATCCCGCGCACGGTGGCGATGACGGTGTTCGGCGACCTCGACGTCTCCACGATCACCGGTCTGCCGTCCGGTCGTGCCGGGGTCGAGACCTTCGCGGTCGGCCTCGCCGAGCACCCCGGCTGGGAGTCGCGCATCTGGACCCGGATGGCCGAGGAGCTCGCGGCGGGCCGGCAGGCGTTCGTGGTCTGCCCCGCGATCGACGACGCCCACACCGAGGACGACGGCGAGCCCGACCCCGAGGACGACACCCCGAAGCGCGCGCCGGCGACCGTGCTCGCGACCGCCGAGCGGATGCGGGCGATGCCCGTGCTCCGTGACCGCCGGATCGAGGTCCTGCACGGTCGGATGACCGCCGACGAGAAGGACCGCGTGATGACCTCCTTCGCGGCGGGCGACGTCGACGTCCTCGTCGCCACGACCGTCATCGAGGTCGGTGTCGACGTGCCGAACGCGTCGATGATGGCGGTGCTCGACGCCGACCGGTTCGGGGTCTCCCAGCTCCACCAGCTCCGCGGGCGCATCGGGCGCGGCCAGTACGCGGGCGTCTGCCTGCTCGTCACCACGGCCGAGGCCGAGACGACCGCCCGCGAACGCGTCGACGCCGTCGCCGCGTCGGACGACGGGTTCGAGCTCGCCCGGGTCGACCTCGAGCTCCGCCGCGAGGGTGACGTGCTCGGCGAGCGGCAGTCCGGCGGCCGGTCGTCGCTCAACCTGCTGCGCGTGGTCGAGCACGCCGACCTCATCGTCGACGCGCGCGAGGAAGCCGAGCGCGTCCTCGAGCCGGACCCCCGACTGGAGCACCACCCCGCCCTGCGCGAGGCGCTCGCCCGACGCCTCGACGAGTCCGACGCGGCCTTCCTCGGCAAGAACTGAGCCCGTCGGCCGGTAGCGTGGCGGTCATGGCGCAGATCGCGGTCGTCCCCGGTTCCTTCGACCCCGTGACCCTCGGGCACCTCGACGTCATCGGTCGGGCCGCCCGACTCTTCGACGAGGTGCACGTGCTCGTGGTCCACAACCCCGACAAGCAGCCGGCGATGTTCGACGCGGCCGACCGCGTGCGGCTCATCCGCGACTCCTTCGCCGAGACGGGCATCCCCGACTCGGTCCGCGTGGGGGAGTGGACCGCGGGCCTGCTCGTCGACTACTGCCGACAGGTGGGGGCCGGCGTGCTGGTGAAGGGCGTGCGGTCGGGCGACGACGTGGCGTACGAGACGCCGATGGCGATCATGAACCGGCACCTGGCCGACGTCGAGACGGTGTTCCTGCTGCCCGAGGCGTCGCGGGCGCACGTGTCGAGCTCCCTCATCCGCCAGGTCTCCTCGCTCGGCGGGGACGTCACGCCGTACGTGCCGACCGCGGTCGCCGAGGCGCTCGCCGCACGGACCGGCAGCTGACACGCCCCGCTGCTGCCTCGACTCCCCGCCCGGATCAGGCTAGGATCGTCGATCGTGTCTTCCCCCGTGAACAGCCCCTACGCCCTGCGCGTGCGTGACCTCGCGCACCGCCCGGGCGAGATGCGCGAGCACTCGCTCGACGTCGAGGTGCCGGACGCGATGGGTGCCGGCGTGATCGCCGTCCGCGAGGGCGCCGAGCTCCACCTGGACGTCCGGCTCGAGGGCCTGCACGAGGGCGTCCTCGTCTCCGGGCACGCCTCGGGTGAGGCGACCGGGGAGTGCTCCCGCTGCCTCATCGACATCAGCGAGCCCGTCGAGGTCGATTTCGCCGAGCTGTTCGCGTACGATGTCTCGGAGGATTTCGACTTCTTCGTTCGCGATGACCACGTGGACTGCGAACCAGTCGTTCGAGATGCGGTGGTGCTGTCGCTGCCGTTCCAGCCGGTCTGCCGACCGGACTGCCCAGGACTCGACCCGGAGACGGGTGAGCGCCTGGCCGACCTCGAGGACCACACGCCTCGCGAGGTCCTGGACCCGCGTTGGGCCGCCCTGGGCGGCTTCCAGAGCGACGACAGCGCTGACAGCCCGGCTGGCAGCACACCGAACCAGAGCCCCGAGGACGACGGCCGCACGGCCTGACGCTCCTCGCACACCGACCACCGACCTACCGAAAGAGAACCACCATGGCCGTTCCCAAGCGCAAGCAGTCCCGTGCCAACACGCACGCCCGTCGTTCGCAGTGGAAGGCCGCGCCGGTCCAGCTCGTGAAGACGATCGAGAACGGTCAGGTCACCTACAGCCTCCCGCACCGCGCGAAGGTCGTCGAGGACTCGGCCGGCACGCCCCTGTACATGGAGTACAAGGGCCGCAAGGTCGCCGACGTCTGATCGGACTCCACGCATGACCGCGACGTCCGGCACCACGGGGTCCCGCCCCGTGGGGCCGGACGTCGTCCGTCTGCAGGGGCTCCTCGAGGCCGACATCGACCTCGAGCTCCTGCAGCTCGCCCTGACCCACCGCTCGTACGCGTACGAGCACGGCGGGATCCGGCACAACGAGCGCCTCGAGTTCCTCGGGGACTCCATCCTCGGCCAGGCCGTGACCGTGAAGCTCTTCCGGTCCTTCCCCGACCTCGACGAGGGCGAACTCGCCAAGCGGCGTGCCAGCCTCGTCTCGACGGTCGCCCTCGCCGAGATCGGCCGCATGATCGGCCTCGGCGCGTACCTGCGCCTGGGCAAGGGCGAGGAACAGACCGGCGGCCGTGACAAGGCGTCGATCCTCGCCGACACCGTCGAGGCCGTCATCGGTGCCACGTACCTGTCCGCGGGCCCCGACGCCGCCACCGCGCTCGTGCTCCGCCTGGTCGAGCCGCTCATGGTCGACCCCGACCGGTTCGGCGCCGCGATGGACCCCAAGACGAGCCTGCAGGAGCTCGCCGCGACCCTCTCCCTCGGCAACCCGTCCTACCGGGTGACCGAGGAAGGTCCCGACCACGACAAGACCTTCCACGCGACCGTCGTGCTGCAGGGCGAGTCGGTGTCGACCGGCTCCGGGTCGAGCAAGAAGACCGCCGAGATGGCTGCCGCGCTCCAGGCGTGGACGCGGCTGTCCGGCCGGGCGGCCTGACCGCGTGCCCGAACTCCCCGAGGTCGAGGTCGTCCGCGCCGGTCTCGAACCCGCCGTCAGCGGCGCCCGGGTGCTGCACGTCGACGTCGCCGACGACCGGGCACTCACGCGCCACGACGGTCCGGCGGAGGACTTCGCCGAGCGCCTGACCGGCCGCACGATCGCCGCAGCCGTACGCCGCGGGAAGTTCATGTGGTTCCCGCTGACGTCCGCGCACGACGACGCCCGGCCGGAGGCGCTCGTCGCGCACCTCGGCATGAGCGGCCAGATCCTGCTCGGCCGCGACCGGCCGCCGTCGAGGCACCGCCGCATCACGATCGACGTGCAACCGGCGACCGTCCGCCCCGACGGCCGCGTCGAGGACCCCGTCGAGCTCGAGTTCGTCGACCAGCGCACGTTCGGGTCGATGGCGATCGACGCGATGGTGCCCACGGTGGACGGCGCACCCGCCGGGTCCGCGGGCGCGGTCGACGCCCGGGAGCCGGACGCGCCGTGGCGTCGGACCATCCCGACGCAGGTCTCGCACATCGCCCGCGACCCGCTCGACCCCGCGTTCGACGACGACCGGTTCGTCGCGGCGGCGCGCAGGCGTTCGAGCGGGATCAAGCGCGTGCTCCTCGACCAGGGCGTCGTGAGCGGCATCGGCAACATCTACGCCGACGAGTCCCTGTGGGCCGCGCGACTGCACTTCGACCGCCCCGCCGAACGCCTGCCCCGCGCCGACCTGCACGGGTTGCTCGCCGAGGTCCGCAGCGTGCTCCGCCGCGCCCTCGAGGACGGCGGGACGAGCTTCGACGCGCAGTACGTCAACGTGAACGGCCAGTCCGGGTACTTCTCCCAGCGCCTGGCCGTGTACGGGCAGCAGGGCGAGCCGTGTCCGCGCTGCGGGACGACGATCGTGCGCGAGGCGTTCATGAACCGGTCGAGCCACCGCTGCCCCGTGTGCCAGCCCGCTCCGCGCCAGCGCACGCGCTAGCCTGACGCCGAGCGGCACCGCAGGCGCCAGCCACAGCGGCACCGCAGGCACCACCACCAGAGCAACAACGTCAGCAGCAGCAGCGCAGCAGACCGCCCGGAGACCCGCATGTACTTGAAGAGCCTGACCATCAAGGGGTTCAAGTCCTTCGCGCAGCCGACGACGTTCGCGTTCGAGCCCGGCGTCACGTGCATCGTCGGCCCGAACGGCTCGGGCAAGTCCAACGTGGTCGACGCCCTCGCCTGGGTGATGGGGGAGCAGGGGGCGAAGACCCTCCGCGGCGGCAAGATGGAGGACGTCATCTTCGCCGGGACCTCGACCCGCGGTCCGCTCGGCCGCGCCCAGGTGCTCCTGACGATCGACAACAGCGACGGCCTGCTGCCGATCGAGTACTCCGAGGTGACCATCGCCCGCACGCTGTTCCGGAACGGCGGCAGCGAGTACGCGATCAACGGCGAGAACTGCCGCCTGCTCGACGTCCAGGAGCTCCTGAGCGACACCGGCCTCGGCCGCGAGATGCACGTCATCGTCGGGCAGGGGCAGCTCGACAAGGTGCTGCACGCCACCCCCGAGGACCGCCGCGGCTTCATCGAGGAGGCGGCCGGGATCCTCAAGCACCGGCGTCGCAAGGAGAAGACCCTCCGCAAGCTCGACGCGATGCAGACGAACCTCACCCGCCTGTCGGACCTCGCGGGCGAGATCCGACGGCAGCTCAAGCCGCTCGGACGGCAGGCCGAGGTGGCTCGGCGGGCCCAGTCGGTCGCGGCCGTCTTCCGGGACGCCAAGGCCCGCCTGCTCGCCGACGACGTCGTCCGGCTCCGCCGCGAGCTGCACGAGCACCAGGAGGTCGAGACCGGGCGCAAGTCCGAGCGCATCGTCCTGCAGGAACGGCTCGAGCAGACGCGTGCGCGGCAGCAGCAGGTCGAGCAGAGCCTGGTCGGCGACGACGTCGACCGCGCCCGGACCGTGGTGCACCGGCTCGAGAGCGTGCAGGAGCGCCTCCGCGGGCTGTCGAGCCTGGCGAACCAGCGGCTGATGTTCCTCGCGCAGCAGGCCGACGCCCCGCAGCAGGGCCCGACGATCACGCCGGAGCGCGTGCAGGGCGTCCGCGCCGAGGCCGAGCGGTTGGAGGCGCGTGCCGCCGAGACCGCCGCGGGGGCCGGTGCGACGGCCGCCGCGGTGCAGGATGCCCGTGACCGGCTCGACGCCCTCGACGAGCAGATCGCGGCGCAGGCCGCCCGGGTCTCCGCGCACGACCTCGAAGCGCAGCGCCTCCGCGGCGCCGTCGAGGTCGCCCGGTCGCGCCGCGGGTCCGTCGTCGCCGACCGCGACCGCCGCGCCCGTGCCCTCGCCGAGGCCGAGGAGCGTGCCGAGCGCGCCGCCGCAGCGCTGACCGACGTCGGCGTCGACCCGGCCGAGGGCGTGGACGCCGACGCCCTCGCCGCGACGCTCGACGCCGCGCGGCAGGCGCTCGAGACGGCGCAGGCCGACCGTGACGCCCGGCGTGACCGGCTGCACGCCCTGGAGCGCGAGCGCGACGCCCTCGACGCACGGGTCGCCGCCCTCGGCATGTCGATCGACGTCCGCGACGGCTCGCAGGCCGTCATCGACGCCGCGCGCGAGGGGGTCCTCGGGCGCCTCGCGGACGCCCTCACCGTCGAGCCCGGACACGAGGCCGCGGTCGCCGCCGCGCTCGACGGGCTCGCCGACGCCGTCCTCGCGGCGGACCGCGGCACCGCGCTCGCGACCGTCGAGCACGCCCGCGCCGCCGACCTCGGCCGCGTCGACGTCGTCGTCGCCGACGTCGCCGACGGCAGCGGCGACGCACCGGGTCTGCCCGCCGACCTGCCGCCGGGCGTCCGCCCGGCCCTCGACCTGGTGCGGGGACCGGCGGCGATCACCGCGCTCCTGCGCACGACGCTCGTCGCACTGGACGACGGGGTCGACCTGGAGGCCGTGCTCACCGCCGCCCCGCAAGCGACGGTCGTGACGCCCTCCGGCGACCTCGTGGGCCGCGTCCGCGTCACCGGCGGCGGGGAACGCGCCGTGTCCCGCATCGAACTCGTCGCGGAACGCGACGACGCCCGGAGCCGCCGCGACGCCGTCGCGAGCGACGCCGAGGACGCGGCCACGGGCCTCCAGGCCGCGCGCAGCGCCGTCGAGGACGCACGCCGCCGGACGGACGAGGCGGACCGGGCGCTCCGCGCGCACACCGCGGCCAAGGCCGAGTACGACCGGTCGAGTGCGTCGACGCGAGCGCGGGCCGAGAACGCGGCGGCCGAGGTCGAGCGGCTGCGCGCCGCGCTCGGCGAGACCGACGGCGGCGTCGAGGCGGCCGAGCAGGCCCTCGCCGACGCCGAGCAGGCGCTGGCCGCCTTCGACGCGCAGGAGCGACCGACGGTCGACGCCTCGGGTCGGCCCGCGCTGCTGGACGCCCTCGAGGCCGCGCGTGCCGCCCAGATCGAGCACCGCATCCAGGTGGAGACGATCCGCGAGCGGGCGCGGTCGGAGCGGAACCGGGCGGCGGGGCTGCAACGGCAGCTCGAGGCCGAGCGCGCCGCTGCCGAGGAGGCCGCCCGGCTCGCCGTCGTGCGGCGCGGACAGATCGCCGTCGCCGAGGACGTGCTCGCCGACCTGCCCGTGGTGCTCGGCGCCGTCGACCGCTCGCTGGCCGAGGCTCGGGTGCGCCTGGCGACCGAGGAGTCCGAGCGGACGAAGCGCAACACCGAGCTCCAGGCGATCCGTGCCGAGGAACGCGGGCTCCGTGACCGGCTGCAGACGATCACCGACGGCGTGCACTCCCTCGAGATGGAGATCTACGAGAAGAAGCTGCACGTGTCCGGGGTGCTCGACCGTGCCCAGAGCGAGCTCGGGCTGGGGGAGGCCGTGCTCGTGGCGGAGTACGGGCCGCACGTGCCGGTCCCGGTCGACGTCCTGGTCGACCCGCGGGTGCTCGCGCGGCGGCACCGGGACGCCGAGCGGGCACGGGCGGCGGCCGAGGGCGGCGAGCGGGACGCCGACGCCGCTGCGTCCGCCGGCGCCGCTGCGTCCGCCGACACCGCCGCTGTGTCCGAGGACACCGCCGCGTCCGACGACGACGTCCCCGCGCTCGTCCCGGCCGAGTCGACGCTGCCGGGCGGCCCCGCGCTGCCCGAGTACGACGCCATCGAGGGCATCGACCCCGGCGAGGTCGAGACCGTCCCGTACGTGCGCGCCGAGCAGGAGCAGCGCCTCGCCGCGGCCGAGCGGGACCTCGGTCGGCTCGGCAAGGTGAACCCCCTCGCGCTCGAGGAGTTCCAGGCGCTCGAGCAGCGGCACGCGTTCCTCGCCGAGCAGCTCGACGACCTGCAGAAGACCCGCGCGGACCTCCTGACGATCATCGAGGAGCTCGACACGAAGATGCAGACGATCTTCGAGTCCGCGTTCAACGACACCCGCGATGCCTTCGACGTCGTCTTCCCGATCCTGTTCCCGGGCGGCTCCGGGTCGATCTCGCTGACCGACCCCGACGACCTGCTCGCCACCGGGATCGACGTGCAGGTGAAGCCCGCCGGCAAGAAGATCGACCGGCTGACGCTGCTGTCCGGTGGGGAGCGGTCCCTCGCGGCCGTGGCGCTCCTCGTGGCGATCTTCACCGCGCGCCCGTCGCCGTTCTACATCATGGACGAGGTCGAGGCGGCGCTCGACGACGCGAACCTCGGGCGGCTGCTGACCGTGTTCGAGCGGCTCCGCGAGTCCTCGCAGCTCATCGTCATCACGCACCAGAAGCGCACGATGGAGATCGCCGACGCGCTGTACGGCGTATCGATGCGGCAGGACGGTGTGTCGGCGGTCGTCGGCCAGCGCGTGCAGCAGCGCCGCGGGTCGGAGCCCGCCGACGCGGTCGCGTAGCGCCCGCCGGCCCCGGCCCCGGCCCCGTCGCGGTCCCGGTCCCCGTCGCGGGCCCGGCCTCCGTCGCGGTCGCGGTCCTGGTCCTGGCCCTGGTCCTGGTCGCAGGCCACGTCAGCGGCGGATCGCGCCTCCCGCCCGCCCGGGTGTGCTCCGCGAAAGCGACAGTTCGCGGGTCCCGTCCGGCGGCTGGTGCGCGAAAGCGACACATGGGCGCGAACAGTCCGGAGCGATCTGTCGCTTTCGCGAGGGCGCCGCAGACAGAGGGCGCCGCAGACAGGGGGCACCGCAGACGGAGCGCGCGGCAGACAGGACGTGCCGCAGACGGACGGGAGGCGCGGTGCCAGCTGGCACCGCGCCTCCCGTCCCTCAGGCGGTGGCGACTACTTCGCGTCCGCCTCGATGGCCGTCTTCGGCTCGCCCGTCGGGGTCAGCCCGCGCTCCTGGCGCTTCTTCGAGACCACGAGCGACGCGATCGTCGCGACGGTGATCGTCAGCGCGATGAAGCTCAGCGAGAACCAGATCGGGATCTCCGGGGCCCACTCGATGTGCTCGCCGCCGTTGATGAAGGGCAGCTCGTTGACGTGCATGGCGTGGAAGACGAGCTTCACGCCGATGAAGGCGAGGATGACCGCCAGCCCCTGACCGAGGTAGATGAGCCGCTCGAGCAGTCCCGCGATGAGGAAGTACAGCTGGCGGAGACCGAGGAGCGAGAACGCGTTCGCGGTGAACACGATGAACGCGTCCTGCGTGAGACCGAAGATCGCGGGGATCGAGTCGAGGGCGAACAGCACGTCGGTCAGGCCGATGGCGACCATGACGAGCAGCATCGGGGTGAACAGGCGCTTGCCGTCGACGCGGGTGGTGAGGCGGTCGCCGTCGTAGTCCTTCGACGTGGGGATGATGCGACGGAGGACCCGGATCAGGCGGGAGTCGCCCTCGGACGCGTCGTGCTCGCCGCTGCTGCGGGCCTGCGACCAGGCGAGCCAGAACAGCAGGGCGCCGAACAGGTAGAACACCCACGAGAAGTTCTCGATGATCGTGACGCCGAGGGCGATGAAGACACCGCGGGCGACGAGGGCGATCGCGACGCCGACCAGCAGCACCTTCTGCTGGAACTCCTTCGGCACCGCGAAGGTCGTCATGATGATGAGGAAGACGAACAGGTTGTCGACCGACAGGGCCTTCTCGGTCAACCAGCCGGCGAAGTACTCACCGCCGGCCTGCCCGCCGCCGAACACGAGGATGCCGACACCGAACAGGATCGCCAGGCCGACGTAGAACGCCGACCAGAAGGCGGACTCCTTGATGTGCGGGACGTGCGGCGTGCGCACGTGCGAGTAGAAGTCGAACACCAGCAGCGCGAGGATGCCCGCGAGGGTGATGAGCCATACGTACAGGGGGACGTCCAACAGAGTTCCTTCAGGGAGGGGCGCACCACGAGGAGTGGGTACGCCGAAGCCTGAAGGTCTCTTCCGCCGCCTGACCGTGCCGCCGGGATCCGACGGGCCGTGCAGGAGACCGGTGCCCCGGGCCTGGATCGTCCCAGACCGTACTGACGGGCACACCGCGAGAGGAATACTCCCCTTCTCACGACGAGCGTAGCGGGCGACCGGCACGTCCGCCGCGGCCTAAGCTGGGAACATGGCGAGTTCCTGGTCCCTGTCCTCCCGGCTCCGCGGTCTGTTCCAGCGGAAGACCATCGACGAGACCACGTGGGACGACCTCGAGACCGCGCTCATCGGTGCGGACTTCGGCCCCGACATCGCGGACGAGGTCATCGAGGACCTGCACGCCCGCGTCGACCGGTACGGCACGACCGACCCGGCGGACCTCCAGCGCATGCTCCGCGAGGTGCTCGAGGAGCGCCTCTCGAAGCTCGACACCACCCTCAAGCTGAGCAACCGCCCCGCGGTCGTGCTCGTGGTCGGGGTGAACGGTGTCGGCAAGACCACGACGATCGGCAAGTTCGCCAAGTTCCTCAAGACGTACGACCGCACGGTGCTCGTCGGCGCCGCGGACACGTTCCGCGCCGCCGCGGTCGAGCAGGTCGCGACGTGGGCCCAGCGCGCCGGCGTCGACGTCGTCCGCCCCGTCCAGCCCGGGCAGGACCCGGCGTCGGTGGCGTACCAGACCGTCGAGAAGGCCATCCACGACGGCACCGAGATCGTCGTGATCGACACCGCCGGCCGACTGCACACCAAGGCCGGGCTGATGGACGAGCTGACCAAGATCAAGCGCGTGGTCGAGAAGCAGGCCGAGATCGCCGAGGTCCTGCTCGTCCTCGACGCCACGACGGGGCAGAACGGCCTCGCGCAGGCGCAGGCGTTCATCGAGGGCGCCGGTGTCACCGGGCTCGTCATCACGAAGCTCGACGGCTCCGCGAAGGCCGGTTTCGTCCTCAGCGTGCAGGAGAAGACCGGCATCCCGATCAAGCTCATCGGGCAGGGCGAGGGCATCAACGACCTCACGGGCTTCACGCCGCACGTGTTCGTGCAGAACCTCGTCGGCTAGCGCGCTGCCGGAACCGGGCTCCGACCGGGGTACGGCCGACTGACGATCGCCTGGGCATCGGCTGTGCGACACGTGTACCGTCGCCGCCGTACTGCCCCGTGAGACCAAGGAGTCACCCCCATGCCCGCTCTGCTGATCATCGCGATCGTCGTCGGCCTCGTCCTGCTCTTCAGCGGCATCTTCGTCGGTGCCCTCAAGTTCCTGCTCTGGATCGGCATCGTCCTCATCCTGCTGTCCGTCATCGGCTGGCTGCTGCGGAGCATCCGGGGTCGCGCGTAGTCGCGACGCCCCACCACGACGCAACGGGAGGCGCGGTGCCAGCTGGCACCGCGCCTCCCGTTGCGTCGTCCGGTCGTGTCCGTCGCCTACACGGCCTGGCGACCCGGCGATGCGTCGAGCAGGTGGGCCAGGTGCGGCGGCACCGTGCCGCCGCGCGCGACGGTCGCCCGCGCCCACAGTCGGCCAGCGCGGTAGGACGACCGGACCAGGGGTCCGGCCAGGACGCCGGCGAACCCGATCCGCTCGGCCACCTCGCGGAGCTCGACGAACTCGTCCGGCCGCACCCACCGCGCAACCGGCAGGTGTCGGGGCGACGGCCGGAGGTACTGGGTCAGCGTGATGATGTCCGTCCCGGCGTCGTGGAGCTGCTGGAGGGCGTCCTCGACCTCGGCGCGCTCCTCGCCCATGCCGAGGATGAGGTTCGACTTCGTCACGAGCCCCGCGTCGTGCCCCTGCGTGATGACGTCGAGCGACCGGTCGAAGCGGAAGGCCGGTCGGATGCGCTTGAAGATCCGCGGCACGGTCTCGACGTTGTGCGCGAAGACCTCGGGGCGGGCGTCGAACACCTGCCCGAGCTGGTCGGGCCGGCCGGAGAAGTCGGGGACGAGGATCTCGACGCCGGTGCCGGGGGAGTGCTCGTGGATCGCGCGGATGGTCTCCGCGTAGAGCCAGGCACCGCCGTCCTCGAGGTCGTCGCGGGCGACCCCGGTCACCGTGGCGTACCGCAGGCCCATCTCGGCGACGGAGTCCGCGACCCGGCGGGGCTCGTCGCGGTCGAGCGGCTCGGGCTTGCCCGTGTCGATCTGGCAGAAGTCGCACCGTCGCGTGCACTGGGACCCGCCGATCAGGAAGGTGGCCTCGCGGTCCTCCCAGCACTCGAAGACGTTCGGGCAGCCGGCCTCCTGGCAGACGGTGTGCAGCTGCTTGTCGCGGACCAGGCCGGAGAGCTCGCGGAACGCCGGGCCCTGCACCGCCCGGGTCTTGATCCACGCGGGCTTGGTCTCGATCGGGGTCTCGGCGTTCCGGGCCTCGACGCGGAGCATCCGGCGGCCCTCGGGGGCGAGTGTCATGCGGTGATCTCCTGTCGGGTGGCATCGGTGCTGGTGCTGGTGGTGCTGGTGGTGCTGATCCGGTCGCCGGTGCGCATGCCCTCGACCGCCCGTTCGATCCGGTGGCCGACGTCGGCCGCGACCTCGTCGACGCTCACGTGCCGACCCGTGGCGCGGCTCAGCGTCGTGACCCCGGCGTCGGCGATGCCGCACGGGACGATCGCCGCGTAGGGCGCGAGGTCGTTGTCGCAGTTGATCGCGATGCCGTGGCTCGAGACCTGCTCGGCGACGTGCAGTCCGATCGCGCCGACCTTGTCGAGCGTGCGGCTGCGGGGGACGCCGCGAGCGCCGGACCCGGTGCCGTCGTCGCCGGACCGGGGGAGCCACACCCCGCTCCGCCCGGGGACGCGCTCGGCCGCGAGTCCGAGCGAGGCCGCCGTGTCGAGCACGACCTGCTCGAGGTCGCGGACCCAGGCGACGACGTCGAGCGGCTCGGCGAGCCGGACGATCGGGTAGGCGACGAGCTGCCCCGGACCGTGCCAGGTGATGCGGCCGCCGCGGTCGACCTCGACGACGGGGGAGCCGTCGGTCGGCAGGTCGGACGGCTCGGTCCGGCGACCCGCGGTGTACACGGACGGGTGCTCGCACAGCACGACGACGCCGGGCGAGCGCCCTGCGACGACGTCGGCACGGTAGGCGTGCTGCAGGGCGACGCCCTCCTCGTAGTCGAGGAGTCCTGGCCACCGGATGATCTCGAGGTCCACCACGGGGAGCACGCTACGGCAGTTCCTGGACTCCGTCCAACAACCGCTGCCGGGGCGTCGCGCACGGGCCGGAGCGGGGAGCGGCGGGCTGCCCGGCCCGGGCTTGTAGACTCGACGGATCATGGCGCAATTCGGCTCTCTTTCCGACCGGCTGACCGAGACCTTCCGCAACCTGCGGAGCAAGGGTCGGCTGACCCCGTCCGACGTCGACGGCACTGTCCGCGAGATCCGGCGGGCGCTGCTCGACGCCGACGTCGCGCTCGAGGTCGTCAAGTCCTTCACCGCGGCCGTCCGCGAGCGCGCGCTCTCCGACGAGGTGAACAAGGCGCTCAACCCGGCGCAGCAGGTCGTCCAGATCGTCAACGAGGAACTCGTGGGCATCCTCGGTGGGCAGCAGCGGCGGCTCGAGTTCGCCAAGCGGCCGCCGACGGTCATCATGCTCGCGGGCCTGCAGGGTGCCGGCAAGACGACCCTCGCGGGCAAGCTCGGCAAGTGGCTCAAGAAGGACGGCCACACGCCGATGCTCGTCGCGGCGGACCTCCAGCGCCCGAACGCCGTGCAGCAGCTCCAGGTCGTCGGCGAGCAGGCCGGCGTCCACGTCTTCGCCCCGGAGCCCGGCAACGGTGTCGGTGACCCGGTCAAGGTCGCGAAGAACGCGATCAAGGCCGCGGTCGACCAGCAGTACGACACCGTCATCGTGGACACCGCCGGACGACTCGGCGTCGATGCCGAGCTCATGAAGCAGGCCGCGAACATCCGCAAGGCCGTCGACCCCGACGAGGTCCTGTTCGTCATCGACGCGATGATCGGTCAGGACGCCGTGAACACCGCGCGCGCCTTCCAGGAGGGCGTGGACTTCACCGGCGTCGTGCTGTCGAAGCTCGACGGCGACGCCCGCGGTGGTGCGGCCCTGTCGGTGGCGAGCGTCACCGGCCGGCCGATCATGTTCGCGTCCACGGGTGAGGGCCTCGACGACTTCGAGCCGTTCCACCCGGACCGCATGGCGAGCCGCATCCTCGACCTCGGCGACATCCTCTCGCTCATTGAGCAGGCGCAGGGTGCCTTCGACGAAGAAGAAGCCCGCAAGGTCGCCGAGAAGATCGCGAGCGACTCGTTCACGCTCGACGACTTCCTCGGGCAGATGCAGCAGCTCCGCAAGGCCGGCTCGATCAAGGGCATGCTCGGGATGCTCCCGGGCGCCAAGGGCATGCGCGAGGCGCTCGACAACTTCGACGAGAGCGAGATCGTCCGCACCGAGGCGATCATCCAGTCGATGACGAAGCAGGAGCGCCAGCTGCCGAAGCTGCTCAACGGCTCCCGTCGTCTCCGCATCGCCCGCGGTTCCGGCACGACCGTGACCGAGGTCAACGCCCTCGTGAACCGCTTCGAGCAGGCCGCGAAGATGATGAAGACGGTCGCCCGCGGTGGCGTGCCGCAGATGCCCGGCATGGGCCCGATCCCCGGGATGCACGGCGGCAAGAAGAAGCAGCCCGCCGGCGGCGCGAAGAAGAAGAAGGTGGGCAACCCCGCCAAGCGCGCCGCGCTGGCGTCGGGTGCTCCGGCACAGCCGCAGCAGCAGGCCCCGAGCGGTTCCGGCTTCGGCTTCGGCGGTGCCAAGGGCGGCAAGGCCCCCACCGAGGAAGAACTCGCGAGCCTGCAGAAGTTCCTCGGTCGCTGAACCCGCGTCGCCGACGCGACGACAGCACGGACGGGAGGCCCGTGGCGAGACCGCCACGGGCCTCCCGTCCGTCTCCCGACCGGTAGCAATGGCATGCAAAATACTGTCAGATCACATGGTGTTCGCTGATCGCACGCAATCCGCGTGAACGAGAGGAACTCCATGAAGCGCAACACCCGCCGTCTCTGTGCGGTGCTCGGTGCCGCCACGATCGTCGGTACCGCGATCATCTCCGGTCCGTCCGCCGCACTCGCTGCGCCCGGCGCGTCCTTCGGGCTCGCCGCGTCCTCGGCGCCGCACGCCGACGGGCTCCGGATCCAGACCGTGGAGGGCAAGGAGAGCGAGTCGGACAGCTCGGCCTCCTTCACGGTGTACTCGACGCACCCGGAACTCGTCGCCGAGGGCCCGGCGTTCGACCGGTTCGAGGTCGTCGTCCGCTACGGGGGCGAGCGTGTCTGCAGCATCGACGAACCGTCGTCGACCGGGGCCGCGCGCTGCGCCCTCGACCTGTCGACGATCCCCGGCCCGCAGCTCGTCGCGAAGGCGTACCGCGACGGCGAGGTCGTCGCGTCCACCGAGCTCCGGGTCACGTACCGTGCCGAGCCGCCCGTGATCGACCGCGTGGAGCGCGCCGCCGACGGCGCCTTCACGATCGCCGGGCACACGCTCTTCGAGAACCCCGGCAACCGCTTCCGCGCGGCCGTCCGCGACAACCCGCAGCTCGGTTCGACGAACGTCGCGGCGGACGGCACGTTCCGGCTGCAGGTGCCCGCTCGGTACGCCGGACAGACGCTCGGTGTCTACTTCGAGTACGACGGCGGCACCACGTCGTACGCACGTCGCGTCGAGCTGACGGTCGGCGAGGACGGGGTGCAGCTGCCGCTCACCGTGACCTCGGTCGGCGGCCACTCCTCGGGGCTCGCGGCCGGCCTCCCGCTGTACTCGGTGGGCGCCTCCGCGGTGGACTTCGCGGCGCACGGACCCGCGTTCGACCGGTTCGAGGTCGTCGACACCGCGACCGGCACGACGCTGCTCGA
The DNA here is from genome assembly GCF_001864935.2 of Curtobacterium sp. MCBA15_012. Lineage (NCBI taxonomy): Bacteria > Bacillati > Actinomycetota > Actinomycetes > Micrococcales > Microbacteriaceae > Curtobacterium > Curtobacterium sp. MCBA15_012. The sequence continues at coordinate 2,212,366 of NZ_CP126267.1, read as the reverse complement.
CCTCCGCGAACCGTCGAGCACGGGCGACGTCGCGTCGACGATCGACTTCTCGTCGGTGCCGGCCGGGCCGTTCGAGGCACGTGCGTTCCGCGGCGACGAGCAGATCGCCTCGACGAAGTTCCAGGCGATCGTCCTGCTCCGTGACGCCCCGGCGGTCGCCGGCGTGCACGAGACGGCCACGGGTTTCCAGCTCGACGGCTCGATCGACGCGAAGCCGACCGGGAGCCGGCTCTTCGCCGAGGTGTCCCTCGGGGACGACCAGTGGACGGCCGTGGTCCGCCCGGACGGCACGTTCAGCGTGGACCTGCCCGCCGAGCTCGCCGAGCGCGAGGTCTCGGTGCGGGTCGCGCACGTCGGGCGCCCGAACGTCTCGTCGCCGTCGGTCACCACCACGGTCCCGGCGCGCGAGGGTGGCTCGGTCGAGCCGGAGCCGATCGTGGCCGTCCCGGCCCCGGGGCCGGTGGACGGGGGCTTCACCCCGACGCCCGGCGGTGGTGACAACGGCGGCGGTGACAACGGCGGCGGTGACAACGGTGGTGGTGACAACGGCGGTGGCGACAACGGCGGCGGCGACGAGGGCGGCCCGTCCGACGGCACCCCCGTCATCCGCGGCGCCGAGGACCAGGGCGGCAAGTGGGTCGCGGTCGTGCAGACCGCGCCCGGCCTCGAGGTCCACGTCACGGCCGACGGCGGCCTCTCGGCGACCGGTCGTGCCGACGAGCACGGCGTCGCGCGGATCCCGACGCAGCTGAGCTCGTCGTTCGACTTCCCCGTGATCATCGACGCGTACCGCTCCCGCTTCGACCGCGTCCGCACCGAGGGCGTGCTCGGGGACACCGGCGCGAACGTCGCCGACGGTGCCCACGCCCGCGTCGTCCGCGGCGCGACGGGCACCGCACGCTTCGACGCCGCCGGGTTCGAGGGCCGCGCGTCGATCACGCTGGCCGACGGGACGCACCTCGCCGACGCCCTCGTCGGGTACAACGGCCTCCTCCGGGCCGTGACCCTGCAGGGCGTCCCGGCCGACGCGGACCACGTGCTCGTCCGCTTCGGCGCCGGCGCGCCGGTCTCGGTCCCGATCGAGGGCTGACCCGGGATCGGCGTCGCCTGCGGGCGGCGCCGGCCGGGTGCCGTCCCGATCCAGCGCGGTCCCGTCCGGCGCTGCGCTGACCGGGACCCGGCCTGGTCGAGCGGCGCCGTCACGGAGCGCGCGTCCCACCGGACGGGAGGCGCGGTGTCGGCCGGCACCGCGCCTCCCGTCCGACAGGTGGTGGCGTCTAGAGCGAGTCGCGCAGCTCGGTGACCAGGTGGCGGACGACCGCGCGCAGGTCGCCGCCGTGCTCCTGCGCGACCTGGAGCTGCCGCTGGTACGAGGCGCCATCCGCGATCATCGTGTCGAGGTGGTGCAGCTCCTGCTGGCAGCCGAGCCGTTCGGCGATCGGGTCGAGGCGCTGCACGAGGTCGTGCACCTCGTCGGTGACGAGGCGTTCGTCGCCCGCCGCGTTCGTGATGATCTCGGCGTCCATGCCGTAGCGGGCGGCGCGCCACTTGTTCTCGCGGATGAACCACGGCTGCATCGACGGCAGGGTCTCGCCGCGATCGAGCCGGTCGGACAGGGCCGTGACGAGGCACTGCACGAACGCGGTCACCGCACCGACCTCGTGCAGGGTCGAGATGCCGTCGGAGACGCGGTTCTCGAGCGTGCCCCAGCCCGGCGAGGGCCGGATGTCCCATCGCAGGTCCTTGAACCCGTCGATCACGCCGGTCTTCGTCAGGTCGTCGACCACGGTCTCGAAGCCCGACCACTCCTCGATCGACGGCGGCAGGCCACCGGTCGGCAGCTGCTGGAACATGAGCGCACGGTTCGAGGCGTACCCGGTGTCGGTCCCGCCCCAGAACGGGCTCGACGCGGTGAACGCCTGCAGGTGCGGGACGTAGGCGAGCATCGCGTTCATGATCGGCACGGCCTTGTCGCGGTCGTCGATGCCGACGTGCACGTGGACACCCCAGATGAGCATCTGGCGACCCCACCAGCGGGTCCGGTCGATGAGCGTCGTGTAGTGCTCGCTGTCAGCCGTGATCTCCTGCTGGTCCCAGACCGCGAAGGGGTGCGTGCCGGAGCACATCACCTGCGCGTCGAGCGGCTCCGCGGCGTCGACGACCTCGCCGATGATGCCCGCGAGCTCGCTCGTGGCACCCCCGACGGTCTCGTGGACACCCGTGACGACCTCGACGGTGTTGGTGAGGAGTTCCTCGGTCACCCGGTCGTGGTCCCCGAGGCGCTCCTGCACCGCGGCGATCACGGCGGGTGCCCGGGGAGCGAGGTCGCCGGTGTCCCGGTCGACCAGCGGGAGCTCCCACTCGACGCCGATGGTCGACGGGCGGGACTCGGTGAAACGGATGTCCATGCGGCCATCCTGCCCGTGATGTTGGAGGGTCGGCACAAGGAACACCGGCCCGGGAGCGGCGTCCGGCAGAGTAGGGGCATGAGCACCGTCGCCCAGCCGGACCTCGCGGTCCTGTCGTCGCCCTGGACCCTCGGCCCCCTGCACCTGTCGAACCGCGTCGTGATGGGGTCGATGCACACCGGACTCGAGGTGCGGGACGACGGCGGAGCAGCGATGGCGGCCTTCTACCGGGAGCGCGCGGCAGGCGGGGTCGCGTGCATCGTGACCGGGGGCATCGCGGTGAGCGACGAGGCCCGCGGCGGCCCCGACTTCGCGGTGTTCGGGGCGGACGGCGCCGACGAGCGCTTCCGGGTCGCCGTCGACGCCGTGCACGACGAGGGCGGCACCGTGCTCGCGCAGCTGTTCCACGCGGGTCGGTACGCGCTCGTGCAGGGCGTGACCGACCGGCACGGCCGACCCCAGCGGGCGGTCGCGCCGTCCGCCCTGCCGTGGGCCGCCGCGCGCGGGGTCGTCCCCGAGGAGCTCACCGGGGACGAGGTCCGGTCGACGATCGAGGACTTCGCCGCCGCCGCTCGGTCCGCCCGGGACATCGGCTTCGACGGCGTCGAGATCATGGCGTCCGAGGGCTACCTCGTGAACCAGTTCCAGTCGCCGCTGACGAACCACCGCGAGGACGAGTGGGGCGGCACCCCGGAACGCCGTCGGCGCTTCGCGGTCGAGGTCGTCCGTGCCGTCCGGGCCGCGGTGCCCGACCTCGCGGTGACGATCCGGCTCTCCGGCGCGGACCTCATGCCCGGGTCGACGACCGACGACGAGGTCGACGCGCTCGTCCGGGACCTGCTGCCGCTCGGGCTCGACGGCGTCTCGGTGGGCATCGGCTGGCACGAGTCCCGCACGCCCACCGTGCAGGCCTCGGTGCCGCACGGGGCCTGGGTGTCCTACGCGGAGCGCATCGCCCGCGTCGTCCGGACCTCCGACCACCCGGACGTCCGCGTGATCGCGTCGAACCGGATGACCGACCTCCGCGACGGCGAGACGGTGCTCCGCGACGGCCTCGTCGACGCGGTTGCCCTCGCCCGCCCGTTCCTCGCCGACCCGGACATCGTCGCGCGGTCGCTCGGCGGCAGGTTCGACCTCGTGAACACCTGCATCGGCTGCAACCAGGCCTGCCTCGACCGGTCGATCGTCGGTGCCCCGGTGTCCTGCCTGGTCAACCCGCGCGCCGCGCGCGAGCTCGCGTTCCCGGCCCGACCCACGCGTCGGGCGCTGCGGGTCGACGTCGTCGGCGGGGGACCGGCCGGCCTGGCCGCCGCGGTCGACGCCGCACGACGCGGCCACACCGTGACGCTGTGGGAGGCCGACGCGTCGCTCGGCGGCCAGTTCGCCCTCGCCGCCGCGATCCCCGGCAAGGAGGACTACGCGGCGACCGTGCGGGCGGCCGTCGCCGAACTCGCGGACCGCGGTGCCACGGTGCACCTCGGGCGTCGCGCCGCCGTCGCCGACCTGGCCGGGAGCGACGCGGTGCTGCTGGCCCTCGGCGTCGTCCCGCGACCGCTCGACGTGCCGGGCGCGGACCTGCCGCACGTCGTCTCCTACGAGCAGGCCCTCCGCGAGGGCGTGCCGGCGGGGACCGTCGCGATCGTCGGCGGCGGCGGGATCGGCGTGGACACGGCGGCGTTCCTCGTCGAGTCGCCCGACGAGGTCGTCCGCGCCGCGGAGTTCGCCGAGCGCTGGGACGTCGACGTCGCCCGGGACGTCCTCGGCGACGTACCGCAGCGGCTGCCCGCGGCCGACCGGGTCACGCGGCCCGGCCCCGAGGTCACCGTGCTCCGGCGCGCCGGCAAGATCGGCCAGGGGATCGGCATCACCTCCCGCTGGGTGGCCGTCGGGCGCCTGCGGGACGCGGGTGTGCACCTCGTCGCCGGGGTCCGCGCGTACCTGCGGATCGAACCGGGCACGCTGTGGATCCTCGACGAGGCGGGCGTCGAGCGCGCCGTCCCGGCCGACCACGTCGTGGTGTGCGCCGGACAGGAACGCGCCCCCGGGGCGGAGGAGACCGGACCCGACGGGCTGGTGGCGAACCTCCGGGCTGCCGGCGTGCCGGTCGCCGTCGTCGGCGGGGCCCGCGACGCCAGCGGGGTCGACGCGGTCCGGGCGACGAGCGAGGCGCTCGAGGCGGTCCGGCGGCTCGCGCCCTGACGTCCCCGGCGGGTCGCGGCTCGCTTCTCGCGCGGAAACCTGCAAGAATGAACGGTCGAATCGCGTCTGCTCGACCCTCTATCCAGCAGGTCGCGACTTCCCTCGAGCTTCCACCGCGCGTGCCCCCACGCCCGCGGTTCCGGTTCAACCACAACATCACGCAACAGGAGTAATTGTGGCTGTCAAGATCCGTCTCAAGCGCCTCGGTAAGATCCGTGCGCCCTACTACCGCATCGTCGTCGCCGACTCGCGCACCAAGCGCGACGGTCGTGTGATCGAGGAGATCGGTCAGTACCACCCGACCGAGGAGCCCTCGGTCATCAAGATCGAGTCCGAGCGTGCGCTCTACTGGCTCGGCGTCGGCGCACAGCCGACCGAGCAGGTCGCGGCGCTCCTCAAGCTCACCGGCGACTGGGGCAAGTTCAAGGGCGAGGGCAACACCGAGTCCACCGTCAAGGTCGCCGAGCCGAAGCAGGCCTTCGTCGCGGACACCGCCAAGAAGGCCGTCCTCAAGCCGAAGTCGGAGAAGACGGCACCCGCCGCCGCTCCGGCCGACGACGCCGCCGAGACGACCGAGGCCTGATTCCTTGCTCGAATCCGCGCTGACGCACCTCGTCAAGGGGATCGTCGATCACCCGGACGACGTGCGCGTCGCCAGCTCCACCTCCGCGCGGGGCGAGGTCCTCGAGGTGCGTGTGCACCCCGAGGACCTCGGCCGCGTGATCGGTCGTGCCGGTCGCACCGCGAAGGCGCTCCGCACCCTCGTCTCGGCGCTGGCCGACGGCAAGCGGGTGCGCGTCGACGTGGTCGACTCCGATTCCTAGGGAGACGACCATTCCCAGCGAGACGACCCAGCTCCGGGTGGGGCGGATCACGAAGGCGCACGGGCTCAAGGGCGGCATCAAGCTCGAGCTCTACACCGACGACCCGGACCGTCGGTTCACCCCCGGAGCGGTCTTCACGCTCCAGGTCCCGGCGGAGTCCCCGTGGGCAGGCAAGACCCTCACGCTGGACGAACTCCGCTGGTACAACGGTCACCCGGTCGCCTTCTTCGAGGGTGTCGAGGACCGGACCGGTGCCGAGACGCTCGCCCGCGCGATCCTCTGGATCGAGCAGGACGCCGACTCCGACACCGGTGAGGACGACGCCTGGTACGACCACCAGCTCGTCGGACTCCGCGTGCTGCGGGACGGCGTCGAGGTCGGCACCGTCGCACGCGTCGACCACCTGCCGGCGCAGGACCTGCTGGCGATCGACACCCCCGACCGCGGCGAGGTGCTCGTGCCCTTCGTGGCCGCGATCGTCCCGGCGGTCGACATCGCCGCCGGCACCGTCACGGTGACCCCGCCCACCGGTCTGTTCGAGGACCCGGAGGACACGTCCCGTCCCGAGACGGTCTCGTAGGCACCGCGTGCGCATCGACATCGTCACGATCTTCCCGGAGTTCTTCTCCGTGCTCGACGTCTCCCTGCTCGGCAAGGCCCGCCAGGAGAAGCTGCTCGACGTGCACGTGCACGACCTGCGGCACTGGACGACCGACCGGCACCGGACCGTCGACGACACCCCGTACGGCGGCGGCGCCGGCATGGTGATGAAGCCCGAGCCCTGGGCCGAGGCCCTCGGGTCGGTCCTCCGCGAGGACGGTTCCTCCACGCTCGTGGTCCCGACGCCGGCCGGCACGCCCTTCCGGCAGCCGATCGCCCGGTCGCTCGCCGAGCACGAGCACCTCGTGTTCGCCTGCGGGCGGTACGAGGGCATCGACGCCCGGGTGTTCGAGTGGGCGTCGACGCGGGCGACCGTGGTCGAGCTCTCGCTCGGCGACTACGTCCTGAACGGCGGCGAGGTCGCGGCCATGGCCATGATCGAGGCCGTCGGTCGACTCGTCCCCGGCGTGGTCGGCAACCCGGAGTCGCTCGTCGAGGAGTCCCACGAGGACGGCCTGCTCGAGTACCCCTCGTACACGAAGCCGGCGGTCTGGCGCGACCTCGCGGTCCCGGACGTCCTGCTCAGCGGACACCACGCGCGCGTCGCCGCCTGGCGGCACGAGCAGCAGGTGGAGCGGACGCGTCGCGTCCGGCCCGACCTGCTGCCCGACGCGTAGGGCGCGGTCCCCGCGACACGACGGACGGGAGGCGCGGTGCCGGCCGGCACCGCGCCTCCCGTCCGTCGTGTGGTGCGTCCGTCGTCCGCCGCGTCTGCCGCGTCCGTCGTGTCCCGCCTCGGTCGCGTCTGTCGCGTCCCTCGCGTCAGCTCGAAGCGTCGCGCTGAGCGCGCCGGAGGGTGAGGACCTCCGGTCCGGCCTCGGTGACGGCCACGGTGTGCTCGACGTGCGCGGCCCGGGAGCCGTCGACGCTCCTGAGCGTCCAGCCGTCGGCGTCCTGCACGAGCTCGTCGGTGCCCTGCATGAGCCAGGGCTCGACCGCGACGACGAGGCCCGGGCGGAGCTTCAGGCCGCGACCGGGACGCCCGTCGTTCGGGACGTGCGGGTCGCCGTGCATCGTGCGACCGACGCCGTGGCCGCCGAACTGCGTGTTCACGGCGAAGCCAGCGTCCTTCGCGACCCGGCCGATCGCGTACGAGACGTCGCCGAGCTTGTTGCCCGGCCGGAACTGGTCGATGCCGGCCGCGAGGGCCTGCTCGACGGTCGCGACGAGCCGCTGGTCCTCGTCGCGCGGCGTGCCGACCTGCACGGTGACGGCGGAGTCGGCGACCCAGCCGTCGACGCTCGCGGCGAAGTCGAGGCTCACGAGGTCCCCGTCCACGAGCACGCGGTCGTGCGGGAGGCCGTGCAGCGCGGCGTCGTTCACCGAGGTGCACAGGTTCTTGCCGAACGGCGAGTTGCCGAACGAGGGGTGGTAGTCGACGTAGCAGCTGACGGCGCCCCGCTCGGCGATCATCCGCGCGGCGACGCGGTCGAGGTCGAGCAGGTTCACGCCGACGTCGACGGTCGTGAGCAGCTCGTCGAGGACGTCGGCCACGAACCGGCCGGCCACGCGCAGGCCGTCCAGCTCGGCGGGGGTGCGGAGTTCGATCATGGTCACCATCCTGCCCTGGTTGGTGCGATCACCGGACCTGTGGCAGGATGGGTGGCTGTGCCCTGGCTGGACTCTGCCACGGGGGAGTCGCCGACACCGGGCACACCACCATCTTTCCGAACATCGATCCGCGGCGACCCGTGTGCGTCCGCAGAGAGTGAACCGCTCATGAGCCAGCTCCTCGACAACGTCGACGCAGCATCGCTGCGTACCGACGTCCCCGACTTCCGCGCGGGGGACACCGTCAAGGTCCACGTCAACATCGTCGAAGGCACGCGTTCGCGTATCCAGGTCTTCCAGGGCGTCGTCATCGGCCGTCAGGGTCACGGCATCGGCGAGACCTTCAAGGTCCGCAAGGTCAGCTTCCAGGTCGGCGTCGAGCGCTGGTTCCCGGTGCACTCGCCGATCATCGACCACATCGAGATCGTCACCCGCGGTGACGTCCGTCGCGCCAAGCTGTACTACCTCCGCGAGCTCCGCGGCAAGGCAGCCCGCCGCAAGATCAAGGAGAAGCGCGACGCCTGATCGCCTTCACAGTGAGGCCCGCGAGCCGGGTACGCTGCGAACCCCTCGTCCATGTACGGTTGTGCATCGGCGGGGGGTTCACCCTTTCCCGCACCCGTTCCCGGGGGTGGGCACCGCATGCTCCTGGTGAGCGTGGTCGAGCGTCCGATCCGGGCGCGGTCGCAACGCTCCACGTGAGCGCGGAGAACGAGAGCAGGAATGACGGACACGACGCAGGAACCGGGGCGCCGCCCGCGATCCGACAAGAAGGCGAACGGGGTCCTGACGTTCCTCCGTGACCTCGTCATCATCTTCCTCGCCGCGCTGCTGGTGTCGTTCCTCGTGAAGACGTTCCTGATCCGGTCGTTCTACATCCCGTCGGCGTCGATGGAGAACACGCTCCAGATCAACGACCGGGTGATCGTCAACGAGCTCGTCCCGGATGCCGTCGCACTGAAGCGCGGCGACGTCGTCGTGTTCAAGGACCCGGGTGGCTGGCTCGCCGGGGCCGACGTGCCGAGTGTCGCTCCGACGACGCAGCCCGCGAAGGCGATCGACTGGTTGCTGACCCAGGTGGGCCTCGGCACCGGCGACAGCGACGACCACCTCATCAAGCGCGTCATCGGGCTGCCCGGCGACAAGGTGTCGTGCTGCAACGACCTCGGTCAGATGTCCGTGAACGGCGTCCCGATCAAGGAGCCGTACCTGAAGCTCCCGCTCGGTGAGACGCGCGCATCCGGCACCGACTTCTCGGTCACCGTGCCGAAGGGCACCATCTGGGTCATGGGCGACAACCGCTTCGACTCGAAGGACTCCCGCTACAACGGCGACACCCCGTCGAAGGGCTTCGTGCCGTTGTCCGACGTCACCGGGCGCGCCTTCGTGATCTCCTGGCCGACGAGCCGCTGGACGTGGCTGGACGACTACCCCGAGGTCTTCGCCGGCGTGGAGGAGCGCGACCGGTGACCGCCGTCCGGCCGTCGCTCCGGTTCGAGAAGCGGCTGCTCGGGGAAGGCCGCGTCACGGTGCTCGGCATGGACGAGGTCGGCCGCGGGGCGATCGCCGGGCCGGTCGCCGTCGGGGTCGCCGCCGTGACGCTCGACGTCGGGCGCGTCCCGCAGGGGCTCGCCGACTCGAAGCTGCTCAGCGCCGCACGTCGCACCGAGCTGGTGCCCGTCGTCCGTCGCTGGGCGCGCACGGCGGTCGGGATGGCACCGGCGGAGGTCGTGGACCGGCAGGGCATCGTGCCCGCGCTCGGACAGGCCGGTGCGGCGGCGATCGCCGACCTCGTCGCCGACGGGCTGTCCCTCGACGGAGCCGTGGTGGTGCTGGACGGGTCGTTCGACTGGCTGACGCGTGCGGTGCCGCCGTCGCTCACCGCCGGCCGGCCGCTCGACGTCGTCGTCCGGGTCAAGGCCGACCGGGACTGCGCCTCCGTCGCCGCGGCGTCCGTCGTCGCGAAGGTCGAGCGGGACGCGCTGATGACCGCCGCGCACGCGGATGCTCCGCACTACGCGTGGGCGTCGAACAAGGGCTACGGGTCGGCTGCGCACTACGACGGCATCCGTGCCGTCGGGGTGCACGCGCTGCACCGGACCAGCTGGCTCCACCAGGCGTCGGCGGTGGCGCTCGACGGGTTCGAGGAACTCGACGCGGTCGGTCGCTGACCGGGGCCGACGCGCGCGTCCGTGTCGCCGCGGGACCGGGTGCGACGCACGGGTCCGTGTCGCGGGAGGTCCGGGTGCGACGCGCGCGTCCGTGTCGCCGCGGGACCGGGCGCGACGCACGCGTCCGTGTCGCCGGAGGTCCGGGCGCGACGCACGCGTCCGTGTCGCCGTAGAATGGGTGCGCGATGGATGACGACGAATTCGACGACTACGACCGTGAGGTCGAACTGGCCCTGTACCGGGAGTACCGCGACGTCGTGTCGCAGTTCCGCTACGTGGTCGAGACCGAGCGGCGTTTCTACCTGGCGAACGAGGTCGACCTCGTCCGCCGTGACACCGAGCACGACTTCTACTTCGAACTGTCGATGAGCGACGTCTGGGTGTGGGACGTCTACCGTTCCGACCGTTTCGTGAAGTCCGTCCGGGTGTTGACGTTCAAGGACGTGAACGTCGAGGAACTCACCTCGCGGGAACTCGAGCTGCCGAAGGAACTCGCGCTCGACGAGTGATCGTCGTTTTCCCCGTGCATTCTTTCTGCGTCATCCGGCGGAGTGGTCTGCGCATTCCGGTGACATTCCCGCTAACCTGACGTGGACACCCGTCCCCGCAACCAGGAGCAGACAATGGCACAGAAGGTCACCGTCCAGCTCGTCGACGATCTCGACGATTCGCCCATCACCGACGGACAAGGCCGCACGGTCGAGTTCTCGTTCGACGGTTCGCACTACGAGATCGACCTCTCCGACGACAACGTCGACAAGTTCCGCGAGGCGATCTCCGACTACGTCGCGGCGGCCCGCAAGGTCTCCGGTCGTCGTTCCGGTGGCGCGTCGACGCCGAAGTCCGCTCCCAAGCGCGGCAATTCCGAGGAGCTCGCGAAGATCCGGGAATGGGCGAAGGAGAACGGGTACGAGGTGTCCAGCCGCGGTCGTATCTCGACCCAGGTGCAGGAAGCGTACGCAGCCGCGCACTAGTCGCGAGCGCGTGTGAGCCCCGGGTGACCATCGGTCGCCCGGGGCTTCGTCATTCCTCCACAAGCCCGAGAATTGTCGGCACTGTCCACAGGGCATTCCGCGTGTCCCGCGACTCCGCCCCGACGGCGTCATCCTTCCGGCAGGAGGTGGCGACATGGACGGATCGACAGGACGCCGCGGTGCGCTCGGAGCGACGGGCGAGCGGCTCGCAGTGGAGTGGATGGAGGCGAACGGCTTCCGGGTGGTCGACCGCAACTGGCGGTGCCGCACGGGTGAGGTCGACGTGGTGGCCTGGCACGGCGACACCCTCGTCTTCGTCGAGGTGAAGACGCGGGCCGGGACGTCGACGGGGCACCCGTTCGAGGCGATCACCCCGGCGAAGACGGCGCGGCTCCGGAAGCTCGTCGGGCGCTGGTCGGCGGCGCACCCGGAGGTCTCCGCGCCGGCCGTCCGCATCGACGCCGTGGCGGTGCACGTGGACGGTCCACGGCACGGGATCGAGCACGTGGCGGGTCTGCTGTGACCGGGATCGGGCGCGCCTCGGCCGTCGCGCTGCTCGGGGTGAGCGGTCGCCGCATCGAGGTCGAGGCCCACCTCACGAGCCAGCTGCCCGGGTTCAGCATCATCGGACTGCCGGACACGTCCCTCGGCGAGGCACGCGAACGGGTGCGGGCGGCCGCGGCGAACGCCGGGGCGCCGCTGCCGGCGCGGCGGATCACGGTGAACCTGACCCCGGCGGCGATCCCGAAGCGCGGGTCCGGGTTCGACCTGGCCATCGCGATGGCGGTGCTCGCCGGGGCCGGTGTCGCGCCGGACGTGCACGAACGGATCGTCTACATCGGCGAGCTCGGCCTCGACGGTCGGCTGCGGCCGGTCCCCGGGGTCGTGCCGATGCTGCTCGCGGCGCGGGAGTCCGGTGCCGAACGGGTCGTCCTGCCGACGGGGAACCTCGACGAGGCCCGGTTCGTGCGCGGCGTCGCGGTGCACGGCGTCGACTCGCTCCGCGCGGCCGCGATCGCGGCGGGGGCCGCGCTGCCGAGCGTCGAGGTGGATCCCGTCCCGAGCCCGAGCGTCACCACCGAGCAGCTGCCGGTCGCCGAACTGGCGGACGTCGTCGGCAACCCGACCGGCGTCCGCGCCGTGGTGGCCGCTGCCGCGGGTGGCCACCACGCGCTGCTGCTCGGACCACCGGGAGCCGGCAAGACGATGCTCGCGGAGCGCCTGCACGGGATCCTGCCGGACCTCGACGACGAGGCGGCGCTCGAGGTCGCCGCCGTCCGCTCCGTCGCCGGACACGGAGCGGCGTCGTGGACCACCCGTCCGCCGTGGGAGGCACCGCACCACTCCGCCTCGGCGGTGTCGCTCATCGGCGGGGGGAGCGGCACCGTCCGACCGGGGGCGGTGTCCCGGGCGACCCGTGGCGTGCTCTTCCTGGACGAGGCGCCGGAGTTCCCGCGGGCGGTGCTCGACGCGCTGCGGCAGCCCCTCGAGTCGGGCACGGTCACCGTGCACCGAGCGGTCGGCGCCGCGGAGTTCCCCGCGCGGTGCCAGGTGCTGCTCGCGGCGAACCCCTGCCCGTGCGGCAACGCGGGCCAGGGGACCCTGCCGTGCGAGTGCTCACCGGCGGCCGTGCGGCGCTACCTCGGGCGGATGTCCGGGCCGCTGCTCGACCGGATGGACATCCGCGTGCGGGTGCCCCGCGTGACCACGGCGACGATCCGGAGCGGGGACGGCTCGACGCCGACCACGGCCCGGGCACGCGCGGACGTCGAACGGGCGCGCGCGGCGATGGCCGAGCGGCTGCAGGGGACCGGGTGGTCGCGCAACGCCGAGGTGTCCGGAGGGTGGTTGCGGCAGCCCGGCCACTCGGAACCCGGGGCGACCGCCGTGCTCGACCGGGCGCTCGACCTCGGGACCCTGACGATGCGCGGGTGGGACCGGACGATGCGGCTCGCGTGGACGCTCACCGACCTGCAGGGCGCTGAGCGCCCGTCGGACGTGCACGTCGGCCAGGCCCTGGCGCTCCGGAGCGCCCTGTGAACGAGGCGGGCGGTCTGCTGGACCTCGCCGGGGCCGTGCTCGACGGCGGGCTCGACCAGGTCGACCTCGCCGAGGCGGCGTCGCGTGTGGCGTGGTCGACGCTCGTCGAGCCGGGCGACGGGCTCGCCGGGGGCCTCGTCGCCGGCGTCGGTGCCGGTCGTTCGCTGCTCGCGCTGCGCGCCCGCTGCGAGGCGGGTCCGGGGAACGGGTCGGACGGCTGCGACGACCTGCTCGCGCTCGCGCTGGACGCGCAGGTCCCCGGGTCGGAGGACCCCGTCGCCTACGCCGATGCCCTGGCGTCCGCGGTCGAGCGCTGGGCGCCCCGGGTCGCCGTGCTCGACCCGACCGCCGCGCTCGCGGCCGCTGCCGCCGTCGGCGCCCGGCTGCTGGTGCCCGGCTGTCCGGGGTGGCCGGAGCGCGTCGACGACCTCGACGTGCACGCCCCGGTCGTGCTCTGGGCCCGCGGTCGCCCGGAGGTCGTCCGACCGTCGCTGTCCGTCGTCGGGTCGCGGGCGAACACCGTGGCGGGGGCCGAGGCCGCGGCGGAGATCACCTCCCTCGCCGCCGACGCCGGCTGCTCGGTCGTGAGCGGTGGCGCGTACGGCATCGACGCCGTCGCCCACCGGGTGTCGATCGCCGCCGGTGCACCCACCACCGCGGTGCTCGCGGGCGGCATCGACCAGCTCTACCCCGCCGGCAACGCCGACCTGTTGCGGAACGTCAGCAGGCAGGGCGCCGTGCTCGCGGAGTCGCCGCCGGGGACGCGACCGACGCGCTGGCGGTTCCTGGCGCGGAACCGGCTCATCGCCGCCCTCGGCGACGCGACGGTCGTGGTCGAGGCCGGTGCACGGTCGGGTGCGTTGAACACCGCGCACCACGCCGGGCAGCTCGGACGGCCGGTGTTCGCCGTGCCGGGGGCGTTCTCGTCGTCCGCGTCGGTCGGCTGCCACCGGCTCGTGGCCGACGGGCGGGCACAGCTCGTGGTCCGCCCGGAGGACCCGGTGCGGGCGGTGGTCGAGCCGGCGGTGGGCGGCGGGGCCGTCGGCGGAGGGGCGGTGCACACGCCGGGGCCGCGCGGGCGACCGTCCGGCGACGGTGTGGACGGGGACGGTCGGGCAGCACCGCTCGTCGGTGCGCGGCTCGACGCCGAGGTCCTCCGGGTCCTCGATGCACTCGCGCGGCGCCCCCTGCCGGAGCACGAGGTGGTGGTGCGGAGCGGCATGTCGCCGTCCGAGGTCGCGGACGCCCTCGCGCTCGCCGAACTGCAGGGGCTCGCCACGCACACCGCGTCCGGGTGGGTGCGGGCGTGACCGGGCCGCGCGACCTACGCTGGGCACGTGACCGGGACGGCGGACGGGCGGCTCGTGGCCGCGGTGGAGGTGTTCCTGGAGCACGTCCGGAACGCCCGCGGTCTCAGCGAGCAGACGGTCCGCGCCTACGCGAACGACCTCGACCAGCTCGTCGCCTTCGCCCACGAGCGCGGGGCACGGCAGACCTCGGACGTGACACTCGAGCTCCTGCGGGACTGGCTGTGGGAGGCCGACCAGCGCGGTCTGGCCCGGTCGACCCTCTCACGGCGGTCCTCGTCGGTGCGCGCCTTCACCCGCTGGGCCAGCGAGTCGGGCGTGGTGCCGACCGACGCCGGTGTGCGGCTCCGCGCCCCGAAGCGCGCGGCGCACCTCCCACGGGTGGTGGGCTCCGACCAGGTGCGGCGGCTCCTCGACGGCCTTGCGGTCCGTGCGGCATCGGACGACCCCGGGGCGCTCCGTGACCTCGCGGTCGTCGAGTTGCTCTACGCGACGGCGATCCGCGTGAGCGAACTGGTCGGCCTCGACCTCGGTGCCGTGGACCGGAGCCGCCTGACGGTCCGGGTGCTCGGCAAGGGCGGTCGCGAGCGGGTGGTGCCCTTCGGGGTGCCCGCGAACGACGCCCTCGAGGCGTGGACCGCCCGGGGTCGTCCCGTCCTGGCCGCGCGGTCCGAGAACGCCGGCGACGCACTGTTCCTCGGCGACCGGGGTGGACGGCTCGGCGTCCGGAGCGTCCACCGGACCGTCGCGCGGATCCTCGCCGACCTGCCCGGGGACGGTCCGAGCGGACCGCACACCTTCCGGCACACGGCGGCGACGCACCTGCTCGACGGGGGAGCGGACCTGCGGGCGGTGCAGGAACTGCTCGGGCACGCGAGCCTCGGTACCACGCAGATCTACACGCACGTGTCGTCAGCGCGTCTGCGGGAGGTCTACCGCACGGCGCACCCGCGAGCCTGACGAACGGCGGGCCAGCGAGTCTGACGAACGGCGCACCAGCCAGCCTGGCGAACACACCAGCGAGCCTGAGCGGCACAGCCCGACCCGCGTCTCCGACTCATCCCGGCCACGCGGACTCCGGCAGGAGTACCGGCCACGCCGCCGCCGGCAGGTAGGGCGTCGGGTCGATGTACCGACCGTCCACCCGTGCCCCGAGGTGCACGCACGACGCCTCGGCTGAGCAGTGCCCCACCGCGACCGTGCCGATCGGATCGCCCCGACGGACCACCTCGCCGCCGGCGACGAGCGGGGCGACCGAGTCGAGCGTCGACACCAGCCCGTCGCCGTGGTCGATCGACACGACCCCTCGGCCGGCCACCTGTCCGGCGAACGAGACCACCCCGTCGGCGACCGCGACCGTCTGCGTCCCGACCGCCGCGTCGACGTCGATGCCCCGGTGGCCCGCGGCGTACTCGTCTGCGGGGGCCTCCCACCCGCGCTCGACGACCCGGCCGCCCGTCGGCCACACCCAGGGTGCCTCCGACCGGGTCCCGGCGTCACCGACGACCCGACCCGCGGCCGGCTCCGGGACCGAGGCCGGGACGAGGAGCGAGACCGAGACCGAGACCGAGACCGGGGTCGGGACCGGGTCCGGGGTCGGTACCGAGACCGCGACAGGGACCGGTGCAGGGACCACTGCGACCAGCGCCAGGACCAGTCCGAGGACCGGTGCGACGGGACCTGACGAACGCATGCCCCGAGCGTCGCAGCGGCGTGCATCACCCCGCACCGACGCGAGCCGACCTGTGGACGGCGGGACGCGCCTCCAGGCCTGTGGAGGACGGGACACGCGCGTCCTGCCGACCCGCGCACGGCCGGTTGTGCCCCGGGCCCGCTGTGGGGGTACAGTCTGGGTCGCTCCGGAACCACGCAACGCCGCTCGGACGGCGAACCTGCCGACCGCCGGGGCACCGTGCGCCACCCAGCACGGCGGCAAGAACCTGGAGCATCGTGTCGAACACGTCCACCCAGCACGGCGAGGACCGTGCGTTCAAGGGGAAGGTCACCCTGTTCGCCATCGCGGCGGCTGTCGGCGGCTTCCTCTTCGGATTCGACTCCTCCGTCATCAACGGAGCCGTCGACGCGATCAAGGGCGAGTTCGGCCTGACCGAGGCCGCGAGCGGCTTCGCCGTCGCCTCGGCCCTGATCGGCTGTGCCTTCGGCGCCTACTTCGCCGGTCGCCTCGCCGACCGCTGGGGTCGCACGCGCGTCATGTTCTGGGCCGCCGTGCTCTTCTTCGTGTCCTCGATCGGCAGCGCCTTCGCGTTCGCGACGTGGGACCTCGTGGTCTGGCGCCTCGTCGGCGGTCTCGGCATCGGCACCGCCTCGGTCATCGCGCCGGCCTACATCTCCGAGGTCTCCCCGAAGGCCATCCGCGGCCGCCTGGCATCGTTCCAGCAGCTTGCGATCACGCTCGGCATCTTCGCCGCGCTGCTGTCCGACCAGCTGTTCGCCGTCACCGCCGGTGGCGCGTCGGAGCAGGTGCTCGGTCTCGCCGCGTGGCGCTGGATGTTCCTCGTCGGCGTCGTCCCGTCGGTCGTCTACGGCGTCCTGGCCATCACGCTGCCGGAGTCCCCGCGCTTCCTGCTCGCCAAGGGCCGCAAGGAGGACGCCCGTGACGTGATGGGCAAGATCGTCCCGCGCGACACGGTGAACACGAGCCTCGAGGAGATCCAGGACGGTATCGAGAAGGAGGCCAAGGAGAAGAAGGGCTCCATCCGGGGCAACCGCTTCGGCCTGCAGCCGATCGTCTGGGTCGGCATCATCCTCGCCGTCCTGCAGCAGTTCGTCGGCATCAACGTGATCTTCTACTACTCGACGACGCTCTGGCAGGCCGTCGGGTTCAAGGAGGAGGACTCGTTCCTCATCTCGACGATCACCTCGATCGTCAACGTCGCCGTCACCTTCATCGCGATCTTCAGCGTCGACAAGCTCGGCCGCAAGCCGCTGCTCGTCGCCGGTTCCGCGGGCATGTTCGTCTCGCTCACGATGGTCGCGATCGCGTTCTCGCAGGCCGCGATCGTCGACGGCGCACCGCAACTGCCCGGCCCGTGGGGCATCATCGCCCTCGTCTTCGCGAACCTGTTCGTCGTGTCGTTCGGTGCGACCTGGGGCCCGCTCATGTGGGTCCTGCTCGGCGAGATGTTCCCGAACCGCATCCGTGCGACGGCGCTCGGCGTCGGCTCGGCCGCGAACTGGATCGCGAACTTCGTGGTCACGATCACGTTCCCGGTGCTCTCCGGCTTCAACCTGACGGTGACCTACGGCATCTACGCGCTCTTCGCGCTCGTGTCCCTGTTCTTCGTGATCGCCAAGATCCCGGAGACGAAGGGTCGCTCGCTCGAGGAGATGGGCATCACGGCCGAGGGCGACACGGTCGACGCCAAGGCCTGACCCACGCCGGTCGCCGGACGGGAGGCCCGGATCACCCACGCCGATCGGCGTGCGTGATCCGGGCCTCCCGTCTGTTAGCATGACTCCCGCAGCGCGCTCAGCGCGCTGACTTCGCGCGTCCACTGTGCTCATCCAACGGCACGTCCACCGGCCACCGGTCCCGCTCCCACGAGCGGGCGGCCGTGCGGACAGGGCGCCAGGGGCCCCGACCACCGGTCGGGACCGACAACAACCGCAACCGTGCTCACGGCCCAACAGCCGTGCGCCGAGAACAAGGAGGGACGGCATGGCCGTCGTCACCATCCGCCAGCTGCTCGACAGCGGCGTCCACTTCGGACACCAGACCCGTCGGTGGAACCCGAAGGTGAAGCGCTTCATCCTCGCCGAGCGCTCGGGCATCCACATCATCGACCTGCAGCAGTCGCTGGCCTTCATCGACCGCGCGTACGACTTCGTCAAGGAGACGGTCGCGCACGGTGGCACGATCCTCTTCGTGGGCACCAAGAAGCAGGCCCAGGGCTCCATCGCCGAGCAGGCGACCCGCGTCGGCCAGCCGTACGTCAACCAGCGTTGGCTCGGCGGTCTGCTCACGAACTTCCAGACGGTCTCCAAGCGCCTCGCGCGCATGAAGGAGCTCGAGGAGATCGACTTCGACGACACGACGAAGGGCTTCACCAAGAAGGAGCTCCTCATCAAGAAGCGCGAGCTGGACAAGCTCCACAAGACCCTCGGTGGTATCCGCAACCTCACGCGGACCCCGAGCGCGCTCTGGATCGTCGACACCAAGAAGGAGCACCTCGCCGTCGACGAGGCGCAGAAGCTCGGGATCCCGGTCATCGGCATCCTCGACACCAACTGCGACCCCGACGAGATCACGTACCCGATCCCGGGCAACGACGACGCGATCCGCTCCGTCGGCCTCCTCACCCGCATCGTCGCCGACGCCGCGGCCGAGGGCCTGAAGACCCGCCACAACGGTGGCGACGAGGAAGAGGCCGAGCCCCTCGCCGAGTGGGAGCAGGAGCTCCTCGGTGGCGAGCAGGCCGCTCCGGCAGCCGACGCCGCGCCGGTCGCCGAGACCCCGGTCGAGGAGAACGACGCCGACGCGCAGGTCGCCGCGAAGGAGATCGGCGAGCCGATCGCCGAGGCCGACAAGAACGCCGAAGCCACCCCCGCCGAGTGACATCCGGGGGCGCCGGGCCGGTCGGCTCGGCGCCCCCTCCTTCTCTCTCCACAACTCCAGTCCAGAAAGGACTCCAGCCAATGGCCAACTACAGCCTTGCTGACGTGAAGAAGCTCCGTGAGGACCTCGGGGCCGGCATGATGGACGCCAAGAACGCGCTCGTCGAGGCCGACGGCGACTACGACAAGGCCGTCGAGCTCCTCCGCATCAAGGGCGCGAAGGCCGTCGCCAAGCGCGACGACCGTGCGACCTCCGAGGGCGTCGTCGTGGCGTCGACCGAGGGTGGCGCCGCCACCGTCGTCGAGCTCGCCAGCGAGACCGACTTCGTCGCGAAGAACGAGAAGTTCACCACCCTCGCCGACAAGGTCGTCGCCGCGGTCGCCGCCGCCGGCGCGTCCGACGTCGAGGCCGGCAACGCCGCGCCGCTCGACGGCAAGACGGTCGCCGAGGCGATCGACGAGGCCGCCGCCGCGCTGGGCGAGAAGCTCGCGCTCCGCACGGTCACCCGTGTCGAGGGCGACGCCTTCGAGGTCTACCTGCACAAGACCAGCCAGGACCTGCCGCCGCAGATCGCCGTCGTCATCGCCTACTCGGGCTCCGACGCCGCCGAGGCCCGCTCGATCGCGCAGCACGTCGCGTTCGCGAACCCGACGTACCTCACCCGCGACGAGATCCCGGCCGAGGCGATCGAGAAGGAGCGCGCGACCGTCGAGGCGATCACGCGCGAGGAGGGCAAGCCGGAGGCCGCCCTCCCGAAGATCGTCGAGGGTCGCCTCAACGCCTACCGCAAGCAGGTCGCGCTGCTCGAGCAGGACTACGCGAAGGACAACAAGCTGTCCGTCGCGAAGGCCGCCGAGAACGCCGGCATCACCATCCAGGGCTTCGCCCGCGTCAAGGTCGGCGCGTAACGAACCCGTGACGGGGTCAGGAACCGAGAACCGGTTCCTGGCCCCGTTTTCGCGCGCCGAGGGGCGCGCACCCGGCCTGGAGGCGCGACCCGCCTCCGCCGGACCGGCTGCGGCCGGGTAGATTCCCACGAGACATTCGACGAAGGGTGCGCCACATGACGAACGAGAAGACCGGACGCCGCCGGGTCCTGCTGAAGCTGTCGGGGGAGGCCTTCGGAGCCGGGTCGCTCGGGGTGAACCCGGACGTGATCGGCACCATCGCGAAGGAGATCGCCGCGGCCGCCCAGGACGTCGAGGTCGCGATCGTGGTCGGCGGCGGGAACTTCTTCCGCGGTGCCGAGCTGTCGCAGCGCGGGATGGACCGCGGCCGTGCCGACTACATGGGCATGCTCGGGACCGTGATGAACGCCCTCGCGCTGCAGGACTTCCTCGAGCAGGCCGGGGCCGCCACGCGCGTGCAGTCCGCGATCAGCATGACCCAGGTCGCGGAGCCGTACATCCCGCGGCGCGCCGAGCGGCACCTCGAGAAGGGCCGCATCGTCATCTTCGGTGCCGGCGCGGGCCTGCCGTACTTCTCGACCGACACCGTGGCCGCACAGCGTGCGCTCGAGATCGACGCGCACGAGGTGCTCGTCGCGAAGAACGGCGTCGACGGGGTCTACACCGCCGACCCGAAGAAGGACACGAGCGCCGAGAAGCTCGACCACGTGACCTACCAGGACGCCCTGCTGCAGGGGCTGAAGGTCGTCGACGCCACGGCCTTCTCGCTCTGCATGGACAACGGCATGCCGATGCACGTGTTCGGCATGGAGGGCGCCGGCAACGTCGCGGCGGCGATCCGCGGGGAGCGGATCGGCACGGTGGTCAGCAACTGACCCCGGCCGCTGACTAGACTCGACAGCAGTACCGAAGGAGAACCACCGTGATCAGTGATGTCCTGACCGAAGCCACCGAGAAGATGGCGAAGGCCGTCGACGTCGCCAAGGACGACTTCGCGACCGTCCGTACCGGACGCATCAACGCCGCCCTCTTCCAGAAGATCCCGGTCGACTACTACGGCACGCCGACGCCGCTCGCGCAGCTGGCGTCGCTGCAGACGCCCGAGGCCCGCACGCTCATCGTCACGCCGTACGACAAGTCGGCGCTGAAGGAGATCGAGCGCGCGATCGCGACGTTCCCGAACCTCGGCGCGAGCCCGACGAACGACGGCGAGATCGTCCGCGTGACGATCCCGGAGCTCACCCAGGACCGTCGCAAGGAGTTCGTGAAGCTCGTGCGCGGCAAGGGCGAGGACCACAAGGTCGTCATCCGCAACATCCGTCGTCGTGCCAAGGACGACCTCGACGCGCTGAAGGGTGAGATCTCCGACGACGAGATCGCCCGCGGCGACAAGGACCTCGAGTCGCTCACGAAGAAGCACGTCGACCAGATCGACGACGCGCTGAAGAAGAAGGAAGCCGAACTCCTCGAGGTCTGATGCGTCTCCCCGACCCGGGCGGCGACCGCCCCACGCAACCGCGCCCGTCCGCGAAGAAGGGGCTCCGTCAGGACTTCGACGCCCGTGCCCGCGCGGCGCGCGCCGACTTCGAAGCGCAGCTCCGGCAGCGCAAGGCTGAGTTCGGCGCGCGCAACGAGGCACTCACGGCGCGGACCGGGCGGAACCTGCCGGCCGCGATCGCCATCGCCCTGGCGTTCGCGGTCGTCATGCTCGGGTCGCTCCTGCTGTGGAAGCCGTCGTTCATGGTCGTCGCGGCGTTCCTGCTCGGCGTCGCCGTGTACGAACTCGCGAGTGCGATGCGCTTCGCCGGCCGGGACGTCCCGCGCATCCCGAGCGTCGTGGCGGCGGTCGGCATGGTGCCGGCCGCGTTCCTCGGCGGTCAGGTCGCGGCGTTGTTCGCGGTGCTCGGCGGCATCCTGCTCATCGTGGTGTGGCGGCTCGTCGAGGTCGCGGTCGAACGTGAGAAGCCCCCGGCCGGGCACGTCGCGCGGGACCTGACGAACGGGCTGTTCGTCCAGGCGTACATCACGGTGCTCGGCGCCTGCATCGTCCTGCTCTCGGCGCAGCCCCGCGGCGAGCTCTGGGTCATCGCCTTCATCCTCGTCGTCGTGGCCGTCGACACCGGTGCCTACGCGACCGGGCTCAACCTCGGCAAGCACCCGATGGCACCGCGGATCAGCCCGAAGAAGACCTGGGAGGGCTTCGCGGGGTCCGTCGCGGCGAGCATCGTCATGAGCATCCTGGTCGTCTGGCTCATGCTCGGTCTGCCGTGGTGGACCGGCATCGTCCTCGGCGTCCTCATCTCGGGGTCGGCGACGCTGGGTGACCTCACCGAGTCGATGATCAAGCGGGACCTCGGGATCAAGGACATCTCGTCCTTCCTGCCCGGGCACGGGGGACTCCTCGACCGGATCGACAGCATCCTGCCGTCGGCCGCGGTCGCGTACGGGCTGTTCCTCGTCGTCGTGCACTGACGAGCTGCCGCACGGCCTCGGTCGCGCGCGCACGCGCTCCCCGTGGTCGCGTCGCCGTCGTGCACTGACAGGGTGGCGTGAGGCGCGTCCAGCCAGCCCCATGGTCGAGTGCTGGCAGAATGTCGCCCGTGGCCACCACCTTCCCCACCGCAGACCGGAAAGCCCTCGGGTACGACGTCGACGAGGTCGATCGGTTCCTCGAGGACGCCCGACGCGCGTACACCGCCGCCGACACCGCTCCCGGCATCGAGGCAGCGAAGATCCGCGCGACGGCCTTCTCGATGAAGAAGGGCGGGTACTCGACGGCCCACGTCGACGCCGCCCTCGAACGCCTCGAGGACGCCTTCGCCGCCCGGGAGCGCGAGCGTGAGATCGCCGACGTCGGCAAGAAGGCGTGGTACGCCGAAGCCCGCACCAAGGCCTCGGACGTGGTGGCCCGGCTCGAACGTCCGGACCGACAGCGGTTCGCCCGCACGAGCCCGCTCGGCACCGGCTACCACCCGAAGGACGTCGACGCGTTCGCGCAGCGCCTGGCCGGGTACTTCCGCGACGGCAAGCCGCTGAGCCTCACCGAGGTCCGCTCGGTCGTGTTCCGCCCGAAGCACGGCGGCTACCGCGAAGCGCAGGTCGACGCACTGCTCGACGCCGTCGTCGAGGTCATGCTCGCCGTCCGCTGACGACGCGCTGGCAGGCGGTGCTTCTCATCGCGTGACCATTCCGTTATCCTGGACGGACTCATGGGCAGGCACACGGCAGACCTCAGCGAAGACCGCGGCACCCGCGACCACCTCGACCGTCCGGTCGTCGGTGAGCGCCGCGCGGCACGTGACCGACTCCGCACCTCGGAGCACGCGGTCATCCACACGGCACCGCAGGCCGTGACGGCCTCGATCCCGGCGGCACCCGAGAGCGCACCCGCTCGCAAGGAGCGCACCGCGACCGCCGGCTCCGTCCCGCGCACGGTCGTCGACCACCGCGTCGTCGCCCAGCGTCGAGCCACCCCGTCCGCTCGGGCGACCGTGGCGCGGACCGCGCCGAAGCGATCGGTCGGGTCGTTCATGCGGTCCCGCGCGACGATCCCGGCGCTGTCCTTCTTCGCGGTCTTCGGGTTCGTCGGCGGCTCGCTCTTCAACCCGATGCAGCCCGACGTCGCCCAGGCCGCGGTCACCGCACCGGTGCTCGTCAAGGCCGCGGTCGCCCCTCAGCATTACACGACCCACGGCACCTACGCCGCGTTCGACGTGTCGCGCGACGAGTACGGGGTCACCGTCCCGACGCCGGAGGTCTCCTCCCCGCCGGTCGACGCAGCCGACAGCGCCGCGGCGGCAAAGCAGAAGATCACGCCGTCGAATGTCGTCGCACCCGCGGCGGCCACGCCGAACCCGGGGAGCGCGCAGGCCATCGCCCAGCAGATGGTTGCCGCCCGCGGGTGGGGGTCCGACCAGTTCAGCTGCCTCGTCTCGCTCTGGAACAGGGAGTCGGGCTGGCGGGTCAACGCGTACAACTCGAGCGGTGCCTACGGCATCCCGCAGTCGCTCCCCGGCAGCAAGATGGCGACGGCCGGCGCCGACTGGCAGACGAACCCTGCAACGCAGATCACCTGGGGTCTCAACTACATCTCTGACTCCTACGGCACGCCCTGCGGCGCCTGGGGCCACAGCCAAACTTACAACTGGTACTGATCGGGTCCGGGGGTGCCGCGCAGCAACCGACCGCGGCGTCCGCGCGGTGCGGTTCCCGAGCCTGAGGACGAGGTCGGTCTCGACCGCCTGATGTCCGGGTGGAAGCGGACCGAGGTCCGGCGCGGTCGGACCTTCACCGTCCAGCCCGTCTCGGCTGCCTCCGCCCAGAAGGAGTACGTCTGCCCCGGGTGCGGCGGCACGGTCCTGCCCGGGACCGCCCACGTCGTCGTCTGGCGTGCCGACGGCGTCCTCGGCGACGAAGCCGACCTGGCGTCACGCCGTCACTGGCACAACCACTGCTGGAGCATCGCATGAGCACCGAGATCCGGTCCGGGACGGAACTGCCGGCGCATCGCACCGACGTCGAGCTCGTCACGGACGACCACCTCACCCTCGTCGGCGAACTCGCGGAGCCCCTCGGACGAGCCGCCCGTGGGACGCTCGTGACCCTGCACCCGCTGCCGACCGCCCAGGGGTTCATGGACTCGCACGTGCTCAAGAAGGCCGCCGCCCGGTTGCCCGAGCTCGCCGACATCGCGGTGCTCCGGTTCAACTTCCGGTCCGTGACGTCGCCCCGCGGCACCTCCGAGGGCACGTTCGGCGAGGGGGAGTCCGAGGGCTTCGACCTCCGCGCGGCCGTGCACGAGGTCGTCGCCCGGGGGCTGCCGACGCCGTGGCTCGTCGGGTGGTCGTTCGGCACCGAGGTCGCGCTCAAGCACGGGCTCGAACACGTCGCGGCCGGGAACGTCGCCGGAGTGGTCCTGCTCTCGCCGCCGCTGCACCGCACCACCGACGCGGAGCTGGCCCGGTGGGCCTCCGTCGACGTCCCGGTGGTCGCCCTCGTCCCCGAGCACGACGACTTCCTGCAGCCGGACGAGGCGGTGCGCCGGTTCGCCGTCGCACCGAACGTCCGCGTGGTCCCCGTGGCGGGCGCGAAGCACCTGTGGGTGGGGGAGCGGTACGTGCGGACGGTGCTCGACGCCGTCGCCGACCTCGTCGTGCCGGGCAGCGCGCCGCTGCCGACGCACGTCGACGACGACATCGCCCGCTGACGTCCGCACCTGCCTGACGACGGCAGCTGCCCGACGACTCCGCGGACCACGTCGGGACGCGGGCCGGCCTGGAGGCGCGTGGTGCGCCTCCAGGCCGGTCACCGCGCAGCGGCGTCCGTCAGTGGCGCGTCAGCGACCGTCCGCGTCGTGGTCGTGGTCGTGGTCGTGGTCGTGGTCGTGGTCGTGGTCGTCGTCGGTGGCTGCGCCGCCGGTGTCGTCCTGGTCGACCGCGGCCATGAGCCCGGTCGCGTGGGTCAGCACGCCACGCAGGTTCTCGAGGTAGCCCGCCACGGCGTCGCGTTCGGTGCGGATCGCGGCGAGCCGATCCTCGGACTCCGCGACGATCGCGGCGGTGCGCTCCTCGGCGTCGGCCACCATGCGGTGCACCCGTGCCTGCGCGTCGCTGATGATCGTGCGGGCGTGCTCCTGCGCCTCGGCGGTGCTGCTGCGCTCGAGGTCGTCGGCCTCCTGCTGCAGGCGCTCCGCACGCTCCCGCGCCTCGGCGGCGCGGCGGGTGGCCTCGGACAGCTGCAGGTTGGCCTCGTCGAGGTACTTCTGCGTCTCGGCGACCGTCTCGCGGTGCTTCTGCAGGTAGTCCTGCTCAGCGTCGTCGCGTCGGGCGGCGATCTCCGTCTCGAGCGCAGTCGCGGCGTCCTCGCGCTCGCGGGCGATCTCGGCACGCACCTCGTCCCGTTCCTTCGCGAGGACGGCGCGCATCGTGTCGACCTCCTGCTGGAGTGCCGCGCGCTCGGCTTCGAGGTCGGCGAGTTCGGCGCGACGGCGCTCGGCGATCTCGACGTCGACCTCGGTGTGCTCGCGCTCCCGGCGGGCTGCGAGCTCGTCGGCGTGTTCGCGGGCGGCCCGCTCGGTCGCGGCGTCGGCCTCGGCGCGCTCCCGCTCGATCCGTTCGGCGTGCTGCGCGAGCTCGCGCTCGATGCGCTCCGTGGTCTCCTGGACACGCCGGGCGTTCTCGGCCGCGGTCTGCTCCTCGTCGACGCGGAGCTGTGCGCGGGCGGCTGCGAGCTCCTGCTCCAGCGCGGTCCGGGCACCGGCGAGCTCGCGCTCCCACTCGGCCCGGGCGGCCGCGAGTTCCTCGTCGAGGACTCGGCGACGGTCGCCGACCTCGGCGTCGAGCTCGGCGCGGCGACGGGCGATCTCTGACTCGAGCTCGGCGCGGCCGGTCTCGAGCGCCAGGGCGTGCTCGCGCTGCTGCTCGTCGCGCTCACGCTGCCACGCGGCGCGGCCCTCGGTGACCTCGCGCTCGAGTGCGGCGCGGCGATCGGTCTCCTCGCGGTCGAGGTCCTCGGTGCGGCGGGTGTGCTCGGCCTCGAACACGCTGCGGCGGTGCTCGGTCTCGCGGTCGAGCGCGGCGGCGGCGGTCCGTGCGTCGGCGGCGTCCTGCTGCGCTGCCTCGCGGAGCTCGGCGACCTCGTGCTCGACGCGTGCCCGCAGGGCGTTCGTCTCACGGATCGCGACGGAGCGGACCTCGGCCGCCTCGGTCACGGCGGCACCGCGGACGGCTGCTGCCTCGTTTCGGGCGTCCTGGGTCAGCAGTCCGGCCTCGGCGCGGGCGCGCTCGATGGTGTCGGCCGACTCGGCGCGGGCGCGGCTCAGCTCGTCGGTGGCGCGGCTGCGGGCGTCCTCCAGGGTCTCGGAGGCCTCCTGGCGCGCCTCGCGCAGCAGACGGTCGGACTCGGCGCGACTCGCTGCACGGAGTCGCTGCGCGTCGATGTCCGCCTGGCTGATCAGGCGGGTCGACTGCTCCTCGGCGACGCGGAGGGTGGACTCGAGCCGGGTGCCGAGTCCGCTGTACGTCGGCGTGCCCGCCTCGTCCAGCTCGCTCTGCAGGTCGGAGACCCGGGTCTGCAGCAGCCGGATCTCCTTGGCGGCCTCGGCCCGGTCGTTGTTCGACTTGATGAGCTCGCGACGCAGCTCGTTGAGGGCCCGGTCGACGTCGTCGCGGCGGTACCCGCGCAGCTCGGATCCGAACTCGGCCTCGTCGTTCGCCACGTGTCGCTCCTGGGGGTCGGCGGAGGGCCAGCCCTTGGCCCGCGACGATCCTAGCGGCGGTCCGGCGCCCCACCCTGAGTCCTCCACAGGGCCTCGTGCCGCCGTCACGACCCCACGGGGATGCGACTTCCAGCGTGCCTCGCTATCCTGAGGCGCTGATTCGCGCGCCGACATCCCCCACCCCGGCGCGGTAGGGAGAAGATCCGTGCGATTCGTCCTGGCGATCGTCAGTTTCGTCATCGGTCTGCTGCTCGTCGGGCTCGCTGTCGGCCAACGCACCGTCTTCGCGCCACCCGCGTCGCTCGTCGCGCAGTCGACCAGCAAGGCCGAGGTCCCGGTGACGGTGATCCCGGGGTCCACGCTCAACGCGAACCCCGGGTACCAGCGCATCAACATCTCCGGCTCCGGCGACGTGTTCGCGGCGTACGGCCGGACGAGTGACGTCCAGGCCTGGATCGGCGACGCGAAGCACACCACGCTGCGGTTCGACGCCGAGCAGGACCGGCTCGTCGGCAAGACCACCGGCAGCGCCCGCTCCGTCCCGGACCCGTCGGGCAGCGACCTCTGGTACCAGGAGTGGCAGGGCGCCGGGCAGTTCACCGTCCGGCTCCCGTCCGACGTCTCCGTCGTGATCCTGGGCGACGGGTCCTCGGCGGCACCCACCGACGTGTCCGTGACCTGGCCGCGGGACACCGCGACGCCGTCGGTCGGACCGCTCCTGGTGGGCGGCGGCCTGTTCCTGGTCGGCGGGCTCGCCCTGCTCGTCTGGGCGTTCCTGCACCAGCGCCGCGGCCGGGGTCCGCGTCGTCGGAGCGGTGGGTCCCGTCCGCCGCGCGTGCGCGCCTCGCGCCGTGCCGCTGCCGCCGGTGCACAGGTGCCGAGGCCGAGTCGACGCGGACGCCGTCCGTTCCTGGTCGTCCCGATCGTGCTCGTCGGTGCGCTCGGCCTCGCCGGCTGTTCGTCGGACTACTGGCCGCAGGGCGGTGGCGCGGCGACGCCGACCCCGAGCGCCTCGGCGACCGCGGCGACCGCGGCAGCCCCGACCGCGGCGTCGAAGCAGCAGATCTCCCGCATCGTCGAGCGTGTGGCCGACGTCGCCGCGAAGGCCGACGCCGCGAAGGACGCGAGCATGCTCGAGTCGCGGTTCACGGGTGCGGCGCTCGACCTCCGCAAGGCGAACTACGCGATCCGCGCCAAGGACGACAAGGCAGAGGCGCCCCCGGCGATCTCCGCGAAGGAGGTCTGCGTCGCCCTGCCCCAGCAGACCGACACGTGGCCACGCACGGTCTTCACCGTCGTGGCCGAGGACTGCCAGGCGAAGACGGCCCCGCAGGCGCTCACGCTCGTGCAGGCGAGTGCGCGGGACGACTACAAGGTCGCCTACGACGTGTCGCTCGAGGCCGCGGCGCAGATCCCGAGCCTCGCGCCGACGTCGGTCGGGGCCGCCCGGCTCGCCGGCGACACCAAGCTGCTCCGCATCGCGCCGGACGAGATCGCGAAGGCCTACGGCGACGTCCTCGCCAAGGACTCCGAGAGCGACTCCGCGTCGCTGTTCGAGTCGGAGGGCGACGGCCTGCGCTCGACCATCGGCAAGGCGTACAAGGACAAGAAGGCCGAAGGGCTGCCGGACACCGCGAAGATCGAGTACTCGTCCGAGGTCCCCGACGACAGCGCGATCGCGATCGCGACCGACGGAGCCGGTGCGCTCGTGTCCGCCGACCTCGACGAGATCGAGAAGGTCACGCCGACGGCCGCCGGCGCCGAGGTGAACACCCAGGGCGCCGTCCAGGCCCTGTCCGGTGTGAACTCCAGCACGAAGGGCATCAGCGCGACCTACAGCGTGCAGCTGCTCTTCTCCGTGCCCCCCGTGGGCAGTGATGACAAGGTGGTGCTGCTCGGCTTCACGCAGGGCCTGACCGCCGCGAGTGAGGTGCAATGACCAACGTCCCCCCGACCCCGTCCGGTCTCCGCGGAGCCGTCGACCTGTCGTCCCTCGTCGAGCGTGCGCAGCGCCCGGCCCAGAACGCCCCGGGCACGCCGCCCGCGGGCGCCGGGCAGCCCGTCGCGCCGTCGGCTCCGGGCAGCGACTCCGACCAGGGCACGCCGACGGTCCCATCGCTCGTCCTCGACGTCACCGACCAGACCTTCCAGGACATCGTGGAACTCTCCACGGTCGTCCCGGTCATCGTCGACATCTGGGCCGAGTGGTGCGGGCCGTGCAAGCAGCTCTCCCCGGTCCTCGAGCAGCTGACGGCCGAGTACGACGGTCGCGTCGTGCTCGCCAAGGTCGACGCCGACACGAACCCGCAGCTCGTCCAGGCCTTCCAGGCGCAGTCGATCCCGACCGTGGCCGCCGTCATCGGTGGCCGTCCGCTCGGGCTCTTCGTCGGCGCGCTGCCCGAGGCCCAGGTGCGCGACGTCTTCGAGCAGGTCGTCGCGGCGGCCGAGCAGAACGGTGTCACGGGCCGCGTGCGCGTGGACGGCCAGTCCGCCGTCGAGGGCGGAGCCGAGCCGCAGGGCGACGCCGAGCCGGAGCCGCTGCCCCCGCACCACCAGGCCGCGTACGACGCCATCGAGCGTGGTGACTACGCCGCGGCGGTCCAGGAGTACAAGACCGCGATCGCGCAGGACCCGAACGACCAGATGGCCGTGGCCGGCCTCGCGCAGGTGTCGCTGCTCGACCGTCTCGCGGGCCGGTCGGCCGACGAGGTCCGGAGCGCAGCCGCCGCCGGACCGCAGGACGTCGAGGCGCAGCTCGCGGTCGCCGACCTGGACATCAGCGGCGGACACGTCGAGGACGCCTTCGGACGCCTGCTCGACCTGGTGCCGACGGTGTTCGGGGCCGAGCGCGAGGCCCTCCGACTCCGGCTCGTCGAGTACTTCGAGCTCGTCGGGGTCGACGACCCCCGGGTCGTCGCCGCACGCCGGCGTCTGGCGAGCGCCCTGTACTGATCGGCCGAGCGCACACACGAGACGCCCCCGGGAGCGGGGGGCGTCTCGTGTTCCCGGACTCGGCCCGTCGGCGCGCAGTCGCCGGACGCGACCTCCGGACGGACGGGAGGCGCGGTACCGACCGGCACCGCGCCTCCCGTCCGTCCTCGCCCCACCAGGGGCGACCGGCTCAGCCAGCCAGCCGCAACCAGACCGCACCGAGCGGCGGCACCACCAGGTGCGCCGACGCCGGGCGGCCGGCCCAGGGCGTCTCGTCGGCGGTGACCGACCCGAGGTTGCCGACACCCGAGCCGCCGTACTCGACGGCGTCGGTGTTGAGGACCTCGTGCCACTCGCCGGCGCTCGGCAGGCCGAAGCGCCGCTCGACGGGCACGCCCGAGAAGTTCACGAACACGGCGATCCGGTCGTCGCCGTCCTTCCGCAGGAACCCGAGCGTCGAGTGCGGTGCGTCGCCGCCCTCGATCCACTCGAACCCCTCGGGGGAGGAGTCGTGCGTCCACAGCGCCGGGCTGTCCGTGTACACGCGGTTCAGCGCGGCGACGAGGTCCTGGACGCCACGGTGGCCCGGGTCGTCGAGGAGCCACCAGTCGAGCCCGCGCGCCTCGGACCACTCCGACGGCTGGGCGAACTCCTGGCCCATGAACAGCAGCTGCTTGCCCGGGTGCGCCCACATGAACGCGAGGTAGGCGCGCAGGTTCGCGAGCTTCTGCCACTCGTCGCCGGGCATCTTGCCGTAGAGCGAACCCTTGCCGTGCACGACCTCGTCGTGGCTGATCGGCAGGGTGAACTGCTCGCTGAACGCGTAGACGAGCGAGAAGGTGATCTCGTCGTGGTGGTACGCGCGGTGGGCCGGGTCACGCTCGATGTACTGGAGCGAGTCGTGCATCCATCCCATGTTCCACTTCTGCCCGAAGCCGAGGCCGCCGGCGCTCGTCGGCTGGGTGACGCCGGGCCAGGAGGTGCTCTCCTCGGCGATCATCACGATGCCAGGGTAGCGCTTGTAGGCGGTGGCGTTGGTCTCCTGCAGGAACGAGATCGCCTCGAGGTTCTCGCGCCCGCCGTGGATGTTCGGCAGCCAGTCGGTCCGCGAGTAGTCGAGGTAGAGCATCGAGGCCACGGCGTCGACGCGGAGCCCGTCGATGTGGAACTCCTCGAACCAGTACAGGGCGTTCGCCACGAGGAAGTTGCGGACCTGCGGCTGCCCGAAGTCGAACACGTACGTGCCCCAGTCGAGCTGCTCGCCGCGGCGGGGGTCCGGGTGCTCGAACAGTGCGTACCCGTCGAACTTCGCGAGTGCCCACTCGTCCTTGGGGAAGTGCCCGGGCACCCAGTCCATGATGACGCCGATGCCCGCCGAGTGCAGGCGGTCGATGAGGTAGCGCAGGTCGTCCGGCGTGCCGAAGCGCGCGGTCGGGGCGTAGTACCCGGTGACCTGGTAGCCCCACGACCCGCCGAACGGGTGCTCGGCGAGGGGCAGGAACTCGATGTGCGTGAACCCGAGGTGCTGCACGTGCCCGATGAGCTGGTCGGCGACCTCGCGGTAGGACAGCCCGGGGCGCCACGAACCGAGGTGCACCTCGTACACGCTCATCGGCGCGTCGTGGGTCGTGGTCTGCGCACGTCGTTCCATCCACGCGGCGTCACCCTCCGACCACGTGTACTCGGAGGCGGTGATGACCGACGCGGTCAGCGGCGGGACCTCGGTGCGGCGGGCGAACGGGTCCGCCCGCTCGACCCAGCCGGAGTCGGTGAGGATCTGGAACTTGTAGCGCTGCCCGACGAGCGCGCCCGGCCAGAACAGCTCCCAGACGCCGAGGTCGTCCAGGCGACGCATCGCGGTGGTGCGGCCCTCCCAGCCCTCGAAGTCGCCGATGACCCGGACCGCGGTCGCGCGCGGTGCCCACACGGTGAAGGCGACACCGTCCACACCGTCGACGGTGCGGACGTGGGCGCCGAGGTGCTGCCAGAGCTGCTCGTCGCGGCCCTCGCCGAAGAGGTGCAGGTCGAGCTCGCCGATGGTCGGCGCGAAGCGGTACGCGTCGTCCGTGGTCCACGTCGCGTCGTCGGCGTCGGTGGACTCGTCGAAGTCGTAGTCGGCCTCGACCCGGTAGCGTCCGAGCGTGCCGGCGGTGGCACCTGCCCACATGCCGTCGCCCTCGTGCGTGAGTTCGACGTCGTCGCCGTCCGGCCGGACGATCCGCACGGCCGAGGCCAGGTGGCGGACGACCCGGACGCTCGTGCCGCCGTCGACCGGGTGCGGGCCCAGCACGTCGTGCGGCTGGGACCAGCGACCCTCGGCGACCTGCTGGCGGAGCCAGTCCTCGACCGGCGCCGGGCGCGGCCCGTCCGGCGAGGTGGCGGTCGACGCGGGCGTGCCCGACGGCTGCTGCGGTCCGGTGGTGGCGGACCCGCCCGACCCGGGGTCGGGCGTGGGCGCACTCGCCGGCGCGCTCGCCCGGCCGCCGAGGGTCGCGGACTCGGCGACGCCACGGTCGGGGCGCTCACCAGGGGTCGACGGGGCGCCCGGCAGGTCCTCACCGGGGGCGGAGACGCGCGGCTCGTACCGGGGCGCGTCGTCGCCCGCGGCTGCGCCGGAGGGGGCAGCGCCCGACGGCGCTGCTGCGGACGGCGCGGTGTGCGGCACGGGCGGCGGGGGCGGCGGCACGGGCGGGACGCTCGGCCCCTGACCACGGCTCGGCGGGACGGGTGTCGGTCGGGCGTCGCCCATCGGCTCGGTCCCCTTCGGGTCACGGTCGGTCATCGGTGCGGTCCTTCCACGACGAGCAGGTGCACGGGCTCCTGGAAGGCGTCCAGGCGGACGTAGTTCGACGAACCCCAGACCCAACGCTGGCCGGTGACGACGTCGCGGACGTCGAACGCCTGCTCGGTCGGCAGGCCCAGGGCGGCCAGGTCGAGGTGCACGGTCGTCTCGCGCGCGGAGTGCGGGTCGACGTTCGCCACGACGATCACGGTGTCGGCACGGCCGGACCGGATGAACTCGCCGGGCAGGTGCTTCGAGTAGACGACGATCGCCGGGTCCTCGGCGCTGTGCACGTGCAGGTTGCGCAGCTGCCGCAGTGCCGGGTGCGCCTGACGGAAGCGGTTGAGCATCGTCACGTAGGGCGCGAGGCTCGCCCCCTCGGCCTCGGCGAGGGCGAAGTCGCGCGGCTTGTACTCGTACTTCTCGTTGTCGATGTTCTCCTCGGAGCCGGGACGGGCGACGTCCTCGAAGAGCTCGTAGCCGGAGTACATGCCCCAGGTCGGCGCCCCGGTGGCCGCGAGGGCCGCGCGCACCTTGTAGCCCGCCCGACCGCCGAACTGCAGGTACTCGGTGAGGATGTCCGGCGTGTTCACGAAGAGGTTCGGGCGCAGGTAGGCGCTCGTCTCGTGGCTGAGCTCGTCGAAGTAGTCCTCGATCTCCTCCTTGGTGTTGCGCCAGGTGAAGTACGAGTAGGACTGCTGGAACCCGACCTCGGCCAGGGCGCGCATCATCGCCGGGCGGGTGAACGCCTCGGCGAGGAACACCGTGTCGGGGTGCTCGTCGCGGACCTCGCGGATGACCCGCTCCCAGAACCACAGCGGCTTGGTGTGCGGGTTGTCCACGCGGAAGATGCGGATGCCGAAGGTCATCCAGTGGCGCAGCACGCGCAGCACCTCGGCGACGATCCCCTCGGGGTCGGAGTCGAACTGGATCGGGTAGATGTCCTGGTAGCGCTTCGGGGGGTTCTCGGCGGTCGCGATGGAGCCGTCGGCCCGGACCGTGAACCACTCCGGGTGCTGCTCGACCCAGGGGTGGTCGGGGGAGCACTGCAGCGCGAAGTCGAGCGCGACCTCCATGCCGGTGTTCTTCGCCGTCTCGACGAAGTCGCGGAAGTCGTCCTCGGTCCCGAGGTCCGGGTGGATCGCGTCGTGGCCCCCCTCGGGCGCCCCGATCGCCCACGGGCTGCCCGGGTCGTTCGGTCCCGGCGTCAGGGTGTTGTTCGGTCCCTTGCGCGCGGTCGTGCCGATCGGGTGGATCGGGGGGAGGTAC
This sequence comes from Curtobacterium sp. MCBA15_012, assembly GCF_001864935.2. Classification (NCBI taxonomy): domain Bacteria; kingdom Bacillati; phylum Actinomycetota; class Actinomycetes; order Micrococcales; family Microbacteriaceae; genus Curtobacterium; species Curtobacterium sp. MCBA15_012. The sequence goes on along the minus strand of NZ_CP126267.1, from coordinate 2,178,550 downwards.
ACGACGTCGAAGCCCATGCGGGCGACCGCCGGCAGGCGACGGGCCGCGGTGCGGAAGTCCCCGCTCTTCCACGAGCCGTCGGCGTTCTTGCGGGCACCCTCGCTGCGGGGGAAGAACTCGTACCAGGCGCCGACGCCCGCACGGGTGCGCTCGACGTCGAGCAGCTGGGTGGGGGAGTGCGTGCGGAGCGAGGTCAGGGGGCTGTCCTCGACCTCGCCGGTGATCCGGGCGTCGTCGACGGCCGCCAGGCGTTCCGTCGGCTCGAGGGCGGTGTCGCGCACCTGCTCGGCGGCGCGGACGGCCGCGGTCGAGTCGGTCTCGGCGGCGAGGCGGTCGAGCAGGGCTGCGCCGTCGAGCAGCGTCGCCTCGGTGTCGACGCCCGCGGCGATCTTCAACCGCGCGGCGTGCAGCCAGGTGGCCCAGTCGTCGGAGTAGGACTCGACGTGCCACGTCCACACCCCGGTGTGGTCGACCTGCACGGTCGCCTCGTACCGGTCGGTCCCGGCGGCGACGAGCGTCATCGGGACGGTGCGGGTGCCGCCGTCGGGTCGTTCGAGGACCAGGTCGGCACCGATCACGCCGTGGCCCTCGCGGAAGACGGTCGCACCGAACGTGATCACCTCGCCGTCGAAGGCCTTCGACGGGAACCCGTTCGGGGTCGTCGGAGCGAGCTGGGTGATCGGGATGCGCCCGATCTTCGGTCGGCGGGGTCGGTCTGCAGTGGCCACGGAGCCGACGCTACCCGGCTGGCGGACCGGCGTTCCCCGGAAGACGCGCTCTGTGCACGACCGGGCGCGCCGCGCCCTCTGTGGAGGAAGCGCGCGGACGCGACCACGGGGGCGGACGGGAGGCCCGTGGCGGGCCCGCCACGGGCCTCCCGTCCGCCCCCTGGGCGGCCGCCGGCCGACAGGCCGGACCAGGGCGCCCGATGCCCGACCCGAGCCGGGCGGACGTGCGCCCTACGCGACCTCGAACACGTGGATGCCCGGCCCGTACGCGGTGAAGACCTGTCCCGCCGGCCGCAGCCGCTCGTGGTCGCGGTGCTTCTCGCTCGACCAGGCGAGGCGGTACCCGAGGACGTCCTCGCGGACCGGCAGCGTCAGGTCCCGGGTCCGTCCGCTGCCGTGCACCACGACGAGCACCCGGTCGGACGGCTCGTGCTCGGGCGTCGACTCGGCGTAGTACTGCACCGCACGGTGGATCGGTTGGTCCCAGCCCTCCGGGGTCATCGGACGACCGTCGGGGCCGTACCAGGACATCCGGGTCGCGCCGGGCGTCTCCTGCCCCTCGACCCCGAACCGCGTGGGACGGAGCGCGGGGTGCGCGGCACGCAGACGCGCCAGTGCGGCGACGACCTCGGTCATCGACTCGGCGTCCTCGTCGTCCGACCAGTCGACGGGGGTCAGGTCACCGGAGACGACGTACGCGTTGTTGTTGCCGTGCTGGGTGCGGCTGCGGTCGTCGCCGGCCGTGAGCATCGGCACGCCCGCGGCGAGCATGAGGGTGCCCACGAGGTTCCGCATCGAGCGGCCCCGGGCGGCGCGGACGCCACGGTCGGCGGTGTCGCCCTCGATCCCGTGGTTGAACGAGCGGTTGTCGTCGGAGCCGTCGCGGCCGTCCTCGCCGTTCGCCTCGTTGTGCTTGCGGTCGTGCGACACCAGGTCGAGCAGGGTGAAGCCGTCGTGCGCCGTGACGAAGTTGACGCTCGCGAGCGGACCACGCTCCGGGCCGAACAGGTGCCGGGACCCCGTGAGCACCCCGGCGAGCGCGCCGATGCCCGCCCGCGGGGCACCGTTGCGGCGCTCCTCGGCGATGTCGCCCAACCAGAACTGCCGGACCGTGTCACGGAAGCCGTCGTTCCACTCGCTCGTCCGCGCGCCGAACGCACCGGTGCGCCAGCCGTCCGGGCCGACGTCCCACGGCTCGGCGACGACGAGCACGTCCTGCAGGTCGGGGTGCCGCCGGATCCGTTCGAGCAGCGGGTGGTCCGCGTCGAAGACGTGCTGCGCGTCACGGGCGAGCGCCGCCATCAGGTCGAAGCGGAAGCCGTCGACCTGCACCTCGCGCGCCCAGTACCGCAGGCTGTCGACCACGAGGTCGGCGGTCGCGCCCACCGAGGTGTCGAGGGTGTTGCCGCAGCCCGTCGTGTCGTGGTGGCTGCTGCCGTCCTCGGTCCACCGGTAGTGGCGCGGACCGTCGATCCCGCGGAGCGACGTGGTCGGACCGCCGACGCCCTCCTCGGCGGTGTGGTTGTAGACGACGTCGAGCACGACCTGGATCCCGGCCTCGTGGAGCAGCCGGACCATGCCCTTGAACTCGCGCAGGACCGCCGAGGCGCCGGCCGCCCGGGCGTCGGCGGAGGCGTGGGCGGCGTGCGGGGCGAAGAAGCCGAGCGAGTTGTAGCCCCAGGCGTTCTCGCGGCCGGCGGCACGGAGCCACCCCTCGGTGTCGAAGGCGTGCACGGGGAGCAGCTCGAGGGTCGTCACCCCGATGCGGTGCAGGTGCGCGATCGTGCTCGGGTGCGCGACCCCGGCGTAGGTCCCGCGCAGGTGTTCGGGGACGTGCGGGTTCGCGGCGGTGAGGGTGCGCACGTTCGCCTCGTACACGACGACCCGGTCGAGCGGCACGACCGGCTTGACGACGCCGCCCCAGTCGAAGGCGTCGTCGACGACCTCGGACGTCCAGCGCTGGGCGGTCGCCGCGCGCTGCCCGGTGCCGCCGACCCCGTCGGTCGGGTCCACCGGGACGATGCCGCGCGCGTACGGGTCGAGCAGCGGCCGGTGCGGGTCGAAGTCGTGCCGCGGCGCGGTCGGGCCGTCCGCCAGCAGGTGGTAGCGGTCGCCCGGCACCACGCCGGGCGTCGGGGCGGACCACCGGTCGCTGCCGCCGGCGCGCTCGAGCGCGAAGCGCACCGGCTCCGCACCACCGGTGCGCTGCACCACGAGGGTGACGGAGGTCGCCGAGGCGGACCGGACCGAGAACCGCGGTCCGTCGTCGCCGAGGCGGAAGCCGGGGGTCTCGTCGGTCGCGGTCTCGTGCACGGCACCCAGGGTACGAGGCCGCGCGGGTATCCTGGAACCGCTCGACCAGGGGGTGCCCGATGCCCGAGAAGAACGACCGGCCCGACCGGCCAGACCGGCCAGGCCGCGCGCCGGTCTACCTCGACCACGCCGCGACCACGCCGATGCTGCCCGAGGCGCTCGCCGCCTTCACGGCCGCGCTCGGCACCGTCGGCAACCCGTCGTCGATCCACAGCGCGGGCCAGCGCGCGAAGATGCTGCTCGAGGACGGCCGCGCGGCCGTCGCCCGCTCGCTCGACGCCGAGCCGGTCGAGGTCGTCTTCACCTCCGGCGGCACCGAGAGCATCAACCTCGCCGTCAAGGGCATGTACTGGGCGCGTCAGCAGGACCGCCCCCGTCCGCGCATCGTCGTCCCCGCCGGCGAGCACCACGCGACGGTCGACACCGTCGAGTGGCTCGAGCGACACGAGGGCGCGGTCGTCGACGTGGTCCCGTTGGACGCGCAGGGTCGCGTCGACCTCGCCGGCCTGGAGGCGCGACTCGCCGCCGCCGACGACGTCGCGCTGGTCACGTTCCTGTGGGCGAACAACGAGGTGGGCACCCTGCAGCCGGTGGACCGGATCGTCGCGCTCGCGCACGCCGCCGGCGTGCCCGTGCACAGCGACGCGGTCGCCGCCTACGGGCAGGTCCCGGTGTCGTTCCGCGCGTCCGGCCTCGACGCGCTGAGCGTCTCCGCGCACAAGGTCGGGGGACCGGTCGGCATCGGGGCGCTCGTGCTCGGCCGCGGCTCGACCGTCGAACCGCTCATCCACGGCGGTGGCCAGCAGCGCCAGGTGCGCAGCGGGACGCAGGACGCGCCGTCGGCCGCCGCGTTCGGCGTCGCGGCGGGGACCCCGCACGCCGACGTCACCGCGCTGCGGGACCGACTCGTCGCCGGGGTGGTGGCTGCGGTGCCCTCGGCGGTGCTCATGGGCGACCCGGTGGACCGGCTGCCGGGCAACGCGCACTTCACGTTCCCCGGGTGCGAGGGCGACTCGCTGCTGTTCCTCCTCGACGCCGCCGGGGTCGCCGTGTCCACCGGGTCCGCCTGCCAGGCCGGCGTGCCCGAGGCGTCGCACGTGCTCCTCGCGATGGGCCTCGACGAGCAGGACGCGCGCGGGGCACTGCGGATCACGCTCGGGCACACCTCGACCGAGGCCGACGTCGACGCGTTCCTCGCGGCGCTGCCGGACGCGGTCGCGCGGGCCGGTGCTGCCGGGATGGCGTCGCGCGCGCCGCTCCTCGGCCGCTGATCCGCCGCGCCGTGCGCGGCTGCTCGGCCGCGCACGCTCGGGAGGCGGCCTCCGTCCTCCACAGCCGCCGCGGAGCGGGCGCCAGTCCACAGGCGGAGGTGGGGCGGGCCTCCGGGCCGGTGCGCACCGGTAGGATCGGGCACCATGGTCGAACTGGACTTCTCCGAGCAGCTCTCCTCCCTCCGCGAGACGTTCGGCAACATCCGCTCGGTGGTCGACGTCGACCGCCTGCAGCAGGAGATCGCCGAACTCAGCGAGCAGGCGGGCGCCCCCGACCTGTGGGACGACGTCGAGCACGCGCAGCAGGTGACGAGTGCGCTGTCCCACCGCCAGGCGGCACTGCGCAAGATCACCGACACCGAGCAGCGCATCGACGACCTCGAGGTCCTGGTCGAGATGGCGAACGAGGCCGACGACGAGGAGTCCGCGGTCGAGGCCCAGGCCGAGCTCAAGGCGATCCAGAAGACCATGGGCGACCTCGAGGTGCAGACCCTCCTCGACGGCGAGTACGACGACCGTCCGGCGGTCATCACGATCCGTGCCGGGGCGGGTGGTGTCGACGCCGCCGACTTCGCCGAGATGCTCCTGCGCATGTACCTCCGGTACGCCGAGCAGCACGGCTACAAGACCACCGTGATGGACACCTCCTACGCCGAGGAAGCCGGGATCAAGTCGGCCACGTTCGAGGTCGACGCGCCGCACGCCTTCGGCACCCTGTCCGTCGAGGCCGGCACGCACCGCCTCGTGCGGATGTCGCCGTTCGGCGCGGCCGGCAAGCGCCAGACGTCGTTCGCCGCGGTCGAGGTCATCCCGCTCATGCCCGAGACCGAGGTCATCGACATCCCCGAGAACGACATCCGGGTCGACGTCTTCCGGTCCTCCGGCCCCGGTGGGCAGTCGGTCAACACGACCGACTCCGCGGTCCGCCTGACCCACATCCCGACCGGCACCGTCGTCTCGATGCAGAACGAGAAGTCGCAGATCCAGAACCGCGCCGCGGCCATGCGGGTCCTGCAGTCGCGCCTGCTGCTCCTGAAGAAGGAGGAGGAGAACGCGAAGAAGAAGGAGCTCGCCGGCAACATCACGGCGAGCTGGGGCGACCAGATCCGCTCCTACGTGCTGGCGCCGTACCAGATGGTCAAGGACCTCCGGAGCGAGCACGAGGTCAACAACCCGTCCGCGGTCTTCGACGGCGACCTCGACGGCTTCATCAACGCGGGCATCCGCTGGCGCAAGCAGGGCGGCGATTCCTGAGCGTCCTCGTGGGGGAGCTGAGCCGCGCGCCTCGGTTGACTTCCGGTCCGGCCGACCTACCCTGATCCGGTCATGATCAAATTCGACCAGGTCACCAAGGTCTACTCGGGCAACCCGAGTCCGGCGCTCGACGACGTCTCCCTCGAGATCCTCAAGGGGGAGTTCGTCTTCCTCGTGGGCGCGTCCGGTTCCGGCAAGTCCAGCTTCCTGCGCCTCGTGCTCAAGGAGGAGAAGCCCTCGCGCGGGCAGATCCACGTGCTCGGCCAGCGGCTCGGTGCCCTGTCGTCGCGCAAGGTCCCGTACTTCCGGCGCAACCTCGGCGTCGTCTTCCAGGACTTCCGTCTCCTGCCGAACAAGAACGTCTTCGACAACGTCGCGTTCTCGCTGCAGGTGATCGGCAAGAGCAAGGGCTTCATCAGCGAGGCCGTGACGGACGTGCTCAAGCTCGTCGGCCTGGCCGGCAAGGCGACGCGCATGCCGCACGAGCTGTCCGGTGGTGAGCAGCAGCGCGTCGCGATCGCGCGCGCCGTCGTCAACAAGCCGGCGGTCCTGCTCGCCGACGAGCCCACCGGCAACCTCGACCCGACCACGTCGGCCGGGATCATGGCGCTCCTCGAACGCATCAACCAGGGAGGCACCACCGTGCTCATGGCGACGCACGACGCCAGCATCGTGAACCAGATGCAGCGACGGGTCATCGAGCTGTCGAACGGCACGGTGCTGCGCGACGAGCAGTCGGGCGGGTACCAGACCCAGGCGGTCCCGGTCCAGCGCAGCGCCGCGGTGTCGAACACCACGGGCATCCAGACGATCCCGGGACTCATCCGATGAGGCTCGGGCTCGTCATGTCCGAGGTCGGCTCGGGCCTGCGGCGCAACGCGTCGATGGTCGTGTCGGTCGTCCTCGTGACCTTCATCTCACTGACCTTCGTCGGCACCGCGATCCTGCTGCAGATGCAGATCAACCAGATGAAGGGCTACTGGTACGACCGGGCCCAGGTGGCGGTCTACCTCTGCACCGACACCGACACCACGGGCAACTGCACGGGCGCCAAGGCGACCGACGACCAGCGCGAACAGGTGCAGGCACAGCTCGACTCGTCGACGCTCAAGCCATACATCGAGAAGACCTACTACGAGGACCAGGACCAGGCGTTCACCCGGTTCAAGCAGCAGTTCAAGGACTCGCCCGCCACGGAGTTCGTCAAGCCGGAGTACCTCAACGAGACCTTCTGGGTGAACCTGAAGAACCCGTCGCAGGCCGACGTCCTCGTCGAGAGCCTGTCGAAGGTCGCCGGCGTGCAGAGCGTGGTCGACCAGCGGGGCTACCTGCAGCCGATCTTCAACCTGCTCAACGCCTCGTCGTACACCGCGATCGGCATCGCCTCGCTCATGCTCGTCGCCGCGGTGCTGCTCATCGCGACGACGATCCGGCTGTCGGCGTTCAGTCGACGCCGCGAACTCGGGATCATGCGACTGGTCGGCGCGTCGAACCGGTTCATCCAGACACCGTTCGTGCTCGAGGGGGTGATCGCCGCGGCCATCGGGGCGGTCCTCGCCGGTGGTGCGATCACCGCGGTCGTCTGGTTCTTCGTGCGGAACTACCTGGCGCGACGGTTCTCCGGGACGGCGTTCATCGGCATGAGCGACGCTGCCGTGGTCGTCCCGGCGGTCATCGTCATCGGTGTCCTGCTCGCCGGGGTCTCAGCGTCCATCGCGATCCGACGGTACCTGCGCGTCTGATCCTCCTGCGGACACCCGGACGGGACCGACGCGCCAGGGCGGACACGCCCAGGAAGGTGCGCGGCCCCGTCCGTGTTCACTAGGCTGTAGGGCTGCACACCGGCAGCGAGCAGAGCACGGCACCGGTCGTGCCGTCGGGACACCCCGGCAGCGACCGTTCGGAGGGAACCACCATGGCGAAGGAACGCGGCGAGAAGATCGTGGCGACCAATCGTCGCGCGCGCCACGACTACCTCATCGAGGACACGTACGAGGCGGGCATGGTGCTGTCCGGCACCGAGGTGAAGTCCCTGCGTGAGGGTCGTGCCTCGCTCGTCGACGGCTACGCGTTCATCGACAAGGGCGAGGCGTGGCTCGACGCCGTGCACATCCCCGAGTACACCGAGGGCACCTGGAACAACCACGCACCCCGGCGCAAGCGGAAGCTCCTGCTGCACAAGCAGCAGATCGTGAAGATCTCGCACAAGACGGCACAGGGTGGCTACACGCTCGTGCCGCTGCAGATCTACTTCCACGACGGACGCGCCAAGGTCGAGATCGCGGTCGCGAAGGGCAAGCGCGAGTTCGACAAGCGCCAGACCCTGCGCGAGAAGACCGACAAGCGCGAGGCCGAGCGGGCGATGCGCTCGCGCAACCGGCTCGGCGACTGACCGTGACAATCCACCCCTCGGTCGTCTAGACTGAGGGACTGCTCCTCCGGGAGCACCGCTCCTCCGGGAGCACCGCTCCTCCGGGAGCACCGCTCCTCCGGGAGCGTTGGCAACTCAACAGCGTGACAGCGGCTCGCTCGGTTCGGCCTGTACGGGGATGATCGGTTTCGACATTGCCTGTGCGCCGACGGGAAGCGGGCCGAGGACCCACGGTCATCTCGTGAACGATCCGTGGAAAACAACAAGTGCCAATTCCAAGCGCACTGACTTCGCTCTCGCTGCGTAAGCAGCCCAGCACATGAAGTCCGTCGGCCAGGTGATCGTCTTCTAACCTGAGTTCCGGCGTCATCCAGAGGACTTGCTGCACGGTTGCGCCTCAGGGCCGTGTGGGACTTGCACTGAGACTGGGCCCGTCGTCCTAGAAGCCGGTAGCAAAGGACGGGGCCGAGCAGAACGCATCATCCGGATACGCCCGTAGAAGACGTCGAACTGCAGCGATGGACGGGGGTTCGATTCCCCCCATCTCCACCACCTGCCGACCGTCCGATCCGCTGTCACGCTGTTGCCGTCGCCCGGCACCACCGAACGCCCCGGCGTCGTCCCCACGGACGGCACCGGGGCGTTCGCCGTTCGCGCCGTCAGAAGTCGAACAGGTTCGCCCGGAGCCCGCCGTCGCCGTACTCGCTGCGCAGGACGCCGCGGCGCCGGAGCGCGGGGACGAGGTCGCCCGTCATCCGGTACACCTGTGCTGGGTGCAGGTCGCCCGACAGGATCACGCCGTCGTTGTCGGCGTCGGTACCGAGCCCCTCGACGAAGTCGGCGAACTCCTCGGCGGTCCCGACGAAGCCCTCGCGCGTGCTGATCCGCCCCAGCCGGGCCTTCCGCGTGAGCAGCTCGCGCAGGGGTGCGTCCGGGGTGTCACCGAGGAGCCCGCGGATCGTGCCGGCGGAGACGTGCTCGCCGAAGGTGCCGTCCGGGATCGGTGCGTCGAGGTCGAGCGCGAGCAGGTCGGTCTCGGAGTCGCTCGACCAGGCCACCGCCGCCGCACGGAGCTCGGCGTCCGACGGGTGCGCGGACACGGCGACGAGCCGGTCGGCCTCCTCGGGCGAGGACACCACGACGGGCTTGAGGACGAACAGCACCCGGACGTCCTCCGGACGGCGTCCGGCCTCGGTCGCGGCGGCGTGCACACGCGCCCGGTAGTCCCGGACCGCAGCGGACGTCAGCGGTGCGAGCGCGAGCTGCACGTCGGAGTGCGTGCCCGCGAAGCCGAGTCCACGTCCCGAGCCGCCGGGGGAGACCACGACGGGGTCGCGCTCGAGCGGCAGCGCGTTCAGCGGGCCGTCGGCGGTGAAGTACGTGCCCTCGTGGTGGAACGCGTCGAGTGCGTCCCCGTCCGCGAAGTGCCAGGAGGAGCGGTCCCCGACGTACCCGTCGCCCCACGAGTGCCACAGCCGGCGCAGCAGGGTGATCCACTCCTCGGCGCGGTCGTACGCGGCGTCGTGCGGCAGCGGGGCGGCGCCGACGTGCCGGGCGCTGCCGGTGTCGGTGACGACGTTCAGTCCGAACCGGTCGGAGGACAGGTGCGCGAGCGTGGCGGCCTGCCGGGCGGCCAGGTACGGCGGCGTGATGCCCGCGTTCACGGTCGGCACGATCCCGATGTGCGACGTCGCCGCGAACAGGTACGGCGCGAGCAGGAGCGGGTCGTGCTTCGGGCCGCCGTACGCCTGGCGGATCCGCAGGTCCAGGGTCGCCGGGTTGCCGAGCGAGATCGCGTCCTCGGCGATGACGAGGTCGAGGCCGGCCTGCTCCAGCGCGCGCACGGACTGCTGGTACAGGTCGGGCTTCGTCCAGTCGTGGCCCCAGTCCCAGTCCGCACGACCCCATGCCTGCGGGCCGAACCCGCGCGAGAAGAAGTACCCGACGTGCTGCAGTGCGCCCATCGTCAGAGGTCCTCGGACAGGACGTGCGCCTGCGGGACGGTGTGCGCGAGCGCCGCGACGTCCGGCGCGGAGGCGGGACGCGCCTCCCGGCCGTCGCCCGGGACCGACGTGACGGCCCCGCCGGACGCGGGACGCGCCTCCCGGCCGTCGCCGGCGGCCGACGTGACGGCCCCGCCGGACGCGGCGCCCTGACCGAGTGCGCGCACCGCGGCGAGCCCGCGCTCGACGTCGCGGATGATGTCGGCGACGTCCTCGATGCCGACCGACAGCCGGAGCAGGCCGTCGTCGATGCCCATGTCCGCGCGCTCGGCCGCGGTGCGGCCCGCGTGCGTGGTGGTCGCGGGGTGCAGGACGAGCGTGCGGACGTCGCCGAGGTGGGTCATCCGGCTGATGAGCTGCACGGCGTCGGTGAAGGCGCGTGCCGCCGGCTCGCCGCCGGCGAGCGTGAAGGCGAAGACGGAGCCGGCTCCGCGGGGCAGGTAGCGCTGGGCGAGGTCGTGGTACGGACTGGAGGCGAGACCCGCGTGGTCGACGCTCGTCACCTCCGGCTGTGCCTCCAGGAAGGACGCGACGGCCAGCGCGTTCGCGCTGTGCCGTTCGACGCGCAGGCTGAGCGTCTCGATGCCCTGGCGGAGCAGGAAGGCGTTGAAGGGGGAGGGCGATGCCCCGATGCGGGCGGCGACGACGTCGCGGGCGAAGACCACGAACGCGCGCCGGCCGTACCGCTCGACGTAGCTCTGGCCGCCGAGCGACGGCTCCGGCTGCGTGAGGTGCGGGAAGCGGCCGGGCTCGGCGCCCCAGTCGAACCGGCCGCCGTCGACGACCAGGCCGCCGAGCCCGGCGCCGTGGCCGGACAGGAACTTCGACGCCGAGTGCACCACGATGTCGGCGCCGTGCTCGACCGGGCGGACGAGGTACGGGGTCGCGAGCGTGTTGTCGACGATGAGCGGGACGCCGGCGCGGTGCGCGGTGTCCGCGACGCCGGTCACGTCGAGGACGTCGTTCTTCGGGTTCGGGATCGTCTCGGCGAAGAACGCCTTCGTGTTCGGTCGGACGAGACGGGACCACTCGTCGAGGTCGCGCTGGTCCGACACGAAGTCGACGTCGATGCCGAGCCGGCCGAGGTTCTGGACGAGCAGCCCCTTGGTGCCCTCGTAGATGCTGCGGGCGCTGACGACGTGGTCGCCGGCCTGGAGGACACCGAGGAACGCGATCGTCGCGGCGGCCTGCCCGCTGCCGACCAGGATCGCCTCGGGACAGCCCTCGAGCAGGGCCACGCGGCGCTCGACGTCGGCGTTCGTGGGGTTGCCGAGGCGGGTGTAGGTGTAGCCGTCGTCCGTGCCCGCGAAGCGGTCCCGAGCCTGCTCGAAGTCGTCGAACAGGAACCCGGACGACATGTGGATCGCGGGGACCCGTGCGCCGTGTGCGGTGTCGGGCAGGAAGCCGCCGTGCACCTGTTCGGTGGCGAAGCCGTGCTCGTGCGCCATGGGGTCCCTCCGTGAGCTGGTGGTGGTCCCGGTACTCTCGCAGGCCGTCGTGCGCTGCGGGGTGTCTGCGACCTCCGGTTACGTGGCCGGGGCGGCGTGGTGCCCGGCGAGGCGGTCGCGGTCGCCGGTGTGGTCGGCGAGGACGGCGGCGAGCCGCGCCGCGAACCCGTCGGCGAGCGGCGACGGCAGTGCGTCGACCGCGAACCAGCGCACGTCGTCGCTCTCGTCGCTCACGACGGTCGCGGCGGCCGGATCCACCTCGGCCACGAACCCGACGTCACGGTGCGCCGCGCAGGCGAACCCGTCGTGCAGCGCGTGCCGGTCGAGGTCGGCGATGCCCGTGTCCACCAGCTCGAGGTCGGCGATCCCGGACTCCTCGCGGGTCTCGCGGCGGGCGGCTGCGGCGAGGTCGACGTCGTCCGGCTCGAGGTGCCCGCCGAACTGCACCCAGAACCCGCCCTTGCGGTGCAGGCAGAGCAGGACCTGCCGGTGGTCGGGGGAGAGCACGAAGCAGGACGCGGTCAGGTGCTCCGGCCGCCCGTCACGCCGGAGGGCCGTGTCGCCGTGGGTCCGCACGAAGTCGGCGAAGTCCGCGGCGAGCGGATGGTGGCTGGACCCGAGGGCGGTGAGGACGACGTCGACGTGCACGGTCCCATCCTGCTCGCTCTGCGGGCCGGGTCAGACCAGCGCCCGCAGCCCGGCCGCGATCGTGTCCCACACCGCGAGCAGGGGTTCCCGGGCGAGCCACACCGCCAGCGTGTTCCCCGCCAGGAACAGCACGAACCAGTCCACCGCGGGCACCCGCATCTCGGCGGCGGCGATGTGGAAGTCCGTCTGCACCCGGGCCCCGGTCAGCAGCCAGCGCGCCACCTGCACGACCGAGCGCAGACCGTCGACGACGAAGAGCGCCCCGACGGCGGCGACGACGAGCACGGTGGCCTCGGACGGGCGCAGTGCCACCCAGAGCGCGAGCGCGTCGAACCCGACGACGACGAGCAGGCCGAACCAGTTGCGGACGAAGGCGAGCGCCACGAGCCCGATCACGGCGAGCACCGCCACGGGCAGCCACCGCGACCCGTCGAGGACCCCGGTGAGCAGCAGCACGCCGGCCCACACCGGTGCGCTGTAGCCGGCGAACAGGTTCAGGACGCGGACGAGCCACCGGACGGCACCGGGCACCCGGCCGAGCCGGACCCAGGCCTCACCCGAGCCGTCGGCGTGCAGGTCGATCCGGTCGATGCGGCCGCCGAACGGCACGACGACGACGCAGTGTCCGACCTCGTGGGCGATGGTGGCCGCGATCCGGGCGACCCGGCCGACGAACGGCACGAACGGCAGGACTGCGCCGACGAGGACGGCGATGAACACGAGGGAGGGCGTGGCGGAGGTCAAGGCACCAGGATGGCAGGCCTGCCGATGACGGCGCTGGACGGGTCGTGACGACCGTGACGCCGCGCGGACCGGAGCGGCCGCTCCGGGCCCTGGTCAGGTCAGGCCCCGGACAGCGTCGAGACGACCACGAGCACGAGCGTCGCGACGACGACGAGCCCGGTCGTCACGGCGACCACCACCGTCACCCGGTTGGTGTTGCTGTGCCGGGCCATCGGACCGTCACCGACCCCGCCGCGTGACGCGGCTTGTCGACCTCGAACCCGTGCTGCAGCGCGAGCTCCCGGGCGAGCATCTGGAGCGGCACGACCGCCTCGACCGGACCCCACGGCGCGAGGTCGCGGCCCCACGCCAGGCCGGTCGTCCCGCCCGGGCGTGCCGGTCCCGTCGTCGTGAGACCACCCGGAGCGGACAGGACGGGGACGTCCGAGTCCTCGCCGCCGATCGTCACGACGAACCCGCCGTGCGCCCGCACGTGGGCGACGGCGGTCTGCAGGCGTCGGTCGCCGTGGTCGACGACCAGCACCGGGGTGCCCTCGTCGACGCGTGCGAGCAGGCCGTGCTGCAGGTCGCCGGCCGGGTGCGCCTCCGCCCACCGGCCGCTCAGCTGGGTGAGCTTCAGGGCGCCCTCGGCGGCGTACGGGAGGCCGGGGCCGCGTCCGGTGAGCAGGAACCCCGGGGCGTCCCGCACGGTGGCGGCGAGCAGCGGGATCCGCTCGGCGGCCACGGCGGCGGCCGCGCTCATCCGGTCGGGCAGCTCCGCGAGGTCCTCGACGAGTGCGGTCGCCCGGGCCGTGTCGAGGCGTCCGGAGGCCACCAGCGCGGACAGCACGGTCGTCACGCCGACCACGACCTGCGCGGTGAAGCGCTTCGTCGCGACGACGCCGACCTCGGGCCCGGTGTGGCAGTCGAGCACGGCGTCGGCGCGGCGGGCGAGGGACGAGTGCACGTCGTCCGTGAGCGCGAGGACCGGGTGCCGCGGGTCGAGCTGGTCGAGGGCCCGCAGGACGTCGGCGGTCTCACCCGACCCGTCGATCGCGAGGACCAGGGTGCCGTGCCCGAGGACCACCTGCTCGGCCTCGCTCGCGACGACGACGTCGGTCGGGACCCCGCCGAGCGTGCGGATCGTGCCCGCGACCACCTGCCCGGCGTGCAGGGACGTCCCGCACGCGACGACCGCCAGTCGCCGGAAGGCCGGCAGCCCGAGACCGGCCCAGGTGCTGCCGTCGACCGTGCGGTGCCGGAGGCGGGCGAGCAGGTCGCGGGCGACGGCGGGCTGCTCGGCGATCTCCTTCGCCATGTGGTCGGGGTGGTGGCCGCGGTCCGGCGTGACGGCGGCGAACGGGGACGGCGTCGGGAACGGCACCGGGACGGCGATCCCCTCGGAGGACCACGCCCACGCCTCGCCGAGCTCGACCACGTCCCCGTCGCGCAGCGGGACGAAGGTCTCGCACCAGGCGGCGATCGCACCGACGTCGCTCGCCGCGAAGTCGCCGCGGTCGGACCGCCCCACGACGAGCGGCGACCCGTTCGCCGCCGCGACCATCCGGCCGTCCCGGGCGTCCAGCACGACGAGCGCCCACGACCCCTCGAGCTGGGCGGTGGCGAGCTGCACGGCGAGCATGAGGTCCGGGTCCACGACGAGGGCCCGCTCGACGAGGTGGGCGATGACCTCGGAGTCGACGTCCGAGGTGAAGACGTGCCCCTGTCGCTCGAGCACGGTGCGCAGCCGCCGGGCGTTGTCGACGACGCCGTCGTGCACGATGCTGACCCGGCCGGTGCAGTCGGCGTGCGGGTGCGCGTCCGCCTCGCGCACCGGCCCGTGCGTCGCCCGCCGCACGTGCCCGATCCCGACGCCGGTCGACGCGTCGGAGGCAGGCACGGTGCCCGACCGGCCGGCCAGCCGCGTGCGCAGGTCACCGACACGGGTCAGGGTCCGCGTCGTCGCGATCCGTCCCGACGCGGTCCGCACCGCGACACCGACCGAGTCGTGCCCGCGGTGGTCCAGCCGCTCGAGGCCGTCGAGCAGGAAGGGCGTCGCGTCGTCGGTGACGCGCACCGCGATGATGCCGCACATCTGGGGTCCGTTCGCAGGGAGGGGACTCCTGGTGGAGCCGGAGGTCGGCACCGACCGCCGCCGGGTCGGCCGCGCGTCCGGGACCGTCGGGCGGTCCGGGCCCGTCCTCGGATCAGGCGAGGACGGACGACGGGTCGACGGTTCGGGTACCGGACGGGGTACGCGGGCCTGCCCTCGGGGGAGGGCACGGCGGTCGGTGCACCAGAAGCGTCCCGCGGACGGCACGGCCCTGACAACGGCGACCACCGCCTCTTGCGGTTCACCGCGCTCGCGGTGCGACCGGGCAGGACCCGGTGCGGACTCCCGCAAGGCGACCCACGTCGTCGACGGGGCGGGACGACGGAACGGGAGGCCCGGTACCAGCTGGTACCGGGCCTCCCGTTCCGTCGTGTGGTCGCGTCCACCGCGACCCGCGCCGATCAGGTGAGCAGCGCGACCAGGTGCGAGCGCGAGCGCGCACCGACCTTGCGGTAGATCTGCGTGAGCCGCAGCTCCACCGTGCGCTGCGACATGAACAGCGACGACGCGATCTCGCGGTTGCGGAACCCCTCGGTGACCTTCTGCACGACCGCACGCTCCTCGGCGGTCAGCGAGGTGAGCACCGTGGACGCGTCCGGGGCGCTGCGCGGCGCACCCGCCTCCTGTGCGGAGGCGACGGGACCCGAGCGGAACGACGACAGCGCACCGGAGGCGGGCATCGCCGCCGTCGGCGCCGGCGTCACGAGCGGACGGCGCAGGCCGGCCGCCTCGTACGCCGCGGCCGCCGCCGCTCCCAGCCGGGGACGCTCGGCGGCGGAGGCGATCGCCGCGAGCGCCGCGAACGTGCGAGCACGCTCGTACGGCGAGTCGTGCGGCTGGAACAGCTCGAGCGCACGTCGACGGGCGGTGTCACGCGTGGCGTCGTCGGCCACGAGCGCCAGGCTCCTGGCAAGCACGAGCGCGCCCCAGCGGGACGGGCGGGCGTGGTGGTCCGCCGCGAGGCGCGCCGTGACGGCGCGCGCGTCGTCCGTGCGGCCCAGTCGGACGTTCGCCTCGACGAGGTCCCCGAGGTGCCGCAGCACGGTCGGGTTCCGCAGCGGTCGGGCGATGGC
The DNA here is from genome assembly GCF_001864935.2 of Curtobacterium sp. MCBA15_012. Taxonomy (NCBI): domain Bacteria; kingdom Bacillati; phylum Actinomycetota; class Actinomycetes; order Micrococcales; family Microbacteriaceae; genus Curtobacterium; species Curtobacterium sp. MCBA15_012. The sequence goes on along the minus strand of NZ_CP126267.1, from coordinate 2,162,605 downwards.
GTCGGCCGCCTCGAGGGCGACCACGGCCTCCTCGGCCCGGCCGTCGAGCAGCAGGATCCGCCCGCGGAGCGCGTGCAGCCGGGCGGTGGTCGCCCAGAGCAGGTTCGTCGTGCGCAGTGCCAGGCAGCGGTCGATCACCTCGAGCGCGTCCTGTGAACGGCCCTCGGCGAAGTGCCGCCACGCCACCGCGATCGCCCGGGACGGTGCCGGTTGACGGGGTCCCGCCCCGGCGCCGTCCTCCCACGCGTCGATCGCGCGGAGCGCCTGCCGGTAGTTGCCGGACCGGAGCTCGTTCTCGGCGGTCAGGTACCGGGCCGCCTCGGTCCACACGGCCCGTGTCTCCATGCTGCGGGCCAGGACGAGCGCGAACACCCGTCGGGCGCTGCGGTACCGCTCCGCGGTGCTCAGGGCGTGCGCCACGAGGAGCAGGCCCGGGTCCGAGAGCGCGAGCAGCTCGGCGGTCGCCAGACCGTCGTACAGCTCGGTGTCCGGCGGGAGGGTCCCGTCGAGCGCCGCGACGAAGCAGCCCACGGCGCGGACGATCTCGACGGTGTGCGGCGACAGCGGGACGTCGAGCGCGTCGACCCGTGCGAGCAGGTCACGTGCCTGGTCGAGGTCCCACGTCTCGGCGCGGAAGCTCGCCACCATGGCGAGCAGTCCGGCGACGGCCCCCGCCTCGGCCGCGTCCGGCCCCACCGGGACGAGCAGCTCGTCGGCGTGCACGGTCTCCCCGCGCAGGTACTGCACGGAGTAGAGCAGCCGGAGCCGACGGACCTCGTCCTCGGTGTGCCGGAACGGTCCGATCGCGGCGAGGTACCGGGCGGCCAGACCGAGCAGGCGGTTGCCGAGCAGGAGTTCGACGACCCGGAGCAGTGCCGACCGCTCCAGCTCGCTGCCCGAGCCGACGTGGAGTGCACGCTCGGCGAGGGCGACGGCCGCCTGCGGGGCGCCGTCCGACACGTACCCGGCCGCGGCGTCGAGCAGGGCGACGACGTCGGGGACGTCGTCGACGAAGCTGCGGTGCCACGCGGCGGCACGCGGGTCGGCGGTGGCGCTCGCCGCGGCCAGCTCGGCGTGCGCGGCCCGACGTGCCCGGGCGGGCATGCGCCAGTACAGGACCGAGCGGACCAGGGGGTCGCGCACGGTCACGGTCTGCCCGCGCACCGTGACGAGGCCGGCGTCCGCCAGCTCGTCGAGGGCGTCGCGGTCCCAGCCGGCCGTGCGGGCGACGGGCACGAGGGCGAGCCGCGCGAGGACGTCCAGATCTCGTCCCGCGTCGGTGCCGAGCAGACCGTCGTCGATCCGTCGTGCGGTGATCGCCTCGGCCGTCGCGGTCGGGCGCAGGGGCAGCACGACGGGCTCCGTGCCCGTCAGCTGGTCGCGACCGAGCACGTCCAGCTGCTCGCGCAGGGCACCGGGGTTGCCGCCGGTCTCCTCGGCGAGGACGGTCAGGACGCCGTCGTTCGCGTCGGACGGCGCCATCGTGCGTGCCGCCGCGAGGGCGTCGTCGGCACCGAGCGGCTCGAGCCGCAGGGTCGGCAGCGCCGCCAGCGGGCTGGTGGCCGGGACCGAACGGACCGTCACGACGAGCCGCAGCGCGGTCCCGGCGAGACGACCGGCGAGGAACGCGATGAGCTCCTGGCTCTCGGCGTCCATCAGGTCGAGGTCGTCGACGAGCACGAGCGTCGGCGGCAGGGTCAGCGTCTGCACGGCCTCGAGGAAGTCGTGCGCTGCCGCGAGACCGGAACCGGCCGTCCCGCTGGCGGTCTGCGGGGCGCCGGGTGCCGTGGTGTCCGCGGTCGGTGCGGCGTTCGCCTGCAGGAGCAGGGCGATGTGTGCCGAGGCGCGCGGGTCGTCGAGCGCGGTGAACAGGGACGTCACGCCGGCCAGGGGCCAACGGGACTCGCTCCCGTTGCCTCCGACCCGCACGACGGGGAGGGCGACGCGGTCTGCGACCGCGCCGAGGACGCTGCTGCGTCCGGAACCAGGGTCGCCGACGACGACCATCGCTGACTCACGAGGGAGTGCAGCGAGGGTCGCGATCCGGTCGACCTCGAGACGGCGACCGGTGAGTGCCATGACTCACCGGCCTCCGGGTCCGGGGACGGATGCGGCGGCGGGGACCCGTGCAGCGACACGGCGGGGAGCCGTGGCGACGGGGGACCGGTCGGCGGCACGGCGGGTGACCGTGACGACCGACGGACGTGTGGCGGCGACGGAGCGCGCGCCGTGGATGTCGATGATGTGATGCGGAGCACGAGTGAGGGTGCACTCGGTTCCGCGCGGGAACGATGAAGCCATCGTCTGTACCACCCCTCGGGTTAGGGTTTCGGGACGAAACACGACCGGTCCGGCCCTGCGCCCGGTCTAGGGAACCCGGCGCGTGGTGGACCTGTCGTCAGCGAGACTGTAACCCAGGTCGGAGCCTCGTTCGAGGGGGTCGACGCCCGGCGGCCCCGGCCCGTTGTCCCCAGTCCGGGGGGTGCTGCCGTGTGGTCCGGATGGAGCGCTCCGGCGGCCTCCACCTGAGTCGGGGTACAGCTGATCGGTGCACTCGGTGCAGGCAGGCGCGCCCGTCCGGGACGGCCCTCGTGCGGGGGGTCGGACGGGGTACGCGGTGGCTGCGCGGGTGCGGTCGCGTCCGACCGGGACCGGTCGGTTCGGCTGACAGCGGAACGGTCTGTCCGCGTGGGGACGCAGTGCGCTTCCCGGCGAGTCGCACGGGACCGGTGCCGGGGATCGGCGACCGGCGGTCGGCACCGGAGTCGGTGGTCGGCGCCCCCGTCGGCGGTCTCCGGGGTGCCGGTGGGTCGCCCCGGAGGATCGCGTCAGCGGCTGACGACGGCGACGACCGCGTCGTGGACGAGGCCGTTCGTCGCGAGGGCGCTGCCGTGCCAGGGGCCGGGGTCACCGTCGAGCGAGGTGAAGCGGCCGCCGGCCTCCTCGACGATGGGCACGAGCGCGGCGATGTCCCACGGCTTGAGGTCGGGCTCGCCGGCGACGTCGAGGACGCCCTCGGCGACGAGCATGTACGACCACATGTCCCCGTAGGCCCGGGTGCGCCACACCTGGCGGGACAGGTCGACGAGGGCGTCGAGGCGGTCGTCGTCGTCCCACTGCTGCAGGCTGTTGTAGCTGAGGCTCGCGTCGGCCAGGTCGGCGACGCCCGAGACGCGGAGCGGGCCGTCGGTCGAGTGTGCACCGAGCCCCTCGGCCGCCCACCAGCGCTTGCCGAGGGCCGGCGCGCTCACGACGCCGAGCACCGGCCGGCCGTCGACCGCGAGCGCGATGAGGGTCGCCCAGACGGGGACGCCGCGCAGGTAGTTCGCGGTGCCGTCGATCGGGTCGACGACCCACTGGCGGTGCCCCTCGCTCGTCGCCTCGGCACCGGTGTCGGCGGTCGTCTCCTCGCCGAGGAAGGCGTCGTCGGGACGCTCGGCGGCGAGCCGCTCGTGGAGGGCCCGCTCCACGGCCTGGTCGGCGTCCGTGACGTGCGTGCTGTCGGCCTTGGTCGTGACGTGCAGGTCCGCCGCGCGGAACCGCTCGAGGCTGATCGCGTCGGCGGTGTCGGCGAGGGAGCGGGCGAAGTCCAGGTCGGCGCTGAGGTCCACGTCGTCAGCGTAGCGGCCGGGCCCGGTGCGACCGTGGTGCGCTCGCGGTCGCTCAGGCGGCCACGACCGCTTCCTCCTCGAGCCGGCTGACGGCGCGGTCACGCGCGATCCGGGTGCGGCGCGCGGCGAGGCCGTGCACGAGGGCGCCGAGCAGGACCGCGACCACGAGCCAGAGGGCGAGCACCAGGGACGCGCGGCCGAGGGAGGCGCCCGGGAAGTACACGAGGTCCTGGGCGGCCTCGAGCCAGGCGGCACCGCTCCAGAAGGTGTTCAGCGCGGCGAAGAACCCGGGCTGGAAGGTCGGCTGGAAGATCCCGCCGGAGCTCGTGAAGTTGAGCATCACGAAGAGCATCGTCAGGACCGGGGTCGTCCACCGGCCGAGCAGCGGGTGCAGACCGACGCCGAGGGCGATGATCACCGCGTCGTACAGCCAGGCGAACAGGAAGACCTGCCAGCGGTGGTCCGGGACCACGCCGTACACGGGCCCGGCGACGACCGTGCCGATGCCGGCGACGACCGCGGCGGTCGCGGCGCCGACGACGGCGGTCCACACCGCGCGGAAGCGGGTGGCGAACGCGGCGACGGCGATCGCCGAGGCGTAGCCGCCGACGCTCAGGCCGACGAGCATGAAGAACAGTCCCTGGCCGGTGGGGTCCTGGTCGCCGGTGGGGACGACGTCCCGCACGGCGAACGGCAGGTGCTGCGCGTAGGCGATCGGGAGGAACACCTTCTGCGCCGCGGTGGCGGTCGTCTCGCTCGCGGCGGTCGAGACGGAGAGCGTCGCGCCGTCGGTGCCCGGGGCGTACACGGCGGCGAGTTCGCGGTCGCGCACCTGCCGCTCGGCCTCGGCGGTGGAGCGCACGACGTGCGCGACGAGCTTGCCGTCGGACCCGTCGGTCACGGACTGCGCGAACACCTGCGTGGCGGCGCCCTGGCCGACGATCCCCACGGGGAGCTCGTGCGGCGACGGCGCGTGGAAGGCGCCGAGGTACGCCAGTGCCATGCCGACCGCGAGGAACAGCGGCACGAGGATGTGCGACCCGAAGCCCCGCAGCGAGCGGCCGAGGTGCTCCGGACGCAGCGCGGACGGCGTGGACGGGCGGCGCGGAGGCCGTGGCGCGGCGTGCTCGGCGTGGTGGGTCGGCGAGCGGGGGCCGTCCTCGGGGGCGACGATCAAGTTGTACTTTGCAACTTCAGACACGAGGGTCGACTGTACACCCGCGGGCGTCCCGGCACCGGGCCGGCGTCAGGGCACCCGGAACGACGCCCGCCCGACGTCCGGACACCCGGGGGACCCCCGGAGCCGCGGCCGGACCTCGGAGGACGCCCGGCCGCGGTCAGACGGTGCCGGGGTCGTCCGCGCCCATGCCGGTGAGCAGCGCACGGAACGAGTCGAGCCGCTCGACGCCGGTCGGTCCGAGTTCGCCGTCCTGCACGCGGTCGACGATCTCCCAGTCGTGCGCCTGGGCCAACGGGATGCCGTCGGCCGGTTCGCGGACCGGGACCGCGTGCGACGCGAACGCCCGGAACACGTTGGCCGGGTCGACGTGCCCGAGGCCGAACGACCGCACGCCCGGGGTGTCGATGATCCAGCCGCCGTCCCGCACCCGCAGGGCGATCGACGACGACGAGGTGTGCCGACCGCGGCCGGTCACCGCGTTGACGACGCCCGTCGCCCGCGTCGACCCGGTCAGGGCGTTCACGAGCGTCGACTTGCCGACGCCCGAGTGCCCGACCGTGACGGTGACCTGGTCGTCGAGGACCTCGTGCAGCGCGTCGAACGGCACGTCGTCGGAGCGGCTCGTGACGATGCGGAGGTCCAGGCAGGCGAAGTGCGCCAGGAACGGTGCCGGGTCGGCGAGGTCCGTCTTCGTGATGCAGAGCACCGGGTCGAGCCCGGCGTCGAACGCGGCCACGAGGTAGCGGTCGATGAGGCGCGTCCGGGGTTCCGGGTCCGCGGCGGCCACGACGATGAGCATCTGGTCGGCGTTCGCGACGATGACGCGCTCGACCTCGTCGGAGTCGTCGGCGCTGCGGCGGAGCAGCGTGCTGCGCTCGTCGACCTTGACGATCCGCGCCAGGGACCCGGGCTCGCCGGAGGTGTCGCCGACCAGCGAGACCCGGTCACCCGTGACGACCGACTTCTTGCCGAGCTCGCGGGCCTTCGTGGCCGTGATGACCCGGCCCTCGCCCGCGCTGGCCCCGATCGACGCGGGTGCGCCGTCGGCGACGACTGCGCCGTCGTCCGCGGTGACGAGGACGCCGAACCGGCCCCGGTCGACGTTCGTCACCCAGCCCCGGGCCGCGTCGTCGTACGAGGGACGGACCTTCGTGCGCGGCCGGTTGCCCTTCGGGTTCGGACGGATCCGGACCTTGGACTCGTACTGGCCGTACGGCTCGTCCGCCTCGGTGTCGTCGCCGTCGACGTCGTCCCACCAGCTCACCGTGCACCTCCGGACGTCGCGACGAGCTCGGCCCACAGCTCCGGGAACTGCGGCAGGGTCTTCGCGGTGCAGCCGACGTCGTCGACGGCGACGCCGTCGACGACGAGGCCGACGATCGCGCCGGCCGTCGCCATCCGGTGGTCGTCGTACGCGGCCCAGCCGCCGCCGTGGAGCGGCGCCGGTTCGATCCGCAGGCCGTCGTCGAGTTCGTGCACCGCGCCTCCGCACCGGTTGACGTCAGCCGCGAGCGCGGCGAGCCGGTCCGTCTCGTGGCCGCGCAGGTGGCCGATCCCGGTGACCTCGCTCGGTCCGTCGGCCAGCGCCGCGAGCGCGACGAGCGCCGGGGCGAGTTCGCCGCCGCGCGTCAGGTCGAGCGTCACACCCGGGAGGGAGGCGCCACCCCGGACACCGACGCCGCCGTCGACGACCAGGTCGTCGCCGTCCCGCGTCACGGTCGCCCCCCACAGGGGCAGGAGCGTCTCGAGGTCGGCGCCGACCTGCGTCGTCTCGGTCGGCCAGGTGCGGATGCGGACCGTGCCGCCCGCGACGAGTGCGGCGACCGCGAACGGCGCCGCGTTCGACAGGTCCGGTTCGATGGTCACGTCGCGTGCCGCGATCGGCCCGGGGTGCACGACCCACTCGCCGACCGACGGTTGGTCGACACGGACGCCGCGGGCGCGGAGGGCGGCGACGGTCATGTCGATGTGCGGCAGGCTCGGCAGCCGCTCGCCCACGTGGGTGAGGTGCAGCCCCTCGGCGAAGCGCGGCGCGGACAGCAGCAGGCCGGAGACGAACTGCGAGGACGCACTCGCGTCGATGGTGAGCGCACCGCCCCGGACCGCGCCGGTGCCCGTGAAGGAGAACGGCATCGCGCCGTCGCCGTCGTCCGTGACGTCCATGCCGAGGTCGACGAGCGCCCGGATGACCGCGGCCATCGGGCGCTTCCGGGCGTAGGGGTCGCCGTCGATCGTGACGGGGCCGCTCGCGAGTGCGGCGAGGGGCGGCAGGAAGCGCATCACGGTGCCCGCGAGCCCGCAGTCGACCCGCACGCCGCCGTGCATGGGTGCGGGCGTGACGCGGAGGTCGGGGCCGTACGGGTTCGGGGCTGCGCCGGGCTCGGGGGCGACCTCGTCGACGCCGACGCCGAGCTGCCGGAGCGCGGCGACCATGAGCGCCGAGTCGCGGGAGTGCAGGGGCAGCCGGACGGTGGACGGTCCGTCGGCGAGGGCGGCGAGCACGAGCTCCCGGTTCGTCAGCGACTTCGAGCCGGGCAGGGCGACGTCGCCGCGCAGGGGCCCGCGGGCGAGGGGAGCGATCCACGGATCGGTCGGCTGGGAATGCGTCGTGTCGGCCATCGGTTCCCCAGGGTACTGAACGCACCGGGAGGACCATTGGCGACAGCAGTACTCGCACCAGCGCGGACGCGTCCGTCCCCGCTCGTGCTGCCCGCGACGTCCACCTCGCTCGGCCTAGACTGGGCCGCGATGACGACCGACGAACCGCAGGCAGCACCGCACGACCTGGTCGAGGCGACCGAGGAGCAGCTCGACGCGGTGTCCGAGGAGCGGGACGCGCTCGACGAGGACGGCGACGCGTCGTCCGCTGACGCAGACCTGTCCGGTGACGCGGACGACCTGTCCGGCGACGCAGACCTGACCGGCGACGACGACCTGCACCAGGACGCCGACGAGCCCGAGCCGGCCGACGAGAAGACCGTCTCCGAGCAGGAGCTGCGCGCCCTGTTCGAGGACCAGGCGCTGCCGTTCATGGACCAGCTGTACGGCGCCGCGATGCGCATGACCCGCAACCCGGCGGACGCGTCCGACCTGGTGCAGGAGACCTTCGTCAAGGCGTACGCCGCCTTCCGGCAGTTCCGCCAGGGCACGAACCTCAAGGCGTGGCTCTACCGGATCCTGACGAACACGTTCATCAACACGTACCGCAAGAACCAGCGGAACCCCTACCAGGGCACGATCGACGAGCTCGAGGACTGGCAGCTCGGCGGCGCCGAGAGCGTCACCCAGTCGGTCTCGGCCCGTTCCGCCGAGGCGGACGCGATCGACCACCTGCCGTCCTCCGCCGTGAAGGACGCGCTCCAGTCGATCCCCGAGGACTTCCGGATGGCCGTGTACTTCGCGGACGTCGAGGGGTTCTCGTACCAGGAGATCGCCGACATCATGAAGACCCCGGTCGGGACGGTCATGAGTCGGCTCCACCGTGGCCGCCGGCTCCTCCGTGGGCTCCTGGCCGACCACGCCCGCGAGACCGGTATCGTCCCGGACGCAGCGTCGACGGCGACGATGCGTGGACGGGGTCGCGGTGCCACGACGAAGAAGGCTGCTGCGACCGCTGGTCGCACGGACGGGAAGGACGCACGATGAGCGGCTGCGACTGCTCGAAGGCGAAGGCCGAGCTCGAGGAACTCCTGCACGACGAGCTCTGCCGTGAGGACGCCGCGGACATCCGCGAGCACATGGCGAACTGCGAGGACTGCACGAGCGAGCACCGCGTCGGCGTCGTCCTCATGGAGACGGTGAAGCGCGCGTGCGCCGAGACCGCCCCGGAGCAGCTGCGCTCCGAGATCCTGGCGCGCATCCGCGTGGAGCAGGCGACGCACTGACCCGGTCGGCGCGGTCGTCACACGGCGGTCCCGCTCGGTAGGGTCGGCCCATGACCCGTGCCGCAGAGTCGACCGCCACCTGGACCGACGCCGACGTCCGCGACGTCACAGCGCTCGTCCGACTGCTCGGTCACGTCGTCGACGAGCCCGCGATGCGCGGACGGCTGGAACGGCTCACGCCTGAGGCCGGCCACCGCACGTGGCTGGTCCGCGACGAGGACGGCCGTGCGGTCGCCGTCGCGGGCGCGCAGTTGACGTGGTCCTACGCGAGCGACGAGCCGACGGCGCAGCTGCTGCTGCTCGTCGTCGACCCGTCGGACAGGAGGCGCGGCACCGGTTCCGCGCTCCTCGACACGTTCGAGACGTGGGCGCGTGAGCAGGGGGCGCGTCGCCTCAGCGCCGTGTCGGCCGCGGCCACGGACAGCGCGCACCGGTTCTACCAGAAGCGCGGCTACCACGAGGCCGGGGTCCGGTACACGAAGCTCGCCTGACCGGGGCGCGTCGCGTCCGGTTGCGTTGGGTCGCGTCCGGTCGCGTTGCGTAGCGTCGCGTCCGGTCGCGTCCGGTCGCGCTGGGTCGCGTCCGGTCGCGACGCATCCCGACCACGGAGAACGCCCCGTGTCGGAGTCCCAGGGACTCCGACACGGGGCGTTCCGCATGCTCAGCGCGGTGCGCTCACGACCCCAGGGCCGTACGGATGACCTCGGCGGCCTCCTGCGCAGACCGCTTCGACGACCCGGTCGCGGGCGCGGCGCTCGCGGGACGCGACGCGACCGACAGCGGACGGCCGGCCAGGTGCGGCGACAGGTTCATGCACACGTACGGCCACGCGCCCTGGTTCTCGGGCTCCTCCTGGGCCCAGACGACCTCGGCGCCCGGGTAGCCGGCGAGCACGGACAGCAGCTCGTCGAGGGGGAGCGGGGCGAGCTGCTCGAGCCGCACCAGGGCCACGTCGGACCGGTCCTGCTTGTCGAGCTCGGTGCGGAGGTCGTGGTGCACCTTGCCCGAATGCAGGACGACGCGGCGCACGGCTCCCTTGTCGGTCACGCGGTCGTCGTCGATGACCGGGAGGAACGTGCCGCTGGTGAACGCCTCGACCGGGCTCGTGGCCTGGCGCAGGCGCAGCATCGCCTTCGGCGTGAACACCACGAGCGGGCGCTGCGGGCGCTCCCACGCCTGGCGACGGAGCAGGTGGAACCAGGACGCCGGGGTCGACGGGCGGGCGACGACCATGTTGTCCTCGGCGCAGAGCTGCAGGTACCGCTCGATGCGCGCCGAGGAGTGGTCCGGTCCCTGGCCCTCGTAGCCGTGCGGGAGCAGGAGCACCAGGCCGGAGCGCTGGCCCCACTTCTGCTCGGCGGACGAGATGAACTCGTCGATGACCGTCTGGGCGCCGTTCGCGAAGTCGCCGAACTGCGCCTCCCAGAGCACGAGCGCCTCGGGACGCTCGACCGAGTAGCCGTACTCGAACGCCATCGCCGCGTACTCGCTCAGCAGCGAGTCGTAGATGTACAGGCGCGCCTGGTCCTCGGTGACGTTCGCGAGCGGCAGCCACTCCTGGCCGTTCGTCCGGTCGTGGAACACCGCCTGGCGCTGCACGAACGTGCCGCGGCGGGCGTCCTGTCCGACCAGGCGGACCGGCTTGCCCTCGGTGAGGACCGACCCGATGGCCATGAGCTCCGCCATCGCCCAGTCGACGCCGCCGGAGCGGGTCATCTCGGTGCGCTTGGTGAGGAGCTGCTGCAGCTTCGGGTGCACCTGGAAGCCCGCGGGCGGGTTGCTGTGCGCGTCGCCGATCGCCCGGACGAGGTCCTCGCTGATCGCGGTGTCGTGCACCTCGACCTCGGTGTCGTCCCGCTGCGCGGTCGGACGCTCGAGACCGTCCACGGCCCCGGCGTCGTCGGCCGTCACGACGGGCATGGTGCCGGTCTGGGCCTCGTGCGTCTCGGCGAACGCGCGCTCCAGGCGGTCCTGGAAGTCGCGGTGCGCCTCGTCGTACTCCTCCTGCGTGATGTCGCCGCGACCGACGAGGGCCTCGGTGTACAGCGTGCGGACGGAGCGCTTCGCCTCGATCAGGTTGTACATGAGCGGCTGCGTCATCGAGGGGTCGTCGCCCTCGTTGTGCCCGCGGCGGCGGTAGCAGACGAGGTCGATGACGACGTCGCGGTGGAACTCCTCGCGGTACGCGAAGGCGAGCTCGGCGACGCGCGCCACGGCCTCGGGGTCGTCGCCGTTCACGTGGAAGATCGGCGCCTGGATCGTCTTCGCGACGTCGGTCGAGTACACCGAGCTGCGTGCCGACTCCGGCGGGGTGGTGAAGCCGACCTGGTTGTTGATGACGAGGTGGACGGTGCCGCCGGTGCGGTAGCCGCGGAGCTGCGACATCTGCAGCGTCTCGACCACGACGCCCTGGCCGGCCATCGCCGCGTCGCCGTGCACGAGCACGGGCAGCACGCCGAAGGTGCCGGGCGGGGTGCGGTCCTGCTTGGCGCGCACGATGCCCTCGAGCACGCCGTCGACGGCCTCGAGGTGGGAGGGGTTCGCGGCGATCGTCACCGGGATGCTCGACCCGTCGGACGCGCGGAACAGGCCCTCGGTGCCGACGTGGTACTTCACGTCGCCCGAGCCCTGGCCGGACACCGAGCCCGGGAGGGACGAGCCCTCGAACTCGCGGAAGATCTGCCCGTACGTCTTGCCGGCGATGTTCGTCAGCACGTTGAGGCGACCGCGGTGGGCCATGCCGATCGCGACCTCGTCGAGGCCGGCGCCTGCGGCGTGCTGGATGAGCGTGTCGAGGAAGGCGATGGTGGACTCGCCGCCCTCGAGCGAGAAGCGCTTCTGGCCGACGTACTTGGTCTGCAGGAACGTCTCGAACGCCTCGGCCTCGTTGAGCTTGCCGAGCACCCGGAGCTGCTCCTCCTTCGAGGGCTTCGAGTACGGGACCTCGATGTGCTCCTGCACCCAGCGGCGCTGCTCCGGGTCCTGGATGTGCATGTACTCGATGCCCACCGTGCGGCAGTAGGCGTCGCGGAGGATGCCGAGCACGTCGCGGAGCGGCGCGTTCGTGGTGCCGGCGAGGCCGCCCGTCACGAACTCGCGGTCGAGGTCCCAGAACGTCAGCCCGTGGTTCTCGATCTCGAGGTCGGGGTGCGTGCGCTGCCGGTACTCGAGCGGGTCGATGTCCGCCATGAGGTGCCCGCGGACACGGAAGCTGTTGATGAGCTCCTGCACGCGCGAGGTCTTGTTCACCCGGTGTGCGAGGTCGACGTTGATGTCGTTGGCCCACTGGATCGGCTTGTACGGGATCCGGAGCGCCGAGAAGATGCCCTCGTAGAAGCCGTGCTCGCCGATGAGCCGCTCGTGCACCTTCTTGAGGTACTCGCCCGACCCGGCGCCCTGGATCACGCGGTGGTCGTAGGTGCTCGTCAGCGTGATGGTCTTGCCGACGCCGAGCTCGACGAGCGTCTTCGTCGCGGAGCCCTGGAACTGCGCCGGGTACTCGAGCGCACCGGCGCCGATGATGCAGCCCTGGCCCTTGGTCAGGCGCGGGACCGAGTGCACCGTGCCGATGCCGCCCGGGTTCGTCAGCGAGATCGTGGTGCCCTGGAAGTCGGCCGGGGTGAGCTTGTTGTCGCGGGCGCGCTTGACGAGGTCCTCGTAGGCGCTGAGGAACTGGCCGAACGTCAGCGTCTCGGCGCGCTTGATGCTCGGGACGAGGAGGGAGCGGGTGCCGTCCTTCTTCGGGACGTCGATCGCGATGCCGAGGTTGACGTGCGCGGGCTGGACCACGAAGGGCTTGCCGTCGCGCTCCTCGTAGGAGACGTTCTGGCTCGGGAAGTCCTTGAGCGCCTCGACCATCGCCCACCCGATGAGGTGCGTGAAGGAGATCTTGCCGCCGCGGGCACGGCGCAGGTGGTTGTTGATGACGATGCGGTTGTCGATCATCAGCTTCGCCGGGATCGTGCGGACGCTCGTCGCGGTCGGGACGGTCAGCGACGCGTCCATGTTCGAGGCCAGGGTCTTCGCCATGCCGCGGAGCGGGGTGGCGACGTCCTCGTGGGTCTCGTCGTGCTCGTCGGTCGCGTCGTTCGCCTCGGCCGGGATCGGCTGCGGCGTCGGCTGGCGCGAGGTCGTCTTCGCCTGGATGGGGCCGCCGGAGCGTGCCTCGCCCTGGGCGTCACCCGACTGCGCGGGTGCGGGTGCGGCCGAGGCGGTCGGTGCCGGCGTGGGGGCCGCGGTCGAGGTGGCGGTCGCGGTCGGCGCGGCGGGGGCGCCCTGCGAGCGGTGGTAGCTCTCGAGGACGGGCCACCAGGACTTGTCCACCGACTCCTTGTCGGCGACGAACTGCTCGTACAGCTCGTCGACGAGCCACTCGTTCGCACCGAATTCGCCCGCGGTCTCGTCGGTTCCCGTCAGATGGCTCGACACAGCCGATCGCCCACTCTCCGTCGATAGATGCTCGTGTGTGTCGTGCGGGGCAGCCCTGCTCCGCACTGCCAGCCAGCCTAGCCGTTCCGCGGTGACCGTCCGCCGCGGGGCGGAGGCGGGTCGCGCCTCCCGGCATCCCGCGCGTGTCGGGCGGAGCCGTACAGTGGTGGGCATGAGGTTCTACGAGACGCGGCCGACCCACGACCTGACCTACTCCGACGTCTTCCTCGTCCCGAGCCGCTCCGGCGTGACGAGCCGCTTCGACGTGGACCTGGCGACGACCGACGGCACCGGTGCCACGATCCCGATCGTCAGCGCGAACATGAACTCGGTGACCGGCCCGCGCCTCGCCGCGACCCTCGCCCGACGCGGCGGCCTCGGCGTGCTGCCGCAGGACATGCACCTGCAGGACCTCGACGCCGCGATCCGCTGGGTCAAGGACCAGCCGGTCGACTTCGACACCGCGTACGACATGGGCGCCGACACCACGGTCGCCGAGGCGCTCGGGCAGCTCCTGCCGGTCGCCGGGCGCGGGGTCGTCGTCCGCGACGCCTCGGGGGAGTACCTCGGCTGCGTGCCGGCCACGCGACTCGGCACCGCCGGCCCGGACGCCACGCTCGGCGACCTGCTGCACGGCCCCTCCACCGCGATCGACGCCGAGGACGCCGGGACGCCGCGGCACGTGTACGACGTGCTCAGCGCCGCCGAGGTCGAGTTCGCCCCCGTCGTCCGGCACGGCCACGTCGTCGGCACCACCAGCCAGACGAGCGCCATCCGCTCCGACATCTACGCGCCCGCCGTCGACGGGGACGGCCGCCTGCGGGTCGCCGCGGCCGTCGGCATCAACGGCGACGTCGCCGCGAAGGCGAAGGCCCTCGCGGCCGCGGGCGTCGACGTCCTCGTGCTCGACACCGCGCACGGTCACCAGGAGGGCATGCTCCGTGCGCTCCGGACGGTGTCCGCGCTCGGCCTCGGGCTGCCGATCGTCGCCGGCAACGTCGTCACCGCCGACGCCGTCGCGCACCTCGTCGACGCGGGTGCGACGATCATCAAGGTCGGCGTCGGCCCCGGTGCGATGTGCACGACCCGCATGATGACCGCGGTCGGTCGCCCGCAGTTCTCCGCCGTGCTCGAGACCGCCGCGGCGGCCAGGTCCCTCGGTGCCCACGTCTGGGCCGACGGCGGCGTCCGGTACCCCCGTGACGTCGCGCTGGCCCTCGCCGCCGGCGCGTCGAGCGTCATGATCGGCTCGTGGTTCGCCGGCACGCTCGAGGCACCAGGGGTGCTGCGCCGCGACGCCGCGGGCAAGGCGTACAAGGAGAGCTGGGGGATGGCCTCGGCCAAGGCGGTGCGCGAGCGCTTCGAGCGGCTCGACCCGTACGAGCGGGCGCGCAAGGCGCTCTTCGCCGAGGGCATCTCGTCGTCGACGATCTACCTCGACCCGGAGCGCCCGAGCGTCGAGGACCTGCTCGACATGATCACCACCGGCATCCGCAGCTCGGCGACGTACGCGGGGGCGTCCTCGCTCGCCGAGTTCTCGGAGCGGGCGCTCGTCGGCATCCAGTCCGCCGCCGGCTACGAGGAGGGCAAGCCGCTGCCGGTCAGCTGGTAGCCGCTCGTCGCGACCCACGCGGGGTCGCGACCCACGCGGGGTCGCGACCGGACGACGGACCGACGGGAGGCGCGGTGCCAGCTGGCACCGCGCCTCCCTCGCAGGCTCGGTCGGCGCGCCCCGCGCAACGCTCCGCGTTGCCGCTGAGCGGGGCGCGCCCGTCCGTCGGTCGCGGCTACCGCCGTCGGGTCGCGTCCTCGACGGTGCCGACGAGCTCCTCGAGGATGTCCTCGAGGAACAGCACGCCCGTCGTGCGTCCGTCCGCGTCGAACGCCCGCGCGACGTGGCGCCCGGCGGCACGCATGGTCGCGAGCGCGTCCTCGAGGTCCATCTCGGTGTAGAGCGAGATGAGCTGCCGGATCCGCTTCGGCGGCACCGGCACGTCGAACTCGTCGGGCCGCAGGTCGATGACGTCCTTGACGTGCACGTAGCCCGTCGGGTCGCCGTCGTCGCCGACGAGCACGTACCGCGAGAAGCCGCGCTGGGCGACGGCCCGCTCGACGTCCTCGGGGGTGGCGGTGTCGGGCAGCGTCACGAGTTCGGCCATCGGGACGGCGACGTCCTTGACCTTCTTCTCGGTGAACTCGAACGCCATCGCGAGCTTGCCGTCGTCGGTGAGCGTCCCCTCGCGGCGGGACTGCTCGACGATGGTCTGCACCTCCTCGACGGTGAAGGCGCTGACGGCCTCGTCCTTCGGCTCGACCTTGAAGAGCCGCAGCACGCCGTTCGCGACCGAGTTGAGCCCGACGACGACCCAGTGCAGACCGTGGCCGATGTACCAGAGCGTCGGCACGAGCACGAGTGCGGCGCGGTCCGGCATCGAGAACGAGATGTTCTTCGGGACCATCTCGCCGAACACCACGTGCAGGAACGACACGAGCAGCAGCGTGAACACGAACGCGACGATGCCGATGACCTCGACGCTCCACCCGGTCAGGCCGAGCGGGACCTCGAGCAGGTGGTGGATCGCGGGCTCGGACACGTTGAGGATGAGCAGCGAGCAGACCGTGATGCCGAGCTGGGTGGTGGCGAGCATGCGCGTGGCGTGCTCCATCGCCCACAGGGTCATCTGCGCGGCCTTCGACCCGGCCTCGGCGCGGGGCTCGATCTGCGAGCGGCGGGCCGAGATCACTGCGAACTCGGCGGCGACGAAGTAGGCGTTGCCGAGCAGCAGGACGACGAGCCAGAAGATGCCCCACCAGTCGGACCCGGCGGAGGCGGACTCCCCGGCGGCGAGGACGACCCCGCTGGACACTGCGGCGCTCATCGGGTGCGCTCCTTCGTGGCGGGGATGATGATGCCGGTCGCGGGACGCTGGCCGGAGCCGGCGGTCGCAGTGCCGCTGGTCGGCGTGCTGCCGGTGGCCGGGCCGGTGGTGCCCGTGCTGCCGGTGGGCGTGGGGTCGACCGGCGGCGTGTTCGGGGTCCACCGGATCCGGTCGACGCGGCGGCCGTCGAGGCGTTCGACGCGGAAGACGCCGTCCTCGAGCACGACCTCGTCGCCGACGACGGGCAGGCGACCGAGGGTCGCCATCACGAAGCCGCCGACGGTCTCGTACGGGCCGTCCTCGGGCACGGTCACCCCGGCGCGGTCCTCGAGCTCGTCGGGGCGGAGCAGCCCGGGGAAGGTCAGCCAGCCGCGCGAGCGGACGACGTCGATGCGGGCGCGGTCGTGCTCGTCCGACACCTCGCCGACGATCTCCTCGACGAGGTCCTCGAGCGTGACGACGCCGGCGGTGCCGCCGTACTCGTCGACGACGATGACCATCTGGTAGCCGCGGCCGCGGACCTCGGCGAGCAACGTGTCACCGGGCATCGTCTCGGGGACGCGCTCGGCCTCGGTCATGAGGGCGCCGACCGGCACCTCGGGACGCTTCTCGCGCGGGACGGCGACGGCCTGCTTGACGTGCACGATGCCGACGACGTCGTCGGCGTCCTCCTCGATGACGGGGAAGCGGCTGAACCCGGTGCGGCGGGCGAGGGCGATGACGTCCTCGGCGGACTCGGACACGCGGATCGTCGAGACGCGGGGGCGGGGCGTCATGACGTCGCTCGCGTCGAGCTCCGAGAAGGCGATGGTGCGCTGGAGGAGCGTGGCGGTGTCCTGCTCGAGCGAGCCCTCGGACGCGGACCGGCGCAGCAGCGAGCTGAGCTCCTCGGCGCTCCGGGCGCCGGAGAGCTCCTCCTGTGGCTCGATGCCCATCGACCGGAGCACGGCGTTCGCGGTGCCGTTCAGCACGGCGACGGCCGGCTTGAACACGGTCGTGAAGCCGATCTGCAGCGGGACGACGAGCCGCGCGGTCTGCAGGGGCAGCGCGAGCGCGAAGTTCTTCGGCACGAGCTCGCCGAGGATCATCGACAGCAGGGTCGCGATGACCAGCGCGACGATCGACCCGACGGTCTCGACGACCGCCTCGGGGAGCTGGGCCGCGAGGAACGGCGCCTCGAGCAGGGTCGCGATCGACGGCTCGAGCAGGTAGCCGGTGAGCAGCGTCGTCAGCGTGATGCCGAGCTGGGCGCTCGACAGGTGCGTCGACGTGACCTTGAGGGCGCTGATGACCGGGGTCAGGCCGGACTCGCCGCGGTCACGACGGGCCTCGACCTCGGCACGGTCGAGGTTCACGAGGGCGAACTCGGACGCGACGAACACGCCGGTGCCGAGCGTCAGCAGGATGCCGCCGACCAGCATCACGACGTCGACGGGACTCATTCCTCACCCCCCGGTGCAGGGGAGGAGGGGGTGCTCACCGAGTGAGCGCCGGATGAGTGGGAGGGCGAAGGTGCGTTCGGGGGATCGTCCACAGTGAGGGTCATCCTAGCGGGTGGGTGGTGCGGAGGCGGTGAGGACGTACAGGTCGCGGGGGTGCCCGTCCGGCGGGCCGGGAGGCACACCCCGCGTCGTCCCGTGGGCCTAGGCCGTGACGCGTGCGCGGTGGTACTGCTGCGGCTCGTAGTCGAGCGACACCCCGAGCTCGGCGGCGGCACGGAGCGCGAACGCCGGGTCGCGGAGGAACTCGCGACCGACCATCACGACGTCGGCCTGTCCGGTCGCGACGACCTGCTCGGCCTGGAACGCCGTCGAGATCATGCCGACCGCGATCGTGCCGATGCCCGCACCCCGACGGACGGCCTCGGCGAACGGGACCTGGTAGCCGGGGCCGACCCGGATCGCGGCGCTCGGCACGTTGCCGCCGGTGGAGACGTCGGCCAGGTCGGCGCCGTGCTCGGCCGCCCAGCGGGCCACCTGGATCGTCTCGTCGAGCGTCAGCCCGCCGTCGGTCCAGTCGGTCGCCGAGAAGCGCACGACGACCGGGAACCCCTCGCCGACCTCGGCGCGGACGGCGTCGACGACCTCGAGCAGGGCGCGGGCGCGGTTCTCGAGCGAGCCGCCGTACGCGTCGGTGCGGTGGTTGCTCAGCGGCGAGAGGAACTGGTGGAGCAGGTAGCCGTGAGCGGCGTGCAGCTCGACCAGGTCGAACCCGGCCTCGACCGCGCGTCGGGCCGCGGCGGCGAAGGCGAGCGCGACGACGCGGACGTCCTCGACCTCGAGCTCGCGGGGTGCGGCGTACTCGCCGAACGCGACGGCGGACGGCGCGACCGTGGTCCAGCCGCCCTCGGACACCGGGACGCTGCCCTGCGTCGTCGACCAGGGGCGGTGGGTCGAGGCCTTGCGGCCCGCGTGGGCGAGCTGCACGCCGATCGCGGCGCCCTGCTCGTGCACGAAGTCGACGATCGGGCGGAACGCGTCGCGCTGCTCGTCGTTCCAGAGGCCGACGTCCTGGGGGCTGATCCGGCCCTCGGGGACGACACCGGCCGCCTCGACCACGACCGCACCGGCGCCGCCCTTCGCGAACCCGCCGAGGTGCACGAGGTGCCACGTGGTCGGGACGCCGTCCTGCCGCTCGACCGAGTACTGGCACATCGGCGAGACCCAGAGACGGTTCCGGACGGTGAGGTCGCGGATGGTGATCGGTTCGAACAGGGCGTGCGTCACGCGGGAGCTCCTTCGGGGTCCGTGGGGCCGGGTCACCCGGCGCCGTGGTCATCGAACACCCCCGACCCGTGCGCGATTCCCCGACGGACCCCGGACGCGGCGTGCCCCGGAGACGGTGGTGCCCGACGCCGCGCGCCCGGACCGCGTCCCCGACCACCGCACGCCCGCACCGTCGCGGACGTACCGTGGGTGTGGTGACCGACTTCGTGACCGTCTCCCCGTCCGACGCCGCCGCGTGGACCACCGCGCCGACCGGCGACAGCACCAAGTACCGCCGCGGGGTCCTCGGCGTCGCGACCGGTTCGGCCGCGTACCCGGGGGCCGCCGTGATGGGCGTCGACGCCGCCGTGCACACCGGGGTCGGCATGGTCCGCTACGTCGGGCCGGACCGTGCGACCGACGCCGTGCTCGCCCGCCGGCCCGAGGTCGTCGCCGGCGTCGGCCGCGTGCAGGCGTGGCTCGTCGGCTCCGGCATCTCGGCCGACACGCTCGACGACCTCGACGAGCGCACCGCCGAGGCGTTCCGACACGCGTCCGACGACGGCGTCCCCGTGGTCGTCGACGCCGGTGCCATCCCGCTCGTCGACCTCGGCCCGCGCGCGGTGCTCACACCGCACGCGGGGGAGCTCGCCGCCGTGCTCGGCGTCGACCGGGAGACCGTCGAGGCCGATCCACGCGGGTCGGCCCTGCGCGCCGCGGAGCAGACCGGCAGCGTCGTGCTGCTGAAGGGCTCCGACACGCACGTGGTCACCCCGGACGGGTCGGTCCGGCTCGTGGCCTCGTCGGCGACCCCGTGGCTCGCCGCCGCCGGCGCCGGTGACGTCCTGGGCGGTGTCCTCGGGGCGCTCGTGGCGACACGGGCGGGCCGCGAGGAACCGGGGCCCGAGGCACTCGCACACCTCGCCGCCGCGGCGGCGGTCGTGCACGGCACGGCCGCGCGCCGCGCGTCGCGCGGCGGCCCCTTCACGATGACCGCGCTCGTGGAGCAGCTGCCGGGCGTGGTCCGCGACCTCGTCACCACGGGGGACGCGACGGCCTGAGCCGGTCGGCGGCGACCGCCGCGCGGGCCGGGAGGCGCGTGGCGGGGTCGGCCCGTGCCTCCCGTCGGGTGGGTGCGCGGGTCGGGAGGCGCGTGGCGGGGTCGGCGCGTGCCTCCCGTCGGGTGGGTGTGCGGGTCGGGAGGCGCGTGGCGGGGTCGGCCCGCGCCTCCCGTCCGGCGGGTGCGCGGGTCGGGACGCGCGTGGCGGGGGAGACCCGTGCCTCCCGTCCGGTGCGCGACGCGGGACACCGCAACGATCCCGCAGGCCGACCGGACGGTCCAGACATCCGGCGCGGACGCGCCGACACTGGTCGCAGGGACGTCGCCTCACCAGCGACACGGCTCAGGTGCGCGCCCCGGAGAGCAGAACCACAACCATGTCCAGAACACCCACCGCCGCGCGGTCCGTCGACGACGACACCGCCGCAGGCCGGACCCGGAGCGCGCCGTGAAGGCCGTCCGGACGCTCGTCGTCCTCGCGGCGGCAGCCCTCGCCGCCGGCACCGTGGGCGCCGTCTCGAGCGCCGACGCCCGCACGCAGTTCGGCAGCCTGGCGACCGCCACGCCCGTGCTGCCCGCCGCGACCGCCAGCCCCACGCCGACGCCTCCCGCCGGCGGTCGTCCGCCGACCTTCTCGGAGGACTTCGACACCCCAGCGGCGGCCGGCGGGCCGTTCGCGGCGACCTACGCCGGGTCGTGGCAGCCCTACCCGGACGGCATGGGCGGCAAGTACTGGTCCGGGCCGCTCATCAGCGCGCACGACGGGTACATGGACGTCGCGATGGACGGCAAGCGCGGCGCGGCCGGCACGTTCGGGACGCCCGACGACGCCTGGGACCACGTCGGCGGGACCTTCAGCGTCCGCGCGCGTGCGGTCGGTGGCGACGGCAACGGCGCCGCGTTCATGCTCTGGCCGACGTCGGACGACTGGGCGGAGGGCGAGCTCGACTTCCCGGAGGGGAACTTCCAGGAGACCGTCGGCGCGTTCACGCACTCGATGGTGCCGGGGCAGGAACGGCAGGCCGCCGGGCTGCACACCGACACGACGTGGCGGGAGTGGCACACCTACACGACCGAGTGGGTGCCCGGACAGGTCGTGCGGTACTCGATCGACGGTGAGGTCGTGTTCGAGACGCACGAGCACGTCCCGACGACCGCGCACCGGTACATGTTCCAGATCGGGGACTGGGGGCAGCCGGGGCACCTGGAGATCGACTGGGTCCGGAGCTGGACGCCGTAGGGCGCGGCGGGGCGGGGCGGGCCGCGCCCCGCACGGCCCCGCGGGCCGGGGCGCTGGCGTCCGTGGTCGGGTGTCCCGGGTTGGGGTCTTGTGTCCGCGGTCCGCCCGGGCGTCCAGGGTCCGGAGTCGGGCGTCGCCGGGTCCGCCCGGGTGTCCAGGGTCGGGGTCGGGCGTCGCCGGGTCCGCCCGGGCGTCCAGGGTCGGGACCGGGCGTCCCGCTACGCTCGTGCGGTGCACAGGCAGTCCCGGTGGGTCGAAGGCGTCGGTTTCGTGGTCGCGTTCGCCGGCGTGCACGCCCTGCTCTGGTGGCTGACCGCCGTATCCGCGAACCTGCCGCTCGGCGACGTCACGATCACCTACCGTCGCTGGATCGAGACCGGGCACGTCGACCACTCGTGGGTCGGCATCGACTCGGCGTGGGTGTACCCGATCCTGGCGATCGTGCCGATGGCCGCCGCCGCGATCGGTGGGACCGCGTCGATCGGCACCGGGTGGCTCGTGCTCATGGTGGTGCTCGACGCCGTCGCGTGCGCGGCGCTGTGGCGGCACCGGACGCTCGGCGTCCGGGTCGTGTGGTGGTGGCTCTCGTTCCTCGTCGCCCTCGGGCCCATCGCACTCGGGCGCATCGACACGGTCGCGACCGCGGTGGCCCTGGTCGGGGTCGCCTTCGTCGCCACGCGGCCCGCCGTCGCCTCGGCGCTGTTCACCACGGCCGCGTGGGTCAAGGTCTGGCCCGCGGCGCTGGTCGGCGTGCTCCTGCTGCTCCGGCGCGGCCACCGCCGAGCGGTCCTGGCCGGAGCCGGCGTCGTCACCGGCCTCGTCGTCCTCGTCGACGTGCTGTACGGCGGCGCCTCGCACCTGCTGTCGTTCATCGGCGAGCAGACCGGTCGAGCGCTGCAGATCGAGGCGCCCCTCGCGACGCCGTTCATGTGGGCCGCCGCCGCGCGGGTCCCCGGTGCCGGCGTGTACTACGACCGCGAGATCCTGACCTTCGAGATCGCCGGACCGGGCACGCACGTCGCCGCCGCGCTCTCCATGCCGCTCATGGCGCTCGTGGTCGTCGGCGGGGTGCTGCTCGCGCTGGTCGCCGCGCACCGCGGTGCCCGCCGGGCCGAGGTCGCCCCGGTGCTCGCGCTGCTCCTCGTCGCCGCGCTCGTCGCCACCAACAAGGTCGGGTCGCCGCAGTACGTCGGCTGGTTCGCGGTCCCCGTCGTCTGGGGGCTCGTCGCCGGGCGACCCAGCGCGCGGCGGTTCCTGCCGGTCGCGGTCGCCGTGCTGCCGATGGCGGTGCTGACGCAGGTCGTCTACCCGGGGTTCTACGACCAGGTGCTCGCAGTGCAGCCGTGGGTGCTCGTCGTGCTCACGCTGCGGAACCTGCTCGAGGTCGCCGTGCTCGTGTGGGCGGTCGTGGTGCTCGTGCGGGCGGCGCTCGCCGGGGGCGGGGGCGGGGCCGGGGCCAGGGCCGGTTCCGGTGCCGGTGCCGGTGCCGGTGCCGGGGTCGGGTCGGCTGGTCGGTCCTCCGTCGCCGAGGACACCGCGTCGCGCGGTGCCCGCGGGGTGGTGCGTCCGGAGGGGGAGCGCGGGGTGGTGCGTCCGGAGGGGGAGCGCGGGGTGGTGCGTCCGGAGGGGGAGCGCGGCAGGATGGACGCATGATCGTCGCCTTCTCCGTCGCCCCGTCCGGTGGTCCCGCAGCGACCTCGGACGGCTCCGTGCACGACGCGGTCGCCGCCGCGGTCCGGGTCGTCCGCGAGTCCGGACTGCCGAACCGCACCTCGTCGATGTTCACCGAGGTCGAGGGGGAGTGGGACGAGGTCATGGACGTCGTCAAGCGCGCCACCGAGGCCGTCGGCGCCTACGGAACGCGGGTCTCCCTCGTGCTCAAGGCCGACATCCGTCCGGGGCACACCGGCGAGATCGACGGCAAGCTCGAGCGGCTCGAAGCGGCGCTCGGGGACTGAGCCGCGGGGAGCGGCTCGGGCTACGGGTACATCCGGCCGTTGTTGATGTCCCGCTCCGCCTGGCGCAGCGCTTCGGCGATCTCGGGATCGCTCCCGTCGAACGCCCGCGAGCGCGAGCCCGGGTCGGTCAGGTGGTGCATCCACGACCACAGGGCGACGAGCGCGAGCAGGACGACGCCGGTTCCGATCCACCACCACATGCCGCGAACGCTACCCGAACGGGTCGGTCCTGTGCAGACGAGGCGCGGCGCTGCGTTGCGCAGCGCGTCCGACGCGAGCGCGGCCGTCGGCTGCGCGTCGGTGGGGCGCACCGCCGTCGGGTGCGCGGGTCAGCCGACGTCGTCGCGGCGGAAGCGGTGGTCCGGTTCCGGCTTGTCGATCGTGGTCGTGTAGGAACCGATCGAGAACCCGTGGCCGAAGAAGCTGTCGAGGTCCTCGTAGCCGACCGCGAGGGTCAGTCCGCCCGAGTCGAGCCAGACCTTCGTCGGGTCGTCACGGTGGCTCGTCCAGGTGCCGGTCGTGGTGACGGGGCCGCTCGTCCGGCAGGCCTCCGGCTGCGGCGCGAGGGCCGAGGAGGAGTCGCACGCGACGTCGAGGGGGAAGTCCTCGACCGAGAAGGAGCCGTCCTGGTCGAGGACGAGCGTCGAGCCGTCAGCGGCGCTGGTCCACGTACCGACGTACTGCTCGCGGGGGTCCGGGTCGCGGGAGCCCGGCCCGCCCAGCGGGGACGCACACGCCGTGGTGGTCGCGACCGCGGCGAGCACGCCGAGCACGGCGGTGCTCCGGGCACCACGGACGCGAGTCCGCGAGCCGGCCGCAGGTCCGTGCGCTCCGCCCGCGATCCGCGCTGCCGTCGCCCGTCTCCGAGCGATGCGCCGGTGGTCCGTGGGCACTGCGTCCCCCTCGTCACCCGTCCCGTTCCCCGCCGCCGATCGTAGCGGGAGCGCTCCCTGCCGACAGCCCGGGCGACACGCCGCAGTGGTCCCGGGGATGTCGGTGGGCGGGTGTCTCATGGTCGTCATCGAGCCGCACCCGCGGCCGGACCGACGACCACGAGGAGCGCGTGATGACCCACGACGGCTGGTGCCCTGACTGCGATCTGCAGACGGTCGTGATCGACGCGGACGAGCAGGGTGAGAACGGCTGGGCGACGTGCGTCGAGTGCGGAGCCGGTTGGGTGCACCGGGACGAGATCCGGGAGGCACGGTCCTCGCGGTCCGAGCGCACGGAGCGCCGGGCGGCCTGACGCTCCCGCTGGAGCGCCGGCAGTGGGGCGAGCCCGTCCCGTCGACGGTCAGGCCTGCCGTGGGTCGTGCCGTGCGGCTCCGCCCGACCGGTTCGCCGCGTGCGCCGTCGAATCGATTCGTCTCGGGTTTCCCCGATGGCGTTGGAGCGGTCTACAGTGGTGATGGGTCGCTGTTCGTCCACGCCGACGGCGGCCACCGCAGGCCGCTGAGCGTGGACGTCGTCCCAGAGTAGCGGCCCCGCGACGGTCGGCCTCCCAGACCCGGATCCGTCGCCCTCGGTCGTCCCGACGCATCCGGCCCGACGACACCCGCCCTGCCCTTCCTCGTCCGAGAACAGGTCCCATGACGCTCACCACGCCGACGCAGCGCGCACTCGCGCTCGTCGCCCTCGCCCTCGGCGGCTTCGCCATCGGTTCGACGGAGTTCGTCGCGATGGGGCTGCTGCCGAACATCGCCGAAGCGCTCCTGCCGCACCAGTACGCCGTCGACCCCGACGCCGGTGTCGCGCACGCGGGCTGGCTCGTCAGCGCCTACGCACTGGGCGTCGTGGTCGGTGCGCCGACGATCGCCGCGATCTCGGCGACGTTCCCGCGCAAGGGCCTGATCCTGGTCCTGCTGGTCGGCTTCGTGGTCGCCACCGTCGCGAGCGCCGTGCTGCCGAGCTTCGGACTGGTGCTCGTGGCCCGGTTCGTCGCGGGGCTCCCGCACGGGGCGTACTTCGGGATCGCCTCGATCGTCGCGGGCGAGATCATGGGGCCCGGCAAGCGCGGCAAGGGCATCGCGATGGTCATGCTCGGTCTGTCGATCGCGAACGTCGTCGGCGTCCCTGCGATCACGTGGGTCGGGCAGAACGCCGGGTGGCGCGCCGCCTACGGGGTCGTCTCGCTGCTCTTCGCACTGACGTTCTTCGCGGTGGCGGCGTTCGTGCCGCGCAGTGCCCGCGACGAACACGCGACGATCGGGAGGGAGCTCCGCGCCTTCCGCTCGCCGCAGCTCTGGATCGTGATGGGCCTCGGAGCCGTCGGCTTCGGTGGGTTCTTCGCGGTCTACTCGTACATCTCGCCGCTCGTGCAGAACGTGACCGGACTGCCCGAGGCCGCCGTGCCGCTCGTGCTCGTCGTCGTCGGGCTCGGCATGGTCGTCGGTGGCGTCCTCGGCGGGCACCTCGCGGACCGCAGCGTCAAGCGGACGATCTACTTCGGCATGCTCGCCCTGATCGGCGCGCTCGTCGTCACGGTCACGACGGCCCAGTTCGTCTGGGGGGTCTTCCTCGGCGCGTTCCTGCTCGGCGCGACGGCGTCCGCGATCCCGCCCGCGGTGCAGTCGCGGCTCATGGACGTGGCAGGCGACGCCCGCACGATCGCGGCGGCGCTCAACCACTCGGCGTTCAACATCGGCAACTCGCTCGGTGCGGCCCTCGGCGGCGCGGTCATCGCGGCCGGCTTCGGCTTCCTGGCGCCCGCGTGGCTCGGGATCGTGCTCGCGCTGCTCGGCCTGCTCGTCACGATGGTGAGCTACGGGGTCGAGCGCCGGACGACCCGTCGCGCCGGTCTCCGGGCGACGTCACCCTCCACGGGCCCGATCACCGCTCCCGTCCCGACCGTCTGACGCCGCGGGCGCCCACCCGCGCGGTGCTGCGTCTGCACTGCCGGAGCGACAGATCGCGGCGGCGGGAGGGGCGACCACCTCGCCGAAGTGACAGATGCCCGCGGATGGTCGCCACTGATCTGTCGCTCCCGTGTGGGCAACGGGGTCGCCCGGGAGGCGCGTGGCGGGCCGGCACCGCGCCTCCCGGCGGACGGCGTGCGGGCCGGGAGGCGGCGTGGCGGGCTTGCACCGTGCCTCCCGGCCGTGCGGTGTGGTCGCGAAGGCGACAGATCGCGGCCGCGACGCGGCGACCACTCCGTCGAAGCGACAGATCCCGGGGAACAGTGGGCGCCGATCTGTCGCTTTCGCGAAGGGGGCGCCCAGGTAGCGGTACCCCGGCGCGTGCCTCCACCACCGGGACAGCTCGAGCACGCAGCAGGGGCGGACCCGGAACCCGGACCCGCCCCTGCGCTCAGCCGTCGCCGACCGCGGACCTACAGCCCGAGGGGGCTGCCGTCCTGCACGATGATGCCGTCGGTGATCGCCCGCTTCCGCAGTGCGACCTTCGTGCCGACGTCGAAGCCCGCGACGCGGTACTTCTCACGGATGCGCTTGAGGTAGCTCTTGGCGGTCTCCTCGGAGATGCCGAGCTGGTAGGCGACGCTCTTCACGGGCTCGCCGCCGCCGTAGAGCGCCATGACGCGCCGCTCCTGCGCGCTGAGCTTCGGCACGCCGCCGACGTCGCCGCTGTTGATCGCCAGGTCGAGCTCGGCGGACACGTACTGCTCGCCGCGCTGTGCGGCGCGGATCGCCTCGACGATCATGTCGGCGTCCTCGCTCTTCACGAGGTAGCCGAGGGCGCCGGCGCCGAGGGCCTCGCGGACGACGTTCGGCTCGGAGTACGTGCTCATGACGACCGTCTTCACGCCCGCGGTCTTCAGCGTCGAGATCTTCAGGGACACCGGGATGGAGTCCTTCAGGTCGAGGTCGAGCAGCACCACGTCGACGGGGAACGCGGAGTTCGTCAGGAGCTCCGGCCAGGTCGTGACGGCGGCGACGAGCGTGATGTCGTCGGCGGCACTG
Source organism: Curtobacterium sp. MCBA15_012 (assembly GCF_001864935.2). Taxonomy (NCBI): domain Bacteria; kingdom Bacillati; phylum Actinomycetota; class Actinomycetes; order Micrococcales; family Microbacteriaceae; genus Curtobacterium; species Curtobacterium sp. MCBA15_012. Next base: position 2,135,743 of record NZ_CP126267.1, on the reverse strand, counting down.
CGGATCCACTCCGTCAGCGCACCGAGGAGCATCCGGTGGTCGTCGACCAGTGCGAGTCGGATCGGTTCCTCTGGAGTCGCCATCAGGCGTCCTTTCTCGAAGGCGTGCCCGCCGATCCTAGGCGGCAGGACGCCGTGGGTCGGGCAGGCGGAGCGGGTGTCCGGCAGTTCGGGCCCGGCCGGGCGGACGTGGTGGTGCGTTCGGGGCGGCGTGTCGCCGTGCCGCTCCGGGGTCACATGGTCGGGTGGCGGTCGACGACGCAGTGCGCGACGACGTGCAGGACCCCGTCACGGACCGAGTCGGTGTACGGGCCGATGCGCTGCAGGGCGCTCCACGCGGTGGGTCCGAGTCGGCGACGGGGGACCCCGCGCGACTCGAAGACGACCGGCACGTCCATGCGCTCGTCGGTGACCGGGTGGCCGTCGGAGCCGATCGGCCCGAGTGTCACGGACACGACGGGGGAGCCCGGCTGGCTGGTGCGCCCGTCGCCGACCATCTGCCACAGCGCCTGCAGCAGTCCGTCCCGCTGGGCGGGCGAGAGGTGACCGGCCAGCGACTGCGGGTCGGTGACGGTGACCGAGCGGCCGAGCTGGTCGGACTCGGTGATCGCGTGGTAGAGCCAGGTCTCGCGGCGACCCTCGATGAGGTGCAGGCGGAGCTCGGTGGCGAGGGACGCGGCGACCGACGAGGACGCGTCGGACAGCGGGAGCGGGTCGGTGCCGTTCGCGACGGCGTCGAGGAGTTTCTCGGCGGCGAGGTCGAGGCGGGCGAGCTCGTCGGACGCGAGCATCCCGACCGCGAACTGCGGCGCCTGCACGTTGCTCTGCACGAGCACCCGGTCGAGCTCGCGCTGCACGAGCTGGCGGAAGCGGTGCACGACGAACAGGGCGATCGACGGCGGGACGACCACGAGCGCGAGCATCGAGACGAGCCCGGGCAGGGTGTCCGAGGTGATCGGCGTGGAGACCAGGGCCATCGCGACGAACGCCGCCCCGAGGACGACGATCGCCCCGGCGACCTCGCGTGCCGGACGCAGCGTGGCGACGGGCAGCAGGGCGAAGCCGGCCGCGACGGACGCGCTCGCGGTGCCGGCGAGGTCGTGCTCCGGGTGGATGCCGACGAAGTCGAGCGTCACGACGCACGCGAGGACCACGCAGATGAGCGCGAACGCGGTGCCGGTGAGGCGTTCCCCGTAGGTCATCAGGCTCAGTCCGACCGCGATCGCCGCCACCACGTAGAGCGCCCACGCCGCCGCCGGCAGCCACGGGTCGGTGAGCTCGGGCGCCCGCACGAGGAAGAACGCGATGCCGGCGACGGCCTCGATCGCGGCCAGCACCGCGGCGCCGAGGCCGAGGTAGCCGGCGCCGAGCGACGCCCCGGGCTTCGCGGCCTGCCGGAGCGATCGTGCGCCCGTCGAGGTCGAGGGGAGCCCGCGCGCCTGTCGTCGCTCGTTGCCGCGGTAGCGCTCCCGGGCCTCGCGTCGGGTCCGTGGTGCAGCCTGCACGGTCTCGCCGGGCAGCCCGCGGCTGATGGTGTCCTCGGGGGTCCGGCTCATCGCGGTGCCTCCAGCACGACGGTGGTGCCCGACCCGGGGGCCGAGAACAGCTTGGCGTCGCCGCCGACCTCGCGCAGGCGGTTCACGACGCTCTCCTTGAAGCCGAGCCGCTCCGCGCCGACCGCGTCGAGCTCGAAGCCGACCCCGGAGTCGGTGACCATCGCGCGGACGGTCTCCTGGTCGTGCACGATCGTGACGTGCGCCTCGCCGACGCCGGCGTGCCGACGGACGTTCTCGAGGCACTCGCCGAGCGCGAGCAGGAAGGCGTCGAGCACGTGCGTGGGCAGCAGGACCTGGCCGGTGCCGTGCCAGCTGACCTCGAGCCCCATGCGGCCGAAGCGCTGCTTGACCGACTCGAGCGTCTGACCGAGCGGGGACTCCTCGGCGCGGGTGAGCGAGTAGTCGCCGGACTGCTGCGGCTGCGGCGTCGCGCCGAGTCGCAGGTGGCGGAGGAGTCGGGCGTCCTCGGCGGCCTGCTCGCGCATGGCCTGCTCCGAGACGCCGACACCGGAGTGGGCGAGGAGCGTCAGGGTGGCCAGCACGGTGTCGTGCAGCAGCCGGGCGCCCTGGCGTCGCTGCGCCTCGGTCTCGCTCGCCTGGCGCTCGGCGCGGTGTGCGGTGCCGATGCTCTGGATGCGGCGTGCGACGCGGGGGATGCTCCGCGCGATCCACACCGCGACCGTGGCGAGCAGCACCCAGCCGAGGGCGACACCGCCGACCGGGGCGGACAGGACGCTGCCGGTCGCCCACGAGACGACCACGAGGGAGACGACCCCGGCCGCGGCGGTCAGTCCGAGGCCGACCAGCGACGTGCGGTAGGTCATCAGCGGGGCGGAGAGCGACCCGGCGGCGAGCGGCACGACGGCGCTCGCGACCACGGGCCGCAGGTCGGGACCGGTACCGGCGAGGAGCAGCAGGAGGGCGCCGAGCCCGGAGGCCAGCGCCAGCGCGGTCCACCACACCGAGCCGTGCACGCCGAACAGGGCGAGGGCGGCGATCATCACGGCGATGCAGGCCAGCCCGGCGAGCAGGGGCACGAGCGGGACCGCCAGCGAGCTGACGACCGCGACCACCGAGACGAGTGCGCAGGTGATGCCCACGACACGGGTCGTCGACCGAAGCAGTCGGTCGCGCTCCTGTGCGAGGAAGTCCATCGGTGTCCTGGTGGTGACGGCGGTACGGGGGAGCGAGCCCCGGTCGTCCCGGTGACTCGTTCGACATCATTCCACGGACGGCACCCGTTGGGGGGTCCTCGCCGCGCGGACGACGGACGGATGGGGACCCGATCGTTACCGGGGGTCGCGCTGCGCGGACGCACGGGTCGCGCTGCGCGGACGCACGGGTCGCGCGGCGCGGAAGCACGGGTCGCGCGGCGTGGACACGCCGGTCGTCCGCTCAGTCGAGCAGTCGCCGCAGGTGGGCCCCGACCGCCTCGTGCTCGATGAGGAACCCGTCGTGCCCGAACTCGCTCTCGATCACGGCCGCGCGGTCGCCGTCGAGCGTGTCCGGCACCCCGGCAGCGATGCGGTGCTGGTCCTCGACGGGGAACAGCCGGTCGCTCGACACCCCGACCACGAGCGTGCGGGCCCGGACCGTGCCGAGTGCGGCCGCGACCCCGCCCCGTCCGGCCCCGACGTCGTGCGAGTCCATCGCGTGCGTGAGGGTGACGTAGGACGCGGCGTCGAACCGCCTCGTGAACTTGTTGCCGTGGAAGTCGAGGTAGCTCTCCACGCTGAACCGGCCGTCGTCGCCGAGCGGGGAGACGTCGCTCTGCCACGACCGGGCGAACCGGCCGTTGAGCTCGTCCGAGGCCCGGTAGGTCATCAGTGCCATCCGCCGCGCGAGCGCGAGCCCCCGGTGCGGCCCCTCGCCGGGTTCGGCGTCGTGGTAGTCGCCGTCGGCGAAGGCCGGGTCCATCTGGATTGCGGCCCGCTGCAGGGAGTTCGCGGCGATCTGGTCGGCGGTCGTCTGCGCGGTGGTGGCGAGCAGTGCCAGCCGCTCGACGCGCGTCGGGTGCGCGACGGCGAACTCGAGCGCGTGCATGCCGCCCATCGACCCGCCGACGACCGCGGCGAAGCGCTCGATCCCCAGGCGGTCGGCGAGCTGCGCCTGCACGGCCACCTGGTCGCGCACGGTGACGAACGGGAAGCGCCCGCCCCACTCGCGGCCGTCGGGCGCCACGGACGAGGGGCCGGTCGTGCCCTGGCAGCCGCCGAGCATGTTCGGCGCGACGACGAACCAGCGGTCGGTGTCGATCGCGAGGCCGGGGCCGACGACGTCGCCCCACCAGCCGGCGGTCCGGTGCCCGGGCCCGGGCGGCCCGGCGACGTGCGAGTCCCCGGTCAGCGCGTGGAACACCAGCACGGCGTTGTCCCGCGCAGGGGTCAGGGTGCCCCAGGTCTCGTAGGCGACACGCACCGCGGGGAGTCGCCCGCCGCGTACCCGTTGCTCGCCGAGGGCCTCGAAGTGCCGCGCGCCGGGGTGGTCGCCCGGTCGCCACGCCCCGGTGACGGGCGGTTTGCCGAGGGTCCCCAGCTCAGTGCCGGGCACGAGGGTGGACGGCACGGAGTCCTCGGGGGTCGTCTGCCAGTCCATGGTGCGTCCAGTCTGCCGGGAGGCGCAGGTCGCCGCCGCCGTGTTACGTCACGTCCGGCGGGTGGCCGGGTCCGGTGCGCGTGGTCGGGCGCGCACGGAGCGTCACCGTGGTCGTCGTGCGACAGCGGTGGTGTCGCAGCATGTGCGCGCATGGACGGTGGGCGGGCCAGTCGGCGCCGACGGCGAGCGTCACCGTGGTCGTCGTACGACAGCGGTGGTGTCGCACGATGCGCGTGCATCGACGCGCACGAGGCGAGGACGACATCGCCGCTGTCGGACGACAGCGGCGATGTCGTTCCACGACGACTCGGCAGCACGGCAGCACGGCACCACGGCACCACGGCACCACGGCACCACGGCAGCACGGCAGCACGGCACCACGACGACTCGGCGAGACGGCAGCGGCACGGCACGACGGCCGCACCGCCGCCCCGCGCTCTACGCGCGCTGGCCCTCCTGCGCGACCGCCCGCGCTGCCGCGAGCCCCGCCTCGAGGTCGGCGCGCAGGTCCTCGACGTTCTCGATGCCCACCGACAGCCGCACCAGGCCCGGCGTGACCCCGGTGGTGAGCTGCTGCTCGGGCGTGAGCTGCGAGTGCGTGGTGGAGGCGGGGTGGATCACGAGGGACCGCACGTCGCCGATGTTCGCGAGGTGCGAGAACAGCTGCAGGTTGTCCACGAACGCCCGGCCGGCCGCGACGCCGCCCTTGAGCTCGAAGGACAGCACCGCACCCACGCCGCGCGGGGCGTACTTCGTCGCCGCCGCGTACCAGGGCGAGGTGGGCAGCCCCGCGTACGCCACCGAGGCGACGTCCGGGTGCCGGTCGAGCCACTCGGCGATCTCCTGCGCGTTCGACACGTGCCGCTCGATCCGGAGCGACAGCGTCTCGATGCCCTGCAGGAGGGCGAACGCGGTGTCCGCCGAGTTCGACGCACCGAGGTCGCGGAGCAGCTGCACCCGCGCCTTCACGACGTACGCGAGCTCGTTGCCCACGGCCTGCGCGAACACGGCGCCGTGGTACGACGGGTCCGGCGTGTTGAACTCCGGGAAGCGCTCGGCGTGCTCGGACCAGGCGAAGCGCCCACCGTCGACGATCACGCCGCCGATGACCGTGCCGTGGCCGCCGAGGAACTTCGTCGCCGAGTGCACGACGATGTCCGCCCCGTGCTCGAACGGTCGGATGAGGTACGGCGTCGCGATGGTGTTGTCGACGATGAGCGGCACGCCGGACTCGTGCGCGACGCTGCTCACCCCGGTGATGTCGAGCACGTTGATGCGCGGGTTGCCGATGGTCTCGGCGAAGAACAGCTTCGTGTTCGGCCGGACTGCGCGACGCCACTCCTCGAGGTCGTCCTGGTCCTCGACGAACGTCGTCTCGATGCCGAGCTTCGCGAGCGTGTACTTGAACAGGTTGTAGGTGCCGCCGTAGATCGACGACGACGACACGATGTGGTCACCGGCGCCCGCGATGTTCAGCACGGCGTACGTCTCGGCGGCTTGCCCCGACGACACGAGCAGCGCGCCCGTCCCGCCCTCGAGCGCGGCGATGCGCTGCTCGACGACGTCGTTCGTCGGGTTCATGATCCGCGAGTAGATGTTGCCCGGACGGGCGAGCGCGAACAGGTCGCGGGCGTGGTCCGAGTCCTCGAACACGTACGAGGTCGTCTTGTAGATCGGCGTCGCCCGCGCACCGGTCGTCGGGTCCGGCTGCGCCCCGGCGTGGACCTGCGTGGTCTCGAACCGCCAGGCGGCGGCGTCGTTCGTGCTCATCGGTGCTCCTGTCGGGTGCGGTGGTCGTCGGGTCGCCGCGCGCCGGCCGGGAGGCCCGTGGCTGCGCTGCGTCGAGCGTCACGGTACGCAGGTGGGCGGGCCTGCACCAGCGTGGCCGCCACGCGACGTAACCGTCGCGTCCGCACCGCGGCCGACCCGGCCACGCGCCCGACGCGGGCCGAGGGGTGGACGGTGCACCGCGCCTCCCGTCCGGGACGCGCCGGGACCACTGGGACGCGCCGGGACGGACCGGGACGCACGCCGGTGCGCTCAGGCCGGGTCGCGCCGGAACAGCCAGTCGACCTTCGGCTCGAGCAGCCAGCGCATCCCACGGCGCACGAACGGCTGCGCGAGGAACAGGCTGACCGCGCACGCCAGCACGACCATGAGCAGCACGTAGGGCCACGCAGAGTGCTCGCCGGCCAGGACCCCGGACTCCCGGATCGGGTAGAGCACGAACGTGTGGAGCAGGTAGACGTACATCGTCGCCGCCCCGAACCGGGTGATCCACACCGTGCGCCGGGGCACGAGCAGCAGGAACGACGCCGTCAGCGCCGCCGCGAGGACCATCAGCCCGAGGCGCACCCCGCCGGCCCACCAGGCGTCCTCGCCGAGCCCCGCGTACGAGTCGTCGTAGAAGAACCAGTGGTGCAGGTCGAACTGCTCGAACTGCGGCGTGAACAGCAGACACGCGGTCGCCCACGCGGCGAACACCACGGCCGCGACCACCCGCACGCGCACGACCGTGCGACGCGGGGCCTCGTACCAGCGGTCGAACAGCCCCCACTGCTTGAGCTGCCACCCGACCAGGAAGAACGGCAGCAGGCTGATCGCCCGGCCGAGCGAGAACGTCGAGTCGACGTTGTCGAGGTACCCGACGCCGATGCTCAGCGCGATCGCCCAGACGAGCGGGAACCGCAGCTGTGCCAGGTACGGCAGGATCAGCCGGAAGATCCCGAGGGCGAGCAGGAACCAGAGCGTCCATGTCGGCTTCGTCAGGTTGAGGTCCTTGCCGCCCTCGACGACGGCCTGCACCACCGTCCAGATCGTCTGCATGACCACGTACGGCACGACGATGTCCGTGAAGGTCCGCCGCATCCGCTGCGCCGACGGGGTCTCGGCCGACGAGAAGTACCCGCTGATGACGCCGAACGCGGGCATGTGGAACGCGTAGATGAACGTGTACAGGGCCAGCGCGTGCTCGCTGCCGACGGTCTGCCGCTGGATCGCGTGGCCGATCACCACGAGCGTGACCGCGAGGAAGCGCGCCGTGTCCCACATCGGGATGCGGCGCGGGGTCCGACCCGGCTCGAGCTGCGTCGCGGGGGTCGAGGGCGCGGGGGGAGCGGCGTCCGTCGTCATCCCCGGTCACGGTACCGGAAGGCGACGGCCGGGGATCGGTACGGTGGAGCGGTCCGGTGCCCCGTCCGGACCGTGGCCGCCCGGCCCGTCCCACCCCTGGAGGAACCCCATGGCACGTCGCGCAGTCGTCACCGGAGCGAGCTCGGGCATCGGAGCGGCCACCGTGCGCCGGTTCCGCGACCACGGCTGGGACGTCCTCGCCGTCGCACGCCGTGAGGCGCAGCTGGCGGCGCTCGCCGAGGAGACCGGGGCGACCTTCCTGGTCGCCGACGTGACCTCGGCCGACGACGTCGCCGCGCTCGCCGCCCACGTCGACGGGCTCGGCGGGACCGACGTCCTGGTGAACAACGCCGGCGGCGCGTTCGGGTCGGCCTCGGTCGAGGAGTCCGACGTCGAGGACTGGCGCGCGATGTTCGAGGTGAACGTGATCGGGACGAAGCGCGTGACCGCGGCCCTGCTGCCGCAGCTGCGCCGCCGCGCCGCGGAGGCCGGGGTCGCCGACGTCGTCACCGTGACGAGCACCGCCGGGCACGTCGCCTACGAGAACGGCGGTGGCTACAACGCCGCGAAGTTCGCCGAGCACGCCCTGGTCGCGGCGCTCCGGCTCGAGCTGAACGGCGAACCGCTCCGCGTGGTCGAGATCGCGCCGGGCATGGTGAAGACCGACGAGTTCTCCCTCACCCGGTTCGGCGGCGACCGGGACAAGGCCGACGCCGTGTACGCCGACGTCCCGGGGCCGCTTCTCGCCGAGGACGTCGCCGAGGCGATCGTGCACGCGGTCGAGCTGCCCGCGCACGTGAACCTGGACCTCGTCACGGTGCGGCCGGTCGCGCAGTCGGCACAGCACAAGCTCGCGCGTGGGCCGCTCACGGTCCGGTCGTAGCGCGGCGCACGGGTTCGTCCGACCCGCGGGACGCGCGCGGTCGCCCGACGCGGGTCGCGGTGGACGCCGCTGTCCCGGTACCGTGGGCGGATGCCGATCAGCAGCGAACCCGGGTCGACCGCGCAGGCACCCTCGACCGTGACCGTGACGAGCGGACCCGAGGTGCTCGGCTGGCTGGAGTTCGGCGACGCGGCCCGCCTGCTCGCCAAGGACGTCCTGTCCTCCGGCTTCGAGCCCGAGGTCGTCGTCGCCGTCGCCCGCGGTGGCCTCATCATCGCCGGTGCCGTGGCGTACGCGCTCGGCACCAAGGAGTGCGGCTCGATCAACGTCGAGTTCTACACCGACGTCGAGCAGCGCCTCGAGGAGCCCGTCATCCTGTCGCCCGCCCTCGACGCCCCGAGCCTCGCCGGCAAGCGCGTCCTCGTGGTCGACGACGTCTCCGACTCCGGCCGCACCCTGCGCCTCGTCGTGGACATCATCCGGAACGCCGACGCCGACGTCCGCAGCGCATGCCTGTACTCGAAGCCCGGCACCGTCCTCGAGCCCGACCACGTGTGGCGTCGCGTCGACGGCTGGATCACGTTCCCGTGGAGCGCCCTCGCACCGGTGACGGCCGAGTCGTGAGCATCCACCTCCTCGGCGGCGGCCCCGTCGTCGCCGCCGACGTCGTCCCGCACTTCACCGCCGAGGCGACCGCCCGTGCCGCCGCGGTGGGTCGGACCGTCCCGCGCATCGCGCTGCTGTCCGTCGCCGGCGCCTCGGGGGCGTCACCCTCGTCGACCGCCGACCTGGCCGAGGCGATCGGCGGTGCCCGGCAGGCCGAGGTCCTCGTGACCGAGGTCGCGCCCGGCGCCGTGTTCGACACCGCCGTGCTCAGCGACGTCGACGCGCTCGTCGTCGGCGGCGGGGTCACGCCGGACTACCTCGACGCGATCGCCCCGCTCGTCGACCAGCTCCGGCTGCTCGTGTCCGACGGCCTGCCGTACCTCGGGTACTCCGCGGGTGCGATGGTCGCGGCGGACCGGGCGCTCGTGGGCGGCTGGCGCATCGGCGGGGTCGAGGTCTGCCCGGAGGGGGCGTCCGAGGGCCTGGACGAGGTCGAGCTCCGCGAGGGACTCGGGCTCGTCGACCTGACGATCGACGTGCACGCCGTCCAGGCCGGCACCCTGGCGCGCCTGATCGCGGCTGCCGAGGCCGAGTTCGTCACCGCCGGACTCGCGATCGACGAGGACACCGCGCTCATCGTCGGCGAGGGTGCGCTCGAGGTGCGCGGCACCGGCAGTGTCTGGCGCGTCGTGTCCGGCGAGGACGCGGTCTCCGTCGCCACCATGGGCGCGTAGCCACCGCCGTGGTCGCCCCGCGCCCGCTCGCCGAGCTCGTCGACCCGGGCTGGGCCGAGGCGCTCGCCCCCGTCGAGGACGACGTGCACCGGATGGGCGACTGGCTCCGTGCCGAGGTCGCCGCCGGTCGGCACTACCTGCCCGCGGGCGAGCACGTGCTCCGCGCCTTCACCCAGCCCTTCGCCGACGTCAAGGTGCTCGTCGTCGGGCAGGACCCCTATCCGACGCCCGGGCACCCGATCGGCCTGTCGTTCGCCGTCGATCCGCACGTGCGTCCCGTGCCGCGGAGCCTGGCGAACGTCTACCGCGAACTCCGGGACGACCTCGGCGTGACCCCGCCCGAGCACGGCGACCTACGGGCGTGGTCCGAGCAGGGCGTGCTGCTGCTCAACCGGGTCCTGACGGTCGAGGCCGGCGCGGCCGGCAGCCACCGCGGCAAGGGCTGGGAGGCGGTCACCGACCAGGCCGTCCGCGCACTCGTCGCCCGCGGTACTCCGCTCGTCGCGGTGCTCTGGGGCGCCCAGGCAGCGTCGGTCCGGCCGCTGCTCGCCGACACCCCGGTCGTGGCGTCGGCGCACCCGTCACCGCTGAGCGCCTCGCGGGGCTTCTTCGGCAGCCGCCCGTTCTCGCAGGTCGACGCGCTGCTCCGCGAGCAGGGCGCCGACCCGGTCGACTGGACGCTGCCGCCCGCCGGAGCGACCGCACCGTAGGCTCGGGTCGTGCTCGAGGAGGAATACCAGCGCCGGCGCGTCCTGCCCCGGCACCTGCGCGCGCCCGTCGCCGCCGAGGCCACGTTCACGTACACGATCCGGGCCGCCGAGCCCCGCGACCTGCCCGACGTGCGCGAGATCCACACGCACTACGTCCGGAACTCGTCGGTGACCTTCGACCCGGCCGCGTACACGTTCGCCCGCTGGAAGCAGCGCTACGACGAGGTCCGTCGCCGTGGTCTGCCGTTCCTGGTCGCCGAGAACCCGTCGGGGCAGATCCTCGGGTACGCGCTCGTCGACCCGTGGAACCCTCGGGACCGCTCGAACCACGTGGTCGAGGACTCGATCTACCTCGGCGCCGCGTCCGGGGGCAAGGGACTGGGGCGTGCCCTCATGGAGGCGCTGCTCGACGAGTGCCGGTCGGCCGGCGTGCGCGAGGTCATCGCGGTCATCGCGGACCGGCAGGCCGAGGCGTCGATCCGGCTGCACGAGCGGCTCGGCTTCGAGGAGGTCGGGCGCATGGGCAAGGTCGGGTTCAAGTACGACCGGTGGCTCGGCACCGTCACGATGCGCCTGCGGCTGCGGGGACCGCGGCTCTTCGCGCGCGGCCGACGGTAGCGGGCGCGCGACCGCGCCGGTTCCCGACCACGACCGCCGCACGTGGCGACGCGGCCGCCGCACGTCGCGACGCGACCGCCGCGCGTCCCGACGTCGCGACGCGACCGCCGCGCGTCCCGACGCGACCACGGGGCGGACGGGAGGCCCGTGGCGGCGCCGTCACGGGCCTCCCGTCCGGCAGTGGGTGTCGATCACCGCGTCGGTGCGGTGCGCGCCTGCCGTCCGGCCGCCGGGGCCTCGGCGATGAACTCCTCGCGCGTGACGCGCAGGAGCGCGGTCGCGGCCGCGGACGCCGCGTCCGCGTCGCCCGCGACCGCCGCCAGGGCGACCGCCTCGTGCCGGGCCGCGGCGTCGTGCGTCCACCGGGTGATCGTGTCGCGGGACTCCGACGTGCGCGTGCGGAGCAGGGCCTCGACCGTGCCCGCGAAGTGGGCGAAGACCGCGTTCCCGGAGCCGGTCAGGAGCGCACGGTGGAAGCGCACGTCGGCCTCGAGGTAGGCGCGGGAGTCGTCCCGGGCGCACGCGTCGGTCATGTCCCGGGCGGCGGCCAGCACCGCGGCGGCCGGGGTCGGCTCGGTGCCGGCCGGGTCGGTCGCGGGTCCGTCGTCGGTGGGTCCGGCCGTGGGGTCCTCGGTGACCGACCGGGCGGCGACGAGCGACGCGGCCACGGGCTCCACGCCGAGCCGGAGCTCGAGGAGTTCCCGCTGCTGCGCGAAGTAGGCGGGGGAGGCGCCGCGCCAGCGGATCACGGTCGGTGCGAGCAGCTCCCAGGACGCCGTCGGCCGGACGAGTGTCCCGACGCGCTGCCGCGGCTCGACCAGCCCGAGGGACTGGAGCACGCGCAGGGCCTCGCGGACGACCGAGCGGGAGACACCGGCCTCGTCCGCGATCGTCTCGGGCCGGACGACGGTGCCGGGTGCGAGCTCGCCGTCGACGATGCGCTGCCCGAGCGTCTCGAGCACCTGCGCGTGCAGGCCCCGTGCCGTGGTCATCGGTCCTCCGTGGTGCTCGGTCGTGGTCGTGGTCCTGCCGGCCGTCGCTGTCGCCGTCGTCGTCGCTGTGACGACGTCCCCCATCGAAGCGGCAGACTGCGCGGCGAGGGGGACGGCACGCTGCGGTCCATCGTATGATCTGATTAATCAGATTATTCGGGTCGGGGCGGCAGGGTGCCCCGCACGGCGCCGACCGGCGCCCACGAACGCGACGGGGCCGCGGTGCAGCGGCCCGGGAAGGGGCACCGATGCCTCACAGCAGCAGCGGACTCGCGACGGCGACCACCGCGAGCACCGCGCACGCCGGGTCGGTGGACCCGCTGCACGGCCTGACCGTGCTGGCGGCGGAGGGCGGCGGCACCCAGACCGTCGACCCGTCCGGGTCGGTGACGCAACTGGTCGTCGCGGCGCTCGCGGGGATCGTCGTCATCATCGCGCTCATCACCTGGCTCAAGGTGCACCCGTTCATCGCGCTGCTCGTCGGTGCGCTGGGGGTCGGCATCGGCGCCGGGCTCGCGCCGGACAAGGCCGTGACGAGCTTCGGCAACGGCTTCGGCGCGACGATGACGAGCGTCGGCATCCTCGTGGGCCTCGGCGCGATGTTCGGCCGCATGCTCGTGGACTCGGGTGCCGCGGACCGCGTGGTCGACACCCTGGTGCGGCGGTCCTCGAAGGCCGCGCTGCCGTGGACGATGGCGCTCATCGGGGCGCTGATCGGCCTGCCGATGTTCTTCGAGGTCGGCCTCGTGCTGCTCATCCCGATCATCGTGCTCGTCGCGAAGCGCAGCGAGGTGCCGATCATGAAGATCGCGGTGCCCGCCCTCGTCGGCCTGTCGACGATGCACGCGTTCGTGCCGCCGCACCCGGGGCCGCTCGTCGCCGTGTCGACCGTCGGCGCGGACCTCGGCACGACCCTGGCGTTCGGCATCGTGCTGGCGATCCCGGTCATCGTGCTCGCCGGCCCGCTGTTCGCCCGCCTCGCGGCGCGCTGGGTCGACATCCCCGCGCCCGACATGTTCTCGTCGCGCGGCGGCTCCGGTCCGTCGGACCCCGCGCACGCCGGTCGGGAGGCACGGCGCGGCCCCGCCACGCAGGACACGGCCTCGCTGCCGCACGGGAAGAGCGACTTCACGCGCGTCATCAGCGAGCCGCGCAGCCCGTCCTTCGCGGTCGCGCTCGTCGGCATCCTGCTGCCGGTCGTGCTCATGCTCGCCCAGGCGGTGCGCGAGGCGACCGCCCCGGACGCCACCGGCGGGTGGGTGTCGCTGCTCGACTTCCTCGGTTCGCCGACGATCGCGATCGGCATCGCCGCCGTGTTCGCGATGGTGTTCTTCGCGATCGGCGGCGGGATGGACCGTACGGCCGTCGCGAAGTCGCTCGAGGACGCCCTGCCGCCGATCGCCGGTGTGCTGCTCATCGTCGGTGCCGGCGGCGGCTTCAAGCAGGTGCTCATCGACACCGGCATCGGCGGCGTGATCGCCGACGCCGTGCAGGAGTCGGGCGTCTCGGTGCTGCTCGTGGCCTGGGCCGTGTCGGCGCTCGTCCGGGTGGCGACCGGTTCGGCCACCGTCGCGACCGTCACCGCCGCGGGCATCATGGCGCCGATCGCCGAGGGGCTGTCCACGCCGGAGACCTCGCTGCTCGTCCTGGCGATCGGTGCGGGCTCGGTCTTCCTGTCGCACGTCAACGACGCCGGGTTCTGGCTCGTGAAGGGGTACCTCGGCACCACCGTCGGGCAGACGTTCAAGTCCTGGACGGTGCTCGAGTGCCTCATCTCGGTGATCGGCCTGGGCGGCGTGCTCCTCGCCGGGGTGTTCCTGTGACCGCCGGTGCGGGGCCGACGGGGTCCGACGCGGCCCCGGCCGCACCGTCCGTCGGGTCGCCTGCGGTCGGGACGTCGGACGTGCGGGTCCTGGTCGTCATGGGCGTCTCCGGTTCGGGCAAGTCGACCGTCGCGGCGATGGTCGCGGACCGGCTCGGATGGGACCTCGCCGAGGGCGACGACATGCACCCGCCGGCGAACGTCGCGAAGATGCAGGCGGGCACCCCGCTCACCGACGAGGACCGCTGGCCGTGGCTCGACGTCGTCGCGTCGTGGATCGGCGACCACCTCGACCTGGGCCGCCCCGGTGTCGTGACCTGCTCGGCCCTGAAACGCTCCTACCGTGACGTGCTGCGGGCGCCCGGCGTGGTGTTCGTGCACGTCTCCGGGGACGGCACCCTCATCGCGGACCGGATGGCCGCACGCTCCGGGCACTTCATGCCGACGTCGCTCCTGGCGTCCCAGCTCGCGACGCTCGAACCGCCGGAGGCCGACGAGGCGCACCTGACGGTGGCCGCGGACCGGACACCGCAGGAGGAGAGTGCCGAGGTCGTCGAGCGCCTGGGGCTCACGCCCGTCAGGTGAACCAGACCGGGGTGCCGACCGGCAGTGCTGCGAGCGTCTTCGTCATCGCCGCCGAGATCCGCACGCAGCCGTGCGAGCTGCCGGTCGGGTCCGGGTAGTAGTGCAGCGCGGTGAGCGCCGCGTTGCCGCCGTACTGCGGGATCCGGGACGAGTGCGCCCCGGTGAGGATGATCGGGTTCCCCTGCGTGTAGGTGACGCGCGCGTCGACGTAGGCCGCCTCGACGTAGGTCGCGGTCCCGGTGGGCGTCGGGTCGTCGGGCGTGCCGAGCCGGGCGGTCTCGGTGGCCGAGACGGCGCCGTCCCGGCCGACCACGGAGACCGTCGACGCGGCGACGTCGACCCGGATCATCCGGTCGACCGACGCCAGGGTGAAGTCTGCCGCGCGTGCCCAGGCGAAGGTCGCGCTCGGCGCGGTCGGGTCGCCGCCGTCGCCGGGGGTGCGGTTGCGTGCGGGCGTGGAGACGAGCACCATCCCACCGTCGAGGCCGGGGGAGCGTCCCCACACGGCGGTGACCGCCGGGGTGTCGAGTGTGGTGACCGTCGACGCGAGCGTGGCGACCGGGGCGGCCGTCGCCGCGGGGTCGGCGTACAGGGCCACGAGCGGCGCGTTCGGCGTCGCGATGGTCCACTGCTCCTCGGGCTGCACCCGCGTGCCGTCGAGGAGCGCCGGCACGACGGCGTCGTGGTATGCCAGCGGGAGTGCGGCGAGGGTCTCCGCCGACGGTGCGGCCGGGACCGCCGGGAGTGCCGGTGTCGGCGTGGGGGTCGGTGTCGGTGCCCGTTCGGTGGTGCGCACCGCACGGGGTTCCGCCTGTCCGCCACCGCCGACGGCGGCGCCGATCCCGACGCCCGCGACGGCGAGCACCCCCACCGCTGCGAGGACGATGCCCCAGGTCTTCCGCTGCATGTGTCAGCCTCCCCGACCCCAGTCCACCAGATCCCGGCCGTGCGGGCACGCGGGGTCGGCCGGGCGACCCGCTGCGCTCAGACCTCGGTGACCCGCCCGTCCTCGACACGCCACTGCCGGTCGAGCCGCACCGTGTCGAGCATGCGGCGGTCGTGCGTGACGAGCAGGAGCGTGCCGTCGTAGGAGTCGAGCGCCTGCTCGAGCTGCTCGATCGCCGCCAGGTCGAGGTGGTTCGTGGGTTCGTCGAGCACGAGCACGTTCACCCCGCGGGCCTGCAGCAGCGCGAGCGCCGCACGGGTCCGCTCACCCGGCGACAGTGCCGCGGCGGGACGTCCGACGTGGTCGGCCTTCAGCCCGAACTTCGCGAGCAGCGTGCGGACGTCGGCGGTGGTCATCTCGGGCACGAGGTCCTCGAACGCCGCGGCCAGTGGCTGGTCGCCGGCGAACGCCCCGCGCGCCTGGTCGACCTCGCCGATCGCGACGTTCGACCCGAGCGAGGCCGTCCCCGAGGTCGGGGCGACCCGGCCGAGCAGGGTGCGCAGCAGCGTCGACTTGCCGGCCCCGTTCGGTCCGGTGATGCCGATCCGGTCCCCGCCGGAGACCTGCAGCGACACCGGTCCGAGGGTGTGGTCGCCCTGCTGCACCACGGCCTGGGACAGGGTCGCGACGACGGCCGACGAGCGCGGGGCGCTGCCGATCGTGAAGGCGAGCTGCCACTCCTTGCGCGGCTCCTCGACCTCGTCGAGCCGGGCGATCCGCGACTCCATCTGCCGGACCTTCTGCGCCTGCTTCTCGCTCGACTCGCTCGCGGCCTTCCGGCGGATCTTGTCGTTGTCGGGGTTCTTCTTCATCGCGTTCCGCACGCCCTGGCTCGACCACTCGCGCTGGGTCCGGGCACGCGAGACGAGGTCGGCCTTGGTCGCGGCGAACTCGTCGTACGCGTCGCGCTTGTGCTGCCGGGCGACCTCGCGCTCCTCGAGGTACGCGTCGTACCCGCCGCCGAAGATGCGGTGCGACGACTGCGCCAGGTCGAGCTCGAGCACGGCGGTCACCGAGCGGGCGAGGAACTCGCGGTCGTGGCTGACCAGGACGACCCCGCCGCGGAGGCCGTGCACGAACTGCTCCAACCGCTCGAGGCCGTCGAGGTCGAGGTCGTTCGTGGGCTCGTCGAGCAGCACCACGTCGAAGCGGGACAGCAGCAGCGCCGCGAGGCCCACCCGGGCGGCCTGCCCGCCGGACAGCGCCGTCATCGGGGAGTGCGGGCCGACACCGTCGCCACCGGCCGTGACCGCGAGGCCGAGCTCGCCGAGCACGACCGGCAGGCGGTCGTCGAGGTCGGCCGCCCCGGACGCGAGCCACCGGTCGAGGGCGACCGAGTAGCGGTCGGCGGCCGCGTCGTCGGCGTCGGGGGCGCCGAGTGCCTCGGCGGCCCGGTCCATCGCGACCGTCGCGTCCGCGCAGCCGGTGCGCCGTGCGACGTAGTCCGCGACCGTCTCACCGTCGACGCGCTCGTGCTCCTGCGGCAGCCACCCGACGAACGCGTCCGGCGGGTTCGTCGACACCGACCCGGCGAGCGGCTCGTCGACGCCCGCGAGCAGCCGCAGCAGCGTCGACTTGCCGGCGCCGTTCACGCCGACCAGGCCGACCACGTCACCCGGGGCGACCGTCAGGTCGAGCCCCTCGAAGAGCGTGCGGGCGGCGTGGCCGCCGGCGAGGTCCTTGGCGACGAGCGTGGCGGTCATCCGGCAATCGTCCCACGGTCGGCCCCGCCGCCGTCGCGCCCACCCACCGGTCGGGAGGCGCGGGTCGGCCCCGCCACGCGCCTCCCGGCCGCGCGTGCCGTCGGCCCGTAGGGTCGGCGGATGCGCCACCTGCTCCGACTGGACGACTGGACCCTCGACGACGCCGACGCGGTGTTCGCCCTCGCCCGGGCGTACGAGCGCGGAGCCGGCCCCGTCCTCGGCGGAGCCGCGGCGATGTTCTTCCCACCGACGAGCCTGCGCACGCGGGCCTCGTTCGAGCGGGGGGCCGTGCTCGCCGGGATGCAGCCGATCGTCTTCCCACCGGAGACCCTCGACAAGGACGAGGCACCGCGGGACGTCGCGGCGTACCTGGCGCAGTTCGTCGACGTGCTCGTCGTGCGGCACCCGGACATCGCGCTGCTCGAGGCGCTCGCGGCGGCCGCCGCCGTCCCGGTGGTGAACGCGATGACCTCGGAGAACCACCCGTGCGAGGTCCTCGCCGACCTCTACGCGCTGACCGGGGGAACGGACGTCGGCGCGCTCCGGGTCCGCTTCGTCGGCGCGGACGGGAACATCGCACGGGCGTGGGCCGAGGCGTCGCGCCTGTTCGGCTTCGACCTCGTGCAGTGCTGCCCGAGCGCACTGGCGACCGCCGGACTCGCCTGGACCGACGACCTCCGGGCCGCCGTCGCGGACGCCGACGTCGTCGTCACCGACGGGCCAGGACCGCACGCCGGTGCGCTGGCGCCGTTCCGGGTGACGGCTGAGGTGTTGTCCTGGGCGCCGACCGGGGTCCGGTTCGCACCCTGCCCGCCCTTCGTCCGGGGTCGCGAGCTCGCCGCGGACGCGCTCTCGGGTGCGGCGTTCGTCGGGTACGCGGCGAAGCGTGCCCTGGTCCCGGTGCAGCAGGCCGTGCTCGCCCACTGCACCGGATGACGCGGGGCGCCCGGTCACCAGCTGCTGGCAGGATCGAGGCGTGTCGACGCTCATCGTGACCGCCCACCCGGATCCTGACTCGCTGACGCTCGCCGTCGCCCACCGACTCCGAACGGCGCTCGACGCCGCTGGTGCGGGCCCGGCGACGATCGCGGACCTCGCCGCCGAGGGGTTCGACCCCCGCTTCACGGCAGCCGACCGGCACACCTACCGGACCGGCACCGACCCGGCGCCCGACGTCGCGGCGGAGCAGGCACGCCTCGACGGGGCGGACCACCTGGTGCTCGTGTTCCCGGTGTGGTGGTGGTCGGTACCGGCGCTGCTGAAGGGATGGCTCGACCGGGTGTTCGTGAACGGCTGGGCCTTCGGCGTCGGTCCGGACGGGCGCATCGACCGACGGCTCGGGCGCCTCACGGTGCACCTCCTGCCGATCGCGGGCGACGATGCCGGGGTGTACGAGCGGCACGGCTACGAGCGCGCACTCCGGACGCAGCTCGAGCACGGCGTGGTGGACTTCTGCGGCGCGGTGCGCGGGGCGACCGCGTTCGTCCACGAGTCCGAACACGAGGACCCGGCCGTGCGCGAGCATGCCGTGGCGGCCGCGGTCGAGCGGGTCGTCGCCGCGGTGCGCCCGTCCCCGTGACGCACTGCCGCCCACCTGCCCGCGGCTAGCCCTCCGGGACCGCCACGACGCGGTTCTGGTACGCCCACACCACGGCCTGCAGGCGCGACCGCACCCCGAGCTTCGGCAGCATCCGTGCCAGGTGCGACTTCACGGTGGAGACCTCGACGACGAGCTCCGCCGCGATCTCCTCGTTCGACATGCCCTGGGCCAGCAGCAGGAGCACGTCGCGCTCCCGGGCGGTGAGGACCTCGGCGGCACGGTCCCCGGTCACCGGCTGCAGGCTCCGGCGGGAGACGAACTCCCGCAGTACCCGCCGGGTCAGGGACTGGTCGATGGTGCCGTTGCCCGCCGCGACCTGCCGGACCGCGTCGACGATCACGTCGGGCTCGGCGTCCTTGAGCAGGAAGCCGGACGCCCCGGCCTCGAGCGCGCCGAACACCAGGTCGTCGAGGTCGAACGTCGTCAGCACCAGCACGGGCACCGCGGGGTCGGCACCGGGAGCGCAGAGCTCCCGGGCGACCTCGATGCCGTTCCGCACCGGCATCCGGATGTCGAGCACCGCGACGTCGGGCCGCGTGCTCCGCGCCAGGGCCAGTGCCTCACCGCCGTCGGCCGCGACGCCGACGACCTCGACGTCGGGCTCCGCCGCGAGCAGCGCCGACACCCCGGCGCGCACGAGCGGCTGGTCGTCCGCCACCAGGACCCGGATCACCGGCCCGCCTCCGCCTCGGAGCGGGGCTCGCGACCCAGGACGAGGGTCACCGCCCAGCCGCCGTCGTCGGTCGGACCGGTCTGGAGGCGCGCCCCGACCAGGTCTGCTCGCTCACGCATGCCACGCAGGCCGTTCCCGCCTGCTGCCGTGCTCCCCGACGCCGGTGCGGTGGGCGCCGTGTTCACGACGCGGAGCGTCAGCTGGTCGGCGTCGCGGTCGTCCACGGTCACGGTCACGCGCGCACCGGGGGCGTGCAGGGCGGCGTTCGCGAGGGCCTCCTGGACGGTGCGGTAGGCGGCGAGCTGCGCGAGCGGGCCGACGCCGTCGGCGAGCGGTGGTGTCCCGTCGCCGGTCGCACTCCTCGCGGTCGCGTCGTCGGCCGCGCGGGCGGGGGCGGGCAGGACCTCGAGGTGCACGTCGGAACGGTACCGTGCGCGCTCGACCAGGTCGGCGACGCCCGTCACGGTCTCGACGGCACGTTCGGCGGGGGAGTCGTCGCGGAGGAGCCCCACCAGGCGGCGGAGGTCCTCGAGCACCGCGGTGCTCTGCTCCCGGACCTGGCGGACGCCCTCGTGCGCGCCGGCCGGGTCGACGTCGATCTGCCGGTCGATGACCGCCGACATGAGGGCGATCCCGGACAGGTGGTGCGCGGCGATGTCGTGCAGCTCACGGGCCATCGCGGCACGCTCGCGGGAGACGGCCGCGTCGACCCGGGCGTCCTGCTCCCGGACGGCCGCGGAGGCCTCGGCGGCACGCGCGTCGGCCTCGGCGGTGCGGGCGTCCGCGGCGACCGCACGGGCCTCGGCCTCCGCGCGGCGGGCGGCACGGACCTCGCGCCGGGACCGGACCACCAGGGCGACGACGAGCGGGATGCCGACGGCGCCGAGGGCCTGGAGCACGCCCTGGCCGGCCCCGTCACGGACCGCCTCGGCGAACTCGTCGCCGTGGGGGCCACTGCTGACGGCGACCCGGTGCCACCCGGTGCCGAGGGCCACGAGCACGGCCGCGCCGACGAGGGCCGGCCAGGTGCGGACCAGCGGGGCCCGGAGGGCGGTGGTGACGACCGCCACGACCACCGGCAGCGCGGTGAGCCCGAACAGGTCGTCGATCTGCGGTACGGCGATCGCGGGTACCAGGGGGAGCGCCGCGACGAGGAGCAGCACGGTCCGGGGTGCCCGTCGTGCCGCGAGCAGCACGGCGGACTGGGCGAGGAGCACGAGGGCGAACACGGTCCACGGCACGCTGCCCACCGGCGGGGCCGTCACCGGGGCGCCGAGCGTGTCCGGGTCGGCGGCGTCGAGGGGCGGCAGCCCGAGCAGCAGGCCGAGCGACACCACCGCGGTCAGGGCCGCGACGAGGACGTCGGTGCGCCGGCCGGCGCGGGGATCAGCGGGTGCCATCGTTCGATCCTACGAGGCGGGCGTCGGCCGACCCGGGCAGGTGATCCGCGCCTCCCGACCGGGGTCCCGACGGTCCCGGGTAGCCGAGCCGCCCGCGGGTGGCGACCACCAGCACGACCGCGGCCACCGTCGAGACGATCGCCAGGCCCTGCATCATCGTGCCCGCGGTCATCCCCGGGTACATGTCCGCCCACAGCGTCGAGATGGTGTTGTTCACCCCGACGTGCAGCAGCAGGGCGATCGGCAGGCTCTCGCCGGTGCGGTTGAAGACCCAGGTCATCACGACGTTGAAGGTGATGGTGAAGAGGGCGAACACGAGCGGCTCGCTCCAGTGCGCGTCCGGCCAGCCGCCCCAGTCGCTGAGGTACAGCGGCATGTGCCACAGCGCCCACAGCGGGCCGAGCACCGCCGCCGACCCGAGCGGGCCGAAGCGCTCCTGCAGACGGGGGAGGGCGAAGTCGCGCCAGCCGGGCTCCTCCGACAGGCCCGTCGAGAACACCTGGACGACCAGCCCGGGGACGAGCGCGAGCAGGGCCAGCGCGCTCGGTGCCTGCACCTGCCCGCCGGCGAACGGCAGCCCGGTCAGGACGACCAGCGCGGGCACCACGACGAGGGCCAGGGCGTACCAGCGCCACGACACCCGCCAGCGCCACAGCCGCCCCACCCAGCGACGCAGACCCGGACGGCCGTCGGCGAGGGCGGTCACGAGGAACGCGCTGCCGAGCGGGCCGAGGAGTGCGCCGGGCAGGATCCCGGTGAACTGCGCGGTCCCGAGGAACTCCGGGAAGTGCAGGTCCCACACACCGAGGCCGTGCGGGCTGAGGATGTACGGCACCCACGCGAGCCAGCTCAGACCGAGGGCCAGGACGGCGAAGGACAGCAGGGGGTGGCGGGCCACGAGGCCCCGGAGGCCCGGGTCGGCGGTGTGGTCGGTTCCGGTGGTCGGCCGGCCCGTCGTGTCGTCGGGCCCGGTGGTCGGCCGGCCCGTCCTGTTCGTGTGGTGATCGGTTCGGTTCGTCATGACGTCGACGCTAGGAAGCCGCGCGTCGCCGGACGACCGGCGGAGGGACGCACCGTGCAGGGTGCATCCGAAGGGTGCAAGCCCGGCCCGCGTCGGGTCGGGCTGCGTACCGTCGGGGACATGACCACCACCGTCCTCGTCGCCGGCGCCACCGGCGACCTCGGCACGCGCATCGTCCGTGCCCTCCTCACCCACGACGCCCACGTCCGCGTGCTCACCCGCTCGGCGTCGTCGCCCGCCGCGGCGCGGCTCGTCGCCGAGGCCGGCGGGGACGGTCCCACCGCGGGGGAGTCGCGGCTCTCGGTGGTGGAGGCGTCCTACGACGACCACGCCGCGCTCGTCACCGCGCTCGCCGGGGTCGACGTCGTCGTCTCGGCGGTCAGCGGCACCCGACCGGTCATCGTCGACGCGCAGACCGCGCTGCTCCGCGCCGCGGTGGACGCCGGGGTGCGACGGTTCGTGCCGTCCGACTACTCCGCCGACTACCGGTCCACCACCCCGGGGACGAACCGGAACTTCGAGCTCCGCCGCGAGTTCGCCGCCACGCTCGACGCCGCCCCGGTCCGGGCGACCTCGGTGTTGAACGGTGCGTTCACCGACATGCTCACGGGCCAGGCGCCGATGATCCTGTTCGGACGGCGCCGGGTGCTGTTCTGGTCCTCCGCCGACCAGGTGCTCGACTTCACCACCAAGGACGACGTCGCCCGCACCACCGCGCACGTCGCCCTCGACCACGAGGCCCCGCGCGTCGTCGAGGTCGCCGGCGACCGCGTCACCGCACGCAGCGTCGCCGACACCCTGTCGCGCCTCACCGGCACCCGGTTCCGCACGCAGTGGGCCGGGACCACGGGCACCCTCTCCGCGATGGCACGCATCGGACGCCGCCTGTCCTCCGACGACCCCGCCGACCCCTTCCCCGCGTGGCAGGGCATGCAGTACTTCGTCACCATGTTCAGCGGCGAGGGGGAGCTCCACCACGTGCGCGACGACCGGTACGGCGACGAGCACTGGACCACGGTCCGCGACGTCCTCGCCGCCCACCTCGGCACCGACCGCGCCTAGGCTCGGGGACCGTGTTCGCACTCCACCACCTGTCCGCCCAGGAGCTCTGGGACTGGATCCGCCGAGGGGACGCCACCGCCCTCGAGGTCACCGACCACTACCTCGAGCGGATCGCCCGGCTCGACCCGACGCTCGGTGCGTTCGTCACGGTCACCGCCGAGGACGCGCGCGACCGGGCCGCCCGGCTCGGCGAGCTCGTCCCGACCTCGCGACCCCTGTGGGGGATCCCCACGGGCGACAAGGACCTGTACGACCGCGCCGGCGTCCCGACCCGCAGCGGTTCCACCACGCTCCCGGTCGTGCCCGCGACCGTCGACCACCCGCTCGTGTCGGCGCTCGCCGCGGCCGGGACCGTGAGCCTCGGCAAGACGTCGTCGCCCGAGTTCGGGATGTCCTCGTCCTCGGAGACGCGGTTCGGCGTGACCCGCAACCCGTACGACACCGAGCGGGCGCCCGGTGGGTCGTCGAGCGGGGCCGCGGTCGCTGTGGCGGCCGGACTCCTGCCCGCCGCGGTCGGCACCGACGGCGGCGGCTCCGTGCGGATCCCCGCGGCGGCGACGGGGCTCGTCGGGCTGAAGCCGAGCCGTGGCCGGGTGCCGTCGATGCCCGGTCGGAGCGGCCTGGGCGGGTTGGCCGTCGCCGGACCCATCACCCGCACCGTCGCCGACGCCGGGATGCTCCTCGACGCCCTCGTCGCGCCCACCGGGGTGCCCGAGCGCGTGCCGTACGCCCTCGTCACGCCCGAGGTCGGCGAGGGTCCGTTCACCGCGGCAGCCGTCCGGGGCGAGGGACGCTTCACGATCGGGGTCCTCGACGGGTCGCCCTGGGACGACACCGTCGACGTCGTGGTCGACCCGGCCGCGCGGGCCGCCGTCGAGACCGCCGTGCGCGTGCTCGGCGAGGTCGGGCACGGCGTCGAGGACCTCGCGATGCCGCGCCTGCCCTACGCCGACGCGTTCCGGGTGGCGTGGGAGTCGAGCGCCGCCGGGCTGCCCCGGGTGCCCGGCATCGACCTCACGCAGGCGACGCCGCTCGTGGCCTGGCTCGTCGAACGCGGACGGGCGCTGACCGCCACGCAGGTGCTCGACGCGATGGCCGCACTCGACGCGTTCTCGGTCGGGCTCGTCCGCGCGTTCGACCGGTTCGACGCCGTGCTCACGCCGACGCTCGCCCTGACGCCGAGGCCGCTCGGCTGGTACGGCGACGACCCCGAGGAGGACTTCCGCCGGCAGTGCGCCTACTCGCCGTGGACGTCGATGGCGAACGTGTCCGGGCTCCCGGCGATCACCCTGCCCGTCGGGGCCACGGATGCCGAGCACCCCGACGGTGCCGGTCTGCCGATGGGCGTGCAGCTCATCGGCCGACCCGGTGGCGAGCGCGTCCTGCTCGCGATCGGCGCGCAGCTGGAGCGGCGCCTGCGCTGGCAGCGGCGGCACCCCGCCTGCTGGTGAGGCGGCCACCCCACCGACCCGACCGTCGCCCGGCGACATCGCCGATGTCGCACGACAGCGATTCTGTCGCAGCATCCGCACGCATCGACCGCGTACCGGAGGAACCCGTGTGGTGATCAGCGAGCGACATCGCGGACGTCGTACGACAGCGGCGGTGTCGCATCATCCGCGTGCATCGACCACGTGCGGGGGAGGACCGGGTCCTGCGACATCGCGGTCGTCGTACGACAGCGGCGGTGTCGCACGACAGCGGCACCACGACGCCCCGAGCCCGAACCCGCGCCGAGCCCCCGCGCCGCGCCCCCCCCCTACGGCAACGTCGGCGCCGCCGCCACCAACGCCCGCGTGACCGGGTGCCGCGGCTCGTCCAGCAGCCCGACCGGCCCGTGCTCGACGATCCGCCCCTCGGACAGCACCGCCACCGTGTCGCACAGCCGCTGCACGACGCCGATGTCGTGTGACACGAGCACCAGGGTCAGCCCGAGGTCCTCGGCGAGCGACCGGAACAGCTCGATCACCCGCGCCCGGACCACCACGTCGAGGGCGCTCATCGGCTCGTCCCCGAACAGGATGCGCGGTCCGTGCACGACCGCCCGCGCGATCGCGATCCGCTGCCGCTGCCCGCCGGAGAACTCGTGCGGGTACCGCTCGACCGCGTCGGCGGGCAGGTCGACCCGTTCGAGCACCCGGCGCACCAGGTCCCCGTGGTCGCCCGGCACCCGGAGCGCCCGCAGCGGCTCGCCGACGATCGCACCGACGCGCATGCGCGGGTCGAGCGAGGCGTAGGGGTCCTGGAACACGACCCCGGTCTCGCGACGGAACCAGCGCGTCGCAGCCGCGGAGGCGGACGCGACCACCGGACGACCGGAGGCCTCGACGGTCCCTGCGGAAGGTGCCTCCAGACCGGCGAGCAGCCGCACCAGCGTCGACTTGCCGGACCCGGACTCGCCCACGATGCCGAGCCGGGCGCCGGGGGCGACCGTCAGGTCGACGCCGTCGACCGCGGTCCGGACCGGGCCGGGCTCGAACGGTCCGCGACGGGGGAGCCGGTACGTGCGGTGCAGGCCGGACGCCGCGAGCACGGGCGCGCCCGGGACGGGTGCGGGGCCGGAAGCACGTCGGGGGTCGGTCACGGGGTCCTCCTGGCGGTCGCGCGGGCCGCGTCGACGAGCGCGACCGTCGCGGGGTGCCGGGGCGCGTCGAGCAGCGTCCGCACCGGACCCGCCTCGACGACGCGGCCGGCGTCGAGCACGACCGCGGTGTCGGCGATCCGGGACAACACCGCCAGGTCGTGCGTGACGAACAGCATGCCGGTGCCGCGCTCGGTCGACAGGTGCTCGAACAGGTCGAGGATGCGGGCCTCGGTGGTGACGTCGAGCGCGGTGGTCGGCTCGTCGGCGACGAGGTAGGCGGGGGAGCCCGCCATCGCCATCGCGATGCAGATGCGCTGCCGCTGTCCGCCCGACAGCTGGTGCGGGTACTGCCGCAGCAGCGACACCGGGTCGGGCAGGCCGACCGCGTCGGCGAGGGCGACCGCGGCGGTGCGCGCCGACCGGCGGTCGAGGCCGCGGTGCAGCCGCAGCGGCTCGGCGACCTGCGCGCCGACCCGCCGTAGCGGGTCGAGCGCCGTGCCCGGCTCCTGGAACACCATGCCGATGCCGGACCCGCGGGTGCCGGCCCGCTCGCGGTCCGGCAGGCCGACGAGCTCGCGTCCGTCGAGTCGGATGCTGCCGGTCACCTCGGCCCCGGTGGGCTCGAGGCCCATCAGGGCGAGCGAGGTCATCGACTTGCCGGAGCCGGAGGCGCCGATGACGCCGACGCGTCGGCCGGGAGGCACGGTGAACGTCACGTCGTCGAGCAGCGTCCGCCCCGCGGCCCGCACCGTGAGACCGCGGACCTCGAGTCCGGCGCGCTGGTCCGGCCCGGTGGGCGGGGCGGTCCGGTCGTGCGGTCCCGTCCCGTCGCGGGGTCCCGTACCGGGGTGCGGCTGGCGGTCGTGGTCGGTCATGCGGTGACTCCGGGGGTGGTCGTGGCGTCGGAGCCGGGCGCGCCACCGGCGGTGCCGTGGACGGCGCTCCCACCGGTCGGGGCGTCGGTCGCGCCACCGGCGCTGCCGCGGGCCGGGCCACCGCCGGCCGGGCCGTCGGGACGGCCACCGCCCCCGCTGCCCGCCACACGGTCGCCCGTGGTCAGGCGCGGGTCGGTGGCGTCACGCACCGCGTCGCCGAGCAGCGACAGCGCCGCGACCACGAGCGCGATGGCCGCTCCCGGCCAAGCGGCGCTCCACGGGTGCACCCCGACGTAGGTCTGCAGGTCGGCGAGCATGCTGCCCCACGAGGCGGTGTCCGACCCGGCGCCGTAGCCCAGGTACGACAGACCCGCCTCGGCGAGCACCGCGGTGGCCATCGCGAGGGACAGCTGCACGGTGAACAGCGGCGCGGCATTCGGCACGAGGTGCCGGGTGAGCACGCCGAGGGGTCCGACGCCCGAGGCCCGCGCCGCGACCACGAAGTCGCTCCGGGCGATGCGGCGGATCTCCCCGCGGGCGACCCGGGCGATCGTGACGCCGAACGACAGCCCGACGCTCACGACGACGACCCCGAGCGACCCGCCGAACACCGCCGTGAGCAGCATCGCCGTCAGCAGGGTCGGGAACGCCACGAGGATGTCGAGCAGGACCGCCGTGCCCTCGCGGACCCAGCGGGCCGTGAGCGAACCGACCGCCGTCAGCACGATGCCGACGACGCTCGCGATGACGCCCGACCCGACGGCGACGAGCACCGTCGTGCGGGTCCCGGCGAGCAGGTAGCTCGCGATGTCCCGCCCGGAGGCGTCCGTCCCGAACCAGTGCGCGGCGCTCGGCCCCGACCACTGCCGGAACGGGTCGGTGCGGAACGGGTCTTGTGGCGTCCACACCAGCGAGACGAGCGCCAGGACGACGAGCAGCCCGAGCACGACGACCGCGAACACGCCGGTCGGGCGGGCGAGGAGTCGGCGGATCACTCGTGTGCCTCTCGCTGTCGCGGGTCGAGCACGCGGTGCAGGACGTCGACCGCGAAGCCGACGAGCAGCACGAGCCCGGTGAGCACGAGGAGCTCGGACTGCACCTTCGTGACGTCGCGCCGTCCGACGTCGGTGACGAGCATGCGCCCCACCCCGGGGAGCGAGAACAGCTGCTCGACCACGACGGCCCCGACGAGCAGGCCGGCGATCTGGACCCCGAGCACGGACAGCACCGTCAGCGCGACCGAGGGCAGTCCGTGCCGCACGAGGGCCTGCGTCCGGCTGAGCCCGATCGCGGCCGCGGTCCGGACGTGGTCGGCGTCGAGCACACCGAGCGTCGCGGAGCGGGTGAAGCGGAGGATCACGGCGCCCTCGACCGCACCGATGGTCAGCGCGGGGAGCACGAGCGCGGCGAACGCGCGGCCCGGTTCGCCCCAGCCGTCGAGCGGGAAGCCCTGCGGCGGGAGCCAGTGCAGCGTCACGGCGAACAGCGCGATGAGCAGCAGCCCGGCCCACACGATCGGCACGGCGGCGACGGCCTGCGCGACGAACGCGATGACCGCCCCGCCCGCACGGCGCCGGAGCACCGCGGCGAGCACCCCGAGCGGCACGCCGAGCACGAGCGCCGCGGCGAGCGACATCCCGGCGAGCGGGAGCGTCACCGACAGCTTCTCGGCGAGCTCCGGGGCGACCGCGCCGCCGGTCACGAGCGACCGTCCGAGGTCACCGCGGAACAGTCCGCCGATCCAGTCGGCGTACTGCACGACGACCGGCCGACCCAGTCCGAGCTGCTGCCGGAGCGCCTCGACCTGCGCGGGCGACGACTGCGTGCCGGCGACGACCTGTGCCACGTCGCCGGGCAGCACCCGGAGCGTGGCGAAGACGATCACGCTCGCCACGAACAGGCCGACGACGAGCAGCAGCAGCCGCCCGAGCAGGAAGCGTGTCACCGCACCGCGAGCTTCGACAGGTCCAGGCGCGAGTTCGTGCCGTCGTAGGGCACGCCGGTCACGCCCTTCCGGACGGCCGTGATCGCGGTCGCGGTGTACAGCCACTCGCCGGCGGCGTCCTCGCTGACGATCTTCGCGGCTGCGCGGAGTGCTTCGTCCTTCGCCTGCTCGGTGGTGGCGGCGACGGACTGGGCGTACAGCGCCTGCACCTGCGGGTTGTCGTACCCGAAGTAGTAGTCCGGGTTCGCCCAGTTGCCGAAGTCGCGGGACTCGACGTGGTTGACCATCGACAGGTCGAAGTCGTGCTGCTCGAACACCTGCGACAGCCACGTGGCGAAGTCGACGCGCTTGACGCTCAGGGTGATCCCGACGTCGGCGAGCTGCGACTTCAGCACGTCGCCGATCGTCGCCGCGTAGATGTTCGGGTACGCCAGCGTGAGCTTGAGGTCCGTCGCCCCGGCCTCGCTGAGCAGCTGCTTCGCGGCGGAGGGGTCGTACGCGTCGACGTCGGTCAGGTCCTGGTAGCCCGGGTCGAGCTCGGGGATCGGGCCGCCCTGCGGCACGCCGGTGCCACCGATCGCCTTGATGAGCGCCTTGGGGTCGATCGCCTGGCGGATCGCCTTGCGGACGCGCACGTCGGTGAAGGGTGCCTTACGGTCGTTGAACGCGAGCGTGTACTTGTCCGTCGTCTTCCCGGTGTGCAGCGCGATGTCGCCGTTGCCCTCGAGCTGGCTCTTCAGGGTGCCGTCGACCGACGTCTGCACGTCCAGGTCACCGGCGGCCATCGCGTTCACCGCGGCCGAGCCGTCGGTGATGTACCGGAACTCGATCTTCGCGACCTTCGCCTTCGTGCCCCAGTAGTCGTCGTTGCGGGCGAAGACGAGCGCGTCGCCCTGCTTCCAGCTCGACACCTCGTAGGGTCCCGTGCCGTTCGCCGAGTCCGACAGGTCGTTCTTCGCGGCCTTCTCGAGCACGAGCCCGGCGCGGCCGGTCAGGTTCCAGAGCAGGTCGGAGTCCGGCTTCGACAGGCGCAGCACGACCTGGTCGGCGGACGGCGACTCGATCGACGCGACGTTCGCGAGCTGCGCGGAGTCGACGTACGACGCGTCGTCCTTCACCTGCTGCAGCGACCACACCACGTCGGCTGCGGTGACGGGCTTGCCGTCCTGGAACGTCGTGCCGTCGCGCAGCGTGAACGTGTACGTCAGGCCGTCGGCGGAGACCTCGTGCTTCGCGGCGAGCACGTCGCGGATGTCCCCGTCGGAGCCCGACCGGCCGACGAGTCCCTGGTACACGTTGTCGATGAGCACCTGGTCGAGCGCCGCACCCGAGGTGGTGCGGATGTCGAGGCTGGTGGGCTCGAGCACGAGCCCCACGCGGACGGTGGCGTCGTCGCCACCGCGCTCGGCGGACGAGCCGGAGCAGCCGGTCAACGCGATGGCCGACACGACGGCGACCGCGGTGCTGACCAGGGCGACGCGTGCTGCGCGGCGACCGGGTCGGGGGAGGAGCGGACTCATGGTGGTGGGTTCCTTCCGGGCGCGTGGGAGCGACGGTCGTCGCGTCGCGCTCGCACGAGGTTACCGGCGACGGGTGCCGTCGGGGGACGGTTCTTCGTCGGGGTGCAACAATCCCGAGTCCTCCGCCCATGCCCGGATCGCCGCCGCCAGTTCGAGGGGTGCCTGGTTCTGCACCGCGTGCCGGGCGGTGACCGTGACGATGCGCGCGTGCGGCAGGCGCTCGGCGAAGCCCGCGTGCAGCTTCGGGGACACGTAGCCGCGGTCGCCGCGCACGAGCAGCAGCGGCACGCGCAGGGCCTCGAGGTCGGGCCAGGCGTCCGCGAACCGGCCGACCGACGCGGTGCGGCCGGCGGGCAGGTGCGGGAAGTGGTGGCGGCGGACCAGGCGCCCGTCGGCCCCGAGGCGGGTGGTGTGCCGGGCCTCGCGCCGCAGCACCTCCCGGTCGTCGCCGACCCTGGCCTCGACGGCGCGGTCGACGACCTCGTCGAGCGACGCGAACGACGGCTCGTCCTCGAGCGCGCGGGCGATCCGGTCGACGGCCCGCTGCGCGAAGTCCGGCGACATGTCGACGAGCACGAGCCCGGTGACGCGCTCGGGCGCGAGCGCGGCCAGCCGCGCGGCGAGGATCGCGCCGAGCGAGTGCCCGACGACGATGCCCGGTGGCACCGCGAGCGCGTCGAGCGCCGCGAGCACGTCCGGCGCCGTCACGGCCGCGCCGTAGTCGGCGTCGTCCCGCCAGGACGACCGACCGTGCCCCGGCAGGTCGAGCGCGACCGCCGGCTCGCCGACGGCGAGCGCGGTCTGGTCGAAGCTGTGCGCGTCGATGCCGAGCCCGTGCAGGTAGGTGATCCGTGCCTCCCGGCCGTCCGCCGTGTCCCAGCGGATCGCGGCGGTCTCGCGTCCGTCCGTGGTGGGGACCACCTGCCTGGAGGCGCGGAGCGGCTCCGTCACGCCGCTCGCGGCGGCCAGCGCGGCCAGGTCCGAGAATTCGTCGTCGTGTTCGTGCACGGGGACGATCCTCGCACCGCCGGGCGGTACCCCGATCCACCCTGTTCCACCCTGGAAGCCTTAGGTAAGGCATGCCATACTCGTCGCGTGGCAGCCCGGTACCGCGTCTTCTCCGTCCGCGTGACGGCCGTGTCCGCGCTGACCCCGCACTTCGTCCGGGTGACCCTGGCCGGTGACGCCCTCGCCGAGTTCTCCGCCGTGGGTCTCGACCAGCGGATCAAGGTCGTCCTGCCGATCCCGGGCGTCGGGTTCACCGACCTGCCCGACGGCGAGGACTGGTACGCCGCGTGGCGCGCGCTGCCCGACGCCGTGCGGAACCCGCTCCGCACCTACACGGTCCGCTCCTTCCGGCCCGACGCCCGCGAGCTCGACATCGACTTCGTCGCCCACGGTGACACCGGCCCCGCGTCGCGGTGGGTCTCGGAGTGCCGCGTCGGCGACGAGCTCCGGATCGTCGGACCGGCCGTGCCGGAGTCGCCCGCCGAGCTGCCGGGCGGTGCCGCCGAGTTCGCCCCGGGCGACGCCGGACGCATCCTGCTCGCGGGCGACGAGACCGCGGCGCCGGCGATCTGCGCGATCCTCGAGGCGCTCGACGTCACGGCGGTCGGGCACGTGTTCATCGAGGTCCCGACGGACGCCGACCGGCTGCCGGTCTCCGCGCCCGCCGGGGTCGAGGTGCGCTGGGTCGCCCGGAACGGTGCCGCGCACGGTGTCCGGATGACCGACCACGTGCACGCCTGGGCGTCCACGGTGGGACGGACCGCGGGGGCCGTCGTGGCTGCCCCGGGCACCGCGGTGTCCTCGACCAGCTCGGTGTCCTCGACCGCCTCGGTGTCCTCGACCGCTTCGGTCGACGTGCTCGCCGCACTCGAGGCGGACGACCGCTCCGACGAGCAGGTCCTCTGGGACGTGCCGGCCCCGACCGCCCACCGCCCGGTCTACGCCTGGATCGCGGGCGAGGCGGGGTGCGTCAAGGAGCTCCGTCGACACCTCGTGCGGAGCGTCGGACTGGACCGGAAGCAGGTGGCCTTCATGGGCTACTGGCGCCGCGGCAAGGCCGAGCACTGAACACCACCACGGTCACCCCGACCACGGCGCTCGGCGCCCGGGGCCTGACGCTCGCGTACGACGACCGCGTGGTCGTCTCCGGGCTCGACGTCGACGTGCCGGACGGCGAGCTGACGGTCGTCGTCGGCCCGAACGCGTGCGGCAAGTCGACGCTGCTCAAGGCCTTCGCCCGCACGCTCACACCGACGGCGGGCACGGTGTACCTCGACGGCGCGCCGATCACGTCGTACCGCCCGAAGGCCGTCGCCCGTCGGGTCGGCATGCTCCCGCAGACACCGATCGCCCCCGAGGGCATCACCGTCCGCGACCTCGTCTCCCGCGGGCGGTTCCCGCACCAGGACCTGCTGCACCCGTCGTCCGGTTCGGACCGGGTCGCCGTGCAGGCAGCGCTCGACCAGACGGACACCGCGGCACTCGCGGACCGGAGCGTCGGCGAGCTGTCCGGTGGCCAGCGGCAGCGCGTGTGGATCGCGATGGTGCTCGCGCAGGAGACCGACATCGTCCTGCTCGACGAGCCGACGACCTTCCTCGACATCGCCCACCAGTACGACGTGCTCGAGCTGGCCTCGACGCTGCACGCGGCCGGGCGCACCGTGGTCGCCGTGCTGCACGACCTGAACCAGGCGGCGCGCTACGCGACGCACCTCGTGGCGATGCGGGCGGGCGAGATCGTGGCGCAGGGGAAGCCCGGGGAAGTCCTCACCGAGGCCCTCGTCGAGGACGTCTTCGGGCTGCCGTGCATCGTCGTCCCCGACCCGGAGACCGGCACGCCCCTGGTCGTCCCGCGGCGCCGCGCGGCCTGACGGGCGCTGCGCCCGGGCGCGCGTGTGGCGGCCGCTCGCGTGCCGAGCGTTCGTGCGTCGCGCGTTCGTGCGGCGCGCCAGGTTGTCACGTCGAGCGGGCAGGACACGCCGCTCACGTGTGCCGTGCGGGTGATTTGCGTCGCCGGAGGACGCCGAGCGAGCCACGTCTGGCTCGCTCGGGGGTGGGTGACGCGTCAGCCGGTGTAGCCGCCGTCCTCGAGGCCTGCCTCGACCTCGAACCGGTTCCGCAGCGGGTCCCGCCCGGCGATCCAGTACAGGACCGGCATCGCCATCCCGTACCGCCGCCACTGCTCGACGTGCACACGTTCGTGGCGGAGGACCCGGTCCTCGTCGTTGTCCCGCGTCAGGTACACCGACCCGACGCAGGTGCCGCCGCGGCGGAACACCCAGCGGGGGAGTCCCGAGCAGACGACCAACCCGTCGACCACCCGGACGCGGCCGGTCGACAGCGGCAGTCCGATCGCGAGACCGACCGCGGTCGCGACGACCCAACCGGCCCGCGACACCGGGGAGTCGAGGAACGGGTTCCGCACCGCTACTCCGGGCGGCCGTACGTCTCGAGCAGGCGGAGCCAGATCTCGTTCATGGTCGGGTACGCGGGCACGGCGTGCCACAGCCGGTCGACCGGGACCTCGCCCACGACCGCGATCGTGGCGGCGTGGAGCATCTCGGCGACGTCCTGCCCGACGAACGTGACGCCGACGACGACCCCGCGGGACTCGTCGACGACCATCTTCGCCCGGCCCGTGTAGCCGTCGGCCTGCAGCGCGGAGCCGGCGACGGCACCGAGGTCGTACTCGACCGCACGCACGTCGATGCCCTGCTGTCGAGCGGCCTCCTCGGTGAGGCCGACGCTCGCGACCTCGGGGTCGGTGAACGTCACCTGCGGGACGGCCGCGTGGTCGGCGGTGGCGACGTGCGCGCCCCACGGCTCGGTGTGGACCGGACGACCCTGGTGACGGGCGGCGATCGCCTCGCCGGCGGCACGGGCCTGGTACTTGCCCTGGTGGGTCAGGAGTGCGCGGTGGTTCGCGTCACCCACGGCGTACAGCCAGTCGGTGCCGTGCACGAGCATCGTGTCGTCGACCTGCAGCCAGTCGCCAGGGGTGAGCCCGACGGTCTCGAGGCCGAGGTCGGCCGTGTGCGGGGAACGACCGGTCGCCGCGAGCACCTCGCTCGTGACGACCGTGGTGCCGTCGTCGAGGGTGGTGGTCACGAGGCCGTGCTCGTCCCGGTCGACCCGGGTGGGGTTGACGCCCGTGCGGACGTCGATGCCCAGACCGCGCATCGCGTCGGCGACGAGCTCGCCCGCGAAGGGTTCCATCCCGCCGAGCAGGCCGTGGCGGGCGACGAGGGTGACCTTCGCGCCGAGCGACGCCCACGCGGTCGCGAGCTCGGAGCCGGCGACCCCGCCGCCGATGACCAGGAGGCTCTCCGGCACCTGCTGCGCACTCGTGCCCTCGCGGGTGCCCCACGGCTTCGCGTCGGCGAGGCCCGGGACGTCCGGCAGCGCGTGCAGGGAGCCGGTGACGACGGCGACGGCCGCACGTGCGGTGTGCGTCTCGCCCGCGACCTCGATCGTCTTCTCGCCGGTGATGCGCGCGTGGCCGCGGATGAGCGCGATGTCGGCCGACTCGAGCCAGGCGACCTGGCCGTCGTCCTGGTAGTCGGAGGTGAAGGAGTTGCGACGAGCGAGCACCTTCGCGGCGTCGAGCTGGCCCGTGACCGCCTGGGCGGCGCCGTCCACACGCCGTGCTGCGGCGACTGCATGACCGCTGCGGAGGAGGGCCTTCGACGGCATGCACGCCCAGTACGAGCACTCGCCGCCGACGAGCTCGGCCTCGACCACCGCGACGGACAGCCCGCGCTTGTGGGCGTAGTCCGCCACGTTCTCGCCGACAGCGCCGGCTCCGATCACGATGAGGTCGTAGTCCGTCATGCCGCCGAGCGTATCCGCGGCGCCGGTGGACCGGCCGGGTGCGATGGGTACCGGTCCGGAGGGCGCACCGCACGGGACGCCGGGCTGCGCGCGGGACGCGTGGCTCCGCGTTGGAGGTCGGGCTACGCGCGGGACGCCGTCGTCAGCGCGCCGACCACGCGCAGGATCACGCCGAGGTCGTCCACGGCACGGTCCGGGTCGACCGGTGCGAACCCGGTCAGGGCCGCTCCGACGAGCCGCCGACCACGGGTCGCCGCCTGGACGAGTTCGACCAGGGCGGCCGCGTCGACCCCGAAGGGCACCGGCTCGAGCAGGCCGTCGACCTCGGCCGGGTCCAGGACGTCGAGGTCGACGTGCACGAACACCGACTCGGCCCCGGTCGCTGCCACCGCGGCGGCGAGGGCGTCCGGCGTCGCGGCGTCGACGTCGAGGTGGGTGATCCCGACGCGGTCGAGCGCTGCGGACTCGGCGTCCTCGGTGCCGCGGATGCCGGCGAGCACCACACGCGTCGGGTCGAGGGTCGGGAGGTCGGGGAAGAGGTCGTCCTGTCGGTCCACGAGCAACCGGAGCACGGCGTTCTCGGCCGCGACCGGCTGCGCCCGGTTCAGTGCGCGGTACCCGGTCGACCCGGCGATCCGGACGAACGCGGTGCCGGGGCGGACGAGGACCGTCGCACCGAGGACACTCGCCCCGTCGCCCCCGACCACGAGGACCGGCTCGCTCGCGACGCCGACCTCCTCGGCGACCCGTCCCGCCACCGCGCGGACCGACGTGTAGCGGGCGACGGCGGTCTCGAGACGATCGCCCGCACCGGCGGGGACGTCGACCGTGGTGGTGGCGGCGCGGGGGAGATCGGCTGCGACGGCCTGGGCGCCGTCACCGAGGCGCATCGCCCGGGACGACGCCGAACCCTGCCACTGACCGACGACGAGGAACTGCATCGTCTCAGTCTGTCAGCACGGTCCGACGCCGTCCGGGCGATCCGGTCGATCGGGTCAGATCGACGACGACCCGCCGTTCTTCAGTGCGGCCAGGCGAGCCTCGACCTCGGCGTCACGGCCGACGTCCTCGAGGCTCTCGAACTGCGCGTCGAGGCTCGACGCCTGCAGCTCCTGCTGCCCGAGGACCTTGGCCTCCTCGCGCCGCACCTTCTCCTCGAACCGGGCGAGGTCGCTCGTCGGGTCGGTGATGTCGATGTTGCCGACGGCGTCGTTGACCTTGGACTGGGCCTCGGCGGTCCGCTGCCGCGCGACGAGGCTGTCGCGCTTGCTGCGGAGCTGCTCGAGCTTCTGCTCCATGCCGGCCAGGCCGGACTTGAGCTTCTCGACCTGCTCGTTCTGCGTCGCGAGGGGACCCTCGTTGTCCTTGACCTCCTGCTCGGCCGCGATCTGCTTGCCGATCGCGATCTTGGCGAGGCCGTCGAACTTGTCGGCGTCGGCGGTCTTGCCCTCGGCGCGGTACTTGTCGGCGGCCGCTGAGGCGTTCGCGGCCTTCTGGCCCCACTCGACCGCGGCGCGCTTGTCCTCCTCGTGGTCCTGCTCGAGCAGGCGGAGGTTCCCGATGGTCTGGGCGATCGCCGTCTTCGCGTCGGCGATGTTGTTGGTGTAGTCCCGCACGAGCTGGTCCAGCATCTTCTGCGGGTCCTCGGCGTCGTCGATGAGCTGGTTCACGTTCGCCCGGATGAGCGCCGAGATCCGGCCGAGGATGGTCTGCTTGGCCATTGCGTTCCCTTTCGTGGAGTGTCCTGGTGCTGCTGGTCTGGTCTGCGTGGTTTGGCTGGTCTGCGTCGTCTGGCTGGTCTGGTCGGAGCTGGCTGCTCCGAGTGGTGCGAGTGGTCCTGTGTGGCCCGGTGGTGTGGTCCGGCCCGACGATCCGGGCCCCGGCGGAGCGGGAAGTCAGGTCGCCGGCGCGCGGATCAGAAGCGGCCCCCGCCCGAGAAGCCGCCACCGCCGCCGCCGCCGCCGCCGCCCCCGCCGCCGAAGCCACCGCCGCCGCCCCCGAAGCCGCCAGCCCCGAAGCCGCCCCCACCGAACGACCCGCCCCCGTAGCTGCCCCCGCGTCCGCCGAGGAGTCCGCCGAGCACGATGCCCGTGACGAGTCCGCCGAGCTGCGCGCCGTTCCCGCCGCCGCCCTGCCCGGGCCACCCGCCCATGTCGTCGTTCGCCGCGTCCATCGCCGCCGCCGCGTACTGCTCCGCGGCCCGTGCGGCCTGCACGGCGCGAGCGGGGTCGGTCGTGGCGAGCTCGACCGCGTCGTCGAGCGCCCGCTCGGCTTCGGACAGGCGGGTCCGGGCGGTCGTGCCGACGCCGCCGCGCCGCATCCTGATGAAGTCGCGCGCCTGGCTGATCCGGCTCCTGGCGTCCCGCAGGGCGTCGTCGAGCGCCCGCCGTGCCCGCTCCTGCTGTTCCTGGACGCCACGGGCCGTCGCGAGGGCGGCGTCGATCTCCGTGTTCGCCTTCGTCAGGACGTCCACCGCTGCGACCGGGTCCCGCGGGTCGAGACCCTGGCGGAGCACGGACTCGGCCCGGGAGACCGCGGCGGCGAGGCCGGGGTCGTCCGACCGCATCGCGCGCGCCGCGGCGACGTCCCCCTCGATGTCCGCCCGCATCGCGTCGACCCGTGCTGACGCGTCGGCGAAGGTGCGCTCGGCGGTCGTCGCGCTGCTGGTGAGCTGCTGGACCTGCGCCAGGGCGTGTTGGCCGTCGCGGACCGCGATGACCGCCTCGCCCTTGTCCCCGGCGGCGATCGCAGCGGTGGCTGCACCGGACCGCTCCGTCGCGTAGTCGAGCACCTTCCGGGCCTGGTCGACGTTGTCCGACACCGTGGTGAGCGTCCGGCCGGTGTACGCGGCACGCACCCGTTCGAGTGCGGCGTGCGCCTCGGTGAGGGCGGTCGGGGCCGCCGCCACCGCGGTCGCGAGCGCTGCGGCGGCGTCCTCGACGCCGGACTCGAGGGCACGGAGCTGGTCGAAGGCCTCGGTCTGCTGCTCGATCGCGGCGTGGGCCTGCTGGCAGATGGCGATGATCTGGTTCGCCCACTCCGCGCGCTGCTGGGGGGAGTCGGGGACCTCGTCGTCGAGCTGCTGCTGGTAGCTGAAGGCCTGACGGACGGAGCGCTTCGCCGCGGCGACGGCGTCGGCGAAGGGCTTCGCGGCGTCGGCGCCGAACTGGGCCGTGGCGAACCCGACCTCTTGTTCGGCGGTCTCGAGTTCGTCGTCGATGGTGACCAGGGCTGCGCCGGCGGACCGTTCGAGCCCCGCGAGGGACTCCTGCTGCGCACGGGTGGCCGCAGCCGTCCGGCGCTTGTTCCGGGCCCGGAGGACGAGCACGACCACCACGGCGACGACGACCACGGCGAGCAGGAGCACCCACAGGGCCGTGAGGTCCGGCGGCGCCTGGGTGTCGGCCAGGCCGGTCGCGAACGCCGTCGCCGCGCCCGCCCAGTCCCCGTTGCGCAGCGCCGGCACGGCGTCCTGTTCGTAGGCGGACTGCACGTCGCTGCGGGACAGCGCGGTCTCGTTCGTCTGCTGGACGTCGGCGATCCGGTCGTCGACCGCGACGGACAGGACGATGCTGTCGGAGTCGATCTGGTTCCGCTGCATCACGGCGTCGCCCCAGGCGGTGTGGTCGCTCGGGTTCGTGAAGGTCGGCACGAACACGACGTAGAGCTGCGTCTTCGTGCTGTCGTACAGGTCCTGGACCGACCGCTCGACGCGCGCCCGCTGCGAGCTCGACAGGACGCCCGCGTCGTCGAGCACGTAGGCGCCGCGCAGGTCGACCGGGTCGGTCGCGTGGGCGGCAGCAGCGGGAGCCGTCACCAGCCCGACGGCGAGCAGGACGGCGGCGATCCGGGACACCACTCGACCGACACCCCGGGAGGGTGCGCGGCGGGCAGGTCGTGTCCCCCTGTCACCGCTCGTACCGGGTCGTGCCGATCGGCCGTCCACCGCTCGCATCCGTCCTCCGTTCGTCGCCGGGTGTGCTGCCCGGGACCCCCGGGAGCAGCACCCTGGAGCCGCTGTCGCCCCGATGCTATCCAGGCGACGCACACAGCGGTCGGAGTGTGGACGAAGCGCGGAGGTCCGGCTCCATCTGGAGAGTTTGTCCCCCTACCGGGGTATGCTGGCGGCCACTGTTCGACGACGAACG
Source organism: Curtobacterium sp. MCBA15_012 (assembly GCF_001864935.2). Lineage (NCBI taxonomy): Bacteria > Bacillati > Actinomycetota > Actinomycetes > Micrococcales > Microbacteriaceae > Curtobacterium > Curtobacterium sp. MCBA15_012. The sequence continues at coordinate 2,097,195 of NZ_CP126267.1, read as the reverse complement.
GAAAGGGGAGCAGCGATGGAGCGCACAGCCAGCACAGAGGTCGTCCCGCTGGAGGACGGCTACCACCGGGTCTCGACCCCGGCGAGCGGCGTGATCGGGTTCGTCCGGGAACAGGACGGCCGGTACGAGGTCCTGCGCGGTCGAGTCCGTCAGGCCACCAGGTCCGAGGGCGCCTACAGCACCATGAACGTGGCGCTCATCGCGCTCACGCACGCCTGATCCGGTTGCACCCCGCGCGGTCGCGCCCGGACCACACGGCTCCGGGCGGCTCCGACACCGTGCGGTTGCGCGGACCGGTGCAGTCCGACGACGTGCACGGTCGGGCTCCGGCGGACACCCTGCCCGACGCGCGGGTGCAGGTGTCCGTCGTCAGTGACGCCGTCGACGCCCGGGAGGCGCTGGTCGCCGCCGTCGCGTCGGCTGCGGGTGTCGACCTGCCAGCGGTGCGCGCGGGGCGCGACTGTCCGCACTGCGCTTCGACGGACCACGGTCGCCCGTGGGCGGCCGCGAGCGGCCGCCCCTTCCCCGTCAGCACGGCCTCGACGTCCGGCGTCGTCGTCCTCGCGGTCGCCGTCGGCGCCCCGGCGGGCACGGAGATCGGCGTCGACGTCGAGCGGGTGTCCCGTGTCGCCGCCGCACCCCTCGACGTGTCCGTCGTGGGACAGTCGTCCGACGACCGCGACCGGACCGCTGCGTGGACGGTCACGGAGGCGGTCCTGAAGCGCGACGGCCGCGGCCTGCGCGTCGATCCCTCGGCCGTCCTGGTCGACCTCGACGAACAGACCGCCACGTTCGCGGGCACGACGCAGCGGGTCGAGGTCGCGCACCTCGACGCGGACCTCGTCCTCGCGGTCGCCGCGGGCGGGCTCCCGGTCGTGCTCGACGTCGACCCGTCGGTCAGCTCCTCGGGCGGGTGAGGACCTCGGCGCCGTCCTCGGTGACGGCGATGGTGTGCTCGGTGTGCGCCGTCCTGGCCCCCGTCGCACTGCGGAGCGTCCAGCCGTCCGGGTCCGTCACGAGCCGGTCGGTGTCCGCCATCACCCAGGGTTCGAGGGCGAGCAGGAGTCCCGGTCGGAGCACGAGGCCGCGGCCCGGTCGTCCGGTGTTCGACACGTGCGGGTCCTGGTGCATCGTCGTGCCGATGCCGTGCCCACCGAACTCGGTGTTCACGGGGTATCCCGCGTCGGCCAGGACGGTACCGATCGCGTGCGACAGGTCGCCGGTGCGTGCTCCGGGTCTCGCGGCGGCGATCCCTGCTGCGAGGGCTCGTTCGGTCGCATCGATCATCGCTGTGTCGGCTGGGTCGGGGGTGCCGACCACGAAGCTCACCGCGGCGTCGGCGGCGATCCCGTGGAGCGTCACGGCGAGGTCGAGGGTGAGCAGGTCGCCGTCCACCAGTGCACGGTCGTGGGGGAGCCCGTGCAGCACCGCGTCGTTGACGGCCGTGCAGACGTGGTGCCCGAACGGCCCGCGGCCGAACGACGGTGCGTAGTCGACGTAGCACGACACGGCCCCCGCTTCCTCGATCAGCGTGCGGGTCCACGCGTCGATCTCGAGCAGGTTCGTGCCGACCCGGGTGTGCTCACGGAGCGTCTGCAGGATGTCGCCGACCAGGGCACCGGTGCGCCGGGCGCGGTCGAGCTCGGCGGGGGAGAGGATCTCGATCATCCGCTGATCGTACCGGTATGATCATCCCGGCATTAGTATCGGATCATGGTCCGCCTCCCTCTCAGTCCCGACGAGCTCGAACGCGGTCGTCGGCTCGGCGCCCTGCTCCGGCACGCCCGCGCCGACCGGTCGATGCTCGACGTCGCCCTCGAGGCCGGCATCTCGCCGGAGACCCTGCGGAAGATCGAGACCGGCCGGATCGCCACGCCGTCCTTCGCGACGATCGCCGCGGTTGCCGGCGTGGTCGGGGTGTCGCTCGACGCGCTGTGGGCCGAGCTGCACCCGACGCGCGTCGGCACCGCGGCTCCGACCCGTGACGGCCGGGGCCCGGCGGGTCCCGCGCACTGACACCGCCCCCTCGCTCCGTGCCCGGGCAGCCGCGACGTCGGGCCGCGCGACCGCGGACGGCGCCCCGGCCCGTGCGCCCCGGCCCGGACGAACGAGCAGCCGCGCCCTCGACGTGCACGCTCCGGCCCGGCCGACGGGGGTCAGGCCGGCAGTGCCGGGACGCCCGTCCCGTCCACCCAGGGACCCGTGACGGCGCGGACCTGCGCGACGTCCAGGTCGGCGGCCTCGGCGAAGGCCGCGTACACCGATGCCGGGTCGACGTTCCCGAACCGGTGCCGGGCCGTGATCGTCCGGAGACCGGCGGCGAACGCGGCGTCACCGACGGTCCGACGCAGCGCGTGCAGGGCGAGGGCGCCACGCTTGTAGACCCGGTCGTCGAACATGTCCCGCGCGCCGGGGTCCGCCACCACGAGGTCCTGCGGTGCCGTGAGCAGCGCCTGGCGGTGGCGCGCGGCGAGCACGTCGGCGCTCTCGCCGCCACGGTGCTCCGACCAGAGCCACTCGGCGTGGCAGGCGAACCCCTCGTGCAGCCAGATGTCCTGCCAGCGGCCGAGCGTCACCGCGTTGCCGAACCACTGGTGTGCGAGTTCGTGCGCGATCAGCCGGTCGGTGCCGTGCTCGCCGTCGACGTGGTTGCGGCCGAACGTCGCGAGGCCGTGTGCCTCGAGCGGGATCTCGAGGTCGTCGTCCGTCACGACGACCCCGTAGGACGCGAACGGGTACGGACCGAACCACTCCTCGAACAGGGCCACCATGTCGGGGACGCGTCCGAAGTCGGTGCGCACCGCCGCAGCCAGGTCGGCGGGGTGGTGGACCGTGACCTCGTGCCCGCTGCCCCGCACGGTGGTGCTGCGGTAGCGCCCGATCTGCACGGTCGCCAGGTAGGTCGCCATCGGTTCGGTGACGGCGTAGGTCCACGTCGTGCCGGCACGGGCACGCTCGCGGCCGAGCAGGGTGCCGTTCGCGAGGACGTGGTAGCCGGCCTCGGCCGTGATCGTGAACCGGTAGGTCGCCTTGTCGTCGGGCCGGTCGTTGCAGGGGAACCACGACGGCGCCCCGGTCGGCTGCGCCGCGACGATGACGCCGTCGGACAGCTCCTCCCACCCGATCTGCCCCCACGGACTCCGGAGCGGTCGGGGGGCTCCGTGGTAGCGCACGTGCAGGGTGAAGTCGGCTCCGGCGGGCAGCGGCGCGGCCGGCGTGACGGTGGTCTTGTGCGCCGACGAGGACACCTTCGCCGCCCGGACCCCGTCGACGTCGACCCGGTCGACCCGCAGCCCGTGCAGGTCGAGGACGACCCGGTCGAGTGGCTCGAGCGCGTGCGCGGTGATCGTCGCCGTGGCGTCCAGGCGGTTCGTGGCGACGCGGTAGTCCAGGCGCAGGTCGTGGTGCCGGGCGCTCCACCGACGGTCGCCGCTGTGCGGGGTGTAGGGGTCGACGTCGGGGTTCGGCTTCACGGTGCGGTCGAGTCTGCCACGGCGTCGACCGTCCCGGCACCGGACCCGGCCGGGGCGTCCGCGGTGGCCCCGCCGGGGGACGCCGGTCCCGCCGACTCCGCCGACTCCGCCGACTCCGCGTGCGGCGCGGGGACGGGCGGCGCGGACGTCCACGGGGCGATCGGGTTGCCGGACCACCACGTCCCGGCCGGTACCTGCTCGCCGCGCATCACGAGCGAGGCCGGTCCGACCGTCGCGCCCGCACCGATGCCGGCCGCGGGCAGGACGACGCTGTGCGGCCCGAGGGTCGCGCCGTCGTGGAGCGTCACCGTGTCGAGCTGCATCACCCGGTCGTGGAACAGGTGGGTCTGCACGACGGTGCCGCGCGCGACCGACGCCCCGTGGCCGATCGAGACGAGGTCGGCCTCGGGCAGCCAGTACGTCTCGATCCAGGTGCCGCGGCCGATGCGCGCCCCGAGGCTGCGCAGCCATGCCGCGAGGGCCGGCGTGCCGGTGGCCTGCTCGGCGAACCAGGGGCGGGCGACGGTCTCGACGAAGGTGTCCTGCACCTCGTTCCGCCACACGAACGACGACCACAGCGGGTGTTCCTGCGCGGTGATCCGCCCGACGAACAGCCACTTCGCGCCGGTCGACACCACGGCGGCGACGGCCCCGGCGGCGACGAGCACGGGGCCGGCGGCGATCACCGTCCACCCGAGGCCGACCGCCGACCACGTGGCGATCAGTGCTCCGGCGACACCGAGGGCGATCGCGCCGGAGACCACCGGCGCGACGAGCCGGAGCAGTTCCCACGCCCCGCGGGCGACCTTGAGCCGCCGCGGCGGACGGAAGGTGCGCTCCTCGTCGAAGCGGGTGGCGGCCCGCCGGAGCCGGACCGGGGGCGACCCGAGCCAGGAGGATCCGCGCTTGGCCTTCCTCGGCACCGCGGAGAGCACCGCGACGAGGGCCTCGCGGGGGACCGAACGCCCGGCGCCGGTCATGCCGGAGTTGCCGAGGAACGCGCGTCGGCCGACCTTCGACCGCCCGATCCGGATCCGTCCACCGCCGAGCTCGTAGGTCGCGACCATCGTGTCGTCGGCGAGGAACGCCCCCGACGCGATCTGCGTGAGCGACGGGATGAGCAGCACGGTCGAGATCTCGGTGTCGCGACCGACCCGGGCACCGAGCAGCCGGAGCCACGACGGTGTGACCAGGCTCGCGTACAGCGGGAACAGCAGCGTCCGGGCGGCGTCGAGGACCCGCTCGGTGCACCATGCCTGCCACCCCTGCCGGGACCGCACCGGGTGGCGGCCCTCGTGCAGGCGCAGGGCGAGGAGCCGCACCGCGGCGACCACCAGGACGGCGTACACGGCGCCGGCCACGAGGGTGCCGAGCGGGACGACGGCCAGGCCGTGCAGCACGGCCGCGCCCACCGAGGGGGCGGGCCCGACGAGCGCGGCCACGACCGCCACCCCCGCCGCGACGCCGACGACGGGCAGGCCGGCCACGACGACCGAACCGGCCCCGTACGCGAGCAGCCACCGGCGTCGGGTGGCGGGGCGCGCCTCCCGGCCGTGCCGAGCCGAGCCGACGCGCTCCGCCGGCGACCCGGCCCACCGCTCCCCGTCGGGCACGCGACCCGTGACGGCGGAGCCGGCCTCGACCTCGGCACCCGCGCCGACGTGCGCCCCCGGCAGCAGGGTGGAGCGGCTGTGCACGACGGCGTCCGCGTCGATCCGCACCGCGCCGAGCCGGAAGACGTCCCCGTCGACCCAGTGTCCGGCGAGGTCGACCTCGGGTTCGACGGACGCCCGTTTCCCGACCGTGAGCATGCCGGTCACGGGCGGCAGGGTGTGCAGGTCGACGTCACGGCCGATGCGGGCGCCGAGTGCGCGCGCGTAGTAGCTGATCCAGGGCGCGCCCGCGGTGGAGGGGCCGTCGACCGCCTGGGCGATGCGCTCCGCGAGCCAGACCCGCACGTGCACCGAGCCGCCCCGCGGGTGGTCGCCCGGTCGGACCCCGAGCAGCACCGCGCGGACGAGCACGACCGTCAGTGCCATCTTGCCGACCGGTGTCACGAACACGGCGACCGCGACGACGAGCGCCCACCAGGGGAGCGCGGGCAGGGCGGGGATCGTCGTGGCGTGCAGGACGGTCGAGGCGAGCGCCGTCCACGTCGTGACGCGGAGACCCCGGAGCACCTGCACCGGCAGGCCGAGCAGGGTGAGCAGGAGTCCGGTCGCGGGTGGCACCGGGGCGACCGGGCGTCGTGCGGCGGTGAGGGGGCCGCTGTCGTCGAGTGCATCGGCGAGGGCACCGATGCGGGGGTGGTCGTAGACGTCGGCGACCGTGGTCGTGGGGAAGCGCTCCCGGATCGCGGAGACGAGCTGGGCGGCGGTGAGCGAACCGCCACCCGCGGCGAAGAAGTCGTCGTCGACGCCCGTGACCGGTACGCCGAGGATCGCCGACCAGCGCTCGGCGATCCAGGCGACGGTGTCCGGCAGGACCGCGGTGTCGCCCGCGCCCGGCAGCGGCCACGGCAGTGCGGCACGGTCGACCTTGCCCGAGGTCCGGGTCGGCAGCGCGTCGACCACGGCCAGGAGCGGGACGAGGGCGGCGGGCAGCTCCTCGCGCAGCCGGGCGTTCGCGGCCGCGGTGTCGAGCGTCGTCCCCGCTGCCGGTGCGACGTAGCCGACGAGCACCTGGTTGCCGGCGGGTGTGCGCTGCACGACGGCGGCACCACCGGCGACGCCGTCGAGGGCCTGCAGCGCGGCGTCGACCTCGCCGAGCTCGATGCGGCGGCCGCCGAGCTTCACCTGGTCGTCGGCGCGGCCCTGGAAGACCAGGCCCTCGGGCTCGTACCGGACGAGGTCGCCGCTGCGGTACGCCCGGTCCCAGCCGAGCTCGGGGAAGGGTGCGTACTTCTCGGCGTCCTTCGCCGGGTCGAGGTAGCGGCCGAGCCCGACGCCGCCGATGACCAGCTCGCCGACGCTGCCCGGGGCGACGCGGTGACCGGTCTCGTCGACCACGGCGAGGTCCCACCCGTCGAGCGGCAGGCCGATCCGCACCGGTTGGCTGCCGTCCATCCGGGCGCCGCACGCGACGACGGTCGCCTCGGTCGGCCCGTAGGTGTTCCAGAGCTCCCGGTCGTGCGACGCGATCCTCGCCGCGAGCTCGGGCGGGCAGGCCTCGCCGCCGAAGACGACCAGGCGCACCTGCTCGAGGGCGTCGTCGGGCCAGAGCGCCGCCAGGGTCGGCACGGTCGACACGACCGTGATGCCGTGGGCGATGAGCCACGGGCCGAGGTCGACACCGCTGCGCACGAGCGACCGCGGCGCCGGCACGAGGCAGGCGCCGTGTCCCCACGCGAGCCACATCTCCTCGCACGAGGCGTCGAACGCCACGCTCAGTCCCGCGAGCACGCGGTCGCCAGGACCGATCGGTGCGTCCTGCAGGAACATCCGCGCCTCGGCGTCGACGAAGGCCGCGGCCGACCGGTGCGTGACGGCGACGCCCTTCGGGACCCCGGTGGAGCCCGAGGTGAAGATGACCCAGGCGTCGTCGTCGACGGTCGGGCGTGCCGCTCGGGCGTCCGGGTCGACCACGGGGGACTCGGCCGCGTCGGGCGCCCCGGAGACCCGGAGGACCCCACCCGCACCGAGCACACCGACGACCCCGGCCTCGCCGAACACCAGGGCGGCGCGCTCCTCGGGGTCGTCGGCGTCCACGGGGACGTACGCGGCACCGGCGGCGAGCACGGCGAGCACCGAGAGGTACAGGTCGCGTCCGCCGGACGGGATGCGGACCCCGACGCGGTCGCCGCGCCGGACGCCGCGCCGCGCCAGGTCGTCGGCCTGTTCGCGCACGAGCCGCAGCATCGTGGCGTGGTCGACGGCGCCGACCGGGTCCTCGAGCGCGAGGGCGTCGGGGTGCGCGGCCGCCGTCGCCTCGAGGACGTCGAGCAGGGTGCGCGGGGCGGGTGCATGGTCGCCGCGGGCCAGTTCGGCCTGCGGGGACGTGGGGGCGGTGCCGGTGCTCATCGGCGCGGATCATAGTGACGCCGGGTGTCGTGCACGCGAACTCCGCGTGTCGGCCCGCACCGCAGGCGACGGGTCCTGCGGACCCGAGCACGGGGGACGGTCGCCGCAGGCGACATCGAGCGCAGCCGATCGAGCGCTGGCGACGGGTCCTGCGGACCCGAGCACGGGGGACGGTCGCCGCAGGCGACATCGAGCGCAGCCGATCGAGCGAAGCGAGAACGTCTGCCTGCTCGGAGATGTGACAGTGCCCCCAGGAGGATTCGAACCTCCGCCCCTGCCTCCGGAGGGCAGTGCTCTATCCCCTGAGCTATGGGGGCTCGTGGGTGTCACCAACCGTAGCAGGTCCGCGACCACCCACCGGACAGCGCGTGTCGCGTCGTCCCGGTGGGACGCACCGGACGGGAGGCGCGGTGCGGGCCCGACCCGCGCCTCCCGTCCGGCTCCTGGTCACCGGAGGGCGCCGGGCGGTGACGGCTCGTCGGCTCGCGTCGGGTGCGCCGGCACGGCCCTGCGGGCCGCGCCGTCAGCCGGCGGGCGTCGCCGACCCGCCGGGCTGCACCGCGGCGTGCACGGCGTCGACCACGGGCTGCGCACCGCCGGGCTCGGTGAACAGGGGCGACTCAGTGGTGATCCAGTAGGGGTCCGGGAACGCGTCGGCGCGGCCGACGCCCTTCGTGAGCGAGTAGTAGCCCTCGACCCCGTAGGTCGGGACCGAGCCGCCGCGCTCGTACAGGGCGTCCTTCAGGGTCGTGAGCGACTTCTCAGGCAGGTGCGCGACGGCCACCGTGATCGTCGTCGACGGGTCGTCGGTCGCGACGAGGTGGCAGACGCGACCGCGCTGCCGTTCGATGGTCGCGGCGGGGGAGCCCTTCGCCGGGGTCCAGTCGGTGTCCCGCCGGAAGGTCTTCCCGTAGACCTGCAGGGCGTCGTCCGGCAGCAGCTCGGCGCAGGTCTGCGTGACGGTCGTGCCGATGGGCTGTCCGGACGCGCTCGCACTCGGCGCGCCGCCGCCGGACCCGCCGGAGCAGGCCGCCAGGAGCGTGGACGCGGACACGGTGAGCACGGCGACGGTGATCGCCCGGGCGCGGCTGCGGGAGGTCATCCGGCCATGATGCTGCACGGCCCTCCGGCATCGGCCCGGAGCCGGCTGGGTGTCCCGGTAGACTCGACCCTCGTGACTCCTGCCGAACTCTCCGCCGCGTACCTGTCGATCCTGACCGGGATCGTCGAGCGACGAGGCGCGTCCGACACCGTGACGATCGACGACTCCCACGTGACCCTCGAGCGTCCGCGGAACCGTGCGCACGGCGACTGGGCCTCGAACGCCGCCATGCAGCTCGCGAAGCGCATCGGCACGAACCCGCGCGAGCTCGCGACCGAGATCGCCGGCGAGCTGACCGAGCTCGACGGCGTGGCCTCGGTCGACGTCGCCGGCCCGGGCTTCATCAACATCACGCTCGAGGCCGCCGCCGCGGGTGAGATCGCGCGGACGATCGTCGACTCCGGCTCGGCCTTCGGCAACGGCGACCTGTACGAGGGCGTGCGCATCGACCTCGAGTTCGTGTCGGCGAACCCGACCGGGCCGATCCACATGGGCGGCGTGCGGTGGGCCGCCGTCGGCGACAGCCTGGCGCGCGTGTTCACGGCGCAGGGCGGCCTCGTCACCCGCGAGTACTACTTCAACGACCACGGTGCGCAGATCGACCGCTTCGCCCGGTCCCTCGTGGCCTCCGCGCTCGGCGAGCCGACGCCCGAGGACGGCTACGGCGGCGCGTACATCGGTGAGATCGCTGCTCGCGTCATCGCGACGCTGCCGGCCGGCACCGACGTGCGGGACCTGCCGCGCGACGAGGCGCAGGAGCTCTTCCGCCGCGAGGGCGTCGAGTTCATGTTCGCCGACATCAAGCGTTCGCTGCACGACTTCGGCGTCGACTTCGACGTGTACTTCCACGAGAACGCCCTGCACGAGTCGAAGGCCGTCGAGCGTGCGATCGAGCGGCTGCAGTCCCTCGGCAAGATGTACGAGGCGGACGGCGCGCTCTGGCTCCGCACCACCGACTTCGGCGACGACCGCGACCGTGTGGTCGTCAAGTCCGACGGGCAGCCGGCGTACATCGCGGGCGACCTGGCCTACTACCTGGACAAGCGCGAGCGCGGGTTCGAGCGGAACCTCATCATGCTCGGCGCCGACCACCACGGCTACGTCGGTCGCATGATGGCGATGTGCGCGGCGTTCGGCGACGAGCCGGGCACGAACCTCGAGATCCTCATCGGGCAGATGGTCAACCTGCTCAAGGACGGCCAGCCGTTCCGGATGTCGAAGCGCAACGGCACGATCGTGTCGATGGAGGACCTCGTCGAGGCCGTCGGTGTCGACGCCGGCCGGTACGCACTCGTCCGGTTCGCCAGCGACACCGCGATCGACATCGACCTCGACCTGCTCACGAAGCGGACCAACGACAACCCGGTCTTCTACGTGCAGTACGCCCACGCCCGCACGCAGTCGGTCGCCCGCAACGCCGCCGCCTCCGGGGTCGACCGGTCGGCGTTCGACGCCTCGCTCCTGACGCACGAGACCGAGAGCGCCCTGCTCGGGGCCCTTGCCGAGTTCCCGCGCGTGGTCCGACAGGCCGCCGAACTCCGCGAGCCGCACCGCATCGCGCGCTACACCGAGCAGCTCGCGGGGCTGTACCACCGCTGGTACGACGCCTGCCGCGTGACGCCGCTCGGCGACGAGACCGTGACCGACCTGCACCGCACCCGCCTGTGGCTGAACGACGCGACCGGCCAGGTCGTCCGCAACGGGCTCGGCCTGCTCGGGGTGAGTGCTCCCGAGCGCATGTAGCGCTGGCGGCGCGGCGCTGGCGGCGCGGCGCGCTTCGCGCGCGCGGCGCCGGCCGCGGACGCTCCGCACAACCGGAAGCACGTCGCGCCACGGATCGCCGTGGCGCGACGTGCTTCCGCTTGTTCGGGAGCACGTCGCGCCACGAAGCGCACAGCGCGCCCCGGCGCGCAGCGCCCCGCCCCCCGCGCCACGAAGCGCCCGCCCCGCACCCCTCCCACCGGACCCGCACCGCGCCTCCAGGCTGTCTGCCGGAGGTCCCTGGCAGGGTGGGACGCATGTCCGTCGCACCCGCCCCCTCCCGCAGGCGCCGCCGCTGGCCGATCGTCCTCGTCGTCGTGCTGCTCGTGCTCGCCGCCCTGGTCGTCGTCGCCGAGTTCGTCCTCCGCGGCGTGGTCGACCGGGTGATCGCCGACCAGGTCGAGCAGTCCCTCCCCGAGGGCGCGACCGGCGAGGTGACCGCACACGCCGAGGGCGTCGTCCTCCCGCAGCTCGTCACGGGCACCCTGGACCGCGTCGACATCCGCTCCGACCGCCTCACGGTCGACGGGGTCCCGCTCGCGGCCGACGTCACGGTGCACGACGTCCCGGTCGACGGGAAGGGCGACGTGCGGGACGTCGACGGCACGGTCACGCTGGCGTCGTCGAGCGTCAAGGACCTCGCGAAGTACAGCCCGCTGTTCGACCGTCTCACGCTCGTCGACGGCGGGGTCGAGCTGTCCGGGTCCACCGCGGTGCTCGGCTACGACATCACCTACGCGGCGACGGGCGACGTCGCCGCCGAACGGGACGGCCGCGGCGTCACGATCACCCCGAAGGGCGTCCGGATCACGAACTCCGACCTCGGCCTCAAGGTGAACTCGATCCCGGGCGTCACGGACGTGCCCGTGCAGGTCTGCACCGCGCAGTTCCTGCCCGAGCAGCTGCGCGTGCGTGCGCTCGACGTGACGGCCCGACAGGCGACGGTCCGGGTCACCGCCGACCGTCTGCCGCTCACCGAGCAGGGGCTCCGCACCGTCGGGTCCTGCTCCGGCTGACCCGCCCCGCGGGGTCGCGTGGCGCGGACGGTGGCGTAACACCGGACGGGAGGCGCGCCCCGCCTCGCTAGGATCGGGTCCCGTGAGCGAGAACCCACTGGCCCCGCCGCGGCTGCGGTTCCCCGAGGACGCCTCCGCGCTGACCGCGCGGATCTGGCCCGCGTCGGCGACGCGGACCGACGACGGCGAGCTGGCCGTGGGCGGCGTGGCCGCCGCCGACCTCGTCGCGCAGTACGGGTCCCCGCTGTACGTGGTGGACGAGCGTGACGTGCAGTCCCGCGCCGCCCGGGTCCGCACGGCGTTCACCGACGCGTTCGCCCGGATCGGCACCCGCGCCCACGTGTACTACGCCGCGAAGGCCTTCCTCACGACGCAGGTCGCGGCGTGGATGGCCGAGGCGGACCTCCGGCTCGACGTCTGCTCCGCGGGCGAGATGGCGGTCGGGCTCGCCGCCGGGGTCGACCCGGCGCGCATGGGCCTGCACGGCAACGACAAGTCCGACGCCGAGATCGCCCGGGCGGTCGAGCTCGGCCTCGGCACGATCGTGCTCGACAGCCACGAGGAGATCGGCCGCGTCGCGCGTGCCGCCACCGCGGCCGGGACGGTCCAGCGCGTGCGCATCCGGATCAACAGCGGCGTGCACGCGTCGACGCACGACTACCTCGCGACCGCGCGCGAGGACCAGAAGTTCGGCATCCCGCTGACCGAGGCGGTCGCCGCGGCCGAGGCCGTCCGTGCGGAGCCGTCGCTCGCGTTCGTCGGGCTGCACTCGCACATCGGCTCGCAGATCTTCGAGGAGTCCGGGTTCCGCGAGGCCGCCCGTCGCCTGATGGACGTGCACGCCGAGCTCGTCGCGACCGGACCCGTCCCCGAGCTGAACCTCGGCGGCGGCTGGGGCATCGACTACACCGAGGCGGACAGCGCCTTCGACCCCGAGGACGTCGCGGAGGCCCTGGCGACGATCGTGGCCGAGGCATGCGCCGAACGGGACATCCCGGTGCCCGAGGTCGCGGTCGAGCCCGGTCGGTACATCGTCGGACCGGCCGGTCTCACGCTCTACCGCGTCGGGACGATCAAGCCGGTCGTGCTCGAGGACGAGCACGGCACCGCGGCCACCCGGACGTACGTGTCGGTCGACGGCGGCATGAGCGACAACGTCCGACCGGCGCTGTACGGGGCGGACTACACGGCCCGGCTCGTGCGCAGCTCGGACGTCCCCGCGGTGCTCACCCGGGTCGTCGGCAAGCACTGCGAGTCCGGCGACGTCGTGGTGAACGACGAGTACCTGCCCGGCGACGTGCGGCGCGGGGACCTCCTCGCGGTCGCCGCGACCGGTGCCTACTGCTGGTCGCTCGCGAGCAACTACAACCACGTCGGCCGCCCGCCGGTCGTCGCGGTGGCGGACGGCGCAGCCCGTATCCTCGTGCGGGGCGAGTCGATCGACGACCTGCTCGCCCGCGACACGGGGGTCGTCGTCGGCCCCGGCCGCTGACACCCCCCGGGAAGATCCCCGACCCGACAGGAATGCGCACCAGATGATCGAATACCGCAACGTCCGCGTCGCGCTGCTCGGAGCCGGCTCGGTCGGCTCCCAGGTGGCCCGGCTGCTCCTCGAGCACGGCGACGAACTGGCATCCCGTGCCGGCGCCGGCCTCGAGCTCGTCGGGATCGCCGTCCGCGACGTCGACGCCACGCGCGACGTCGAGCTGCCGGCGGAGCTGTACACGACGGACGCGGAGTCGCTCATCCTCGGAGCCGACATCGTCGTCGAGCTCATCGGCGGCATCGAGCCCGCGCGTTCCCTCGTCCTGCAGGCGCTGCAATCGGGCGCGGACGTCGTCACGGGCAACAAGGCGCTGCTCGCGACGCACGGCCCGGAGCTGTTCGCGGCTGCGGAGCAGGTCGGCGCCCAGCTGTACTACGAGGCCGCCGTGGCCGGGGCGATCCCGATCATCCGTCCGCTGCACGACTCCCTCGCCGGTGACCGCATCGAGCGGATCATGGGCATCGTCAACGGCACGACGAACTTCATCCTCGACCTCATGGACCGCGAGGGATCGACGTTCGAGGACGCCCTCGCGACCGCGACCGCGCTCGGGTACGCCGAGGCCGACCCGACGGCCGACGTCGAGGGCTACGACGCCGCGCAGAAGGCCGCGATCCTGGCCTCGCTCGCGTTCCACACCTCGGTGCCCCTCGCCGCCGTGCACCGCGAGGGCATCACCTCGGTCACGATCGAGCAGGTCCGCGCGGCGCGCAAGGCCGGCTACGTCGTGAAGATCCTGGCGACCGCCGAGCGTCTGACCGACGAGAACGGCGTCGAGGGCGTCAGCGCACGCGTCTACCCGGCCCTCGTGCCCGAGGCGCACCCGCTCGCGAGCGTGCACGGTGCGAAGAACGCGGTGTTCGTCGAGGCCGAGGCCGCTGGCGACCTCATGTTCTACGGTGCCGGTGCCGGCGGGGTCGAGACCGCGTCGGCCGTGCTCGGGGACCTCGTCTCCGCGGCGCGACGGCACGTCATCGGCGGTCCCGGCGTGGCGGAGTCGACGCAGTCCGCGCTGCCGGTGTTCCCGATCGGTTCGGTGAGCACCCGCTACCAGATCACGCTGCACGTGGCGGACGCCCCCGGCGTGCTGTCCACGGTCGCCGGCGTCCTCGCCGACCACGGCGTGAGCGTCGAGACCGTCGAGCAGACCGCGGCGACCGACCCGGGCGACGGTTCGGCCGGCACCGCGAACCTCGTGATCGGCACCCACCTCGCCCGTGAGTCCGCCTTGGCCGCGACCGTCCGGGCCCTCCGCGGCGAGGACGTCGTCGTCGAGGTGACGAGCGTGCTGCGCGTCGTCGGCGCCTAGCCCACGGACGACCCGGTCCGCCGTCGTCGACGTCGGACCCCCGAACCCCCGAACTGCAACACACCGAACAAGGAGAGCCTGATGGCCCACCAGTGGCAGGGAGTCCTGCGCGAGTACGCCGACCGTCTCGACGTCACCGAGGCGACGCCGGTCGTCACCCTCGGCGAGGGCGGCACCCCGCTCATCCCGGCGCGACGGCTGTCCGAGCGGACCGGCGCCGACGTGTACGTCAAGTTCGAGGGGATGAACCCGACCGGCTCCTTCAAGGACCGCGGCATGACGATGGCGATCTCGAAGGCCGTCGAGCACGGCGCGAAGGCCGTCATCTGCGCCTCGACCGGCAACACGAGCGCATCGGCCGCCGCGTACGCCACGCACGCCGGCATCACCGCGGCGGTGCTCGTGCCCGAGGGCAAGATCGCGATGGGCAAGCTCAGCCAGGCCGTCGCGCACGACGCGCAGCTGCTCCAGGTGCAGGGCAACTTCGACGACTGCCTCGACATCGCGCGCGACCTCGCCGCGAACTACCCGGTGCACCTGGTCAACTCGGTGAACAACGACCGCATCGAGGGCCAGAAGACCGCGGCCTTCGAGGTCGTCGACGTGCTCGGCGACGCGCCGGACTTCCACTTCCTGCCGGTCGGCAACGCGGGCAACTACACGGCGTACTCCCGCGGCTACCGCGAGGACGTCGCGGCCGGTCGCTCGACCAAGATGCCCCGCATGTTCGGGTTCCAGGCCGCCGGTTCCGCGCCGATCGTGCGCGGCGAGGTCGTCCGCCAGCCGGACACCATCGCCTCGGCCATCCGCATCGGCAACCCCGCGTCGTGGCAGTTCGCCCTCGAGGCACGCGACGAGACCGACGGGTACTTCGGTGCGATCACCGACGAGGGCATCCTCGCGGCGCACCGCATCCTGTCCGCCGAGGTCGGCGTGTTCGTCGAGCCCGCGTCCGCGATCGGCGTCGCCGGCCTGCTCGAGCGCGCCGACGCCGGTGTCGTGCCGCAGGGCGCGACGGTCGTCATCACGGTGACCGGCCACGGCCTGAAGGACCCGCAGTGGGCGCTCCGCAGCCCGGACGGCGGCGAGGTCACCCCGACGAGCGTGCCGGTGGACACGAAGTCGGTCGCCGAGGTGCTCGGACTGGTCGGCCCCGCGTGAGCATCGACCGCTCGTCCGGACCGGGGGAGGCCACGACCGCCCACACCGCCGCACCCGCCCGCGGTGCTGTACCGGCCGGACGGGCGGTCCGCGTGCGCGTGCCGGCCACGTCGGCGAACCTCGGGCCGGGCTTCGACTCGCTCGGGCTCGCCCTGGCGCTGTACGACGAGGTCGTCGTGCGCGTCCGTCCGGAGCCCGGCGCGACCGTGACGGTCGAGGGCGTCGGCGCCGGCGAGGTGGCCTCCGACGACACGAACCTCGTCGTGCAGGCGGTCCGCCGCGGCCTCGCGCACGCCGGGGTCGAGCAACCCGGCCTCGAGCTGCACGCGGTCAACGCGATCGCGCACGGCCGCGGCATGGGGTCCTCGGCGGCGGCGATCGTCGCCGGGCTGATGGCCGCGAGGGGACTCCTCGAGGGCATCGTCGACCTCGACGCCGCGACGCTCCTCGCCCTGGCCACCGAGATGGAGGGGCACCCGGACAACGTGGCCCCGGCACTGTTCGGCGGCCTGACCATCGCGTGGATGACCCCGGACGGACCGGCCCACAAGCGGCTGCTCGTGCACCGCGGCGTCTCGCCCGTGGTGTTCGTGCCGACGTCGACGCTCTCCACCAAGCTCGCGCGGTCGCTGCAGCCCGCGAGCGTGCCCCACGAGGACGCCGCGTTCAACGTGTCCCGCTCGGCACTGCTCGTGGCGGCGCTCATCCAGAGCCCGGAGCTCCTGCTCGCCGCGACCGAGGACCGCCTGCACCAGTCGTACCGGGCGAGCGCGATGCCCGAGACCGACGCGCTCATCGGCCTGCTCCGGCAGCACGGACTCGCGGCCGTCGTGTCGGGCGCCGGGCCGAGCCTGCTCGTGCTCGGCAGCGACCCGTCGCAGCGCCTCACGGCAGCCGACCTCGTGGCGCGACACGCGGAGTCCGACTGGCGGGCGCTCATGCTGGCCGTCGACCTCGGTGGTGCTACAGTGGTGCCGCACTCGGCGCTCGAAGCCGATCCCGCGTAGGCGTCAGGACGCTCCTCACCAGGACCCCTCTCCGCCAGCGCAGGGTCTGGTGCGCGGGGGCATTCTCTTCCTGATCACCGAATCCCGGACCGTCGTCTGAACGACGGTCGACGCCCAACCTGTGCGCGCCGGGACGGTGGAAACTCTCCGCGTTCTGCGGTTCGAAAGGAAACACCCACCTTGACGAACGTCAACGACTCCACCCCGGTGGAGATCCCCAGCGACCTGCGCGCCCTCCGACTCCCGGAGCTCCAGCGGATCGCTTCCTCGCTCGGCATCACCGGGCTCTCCAAGCTCCGCAAGGGCGACCTCATCGCCTCGATCGAGGACAAGCGCCCGGTCGACGCCGAGCAGGCCGCCGCTGCGGCACCGGTCGAGCTGCCCGTCGCCGACGAGCCGGCCACCGAGCAGCCCGCCGCGCAGCAGGCTCCCGAGCAGCCGGTCGCCCAGCAGGCCGCGCCCGAGCAGGTCGCCCCCGAGCAGCCCGCCGCGCAGCAGTCCGCCCCGGAGCAGGCCGCCACCGAGCAGGCCGCCACCGAGCAGGCCGCGCCCGAGCAGGGTGGCCCGCGTGGCCGCCGCTCGCGCCGCGTCACCTCCGGTGGCACCGTCACCGCCGCGCCGACCTCGGCAGCGGAGCACACCAACCACGGTCACACCGGCACCGAGGACCTCCTCGCCGGGCTCGACCAGGTCCGCGCCGAGAAGGACGCCCAGGAAGCCGCCCAGTCCGGGCAGCGCCGTGGGCGCGGGAACCGCGCCGGCCGCCAGGACGCCGCGCAGCGCGACGACGTCCAGCAGGACGCCGGCCAGGAGGCACGTGCTGCGGCCGCCGACGTCGTCGCCGACGCCGACACCACCGAGCAGTCCGACCAGGGCCACTCGGGTCAGGGCCAGTCCGGTCAGGGCCAGTCGAGTCAGGACGACCAGTCCCAGGGCGACCAGGACGGCGGCTCGCGCCGCGGGCGTCGCAGCCGTGGTCGTGGTCGCGGTCGCGGGCAGAACGGTGACGCCGGCGAGCAGCAGGGCACCGAGCAGCAGAACGGTCAGCAGCAGAACGGCCAGCAGGGCGGCCAGAAGAACGGCAAGCAGCAGGACGAGCAGAAGTCGACCGACGAGCGCGCCCAGCAGAAGCAGAACGGCCAGCAGCAGAACGGCCAGCAGCAGAACGGCCAGCAGCAGAACGGTCAGCAGAACGGCCAGCAGCAGGCCGCGCAGCAGAAGCAGCAGGCCGAGGCCGAGGCGGAGAACGGCCGCGGCCGTCGTCAGCGCGACCGCAAGCGCGGCCGCGGCGCCCAGAACGACGACTTCGAGCCCGAGGTCACCGAGGACGACGTCCTGATCCCGATCGCGGGCATCCTCGACGTCCTCGACAACTACGCGTTCGTCCGCACGACCGGCTACCTGCCGGGTCCGAGCGACGTCTACGTCTCCCTCGGCCAGGTGAAGAAGTACCACCTGCGCAAGGGCGACGCGATCGTCGGCTCGATCAAGCAGCCGCGGAACGACGACCAGCAGAGCCGCCAGAAGTACAACGCGCTCGTCAAGGTCGACTCCGTCAACGGTCAGACCGCCGACGAGGCCGCCGCGCGCGTCGACTTCCAGGACCTCACCCCGCTGTACCCGAACGAGCGTCTGCGCCTCGAGACCGAGCCGCAGAAGCTGTCGACGCGGATCATCGACCTCGTGTCGCCGATCGGCAAGGGCCAGCGCGGCCTCATCGTGTCGCCGCCGAAGGCCGGCAAGACCGTCGTGCTCCAGGCGATCGCGAACGCCATCGCCAAGAACAACCCCGAGGCGCACCTCATGGTCGTGCTCGTGGACGAGCGGCCCGAAGAGGTCACCGACATGCAGCGCACGGTGAAGGGCGAGGTCATCGCCTCGACCTTCGACCGTCCCGCCGAGGACCACACCACGGTCGCCGAGCTGGCGATCGAGCGTGCGAAGCGTCTCGTCGAGCTCGGCCACGACGTGGTCGTCCTGCTCGACTCGATCACCCGTCTGGGCCGCGCGTACAACCTGTCCACCCCGCCGTCGGGCCGCGTGCTCTCCGGTGGCGTCGACTCGGCCGCGCTCTACCCGGCCAAGCGCTTCTTCGGCGCCGCGCGCAACATCGAGGACGGCGGCTCGCTCACCATCCTCGCGACCGCCCTCGTCGAGACCGGTTCGAAGATGGACGAGGTGATCTTCGAGGAGTTCAAGGGCACCGGCAACATGGAGCTCCGCCTCAACCGTCACCTCGCAGACAAGCGGATCTTCCCCGCCGTCGACGTGAACGCCTCGGGCACCCGTCGCGAGGAGCAGCTGCTCTCCGCCGACGAGGTCACGATCACCTGGCGGCTGCGTCGGGCCCTCGCCGGCCTCGACACCCAGCAGGCGCTCGAGATCGTGCTGCGCAACCTCAAGGAGACGCAGTCGAACGTCGAGTTCCTGGTCCAGGTGCAGAAGTCGGTCCCGTCGACCGGCGGGCGCCACGACGGCCACCAGGAGTAACCGGTGTTCGAGTCGGTGGCAGGGCTGCTGGCGGAACACGAGGACCTGACGCAGCAGCTGTCGGACCCCGCGCTCCACGCCGACGCAGCCCGCGCGAAGAAGGTGAACCGGCGCTACGCCGAGCTCAACCAGATCAAGGCCGCGTACGAGGCCTGGCAGGCGGCGGGGGAGGACCTCGCCGCCGCCAGGGAGCTCGCCCGTGAGGACGACGCCTTCGCGGACGAGGTCCCCTCGCTCGAGGAGCAGCTGGCCGAGCGGCAGGAGCGCCTGCGCCGGCTGCTCATCCCGCGCGACCCCGACGACGGCCGCGACGTGATCATGGAGATCAAGGGCGGCGAGGGCGGCGAGGAGTCGGCGCTGTTCGCCGCGGACCTGCTGCGCATGTACACGCACTACGCGGAGACGAAGGGCTGGAAGGTCGAGCTCCTCGAGCGCACCGAGTCCGACCTCGGCGGCTACAAGGACGTCCAGGTCGCGATCAAGTCGAACACGACGGACCCGTCGCAGGGCGTCTGGGCACACCTCAAGTACGAGGGCGGGGTGCACCGCGTGCAGCGGGTGCCGGCGACCGAGTCGCAGGGGCGCATCCACACGTCGACCACCGGCGTGCTGGTGTTCCCCGAGGTTGACGAGCCCGAGGAGGTCCAGATCAACCAGAACGACCTCAAGATCGACGTCTACCGGTCCTCCGGTCCCGGCGGCCAGTCCGTGAACACGACGGACTCCGCGGTCCGCATCACGCACCTGCCCACGGGCATCACGGTCGCGATGCAGAACGAGAAGTCGCAGCTGCAGAACCGCGAGGCCGGCATGCGCGTCCTGCGGGCGCGCATCCTCGCACGCCAGCAGGAGGAGCTCGACGCCATCGCGTCGGACGCGCGCAAGTCGCAGATCCGGGGAATGGACCGCTCGGAGCGCATCCGCACGTACAACTTCCCGGAGAACCGCATCGCGGACCACCGCACCGGGTACAAGGCGTACGACCTGGACCGTGTGATGAACGGTGCGCTGGAGCCCGTGGTCCAGTCCGCCATCAGCGCGGACGAGGAGGCCCGCCTGGCCGCCATCGGCGACCAGGACGCGTGACCGGACCGACGGAGGACGGACGGGAGGCGCGACCCGCCCCCGCCACGTCCGTCCCGTTCGCGGCCGACCGCCTGCTCGACGAGGCGGTCGCCGCGCTCGTCGCGCACGGCGTGCCGTCGGCACGGGTCGACGCCGAGCTGCTGCTCGCCTGGGCGTCCGGGACCTCGCGCGGGGCCGTGCAGGTGCGCGCACTGACCGGCGGCGCCATCGCGGGGGAGCACGTCGAGCGCTTCCGGCACGCGGTGGCACGCCGGGTCACGCGCGAGCCGCTGCAGCACATCACGGGCGAGGCGCACTTCCGCGCCCTGACCCTGGCGGTCGGCCCCGGCGTCTTCGTGCCGCGGCCGGAGACCGAGGGCGTCGTGCAGTTCGGCATCGACGCGCTCCGGGCGACCGCGGTCGCCGAGCCGGTCGCCGTCGACCTGGGGTCCGGCAGCGGGGCGATCGCCATCGCGATGGACACCGAGGTGCCGAACGCCGTCGTGTACGCGGTCGAACGCTCACCCGAGGCGCTGCCGTGGACCCGCCGGAACATCGAGGCCCACGGCGGGACGGTCCGGCTCGTCGAGGGCGACCTCGGCGACGCGCTGCCCGAGCTCGACGGCACCGTGTCGGTCGTCGTGTCGAACCCGCCGTACGTCCCGGACGACATGGTGCCGGTCGATCCGGAGGTCCGCGACCACGACCCGGCCCTCGCGTTGTACGGCGGCCCGGACGGCCTCGACGCCGTCCGGGCGCTGACCGAGACGGCGTGGCGGCTCCTCGTGCCGGGCGGCCTGGTGGTCGTCGAGCACGCCGAGCAGCAGGGCGCCGGCGTCCGCGAGGTGCTGGCGCGCCGCGGGTTCCGCTCGCCGGAGACGCACGTCGACCTCACCGGTCGCGACCGCACGACCACGGCGACCCGCTAGCCGGGGGCGAGCAGCGCCTCCCGGCCGTGACCACGCGGTCCGCGTGACCCGACCGGCGGAGGTGTGTCGCGCCTCCCGGCCGTGACCACGCGGTCCGCGTGACGCGACCGGCCGAGGTGTGTTGCGCCTCCCGGCCGGTGCTCGGGGCGACCCCGCGGGTCAGGCGACCGTGATCTGCTCGCGGGCGGCGACGAAGGCGCGCACGGCCTCGCGCAGGTCGGTGTGGTCCTCGACGAGCACGGCGTGGATGCCGACGCTCGCAGCCGCCTCGACGTTGACCGGCATGTCGTCGGCGAAGAACGCGCGCTCGGCGGGCACCCCGTGGTGTGCCAGCGCCCGCTCGAACACGGCGCGGTCGGGCTTCCGGGCGCCGAACGCGCTCGTCGTGTCCAGGTGCTCACCGAACAGCGGCGGCAGCGACGGCGCCCAGCGCGGGATCCAGCGTCCGGCGAGCGGCCCGTTGTTCGTGAGCAGGCCGACGCGGCCGTGCTCAGCGGCGATCCGGACCGCCTCGACCCGCTCGGGGAGTTCGGTCATCGCGGCACCGCGGATCCGTGCCCACTCGTCCTCCGGGACGTCGCAGCCCATCGCCTCGGCGAAGGCCGCCAGGTAGGCGTCGGCGTCGGGGTAGTGGCCGGCCTCGGCGCGGGCCTCGTTGCCGCAGTCCCACCAGCGGCGACGCAGCTCCTCGAAGGAGTGTCCGGTGAGCTCGGCGAGGGCTGCCATGCGGACCCGCCAGTCGTAGTGGACCAGGACTTCGTCCATGTCGAACAGGAACAGGAGTCGGGGCGCGGGCGTCTCGTTCACGATGCCACCATTGTGTCGCACTATCATCGTCGAGTCATGGCCTCCCGATACGACTGCACCGACCCCGACGGGCTCCTGACCGGGATGCGGCTCGCACGTGCCGCGCTCGGACGCGGAGAGCTCGTCGTCGTCCCCACCGACACCGTGTACGGCCTGGCGGCGGACGCGTTCAGCGCGAGTGCCGTCCAGCGGCTGCTCGACGCCAAGGGGCGGACGCGCCAGTCCCCGCCGCCCGTGCTGATCCCCGGCCCGGCGACGCTCGAGGCGCTGGCGACCGACATCCCGCAGCAGGTCCGCGACCTCGTCGATGCCTTCTGGCCCGGCGGGCTCACGGTGATCCTGCGCGCGCAGCCGTCGCTCGACTGGGACCTGGGGGAGACCCGGGGCACCGTGGCGCTCCGCATGCCCGACTCGCGCATCGCGCTCGAGCTCCTGCAGGAGGTCGGCCCGCTCGCGGTCTCCTCGGCGAACAGCACGGGGGACCCGGCCGCGATGGACGTGGACCGTGCCGAGGCGATGCTCGGCGACAGCGTGTCGGTCTACCTCGACGGCGGACCGCTCCCCGAGCACGAGGGCTTCGCCGCGTCCACCGGGTCGACGATCGTCGACGCGACGGGCCTCTCGTCCGGCGGCACGCTGACGATCGTCCGGCACGGGGTGATCCCCGACGACGAGATCGTCCGGGTCGTCGGAGCCGACCACGTCTCGTGAAGTACTACCTGCTCGCGGGGGCGATCGCCGCGGTCGTGAGCTTCTGCATGAGCTGGATCGTGTGGAAGGCCGGGCTGCGGTACGGCTGGTACCCGAAGGTCCGCGAGCGTGACGTGCACCGCACGCCGACGCCGCGGCTCGGCGGCATCGCGATGTACATCGGCGTCATCGTCGCGATGCTCGCGGCGTGGTTCCTGTTCCCGTCGATCGCGGGCACCGACTACTTCCGGCTGGTGTTCAGCGAACCGGGCCGCGTGCTCGCCGTGCTCGGCGGGGCGACCATCATCGTGGTCCTCGGCGTCGCGGACGACATCTGGGACCTCGACTGGATGACGAAGCTCGCGGGGCAGATCATCGCCGCGGGCATCCTCGCGTGGCAGGGCGTCGCGATCGTGTCGCTGCCCATCGGCAACACGCTCGGGGTCGGGTCCTCGTACATGAGCCTGATCTTCACCGTGCTCGCCGTGGTGCTCGTGATGAACGCGGTCAACTTCATCGACGGGCTCGACGGCCTGGTCGCCGGAGTCGCGATCATCGCGGGAGGGGTGTTCTTCCTCTACACGTTCTTCATCAACCGCGTGGTCGTGCAGACCGAGTTCTTCTTCAACCTCCCGTCGCTGCTCACCGCGGTGCTCGTCGGCGCGTGCGCCGGCTTCCTCGTGCTGAACTGGCACCCCGCGAAGCTCTTCATGGGCGACGCGGGTGCGCTCCTCGTCGGCTTCCTGATGGCCACGAGCGCGGTGTCGGTCACGGGCAACATCGACCCCGCCGCGGTGCAGACACGCCAGGCGCTCCTGCCGGCGTTCATCCCGATCCTGCTGCCGTTCGCGATCCTCATCGTGCCGATCCTCGACTTCGGGCTGGCGGTCACCCGGCGGCTCAGTGCGGGGAAGTCGCCGTTCTCGGCCGATCGCAAGCACCTGCACCACCGCCTGCTCGACATGGGCCACTCGCACTTCCACGCCGTCCTCGTGTTCTACGCCTGGACCGCCACCGTCGCGGTCGGCTGCCTGCTGTTCCTGTTCGTGGACTGGTACTGGGTCGTGGCCGTCGTCGCGGTCGGCTTCACCGTCTGCGCCGTCGCCACCTTCGCCCCGCTGGGCCGCAAGCGTGCCGAGTTCGCCGCGCAGGTCGCCACCCGGTCGTCGTCCGTCGTCGACGCCCGACTCGACCCGCTGGACCGCGCCGCCAACGACCGATCGATCCCTGGAGACCCCTCGTGACCACACCGAACGCGCTCGACCACGTCCGTCCGGTGTTCCGCCGGATCCTCGTCTGGGCGGCCGTCCTCGCCGTCGCCCTCGCCGTCGTCGGGGGAGTCGTGGGTCTCGTGGTCAGCGGCACGCCCGGTCTCGTCGGCGGCCTGCTCGGCGCCGTGCTCAGCGTCGTGTTCCTCGGCCTGACGGCGGTCTCGGTGCTCGTGGCGCTGCGCGTCTCCAAGGGGCAGATGATCTCCGGCGCCTTCTTCGGCATCGTGATGGGGACCTGGTTCCTGAAGTTCGTGCTCTTCCTCGTCGTGCTCATCGCCCTGCGCGACCGGAGCTGGGTCGACTTCCCGGTCCTGGCCGTCGTCATCATCGCCGGCGTCGTGGGCTCCCTGGTGATCGACGTGGTCGTCGTCGCGAAGGCCCGCATCCCGATCGGCGTTGCCCTGCCCGGTGACGGCGCGGACCGACCGGCAGAGCCTGGGAAGCCCGACCCGCGCGTCTGAGAGCCCGAGCAGGCTCTCTCACCTGATAGGGTTTGTTGCGTCCGCGTCCGGAGCAATGCTCGGAGCGGACAGCCTCCACACAGTCCACCATCGCGTGCCATGACGTGCGCGCGCCGACACAGGAGACAGCGCTGCTATCCCACGCTCTTCCCCTGTCCCTCACCGCTGCGGCCAACACCGTTGCGGCGGGGAGCAGTAAGGCCGCCGAATTCCATGGTCCGTCGATCGGGGAGTTCTTCCCGGACCCGATCTTCTTCGCGGGCACGCCCTTCGAGATCGATCGCGTCGTCATCATCCGCTTCATCGCGGTCGCCGTGCTGCTCGTCTTCGCGTTCGCGGGCACCCGTGCACTGAAGCTCGTCCCCAACCGGGGTCAGGCGTTCATCGAGTACGCGTTCGACGTCGTCCGCCGCAACACCTTCGACAACCTCGGTGAGAAGGACGGCAAGCGGTTCCTGCCGCTGCTGGCGACGATCTTCTTCGGCGTCCTCTTCATGAACCTCACCGGTCTCATCCCGGCGCTGAACCTCGGTGGCACCAGCCGCATCGCGATGCCGATGATCCTCGCGATCGTCGCCTACGTCGCGTTCATCTACGCCGGCCTCCGCAAGCACCCGGGTGCGTTCCTCCGCAACGCGCTCTTCCCGCCCGGGGTGCCGTGGCCGCTCTACATCATCGTGACGCCGATCGAGCTGGTCTCGACCTTCGTGCTCCGTCCCGTCACGCTGACGCTGCGACTCCTGATGAACATGGTCGTCGGGCACCTGCTCCTCGTCCTGTTCTTCTCGGCCACGTGGTTCTTCTTCTTCGACGCCGAGGGCCTCTTCAAGCTCTTCGGCATCGGGACCCTGGCGTTCGGCATCGCCTTCAGCTTCTTCGAGATCCTCGTCGCGCTGCTCCAGGCCTACGTCTTCATGCTCCTCACCGCCGTCTACATCCAGCTGGCGCTGGCCGACGAGCACTGATTCCTCACTGACCCCCTACGGGACCGGCGACCGTCGGACCCGCACCTCGAAAGGAAAACACGTGGACGCAACGACCGTTCTCGCGGAGATCAACGGCAACATCGCGACGGTTGGCTACGGCCTCGCTGCGATCGGCCCGGCCATCGGCGTCGGCATCGTCGTCGGCAAGACGATCGAGTCCGTCGCTCGCCAGCCCGAGCTCCAGGGCCGCCTGACGACCCTCATGTACATCGGTATCGCCTTCACCGAGGCCCTCGCGTTCATCGGTATCGCGACGTACTTCATCTTCACCAACTAAGGTTCCTCGATGCAGCACGCACTCATCATCGCGGCGGAGGAGAACATCAATCCGCTGATCCCCCCGGTGTACGACATCGTGTGGTCCGCGGTGGCCTTCGTCATCATCTTCCTGGTGTTCTGGCGTGTCGTCACGCCGCGCATCACGAAGATGCTCGATGAGCGCACCGAGGCCATCGAGGGTGGCATCAAGAAGGCCGAAGCTGCCCAGGAGCAGGCCGCGGCCGCGCTCGACGAGTACAACAAGCAGCTCGCCGACGCCCGTGCCGAGGCCTCGCGGATCCGTGAGCAGGCCCGTGCCGACGCGACCGCGATCGGCAACGAGGTGCGCGAGCAGGCCTCGGCCGACGCCGCGCGCATCACCGCCAACGCCCAGGCCCAGATCGAGGCCGAGCGCCAGTCCGCTCTGCAGTCGCTGCGGAGCGAGGTGGGCACCCTCGCCCTCGACCTCGCCTCCGGCGTGATCGGGGAGTCGCTCAAGGACGACGCGAAGTCGGCAGCGGTCGTGGACCGCTTCCTCGCCGACCTCGAGGCGTCCCAGGGCCAGACGGCCGGGGAGCGCTGAGCATGCGCAGCGCCACCAGGGAAGCACTCGGGTCGACGAGGGCGGTGCTCGCCGACCTCGGCGGTGCCGTCACGCTCGACACGGGTGTCCAGATCCTCGCCGCAGGGCGGGCGATCGCCGGTGCGCCGCAGCTCCTGGGCCTGCTGTCCGACCCGACCGCCGACGCCGTCGGCAAGAAGGTGCTGATCGACCGCGTCTTCGCCGGGCAGTCGACCGAGACGCGCGCGGTCCTGACCGCCGTGGCCGGGTCGCGCTGGTCCTCGCAGGAGGACCTGCTCGCCGGCATCGAGGACGCGGGCATCCGCGCCGTCGCCGCCACCGCGTCGTCGGACACCTCGATCGAGGCCGAGCTGTTCGCGTTCGAGACCGCGGTGCGGTCCGACGCGAAGCTCGAACTCGCGCTCGGCACGAAGCTCGGCAGTGCGTCCGAGAAGGCGTCGCTCGTCGAGCGGCTCCTCGCGGACAAGACGTCGGCGCAGACGACCGCGATCCTGTCGCACCTCGTGCAGCAGCCCCGTGGCCGCCGCATCGGTGAACTGGTCCGCGACGCCTCGCGCATCGTGGCCGACCAGGCGGGCAAGCTCGTCGCGACGGTCGTCACCGCGTCCCCGCTCTCGGACGGCCAGGCGGCTCGCGTCGCCCGGGGTCTCGCCGAGCGGTACGGCAAGGACATCAGCGTGAACCGCGTCGTCGACCCCGCGGTCGTCGGCGGGGTGCGCGTGCAGGTCGGTGGCGACGTCATCGACGGCACGGTGTCCACGCGCCTGTCGGAGCTCCGGCTCCAGCTCGCCGGCTGAGCGTACGGTCGAAGCCGCCCCACCCAAGTCCACAACGGGAACTGCCGGTCAGGCAGCATCACCCTCTCGGAGCCGCAGGGCCCCGGAAACCAACAAGGAAAATCCCATGGCAGACATCACCATCAGCCCCGATGAGATCCGTGATGCCCTGAAGGACTTCGTCTCGAACTACGAGCCGACGAAGGCCTCCACGGCCGAGGTCGGGCACGTCACCGACGCGGGCGACGGCATCGCGCACGTCGAGGGCCTCCCCGGCGTCATGGCGAACGAGCTCATCCGCTTCGAGGACGGGACCCTCGGTCTCGCGCAGAACCTCGACGAGGACGAGATCGGCGCCATCGTGCTCGGCGAGTTCGCCGGCATCGAGGAAGGCCAGGAGGTCACCCGCACGGGTGAGGTCCTCTCGGCTCCCGTCGGCGACGGCTTCCTCGGTCGCGTCGTCGACCCGCTCGGCGCCCCGATCGACGGCCTCGGCGAGATCCAGGCCGAGGGCCGTCGTGCCCTCGAGCTGCAGGCGCCCGGCGTCATGTCCCGCAAGTCGGTGCACGAGCCGCTCCAGACCGGCATCAAGGCGATCGACGCGATGATCCCCGTCGGCCGTGGCCAGCGTCAGCTGATCATCGGCGACCGCCAGACCGGCAAGACGGCCATCGCGATCGACACGATCATCAACCAGAAGGCCAACTGGGAGTCGGGCGACGAGAACAAGCAGGTCCGCTGCATCTACGTCGCCATCGGCCAGAAGGGCTCCACGATCGCCTCCGTCAAGGGCGCGCTCGAGGACGCCGGTGCGATGGAGTACACGACCATCGTCGCGGCCCCCGCCTCCGACCCGGCCGGCTTCAAGTACCTCGCCCCGTACACCGGTTCGGCCATCGGCCAGCACTGGATGTACCAGGGCAAGCACGTCCTCATCATCTTCGACGACCTGTCGAAGCAGGCCGAGGCCTACCGTGCGGTGTCGCTCCTCCTGCGTCGTCCGCCGGGGCGTGAGGCCTACCCGGGTGACGTCTTCTACCTGCACTCCCGTCTGCTGGAGCGTTGCGCGAAGCTGTCCGACGAGCTCGGCGCCGGTTCGATGACGGGTCTGCCCATCATCGAGACCAAGGCGAACGACGTCTCGGCGTACATCCCGACCAACGTGATCTCGATCACCGACGGCCAGATCTTCCTGCAGTCGGACCTGTTCAACGCGAACCAGCGTCCGGCCGTCGACGTGGGCATCTCGGTGTCCCGCGTCGGTGGTGACGCACAGGTCAAGTCGATCAAGAAGGTCTCCGGCACGCTCAAGCTCGAGCTCGCGCAGTACCGCTCGCTCGAGGCGTTCGCGATGTTCGCGTCCGACCTCGACCAGGCGTCGCGTCGTCAGCTCGACCGTGGTGCGCGTCTGACCGAGCTCCTCAAGCAGCCGCAGTACTCGCCGTACCCGGTCGAGGAGCAGGTCGTCTCGATCTGGGCCGGCACGAACGGCAAGCTCGACGAGGTGCCCGTCTCCGACGTGCTCCGCTTCGAGTCCGAGCTGCTCGAGCACCTGCGTCGCAACTCCGACGTCCTGACCACCCTGCGCGAGACCAACCAGCTCAGCGACGACACCGTCGCTGCGATGGAGCGCGAGATCGACGCCTTCACGAAGGGCTTCCAGACGAGCGACGGCAAGACGCTCGGCTCGGAGCAGTTCGACGCGGCCCAGGCCGAGGACGTCGACCAGGAGCAGATCGTCAAGGGTCGTCGCTAGATGGCGGCACAGGTCCGGGTCTACCGACAGCGCATCAAGTCGGCGAAGACCACGAAGAAGGTCACTCGCGCGATGGAGCTGATCTCGGCGTCGCGGATCCAGAAGGCGCAGGCCCGCATGGCCGCGTCCGGCCCGTACTCGCGGGCCGTGACACGGGCCGTGTCGGCCGTGGCGACGTTCTCGAACGTCGACCACGTCCTCACCACCGAGCCCGAGACGTCGACGCGCGCCGCGGTCGTCCTCTTCACCTCGGACCGTGGCCTCAACGGCGCGTTCAGCACCAACGTCCTCAAGCAGGGCGAGGAGCTGGCGTCGTTGCTCCGCAGCGAGGGCAAGGACGTCGTGTTCTACCTGGTCGGGCGCAAGTCCGTCGGGTACTTCGCGTTCCGTGAGCGCCCGTCCGAGCGCCAGTGGATCGGCGGCACCGACCAGCCCGAGTTCGCCACGGCGAAGGAGATCGGCGACGCGGTCGTGTCGAAGTTCCTCCAGGACACGGCCGAGGGCGGGGTGGACGAGATCCACATCGTCTTCAACCGGTTCATCAGCCTGGCGAACCAGGAGCCGCAGGTCGTGCGCCTGCTCCCGCTCGAGGTCGTCGAGGGTGTCGAGGAGCCGACGTCCGGCGAGCCGCTGCCGCTGTACGAGTTCGAGCCGGACGCCGACGCGGTGCTCGACGCGCTGCTCCCGGTGTACATCGAGAGCCGGATCTTCAACGCCATGCTGCAGTCGGCTGCCTCCGAGCACGCCGCCCGCCAGAAGGCGATGAAGTCCGCCAGCGACAACGCCGACTCGCTCATCAGCGAGTACACCCGTCTCGCGAACAACGCGCGTCAGGCCGAGATCACCCAGCAGATCTCCGAGATCGTCGGCGGCGCCGACGCCCTCTCGTCGAAGAAGAAGTAGTCCGCGTCGTTCGCGGACACACCACCCCCTCAGGAAGGCACCAGCCATGACCGACACCGCTACCACCGCGGTCGAGACGTCGTCGGCGCCCGGTGTCGGCCGGATCGCCCGTGTCACGGGCCCCGTCGTCGACATCGAGTTCCCGCACGACGCAATCCCGGAGATGTACAACCTCCTGTTCACGACGATCACCATCGGTGACTCGTCGCAGGAGATCGGCCTCGAGGTCGCGCAGCACCTGGGCGACGACCTCGTCCGTGCCATCTCCCTGAAGCCGACCGACGGTCTGGTCCGTGGCCAGGAGGTCCGTGACTCAGGCGCCCCGATCTCGGTCCCCGTCGGTGACGTCACGAAGGGCAAGGTCTTCGACGTGCTGGGCAACGTGCTCAACACCGACGAGAAGCTCGAGATCACCGAGCGCTGGCCGATCCACCGCAAGGCCCCGGCCTTCGACCAGCTCGAGTCCAAGACCTCGATGTTCGAGACCGGCATCAAGTCGATCGACCTCCTCACGCCCTACGTGCAGGGTGGCAAGATCGGCCTCTTCGGTGGTGCGGGCGTCGGCAAGACCGTCCTCATCCAGGAGATGATCCAGCGCGTCGCGCAGGACCACGGCGGTGTGTCGGTGTTCGCCGGTGTCGGTGAGCGCACCCGTGAGGGCAACGACCTCATCGGTGAGATGGAAGAGGCGGGGGTCTTCGACAAGACCGCCCTCGTGTTCGGCCAGATGGACGAGCCGCCGGGAACGCGTCTGCGCGTGGCCCTGTCGGCGCTGACGATGGCGGAGTACTTCCGCGACGTCCAGAAGCAGGACGTGCTCCTCTTCATCGACAACATCTTCCGCTTCACGCAGGCCGGTTCCGAGGTCTCGACGCTGCTCGGTCGCATGCCGTCCGCGGTGGGCTACCAGCCGAACCTCGCCGACGAGATGGGTGTGCTCCAGGAGCGCATCACCTCGACGCGTGGTCACTCGATCACCTCGCTGCAGGCGATCTACGTCCCCGCCGACGACTACACCGACCCGGCGCCGGCGACCACGTTCGCGCACCTCGACGCCACGACCGAGCTCTCCCGTGAGATCGCGTCGCAGGGCCTGTACCCGGCCATCGACCCGCTGACCTCCACGTCGCGGATCATGGACCCCCGGTACCTGGGCGCCGACCACTACGAGACCGCGACGCGCGTCAAGCAGATCCTCCAGAAGAACAAGGAGCTGCAGGAGATCATCGCCATCCTCGGTGTCGACGAGCTCTCCGAAGAGGACAAGATCACGGTGGAGCGCGCACGCCGCATCCAGCAGTTCCTGTCCCAGAACACCTACATGGCGAAGAAGTTCACGGGTGTCGAGGGCTCCACGGTGCCGCTCAAGGACACCATCGAGTCCTTCCGCGCCATCGCCGACGGCGAGTTCGACCACGTTGCGACGCAGGCGTTCTTCAACGTCGGTGGCATCAACGACGTGGAAGAGAAGTGGGCGCAGATCCAGAAGGAGAACCGCTGACATGGCGGCACTCACCGTGAGCGTCGTCTCGGCGGACCGTGAGGTCTGGACGGGCGAGGCCACCATGGTCGTGGCACGCACGACGGAGGGCCAGATCGGCATCCTCGCGGGACACGAGCCGCTGCTCGCGACCCTCGCGCAGGGCCAGGTCCGCATCACCCGGGCCGACGGTTCGACGGTGGCTGCGGACGCCGAGGACGGCTTCCTGTCGGTCGAGCACGACACGGTCACGATCGTGGCGCGGCAGGCCGCGCTGGCGTCCTGACCGGACTGACCGTCCTCCTCCCGCCGTCCGAGACGAAGCGGGAGGGCGGGGACCCGGAGCGCACCCTCGACCTGGGTGCACTCTCCTTCCCGGAACTGTCCGACGAACGGGCCGCGGTGATCACCGCGGCCCGTTCCGTCAGTTCCGAGGAGTCCACCGCGCGGACGGCCTTCAAGCTGGGACCGCGGTCGATCGCCGAACGGTTCCGGAACCTGACGCTCGACACGTCGCCGACCATGTCGGCGATCGAGCGCTACACCGGCGTCCTCTACGACCCCCTCGACGTGGCGTCCGCCGACGACGCGACGCGGCGGTGGTGGGCGGAGCACGTCGTCGTGCAGTCGGCGATGTTCGGGCCCGTGGGCGCGGGCGACCCGATCCCGGCGTACCGGCTCTCGCACGACGCGCGGCTCGGTGCGCTCAAGCTCGCGCGGCACTGGCCCGGGCCCTCGAGCGCGGCGATCGCGCAGCGGCGTGCTGGGTTGGTCCTGGACCTGCGGTCGGAGGGCTACCGTGCCCTCGGCCCGGTCGACGACGCGGTGACGCTGCGGGTGGTGAGCGTCGACGGCGGAGGTCGTCGGAAGGCGCTCAACCACTGGAACAAGACGGCGAAGGGCCGCATGGTCGGCCTGCTGGGTCGCACGGGTGCGGATCTGAGGTCGATGGAGGACCTGCTCGCGTGGGCCGCCGCGAACGGGGTCGCGATCGAGCGCACGTCCGACGGGTGGGACCTGGTCGCGGAGAGCCTGGAACCGCGCGCAGGCTGATCCTCCACAGGTCGGGTGGCGCGGCCCTCCCTCCACAGGTGGTCGGCTCCGACCGGTCTGGAGGCGCGGCCCACGTCACGATCTCGTGCATGACCTCGACTCCAGGACGAACCCCGGCTGCCCAGACCCGCTACCCCCGCGAGATCGCGGCGGCGGTGACCCTCCGCGCCGCGTGCGCGGCGCTGGTCGCGCCGACCTCGCCAGCCGACGTGCCCCACACGGACCGGTTGCGGTCCGCGACCGTGCGGACGGCGTGCGGGGCCCTCGCGACCCGCTTCGCCATCCTGCGCTTCCTGACCGCGGTCGACCGACCCGATCCGCGCACGGTCGTGCCGTTCGACCCGTTCCGCGAGCCGACGCCACCGGCCCTGCGGGGCGAAGGACCGGCACCCGACGGTGCCGTCGTGCGGAGCGCGGGGGACCGGCTGACGGCAGCATGGCAGGCGTGGCGGCGTGACGGCCCCTCGTCGGTCGACGACGCGATCGCCGCCGCCGGAGCGCTGGCCGTCGGTGCGTGGTGTGCGTGGGCACTCGGTTCGTCCGCGCGGGCCGAGGTCCGGGCCCGCCACGCGCTCGACACGTGGTCGGACGACCCGCTCGCGGCGCTCGTGCTGCGGTCGGTGCGCCTGGGCGTCGGGCCGTCCTGGGACCGCACACCGAGCAGGGGCGCGACGGGGCGGACAGGATCGTCTACGGTGGAGTGACCATGCAGCGAGACACCAACGACGGCGAGGTGCCCGTCAGCGACGTCGGAGCACGGGCGGGCGTCGAGCAGGCGCGGCCCCAGCGGGCGCTCGTCGAAGCGGCGGACGCTGATCGGCGTTGCAGCGGCGGTGCGGCGGACGACACGGTGCTGCGGGCGGCCCGCCCGTCGGTCGTCACGGGGCCGGACCACGACGACCTCGGGGAAACGGTCATCGTCGCGCGGTCGTTCGGCGCAGCGGGCTCGCCCGGCGCCGGGGGCTCGCCGGACGACACGATCGTGCGGAGCCGACACGACGACACCGTCCTCGTGAGCCGACCGCCGCACCCGCTCGGAACCGACCAGACGACCACGGGGGGACGTCCTGACCACCGTGTGTCGGGCCTCCAGACCGGCGTGCCCGGGACGGGACCGACGGCGACCCGGACGCGCGTCCCGTCCGTCCGCGTCGGCGGTCGGACGGTCCGGCTCGACCGTCCCGTCGTCGTCGGCCGCAGGCCGTCGCCGCCCCGCGTCCTGACCGGACCCGGACCCGAGCTGGTGACCGTGCCCTCGCCGAGCGGTCAGGTCTCGTCGTCGCACGTCGCCCTGCACTCCGAGGGCGAGGCCGTCGTCGTCGAGGACCTGCGCTCGACGAACGGCACCGTGATCCGACCCGCCGGGGCGGCCGCGTCGCGCATGCCCGCGGGTGCCTCGATCGTCGTCCTGACCGGTACGCTCGTCGAGATCGGTGACGGCAACGTCATCGAGGTCCTGTCGCCGCACCTGCGTGTCGGTTCCTCCGACCGTCTCCCGCCCGTCCGCTCGGCACCGGTGACCGGCTGACCGGCCGGCACGCCCCGAACCCCCAGAGAGCGACCCTGAAACCGTGACCGAACTCGGCCGAGCAGCCACCGAGCACGCCATCGACGTCCCCGGGGCCGACGGCTCCGTCCTCACGCTCTCCTGGGGAGCCGCGACGGACGTCGGACGCCGACGGGACCACAACGAGGACAGCTACCTCGTCGGGGCGCCGTTCTTCGTCGTCGCCGACGGCATGGGTGGGCACCTCGCCGGCGACCGTGCGAGCGACGCGGTGGTCCGCCGGCTCGAGCAGTCGGTCGACGGTGCGTTCTCGTCGCGGAAGCAGATCCAGCAGGCACTCCTCCTGGCGACCGCCGACATCG
Source organism: Curtobacterium sp. MCBA15_012 (assembly GCF_001864935.2). Lineage (NCBI taxonomy): Bacteria > Bacillati > Actinomycetota > Actinomycetes > Micrococcales > Microbacteriaceae > Curtobacterium > Curtobacterium sp. MCBA15_012. The sequence goes on along the minus strand of NZ_CP126267.1, from coordinate 2,063,424 downwards.
AACGTGCTGCGGGCGGCAACGCGCTCGGCGCCGGGACGACGGTGACCGGGCTCGCGCTCGTGTCCTCCGACGGTCAGCCCGCGGCGCTCGTGTTCAACGTCGGGGACTCCCGCACCTACCGCATCGAGGACGGCACGCTCCGCCGCGTCACGGTCGACCACTCGGTCGTGCAGGAGATGGTGGACGCCGGTCTGCTCCGTGCCGAGGACGCCGAGCAACACCCCGACAGCAACGTGATCACGCGGGCGGTCGGGTTCGGCGAACCGCCGGTCCCGGACTGGTGGACGCTGCCGCTCCGGGCCGGCGACCGCTACCTCATCTGCTCCGACGGCCTGACCAAGGAGCTCGGCGACGTCGGCATCAGCCGCATCGCCGCACGCGTCCCCGGCGCCCAGGAGCTGGCCGAGCGCCTCGTCGGTGACGCCGTCGTGGCCGGTGGCCGCGACAACGTCACGGTCGTCGTGCTCCAGGTCGACGGCGCCCCGGCGGAGAGCGACCTCGAGGACACCCTCCCGCGCCACTGAGCACCGGTGCCCCTCGAAGAGGGGGCGATGCCGGGGGAGTCCGCGGCACCGGGCCGTCGGTGGGCCCTTCGTAGAATGGCACCACCGCGACGACACCACCGACCGTCCGCCGGGACCGGTCGCCACGAGAGGGGACGACGACGATGGCGCGACGCCTGCCGTCCGACCCACCCGTCATCCCGGGCTCCAGTCCGGTGCACGTCCTCGGCTCCGGCGGGTTCGCCGACGTCTTCCTCTACGAGCAGGACATGCCGCGACGCCAGGTCGCGGTCAAGGTGTTGCTCGACGAGGTCGTCGACGACCGCGTGCGCCAGATGTTCCAGGCCGAGGCGAACCTGATGGCGCGCCTGAGCACGCACCCGTCGATCCTCACGGTGTTCCAGGCGAGCGTGGCGGCCGACGGACGGCCCTACCTCGTGATGGAGCTGTGCTCGTCGTCGCTCAGCGAGCGGTACCGCCGGGAACCCCTGCCGGTGTCCGAGGTCCTGTCCATCGGCGTGCGGATCGGCTCGGCGCTCGAGACCGCGCACCGCGAGGGCGTGCTCCACCGCGACGTGAAGCCCTCGAACATCCTGCGGACCGCGTACGGCAACCCCGTGCTGTCCGACTTCGGCATCGCGGCGACGATCGGCGGGGCAGACCCGAACGAGCCCGTCGGGATGTCGATCCCGTGGTCCGCTCCCGAGGTGCTGGCCGACGAGTCCACCGGCAGCGTGCAGTCCGAGGTCTACTCCCTCGCCGCGACGGTCTACTCCCTGCTCGCCGGGCGGAGTCCGTTCGAGGTCCGGGGCGGGAAGAACGGCGCTGCCGACCTCATGGCGCGCATCGACAAGGGCGGGGTCCCGCCGATCGGCCGACCGGACGTGCCGCCGTCCCTCGACCGTCTGCTCGCGACCGCGATGTCCCGCCGGGTCGCCGCGCGGCCGTCGACCGTGCTCGAGCTCGTCCGCGGCCTCCAGCAGGTCGAGGCCGAGCTCGGGCTGCCACAGACCGCCGCCGAGGTCGCGGTCGAGGCCTGGGCCACGTCGATGCCCGGCGCCGACCGGGACCGCACCGTCGTGCGCGAACTCCTGCCGCAGGCCCGGGCCGGCCGACGCCGGCGCACGCGACGCCCGCTGCAGGGCGGCGCGTCCGTCGGTGCCCAGAGCGTCGGCACCGTCCACCGGACCGGCTCCGCGACCCGGACGCGTCGGCGGACGCGCTCGACCGTCGTCTGGGTCGCGTCGGCCGCGGCGCTCGTGGTCGTCGCCCTCGCCGTCGCGACCGTCCTCGTCGTGACGCGGCTCGGGACGGCGTCGATCCCGGTCGTGGCGGACGTCCGTGCGGAGTCCGCCCAGGGAGCGGTGTCGTTCTCGTGGGACGACCCCGGTGTGCGCCCCGGCGACACCTACGTCATCACCTCGGACGGCGCGACGAGCCAGCAGACGGGGACGACCTTCGTCGTCTCGGGGACCCCGGGTGACGAGGAGTGCATCACCGTCGCCGTGAACCGTGACGGCAAGACCGGGACCGCGAGCCCGGAGCGGTGCGGGACGAGCGGTGGCGCACGGTGATCCGGGCCTTCCTCGCGAAGCGGCGGTCCGCGGTCGTGACGCTCGGCGCCTCCGTGGTGGTCGGCGCGGTCGTGGCGACCGCCGCCGTGGTGTCCACGGGGTACCACACGCAGCGCATCGACCTCGGGGACGGCACCGTGTGGGTGCCCTCGGCCGAGTACGGCGCGGTCGGCCGGGCGAACACCGGGGTGCTCGAGCTCAACACGGCCGTCGAGAGCCCGAGCGACGACCTCGGCGTCCTGCAGCGCGGCAGCGAGGTCTACAGCGTCGACCGCACGAAGGGCACCGTGGCGAAGGTGGACGTCGCGGACGCCACCCTGGGCGACCCGGTCACGCTGCCGGCGGGGACGCCGCAGGTCTTCTTCGCCGGCGACACCGCGGTCGTCGGCAACACGGACACCGGCGAGCTCTGGTCGACCCCGGCCGCGGAGCTCGCGCGGTTCGACGCCGCCACCAAGGCCGACCTGACGCTCGGCGCCGACGCGGTCTTCGACGCCTCCGACGACCACGTCGCGGTCTACTCGCCGCGGACCGGCCGCGCGTCGCTCGTCGACGTGGGGACACAGCTCCGGGTCGACCGCAGCTGGCAGGTGCGCGCCGACCGCGACCACGACTTCCAGGTGGCATCCTCCGGCGAGCACGTCGCGGTGCTCGACCGCACCGCCGGCACCCTGTCGGTCGACGGCACCCTCGTCGACGTCGGTGACCGCATCGGGAGCGCCCCGGCACTGCAACGGTCGTCGGACCGTACCGCTGCGTTCGTCGTGGCGGGCACCGCCGGGCTGGTCCGTGTCAGCCCGTCGGGGCAGGTCGAGGCGACCGCCCTCGGTGTCGCCGGCCGCGCGGCCCGACCCGTCGTCGTCGGGTCCTGCACCTACGCGGCGTGGGCCGGCGGACAGGCCGTCGACTCCTGCCGTGGTCGAGCGGTGCAGCGGCTCGCGAGCACCGACGGAGTCGCCGACCTGCAGATCCTGCGGAACGGCGACACCGTCGTCGCGAACGACCCGCGGAGCGGCCGGTCCTGGGCCATCGACCGCAGCGGCCAGCTGATCGACAACTGGGCCGACCTGGTGCGACGCGACGACGAGCAGCAGCGCGAGCAGGTCTCCGCGGACGACCCCCAGGTCGACAAGGACCAGAAACCGCCCGTCGCCGTCGACGACGACCTCGGAGCCCGCCCCGGTCGCACCACCAGCCTGCCGGTGCTGCTGAACGACCACGACCCGAACGGCGACCCGCTGGTGATCGCCGACGTCGGCGCGGTCGACGCGCGCACCGGCACCGTGGCCGTCGTCGGCGACGGGCAGCGTCTCCAGATCACGCTGCCCGCGGACGCCACGGGGATGATCTCGTTCCCGTACACGATCACCGACGGCAACGGCGGGTCGGCCTCGGCCACCGTCCGGGTCTCCGTCCGGCCCGAGTCCGAGAACGAGCCCCCGCAGCAGGTCCGCTCGACGTCGGCGGACGTCGTGCGCAACGGCCACGTCGTCACGAACGTGCTGTCCGACTGGGTCGACCCCGACGGGGACCCGGTGTACCTGCGGTCGGCGACCGCGGACGGCGACACCGTGTCGACCACGCCGGACGGACTCGTCGACTTCCGCAACCAGAGCGGACGCACGGGGGACCGACCGGTGCAGCTCGTCGTGAGCGACGGCCGCGACGACGGCCGCGGCACCATGACCGTGCGGGTCGCCGACCCCGGACAGGTGCCGCTGCGTGCCGACGCCTTCGCGGTCCAGGGCTACGCAGGGAAGCCCTTCGAGGTCCGTCCGCTCGACCACGTGCGCGGCGGCAACGGCACGGTGACCCTGACGAGCGTGTCCTCGTCCTCCGGCCTCACCGTCACGCCGGCCTACGACGCGGGGACCTTCCGCGTCGAGGGCACGGCGGCCGGCGACCACCAGCTCGAGTACACCGTCACCGACGGCACGAAGACGACGAGCGGCGTCGTGCGCGTCGGCGTGCTCGCGCCGCCCGACGCCTCGACGCCGCCGGTCACCACACCGAAGACCGTGTTCGTCGCGACGTTGTCGACGAAGGACACCGACGTGACCGCCACCGACACCGACCCCGCCGGCGGCGTGCTCATGGTCACCGCGCTCGACGGGCCCGACCGCGGCTCCGGCGTGCAGGCCACCGTGCTCGACCAGCACACGGTCCGCGTCACCCTGACGGCCCCGCTCGACGGCCCGGTGACCTTCCGCTACACGGAGTCGAACGGGCTCGCGACGGCGACCGGCACCGTGACGGTCGTCGAGATCCCGCGGCCCGAGCGGATCCAGCCGCCCGTCGCCCAGGCCGACACCGCCACGGTGCGCGTCGGGGACGTGGCCGAGATCGACGTCCTCGCGAACGACACCCAGCCCGAGGGCGAGCCGCTCACCCTCGTGCCCGAGCTCGTCCAGAACGTGCCGGGCGACGGCGGGCTGCTGTTCGTCTCGGGCGACCGGCTCCGCTACCTCGCGCCGAAGACGCCCGGCAGCCACACGGCCGTGTACCGCGTGGCCGGGCCCGACGGCCAGTACGCCGACGCCACCGTGACGATCTCCGTCCGGGAACGCGAGGCGGCCACGAACAACCCACCGGTCCCGAAGACGGTCACCGCCCGGGCGGTCGCCGGCCAGTCGGTGCGGGTCACCGTCCCGCTGAACGGCATCGACCCGGACGGCGACTCCGTCCAGCTCGTCGGCGTGGCGGACAACCCCGAGAAGGGGTCGGTCAGCGACGTCACGACGGACGCCTTCACCTACGAGGCGGGCGACTACTCCGCCGGGACCGACGAGTTCACCTACACCGTGGTCGACGCCCTCGGCGCGCGTGCGACCGGGACCGTCCGCGTCGGCATCGCGCCGCGCGCCGAGCAGGCCTCCGACCCGGTCGCGCAGCCCGACCGCGTCACGATCCGACCGGGCGGCAGCGTCGCCGTCCGGGTGCTGCAGAACGACTCGGACCTCGAGGGCGGCCAGCTGCGCGTCACGGCAGCGACCCCGACGGCCGACGGCGTGGTGGCGAAGGTCGTGCGCGGGAGCCAGGTCCGCGTGACCCCGCCACGGACCGCGACGAGCGGGGACTTCGCCGTGCTGTACACGGTGGAGAACCCGACCGGTGGGTCGAGCACGGCGTTCCTGACCGTGACCGTCGACCCCGACGCCCGGCCCCTCCGCCCCGAGGTCGACGACACCGTGCTCGACCTGCAGGACATCCTGCGACGGCAGAGCGTCACGGTCGACGTCCTCCGCAACGTCTTCTTCGCCGAGGGGTCGACGTCCCGCCTCCGGGTCGGCGTCGTCGACGGGTACGGCGACACCGCCCAGGTCACGCCGGACCGTCGCATCGCGGTGCGTCTGACCGACGCGTCGCAGGTGATCCCGTTCTCGGTGACCCGCGAGGACCATCCCGACGTCACCTCGTACGGGTTCATCCACGTCCCCGGCTTCGACGACGCCCTGCCCCAGGTCGACCGGAGCGCGGGCGCGATCACGGTGACGAGCGAGTCGACGGTGCGCATCCCGCTCGACCGGTACGTCGTCACCGCGAACGGCCGGACCGCGCAGATCACCGACCGGGGCACGGTCAAGGCGACCCACGCCGACGGCGGCGACCTCGTCGTCGACCGCTCCACCCTGCAGTTCACCTCGGCGAAGCTCTACTACGGCAGCGCCTCGATCTCGTTCGAGGTGACCGACGGTTCGAGTGCGAACGGCGGCAAGGGGCGTGTGGCGACCCTCGTCCTGCCGATCAAGGTGACGCCCCGGTCGAACCAGCCGCCGGCGTTCACCGGCTCGACGCTCGACCTGCAGCCCGGTGACACGCGCACGATCGACCTGACCAAGCTCACCGACTACCCGTACCCGGACGACCTCGACGAGCTCCGCTGGTCCGTGGTCAGCCGGCCCGGGTCCGGCACCACCGCGACCGTCGACGGCCGCCAGCTGCGCATCGACGTCGCCGACTCGGCGCAGAAGGGCACGTCGGCATCGATCGGGATCGGCGTGGCCGACGCCGCTGCGGCCGGACGGTCGGGCGTCGTCACGGTCGACGTCGTCGGGTCCACCCGGCCGCTCGTGCAGCCCGGTGCGGACCGGGCGGTCACGAAGCGCGGCACGTCGACCACCGTCGACGTGCTCGACAACGACCAGCCGACCAACCCGTTCCCGGCGCAGCGGCTCCGCGTGGTCGCCATCCGCGGCCTGGACGGTGGGCTGCCCGCAGGGGTGTCGGTGACCCCGAGCGCGGACCGGTCCCGGCTCCAGGTCGCGGTCGCCGCGGGCGCACAGCCGGTCGACGCGCACCTGCAGTACCAGGTCGCCGACGCGACGGACGACCCGGACCGCTTCGTGTGGGGCGACGTGACCGTCTCGGTGCAGGACGTCCCGGACGCACCGGGTGCCCCCACCCGAACGGGGTCGTACCAGGGCGGGCAGGCGACGGTGTCGTGGTCGGCGCCGCAGGCCAACAACTCGCCGATCACCGGGTACCGGCTGCTGGGCACGGGCGGGCTGTCGAAGGACTGCGGCACGTCGACCGTGTGCACGGTCACGGGCCTCGACCCCTCGGCGTCGTACCGGTTCTCGGTCGTCGCGAGGAACGCCCTCGGCGACTCCGAGCCCTCGGCCACCTCGGTCCCGATCAGCGCCGACTTCGTGCCGGCCGCACCGAAGGGCCTGACCGTGACGCCGGACACGAGCACGCCGAACCAGCTCGACGTGCGCTGGGACGCGGTGGGCGCACCGAACGGCGGCACGCCGGTGACGGACCACGTCGTCACCGTCACCGGTCCGGGGCTCTCCACGACCCGGAGCGTCGGCACCGCGACGAGCACCTCGTTCACCGGCGTGCAGGGCGGGAAGCCGTACGAGGTACGGGTGTCGGCACGGAACGCGGCCGACCGTGACGGTTCGGTCGTGCAGTGGAACGAGGCGTCGGCCTCGGGCACGGCGGTCGGCAGCCCGGCCACGCCGCAGTTGCGCGCGACCGGTCAGCGCAGCGGGTCGACCACGGCGGTCGACCTGCAGGCGACCGAGTCGGACTGGGGCGGTGGCGGCCAGGGCTGGCGCATCGCGAAGTACCCGCAGGGAGCATCGATCCCGGGCGGCTGCTCGACGGCGGGTGCGGAGCGCGTCTGGAACGCTGCCAGCGCGACCGACCAGATCTCGAGCGGCTACCGGTACGTCGCGCTGGCCGACAACGGGCTCTTCTGCACGGCATCGGCACCCGCGGACGTCGAGGGCTTCGAGACGCCGTCGGCTCCTTCCGGCACCGTCTCGGTCGTCCAGGACGCGGGGGACCGGTCGACGTGGACCCTCACCGTGCGCGCGACGTCCACGTCCCCGTTCCTGTACTACTCGGTCGGTGGCGGCCCGCTCGTGCGCTTCGACGGGACGGCATCGGCGGGAGCCGGTGCGGGCTTCGGCCTGGAGAGCAGCATCGTGTTCACGTCGTGTGCGACGGACGGCGACTACTGCGCCGCGAGCGGACCGGTCACGGGGACGGCCTTCACGACGCGTGCGACCATCGCCGGGGCAACGGTCGGCCAGTCTCCGGTCATCAACGCCCCGGACAACAACGGCAAGCTCACGCCGAGCGGGTACCGGATCAGCTACTGCACGAACGGACTGTTCGGGTCGTGCTCGACGACGAACCCGGCGACCGGGAGACCCTGGGCCACCACGGACGCCGTCCCCGCCGGCTTCGACACCATCCGGGTGCAGGCGACGGTGTCCGGTCAGCAGGACCCCGACGGTGCGACGCGCGCGATCCAAGCCGCCCTCGCCGGGACACCGCCGTCCACAGGCACCGGCGGGTGACCCACGGCGACACCGCCGCCCCGTACGCTGCCCCTACCGCACCACGAGCACCACGAGGACCCCACCGCATGAGCATGACCCCCGAGCAGGCCGCCTGGTTCGCCGACGTCGCCGGCCGCATCGTCACGAACGTCGAGCAGGTGCTCCTGGGCAAGACGTTCGTGATCCGACTCGCCGTGACCGCGATGCTCAGCGAGGGGCACCTCCTGCTCGAGGACGTCCCGGGCACCGGCAAGACGAGCCTCGCGCGCGCGCTCGCCCAGAGCGTGCAGGGCTCCACGAACCGGATCCAGTTCACGCCCGACCTGCTGCCCGGGGACATCACCGGCATCAGCGTCTACGACCAGCGCACGCAGGAGTTCGACTTCCACCGCGGCCCCGTCTTCTCGAACATCGTCCTCGCCGACGAGATCAACCGCGCGAGCCCGAAGACGCAGTCGGCCCTGCTCGAGGCGATGGAGGAGTCTGCGGTCACGGTCGACGGGGTGACGCACCGCCTCGGCGCCCCGTTCATGGTGATCGCGACGCAGAACCCCGTCGAGCAGGCCGGCACCTACCGTCTGCCCGAGGCGCAGCTCGACCGGTTCCTCATGAAGACCTCGATCGGCTACCCCGACCACGCGGCGACGGTGCGCATCCTCGAGACGGCCTCGTCGCCGTCGGTGTCGATCCCGCTCGCCGCCGTCGTGCCCGCCGCGACCATCACCGAGATGGCGGCGCTCGCGCGCACCGTGCACGTCGACCCGAGCATCGCGGACTACGTCGCACGGCTCGTCGAGGGCACCCGTTCGGCGAGCGAGGTCCGGCTCGGCGTGAGCGTCCGCGGCGCCATGGGACTCGTGCGGTCCGCACGCGTGCTCGCCGCGGTGAACGGTCGCCACTACGTGACGCCCGACGACGTCAAGGCCCTCGCGGTCCCGGTGCTCGCCCACCGCCTGGTGCTCGACGCGGAGGCCGAGTTCGACGGCGTCAGCACCACGAGCGTGGTCGGGCAGCTGCTCGTCGAGACGCCGCCGCCCGCCGACCGCGCGGCGTCGTGACGGACCACCGCCCCACCGCCACCAGGTCGCGCCGTGCCGGCGACGCGGCGGACCGCACCGGGACCGTCGCGGGCCTCACCAACGTGCGGACCCGGCTCGTCGGTGAGCGGGACGGCGTCGTGGCCGACGCGGTCGTCGGCCTCGCCAAGGCCTGGTCGACGGTCTGGAGGCTCGTCCGACGTGGGTGGACGGCGGTCACCTCCGTGGTCACCGGGTTGGGTTGGGCGGTCGCCCTGGTCACGTTCGTCGCGTTCGTCGCGGGGTACCGGTTCGGGCTGCGCGAGGTCGTCGTGGTCGGCTTCGCGGGTGCCGTGCTCGCGGTCGTCGCGGCCGTCGCGCTCGTCGGGCGTTCGCGCCTCGTCGTGCGGATGGACCTGCCGCAGCACCGCGTCGCGGTCGGGGACCAGGCCACCGTGGTGGTGACGGCCGAGAACCCTGCGCGCCTGCCGTCGGTGCCGACGACCGTCGAGGTCCCGGTCGGCACGGGGCTCGTCGACGTCGCCTTCCCGGCGATCGCACCGCGCGGCACGTCCGAACAGCACGTCCCCGTGTCGACGGTGCGCCGAGGGGTCCTCGACGTCGGGCCGGTCACCGGGGTCCGCGCCGACCCGGTCGGGCTGGTCCGCCGCGAGGTCGTCTGGACGCGCCGCGAACAGGTGATCGTGCACCCGCGGACGATCGCCGTCCCGTCGACGAGCACCGGTCTCGTGCGTGACCTCGAGGGGCAGGCGACGAGCGACCTCTCGCCGTCGGACATCGCGTTCCACGCCGTCCGCGAGTACGTCCCCGGTGACGACCCCCGGACGATCCACTGGCGGTCGACCGCGAAGTCGGGTGCCCTCATGGTGCGGCAGTTCGAGGACACCCGGCGATCGCACCTCGTGGTCGCACTCGGCGTCTCGCGGAGCGAGTACGCGGACGACGACGAGTTCGAGCTCGCGGTCAGTGCGGCGGCCTCGCTCGGCGCGCGTGCGGTGCGTGACGGCCGCGACGTGTCGGTCGTCGTCTCGGCACCGACACCCGCGTACGCCAAGCGCGCGGTCTACGCGGTGCAGCAGCTGCCGACGGTCACGCCGACCCGGCTCCTCGACGCGTTCGCCACCGTCGGGCTCTCCGACTCCTGCCTGCCCGTCGCCGAGGTCGCCCGGATCGTCGGCGCGGACACGGCCGGGATCTCGGTCGCGTTCCTCGTGGTGGGGTCGACCGTCGGACTCGCCGCGCTCCGCCTCGCGGCCACGCGCTTCCCCGTCGGCGTCGAGGTCGTCGCGGTCGTCTGCGAACCCGAGGCGCGACCCGGTCTCCTCCGCATCGCGGGCCTGACGGTCGTCACCGTCGGGTACCTCGACGACCTCCGGCACGCACTGCACCGGCAGGGCGCGGCATGAGCGTCGCGACGCAGACACGAGCCGGTGCGCGCCGGTCGGCCCGACGGACCGCGGCCCGCTGGGAGCCGCTGCGGGTCGTCATCAGCACCGCGGTCGTCTGGCTCCTCCTCGCCCTCGCGAGCACGTCCTGGTGGCCCGTGTACCAGGACGGTGCGATGACCACCGCGGCCGTGACCGCGGTCGTCGCCGGTTCCGTGGTCGCGCTCGGCGGTGCGCTCGCCAGGCTCCCCGCCGTCGTCGTCGGCGCAGCCACGGTCGCGGCCTTCGCCCTCACGGGTGTGCCGGCAGCGGTGCCCGGCGAAGCCGTGGGGATCCTGCCGAGCGGCGCCGGACTGCTGCACCTGTTCGCCGGGGTCGCCCTCGACTGGAAGCGGCTGGTGACCATCTCGCTGCCGGTGGGGTCCTACGAGTCGCTGCTCGTGCCGTTCTTCGTGACGCTCCTCGTCGCGACGGTGACGTCCGTGAGCGTGGCGACCCGCGCCTCCCGTCCGGAACTGGCGAGCATCCCGGCGTTCGTCGTGTTCGGGGCCGGTGTCGTCGTCGGCCCCGCCCGCCTCGACGTGTCGATCGCGACCGCCGTCGCCCTGGCCGGGATCGCGCTCGTCTGGGCGCTGACGGTGCGGCACGTCCGACGCGCCGCGGCCGTCGCGGCGACGGTCGGCGCTCGGGTGCCCGTGTGGCGATCGGTGTTGCGGCCCGCACTCGTCGGGACGGGGACCATCGTCGCCGCGGCCGTCGTCGCGACGGGCCTCGGGCTCGTCGCACCGCCCGCGGCGCCCCGCACCGTCGCCCGCACCGACGTCGTGAAGCCCTTCGACCCCCGGGACGAGGTCAGTCCGCTGAGCGGGTTCCGGGCGTACGAGGAGCGCGGCACGTCCGACGCGCCGCAGCTGCGCGTCACCGGTCTGCCCCGCGGCGGGTTCGTCCGGATCGCGACCCTCGACACCTACGACGGCGTCGTCTACCGCGTGGGCGGCAGCGACGACGCCTCGCCGTCGGGCACGTTCGAGCGCGTCCCCACGTCGGTGGACACGAGCGGCACCACCGGGACGGACGTCCGGGTCGGTGTGCGCGTCGAGGGCTACCGCGGTGTCTGGCTCCCGACCGTCGGCGACCTGTCGTCCGTCACCTTCACCGGCCGCGAGGCCGAGGCGGACCGCGGGGCCTTCTTCTACGACCGGACGACGAGCACGGGCGCGGTCGTCGGCGGGGTCGACGACGGGACGACCTACGAACTGCGCGCCGTCCTGCCCGACCAACCGTCGGAGGACGAGCTCGCGTCCGCGCGACCGGGCACGGCCTCCGTCCCCACCCCCACCGGTGTCCCCGACGCCGTCCGGGAGCGGGCCGGTGCGACCGGCTCCGGGGCGCCCGGTTCGGCGCTCCTCGACGCGATCCGCGAGCTGCAGCGGACCGGCTACGTCAGCCACGGTGTCGGCGACGACCGCACGAGCCGTTCCGGACACGGCGCCGACCGGATCCAGGAGCTCCTCACGGCGCCCGTGATGATCGGCGACCAGGAGCAGTACGCGGTCGCGGCGGCCCTGCTCGCGCGGCAGCTCGGGTTCCCTGCGCGGGTCGTGATGGGCTTCACCGCCGGCGGCGACTCCGGCGGCGACTCCGGTGGCGGCGCCGGCCCCGGCGCCGCGACGAGCGGAGGGACGGACACGACGACGACGTTCCGCGGGTCCGACGTCACCGCACGCCTCGAGGTCGACACCGCACAGTGGGGCTGGGTGATGCTCAACCCGAACCCCGTCGTGCGCGAGATCCCCGACGAACAGGACCAGACGCCGGAGCCCGTCACCCGGCCCGAGACGGTCGTGCCGCCGCCGCCCGTCGAGCAGCAGGACCAGGACCAGCAGGCACCGCCGCAGAGCGACCGGACCACGCCACCCGTGCAACCGCTCTGGCTGCAGATCCTCCTCGCCGCGCTGCCGTGGGTCCTCGCGGTGCTCGGCCTCGCGGCCCTCGTGTTGCTCCCGTCGGCGGTGGTCGTGTCGATCAAGCGGCTCCGTCGTCGTCGCCGTCGCCGCGCACCGAGTGCCCGCGCACGGATCGTCGGTGCGTGGGACGAGTACCGCGATGCGTTGCTCGACCGTGGTCACGACGTCTCGCGTGCGGCCACGCGCCGGGAGGCCGTCGTCGGAGCTCCGGGCGAGGGTGGCAGCGGACTCGCGGCGTTGGCGGACCGCTCGGTGTTCGGACCGGACGACACGGACGACGGCACCGCCGACCGGATGTGGAGTGCTGCGACCGAGGCAGTGCGGTCCCTCCGCGACGGACGGACGCGACGCCAGCGGTGGCGGGCAGCGGTCTCACTGCGCTCGCTGACGGGAGAGTCGGGCTGGCTCGGACGGGGACTCCTGGGCCACCGGGGGCGTCCGGGGCGGCGCGACTACCATGGTCCGGAGGCCGGCGAGCGTCGTGGACGGCCGAGTGAGGACGACACACCGTGATCAGATGCGAACACTGCGGATCGATGCTCCCCGACGGGGCGATCTTCTGTGGTGAGTGCGGCCGATCGGTCACCGTCTCGGCGAACCGCCGACCGGCACCCGTGACCCTCGACGACCACGCCACCCCGCCGCCCCTGCAGCAACCCGGCCGCGACGGTACCCGGACCGACCCCGCGTCCGACGCCTGGCTGCCCGAGGCCACCCTCGACCCGGCCACGCGCGCGTGGCTCACCGGTGCAGACCGCGCGGCGGACCGGCCCCGACCGACGGGACGCGGGTACGCGGACGAGGCCCCGCGCGCGGCCCGTCCCGCACCCCCTGCCGTGGTGCCGACGAGCGGGCAGCGGCACGACGCCGTCGCAGGCGGCGACGGCTTCCGAGACGAGCCGTCGGCCGAACCGGACGAGCCGGCCCTCGACCCGGACGCCTACCCTGCCGGACCCGCCGCGTCGACCGACGTCGACGAGGTGACCGCCCGTCCGGACGTCGACCGTCCGGCCGCCGCCCGACCGGACCTCGACCGGGCCACGTCCTCCGGCGCTTCCACCGACCCGACAGCAGGCCAGCAGCGCCACGAGCGGTCCTCCACCGACGCGTCCGGAGCGGGCGGGGACGACCTGCGGTCGCCGGCCGCCGCACCGGCGTGGAGCGCACCGGCACCAGCCGCACCGGTGGCGCCGTCCCGGCCGTCGTGGTGGATCGGTCGCGAACCCGTGACCCCTGCCACGGGGGACGAGGACGTGGCCACCACGTCCTCGACGAGCGCGGGGACCGACCAGGGAGCCCAGCCGGGGGACACCGCGGTCGTGGAGCCCCTCGTCGACCGTCGACCACCGCGCCCCACGCCGCTCGTGACCCCGGGCAGTGGTCCGACGACGTGTCACGTCTGCGGTCACACCCTGGAGCCGGACGACATCTTCTGCGCGGAGTGCGGTGCGGTGCGCCCCGCGGTGACCGCTGCGTTCACCGGGCCGGTCGTCCCGCTGCCGATCGCACGGCCGGACTGGGCCGCCACCGACCACGACGAGCTGGACACCGACACGCACGCCGGCGCAGCGGGTGACACCGACGACGCGGCGGACGCCGGCGCGGCCGGTGACGCCGGTGACGACGCCGTCGCGCCCGATGTCGCGGGGGACGCCGACCACCACCTCGCTGGCGACGACCGGGTCGACCTCGACGTTCCGGGTGCCGCCCGCGAGCACGGGGTGGCTGCACGACCGTCCGGACGGGACGACGGCCGTGACCTCGACGCGTCGGGTGCCCTCGACGCGTCCGATGACCTCGATGCGTCAGGCGACCTCGACACATCGGCTGACCTCGACGGGACGGACGACACCGGCGCGGACGTCGACGAGACCCCGCGGGTGGTCCTGCCGCCGCTGCCGCCGGTCCCGGACGCCCCGACCGCGTCGCCCTCGGCTCCGCAGGCGTCAGCCTCCTGGTCGTCCCGTCCGCCCACCGCTGCACCGCTGCCGCCCCTGCCCGGTTCGACCGGTCCGGTCCTCCCGCCGATCGGCTCCGTCACCGCTCCGACGAGCGGCGACGACGACGAGGTGGACGACGACGAGGTGGACGACGACGAGGACGTCGAGGAGACGCGCATCGTCGCGAAGCACACCTCGACCGCGCCGTTCGTCCTGCACTTCAGCACCGGCGAGAGGATCGACGTGCACGGCTCGGGCCTGCTCGGACGGCTCCCACGTCCGCAGCCGGCGGAGCGGTTCGACGAGCTGCTGACGATCCACGACCCGGGCAAGTCCGTGTCGAAGACGCACCTCGAGTTCGGGCGAGACGGCGACGACCTGTGGGTTTCGGACCGGGCGTCGGGCAACGGCACCGTCATCCGGCACATCGACGGGTCGATCCGCCGTTGTGAGCCGGGACGTCGCTACCGCGTCGAGCGCGGTGCCCGGGTCGACATCGGGGAGCAGTTCTTCCTGGTGCAGTGACCGGGCGGTTCCTCCACACGTTCGTGGTGGGGGAACCGTCTCCACAGTTCTGGCGTGACGACCGCGCGACGGTGGGGGGCTGTGGTGCCCTGGTGCGGTGTCCCCGTCCCTCGCCCGTTGGCTCCTCGTCCCCGCTGCCGTGCTCCTCGTGGTGGCGGGGTTCGCGGCGTCGCTGGGGGGTCCGCAGCGCGCCGTCCTGCTCGCGACGGCCGCGTGCTGTGCGTTGCTGGACGCAGCGGTGCGTCGATCCCCGGAGAGCGGGCCACTCCGTGCTCCTGCAGAGCCGCCCTCCCGCCGTGCGCGCCGGATCACCGCCCCCGCCGGTCCGGATCCGTTCGGTGGCGCCGCTCGGTCCGACGTCGCACCGGAGCCGTCCGGGTCCGGAGCGGGGTGGTCGTCGTCCGCGTCCGCGTCGGGTGGGCTCGTGCTGGGCACCCTGCCCGACGGCACCGGAGTGACGCTGCCGGTCGGGCCTCCCGGGCGGAGCACGCACGTGGTCGTCCTCGGACGGGGCGCACTGGCCGAGGCGGTCCATCGCGGGCTCGCCGGTCAGCTCGCGCGTGTCTGCGCGGGAGGTCCGCCCGGTGCCGACCAGCTCGCCAGCGACCGAGCCGCCGGATCGGCCGACCCCGACGAGCTCCTGAGCGCCCGTGACGGCGGGTCGCCCGCGCCCGTCCTGCCCGGGGAGGACCAGGCCACCGGACCGGGCGGCGACGAGCGTGTCCGGTGGTGCTCGTCCGACGACGTGCACCGCGACGTGAGCACTTCGGTGGTCGCTGTCCCGCCGCCGATCGCGGTCGATCCGACGGACGGATCGTGCACGCCGTCCCTGTCGTCCACCGGGACCCCGCTGCCCGCGGGCAACAGCGTCGCCGTGGGCTTCGTCGACGACGGGCCGGCGATCGCGGTGACCGTCGTCCTGGTCCCCGGACTCCAGCAGCTGCCGCGGGCGTGGGACGCCCTCGTCGAGGTCAGCCGCTACGGGTGCACCCTGCGGACCCGTGACGGCACCGTCGCGCGGGCCGTCGAGCCGGTGCTCCCGCTCCTCGAGCCGGACCACGTTCCCCGTGTGCCCGCCCGGAGCGGGGGAGGGCCGTGAGACACCGCACAGGTCTGCGGAGCCGCCGCGCAGCACCGCAGGTGCAGTGCGGGGGCCGCCCGGCTCGGTCGGTGCTCTGGCGCGCTCAGCGCAGCCCGGACCCCGCGCGCACGGCACCGACGGGGACGCCGCCGCCGAGCACCTGCTCGCCGGTCGCAGCCATGACGTCGGCGACCCCTGCCTCGTCCACCAGACCGTTGCGCTGGAGCAGGGTCAACGCTGCGAGGGTGCCCGCCCGTTGCGAGCCGTCGAGTGTCTTCACCGCGACGGCCGGACCACCGGGCAGGCCCATCACCATGACGCCCTCGGCCCCGAACTTCGCGAGCACACCGAGCCGCTCGATGGCGACCGTGTTCGCCCGGCCCACGCCGTCGATCGCCCACGGGTGGTCGAGCACCGCGTCCACGAGGGCGGCGCTGTCCGAGTCACTCCGGGCCGTCACGCCCGCGATGCCGCGCGCCAGGCCGGTCAGCGTCAACGGGAAGACCGGTGCACCGCAGCCGTCTGTCCCGACCACGTCGACGACCTCGCCGGTGTACGCCTCGACGACGTCACGGACCCGTCGCTGCAGGGAGTGCGACGGGTCCAGGTACGACGCCTCGTCCCAGCCGTTGACCCGGCACGCGGCGAGCATGCCCGCGTGCTTCCCCGAGCAGTTCATCGCGAGACGACGCGGTTCGGTCATGGTCCGCCCGGTCGCGCGGTCGAAGGGCATGTCCGGCGGGCAGCCGAGGTCGGCCTCGACGTGGTCGAACGACTCGAGCATGTGGAGGGCGAGTGCCTGGTGCGCCGCGGTGCCGGCGTGGCTCGCCGTGGTCAGCACGAGTTCCTCGTCACTGAAGTCCGCGCCGGCCGCCCGGATCGCGAGCGCCTGGAAGGGCTTCATCGTGGACCGCGGCCAGATGCTCGCCGACGGGTCCCCGACGCGGTCGAGCACCGTGCCGTCGGCGGCCACGACGACGCCGGCACCGAGGTGTCGGCTCTCGTCGAAGCCGTTCCGGTCGAGCACCGCGAGCTCGACCGAGCCCTCCGCGGTGAGAGGATGGCGATCAGTGCGGACGTCGTGGCTCACCGGCATGGCGCAAGCGTACCGACGACCGCGCCGCCAGCACCGCCACCACCGCACCGCCACCACCGCACCGCCACCACCGCACCGCCGCCGCCACCGCCGCCACCGGCACCGGCACCGACAGCACCGCACCACCGACGAAGGGCCACCGTGAGCGACCACTCCTACGAGGTCTCCGTCCGCTGGACCGGCGACCGCGGCACCGGGACGAGCGGCTACCGCGACTACGGCCGTGAGCACCTCGTCTCCGCGCCGGGCAAGCCCGACGTCCCCGGCTCCGCCGACCCCACGTTCCGCGGCGACGCCGACCGGTGGAACCCCGAGGAGATGCTCCTCGGGGCCCTCGCGCAGTGCCACATGATGAGCTACCTGTACGTCGCGGTCCAGCAGGGCTTCACGGTCGTCGAGTACACCGACACCGCGACCGCCGCGCTCGACGTCCACCGCGACGGCACCGGCGAGCTGACCGCCGCGGAGCTGCACCCCGTCGTGACGATCCTCGAGGCGGACCGCGTCGCCGACGCCGAGGCAGCCCACGTCCGGGCGAACGAGCTGTGCTTCATCGCCCGCTCCGTGGCGTTCCCCGTCCACCACGCGTCGGTCACCAAGGTCCGTGCGGCAGACTAGGTCTCCGTGAAGCGTCTCCGCCTGCTCCCGATCGCCCTCGTCCCCGCCGTCGTGCTCGGACTCGCCGCCTGCTCCGGTTCGGGGTCGGGTGACGCATCCGCCTCGCCGAGCGCGTCCTCGAGCGCGTCCGCCGCCCCGATCTCCACGTGCCCGAAGCCCGGGTCGGCGTCGAAGAGCATCAAGGTGACCGGGGCCGTCGGCGGCAAGGAAGCGCCGACCGTCACGTTCGACAAGGGACTCAGCGCGAAGACGCCCCAGGCCTCCACGGTGGCCCAGGGCGACGGCGCGAAGCTGCAGAAGGGCGAGTTCGCCCAGGTCTCCTACGCCGTCTACCAGGCGAAGGACGCCTCGAAGCTCGGCGCGGTCGGCTTCGACCAGGGCAACCCCCAGGTGCTCTCGGTCGGCGGGACCGGCTTCGGGGCCCTCCTCGCGTGCACGAAGGTCGGCGACCGCGTCGCGGCGATCGGCGCGTCGTCGGCGCTCGGCTTCACCACCAGCGGCGACATCGTCGTCGTGGCGGACGTGATCGCGAAGACCCCGACCAAGGCGACCGGTACGCCGCAGCAGCAGGACCCGGCGCTCCCGACGGTCAAGGACAAGGCCGACGGCGAGCCGGAGATCACGATCCCGTCCGGGTACAAGGCGCCCGCTACGACCCAGGTCGAGGTCCTGAAGCAGGGCGACGGACCAGAGGTGCAGAACGGGGACAGCGCCCTCGTGCAGTACAAGGGCGTTCTGCTCGACGGCGGCAAGGAGTTCGACTCGTCGTGGTCGAAGGGCGCCCCGACGACGTTCACCGTCTCCGAGCAGGGCCTGATCAAGGGCTTCGTCACCGGCCTCGTCGGGCAGAAGGTCGGTTCGCAGGTCCTCATCGTCGCCACGGCCGAGGACGCGTACGGCGCGAACCCGCGCGAGGGCTCGGGGATCCCGGCGAACGCTCCGCTCGTCTTCGTCGTGGACATCCTCGCGCTCGGCTGAGGCCGTCCCGGCGGGTTGCCCACCCGCACGGCAGAGGGCGGCGAGCAACTGCTCGCCGCCCTCTGCCGTGTCGGGAAGGCGTCAGCGCTGGACCTTGGTCATGGTGACCGTGACGTTCAAGGTGACGGTCGCGTTCGCTCGGTAGGTGTACGCCATACCGTTCGAAGCCCAGAAACTGGTCCGACGGTCACCGGTCGAGTAGCTGATGATCTTCTTCCACGAGCCGGTGCGCGTACCACTCCCGGCCAGGCCGTACGGGGTGCCGGTGATGCTCCGCATGCAGACGCTCGTGGACGTGCATCCCGGTCCGATCGGGTTGAGCGCTCGGTCGGCGACGGCCTCGGCGGCGAGGACCTCCCCAGTACGTGCGTCGACGTAGAGGGAGACCGGGTCGTCACCGTCGAGGAGCGCGTCGATCGCTTCACGAGACTGCGCGTTGCTCAGCGCGCGGAGTCGGGTCAGCTCGTCGGTCTCCGATGCCGGGCCAGCTGCGTGAGCGGCGGCGGGGACGGCTCCGACCAGCGCGAGCGCCGTGAGCGTGGTCGTGATGAGCGCGGGGAGGAATCGCTTGGTCGCTTTCATGGTGCCGACATTCCACACATCACGCCCCGCCGACAAGGGGTGCCTGGATAGGGTGACGTCATGGACCTCCCGAAGCGCCGCATCGTCGTCCTCGGCAGCACCGGCTCGATCGGCACGCAGGCCCTCGACGTCGTCGCCCGCAACCCCGACCGCTTCGAGGTCGTCGGGCTCACCGCCGGCAGCAACCGTGACCTCGTCGCCGAGCAGGCCGCGCGCTTCGGGGTCACGGACACCGCGTTCGGCGCCGCCGACGCCGAGCGCCTGGTCCGCAGCGTCGAGGCCGACGTCGTCCTGAACGGCATCACCGGCTCGGTCGGTCTCGGTCCGACGCTCGCGGCGCTCGGCACGGGCGCGACGCTCGCCCTCGCGAACAAGGAGAGCCTCATCGTGGGCGGCCCGCTCGTGCAGGCAGCGGCGGCACCCGGGCAGATCGTGCCGGTCGACAGCGAGCACTCCGCGATCGCCCAGGCGCTGCGGTCGGGGTCGGACGCGGAGGTCCGCCGGCTCGTCCTCACCGCGAGCGGCGGTCCCTTCCGCGGCCGTTCCCGCGCCGAGCTCGTGGACGTCACCCCCGCGCAGGCGCTCGCGCACCCCACCTGGGACATGGGGCTCGTCGTCACGACGAACTCGGCGACGCTCGTGAACAAGGGCCTCGAGGTCATCGAGGCGCACCTGCTCTTCGGGGTGCCCTACGACCGCATCGACGTCACGGTGCACGCGCAGTCGATCGTGCACTCCATGGTCGAGTTCGTCGACGGGTCGACGATCGCGCAGGCGTCGCCGCCGGACATGCGCCTCCCGATCGCCCTCGGCCTGGCGTGGCCGGACCGCGTCCCGGGCGTCGGCGTCCCGCTCGACTGGACGACCGCGAGCACCTGGACGTTCGAGCCGCTGGACACGCAGGCGTTCGGGGCCGTCGACCTCGCGAAGCACGTCGGGGTCCTCGGCGGCACGTTCCCCGCGGTGTTCAACGCGGCGAACGAGCAGGCCGTCGCCGCCTTCCACGCGGGGGCAATCGGGTTCCTCGACATCGTCGACACGGTGCGCCGGGTCGTCGACGCGCACACGGCGGGGGAGCCGTCGCTCGACGGGGTGCTCGCCGCCGAGCGGTGGGCCCGCGACACGGCCGACCGCGTCCTGTCGCGCTGACGCGCCGACGCGGTCGGCGCCACGCGACCGCCTCCTCGACGACCCGTCGACGTGCGCGGGGCACGCGACCCGGCCGCGTGGCGACGCGACGGGTGCGCGTCACGTGCACCGCGCCTCCAGACCGGACGGGAGGCGCGGCAGACCTCTCAGGGTGCGCTCGGCTCCGTCATGGCCAGGGTCCCGTACCCTCTCCTGGTGACCGTCGAAACCGTGCTCCTCTTCGTCCTCGGCGTGGTCGTCTTCATCGTCGGCCTGCTGGTCTCGATCGGACTCCACGAGCTCGGACACCTGTCCTTCGCGAAGCTCTTCGGGGTGAAGGTCACGCAGTACTCGCTCGGCTTCGGGAAGCCCCTCTGGTCCTTCCGCCGCGGTGAGACCGAGTACGGGATCCGACCGATCCTGCTCGGCGGGTACATCTCGATGGTGGGCATGCTCAAGCCGCGTGCCTCCGGCAAGCCGAGCGCGATCACGAACACCGGCATGTACGGCGCGTTCGTGCAGGACGCCCGCGAGGCGAGTGCGGCCCAGATCGCCGACTCCGGCGGCGACGACTCCCGTGCCTTCTACCGCCTGACGCCGTGGAAGCGCATCATCGTCATGGTCGCCGGTCCCGCGATGAACCTCGTCATCGGTGTCGTGCTGTTCGGCGTGCTGCTCTGCGGGTTCGGCGCCCCGACGACGACCTTCACGTCGAGCGTCGACTGCGTCCTCCCGTCGAGCAATGCAACGGCGTGTGCGCCCGGAGACGCCGAGTCGCCCGCGAAGCAGGCCGGCATCCGGGACGGCGACGTCGTGCTCGCGGTGGACGGGCGGCAGGACCCGACGATCGCCGAGGTCTCGAAGGTCTTCCAGCGGTCCGCGGGCGAGCGTGTCACGGTCGTGGTCGAACGCCACGGCGAGCGGAAGACCCTCGAGGTCACGCCGCAGCTCGCCACGCGTGACGTGGTGAAGGCGGACGGCACGGTCGCGAAGCAGGCCGACGGGTCGACGAGGACGCAGGAGGTCGGCGTCGTCGGCGTCAGCATCGGGCAGTCGCTCGTCCGCCAGTCCCCGGCGGCGGTGCTCCCGGCGACCGGTGCGCAGATCGCGGCGTCGGCGCACCTCATCATCGACCTGCCGCAGCGGCTCGTCGCGGTGTGGAACGCGGCGTTCGGCTCGCAGGCGCGGTCGCAGGACAGCCCGGTGTCGGTCGTCGGCGTCGGCCGCGCGATCGGCGAGGTGTCCTCGATGAGCGGGGTGCCGGTCGTCGACAAGGCGTACACGATCCTCGGGCTGCTCGCGTCGCTCAACATCGGTCTGTTCGTCCTCAACATGGTCCCGCTGCTGCCGCTCGACGGCGGGCACATCGCCGGGGCGCTGTGGGAGGCGGTGAAGCGTCGGGCCTACGTGCTCGCCGGCAGGCCGGACCCGGGTGCGATCGACCTCGCGAAGACGATGCCGCTGACGATGGTCGTCGTCGTGCTCCTCGCCGGGATGAGCGCGCTGCTCATCTACGCCGACCTCGTCCGCCCGGTCGACCTGTTCGGCTGACCCGGTTCCTCCACACGGCCCCGGCAGTCGGGGTGCGTCCACAGGACGCGCCTGACGGCCGGCTGCCCGTCGCGTCCGCCGCTACGCTCGCCCCATGAGCACAGTCCCCGAGGTCCGCGCCGTCGAGCGCCAGGGCATCGACGTCATCGCCGAGTCCGACCGCAAGGGCCGACCGCGGGGGCTGTTCTGGCCGTGGTTCGCCGCGAACGTCTCGGTCCTCGGCCTGAGCTACGGTTCGTTCGTCCTCGGCTTCGGGATCTCCCTCGTGCAGGCGACGGTCGTGTCCGTCGTGGGCGTGGCGTTCTCGTTCCTGCTGTGCGGCATCGTGGCGATCGCCGGCAAGCGCGGTTCGGCACCGACCATGGTGCTCAGCCGGGCGGCCTTCGGGGTGCGCGGGAACCGGCTGCCGTCGTTCCTCAGCTGGGTGTTGACGGTCGGGTGGGAGACCGCGCTGGCCTCGCTCGCCGTGCTCGCCACGTCGACGGTGTTCCGCGAGCTCGGCTGGGACGACGGCGTCCTGACGAAGCTCGTCGCCCTGGTGGTGGTGGCGGCGCTCGTCGTCGGGGCCGGCATCGCGGGCTTCGACGTCATCATGCGGCTGCAGACCGTGATCACCGTCGTGACCGCGGTGCTGACCGTGGTCTACGTCGTGCTCGCGGTGCCCTCGATCGACCTCGGCACCCTCGGGGCCCTGCCTGCGGGCAGCGCGCAGAACGTCCTCGGCGCGCTCGTGCTCGTGATGACGGGCTTCGGCCTCGGCTGGGTCAACGCGGCGGCCGACTACTCGCGGTACCTGCCGCGCACGGCGTCGACCGGCGGAGTGGTCTGGTGGACGACGTTCGGCGGCGCCCTCGCCCCCGCGGTGCTGGTCGTGGTCGGGGTCCTGCTCGCCGGCTCGTCGAAGGGGCTGAACGACGCGATCGGCGCCGACCCGATCGGTGCGCTCACGACGATCCTGCCGGTGTGGTTCCTCATCCCGTTCGCCCTCGTCGCGATCCTCGGGCTGGTCGGTGGTGCCGTGCTCGACATCTACTCGTCGGGTCTGGCGCTCCTCAGCGCCGGGGTGCGCATCCCGCGGCCGGTGGCGGCCGGGGTCGACGGCGTCGTCATGGTCGCCGGGGCGGTGTACGTGGTGTTCTTCGCCCGCGACTTCATCTCGCCGTTCCAGGCCTTCCTCGTCACGCTCGGTGTCCCGGTCGCCGCGTGGGCGGGCGTGTTCGTCGCCGACGTCCTGCTCCGCCGTCGGGCCTACGCCGACACCGAGCTCGACGACCGCCGCGGTCGCTACGGCGACGTCCGGTGGGCGGCGATCGGCCTCGTGGTGCTCGGCACCGTCCTCGGTTGGGGGCTCGTGACGAACACGTACGGTGTGCCCGCCTGGCTCAACTGGCAGGGCTACCTGCTCGGCCCGTTCGGCCTCGGCGGCCGCGACGGTGCCTGGGCGTACGCGAACCTCGGCGTCCTCGTGGCCCTGGTCGTCGGCTTCGTCGGCACGCTGCTCACCGCGCGCGGCACGGTCCGGCGGCAGGAGCGGGCGTGAGCGTCGCCGTGCCGGACGACGCCTGGCTCGTCGCGATCGACCTGCAGCGGATCTTCACCGGGGACAGCCCGTGGGCGGCGCCGCGCTACGACGACGCGGCCGCCGGCACGGAACGGCTGCTGCCGCGCTTCGCCGGCCGCACGGTCGTCACCAGGTTCGTCGCCCCGTCCCGGCCCGCCGGCGCCTGGGTGCCGTACTACCGCGACTGGTCCTTCGCGCTCGTCCCGGACACCGACCCGCTGTACGCGCTGACCGAGCCGTTCGCAGCGGCAGCGGCAGCGGCAGTGGCAGCGGCGGCATCGGCAGCGGCCTCGTCACCGGGGTCGTCGGCCGGACGGCTCCCCGTCGTCACCGAACCCACCTTCGGCAAGTGGGGGAGCGCCCTCCGCGCGGTCGTCGGCGAACACCCGCACCTGGTGCTCACCGGCGTCTCGACCGACTGCTGCGTGCTCAGCACCGCCCTGGCCGCCGCGGACGCGGGCGCGACGGTGACGGTCGTGGCCGACGCCTGCGCCGGCGCGACCGACGCCGACCACGAACGAGCCCTCGACGCGATGCGGCTCTACGCCCCGCTCATCACCGTCGTCGAGCGCGGGACGGACCTGGTGACGGGCAGCGAGTGACGTCACCCGGACCGCGTAGAGTGACGCGCGTGCCAGCAGTGAACCTCGGTCTGCCGAAAGTCCCCGAAACCCTCGCCCCGCGCCGGAAGTCCCGGCAGATCCGGGTCGGCAAGGTGCTCGTGGGCGGTGACGCCCCGGTGTCGGTGCAGTCGATGACGACCACCCCGACGACGAACATCAACGCGACGCTGCAGCAGATCGCCGAGCTCACCGCCTCGGGCTGCGACATCGTCCGGGTGGCGGTCCCGAGCCAGGACGACGCCGACGCACTGCCGATCATCGCGAAGAAGTCGCAGATCCCGGTCATCGCCGACATCCACTTCCAGCCGAAGTACGTCTTCCAGGCGATCGACGCCGGCTGTGCCGCGGTCCGCGTGAACCCCGGCAACATCCGCAAGTTCGACGACCAGGTCGGCGCCATCGCCCGTGCCGCCAAGGACGCCGGCGTCTCGCTCCGCATCGGCGTGAACGCGGGGTCGCTCGAGCCGAGTCTGCTGCAGAAGTACGGCAAGGCGACGCCCGAGGCGCTCGTCGAGTCGGCGGTGTGGGAGGCGAGCCTGTTCGAGGAGCACGACTTCCACGACTTCAAGATCTCGGTCAAGCACAACGACCCGATCGTCATGGTCAAGGCCTACCGGCAGCTCGCCGCGGCGGGGGACTGGCCGCTGCACCTCGGCGTGACCGAGGCCGGCCCGGAGTTCCAGGGCACGATCAAGAGCGCGACCGCCTTCGGCATCCTGCTCGCCGAGGGCATCGGCGACACCATCCGCGTCTCGCTGTCGGCACCGCCCGCGCAGGAGGTCAAGGTCGGTCTGCAGATCCTGCAGTCGCTGAACCTGCGGGAGCGCAAGCTCGAGATCGTCTCCTGCCCGAGCTGCGGCCGTGCGCAGGTCGACGTCTACCAGCTCGCGAACGACGTCACCAAGGGGCTCGAGGGCATGACCGTGCCCCTGCGCGTCGCCGTCATGGGCTGCGTCGTGAACGGTCCGGGCGAGGCCCGTGAGGCCGACCTCGGTGTCGCGTCGGGCAACGGCAAGGGCCAGATCTTCGTCAAGGGCGAGGTCGTCAAGACCGTGCCGGAGCGCGAGATCGTGCAGACGCTCATCGCCGAGGCGAACCGCATCGCCGACGAGATGGGGCCGGACGCGGCTCCCGGCACCGTGCAGGTCGTCACCGCGCCGTAGCACGCCGCTAGGCTTGCGTCCGTGGTCACACGGCTCTCGCATCTGTTCCTCCGTACGCTCCGCGACGACCCCTCCGACGCCGAGGTGACGAGCCACAAGCTGCTCGTCCGCGCCGGGTACGTCCGTCGCCAGTCGCCCGGTGTCTTCGCCTGGCTGCCGCTCGGGCTGCGTGTCCGGCGGCGCATCGAGGAGATCGTCCGCGCCGAGATGATCGCCGCCGGTGCGCAGGAGGTCCTGCTCCCCGCGCTCCTGCCGCGCGAGCCGTACGAGGCCACGGGTCGCTGGACCGAGTACGGCGACGGCATGTTCCGCCTGCAGGACCGCAAGGGCGCGGACCACCTGCTCGCGCCGACCCACGAGGAGATGTTCGCGCTCCTCGTCAAGGACCTGTACGGCTCGTACAAGGACCTCCCGGTGACGCTGTTCCAGATCCAGGACAAGTACCGCGACGAGGCCCGCCCCCGTGCCGGTCTGCTCCGTGGCCGCGAGTTCACGATGAAGGACGCCTACTCGTTCGACCTCACCGATGAGGGGCTCGAGCGCAGCTACCAGGTGATGCGCGACGCGTACGAGCGCATCTTCACCCGTCTCGGCCTCGAGTACGTCGTCGTCAAGGCGGACGCCGGTGCGATGGGCGGCTCGAAGTCGGAGGAGTTCCTGCACCCCATCGGCGTCGGCGAGGACACCTTCGTCCGCAGTGCCGGCGGCTACGCGGCGAACGTCGAGGCGTACGTCACCCCGGTGCCCGACGCCCTGCCGATCGAGGGCCAGCCGGAGCCCGTGACGCTGCCGTCCGCGGACACCCCGACGATCGACACGCTCGTCGCCCACGCGAACGCCGTCGCGCCGCGCGAGGGGGCACCGTGGACCGCGGCCGACACCCTCAAGAACGTCGTGCTCGCCCTCACACACCTCGACGGCACCCGCGAGGTCGTGGTCGTCGGCCTGCCCGGTGACCGCGACGTCGACCTCAAGCGCGCCGAGGTCGCCTTCGCGCCCGCGGACGTCGAGCCGGCCGGCGACGACGACTTCCGGAAGCACCCGGGCGTCTTCGTGAAGGGCTACATCGGACCGCAGGTCCTCGGCGCGGACAGCCCCTCCGGCATCCGGTACTTCGTCGACCCCCGTGTCGTCGACGGCACCGCGTGGATCACGGGTGCGAACGAGCGCGGCGTGCACGTCTCGGGCCTCGTGATGGGCCGCGACTTCACCGCGGACGGCGTCGCCGAGGTGTCCGACGTCCGGGCCGGCGACCCGGCCCCGGACGGCTCCGGGCCGCTCGAGACCGCGCGCGGCATGGAGATCGGCCACGTGTTCCAACTCGGTCGCAAGTACGCCGAGGCGCTCGACCTCAAGGTGCAGGACGAGAACGGCAAGCTCGCGACGGTCACGATGGGCTCGTACGGCATCGGCGTGACCCGCATCATGGCGATCCTGGCCGAGGCGCACAACGACGAGAAGGGGCTGGCCTGGCCCAAGGAGGTCGCCCCGTTCGACGTCCACGTCGTCGCCACGGGCAAGGACCAGACGGCGTACGACCTCGCGACGTCGCTCATCACGTCGCTCGAGGCCGAGCGCTACGACGTCGTGTACGACGACCGTCCGAAGGTGTCGCCCGGCGTGAAGCTCCGCGACGCCGAGCTGCTCGGCGTCCCCGTCGTGGTCGTCGCCGGTCGGAACGCCGCCGACGGCGTCGTCGAGCTCTGGGACCGCCGGTCCGGCGAGCGTCGCGACGTCCCGGTCGCGGACCTCCTCGAGGCGGTCCGCGCGATCCAGTAGCACCCGTCGCCGGTCACGGACGACGCGACCAGGGCGGCTGCCCGCAGCGGGATCCCGCTGCCGGGCAGCCGTCCTCGTCACGTTGCGTGGGTGGGCGCGGACCGCGGGGCGGACGGGAGGCCCGTGGCGGGCCCGCCACGAGCCTCCCGTCCGGAACTGGGGTACGCTGATCGCCGACTTCCGCGCAGATCCACCCCGCGGAGGCGACTCAGCTGAACACGGAGGCACCTCGGTGAAGATCGACCTCGCAGTCCTGCGACTCATGGAACGCGAGCGGGAGATCCCGTTCGACGAACTCGTCCAGATCATCGAATCCGCCATCCTGACGGCGTACCAGAAGCACTCCGCCGAGAACGGCGAGCCCGCGGACGCGCAGTCGCGCGTCGAGCTCGACCGCAAGAGCGGCGAGGTCTCGGTCTACGTGCCGGAGCGCGACGAGGAGGGCACCGTCGTCGGCGAGGCCGTCGACCAGCCCAGCGACTTCGGGCGCATCGCCGCCTTCGCCGCGAAGCAGGTCATCAACCAGCGGCTCCGCGACATCGGTGACGACAAGATCCTCGGCCAGTTCCGCGGCAAGGAGGGCGACATCGTCGCCGGCATCATCCAGCAGGGACCGAACCCGAAGATGGTGCACGTCGACCTCGGCACGGTCGAGGCGATCCTGCCGCCCGAGGAGCAGGTCCCGGGCGAGGAGTACAAGCACGGGCAGCGCATCCGCGTGTACGTGACGAGCGTCGGTCGCGGCCCCAAGGGTCCGCAGATCATCGTGTCGCGCACCCACCCCGGTCTCGTCCGCAAGCTGTTCGCCCTCGAGGTCCCGGAGATCGCGTCCGGCGTCGTCGAGATCACCTCGATCGCCCGCGAGGCCGGCCACCGCACCAAGCTCGCGGTGAAGGCGAACGAGCAGGGCGTCAACGCCAAGGGTGCCTGCATCGGTGAGCTCGGTGCCCGCGTGCGGGCCGTCACGACCGAGCTCGGCGCCGAGAAGATCGACATCGTCGACTGGTCGTCCGACCTGTCGTCGTTCGTCGCGAGCGCGTTGTCGCCGGCCAAGGTGACCAGTGCCTTCGTGCTCGACGCCTCGACGAAGGCCGTCCGTGCGCTCGTCCCGGACTACCAGCTGTCGCTCGCGATCGGCAAGGAGGGGCAGAACGCCCGTCTCGCCGCGAAGCTCACGGGTGCCCGCATCGACATCCAGCCGGACAGCATCCTGGACGGCGAGGACTAGGGACCAGCACGGTGGACCGGCTGCCCGACCCCCGGTCGGCGGCCGGTCTTCGCTCGTGGCGTGACCGGATCGGGCGCGCCGGATCGCGGTCGTCCGAGGCAAGGAGTAAGGTGGTACCCGTCAGAACGTGCATCGGCAGTCGTCGCCGTGCTCCCCGATCCTCCCTCCTCCGTGTCGTCGCCCTGCGTGACGGTCGCGTCGTGGCGGATCCGAAGGCAGTCATGCCGGGCAGGGGAGCGTGGCTCACCCCGACCGTCGATGCCTACGAGCTGGCCGTCAAGCGCCGGGCCTTCCGCCGGGCGCTCCGGCTGGATCGCGAACCCGACACGTCCGCAGTGCTCGACCATCTGCTCAGCCTCACAGCTGCGCGGTCGGACGGACACGAGGACACGACAGAACAGGCTGAACGGCTTATGGACAACTGATGAGCGGCTCGAAATGAGACCCGTCATCCAGTGAGTCCTGCCCCCTTCGCGGGGTGGGACCCGTGAAGGAGAACAGTGGCGAAACCACGCGTACACGAGATCGCATCCGAACTCGGTGTCGACAGCAAGACCGCAATGGAGAAGCTCAAGGAACTCGGCGAGTTCGTCAAGGGCCCGAGCTCCAGCGTTGAACCCCCCGTCGCGCGCAAGCTCCGTGCTGCGCTGCAGGCTGCTGGCGCCTCGGCGTCCGCCCCGGCAGCGTCCGCATCGACGAGCGCGCCCGCCAAGAGCGCCGCGCCGAAGTCGAGCGCGCCGAAGCCCGGCGGTCCCCGCCCGGGTCCGGCACGTCCGGCTGCCGCCGAGCCCGAGCCCGAGGCCCAGACGCCGGCTCCCGCCTCGGACGCTCCGGTGCCCGCTGCGCCGAAGTCCGTCGCCCAGCGACAGGCCGAGGCCGAGGCTGCCCGCAAGGCCGCTGCCGCCGAGAAGGCCGCAGCAGCCGAGCAGTCGACCGAGCAGGGCTCCGCCGACTCCGGCGAGCCGAAGAGCGACGCCGTCAAGCCCGGTGGCGCCCCCAAGCCCGGGTCGGCCGCCGGCCCGAAGCCGGGTGGCCCGAAGCCGGGCGCACGTCCCGGCAACAACCCGTACGCGTCGAGCCAGGGCATGGGCTCGCGCCCGCCGCGTCCGGGCAACAACCCGTACTCGTCCAACCAGGGCATGGGGCAGCGTCCCGCTGCCGGTGCCGGTGGTGGGAACGGCATCCCGCGTCCGGCCCCGCCGCGTCCGGGCGTGCCCCGTCCGGGTGCTCCGCGTCCGGGTGGCCCCGGTCAGGCGAACCGCCCCAACGGCTTCGGGCAGCGCCCGGGCCAGGGTGGCGGCCGTGGTGGCCCCGGCGGCCGTCCGGGTGCACCGGGTGCCGGTGGCGGCTTCCCGCGTCCGGCCTTCAGCGGCCCGCGTCCCGCCGGTGGCGGTGGCCGTGGTCGTGGCCCCGGCGGTGGTACCGCAGGTGCGTTCGGTCGCGGTGGCGGTAAGAGCCGTGCCCGCAAGTCGAAGCGGACGAAGCGCGCCGAGTACGAGATGCGGCAGGCGCCGTCGCTCGGCGGTGTGCAGGTCCCTCGTGGCGACGGCAACACGGTCGTCCGTCTGCGTCGGGGTGCGAGCATCTCGGACTTCGCGGACAAGATCGACGCCATGCCCGGCAACCTCGTGACGGTGCTGTTCCACCTCGGTGAGATGGCGACCGCCACGGAGTCGCTCGACGAGGCGACGTTCGAGGTCCTCGGCGAGGAGCTGGGCTACAAGATCCAGATCGTCTCGCCCGAGGACGAGGACCGCGAGCTCCTCGAGGGCTTCGACATCGACCTCGATGCCGAGCTCGAGGACGAGGACGACGACGTGCTGCAGCAGCGCCCGCCGGTCGTCACCGTCATGGGTCACGTCGACCACGGCAAGACCCGCCTCCTCGACGCGATCCGCAACTCGAAGGTCGTCGAGGGCGAGGCCGGTGGCATCACCCAGCACATCGGTGCGTACCAGATCACGACCGAGCACGAGGGCATCGAGCGCCCGATCACCTTCATCGACACGCCGGGTCACGAGGCGTTCACCGCCATGCGTGCCCGTGGTGCGCAGGTGACGGACATCGCGATCCTCGTGGTCGCGGCGGACGACGGCATCATGCCCCAGACGATCGAGGCACTGAACCACGCGCAGTCGGCCGGTGTGCCGATCGTGGTCGCGGTGAACAAGATCGACAAGGAGGGTGCGAACCCCGCCAAGGTGCGTCAGCAGCTCACCGAGTACAACCTGGTGGCCGAGGAGTACGGCGGCGACGTCATGTTCGTCGACGTGTCGGCGCGCAACAACGTCGGCATCCAGGACCTCCTGGACGCCGTGCTGCTCACCGCCGACGCCGGGCTCGACCTGCGTGCGAACCCCGACAAGGACGCCCGCGGTGTGGCGATCGAGGCGCGACTCGACAAGGGTCGTGGTTCGGTTGCGACCGTGCTCATCCAGTCCGGAACGCTGCACGTCGGCGACGCGATCGTCGCGGGTACGGCCTACGGCCGCGTCCGTGCGATGACGGACGAGAACGGCGACCCGGTCAAGGCCGCGACGCCGAGCCGCCCGGTCCAGGTGCAGGGTCTGTCGTCGGTGCCCCGCGCCGGTGACACGTTCCTCGTCACCGAGGAGGACCGTACGGCCCGTCAGATCGCCGAGAAGCGTGAAGCCGCCGAGCGCAACGCCCAGCTGGCCAAGGCCCGCAAGCGCATCTCGCTCGAGGACTTCACCCGTGCGCTCGAAGAGGGCAAGGTCGACTCGCTCAACCTCATCATCAAGGGTGACGTCTCCGGTGCCGTCGAGGCACTCGAGCAGTCGCTCCTGGACATCGAGGTCGACGACAGCGTCCAGCTCCGGATCCTGCACCGCGGCGTCGGTGCGATCACGGAGTCGGACATCGACCTGGCCACGATCGACAACGCGATCGTCGTCGGCTTCAACGTCCGTCCGGACGTCAAGGCCCGCGAGCGTGCGGCCCGCGAGGGCATCGACGTGCGCTTCTACTCGGTCATCTACAACGCACTCGAGGACATCGAGCAGTCCCTCAAGGGCATGCTCAAGCCCGAGTACGAAGAGGTCCAGTCGGGTGTCGCCGAGATCCGCGAGGTGTTCCGCTCCTCGAAGTTCGGCAACATCGCCGGTGTCATCGTCCGCTCCGGCACGATCACGCGCAACGCCAAGGCGCGCGTCATCCGTGACGGTGTGGTGCTCGCCGACGGCCTCGCGATCGAGTCGCTGCGTCGCTTCAAGGACGACGTCACCGAGGTCCGCACGGACTTCGAGGCCGGTATCGGTCTGGGCAAGTACAACGACATCCAGATCGGTGACGAGATCGAGACCACCGAGCTCGTCGAGAAGCCGCGCGACTGATCGTGTGACTACTCTGGGCCCCGGCCTCCTTCACGGGAGGGCGGGGCCCGACCCCGTTCCGGGGCCATCCGCCCCGGGACACGAACCAGGAACACCGTGCGGGACGCGTCCCGCCACTGCCCCAGGAGGCACCCATGGCCGATCCGCAGCGCGCACGCAAGATGGCGGACCGCATCAAGGAAGTCGTCGCCCGACGACTCGACAAGGGGCTGCGCGACCCGCGCCTCGGATTCGTGACGATCACGGACGTCCGGGTGACGGGCGACCTGCAGCACGCCTCGATCTTCTACACCGTGTACGGCTCCGACGAGGAGCGCGCCGACTCCGCCGCGGCGCTCAAGGCGGCGACCGGCATGCTCCGCTCGGAGGTCGGCAAGAACATCACCGCGCGGCTGACCCCGTCGCTCGAGTTCATCGCCGACGCCCTGCCGGAGACCTCCGCGCACATGGAGGACCTGCTCGTGCAGGCGCAGGTCCGCGACGCGCAGGTCAAGGCCGCGGCCGCCGGCGCGCAGTACGCCGGCGACGCCGACCCGTACAAGCACGACGAGGACGACGACGAGGACGAGACCGACCGGGCGTAGTCCTCACGCAGACGGGAGCGTGTACCCGCGTGCATCGTCACCGACGGCCAGTCCGTCGCGGACGAGCGAGGCGAGGGCACGCTCCCGTTGTGCGTCGTCGGGCCACACCAGGTCGATCTCCGACCGGGTCACGGGGACGTCGCTCGACCGCAGCTCGGCCATGAGCAGCCCGCGCACCTGACGGTCGCTGCCGGCGAACCTCGCCTGCTTCGGCGCCCGCGGGCCGTCGTGCTCCGGGTACCCGGCGGCACGCCACGCGCAGCGGTCCGCGATCGGGCAGGCGTCGCACGCGGGGGAGCGGGCCACACACACGAGCGCGCCGAGCTCCATCACGGCGGCGTTGGTCGCGGCGGCGGCGTCCCGGTCGGCGGGCAGCACGGACTCCATGAGCGGCAGGTCCTGCTTCGCCTTCGCGGGCCCCGGTTCGCCCTGTCCGAGCAGGGCACGTGCGAGCACGCGTCGCACGTTGACGTCGACCACCGGGTGCCGGTCGCCGTACGCGAACACCGCGACCGCCCGGGCCGTGTAGTCGCCGATGCCCGGCAGCGCGAGCAGCGCGTCGACGTCGCGCGGGACGACGTTGTCGTGCTGCTCGGCGATCGCGGTCGCCGCCGCGTGCAGCGCGAGCGCGCGTCTCGGGTAGCCGAGCCGGTCCCAGGCACGCACCGCCTCCGCCGGAGGCGACGCCGCGAGGTCCGCAGGGGTCGGCCACCGGGTGAGCCACGCCTCCAGTCGGGGGACCACGCGCGCGACCTGCGTCTGCTGCAGCATGACCTCGCTCACCAGCGTGCCCCACGCGGGGAAGCCGGGGTGGCGCCAGGGCAGGTCCCGCGCCTCGGCGCGGAACCAGGCGACCAGCGGGGTCGCGATGTCGGGGTGGATCGCGGCCGGCGGGTCGTCCACAGGTGAGCGGGTGACGTCCGGTGGGCTGTCCACAGGGGGACGGGAGGCTCCGCGCGCGTTCACCACGACAGCCTACGGTGGGCACATGGCACGCTGGGCACCGCAGGAGACCGACACGTACGCCGAGATCGCGGGCGAGGTGATCGCACAGGTCGGGACCAACCGCGCCGTCGTCGGTGTCGACGGACAGGACGGCGTCGACCTCGAGCGTGTGGCCGCCGGGCTGGTCGCCGGGTTCGCACGACACGGGGTGTCCGCGATGGCGGCGGCGGCGCCCTCGAGCGACGTCGACGTGCTGCGCTCCGACGTCGTGACGCCGTTCCGCACGACCGGGGCCGGGGACGGCGTGCTCGTCGTGCACGGGCACGGCCTGCTGGCACCGGGCGCGCGCGGTCTGTGGCGCTGGTCGCTGTGGGCGGAGCAGGAGACCGGTCGGCTCGAGCGGCGGGCCGACGTCAAGATCGCGGCCTCGGCGGTGCTCGACGTCACCGACCCGGACCACCCCCGCCGCGAGTGGAACGACGCCTGCTGACGGGCGGCACCGGGGTCGCGGCGGGCGTGGCCGCTGGTAGCCTCGTCCGGTGCTCGCATCCGCGCCTGACGGCATCCTCCTCGTCGACAAACCGCAGGGCATCTCCAGCCACCGCGTCGTCTCGATCGCACGGCGGCGGCTGGGTCTGAAGAAGATCGGGCACGCGGGCACCCTCGACCCGATGGCGACGGGTCTGCTCATCCTCGGGGCCGGACCGTCCACGCGGCTCCTCACGCACCTCGTCGGGCTCGGCAAGACCTACACCGCGACCATCCGCCTCGGCGTCTCGACCGACTCGGACGACGCCGACGGCACACCGACCGCCGCCGTGGGCGTCCGGGACGCCGACGTCTCGGCGGACGCCGTCGAACGGGCCGTCGCCGCGCAGCGCGGCACCATCGACCAGGTCCCGTCGACCGTCAGTGCGATCAAGGTGGACGGTCGTCGCGCCTACGACCTGGCGCGGAAGGGCGAGGAGGTCGTCCTCCGTGCACGGACCGTGACGGTCTCGCGGTTCGAGGTGACCGGACGCGAGGAGCACACCGTCACGGTCGACGGCACCGACGTCACGGTCGTCGACCTCGACGTCGTGGTCGACTGCTCGTCGGGCACCTACGTCCGGGCCCTCGCACGCGACGTCGGGGCCGCGCTCGGCACCGGCGCCCACCTCACGGCGCTCCGGCGCACGGCGGTCGGTCCCTTCGCGGTGACCGACGCGGTCGACATCGAGGACGACTCCGTTGACGTCACCGCGGCGCTCGCCCGTCCTGCGGACGTCGCACGACGGCTCTTCCCGGTCGTCACGCTCGACGCCGCCGAGGCGAAGGACCTGACCGACGGCAAGCGGGTCGCCGCAGAGCACCCCGATTCGGAGGCCCCGGTCGCGGCGGTCGCACGCGAGGACGACCGGCTCGTCGGACTGGTGTCCGTCCACCGTGGGCGCCTGCGCGTCATCACGAACTTCCCGGCACCGACCCCGGCCTCCGCCGCCCGCGGGACGGAGGCACGCCCGTGATCGAGTGGTTCACCTGGGTGCAGGTCGTCCTCGCCGTCGTCGTGGGGCTGTTCGCGGTCGTCGTCGGGTTCGTGGGGTGGAAGCCCGACGACTACACGGTCGGTGCGCTGGCGCTCGTCGAGCTCCTGCTCCTCGCGCAGGGCGTCGTCTCGCTCGTCCTCCCCGCGACCGGTTCGCCGCCGCAGGGCAACGCGCTCGAGTTCGGGGTCTACGCGGTGTCGGTCCTGCTCGTCCCGCCGGCCGCGATCGTGTGGGCACTGATCGACCGGACGCGGTGGAGCACGGTCGTCCTCGGCGCGGGGGCGTTCACGGTGGCCGTGATGGTCTACCGGATGTACCAGATCTGGTTCGCCCTGAACTGAGGCGGACCGCGGACCGGCCCCACCGTCGGGCCCGCTGTGGGCCGTCGGCGGGCGTCCGTCGTCGGCTGTCCCCGGGCGTCGGTAGACTCGGTGCAATGGCGACCAGATCCTCCCTCGCGACCGGTGTCGGGCGCGTCCTCATCGCCGTCTACGGCATCCTCGCCCTCGCCGCGACCGGTCGCAGCGTGGTGCAGATCATCGAGAAGTTCTCCCACGCTCCCGTCGCCTACACGCTCAGCGCCCTCGCCGCGGTCGTCTACATCGTCGCGATGATCGCGCTGATCGCACCCGGCCGGGCCTGGTACCGCGTCGCCTGCGTGACGATCGGCTTCGAGATGGCCGGCGTGCTCGTCGTCGGCACGCTCTCGCTCGTCGACCGCCAGCTGTTCCCCGATGACACCGTCTGGTCCTACTACGGGCTCGGTTACGTCTTCGCCCCGCTCGTCCTGCCGATCGCCGGGCTGTGGTGGCTGCGCAAGCACCACCGTGCCGCGGTGGCCGAGCCCGCGCGGGCGTCCGTGCCGGCAGCCGGCGAGTAGGGCGCGCCGTGCAGTTCTACGACGACGTCGCGGACGTCGCCCAGGGGTTCGGCCCGAGTGCCGTCACGATCGGCAAGTTCGACGGCGTGCACGTCGGCCACCGTGCCGTCATCGCACATCTCGAGCGCGCCGCCCGCGAGCACGGCCTGGTGTCGACCGTCGTGACGTTCGACCGGCACCCCCTGAGCGTCATCGACCCGCAGCGGGTCCCGCCGTCGCTCACGAGCACCGCGCAGCGTCGCGAGCTGCTCGAGTCGATCGGTGTGGACGCCACGCTGCTCCTGCACTTCGACGACCGACTGCAGTCCCGCGAGCCCGAGGCGTTCGTGTCGGACGTCCTCGTCGACACACTGCACGCCCGGCTCGTCTTCGTCGGCAGCGACTTCCGCTTCGGTGCCCGCGGTGCCGGTGACGTCGCGCTGCTCCGGCAGCTCGGCGAGCGGCACGGCTTCCGGGTCGAGCTGATCGACGACGTCGACCTCCGCGACGACGTCCGCGCCGCCGACGAACGACGCGTGTCCTCGACCTGGATCCGCGAGCTGCTCACCGACGGCCGGGTCGCCGAGGCCGCACGGCTGCTCGGGCGCGAGCACGCGGTCCGCAGCGCCGTGGTCCGCGGCAACCAGCGCGGCCGGCTCATGGGCTACCCGACCGCGAACCTCGACCCGGCATGCGAGGGCTTCGTCCCGGCCGACGGGGTGTACGCGGCGCGGGTGCTCCACGACGGGACGATCTACCCGGCTGCCGTCTCCGTCGGCAACAACCCGACGTTCGAGGGTGTGCCGGCCAAGCAGATCGAGGCGCACCTGCTCGACGTCGACATCGACCTGTACGACGAGACGATCTCGGTCTTGTTCGTCGCGTACGTCCGCGGGATGGTGGCGTTCTCGTCGATGGACGAGCTCGCGACGCAGATGCGGCAGGACGACCTCGACATCCGGCTCCTGCTCGGGATGCAGTCGACGGTCTGAGGCTCCCGACGGCCTGAGGCTCCCGACGGCCTGAGGCTCCCGACGGCCTGAGGCTCCCGACCGTCTGAGCTTCCCGGAGGCGGTCCGCAACGCAGGAGGCCCCGTGACCGGTCGGTCACGGGGCCTCCTGCGTCGTCCGGGGTGGTGTCAGCCGCCCAGTGCGTCGAGCCAGATCCGGCGGGCGTCCAGGGCTTCCTGCGCGTCCTTGATCTTGCGGGCGTCACCGGTCGCACGCGCGTCGGCGAGCTCGGCCTCGAGCTTGCCGATGGCGTCCTCGAGCTGGCTCGCGAGGCCGGTCTGGCGGGCCTTGCGCTCCGGGTCGGAGGACTTCCAGTGCTGGTCCTCGAGGCTCCGCACGTGGTCCTCGACGGCGCGGAGGCGGTCCTCGATCCGGCGCACGTCACCGCGGGGGACCTTGCCGATCTCGTCCCAGCGACGCTGGATGTCGGTCAGGGTCCGGCGTGCGGCGACCCGGTCGGTCTGCTGCAGGAGCGGCTCGGCCTCGGTGAGGAGGGCCTGCTTGGCGACCAGGTTCGCAGAGAACTCCTCGTTCTCGACCGCGACCTCGGCGTGGCGCTGCTCGAACAGCACGTCTCCGGCGGCCTTGAACCGTGCCCAGAGCGCGTCGTCGTGACGCTTCCCGGCGCGTCCGGCGCGCTTCCAGTCGTCGAGCAGCTCGCGGTAGGCGGGGATCCCGTCGGCACCGCGCGAGGCGAGGGCCTCGGCCTGCTGGACGAGCTCCTGCTTGCGGGTGCGGGCGTCGCGGTGCTGCGCGTCGAGCTCCGAGTAGAACGCACGGCGGTGCTGGTCGACGGTCGAGCGGGCGGCACGGAAACGCTTCCACAGCTCGTTCGCCTCGTTCTTGGGCAGACGCGGGCCGTCGTGCTGGTGCTGCTGCCAGCGTGCGAAGACGTCGTCGAGCTGCGCCGTGATCTGCTTCCACTGCGCACGGGCGGGGTCGACCGCGGCCAGCGCCTCGGCCTCCTCGACCAGTGCGGTGCGGTGCGCGAGGGCTTCGGTGAGGGCCTGCTGCGCCTGGGCAGCCTGCTCCGCGGTCAGGGAGCCGACCTGCTCGGAGAGCGCCGCGACGCGGGTCTCGAGCGACTTCAGGTCGCCGACGACCCGGGCCTCGGCCACCTGCGTGCGCAGGTGCTCGACGCTCCGCGAGACGTCGTTCGCCGAGGCACCGCCCTTGGCGCGCTGCTCGGCGATCTTCACCTGGCCCTCGAGGTCGGCGTACTTGCGCGCGAAGTACGCGAGCGCTTCGTCCGGGGTGGCGTCCGGGTACTCACCGACCGCCTTCTCGGTGTCCTCGTACCGGACGTACACCGTCCCGTTCTCGTCGACCCGGCCCCAGGTCGTTGCTTCGTCAGGTCCCACAGGTCTCGCCTCGATCGTGGTAGTGCATCGCCGACGTCACCGTCGGCACGGTCAGGTCGTCAGCCTATTGCACGGACGGCCCCAGCGGCCCGCCGTGACGGGGACCTGTGGACTACTGCTCCTCGCGGATGGTCGCACCGGTGATCGTGGTGGCGACCTTCGGCTTCCCCGTGCCGTCCGCCCCGGGGTCCTGGACGCCCTTCGACGTGATCGTCGACTCGAGCGCGTCGAGACCGCTCGTGACCTTGCCGACGACCGTGTAGCCGCCGGTCGAGCCGTCGAGCGTGGTGTCGCCGTAGACGATGAAGAACTGCGTGGACTGCGAGTACGGCGAGGCCCCGCGGGCGATCGCGATGTCGCCGGTCGCGTACTTCCCGTCGGCCGGGACGTTCTCGAGCGGGCCGTACTGGAACCCGGCGTCACCGGTGCCGTCGCCGTTCGCCGACCCGCACTGCAGGAAGCGGAGGTCGGCGCCGTCGGCCAACCGGTGGCAGGTCGTCCCCGTGTAGAACTGCTTGCGGATGAGGTCGATCTCGACGCTCGCCGCCTGCGGGGCCGCCGCACCGTCGAGCTCGATGCCGAGGTCGACGGTCTTGTTCAGCGTCAGCGTGCCGGTCCAGGTGGCGCCCTTCGCGATGCGCTTGCTCGGGACGTCGCCGGTGTTGCCGGCCGCGCTCGCGGACGGTGTCGGCGTGGCGGTGGCCGACGCACTCGCGTCCGCTCCGGCCGATCGGTGCGTGCCGGCGAAGGCGAGCTGCGACCCGGTCGCGAGCGCGGCGACGAGCACCAGGACCATGATCCCGACCGTGTCGTCCCGGACACGCCGGCGTCGCTGCCGCTCGTGGAGGCCCTGACGGGCCTGGTACAGACGGAGCCGCTCGCGCGCCTCGCGGTTGTCGCGCGACTGGTTCTTCGGTGCCACGGTGCTGGTCGGACCTCTCGTCGAGTGTGCCGACGAGCGTAGCGGACGGCGCGGTGCGCCCGGCCTGGAGGCGCGCCCCCCGTCGGTGGGTCGGCCTACGATCGTCTGCATGGCAGCGGATCGATCGGGGATGCGTGCGCCCACCACGGGTGGGCGCGCGGGCCTGGCCCAGGGGTCCGTCCCGCTCGCGGTGCGGATGCGCCCGACCAGCCTCGACGAGGTGGCCGGGCAACAGCACCTGCTCGGACGCGGCAGCCCGCTCGTGCAGCTCGCGTCCGGCACCCGTGAGAACCCCGGTGGGGTCTCGGTGATCCTGTGGGGTCCTCCCGGCACCGGCAAGACGACCCTGGCGCAGGCGATCGCCCGGCAGTCCGGGCGCGAGTTCGTCGAGCTCTCGGCGGTGACCGCGGGCGTCAAGGACGTGCGCGAGGTCATGGAGAAGGCCCTGACCCACCGCGACCTGTACGGGTCGACGACGGTCCTGTTCCTCGACGAGATCCACCGCTTCAGCAAGGCCCAGCAGGACGCGCTGCTCCCCGGGGTCGAGAACGGGTGGGTCATCCTCATCGCAGCGACGACCGAGAACCCGTCGTTCTCGGTGATCTCGCCGCTGCTCTCCCGGTCGCTCCTGCTCACGCTCAAGCCGCTCACCGACGAGGACCTCGGCATGCTCGTCGACCGTGCCGTCGAGGACCCACGCGGCCTCGGCGGTTCGGTCGTGCTCGGCGACGACGCCCGGGCGGCCATCGTGCGGCTCTCGTCCGGCGACGCCCGCCGCGCCCTCACCGCGCTCGAGGCCGCGGCGGCCTCGGCCACGTCGCTGCACGAGGACGACGACGCGGACGGCCCCGCCCTCGACGGGGTCGACACCGTGCCGCTGGTGGACGCCGACACGGTCGCCGCCGCGGTCGACCGTGCCCTGCTGCGCTACGACCGACAGGGCGACGAGCACTACGACGTCATCAGCGCGTTCATCAAGTCGGTGCGGGGGAGCGACGTCGACGCCGCGCTGCACTACCTGGCCCGCATGATCGAGGCGGGGGAGGACCCGCGCTTCATCGCTCGTCGCATCATCATCTCGGCGTCCGAGGACATCGGCATGGCGGACCCGCAGGCGCTGCCGATCGCGGTCGCCGCCGCGCAGGCGGTGCAGCTCATCGGCATGCCCGAGGGGCGCATCCCCCTGGCCGAGGCGGTCGTCTACCTGGCGACCGCGCCGAAGTCGAACGCCGCGTACAACGGGGTGAACGCCGCGGTGGCCGACGTCAAGGCCGGTCGCATGGGGGTCGTGCCGCCGCACCTGCGTGACGCGCACTACCCGGGGGCGAAGCGCCTCGGGCACGGCAAGGGCTACGTCTACTCGCACGACGCCGAGCACGGTGTGGCGCAGCAGCAGTACCTGCCCGACGCGCTCGACGGCACCGAGTACTACACGCCCACCGGCAACGGCTTCGAGCGAGAACTCGGCCCGCGGCTCGAGCGGCTCCGGAAGATCACCCGCGGCGAGTAGCCACGCCGACACCGGCGTCCTGCGCCGGGCCGCGGTTGCTGCTATCGTTGTCGAGCCCACGTCCCGGTCCTCGCGTGCGGCTGCGTCGAGGACAGAGTGTCCACCGGTCTCCGGTGCCACGCGGACAGGGTTCGGACTGTAGCCGTCCGATCCCACAGGCTCATCCCTCTGGATCCCGTCGTCGGGTCCGACCGCGTCCGTTCGTCGAGCGCGCGTCCGGTGCCCCTCGAGTATTCAGTTCAGACAGAGAAAAGGACCCTGTGTCTACCAAGTCACGCACCCGTAGCAAGACCCGCCTGTCGCGCGCCCTCGGCATCCCGCTGACGCCGAAGGCGGCCCGGTACCTCGAGAAGCGCCCCTACGGCCCCGGTGAGCACGGCCGCACCCGCCGTCGTGCGGACAGCGACTACGCCGTCCGCCTCCGTGAGAAGCAGCGTCTGCGCGCCCAGTA
Source organism: Curtobacterium sp. MCBA15_012 (assembly GCF_001864935.2). Classification (NCBI taxonomy): domain Bacteria; kingdom Bacillati; phylum Actinomycetota; class Actinomycetes; order Micrococcales; family Microbacteriaceae; genus Curtobacterium; species Curtobacterium sp. MCBA15_012. Next base: position 2,022,788 of record NZ_CP126267.1, on the reverse strand, counting down.
CGGCATCCGCGAGAAGCAGCTCCGCATCGTCTTCGAAGAGGCCCGCAAGACGAAGGGCCTGACCGGTGAGAACCTGGTCGAGCTCCTCGAGCAGCGCCTCGACGCCCTCGTGCTCCGTGCCGGCTTCGCCCGCACCACCGCGCAGGCCCGTCAGCTGATCGTGCACCGCCACATCATGGTCGACGGCAAGCTCGTCGACCGCCCCTCCTTCCGCGTGAAGGAGGGCCAGATGATCCACGTCAAGCAGCGCTCCGAGTCCCTCGAGCCCCTCCAGGTCGCCGCCGCCGGTGGCCACCTCGAGGTCCTCCCGAAGGTCCCGGGCTACCTCGAGGTCGAGATCGAGAAGCTCCAGGCCCGCCTGGTCCGTCGCCCGAAGCGCGCCGAGGTCCCCGTGACCTGTGAAGTGCAGCTCGTCGTCGAGTACTACGCAGCTCGCTGATCACCTGATCACCCCGAACGGCGGGTCGTCCTCTCAGGAGGGCGGCCCGCCGTTCTGCGTTCCCGGGACGTCCCGCCGCTAGACTCGTCGGCGCACGCAACCGCCCGCGTGCGCGAGAGGGAGAGGCACCGTGAAGCAGCTGGTCTTCGTCGCCGTCGGCATCGTCATCGGCTTCGCCGCTGCACACCGGATCGCCCACACGCCCGGTGGTGCCCGCTTCTTCGCCGACGTGGACGCGCGCACGAAGGCCTTCACCGGCGCCGTGGCAGACGGCTACCGCTCGCGCGAGGCCGAGCTCCGCACCGACGCCTGACCCACCGCGGCGCGACCCGCCAGCGACCGCGTCACCGCACGACCCGTGCACCGCACGACCCTCCCGCCGACCTGAATCAGGAAGCACCATGCAGACCGCAGAGATCCGCCGCCGTTGGCTCCAGTTCTTCGGTGACCGCGGCCACACCGTCGTCCCGTCCGCGTCGCTCGTCTCGGACGACCCGTCGCTCCTGTTCACCGTCGCGGGCATGGTGCCGTTCATCCCGTACCTCACCGGTCTCGTGCCGGCGCCGTACCGTCGTGCGACGAGCGTGCAGAAGTGCATCCGCACGAACGACATCGAGGAGGTCGGCAAGACCCCGCGGCACGGCACGTTCTTCCAGATGAACGGCAACTTCTCGTTCGGCGACTACTTCAAGGAGCAGGCGATCGAGTACGCCTGGGAGTTCCTGACGTCGGCGGAGTCGGACGGCGGCCTCGGCTTCGACCCCGAGGACCTCTGGGTCACGGTGTACGAGGAGGACGACGAGGCGATCGCGTTCTGGAAGCAGCACTCCACGCTGCCCGACGAGCGCATCCAGCGCCTGGGCAAGGACACGAACTACTGGTCGACCGGCCAGCCCGGCCCGGCCGGACCCTGCTCGGAGATCTTCTTCGACCGCGGACCCGAGTACGGCGTCGACGGCGGTCCGGCGACCGACGACGACCGCTACGTCGAGATCTGGAACCTCGTGTTCATGCAGTACCAGATCCAGAACGTGCGGTCGAAGATCGACTTCGACATCACCGGCGACCTGCCGAACCAGAACATCGACACCGGCATGGGCCTCGAGCGCGTCGCGTTCATCAAGCAGGGTGTCGACAACATGTACGAGACCGACCAGGTCCGCCCGGTGCTCGACCGTGCCGCGGCCGTGTCCGGTCGTCGGTACGGTGCGGTGCACGAGGACGACGTCCGCATGCGGGTCATCGCCGACCACGTCCGGTCGTCGCTCATGCTCGTCGCCGACGGCGTCACCCCGTCCAACGAGGGCCGCGGCTACATCCTCCGCCGCCTGCTCCGTCGCACGGTGCGGGCGATGCGCCTGCTCGGCGTCGAGGGCGCGACCTTCCCCGAGCTGTTCCCGGCGTCGCGCGACGCCATGCAGGACGCCTACCCCGAGGTCGCCGAGCAGTACGACCGCATCGCGCGGATCGTCTACGCCGAGGAGGAGACCTTCCTCCGCACCCTGGCGCAGGGCACCACGATCCTGGACGTCGCGGTCGAGCGCGCGAAGCAGGACGGTGCGGCGGCGATCGGCGGGGACACCGCCTTCCTGCTGCACGACACGTTCGGCTTCCCGATCGACCTGACGATGGAGATGGCCGAGGAGGCCGGGGTCCACGTCGACCGCACGGCCTTCGAGACGCTCATGTCGGAGCAGCGGTCCCGCGCCAAGGCCGACGCGAAGAGCAAGAAGACCGCCCTCGCCGACCTCAGCGTCTACAGCGCCTTCCGCGCTGCCGGCGAGACGGTCTTCCTCGGGTACGACGCGCTCGAGGCCGAGTCGGCGATCCTCGGCATCATCGTCGACGGGGTCAGCGTCGACCGTGCGGTGGCCGGCGACATCGCCGAGGTGATCCTCGGCGAGACCTCGCTGTACGCCGAGTCCGGTGGCCAGGACGCCGACCAGGGCTCGATCGTCGGCAACGGGTTCGACCTCGAGGTGCTCGACGTGCAGCGCCCCGTCGCCGGCCTCTGGAGCCACACCGTGCAGGTCCGCTCCGGCGAGGTCGGGGTCGGGGACGCCGCGACCACGGTCGTCGATGCCGAGTACCGCCGCGGTGCGACCCAGGCGCACTCGGCCACGCACCTCGTCAACGCCGCGCTCCGCGACGTCCTCGGTCCCGAGGCGCTGCAGGCCGGCTCGTACAACAAGTCCGGCTACATGCGCCTGGACTTCTCGTGGTCGCAGCCGGTGTCCACCGCGACGCGCTCCGAGATCGAGGAGGTCGTGAACGCCGCGATCCGCTCCGACCTCGAGGTCTCGACGCGTGTGCTGCCGCTCGACGAGGCGAAGTCCCTCGGTGCGCAGGCCCTGTTCGGCGAGAAGTACGGCGCCGAGGTCCGCATGGTCGACATCGGCGGCCCGTGGTCCCGCGAGCTGTGCGGTGGCACGCACGTGGCCTCGAGCGCCCAGGTCGGGCTCGTCAACCTCGTGGGGGAGTCGAGCGTCGGTTCGACGAACCGTCGTGTCGAAGCCCTGGTCGGGCTCGAGGGCTTCCGCGACCTCGCCGCCGAGCGCACGATCGTGTCGCAGCTGTCCAGCGCGCTCAAGGCGCCGCGCAACGACCTGCCCGCGCGGGTGCAGAGCCTGATGGAGGACCTCCGGAACGCCCAGAAGCGCATCGCGGAGTTCGAGTCGGCCAACCTGCAGCAGCGCGTCCCGACCATCGCGAAGCAGGCGACCACCGTCGGCTCGACGACCGTCGTGGCGGAGGCCGTCGACGGCCTGCAGTCGGGCGACGAGCTGCGGTCCCTCGCCACGGGCGTGCGTGCACAGCTCGGCGACGCCGCGGCCGTGGTCGTGCTCGGCGCCGTGGTCAGCGGCAAGCCGGTCGTGATCGTCGCGACGAACGACGCCGCGCGCGCCGCCGGTGTCCAGGCGGGCCCGCTCGCCAAGGAGGCCGCCGGCGTCCTCGGCGGTGGTGGCGGCGGCAAGCCCGACCTCGCCCAGGGCGGCGGGACCGACGCGGCGGCACTCCCGGCCGCGCTCCGCGCCGTCACCGCGCGTCTGGCGGGCTGAGGGTGGCGATGCGGTCCGGGCGACGACTCGGCGTCGACGTCGGGCGCGCCCGGATCGGCATCGCCGTCTGCGACCGGGACGGGCTGCTCGCCACCCCGGTCGAGACCGTCCGTCGTGACGACAAGACCGACGTCGGTCGCATCCTCGCGATCGCCGACGAGTACGACGTGCTCGAGATCGTCGTCGGGCTGCCGCTGTCGATGTCCGGCGACGACACGGCCTCGACGGCCGATGCCCGCGCGTTCGCCGACCGGCTGGCACGGCACCGACCCGTCCGGCTCGTCGACGAGCGACTGTCGACCGTCACGGCGCAGCGTGGCCTGCACCAGGCGGGCCGGAACACGAAGAAGTCGCGGGCCGTGATCGACCAAGCGGCCGCTGTTATCATTCTGCAACACGCGCTCGACCACGAGCGCGCGTCCAGCGCCGCCCCAGGCGCCACGCTCCCCTGACCGGCCGGCCCGGGACGCCGCGCCGACCGTCGTACCCGGACCGACGACCCCAGGCGGAGAACCCCGACCCGAGAGACCGAGGATCCGTTGGCAGACGACCTGGACTGGAACGCGATCATCGCGCCCGGCGACGACGCCGAGGGGCGGAACCAGCCTTCCGACCGTCCGACCGACACCGTCCGACCGCGCTCACGCCGCGAGGCGCGTGCAGCCGAGGCCCGTGCCCAGCAGGAGCAGGAGCAGGAGCAGGCGCTCAGGGCTCCGCAGCAGCAGGAGCCGCAGGAGCAGCCGGTGCCGCACCAGGCGATCACGCCGGACGAGGCCGCGCCGCAGCGACGCCGCGCGCAGCAGCAGGACCGGCCCGTCTCACCCGCTGACGCTCCCGTCGCGCGTGACCACGACGAGCTGCACCCCGAGGTGCAGGCCCTCCTGACCGGCGAGGTCCCGGCCGGTGCGGCTCGCGCCGGCGGCGCGGGAGGATCCGGACGTGACGGCGGCGACGGAGCCGGCCACGGCGGTGGCGGCGCGGGAGACGACGGACGCGACGGTCGTGGCGGGCGTGGGCGAGCCTCCCGTCAGCCGCGCGGACCGCGCCCGAAGCGGCGCCGCGGTCCGCTCGTGGCGGGCATCGTGATCGTCGCGGTCGTGCTGGCGGCCGGTGGTGGCGCGTACGCCTTCGCCGCGCCCAAGATCCAGCAGGTCGTGCAGGCGTTCAGCGGGTCGCAGGAGTCCGACGACTACTCCGGCTCGGGCACGAGCAAGGTGACGATCACGATCAAGCAGGGCGACATCGGCGAGGACGTCGCGAAGACCCTGCAGCGCAGCGGTGTCGTGAAGAGCTCGAAGGTGTTCTACAAGCTCCTGCTCACCTCGCCCGACGTGCAGTTCCAGCCCGGCTCGTACGAGCTGAAGAAGCAGATGAGCGCGAAGTCGGCGCTCTCGGCCCTGCAGGACACGAAGAACCGGGTCCAGGCGTCGATCGTCATCCCCGAGGGCACAGCGCTGCAGGACATCGAGGCCGGCATGGTCTCGAAGGCCGGACTGAGCAAGGACGAGGTGTCCTCGGCCGCGAAGGACGTGCAGGCGTACGGTCTGCCGGCCGGTGTGACGACCCTCGAGGGCTGGCTGTTCCCCGCGACCTACCCGATCAACCCGGGGTGGAGCGCGAAGCAGTACTTCCAGTCGATGGTCGACACCATGAAGCAGCACCTGCAGGCCGCCGGCGTCGCCGAGGCCGACCAGGAGCGCGTGGTGGTCTTCGCCTCGCTGGTGCAGAAGGAGGCCGGCCAGGCCGACGACTTCCCGAAGGTCGCGCGCGTGTTCCAGAACCGCCTCGACAAGGGGATGCTCCTGCAGTCCGACGCGACGGTGGCCTACGGGACGGGGAACACCCACACCGTCACGACCACCGACGCCGAGCGCGCGGACGCGGACAACCCGTACAACACCTACGTGCACAAGGGGCTGCCCCCGGCACCGATCTCGAACCCGGGCGACGTCGCGATCAAGGCCGTCACCCAGCCGGCCACGGGCAACTGGCTGTACTTCGTGACCGTGAACCTGGACACCGGCGAGACCGTGTTCTCGGACACGCTGGCGCAGCACGACGCGGCGGTCGCCCAGTTCCGGGCGTGGTTGCGGGCGCACCCCGAGTACCAGTAGCAGCGGGGGCGTCGCAGGCCGTCGCACGTGCACGGGCTGTGGGAGGATGGGCGGCATGCTTCGTTGGTTGACCGCTGGTGAGTCCCACGGACCCGAACTCATCGCGATGCTCGAGGGCCTGCCCGCTGGCGTCCCGGTGTCGTTCGAGTCCATCCGCACCGACCTCGCGCGACGCAAGCTCGGCTACGGCCGTGGCTCGCGCATGAAGTTCGAGCAGGACGAGCTGCACGTCTCGGGCGGCGTCCGCCACGGGTACTCCATGGGCAGCCCCATCGCGATCCGCATCGGCAACACCGAGTGGCCGAAGTGGGTCGAGGTGATGAGCCCGGAACCGATCGAGCAGACCGAGATGTCCCGTGGTCGCGGCGCACCCCTCACCCGGCCCCGCCCCGGCCACGCCGACCTCGTCGGCATGCAGAAGTACGGCTTCGACGAGGCCCGCCCGATCCTCGAGCGCGCCTCGGCCCGCGAGACCGCGGCTCGTGTCGCCCTCGGCGCCGTCGCGAAGTCCTTCCTGGCCGAGCTCGGCATCCGGTCGGTCGCGCACACCCTGCAGGTCGGTACCGTGCGCGTGCCGGACGGCACCGCGCTGCCGATGCCCGACGACGTCGACCGCCTCGACGAGGACCAGCTGCGCTGCGCCGACCCCGAGACGTCGGCACGCATGGTCACCGAGGTCGAGGCCGCGAAGAAGGACGGCGACACGCTCGGCGGCGTCGTCGAGGTGCTGTTCTACGGGGTCCCGCCGGGCCTCGGCTCGCACGTGCAGTGGGACCGTCGGCTCGACGCTCGGCTCGCCGCGGCGATCATGGGCATCCAGGCCATCAAGGGCGTCGAGGTCGGCGACGGCTTCGCGACCGCCGGTCGTCGCGGTTCGGCCGCGCACGACGAGCTGTACCGCGAGGACGGCGAGATCATCCGGACGAGCGACCGCGCCGGCGGGACCGAGGGCGGCATGTCCACGGGCACCGTGCTGCGGGTCCGTGCCGCGATGAAGCCGATCGCCACCATCCCGCACGCGCTGCACACCATCGACACCACCACGGGTGAGGACGCCGCAGCGCACCACCAGCGCAGCGACGTCTGCGCCGTGCCGGCCTCCGGCGTCGTCGCCGAGGCGATGGTCGCGCTCGTGCTCGCCGACGCCGTGCTCGAGAAGTTCGGCGGCGACAGCCTGGCCGAGACCAAGCGCAACCTGGAGGGGTACCTGGCCGCGATCCCGGAGACGCTGCGCTCCCGGCGCACCGAGACCGCCGAGCCGACCGCCGCCCGGTGACCGGGACGGGACCGGCGCAGGCGGCCACCGCGGGCAGCACCGCGCCGGTCGTGGTCATCGGACCGATGGGCGCCGGCAAGTCCAGCGTCGGCAAGCGCGTCGCGAAGGCGCTCGGGGTGTCCTTCACCGACACCGACCGTGCGATCGTCCGCGAGCACGGTCCGATCCCCGGCATCTTCGCCGACCGCGGTGAGGCGGCGTTCCGCGAGCTCGAGGCCGAGGCCGTGCGCGACGCGGTCACGCGCGGCGGCGTCGTCGCCGTCGGCGGGGGAGCGGTCACGCACGCGGCGACCCGCGAGGCGATGGCCGGCGCGCGGATCGTCCTGCTGACCGTCTCGCCCGAGGCCGTCGCCGACCGCATCGCCGGCAGCGACCGGCCGCTGCTGGCGGACGGCGGCATCGACGCGTGGCAGACCATCCTGGACGCACGCGCGGCGACGTACGCCGAACTCGCGCACGCGACCTTCGACACCTCGCGGCGACCGATGTCGCACGTCGTCGACGAGGTCGTCGCCTGGGTGCGGGGAAGCACACCGCCCGACCCCCGCACGTCGGCCGGTACGAGCACCCCGGCCGACACGCGCACATCGACCGGCACGAGCACGCCGACCGACACGAGCCCCGGAGCGGGGCGTCGCACCACCACCGGAGGGACCCCGTGAACCAGTCGACCCCGAGCACCCACCTGCCGGAGGGCACCACCGAGATCCGTGTCGGCGGGGAGGGCGGCTACGTCGTCGTGGTCGGGAACGGGCTGCTCGGCGCCGTCCCTGCACTGCTCGGGCCGCGGGTCGCGAAGGTGCTGATCGTGCACGCGCCGACGCTCGGCGCCCGCGCGAACGAACTCCGCGCGCTGCTGGCGGACGCCGGGCTCGAGGCGCTCATCGCCGAGGTGCCCGACGCCGAGGGCGCGAAGCGCGTCGAGGTCGCCGCATTCTGCTGGCAGGTGATGGGGCAGGCCGACTTCACCCGGACCGACGCCGTCATCGGGCTCGGCGGGGGCGCGGTGACCGACCTCGCGGGCTTCGTCGCCGCGACGTGGCTCCGCGGCGTCGCGTTCCTGGCGATCCCGACGAGCGTGCTCGCGATGGTGGACGCGAGCGTCGGCGGGAAGACGGGCATCAACACCAACGAGGGCAAGAACCTCGTCGGGGTTTTCGCCGCGCCGCGTGCGGTGGTCGTCGACCTCGACCTCGCGAAGACCCTGCCGCGGAACGAGATCCTGACCGGGTTCGCCGAGATCGTGAAGGCCGGGTTCATCGCGGTGCCGGAGATCCTCGACCTGGTCGAGGCCGACGTCGCCCGGGTCACCGACCCCACCACGCCGGAGTTCCGTCGCGTGGTCGAGCTGGCGATCGAGCTCAAGGCGCAGGTGGTGTCCGACGACTTCACCGAGCAGGGCCGCCGGGAGATCCTGAACTACGGGCACACGCTCGGGCACGCCATCGAGCACGCTGAGCGGTACCAGTGGCGGCACGGCGCGGCGGTCGCCGTCGGCATGGTGTTCGCGGCCGAGCTCGCCCGGCTCACGGGGCACCTCGACGACGCCACGGTCGATCGGCACCGCTCGATCCTGGAGTCGCTCGAGCTGCCGACCACGTACGGCCTCGGCAGGTGGGAGGGACTGCTCGCGACGATGCGTCGGGACAAGAAGGCCCGGGCCGGGATGCTGCGGTTCATCATCCTCGACGGGGTCGGCAAGCCGGTCACGCTCGAGGGACCCGAGGACCACCTGCTGTTCACGGCCTACCAGGAGGTCGGGGTCTAGGCCGACGCCGCCGAAGGGGTTCAGCGGAGCGTCGGCCGTGTCCGCCGCCACCACCACTTCAGGCGCATCGACACCGTGAGCACCCCGGTGCGTTGCCACTCCCGGAACTCCTCGACCGTGGCGCCGTTCTCCCACGCCCAGTACTCGTCGTCGTCCCGGTCGGGGTCGAGGGCGTCCGGCAGCGGCTTCAGGAGAGACATCAGGAGGGCTCCTCATCGGGTGACGGTGTCTGCAACGGTGACGGTGACGGTGACGGCGGTTGTCGTGGCGGTCGTGGTGGTTGCGACGCGACGGCCGGGTCGCTGGCGGGGGCGCGACGCGCGAGGCGTCGGTCGGCCTTCGGCCAGGACGTTACCGTCGCCAGGTTCCGCAGTACAGCGGTGGGAATGTTGTACGCGCTGCTGCCCGGGCGCTGGTCGAGCGCCCAGGTGAAGCGGTCCCAGGCATGGTGTCGGACCGCCGTTCGCCGCGCCTGGTGGGCGCCGAACCAGCTGACCGCCGCACCGACGATCGATGCGACCGCCGCGAGAGCGGCTGCGATGACTGCTGTCTCCATGCGATGATCCTGCGGCCCGGAAGGCGAGGCGAGGACGGCGGTGCGCCGACCTGTGGATGCCGCGCCGCGCCTCCCGGCTGTGGAGGAACACGGGCGCTGCGGCTGTCGCGCAGGGCCGGGGAGCAGACTGGTCCGGTGCCCACTCCGCCCCGCCTGAGCGACCTCGGTCAGCAGGACGTCGAGGTCGGCAGCCTGCGGTCCCGCGGCCGTCGCTTCGCCGAGCTGCTCGCGATCGCCCGCCGTCACCGGCTGCTGCCGATCCGTCGACTCGACTTCACCCGTGACCCCGCGACCGTGGACCTGCGACGTGACCAGGCCGAACACCTGCGCCGAGCGCTCGAGGAGGCCGGCGGCGGGTTCGTGAAGATGGGGCAGCTGCTGTCGACCCGGGACGACCTGCTCCCCGAGGAGTGGACCGAGGGGCTCGTGCACCTGCAGGGGAGTGTGACGCCCGCCGCCCCCGACGAGGTCGCCGCGCTGCTCCTGGAGGAGCTCGGCGCGCCGGTCGACGAGGTGTTCGCGACGTTCGACCCGGAGCCGGTCGCCGCGGCCTCGATCGCGCAGGTCCACCGCGCGACGCTGGCCGACGGGACCACCGTGGCCGTCAAGGTGCAGCGCCCCGGCATCGACGCGGCGGTGCGGCGGGACGTCGACATCGCGATGCGGGTCGTGCGGTTCCTCGCCCGGACCAGCGCCGAGGCGCGGCAGGTCGGCATCGTCGACGTCGCGCAGCAGTACGCGGACGACCTGGTCCGTCAGGTGGACTTCGCCTCCGAGATGCGGAACCTCGCGGCGCTGCGTGCGGCGCAGGCCCGGAGCGCGCGGCCGGATGCGGTGGCGTTCCCCGAGCCGTACCGGGAGCTCTCCACGCGACGGGTGATGGTGATGGAGTTCCTCGAGGGCGAGACCCTCAGCGCGCTCCGCGCCGTCCGGTCCGACCGCGACCTGGACGCGCCGATGCGCGCCGTGCTCGACGCGTTCCTGCGGCAGGTCGTGTTCGACGGGATCTACCACGCCGACCTGCACCCCGGGAACGTCGTGCTCCTGCCGGACGGTCGGCCGGCGCTCATCGACTTCGGGTCGGTCGGGCGGCTCGACCCGGGGCTGCGGGAGACCGTCCAGGAACTCCTCGCCGGGTACATCCAGGACGACACGGCACGGATCGCCGACGGGGTGCTCCGGATGGCGCCCGTGCGGGACCCCGAGGACGAAGCCGACTTCCGCCGGGACATCGCCGCGTTCGTCGCCGACGAGCTCGGGCCGGGTGCCCGCATCGGCGTGGAGACGGTGGACGACGCCGTGGCCGTCTTCGGGCGGTACCGGCTCAAGCCGCCGCCGGACTTCGTGGCCGCCGCCCGGGCACTCGCCATCTTCGAGGGGACGCTCCGGACCCTGGCGCCGTCGTTCGACCTGCTCGAGGAGTCCCGGGACCTGGCCCGTCGCCAGATCCGCGACCAGCTCCGCCCGAAGGCGGTGCGGGACCTGGCGCTGCGCGAACTCGTCGGCGTGGCGTCGACGCTCCGGAAGCTCCCGCGCCGGATCGACCGGATCGGCGAGGCCGTCGAGAAGGGCGACCTCGCGGTCCGGATCCGGCTGTTCTCGGACCGGCGCGACCGGGAGGTCGTCGCCGGCCTGGTCCGTCGGGTGCTGCTCGTGCTCCTCGGGGCAGGCGCCGGCGTGCTCGCGATCGTGTACCTGGCGACGCCGGTGCGGTCGGACGCCGTGCTGTCGACCGCGGGCGCCGGGGGACTGCTCGGCGGGACGGCGGTGGTGCTGCTGGTGTGGGCGGCCGTCGACGCGTGGATCGCACGGCGGAGACGGTGACGCCGTGCCGCGGCGCGGGCGTCCTGCGGCGGCAGGGACGCTGACGCCTGCGGCGACGCTGACGCCGTGCGTCGGCGGTCCTGCGGCGCGGGGCGTCCTGCCCTGCGGGCGTCCCGCCCCCGTCCGCTAGACTCGTCCGGGCGTCGGCTCGGGTCACCCCGGCCGACCCCGGGACCGGACGCACGTCCGGGAGACCTTCACAACACCATCGAACGGAAGACCCATGGCGAGTACCACTGACATCAAGAACGGCGCCGTTCTCATCATCGACGGGCAGCTCTGGTCGGTCGTCGAGTTCCAGCACGTCAAGCCGGGCAAGGGCGGCGCATTCGTCCGCACCAAGCTCAAGAACGTCGTCTCGGGCAAGGTCGTCGACCGCACGTTCAACGCCGGCGCGAAGATCGACACCGCGACCGTCGACCGTCGCGACTACCAGTACCTGTACCAGGACGGCGAGTCCTACGTGTTCATGGACACCGACACCTACGACCAGGTCCACGTCTCGGAGACCGTCGTCGGCGACGCCAAGAACTTCCTGCTCGAGTCCGCCATGGTCACCATCGCGATGAACGAGGGCAACCCGCTCTACATCGAGCTCCCGACCTCCATCGTCACCGAGGTCGAGACCGAGCCCGGCCTGCAGGGCGACCGCTCGTCCGGTGGCACGAAGGACGCGACGATCATCGCGACCGGCCACCGCATCCAGGTCCCGCTGTACCTCGAGAGCGGCACCACCGTGAAGATCGACACGCGCGACGGCAGCTTCCTCGGCCGCGTCAACAACTAGGCGACGCTGTATGAGTGCTCGTTCGAAGGCCCGCAAGCGCGCCCTCGACATGCTGTACGTGGCCGAGGTGCGTGAACTTCCGATCACCGACGTCCTGGCAACGGAGACCGTGCGGCACCTCGACCAGCCCGAGCGCGCCTCGAGCTGGGACTACGCACGACAGATCGTGACCGGTGTCGACGACGACCGGTCCGCGATCGACAAGGTGATCATCGAGCACGCGCAGGGCTGGTCGATCGCCCGCATGCCCGTGCTCGACCGCTGCATCCTCCGGATGGGCGTGTGGGAGATCCGGTACAACCCGGAGGTGCCCGACGCGGTGGCCATCGCCGAGGCGGTCGAACTCGCGCAGTCGCTGTCGACGGACGACTCGGCGAGCTTCGTGAACGGCGTCCTCGGCGCCGTCGCGGGCGGCCGGGGAGCAGCCGGTCGGAACGGCGACCACGGCACCGCGCAGCACGAGGAACCGTCCGATCGGACGGTCGCAGGGGACCAGGAGTCCCGGTAGGGTTGTCCACGTCAGCGTCCTTTAAGTCCGTCCGGTGAGGCGGGGAAGGAGGTCGGCGTGGGAACCAGAACGGTCCTGCAGCAGCCCGACATCACGCGTGCTCTGACACGCATCGCACACGAGATCCTCGAGGCCAACCACGGTGCCTCGGACCTGGTGTTGCTCGGCATCCCGACACGGGGTGCCGTCCTCGCCGAGCGACTCGACCGCGTCCTGGCCGACATCGAGCCCGAGTGGGCCAATGACCGCGACCAGCGGGTCGGGACCCTCGACGTCACGATGCACCGTGACGACCTCGGGCACGGCATCGGTCGCGCTCCGCACCGCACGACGATCCCGACGAGCGGCATCGACGGCAAGGTCGTCGTGCTCGTCGACGACGTGCTGTACTCCGGCCGGACCGTCCGGGCGGCGCTCGACGCGCTGCAGGGCATCGGCCGCCCGCGCGCGGTCCGCCTCGCGGTGCTCGTCGACCGTGGGCACCGGGAGCTGCCGATCCGTGCCGACCACGTGGGCAAGAACCTGCCCACCGCGTCGGACGAGCGGGTCACGCTGCGGCTGACCGAGACCGACGGCACGGACGAGGTCGTCATCGTGCAGCCCGGCGCGCCAACGCACCCCGAGCGGCATCAGCCCGGCGCGCCGGCCCACGCCGACCAGCAGCAGGCCGGCGCCACCGAGCAGACACGCTCCGAGCAGACACGCCCCGAGCAGCAGGGGGGCGCAGCGTGAAGCACCTCCTCTCCACCGCCGACCTGTCCCGCGCCGAGGCCGTCCACGTCCTCGACGTCGCCGAGGAGATGGCCGAGGTGAACACCCGCGAGGTCCGGAAGCTCCCGGCCCTCCGCGGCAAGACGGTCGTGAACCTCTTCTTCGAGGACTCCACCCGCACCCGCATCTCGTTCGAGGCCGCCGCCAAGCGCCTCTCGGCCGACGTCATCAACTTCGCCGCCAAGGGCTCGAGCGTCTCGAAGGGCGAGTCCCTCAAGGACACCGTGCAGACCCTCGGCGCGATGGGCATCGACGGGATCGTGATGCGCCACCACGCGTCCGGCGCCCCGCGCGTGCTCGCCGAGGCCGACTGGATCGACGTGCCCGTGGTGAACGCCGGCGACGGCACCCACGAGCACCCGACGCAGGCGCTCCTCGACGCCTTCACGATGCGGCGCCGCCTGCACGGTGGTGCGAGCCGCGGGAAGGGCCTCGACGGCGTCCGGGTGACGATCGTCGGCGACGTCCTGCACAGCCGGGTCGCGCGGAGCAACGCCTGGCTCCTCCGCACCCTCGGGGCCGAGGTCACCTTCGCCGCCCCGCCGACGCTGCTGCCCGCGGTGGACCGCCCGTTCGGCGCGGCGGTGCACCACGACCTCGACGCGGCCCTCGCCGAGGACCCGGACGTCGTGATGCTGCTCCGCATCCAGCAGGAGCGCATGAACGACGCGTTCTTCCCGAACCCCCGCGAGTACACGCGGCACTTCGGCCTGACCGCGGCCCGCGCTGCGGCGCTGTCCGAGCGCACGCTGATCATGCACCCGGGGCCGATGAACCGCGGGCTCGAGATCGCCGGCGTCGCCGCCGACGACCCCCGCTCGACGGTGGTCGAGCAGGTCGCGAACGGCGTCTCGGTCCGGATGGCCGTCCTGTACCTCGCCCTGACCGGCGAGCACGAACCGAAGGAGTCCGTCGCATGACCGCCCACCTCATCCGCGGCGCGCAGCTGGTCGACGGCTCGCGTGCCGACATCCGCCTGGAGGCGCGGCGCATCACCGCCGTCGGGTCCGGTCTCGACGTGGCCGGTGCCACGGTCGTCGACGCCGACGGGCTGATCGCCCTGCCCGGTCTGGTGGACCTCCACACCCACCTGCGCGAACCCGGTTTCGAGGAGTCCGAGACGGTGCTCACCGGGTCCCGTGCCGCGGCCGCCGGCGGCTTCACGGCCGTCAACGCGATGGCGAACTCGTCGCCGGTCGCCGACACCGCGGGCGTCGTCGAACAGGTGCAGGCACTCGGTGACGACGCCGGCTACGTCACGGTCCGCCCGATCGGTGCGGTCTCGCAGGGGCTGCAGGGCACCCACCTGTCCGAGATCGGCGCGATGGCGACGTCGCGGGCGAAGGTCCGGGTGTTCTCGGACGACGGTTCCTGCGTCGCCGACCCGCTGCTCATGCGCCGGGCGCTCGAGTACATCAAGGGCTTCGGCGGGGTGCTCGCGCAGCACGCCCAGGAGCCGCGACTGACCATCGGCGCGCAGATGAACGAGGGCCGGCTGTCGTCGGAGCTCGGGCTCGCCGGGTGGCCCGCCGTGGCCGAGGAGGCGATCATCGCCCGCGACGTGCTGCTCGCCGACCACGTCGGTGCCCGGCTGCACGTGTGCCACGTGTCGACCGCCGGCAGCGTCGAGGTCGTCCGGTGGGCGAAGTCCCGCGGGATCGACGTCACCGCCGAGGTCACGCCGCACCACCTCGTGCTCACCGAGGACCTCGTCGCCGGGGTCGACGGTGCGCCTGGGTACGACGCCCGGTACAAGGTGAACCCGCCCCTGCGCTCCCGCGAGGACGTCGACGCGCTGCGGGCCGCCCTGGCCGACGGCACCATCGACATCGTCGCCACCGACCACGCGCCGCACACGGCCGAGGCGAAGTGCTGCGAGTGGCCGGCCGCCGCGAACGGCATGGTCGGGCTCGAGTCGGCACTGAGCGTCGTGCACGCCGCCGTGGTCGAGAGCGGGCAGCTCGACTGGGCGGACGTCGCCCGGGTGCTCTCCGAGGCGCCGGCGCGGATCGGGCAGGTCCAGGGGCACGGCCAGGGCATCGTGGCGGGCGCACCCGCCGAGCTGACGTTGTACGACCCCGCCGCGGTGCGCGAGTTCTCGGTCGACGACCTCGCTGGGCAGTCGCAGAACTCGCCCTACCTCGGCATGCGCCTGCCCGGCCGCGTCGTCGCGACCTTCCACCAGGGCTACCCGACGCTGCTCGACGGCCGGCTCGTCGACACCGACACCGTCGCGGCCGCCGCGGCGGCCGCGACGGCGGCGCTCCGGTGAGCGGCGACGGGCTGCGCTGGCTGACCGGCGGGGTGGTGCTGCTGCTGGTGGCGCTGCTGTTCGTCGCGATGGCGCGCACCTGGCGGACCCGCACCCGCGCGCAGACGGCGGCCGTGCCTCCCGTCCCGGTCCCGGCCGGGCTGGGACCGGCGGCCGGGTCCTGGGACGGCTTCACCGTCGCGACGACCCGTGCCGACCAGCCGCTCGAGCGGATCACGGCGGGCGGACTCGGCTTCCGGGGCCGCGGCGGCGTGACCGTGCACGACACCGGTGTGGTGCTGCACCACGCCGGGGTGGCCGACCGCTGGATCGCGGCCGGCGACGTCCGCGGTGCCGACCGAGCGACCACGGCCATCGACCGCGTGGTCGAGCCGGGGGGACTGGTCCGTCTGCGATGGACGGCGACCGGCGCCGCAGGTGCGACGGACCTCGACACCTACTTCCGGTTCCCGCAGGGAGACCAGGCCGCACTGGCCGCCCTGCAGGGACTGACGACGACGAACGACCACCCGCAGAGCGCGGGCGAAGGGACGAACTGATGACACGCGAACGGGCTGTACTGGTCCTCGAGGACGGCACACGGTACGACGGTTGGGCGTACGGCGCACGAGGCCGATCCCTCGGCGAGGTCGTCTTCGCGACCGGCATGACCGGGTACCAGGAGACGCTCACCGACCCCTCCTACGCCGGGCAGATCGTGGTGCAGACCGCGCCGCACATCGGCAACACGGGCGTCAACGACGAGGACCCCGAGTCCCGTCGCATCTGGGTCGCCGGGTACGTGGTGCGCGACCCCAGCCGCGTGGTGTCGAACCACCGTGCGAACGCGACGCTCGACGACCACCTGGTGCGCGACGGCATCGTCGGCATCTCGGGGATCGACACCCGCGCGCTGACCCGCCGGATCCGCGACGCGGGCGCCATGAAGGGCGGCGTGTTCAGCGGTGCGGACGCAGCGCTCGACCCGGACGCGCAGCTCGACGCGGTCCGGTCGCAGGCGACGATGGCCGGGGCGAGCTTCTCGTCGGTCGTGTCGACGCCGGAGACGTACGTCGTCCCCGCCGTCGGCGAGCAGATCGGCCGGCTCGCGGTGCTCGACCTCGGCGTCAAGGCGTCGACCACGCGGTACCTGGCGGAGCGCGGCTTCGAGGTGCACGTGGTGCCGCAGGACATCACCGCCGCCGAGCTCTCGGCGCTCGACCCGGACGCGCTCTTCTACTCGAACGGCCCGGGCGACCCCGCGGCGAGCGACGCGCAGGTCGCGCTGCTGCAGGAGTCGCTGCGGACCGGGCGACCGTTCTTCGGCATCTGCTTCGGCAACCAGCTCCTCGGCCGCGCGCTCGGCTTCGGCACGTACAAGCTGCCGTTCGGCCACCGCGGGATCAACCAGCCGGTGCTGGACACGGCCACCGGCAAGGTCGAGATCACGAGCCAGAACCACGGCTTCGCGGTCGACGCGCCCCTCGGCGAGGTGCTCGAGTCGCCGGCCGGGTTCGGCCGCGTCGAGGTCTCGCACTACTCCCTGAACGACCAGGTCGTCGAGGGCCTCCGCGCGCTCGACGTGCCGGCGTTCAGCGTGCAGTACCACCCGGAGGCGGCGGCCGGTCCGCACGACTCCATGTACCTGTTCGACCGGTTCGCCGAGATGGTCCGCGCACGACGTGCCGGCGAGCCGCTCGACGCGGCGACCGCCACCGCGACCACCCCCGCAGCCGACGTCACGAAGGAAGCCAACTGATGCCGAAGCGCGCAGACATCGAGTCCGTCCTCGTCATCGGCTCCGGTCCGATCGTCATCGGGCAGGCCGCCGAGTTCGACTACTCCGGCACCCAGGCGTGCCGCGTCCTCCGTGCCGAGGGCGTCCGCGTGATCCTCGTCAACCCGAACCCGGCGACGATCATGACCGACCCGGACTTCGCCGACGCGACGTACATCGAGCCGATCACGAGCGCCTCGCTCGAGGAGATCATCCGGATCGAGCGTCCGGACGCCGTCCTGCCGACGCTCGGCGGCCAGACGGCCCTGAACGCCGCGATCAAGCTCGACGCCGAGGGGATCCTCGCGAAGTACGACGTCGAGCTCATCGGCGCGAAGGTCGACGCGATCCAGCGTGGTGAGGACCGGCAGCTCTTCAAGGAGCTCGTGCTGGAGTCCGGCGCCGACGTCGCCCGGAGCCACATCGCGCACACGCTGGACGAGGCGAAGGAGTTCGCGAAGGACCTCGGCTACCCGCTCGTCGTGCGCCCGTCCTTCACGATGGGCGGCCTCGGCTCCGGCTTCGCGTACAACGAGGAGGAGCTCATCCGCTTCGTGGGCGACGGCCTGCAGTCGAGCCCGACCACCGAGGTGCTCCTGGAGGAGTCGATCCTCGGCTGGAAGGAGTACGAGCTCGAGCTCATGCGCGACAACTTCGACAACACCGTCGTGATCTGCTCGATCGAGAACGTCGACCCGGTGGGCGTCCACACGGGTGACTCGATCACGGTCGCTCCCGCGCTGACGCTGACCGACCGCGAGTACCAGAACATGCGGAACATCGGCATCGACATCATCCGCCGCGTGGGCGTCGACACGGGTGGCTGCAACATCCAGTTCGCGGTCGACCCGTCGAACGGCCGGCTCATCGTCATCGAGATGAACCCGCGCGTGTCCCGCTCGTCGGCCCTGGCGTCGAAGGCGACCGGGTTCCCGATCGCCAAGATCGCCGCGAAGCTCGCGATCGGCTACCGCCTGGACGAGATCGAGAACGACATCACCCGCGTCACCCCGGCGAGCTTCGAGCCGACGCTCGACTACGTCGTCGTGAAGACCCCGCGGTTCGCGTTCGAGAAGTTCCCGGCCGCCGACGCGACGCTCACGACGACGATGAAGAGCGTGGGCGAGGCGATGGCCATCGGCCGCAACTACGCCACGGCGCTGCAGAAGTCGCTCCGCTCGCTCGAGAAGCGCGGCTCGTCGTTCCACTGGGACACCCCGGCGGCGGACTTCGACAAGGACGCCCTGCTCGAGAAGGCCCGGATCCCGACCGACGGCCGCATCGTGACGGTGCAGCAGGCCCTGGTCGCCGGTGCCACCGCGGACGAGGTGTTCGAGGCCACGAAGATCGACCCGTGGTTCATCGACCAGATCGTGCTCATCAACGAGGTCGCGGCCGAGGTCGCGGCAGCGGGGACGCTCGACGCCGACACCGTGCGCTGGGCCAAGGAACACGGCTTCAGCGACGCGCAGATCGCGAGCCTGCGCGGCATCTCCGAGCAGGAGGCACGCGACGCCCGGCACGCGCTGGGCATCCGCCCGGTCTTCAAGACCGTCGACACCTGTGCCGGCGAGTTCCCGGCCCTCACGCCGTACCACTACTCGTCGTACGACACCGAGACCGAGGTCGCCGCGAGCGACCGGAAGAAGGTCGTCATCCTCGGGTCCGGCCCGAACCGCATCGGCCAGGGCGTCGAGTTCGACTACTCGTGCGTGCACGCGTCCTTCGCGCTGAGCGACGCCGGGTTCGAGACGATCATGATCAACTGCAACCCCGAGACGGTGAGCACCGACTACGACACCTCGGACCGCCTCTACTTCGAGCCGCTGACCACCGAGGACGTCCTCGAGGTCATCGCCGCCGAGGCGGCGTCCGGCGAGCTCGTGGGCGTGGTCGTGCAGCTCGGGGGCCAGACCGCCCTCGGGCTCGCGAAGCCGCTCGAGGCCGCTGGCATCCCGATCCTCGGCACGACGCCGACCGCGATCGACTCCGCCGAGGAGCGCGGCCAGTTCTCGCGCATCCTCGAGGAGGCCGGGCTGCTGGCGCCGCGCAACGGCACGGCGCACGACCTCGCGAGCGCGACCGCCGTGGCGGAGGAGATCGGCTACCCGGTGCTCGTCCGGCCGTCGTTCGTGCTCGGCGGCCGCGGCATGGAGATCGTCTACGACCCGAGCGCCCTCGCCGACTACTTCGACCGGATGGCCGACCAGGCGATCATCGGGCCGGACCTGCCCCTGCTGGTGGACCGGTTCCTCGACGACGCCGTGGAGATCGACGTCGACGCGCTGTTCGACGGGGAGCGCCTGTACATCGGCGGCATCATGGAGCACATCGAGGAGGCCGGCATCCACTCCGGTGACTCGGCGTGCACCCTGCCCCCGGTCGGCCTCGGCAAGGCGGAGATCCGCGGCGTGGTCGCGGCGACCGAGAAGATCGCCCGCGGCATCGGCGTGCAGGGCCTGCTCAACGTGCAGTTCGCCATCGGCGCGGGTGTGCTCTACGTCCTCGAGGCGAACCCGCGTGCCAGCCGCACGGTCCCGTTCGTGTCGAAGGCGCTGGGGATCCCGCTCGCCAAGGCCGCTGCGCGGATCATGACGGGCACGACCATCGACGCGCTCGTCGCCGAGGGCATGCTGCCCGAGCGCGACGGTTCCTCGGTGCCGCCGCAGGCCCCGGTCGCCGTCAAGGAGGCCGTGCTGCCCTTCCGCCGGTTCCGCACCCACGACGGCCAGGTCGTCGACTCGGTGCTCAGCCCGGAGATGCGCTCCACGGGCGAGGTCATGGGCATCGACCGGGACTTCCCGCGCGCGTTCCTCAAGTCGCAGGACGCCGCGTACGGCGGGCTGCCGACGAGCGGCACCGTGTTCGTGAGCGTCGCGGACACCGACAAGCGCCAGGTCGTCCTGCCCGTGCACCGGCTGCAGCAGCTCGGCTTCACGATCACCGCGACCGAGGGGACCGCCGAGGTCCTGCGCCGCAACGGCATCGAGGTCACGCTCGTCGGCAAGTACAGCGAGGGCGGCGAGAGCGTCGTCGACCTGCTCGCCCGCGACGCCGTCGACATCGTGATCAACACCCCGTCCGGCGCGGCCGGTCGTGCCGACGGCTACGAGATCCGCGCGGCGACCGTGGCCGCGGACAAGCCGCTCTTCACGACGATCGCGCAGCTCGGCGCGGCGGTCGCCGCGATCGAGACGATCGGCACCCCGCTCAGCGCGCGCAGCCTGCAGGACTACGCACTCGAGCGCGCGAGCTGGTGACGGTGACCGACGTGGTCACCGACCGGCCGGGAGGCGCGACCCCCTTCGGCGTGCGGCTCGCCGCCGCCGTGGGGGAGCGTTCCCCCCTGTGCGTCGGCATCGACCCCCACGCCGCCACCCTGGCGGCGTGGGGGCTCGGCCGCGACGAGGCCGGCCTGACGGCCTTCGGCGCGACCCTGGTCGACGCGGCCGCCGGCCGCGCGGCGATCGTGAAGCCGCAGGTCGCCTTCTTCGAGGCGGCCGGGGTGGCGGGCTACCGTGCGCTCGACGCGACCCTGCGTCGGGCACGCGATGCGGGCCTCCTGGTCGTCGCCGACGTCAAGCGTGGCGACATCGGCTCGACGGGTGACGACTACGCGCTCGCGTGGCTCGGCCGCGACGGGCCGTTCCGGGCGGACGCGATGACCGTGTCGCCCTACCTCGGCTACGGATCGCTGGCCGGCACCGTCGACGTCGCGCGCCGGAACGGCGCCGGGGTCTTCGTGCTCGCCGCGACGAGCAACCCGGAGGCGCGCCTGCTCCAGACCGCGGTCGTCGCGGAGGGCCCGCGTGCCGGACGGAGCGTGGCGGCCGGTATCGTCTTGGACGTGGCAGACGACAACCGGACCGGCGGCGACCAGCCGCTCGGGGACGTCGGGCTCGTGCTCGGCGCCACCCTCGACCTCGACGACTTCGGCATCGACGCGCAGGCCATCGGCTCCGCGCCGGTGCTCGCCCCGGGCTTCGGAGCCCAGGGCGCCCGCATCGAGGACCTCCGGTCGCTGTACGGCGCGCGTGCCGAGCAGGTCCTGGTGAGCGAGTCGCGCGGGCTGCTCGTCGACGGGCCGGACGGTGTCGCGGCGCTCGTGTGCGACCGTTCGGACCGCATCCGCGCAGCCCTGGCGGTCGCCGCGTGACCGACGACCGCGACGCCCTGCCCGCGCACCGCAACCCGCCGGAGGTCGACCGCGTCGCCGCCGCCCGTGCAGCCGTCGCCGCGCGACGCGCCCGGGCCGCGGTGAAGGCCCAGGTCGCCTCGGGGGAGCGCAGCCCCCTCGAGGTGGCGCGGGCCGCCTGGTCGGACGCCGACCTGCCCGCCGAGAAGTCCCTGCGGGTGCGCGACCTGCTGACGAGCATCTCCGGCATCGGACCCGCGCGCGCCGAGGCCGTGATGGGCGAGCTCCGCATCGCGCCGTCGAAGCGCCTCGGCGGACTCGGGTCCCGGCAGCGGACGGCCCTCGCCGACTGGCTCGCCGCACGTGGCCGCAAGCGCGGGGCGTCGAAGCTCGTCGTGCTCGCAGGACCGACCGCCGTCGGCAAGGGCACGGTGAGCGCGTACATCCGCGAGCAGTACCCGGACGTGAACCTCAGCGTCTCGGCGACGACCCGCAAGCCGCGTCCCGGCGAGGTCGACGGCGTGCACTACTACTTCGTGGACGACGCCGAGTTCGACCGGATGATCCGCGACCGCGAGCTGCTCGAGTGGGCGGTCGTGCACAACTCCTACCGCTACGGCACACCCCGTCCGCCGATCGACCGTGCGCTCGACGCCGGCGACAAGGTGATGCTCGAGATCGACCTGCAGGGCGCCCGGCAGGTGCGCGACGCCATGCCCGAGGCCGTGCTCGTGTTCCTGCTCCCGCCGACGTGGGACGAGCTCGTCCGTCGACTGATCGGCCGCGGCACCGAGTCCGCCGAGGAACAGGCGCGACGGCTCGAGACCGCGAAGGTCGAACTCGCCGCCCAGGACGAGTTCGACGTGCGGATCGTGAACTCCGATGTCGGCACCGCGGCACGCGAGGTCGTAGACTTGTTCTCTGCGCCCTGACACGGGCGTCCCCGCGCCCGCCGGCCAGCTCCGGCAGCGCGTCCCGCGAGTCCGGCCCCGGTCGGCGTCGCGCCCCACGCATCCGCTGCCGACAGGAGACACCATGGCCAACCCCCAGGGCATCATCGACCCGCCCATCGACGACCTGCTCGCCAAGGTGGAGTCGAAGTACGCGCTCGTCATCTTCGCCTCGAAGCGCGCGCGCCAGATCAACGACTACTACGCCGACCTGCACGAGGGTTCGCTCTTCGACAACGTCGGCCCGCTCGTCGACTCGACGATCGACGACAAGCCGCTGTCCGTCGCTCTCCACGAGATCAACGAGGACAAGCTGACCGTCACCAAGCAGCAGCAGCCCGCCGACTGATCGCGGTGACGAGCACCAACCTGCGCCTCTTCACGTCCGAGTCGGTGACGGAGGGGCACCCCGACAAGATCTGCGACCAGATCTCGGACACGATCCTGGACGCCCTGCTCACGGTCGACCCGCACGCGCGCGTCGCTGTCGAGACGATGGTGACGACGGGTCTGGTGCACGTCGCCGGCGAGGTCACCACCTCGGGCTACGTCGAGATCCCGAAGCTCGTGCGTGACGTCATCACGGGCATCGGGTACAACTCGTCCGAGGTGTCCTTCGACGGCCGCACCTGCGGTGTCGAGGTGTCGATCGGTGCGCAGTCCCCGGACATCGCGCAGGGGGTCGACGAGTCGCTCGACTCGCGCTCCGGTGCCGGCGTCGACCCGCTCGACCGCCAGGGTGCCGGCGACCAGGGCATCATGTTCGGCTTCGCGACGAACGAGACGCCCGAGTACATGCCCGTCGCGATCTGGCTGGCGCACCGACTGGCCGAGCGTCTGGCCGAGGTCCGCAAGACCGGCCAGCTCGACTTCCTGCGTCCTGACGGCAAGACCCAGGTCACCGTCGGGTACGACGGCGTCGTGCCGAAGACGGTCGAGACCGTCGTGCTCTCGACGCAGCACTCGCCGGCGGTCACGCTCGCCGAGCTCACCGCGCAGATCACCGAGCACGTCATCCGTCCGGTGCTCGACCTGGTCGACCTCGACTCGTCGCACGTCGACGTCATCGTGAACCCGACCGGCCGCTTCGAGATCGGCGGTCCGCAGGGCGACGCCGGGCTCACCGGGCGCAAGGTCATCGTCGACACGTACGGCGGCGCGTCCCGCCACGGCGGTGGCGCGTTCAGCGGCAAGGACCCGTCGAAGGTCGACCGTTCGGCCGCGTACGCGCTCCGTTGGGTCGCGAAGAACGCCGTCGCAGCGGGCCTGGCCGACCGCCTCGAGGTCCAGGTCGCCTACGCGATCGGCCGTGCGAAGCCGGTCGGGCTGTACGTCGAGTCCTTCGGCACCGGCCACGTCGACGACGCCACGATCGAGGCCGCGATCCTCGAGGTCTTCGACCTCCGTCCGGCCGCGATCATCCGCGACCTCGACCTGCTCAAGCCGCGGTACGCGCAGACCGCCGCGTACGGGCACTTCGGCCGCGAGCTGCCCGGGTTCACCTGGGAGCAGCTCGACCGTGTCGACGCCCTCCGCGCTGCAGCAGGGCTCGTCGCCGCAGCCGTCTAGGCACCGCGTGCGTCCGTCCCGCCGACGTCCGGGCACCGTGTGACCACCGTCGCGCGCGTCGTCCTCGACTCGCCGCTCCCGCAGTTGGACCGTCTGTTCGACTACCGGGTGCCGGCCGAGCTCGAGGACGACTGCGTGCCCGGGGTCCGCGTGAAGGTGCCGCTGCGCACCGGTGCCCGGATGTCGGACGCCTACGTCGTCGAACTCGTCTCCGAGGGGGACTGGCCGGGCGAGTTGAGTCCGATCGAGCAGGTGCTCTCGCCGGTCCCGGTGCTCGCGCCCGAGATCTGGACGCTCGCCCGTGCCGTCGCCGACCGTGCGGCGGGGGTGGCGTCCGATGTGCTCCGGCTCGCGGTCCCGCCCCGGCAGGTCCGTGCCGAGAAGGCCTGGCTCGCCCGGGACACGTCGTGGTCGCCGCCGCCGGTCGTCGCCCCGCCGGTCACCGGCTACGCCGAGGGCGTCCTGGAGGCGCTGGTCGCCGAGCGCGGTCGGGCTGCGGTGGCCGCGGTGCCGCACCCGGTGGCGCTCCGCCCGGTCCGGGGTGGTCCGTCGGCGGCGGCCGCGCCGTCCTCGACTCCAGATGTCGCGTCTGCGACGGCGGGCGCCCCGCCCTCGGCGCACGCCGAGCCGTCTGCGACGCACCCCGAGGCGTCTGCGACGCACCCCGAGGCGTCTGCGACGGCGGACGCGCCGTCCGCGGCGGCGGACGTGCCGGCCGCGACGGCACCGGCGCCGGCCTCGACCCCGGGCGGGTCGTCACCGCTCGGCGCGGGCCCCGACGACGTGTGGGTGCCCGGCTGGGCCGCCACCGTCGCCCAGGCCGCCGCGCACGCGCTGGCCGCCGAGCGGTCCGCGGTCGTCGCGGTCCCCGACTTCCGCGACGTGCAGGACCTCGAGCGGGCGCTGCTCGCCGTGCTGCCGCCGGAACGCGTCGTGCGGTTCGACGCGAAGCAGACGAACGGGCAGCGTGCGAAGGCACTGCTGCAGGCCCGGACGCACGCGGTGGTCGCGATCGGCAACCGCACCGCCGTCTACGCGCCGGCGACGGAGCTCGGACTCGTCGTGCTGTGGGACGACGGCGACGCCTCGTTCGTCGAGCCGCGCGCGCCGTACGTGCACACGCGCGACGTCGCCCTCATCCGGGCCGCACAGTCGGGCGCCGGTCTGCTGTTCGTCTCGCACGCGCGGAGCACCGACGTGCAACGCCTCGTCGAGCTGCACTGGCTCGACGAGGTGACGCCGTACCGCGTGCGGACGCCGAAGGTCATCCCGACCGTGCAGCAGTCGGCGGCCGAGGGCCACGCCGCGCAGGCCCGCATCCCGAGCACCGCATGGCGCGCTGCCCGTGAGGCCAGTCGTGAGGGACCGGTGCTCGTGCAGGTCGCGAGCCCCGGGTTCGGCACCGGACTCGTCTGCGCGCAGTGCGGGGAGCGTGCGCACTGCCGCGTGTGCGGCGGCCCGCTCGGGCAGCCCCACCGCGGCGCCACACCGCAGTGCCGGTTCTGCGGCGCCCTCGCGGTCGGGTTCCGCTGCCCGACCTGCGGCAACGGGACCGTCAAGGCCGTCGGACAGGGGGCGCAGCGCACGGCCGACGAGCTCGGTCGGGCGTTCCCCGGCACGCGCATCGTCGTCGCGGACGGTTCACGCCCGCTCGACGAGGTCCCCGCCCGCCCGTCCGTCGTGGTGGCGACGCGCGGCGCCGAGCCGAACGTGCCCGGGGGCTACGCCTGCGTACTGCTGCTCGACGGTGAGCGCATGCTCGCCCGCGAGGGCCTGCGCGTGCAGGAGGACGTGCTGCGCTTCTGGACCGGCGCCGCCGCGAAGGGGGCACCGGGCGCCGAGGTGTACCTCGTCGGCATCGGGGGACGGCTCGCGACCGCGATGGCGCTCTGGCGGCTCGACGGCCCCGCGCACGACGAACTCGTCGACCGCCGGGCGTTGCACTTCCCGCCGGCGGTCCGCGTGGCGACGCTGACGGGCACGGACGAAGCGGTGACCGCCGCGGTGGAGGCACTCGGTGACGCCACGGCCGGCCCCGTGCTCGGCCCGGTCCCGGCGCCGGACGACCCGGTCCCGGGGACGGTCCGGGCGATCGTGCGCTTCCCGTACGCGCACGGCGCCGAGGTCGCGGCGACCCTCAAGGCCGAGGTCATCCGGCGGTCGTCGACCCGCCGCGTGCTGCCGGGCGGCAACCGGCGCCGCGCCGCCCCGACGCTCCGGGTGCGGATGGACGACGTCGAACCCTTCAGCGAGGTCTGACCCCCGTCCCTGCCCGGGCATCCCCGAACGCCCCGGAACGCACGGTCGGCGGTTGCTCGCAGCGAGGTGTCGCTGCGAGCAACCGCCGACGTGGTGTGGCGCGGGTGCCCCTCGGGGGCGGACCGGCCGGACCGACCGAGGCCGACCGAGCCGGTCGGGCGTCAGGCGCTGACCGGGGTGCGACGGCCGCGCGGGAAGACGATCCCGAGCGCGACCATGCCGACGGCGAGCACGAGGTGCAGCCAGTTGTCGGCGTTGTTGAGCGGCACGAAGTTCGCTCCGGTGCTGTGGCCGGCGGTGAACAGGCCGTAGATCCAGAGGACGAAGTAGACGATGCCGCCGATGACGAGGTACATGCGGGAGCCGCTGGCGCGGTTGGCCGCGAGCAGGCCGACGACGCCGAACAGCAGGTGGACGACGTTGTGCAGCACCGAGACCTGGAAGATCCCGAGCAGCATCGCCATCGAGCCGTGGCCGGCACCGGCGAGGTCGCCGGAGGTCAGGCCGGGGACGAACCCGGCGATCCCGACGAGCAGGAAGACGATGCCGACGACGAGCGCGACCTTCTGGACGGACGAGCCCGCGTAGCGGTTGGTGGACGTGGTGACGTCAGACATGGTGGTGCTCCTTCGATCGCTGTGGTGCAGACGCTACGCAGGATCTTCACGGGCCGTTCTCAGTCCGACGCGTTCGCGCGTGCCGTGGACAGAGCGGTCTGCTGTGGAGGGCGTCACGGGCTGTGGAGGAGTGCTGGCGGCGGCCCGGCCCGTGGGACCATGGATGCCATGCGTCTCGTCGTCGCCGGCAGCCCCGCTGCGGCCGTCCCCACCCTCCGCCGCCTCGCGGCGTCCGACCACGAGATCGCCGCCGTGCTCACCCGCACGCCGACGCCGCAGGGCCGCAAGCGCGTCCTCACGCCGACCCCGGTCGCCCAGGCCGCCGAGGAGCTCGGGCTCCCGGTGATCGAGGCCGTCCGTGTCGACGACGAGGTGACCGCCCGGATCGCCGACCTCGGGGTCGACCTCGGGGTCATCGTCGCGTACGGGGCACTGCTCCGTCGGCCCGCGCTCGACACGCCCCGTCACGGGTGGGTCAACCTGCACTTCTCCGACCTGCCCGCCTACCGGGGCGCCGCTCCCGTGCAGCGTGCGGTCATGGCCGGCGACACCCGCACCGCCGCCACCGTCTTCCAGCTCGTGGAGGCCCTCGACGCCGGGCCGGTCTTCGCGAGCGACCCGTTCACGATCGACGCCGAGGCCACGGCGGGCGAGGTCCTCGCGGCGATGGCCGAGCGCGGCGCCGACACCGTTCTGCGGGTCGTCGACGCGATCGCCGACGGGACCGCCGTCGCGCACGAGCAGGTCGGCACCCCGACCACCGCCCCGAAGACCACGATCGAGGACGGCCTGGTCCGCTTCGCCGCGCCCGCCGCCGTCGTGCACGCCCACCTGCGCGGCGTCACGCCCGAGCCCGGTGCGTACGCGCACCTCGGCGAGACGCGGGTCAAGCTGCTCCGCAGCGCCCGCCTGTCGCCAGGCTCGTCCGAGCCCGTCCCGTCGCTCGCCCCCGGCGCGCTCGCCCTCCACGGCGGTCGGCTGCTCGTCGGGACCGCCGACGACCCGCTCGTGCTCACCGAGGTCCAACCCGCCGGCAAGAAGGCGATGGACGGTGCCGCCTGGGCCCGCGGGCTCGGCGACCTCACCTCGGCGGTGCTGTCGTGAGCGCCGCACCACGCCGTCCGCAGGGCGGGCGCCCGGCGGGTCCGCGCACCACGAGTGCGCGGCGGGTCGCGTTCGACGTGCTCCGCGCCGTGCAGGTCGACGACGCGTACGCCAACCTCCTGCTGCCGAGCCGCATCCGGCGTGCCGGCCTGTCCGCCCGCGACGCGGGGTTCGCGACCGAGCTCACCTACGGCTCGATCCGCATGCTCGGTCGCTACGACGCGATCATCGGCGTCGCGTCCGGACGCCGTGTCGAGAACGTCGAAGCCGACGTGCTCGACGTGCTGCGGCTCGGTGTGCACCAGCTCCTCGGCATGCGCACGCCCGTGCACGCGGCGGTCTCGGCGACCGTCGAGCTCGCACGCGAGGTCGGCGCGCGCCGGGCCACGGGCTTCGTGAACGCCGTGCTGCGCAAGGTCGCCGCCCGCACCGACGACGAGTGGGACGCCTCGATCACCGAGGGCCGGGCGGGCGACGCCCTGCTCGCGACCCGCTGGTCACACCCAGCGTGGGTGGTCGCGGCCCTGCGGGACGCCCTGGCGGCGGAACGGTCCCGCGACGAGCTCGCGGCGCTGCTCGCGGCCGACAACGTCGCGCCGCGGGTCCAGCTCGTGGCGCTGCCCGGACTCGCGACCGACGAGGACGTGCGCACCGCGGTCCGCCCACCCGCGTCGGCACCGGAGGACGACGCCTCCGCGGCTGCCGACCGTGCCCGGCCCTCGGCCGCGACGGAGGACGACGTGACCGACGCCGTCGACCGCGACCAGTCGTCCGACGGAACGGGGGACCCGTCCGTGACCACGTCGGGGCCGCGAGCCGCCGACGGCACGGACGCCGCGCCCCCCGTCCCGGACGTGGTGGTCGAGGCGGACCGCAGCCCGGTCTCACCCGTCGGCATCCGTGGCGTCTCCGGCGACCCCGCCCGGGTGCCGGGCGTCGCCGCCGGACGCCTGCGCGTGCAGGACGAGGGTTCGCAGCTCGCGGCCCTCGCGCTGAGCCGGTCCTCGGCGGTGCGGCCGGGCGAACGCTGGCTCGACATGTGCGCCGGGCCCGGCGGCAAGGCGGCGCTCCTCGCCGCCGAGGCCCGCGTCGGCGGCGCGACCCTGGTCGCGAACGAACTCGTGCCGGCCCGCGCCGGGCTGGTCCGCAAGGCCTTGTCCACGGTCGCCGACGAATCCGTGGTGACCGTCCGCCAGGGCGACGCACGACGGTTCGGCGCACCGGGGGACGAGCGCTTCGACCGCATCCTGCTCGACGCGCCGTGCACCGGACTCGGTGCCCTGCGACGGCGGCCCGAGGCACGGTGGCGCAAGCAGCCCGAGGACGTCCCCGAGCTGGCGGCCCTGCAGACCGAGTTGCTCGACGCCGCGGTCCGGGCCCTCGCACCCGGCGGCACGCTCGCGTACGTCACGTGCTCGCCGCACCTCGCCGAGACGCGCGGGCAGGTCGACGCGCTGATGTCCCGGCACGGCGACGTGCTCGAACAGCTCGACACCGCGGGCATCGTCCGTGCGGTGGCCGCCCGTGACCCGCAGGTCGCCGACGGTCGGACGGTGCAGCTCTGGCCGCACCGGACCGGCACGGACGCCATGTTCGTCGCGCTGTTCCGCCGGACCGCCTGACGCAGCACGCCCGACCCGTTGCAGTGTCGGAGGGCGTCTGATATGTTGGTCGGACAAGACCGGTTCCGCCTGCTCAGCAGGTCCAGGGCCGGTCCTCTTCGTTGTCGGGGGCGTCCCGTCATCGGGGACGGCCCGCTGTCAGGGCCGCTGATCGCAGGGAAGGTCGGTTCCGTCGCACGGTGTCGACGGGGTGCGGATCGAGTGGGGGTCGATGTCCGAGGTCAAGCGTTACTGCTCTCCGGAGGAACAGGTCGTCCTGCTCCGCGGCCGCGGGTTGCACATCGACGACGAGGGCATCGCCGTCGACCGACTCCGGCAGATCGGCTACTACCGGCTGAGCGGGTACTGGTACCCCTTCCGTGTCCTCCAGGGCGACCGCCGCACCGACTCCTTCGTCCCCGGCTCGACCCTCGACGACGTCCTCGCGTTGCACTCGTTCGACGAACGCCTCCGAACCGCCGTGCTCGGCGCGCTCGGAGCGGTCGAACTCGTCGTCCGTGCTCGACTCGGCGACGCGCTCGGGCGGGTCGACCCGTGCGCCCACCTCCGGCCCGACCTGCTCGGTCCGCTCGCGCGTGACGGACGCGACCACGACGAGTGGCTCCGGCGGCACCACGCCGAGGTCGCCCGTTCGCGCGACGAGTTCGTCGAGCACCATCGCGCGTCGTACGGGGGACGGCTGCCGGTCTGGGCCGCGGTCGAGGTCATGGACTGGGGAGCGCTGACGAGACTGTTCAGCTTCGCGTCGCCGCCGGTGCAGCGGTCCGTCGCGAGCACGTTCGACCTCCGGCCGCCGCAGATGGTGTCCTGGCTCCGAGCGCTCAACGTCCTGCGCAACGTGTGCGCCCACCACGGTCGCGTGTTCAACCGCGTCTACGCGAAGCAGCCTCGGCTGCCCCGGACTGGCGGACCTCGCCGCTCTGGGCGTCACGCGACGCTGCACAGCCGCGTCGGTAGGCTTGTCCGGTGACCATCCGCATCGCGCCGAGCATCCTGTCCGCCGACTTCGCGAACCTCGAGCGGGAACTGCACCGCATCGAGAGCGCCGACCTGGTGCACGTCGACGTGATGGACAACCACTTCGTGCCGAACCTCACCCTCGGCCTGCCGATCGTGCAGCGGCTGCAGGAGGTCTCCCCGGTGCCGCTCGACGTGCACCTGATGATCACCGACGCCGACACGCAGGCACCGAAGTACGCCGAGACCGGTGCGTCGAGCGTCACGTTCCACTTCGAGGCGGCGGCCGACCCCGTGGCGACCGCGGCGGCGATCCGCTCGAACGGCGCCCGCGCGGCGGTGGCGATCAAGCCCGGGACGCCCGTGACCGACGTGCTGCGGCACCTCGACGCCTACGACATGGTCCTGCTCATGACGGTCGAGCCGGGCTTCGGCGGCCAGTCGTTCATGCCGTCCGTGATGCCGAAGCTCGCCGACGCCCGCGCAGCGGTCGACGCCTCGGGGCTCGACGTGTGGCTCGAGGTCGACGGCGGGATCGCGGTCGACACGGTGCCCGAGGCGGTCCGCAGCGGCGCCGACACGCTCGTCGCGGGGTCCGCCGTGTACGGCGGGGAACCGTCGCAGCGCATCGCCGACCTGCGGGCGGCAGCCGCGGCGGCACGCGCGTGACCGCCGACGCGACCGGCGCGTCGGACCCGGCCCGCGCCTCCCGGCCGACCGGAGCGGACGACGGTGCGGACGACGGTGCGGACGACGGTGCGGACGTCGGCGTGACCGCCGGTGTCCCGGTGGGTGGGTCCGCCGGGGCGGCCGGGGACGGTAGCCTGTCCTCCGTGAAGACGTTCGACGACCTGTTCGCGGAGCTGACCGAGAAGGCGCGGACGCGCCCCGAGGGCTCCGGCACCGTCGCCGAACTGGACGCCGGCGTGCACCAGATCGGCAAGAAGATCGTGGAGGAAGCCGCCGAGGTCTGGATGGCGGCCGAGTACGAGGGCGACGAGCGCACCTCCGAGGAGATCTCGCAGTTGGTCTACCACCTGCAGGTCCTCATGGTCGCGAAGGGCCTGACCCCGGCGGACGTCTGGCGACATCTGTAGGCAGGCGTGTCGCGCACCGAGCGCCACCGCCCCCGCAGCCGTCCCGACCTCCAGCAGAAAGCAGACCCTGATGCTCCGCATCGCCGTGCCCAACAAGGGCTCGCTGTCCGAGACCGCCTCCGAGATGCTCAAGGAGGCCGGGTACGCCGGTCGCCGCGACCCGAAGGCGCTGCACCTGCTCGACGAGCGCAACGGCGTCGAGTTCTTCTTCCTCCGCCCGCGGGACATCGCGACGTACGTCGGGTCGGGGGCGCTCGACGTCGGCATCACCGGTCGCGACCTGCTGCTGGACTCCGGCTCGGCGGCGCACGAGGTCGACGCGCTCGGGTTCGCCGACTCGACGTTCCGCTTCGCGGGCACGCCCGGCCGCTTCACCGAGCTGCGGGACCTCGACGGCGTGCGGGTCGCGACGAGCTACCCCGGCCTGGTCGGGGAGTTCCTGGCCCAGCACGGCGTCTCCGCGACCCTCGTCAAGCTCGACGGCGCCGTCGAGAGTGCGGTGCGCCTCGGTGTCGCCGACGCGGTCGCCGACGTCG
Organism: Curtobacterium sp. MCBA15_012; assembly: GCF_001864935.2. NCBI lineage: Bacteria > Bacillati > Actinomycetota > Actinomycetes > Micrococcales > Microbacteriaceae > Curtobacterium > Curtobacterium sp. MCBA15_012. The sequence continues at coordinate 1,990,812 of NZ_CP126267.1, read as the reverse complement.
TCTCGACCGGCAGCACCCTCCGCGCCGCCGGCCTGGAGATCTTCGGCCCGGTCATCCTCGAGTCGACCGCGCTGCTCATCTCGACCGACGAGTCGATCCCGGGCATCGACGTCCTGCGCCGTCGGCTGCAGGGCGTGCTCGTCGCCCGCGGCTACGTGATGCTCGACTACGACATCCCCACCGGCCTGCTCGAACAGGCCACCGCGGTCGCCTCGGGCATCGAGTCGCCGACCGTGTCGCCGCTGCACGACCGCGACTGGTCGGCGGTGCGGGTGATGATCCCGCGCGAGGACGCGAACCTCATCATGGACGCGCTCTACGACCTCGGCGCACGCGCCATCCTCGTCAGCCCGATCCACGCCGCACGCCTGTGACCGACGCAGCGGAGCCGGGCGTGTCCGGCGCACCGGCGGCGGTCGGCGGGGTCGCCGTGCGCGTCGTGCCGTGCCTCGACGTGCAGGGCGGTCGCGTCGTCAAGGGCGTCAACTTCCTGGACCTGCAGGACGCCGGCGACCCGGTCGAGCTCGCGGCGCGCTACTACGAGCAGGGCGCCGACGAACTGACCTTCCTCGACGTCGGAGCGACGGTCGAGAACCGCGCGACGATGTACGACACCGTGACGCGAACCGCCGAGCAGGTGTTCATCCCGCTGACGGTGGGCGGCGGGGTCCGCAGCGTCGACGACGTGTCGCGCCTGCAGCAGTGCGGCGCCGACAAGATCGGTGTGAACAGCGCCGCGATCGCCCGGCCCGACCTGGTCGGCGAGATCGCGGACCGCTTCGGCGCGCAGGCGGTCGTGCTCTCGCTCGACGTCAAGCGCTCCGACCGGATGCCGTCCGGCTTCGTCGTGACGACGCACGGCGGGCGCACCGAGTCCGACCTCGACGCGATCGCGTGGGCGCGCGAGGGCGTCGAACGCGGCGCGGGGGAGCTGCTCGTCAACTCGATCGACGCCGACGGCACGAAGAACGGCTTCGACCTCGAGCTCATCGCCGCGGTCCGCGCGGTGTCCTCCGTCCCCGTGATCGGGTCCGGCGGCGCGGGTCGGGTCGAGCACTTCGCCCCGGCCGTCGAGGCGGGCGCCGACGCGGTCCTCGCGGCGAGCGTCTTCCACCGCGGCGAGATGACCATCGGCGACGTCAAGGCCGCACTGCGCGCGGACGGTCTCGTCGTCCGCTGACCGGTCCTCGTCCACCGCGCCCCCGCCCGTGGTGGACCGGAGGCGCGTCCGCCCTGCCCCCGCCCCGTGGCGCGACCACGGCCGGCCGGGAGGCGCGGGGCGGGCCCGCACCGCGCCTCCCGTCCGGCACGCCGTAGGCTAGGAGCCTCATGACCGACAGCACCAGCACCAGCACGGACGCGGTCCTCGACCGCGCGCGGTTCGGTGCGGACGGGTTGCTCCCCGCCGTCGTGCAGGAGGAGTCCACGAAGGACGTCCTCATGCTCGGCTACATGGACCGGGAAGCCCTCCGCCGCACCCTGACCGAGGGCCGGGTGACCTTCTGGTCACGCTCCCGGCAGGAGTACTGGCGCAAGGGCGACACGTCCGGCCACGCCCAGTACGTGCGTGCCGCGGCGCTCGACTGCGACGACGACACCCTGCTCGTCACCGTGCAGCAGGTCGGTGCGGCGTGCCACACCGGCGCGCACCGCTGCTTCGACGTCGACCCGCTCGACCCGGTCACGGCCTCCGCGCCGCCCGCCGGGTCCGCCGCGGACGAGGCCGTCGCGGCCTGGACCGCACTCACCGACGCCGCCACGTCGGACGGAGCGGCACGGTGACCGCGGCGACCGCGCACGGCTCCGACGAGCCGCGCACGACGACCCGCTCCGCGTACGACGGTCTGCTCGCCGACCACCGGGTGGTCCCGGTCGTCCGCGCGCTCTACGCGGACAGCGAGACCCCGGTCGGCGTCTACCGCAAGCTCGCGGACGGTCGTCCCGGGTCGTTCCTGCTGGAGTCCGCCGGCCAGGGCGGTCTGTGGTCCCGCTGGTCCTTCGTCGGCGTGCGCAGCTTCGGTGTGCTCACGCAGGAGGGCGACCGCGCCGCCTGGATCGACACCGGCATCAGCGCCGAGCGCGCGGTCGGCTCGCTCGACGGCGCGCCGCTCGAGGTGCTCGCACGACTGCACGAGCGCTGGGCGACCCCGCGCGTCCCGGGCACCCCGCCCCTCGTCGGCGGTACGGTCGGCTTCGTCGGCTGGGAGGCCGTCCGTCAGCTCGAGCACCTGCCCGACGCCCCGCCCGCGGACTTCGACGTCCCGGGACAGGCGCTGTCCTTCGTGTCGGAGCTCGCGGCGCTCGACCACCGCACCGGACTCGTGCTGCTCGTCGCGAGCGTCCTCAACGACGGCACCGACGACGCCGACGCGATGTGGAGCGACGCCCAGGTACGACTCGACCGGATGCAGGCCGACCTCGTGCAGCCGACCGTCGCGACCGTGGCCGAGGCGTTCGAGATCGCCGAGCCCACCCCGACCCACCGCACCTCTCCCGACGACTACATGGCCGCGGTGGTCCGGTCGAAGGACTTCATCCGCGACGGCGACGTCTTCCAGGTCGTCATCTCGCAGCGGTTCGACCACGAGGTCACCGCCGACCCGCTCGACGTCTACCGGGTGCTGCGGACGCTCAACCCGAGCCCGTACATGTACTTCCTGTCGCTCGCGGACACCGCCGACGAGCGGTTCTGGATCGTCGGCGCGTCGCCCGAGGCGCTCGTCAAGGTGCAGGGCGGCCGGGCCATCACGCACCCGATCGCCGGATCGCGTCCGCGCGGGGCCTCGCCCGTCGAGGACGTCCGTCTCGGCGAGGAACTGCTCGCCGACCCGAAGGAGCGCGCCGAGCACCTCATGCTCGTCGACCTCGCCCGCAACGACCTGCAGAAGGTCTGCGAGCCGGGCACGGTCGCCGTGACCGAGTTCATGACGGTCGAGCGGTTCAGCCACATCATGCACCTCGTGTCGAGCGTCGAGGGGTCGGTCCGGCCCGGGGCGTCCGCGATCGACGTGTTCCGCGCGACGTTCCCGGCCGGGACCCTGTCCGGTGCGCCGAAGCCGCGCGCGCTCGAGATCATCGACGAGCTCGAACCGGCGAAGCGCGGCGCGTACGCCGGTGTCGTCGGCTACTTCGACTTCGCGGGCGACGCCGACCTGGCGATCGCCATCCGCACCGCCCTGATCAAGGACGGCGTCGCGCGCGTGCAGGCCGGCGCCGGGCTCGTCGCCGACTCCGACCCGCACACCGAGCACGTCGAGGCCGTCAACAAGGCGGCGGCCCCGCTGCGCGCGGTCGCGACGGCGAACCGGATGCGCGAGGTGCGTCCGTGAGCCGCACCCGGTCACTGACCCGCGCGCGGTCGCGCCCGCTGGTGGTCGTCGGCGGCCTCGCGGTGGCCGGCATCGTGATGCTCTCGTGGACGCAGACCTGGTTCACCGTGCGGCTCCACACCGGGACCGCCGTGGTGTCGCAGGTCGTCGCGGACGGCGCAGCCGCGGTGCCGCAGTACACCGCCCTCGCGATCGCCAGTCTCGCGCTGTTCCTCGCGCTCACGATCGCCGGCCGCGTCCTCCGGGTCGTGCTCGGCGTCGTCGAGGTGCTGCTCGGTGCCGGTGTCGTCCTCACCGGCGCCTCGGCACTGACCGATCCCGTCGCCGCGTCGAAGGGCGCCGTGGGCGGGGTCGCCGGCGTGAGCGACATCGACGCCGTGCGCCGGGTCGTCGCGAGCGTCGACGTGACCGTGTGGCCGGCCGTCGGCATCGTCGGTGGCGTCCTCGCGGTCCTGCTCGGCGTCGCGGTCCTGGTGCTCCAGCGGTCCTGGCCCGGTCCGACCCGCAAGTACGGCGCGCAGACGACCGGTGCGGCCGCGGCGGCACGGGCTGCGGCACCGGCGCAGCGCGATGCGATCACCGACTGGGACGACCTCAGCGCCGGCGACGACCCGACCGTCCTCGACGGTGCGCAGGGCGGCGCGGTGGGGGAGCCCACCACGACCGGCGCGGTAGGATCGCAGGGGCGTCGATCGGACGACGACGCCGGAACCGAACGAGGAGCACCGTGAGCAACACTGAGCCCGCAGAACTCGGCGAAGGCCACTCGCCCGCCGCCTGGACCGCCGTCGTGATCATGCTGATCGGGTTCGCGGCCGGGACGCTGTTCTTCTGGTTCGACATGGCGTGGGGCGTCTGGGCCTCGGCCGGTGTCGTGGTGGTCGGCCTGATCGTGGGCGCCGTCATGGGCAAGGCCGGCTACGGCGTCAACGGCCCGAAGTACGTCGCCAAGCACCACGCGGAGTAGTCCCGTGGCGAACGTGCTCGAGACCCTCGTCGCCGGTGCGCTCGAGGACGCCGAAGCCCGGCGCCTCGACCGCCCCTACGCCGACGTCGAACGCGACCTCGACCGGGTCGCGTCGCCGCTCGACGCCCTGGAGTTCCTGGCCCCCGGTGACCGCGTGAAGATCCTCGCCGAGGTCAAGCGTGCGAGCCCGTCGCGCGGCTCGATGGCCGCGATCGAGGACCCGGCCGCACTCGCCGCCGACTACGAGCGCGGCGGTGCGTCGACGATCAGCGTGCTCACCGAGGGGCGGAAGTTCCTCGGGAGCCTCGCCGACCTCGAGGCCGTCAAGGCCCGGGTCGGCGTGCCGGTGCTCCGCAAGGACTTCATCGCGGACCCGTACCAGGTCGTCGAGGCACGTGCGTCCGGCGCCGACCTCGTGCTGCTCATCGTCGCGGCCCTCGACCAGCAGCGGCTCGTCGAGCTGCACGGCCTGGCCGAGGAGCTCGGCATGCGCGTCCTCGTCGAGGCGCACTCCGCCGACGAGGTCGCGCGCGGCCTCGACGCCGGGGCACGCATCCTCGGCGTGAACGCCCGCGACCTGACCGACTTCTCGCTGGACCGTGACCTGTTCGGCTCGCTCGCCGACCGTATCCCCGACGGGGTCGTCCGCGTCGCCGAGTCCGCCGTCGCCGGTCCCGCCGACGTCGCGCACTACCGCTCCGCGGGTGCCGACGTCGTCCTGGTGGGGGAGGCGCTCGTCACGGGCACCGACCCGGCCGCAACCCTCGCGTCGTTCATCGCCGCCGCGGACGGCCTCGGCCGCCCGCGCGCCTGACCGCGCTCCGTCCCACCGGCCGCGCCCGACTCCGGGCGCGGCCGCTCCACCCCGGGAGACCCACCGTGACCTCACTCCGTGACCTGCAGGGCCCGTACTTCGGCGACTTCGGCGGACGCTTCGTCCCCGAGTCCCTGGTCGAGGCGCTCGACGAGCTCGAGACCGCCTTCCGTGAGGCCTGGGCGGACCCGGCGTTCCGCGAGGAGCTCGACACGCTCCAGCGCGAGTACACCGGCCGCCCCTCGATCATCACCGAGGCGCCGCGGTTCGCGAAGCACGCCGGTGGTGCCCGGATCATCCTCAAGCGCGAGGACCTCAACCACACCGGTTCGCACAAGATCAACAACGTGCTCGGCCAGGCCCTGGTCGCGAAGCGCCTCGGCAAGACCCGCCTGATCGCCGAGACCGGCGCGGGCCAGCACGGCGTCGCGACCGCCACCGCAGCCGCACTGTTCGGCATGGACTGCGTCGTGTACATGGGTGCGGTCGACACCGAGCGCCAGGCGCTCAACGTCGCCCGGATGCGGCTCCTCGGCGCCGAGGTCATCCCGGTCGAGACCGGCTCCCGCACGCTCAAGGACGCGATCAACGACGCGCTGCGCGACTGGGTCGCCAACGTCGAGTCGACGCACTACCTGCTCGGCACGGTCGCCGGCCCGCACCCGTTCCCCGAGATGGTGCGCGAGTTCCACAAGGTGATCGGCGAGGAGGCCCGGCAGCAGGTGCTCGACCGCATCGGTCGCCTGCCCGACGCCGTCGCCGCGTGCGTCGGCGGCGGGTCGAACGCGATGGGCATCTTCGAGGCGTTCCTCGACGACGAGTCCGTCCGGCTGCACGGCTTCGAGGCCGGCGGCGAGGGGATCGAGACCGGTCGTCACGCGGCGAGCATCTCGCTCGGTCGCACGGGTGTCCTGCAGGGCACGATGTCCTACCTCATGCAGGACGAGGACGGCCAGACGATCGAGAGCCACAGCATCTCGGCGGGTCTCGACTACCCGAGCGTCGGCCCGGAGCACGCCTACCTCGCGTCGATCGGCCGCGCGCAGTACACGCCGATCACCGACGCCGAGGCGATGGAGGCGTTCCGTCTGCTCGGCCGCACCGAGGGCATCCTGCCGGCGATCGAGTCGGCCCACGCACTGGCCGGTGCGATCAAGCTCGGCAAGGAGCTCGGCCCGGACGGTGTCGTGCTCGTGTCCCTGTCCGGACGCGGCGACAAGGACGTGGCGTCCGCCAGCCGCTACTTCGGCATCCTCGACGAGAACGCGGTGCAGCTGTGACCACCCCCGGAACCACCCGCTCGGTCGCGACGACGATCGACACCGCCAACGCCGAGCGTGCGGGCGCGGTCGTCGGGTACCTGCCCGCCGGCTTCCCGGACGTGCAGACCAGTGTCGACGCGGCCGTCGCCCTCGCCGAGAACGGCGTCGACGTCATCGAGTTCGGCCTGCCCTACTCCGACCCGGTCATGGACGGTCCCGTCATCCAGCGCGCCGCCGAGGAGAGCCTGGCGAACGGCTTCCGCGTCGCCCAGGTCTTCGACGCGGTCGACCAGATCACGAACCGCGTGGACGTGCCGGTCCTGGTGATGACCTACTGGAACCCCGTGCTCCGGTACGGCGTGGAGCGCTTCGCAGACGACCTCGTCGCCGCCGGTGCCTCCGGGCTCATCACCCCGGACCTCATCCCCGACGAGGCTCGTGCCTGGATCGACGCCTCGGAGCGCACCGGGCTCGACCGCGTGTTCCTCGCCGCCCCGTCCTCGACGGACGCCCGGATGCAGCAGGCCGTCCGGTCGAGCCGCGGGTTCGTCTACGCGGTGTCGACGATGGGCGTCACCGGTGCCCGGGTCGGCGTCGACGTCGCCGCGCGCGCGGTCGTGTCGCGGCTCCGCGACGCGGGCGTCGAGCGCACCTGCGTCGGCCTCGGGATCTCGACGGCCGACCAGGTCGCCGAGGTGCTCGAGTACGCCGACGGCGCGATCATCGGATCGGCGTTCGTGCGCGCCCTCGCCGACCTCGGCGTCCAGGGCGTGGCCGACCGTGCGGCCGACCTCGCGTCCGGCGCTGCGCGCCGCTGACGACGGATCCGGGGTGCGCGGCCGACCGCTCCTCCGGCACCGCTGACCACCGGACCGACGCGCGTCGGGCCGTCACCGCGTTCCGGACGGGAGGCGCGGTGCGGGTGACCGACGTCGCTCACCCGCACCGCGCCTCCCGTCCGTGCGTGCGGTCACAGTTCCCACAGGTCGGCCGCCGGCGTTCCTGCCGGGCGCGGTTCCCGCGCTACAGTGAGCGGGGCCGCCGCCTCGGCGGAACCGCGGCCGTCCAGCACCGAAAGGCGACAGCACCTCCATGCCCCTCCTGAGCATCCCGAGCCCGAGCACCGCGTGGCAGTACTTCGACCTGACCGCCTGGCTGCGCGACGTCTTCGGCTGGAACCTGCCGCTCGACTTCCGCATCCACGCGTACGCCATCTGCATCCTGCTGGGGATCGTGGCCGCGGTGCTGCTCGCGAACCGTCGCCTGAACGCGCGCGGGGTCGAGCGGTGGATCATCATCGACATCGCGATCTGGGCGGTGCCGCTGGGGATCATCGGCGGACGGCTGTTCCACGTGTTCACCCACGTCAAGGACTACTTCGGGCCCGGCCGTGACCCGTGGTCCTTCCTCTACGTGTGGGAGGGCGGTCTCGCGATCTTCGGCGCGATCATCCTCGGGTCGCTCGGCGCGTGGATCGGGTGCCGCCAGGTGGGCCTGCGCTTCACGACGCTGATCGACGCCATCGCTCCGGGCGTGCTGCTCGCACAGGCGTTCGGACGGCTCGGCAACTACTTCAACCACGAACTCTTCGGCATGCCGACGAACCTGCCGTGGGGCCTGCAGATCGAGTCGACGAACCCGGCGTTCCCGACCGGCCTGCCCGCGGGCACGCTGTTCCACCCGACCTTCCTGTACGAGATCATCTGGAACGTCGTCGGCGTGGTCGTCATCCTGCTGCTCGACAAGCGTTTCCAGCTGCAGTGGGGCAAGGTCATGGCCCTCTACCTGATCTGGTACGGCACCGGCCGTTCGGTCCTCGAGTCCATCCGTGTCGACACGAGCGAGACCTTCGCCGGCATCCGCACGAACGTCTGGATGTCCTTCGCGGCGATCCTCGTGGGCGTGATCGTGTTCCTCGTGCAGACCCGTCGCCACACCGGCAAGGAGCCCGGCCCGTACCGCCCGGGTCGCGAGCCGCGTCGGACCTCCGATGTAGACTCCGATGACACCTGGTCGGAACACGACGACGACGCTCCGGCAGCCGTCACGGACGCCGATCCGGTCACCGCAGCGGGCCGCGCCTAGGAAGCACCCCTCCCGCGTGGACGGCACCCGCCGGCCACGCGGCCACGCTGCACCGGTCCTCGTCGCCACGAGCGACGGCACGACCTCGCGCGTCGCCACCGACCACACCGACAGCGTCGCGCACGGGCACCTGTCCCGCCCGCTCGGGCGGAACGCACCACCGGGCCACCGACGTCCCTGTTCCACTTCCTCGTGAGGACGGTTCCCCATGGCGCTCCAGCCACACACTGCCCCCCGGTCGACCGGCGCGCTCCTGCCGCCGCACCGACGCTTCTCGGCCGTGCCCGACGCCGTCGGCGCGTACGACCCGGCGAACGAGAAGGACGCCTGCGGGCTCGCGATGGTCGCGACGCTCCGCGGCACGGCCGGACACGACATCGTCGACGCCGCCCTCGGCGCCCTGCGCAACCTCGAGCACCGCGGTGCGGTCGGGTCCGACGCGGGCACCGGCGACGGCGCCGGCATCCTGTGCCAGGTGCCGGACGCCTTCCTGCGCGACGAGGTCGACTTCGCGCTGCCCGCCGCGGGGGAGTACGCCGTCGGCACCGCCTACCTGCCCGTCGACGACGACGCCCGGCACGCGGTGCAGGGCGCCGTCGAACGGATGGCACGCGAGGAGGGCCTCAAGGTCCTCGGTTGGCGTCCGGTCCCGGTTCGTCCGGAGGTGCTCGGCACCCTGGCGCGCGCCGCGATGCCCGCCTTCGAGCAGCTCTTCGTCGCGTCGATGCGGCACGACGCGCACGGGGCCGCCTGGAGCGGCATCGCCCTCGACCGCCAGGCCTTCCGGCTCCGCAAGCGCGCCGAGCGCGACACCGAGGTGTTCTTCCCGTCGCTGTCGAGCCGGACCATGGTCTACAAGGGCATGGTCACGACGCTCCAGCTCGAGCCGTTCTACCCCGACCTGAGCGACGAGCGCTTCGCCTCGAAGCTCGCGATCGTGCACTCGCGGTACTCGACGAACACCTTCCCGTCGTGGCCGCTCGCGCAGCCGTTCCGCACCCTCGCGCACAACGGCGAGATCAACACCGTCCGCGGCAACCGCAACTGGATGCGCGCGCGGCAGTCGCAGCTCGAGAGCGAACTGCTCGGCGACGTCGCACCGCTGCTGCCCGTCGTCAGCCCCGGCGCGAGTGACTCCGCCTCGTTCGACGAGACCCTCGAGCTGCTCACGCTGTCCGGCCGCTCGCTGCCGCACGCGGTGTCGATGATGGTGCCCGAGGCGTGGGAGAACCAGGTCGGGATGGACCCGGACCTCCGGGCGTTCTACGAGTACCACTCGATGCTCATGGAGCCGTGGGACGGCCCGGCCGCGATCACGTTCACCGACGGGTCGATCGTCGGCGCGACGCTCGACCGCAACGGCCTCCGTCCCGGGCGCTTCCTCGTCACCGACGACGGGCTCATCGTGATGGGCTCCGAGACGGGCGTCATCGACGTGCCGCCGGGCAAGGTCGTGCGCAAGGGCCGGCTGCGGCCGGGTCGGATGTTCGTCGTGGACACCGAGGCAGGCCGCATCATCGAGGACGACGAGGTCAAGCGCGGCCTCGCGGCCTCCGGTCCCTGGGCGCAGTGGCTCGACGAGGGCCGGATCAACCTGTCCGACCTGCCCGACCGCGAGCACATCGTGCACACCCCGGCCTCGGTGACGCGGCGGCAGCGTGCCTTCGGCTACACCGAGGAAGAGGTCCGGATCCTGCTCCGCCCGATGGCGCAGACCGGTGCCGAGCCGCTCGGTGCGATGGGTTCGGACACCCCGATCGCGGTGCTCTCCACCCGCCCGCGCCTGCTGTTCGACTACTTCACGCAGCAGTTCGCGCAGGTGACGAACCCGCCGCTCGACTCGATCCGCGAGCAGGTCGTCACCTCGATGGGCATGGGCCTCGGGCCGGAGCGCAACCTCCTGGACGCCGGACCCGAGCACGCGAAGCAGATCGTCCTCGACTTCCCGGTCATCGACAACGACGAGCTCGCGAAGATCCAGCACTTCGAGACCGCGTCCGGCCGCGACCTGACCGTGACGATCCGGGGTCTGTACCGCGTCGACGCGGGCAAGAAGGCGATGCAGAAGCGCATCGCCGCGGTGTGCGACGAGGTCGACGCCGCGATCGAGTCGGGCAAGCAGTTCATCGTGCTGTCCGACCGCGACGGCAACGCCGAGCAGGCACCCGTCCCGAGCCTGCTGCTGCTCGCCGCGGTGCACCACCACCTCATCCGCACCGAGCAGCGCATGAAGGTCGGGCTCATCGTCGAGGCCGGCGATGTGCGCGAGGTCCACCACGTCGCGACCCTGATCGGGTACGGCGCCTCGGCGATCAACCCGTACCTCGCGATGGAGACGTGCGAGAACCTCGTGCGCTCGGGCATGATCACCGGCATCACCCCGGAGCAGGCCGTCAAGAACGTCATCAAGGCGCTCGGCAAGGGCGTCCTGAAGATCATGTCGAAGATGGGCATCTCGACGGTGTCGAGCTACGCCGGTGCGCAGGCGTTCGAGGCCGTCGGGCTCAGCCAGGAGTTCGTCGACCGGTACTTCACCGGCACGTCGTCGATCCTCGGCGGTGTCGGCATCGAGGTCATCGCGAAGGAGAACGCCGAGCGGCACGCCCAGGCGTACCCGCAGGACGGCGCGGTGCTCTCCCACGAGCGGCTGCAGACCGGCGGCGAGTACCAGTGGCGCCGCGAAGGGCCGCCGCACCTGTTCAACCCGGACACCGTCTTCCGGCTCCAGCACGCCACGCGTGCCCGCCGGTACGACGTCTTCCGCGAGTACTCCAAGGCGGTCGACGACCAGTCCGAGGAGCTCATGACCCTCCGCGGGCTGTTCCGCTTCCGGCACGGCGTCCGCGAGCCGATCGCGCTCGAGGACGTCGAGCCGATCGAGTCCATCGTCAAGCGGTTCAACACCGGTGCGATGTCCTACGGGTCCATCTCGAAGGAGGCCCACGAGACCCTCGCGATCGCGATGAACCGCCTCGGCGGCCGGTCGAACACGGGTGAGGGCGGCGAGGACGTCGAGCGGCTGCTCGACCCCGAGCGCCGCAGCGCGATCAAGCAGGTCGCCTCCGGACGGTTCGGCGTCACGAGCATGTACCTGACGCACGCCACCGACATCCAGCTGAAGATGGCGCAGGGCGCGAAGCCGGGCGAGGGCGGCCAGCTCCCGCCGACGAAGGTGTACCCGTGGGTCGCCCGCACCCGGCACGCGACCGCGGGCGTCGGGCTGATCTCGCCGCCGCCGCACCACGACATCTACTCGATCGAGGACCTCAAGCAGCTGATCTTCGACGTCAAGCGGGCGAACCCGTCGGCGCGCGTCCACGTCAAGCTCGTGAGCCAGTCCGGGATCGGCGCGGTCGCCGCGGGGGTGACGAAGGCGCTGGCCGACGTCGTGCTCGTGTCCGGCCACGACGGCGGGACCGGTGCGTCGCCGCTGAACTCGTTGAAGCACGCGGGCACCCCGTGGGAGATCGGCCTCGCCGAGACGCAGCAGACGCTCATGCTCAACGGCATGCGCGACCGCGTCGTCGTGCAGGTGGACGGGCAGATGAAGACCGGCCGGGACGTCGTCGTCGCCGCGCTGCTCGGGGCCGAGGAGTACGGCTTCGCCACCGCGCCGCTCGTCGTCGAGGGCTGCATCCTCATGCGGGTCTGCCACCTCGACACGTGTCCGGTCGGCGTCGCGACGCAGAACCCGGAGCTCCGCAAGCGCTTCACCGGCCAGGCCGACCACGTCGTGAACTTCTTCGAGTTCGTCGCGCAGGAGGTCCGGGAGATCCTGGCCGAGCTCGGGTTCCGCACCCTCGACGAGGCGATCGGCCAGGTCGACGCGCTCGACACCGACCGCGCTGTCGAGCACTGGAAGGCATCCGGCCTCGACCTGGCACCGGTCCTGCACGGGCCCGAGTTCGGCCGCCACGAGCCGCGCCGCCACCTGCGCGACCAGGACCACGAGCTCGACGAGCACTTCGACGTCCAGCTCGTGCAGCAGACCGCCGACGTCCTCGAGCACGGCGGGTCGGTCGCGCTCGACCTCCCGATCCGGAACACCGAGCGCGCGGTCGGCACCATGCTCGGCCACGAGGTCACGCTCCGCCACGGCGAGCACGGGCTCCCGGCCGGGTCGATCGACATCACGCTGCGTGGTTCGGCCGGGCAGTCGCTCGGCGCGTTCCTGCCGGCCGGGATCACCCTGCGCCTGGTCGGGGACAGCAACGACTACGTCGGCAAGGGCCTGTCCGGCGGGTCGATCACGGTGCGCCCCGACTCCGAGTCGGCGTTCGAGGCGTCCGAGAACGTCATCGCCGGCAACGTCATCGGCTACGGCGCGACCCAGGGCAGCATGTTCATCCGCGGCATCGTCGGTGAACGCTTCCTGGTCCGGAACTCCGGTGCGACCGCGGTCGTCGAGGGCGTGGGCGACCACGCGCTCGAGTACATGACCGGGGGCCTGGCGCTCATCCTCGGCGAGACCGGCCGGAACCTCGGCGCGGGCATGTCCGGCGGCACCGCGTACGTGCGGGACCTCCGGCGTGAGCACGTGAACACCGACGCGCTGGCGAGCGGTGAGCTGCGGCTCGAGGAGCTCGACAGCGCCGACGTCGAGATCGTCACCGACCTGCTCCGTCGGCACCACGCCGAGACCGGGTCGACCGTCGCGGCCGACCTGCTCGACTCGGGCGACCTGAGCGGCTTCACGAAGGTGCTGCCGCGGGACTACGCGGCCGTGCTCGCGACCCGTCAGCAGGCCGTCGACGAGGGCCTCGACCCGGACGGCGACGTCGTCTGGAACCGCATCCTGGAGGTGACCCGTGGCTGACCCCAAGGGCTTCTTGAAGGTGCAGGAGCGCGAGCTCCCGCCCCGCCGACCCGTCCCCGTGCGGCTCATGGACTGGAAGGAGGTCTACGAGCAGCAGGAGTCCGGTGCCCTGAAGCGCCAGGCCGGCCGGTGCATGGACTGCGGCGTGCCGTTCTGCCACCAGGGCTGCCCGCTCGGCAACCTCATCCCGGAGTGGAACGACCTGACGTGGCGCGGCGAGGGCCGCCAGGCGATCGAACGCCTGCACGCGACGAACAACTTCCCGGAGTTCACCGGCAAGCTGTGCCCGGCTCCGTGCGAGGCGTCGTGCGTGCTCGGCATCAACCAGCCCCCCGTGACGATCAAGCAGGTCGAGGCGTCGATCATCGACGACGCGTTCAAGAACGGCTGGGTGACGCCGCACCCGCCCGAGCGCCTGACCGGGAAGACCGTGGCCGTCGTCGGGTCCGGTCCCGCCGGGCTCGCCGCCGCGCAGCAGCTCACCCGCGCCGGGCACACCGTCGCGGTCTACGAGCGCGACGACCGGATCGGCGGGCTGCTCCGCTACGGCATCCCGGACTTCAAGATGGAGAAGCGCCAGATCGACGCGCGCCTCGCCCAGATGCAGGCCGAGGGCACCCGCTTCCGCGCGGGCGTCGAGATCGGTGTCGACATCACCTGGGACGACCTGAAGTCCCGCTACGACGCGATCGTCGTCGCCACCGGCGCCACGGTCCCGCGCGAGCTGCCGATCCCGGGCCGCGACCTGGCCGGCGTGCACTTCGCGATGGACTACCTCGTCCAGCAGAACAAGACGAACGCGGGCACGACGGTCGACAACCAGGTGACCGCCGAGGGCAAGCACGTCGTCGTCATCGGCGGTGGCGACACCGGCGCCGACTGCATCGGTACGGCCCACCGCCAGGGCGCGCTCAGCGTGACGAACCTGGCGATCGGCAAGCAGCCGCCGCTCGAGCGTCCCGACGACCAGCCGTGGCCGATGTTCCCGACGGTGTTCGAGGTCTCGAGTGCGCACGAAGAGGGCGGCGAACGTCACTACCTCGCGTCCACGGTCGAGTTCCTCGGCAACGCCGCCGGCGAGGTCCGGGCACTCCGCGTGGCCGAGACCGCGTACGTCGACGGCCGGCGTGTGCCGAAGTCGGGCACCGAGCGCGAGATCCCCGCGGACCTCGTGCTCATCGCGATGGGCTTCACCGGCCCGGACACCGAGACGCTCGAGCCGCAGCTCGGTCTCCCGGTGACCGCCGCCGGTGCCGTCGCCCGGCAGGCCGACTACTCCACGAACGAGCCGGGTGTGTTCGTCGCCGGCGACGCCGGTCGTGGTCAGTCGCTCATCGTCTGGGCGATCGCCGAGGGCCGGGCCGCCGCGGCCAAGGTGGACGAGTACCTCGAGGGCTCGACCATCCTCCCGGCGCCGGTCAAGGCGACCGACCGTGCGATCAGCATCTGACGCCGTGGACACCTCGACGACGCACGACCGTCAGTGACCAGCAGGCCACCGGCACTCGATAGGGTGCAGGTGGCCTGCTCGCGTTCCGCGCGGCCCCACAGCGCGGAAACCAGCACCATCAACCACACGAAGGAATCCATTGAGACGCGCAAAGATCGTTTCGACGCTCGGACCCGCCACGTCGGAGTACGAGACCGTCAAGGAGATCATCGAAGCGGGCGTCGACGTCGCCCGACTCAACCTCAGCCACGGTGACTACAGCGTGCACGAGGCCAACTACGCGAACGTGCGCCGCGCCGCCGAGGAGCTCGGCAAGCCGGTCGCGATCCTCGTCGACCTGCAGGGCCCGAAGATCCGCCTCGCGAAGTTCGCCGACGGCCCGCACGAACTCGCGGTCGGTGACGTCTTCACGATCACGACCGAGGACGTCCCCGGGTCGAAGGAGATCTGCGGCACGACGTTCAAGGGGCTGCCCCAGGACGTCAAGCCCGGCGACCCGCTCCTCATCGACGACGGTCGGGTGCGCCTCCGCGTGCTCGACACCGACGGCGTCCGCGTGCGCACCGAGGTCGTCGTCCCCGGTACGGTCTCGAACAACAAGGGCATCAACCTGCCCGGCGTCGCCGTCAACGTCCCCGCGCTGAGCGAGAAGGACGAGGCCGACCTGCGCTGGGCGATCCGCCAGGGGGCCGACCTCATCGCGCTGTCGTTCGTGCGCAACGCCGCCGACGTCGACCGCGCGCACGAGATCATGGACGAGGAGGGCAAGCGCCTCCCCGTCATCGCCAAGGTCGAGAAGCCGCAGGCCGTCGACGCGCTCGAGGAGATCATCGACGCGTTCGACAGCATCATGGTCGCCCGCGGTGACCTCGGTGTGGAGCTGCCGCTCGAGGCCGT
Organism: Curtobacterium sp. MCBA15_012; assembly: GCF_001864935.2. Classification (NCBI taxonomy): domain Bacteria; kingdom Bacillati; phylum Actinomycetota; class Actinomycetes; order Micrococcales; family Microbacteriaceae; genus Curtobacterium; species Curtobacterium sp. MCBA15_012. Next base: position 1,975,192 of record NZ_CP126267.1, on the reverse strand, counting down.
CCCGATCGTGCAGAAGCGCGCGGTCGAGCTCTCCCGCCGCATGGCGAAGCCGGTCATCGTCGCGACGCAGATGCTCGAGTCGATGATCTCCTCGCCGATCCCGACCCGCGCCGAGACGTCCGACGTCGCGAACGCGGTGCTCGACGGCGCGGACGCGGTCATGCTCTCCGGCGAGACCAGCGTCGGCGAGTACCCGGTGCAGACCGTCCGCACCATGGCCCGCATCGTCGAGTCGACCGAGGACCACGGCCTCGAGCGCATCGCGCCGCTCGGCACCAAGCCGCGCACCCTCGGCGGCGCGATCACGCTCGCCGCGGTCGAGATCGCCGAGTTCACCGAGGCGTCGTACCTCTGCGTGTTCACCGAGTCGGGCGACTCCGCACGCCGCATGTCGCGACTGCGCCACGGCCTGCCGATCATCGCCTTCACGCCGAACGAGGCCACCCGCCGGCGGATGGCGCTCACGTGGGGTGTCCGCTCGTTCCTGGTCGACCGGAAGACGCACACCGACGAGCTGTTCTCGCAGGTCGACGACGTGCTGCTCGCGAACGGCCTGGCCGCCCCCGGCGACCGCGTCATCGTCACCGCCGGGTCGCCTCCCGGACTCGAGGGCTCGACGAACGACCTCCGCGTGCACCGCGTCGGCGATGCGCACGCCGAGGCCGCTCCGGCCTACGTCCGGAGCTGACGCCCGGTCACCACGCCACGGGGCGCGGACGGGAGGCACGGCGCAGCACGCGCACGTCGCCTCCGGTCCGCGCCCTTCCGCGTCCCCGTCGAGCCCGCCGCCGTCCGTCCCTGTTCCGTCCGGCTCCCGCGAAAGCGACAGTTCGCCGCCTCGGCATGGCCTTGTCTCCCGCGAAAGCGACAGTTCGCCACCGATGGTTCCCGGCGAACTGTCGCTTTCGCGACAGGGACCGAGCACGGCGACCGTGACCTGTCGCTTTCGCGACAGGGACCGAGCACGGCGACCGTGACCTGTCGCTCTCGCGACAGGGACCGAGCACGGCGACCGTGACCTGTCGCTTTCGCGACGGGGACCGTCGCGTCCCACGGCACCGGTGGTGACCCGACGCCGCCGCGAGCGGGCAGGATGGCCGGTGTGAGCCTCCAGGACGACACCCGCTCTGCACCCACCGCAGCCGACGTGCGCCGGTGGCGCCGCTACCTCGCCGACGAGCGGGCGGAGGCGGCCGTGTACCGGAACCTCGCCGCGCGGCGCGACGGCGAGGAGCGCGAGATCCTCGCCGCCCTGGCCGAGACCGAGGGGCGGCACGAGCAGCACTGGGTCGACCTGCTCGGCGCCGAGGCCGGTCGGCCGCTGCGCGGGAGCCTGCGCACCCGCGTACTTGCCGCCCTGGCGAAGCGGTTCGGGTCGGTGTTCGTGCTCGCGCTCATGCAGAACACCGAGGACCGCTCGCCCTACGCCGACGACGACGACGCCACCGCCCGGATGGCCGCCGACGAGCGCATCCACGGCGAGGTCGTCCGCGGCCTCGCGAACCGCGGGCGGATGCGACTGTCCGGCACGTTCCGCGCGGCGGTGTTCGGCGCCAACGACGGCCTCGTGTCGAACCTGGCGCTCATCATCGGGATCAGCGCCTCCGGGGCGGACCGCCACTTCGTGCTGCTCAGCGGCATCGCCGGTCTGCTCGCGGGCGCGCTGTCGATGGGTGCGGGGGAGTACGTCTCGGTGCGGTCGCAGCGGGAACTGCTCGACGCCTCCGCACCGCACCCCGATGCCGGCGACGCGGTCGCGCACCTCGACGTCGACGCGAACGAGCTCGCCCTCGTGTACCGGGCGCGCGGGATGCCGGAGGAGCAGGCGGAGGCGCACGCGGCGGACGTGCTCGCTGGGCTCACCGGCGGAGCGTCGACCGGTCCGGTGCGGACGTCCGAGGACCACGAGGCGGTCGGGACCGGGACGAGCGCGGCGCTGTCGAGCTTCTGCTTCTTCGCCTCGGGCGCGGTGATCCCGGTGCTGCCGTACCTGTTCGGCCTCGAGGGGTGGCCCGCGATCGCGGTCGCCGCGGTGCTGGTCGGGATCGCGTTGCTCGGCACGGGCGCCGTGGTCGGGGTGCTCAGTGGCGCGTCGCCGCTCCGCCGGGCGCTGCGGCAGCTCGGGATCGGCTTCGGTGCGGCGGTCGTGACGTACCTGCTCGGGCTGCTGTTCGGGACCGGCGCGGCCTGACCTGCGCGGCGTGACCGGCGCGGGGTGCCCGAGGCTCCGGACCGGCGGTCGGGAGGCGCGTGGCGGACTGGTGTCGCGCCTCCCGTCGGTGACGGGGCGGCGGTCGGGAGGCGCGTGGCGGGCTGGTGCCGTGCCTCCCGTCCACGCGGTGCGTGCCGGGCGGCCGGTCCGCCGTCGTCAGCGGCGGGCCGCGGCCCGCGGTGGCAGCAGGAGCAGCGTCGCGGCGCCCACGACCACGAGGGCGGTCCCGGCCACGACGACGAACACGCTGAGCGCGACACCCGGTGCCGCGAGCACCGCGACGCCGCACAGCAGGGACAGGACCCCGCTCACGGTGGTCGGCAGCCGCGACGAGCCGGGGTGCCCCACCACCGCGCCGACGAGCGACGCCACGCCCTCGACGAGGAACGCGATCCCCGCGAGGACGGCGTAGGCGACGAGCGGCACGAACGGGTCGAGGAGCGTCACGAGGCCCGCCAGTCCGACGACCCCGCCGACGACGCCCGTCGTCCACCGCCAGACCGGTGCCGTCCCGTGCCCGCGTGCGGCCGCGAAGACGCGCATCGCTCCGGCCACGACGAGGTACACGCCGAAGAGCAGCGCGACGACCACGAGGGTGGGCCGCGGCCAGGTGATCGCGACGACCCCGAGCACGAGGGCCACCACGGCGGCGGTGACGACGAAGGCCCGGAACGTCCGGACGGCACGGGTGTCCACGTGGGGCTCCTCCTGCTCGTGACGGCGGTTCAGACGGTACCCGCGGGACCGCCCCGGCGTTGCGTCGCGAGCAACCCGACCGTGCGGCGGTCGAACTCGGCGAGGGCCCGTCGGGTGCTCGCCGTCAGGCGTGAGGACGGGATGCGGCCGCCGACCGCGAGCGCCGGGTCGGCCGGCAGTCGCAGCACCGCGGCGTGGTGGTGCCGCGCGCGGAACGCCTCGACCGCGCTCCCGCGGAGGGCATCACCGGTCGCGGCGCTGACGACGACGACGATCCGTGTCGCCGCGGTCAGGCCCGACCGTCGCGCCGCGGCCTCGACCAGGAGGTCGGCATCGGCGAGACCCACGGCGTTCGCCGGCGCGACGACCACGAGCAGGTCCGACGGGGACGTGAGCGCGTCGAGCCCGCCCCGCATCGCGTGCGGGCCGGCGTCGTGCACCGCGACGGTGTCGTCCACGGCCGAGACGTCGTCGCCGTTGGGCAGGCGGAGGCCGAGGTCACCGCCGGAGTGGTCGTACAGCACCGGTGCTCCGACGGTCGACGCCCGCCGGAGCGCCTCGAACAGCAGGGCGGCGACGGTGGTCGTGCCGACGCCGCCGGCCGTGCCGGCGACGACGATGCGGACCGGGACGGGCGCGGTCGTCATGCCTCGCCCCCGGTCCGGTCGGGGGCACCGAAGTGCGCGACCTGGGCGATGAACGCGCGTTCACCGCGGCGGAGCATGCGTCCGCGGCCCGGGGTCATCGGCTCGGCGTACACCTGGGGCGCGATCTGCCCCTCGCTCCGTTCGCCGGACATGAGGAACGTGCTGCCGCCGGTGTCGCGCAGCGCCTGGAGCGTGAGGTCGAACAACGCCCGCTGGAGTCCCGCGACCGGACGGGCGACGAGGACGTGCAGCCGCAGGTCCCGGGCGGACGGGAGGTACGGCAGGAGCGGCTCCAACGGCTGCGTGCCGCCGCTGGCGAGGATGTCGAAGTCGTCGACCACGACCACGATCCGCGGACCGGCGCTGCGGTCGCTCGAGGCCTGCCGCTTCGCGAGTTCCTCAGCGATGGCGGCGGCGAGGGACCGCGCCTCGAGCGCGCTGGTCGCCTGGCCGCCCAGGTAGTCGTCCGGGCAGACGTCCGTCAGGCCGCCGCGGCTGTCCATCACCGCGACGACGAGTTCGTCGGGGGCGTGGCGGTCGACCAGACCCTCGACGACACCGCGCAGCAGCGTGGTCTTGCCGGAGCGCGAGTCGCCGAAGACGAGCAGGTGCTGGTCGCGGTCCGCGAGCTCGAGGAACGCCGGCTGCATGGTGTCCTGCCGGAGGCCGAACGGCACGCGGTCGGGCTCCTCGAACGGGTCCGGGAGGTCGGACGGCTCGTAGTCGCTGGGGAGCAGGCGGATCGGCGCGGCACCGGGCCCGCTCCAGCTCGCCGCCGCCCGGCGGGCGAGGGCCTCGAGCGCGTCGGCGACCTCGTCGTCCTCGACGTCCTCCATCACCGGCAGGGCGAGCTGCACGAAGCGACGCTCCTCGGTGATCGCCCGGCCGCGCTGGTCCGGGCGGATCGTCTGGGACAGCTTGCGCTCGACGACCGAGTCGGCGGGGTCGTTCAGTCGGAGTTCCACACGGGTGCCGACGAGCGGTTGGACGGCCATGCGCAGCTCGTTCCACCGGGTCAGTGTGACCACGACGTGCACGCCGAGACCGGAGCCGCGTTGCAGCAGTTCCGCGATCATCGGCTCGAACCGTTCGTACTCGTCCCGCACGGCGCCGTACCCGTCGACGAGCAGGACGACCTCCGCGCTCGGGAGCTCCGGCAGGTCACCGTCGGCGTGTCGGGCACGGAGGGCGTCGAGCGAGTCGACGCCGTGCACGCGGAACACCCGCTCGCGGGTCGCGAGCATGAGCTGCAGCTCCTCGAGGAGCCGCTGCATCGTGGCCGGGTCGGCGCGGGTCGCGACGCCGCCGACGTGCGGGAAGCCCTCGATGCGCGCCAGGCCGCTGCCGGTCAGGTCGAGCCCGTAGATGCTCACCTGCTGCGGGGTCGTCGTCAGGGCCGTCGCGGCGGCGACCGACCGGAGCATCGTCGACCGGCCGGACTGCGGAGCCCCGATGACCGCCGCGTGGCCGCCCGCACGGGTCAGGTCGAGGGACCAGGGACGCTGCGCCTGGTCGGACGGGTCGTCGAGCAACCCGAGCGGGATCCGCAGTGCCGGGGTGCCCTCGACCCGCTCGGTCACGACACGGGAAAGTGCCAACCGGCCGGGCAGGGGCGGCAACCAGATCGGTCGCGTCGTCCGGTCGGCGTCGAGCAGGCGCTCGACGGCCTCGTCGACGAGCGCGCGGCCGGTCTGCGGTCGGCGCAGCTCCGGCTCGGCGGCGGACCGCGACGGGTCCTGCTCCGCGGCGAGCGTGTTGAAGACGGGCAGGAGGACCGGCTCGGGGCGTGTCGACGCCTCGGTCCGCGCGGCGCTCGCCTCGACCGGGCCGGACACGTACCCGGCACGGAACCGACGGTAGACGGACGTGTCGACCTTGAGGTAGCCGTAGCCCGGGATCGCGGGGAGGTGGAAGGCGTCCGGGCGGTCGAGGATGGTCGAGCTCTCGGCCTCGGAGAACGTCCGGAGCCCGAGCCGGTACGACAGGTAGGTGTCGAGGCCGCGGAGACGACCGGCCTCGATGCGCTGGCTCGACAGCAACAGGTGCACGCCGATCGAGCGACCGATGCGGCCGATCGTCATGAGCAGCTCGATGAACTCGGGCTCGGCGGTGAGCAGTTCGCCGAACTCGTCGATCACGAGGAGCAGGTGCGGGAGCGGGGCGAGGTCGGGACGCTGGGTGCGGAGCTCCCGGTAGTGCGTGATCGACGGCGCGTTGTCGGCGTCGCGGAGCACCCGCTGGCGTCGGACCACCTCGCCGGCGATCGACGCGCGGGCACGTTCGATGAGCCCGGCGTCGTCCTCGAGGTTGTCGATGATGCCCGCGACGTGCGGCAACCCGGCGAACGGGGCGAACGCGGCACCGCCCTTGTAGTCGACGAGCACCATGCTGAGGTCCTCGGGCGAGTGCGACAGCGCCAGCCCCAGGACGAGCGTGCGGAGCATCTCCGACTTGCCGGAGCCCGTGGCCCCGATGCAGATGCCGTGCGGCCCCATCCCGAGCTGCGCCGACTCCTTGAGGTCGAGCAGCACCGGGGCGCCGAAGTCGTCCAGCCCGATCGGGACGCGGAGGAAATCGCGGGGCGACCGCGGCAGCCAGACCTGCTCGGGCGAGACCTCGGTGACGTCCTCGATGCCGAGGAGCTCGGCGATCCCGATGCCCTCGGTGGACTCCGCGGCGTCCTGCGCGGTCAGGCTGAGCCGGAGCGGGGCGAGTTCGCGTGCGAGCGTCTCGAAGGTCGACGCCGGGACACGGTCGGTGCGGAAGCGCGTCTCGACGACCTCGCCGTCGGCCTCGCGCCGGGCGTCGGTGACGGTCGCCACCTCGTCGTCGACGACCACGCGCACCGTGACGTCCGACGGCTCGTGCAGGCGGTCGGACAGCAGGTGCACGGTCGTGACCTGCAGGTCGGCGAGCCCGAGGTCGGCGTCGGGTACCGGCAGGTCGGAGGCGACGTGCCCGTGGTCGTCGACGAACACGACGAGCCGGGAGTTCTCGGCCTGGTCGCTCGTTCCGGCGCTGCGCTTCGCGGTCGCCGCGAACTGCGCCCGGTCCGCGAGCTCGCCGCCGACGACACCGAGCAGGGCGGGCACGTCCGGAGCGATGCGGCGCGCGGGCACGTCGCCGTCGAGCAGTTCGTCGTCGACCGCGTGCGGCAGGAGGTCGAAGCCGCGCCAGTCGTCGGCGACCCCCGCCGGGTGCACGAGGGCGAGGTGCAAGTCCTCGGGGGAGTGGAACGCTGCGAGCTGCGCGATCATGCCGCGGGCCACCTCGAGGACCCGGGCGCGGTCGCCGATCACGGCGACGTGCCCGGCCCGGTCGAGGTCGACCGTGACCGGCATGCCCGCGACCGTGGCGTAGTGCCGGACCACGGTGCTCGCCTCGTCGAGCATGATCGGGTCGAACGGTTGCACGGGGTTGTCGTCGTCGGGCAGCACGAGGTCGAACCACCGTACGTCCCCGAGCCCGGTGCGGACCCGCAGGAAGTCGTCGTGGCCGCGGCGGCGCTCCCACAGCCGTGCCGGGTCGCGGACCACCTCGACCAGGGCGTCGGGTTCGGGGTTGAGCACGGTCGCCTTCGCCCGGACCTCGCGCGCCCGCGCCCGCATCTCGGTGCGGGTCCGTTCGAGGAAGTCGAGGTAGCGCTCACGCTGGGACCGTCGGGTCCTGGCCTGGTTGCCGCGCTGCGAGAGCGCCATGCCGACGCCGCCGACCAGTGCGACGACGAGGACCACGGCGCCGATCACCATGAACACCGGGTTCGCGTTCCGGAGCACCACGATCATCACGATCGAGGACAGCGAGCCGACGACCGGCAGCAGCGTCTGGATGGGGATGCCGCCGACGGGCCCCTCCGGGAGCGCGGGCGGGGGAGCGAGGTGCTCGGTCGGCTCCTCGCGGAGCGGTCGGCTCACGCGCGTCGGGCGGTGGACGAGGCGACGGGTCATCGTGCGGTCCTCCCGGGTGTGAGCAGCGCGGCGGCGAGGCGGACGTGGGCGGTGCGGGTCGCGACGGTGAGGTCGCGGCTGGACCGCGGCACGTCGCTGCGGCGCGCACGGTCCGTCGGCACCGCGAACACCGTGCCCGGCGGCCAGCGGACGGCGTCGACGGCCTGCGACCCACCACCGCCGAGGTCGACGGCCGCGACCACGACGACCGGGGCGTGCTCGAGCGACCGCACGGCCTCGACCACGGCGACCGCGCGCTCGAGCGACACCCGCTCGCTCCGGGCGACCAGGCAGACCGCGTGACTGGCGTACGCCACCGCGGTGAGGTCGACGCCCGGCGGCCGGACGCCCCAGTCGGTGCACACCACGTCGAAGAAGCGCGTCACGGGCGCGACGGCATCGGCCCACGCCGACTCGGTCGCCTGGCGCGGCGGCGCACCCTGCTCGTCGTCGACCGGCGTCGGACGGACGTCGAGCGCGTACAGCCCGGATCCGGCGCGGACGAGCCCCGCGGTGGCGTCGGCGGTGCTGACCGGGTCGAGGCGGCGGGGGTCCGTCCCCTGCGCGGCCGTGTCGGGCAGCCCGGCGTGCCACAGCATCGACCGCCCGCCGGCCGCCGCGTCGACCCCGAGGACCGGTCCCGAGCGGCGGTGCGCGACGAGGTTCGCGACGAGGGCGGCCGTGGTGGACGCGCCGACACCGCCGGTGAGCTGGACGAAGCCGACCCGTCGGCTGAGCGCCAGGGGCGCCCGGACCGCGCGGTCGGCGTCCCGCAGCACGCTGGTCCGCGCTGCGGTGGCTCCGAACACGGCCGCCGGCGCAGAGCGGACGAGCGAACCGAGCGCGCCCATCAGAACGCCCCGAGGAGCTGCTCGTAGACGCCGAACACGCCGAGCAGGAGCGGGACGAGCGCGACGACCGAGAGCGTCTCGAGCACGTTGCCGAGCCGTCGGAGGGATGCACGCTGGTGTCGCGCCGGGGTGACGAGCACGAGCAGGGCGACGACCACCGCGAGCCCCGTCAGCACCGCGGTGCCGAGGACACCGTCGGTCCCGTGCAGGTGCCGGGATACGCCGACCACGACGCCGGGCAGGACCGCGGCCCAGAGCGCTCCGACCTGGGTCGCGAGGGGGAACGCCCTGGTGCGGAGGACGGTCACGAGGACGAGCGCCACCCCCAGCCACGGTGCCCAGGGTCCCGGTCCGCCCGCCACACCGACGAGTGCGATCCCGAGCGTCGACGCGACGGCGAACGTCGACCAGGTGAGCGTCCGGTAGGCGCGGTCGACGGTGGTCAGCACCGTGCTGCGCTGTGCCAGGCGGCCGGCGATCACCTGGTCGTCGAGGCCGGTGAGCCCGGAGAGGGACATCGCGTACCAGGGGACCAGTCCGACCACGACGACGGCTGCCGTGGCGAGGACGCCCGCGCCCTCGGCCGCGGTCATCGGTGTCAGGGCGAGGAACGTCGCGGCACCCGCGCCGACGACGCCAACGGCGGAGCCGAGCGCGGCCGACGCGGAGCGGCGCCCGAGCCCGGCGACCAGGAACAACGCGAGCCAGACGAGCGTCGCGACCGGCGCGGCGAGGGCGGGTGTCACCGAGCCGGACGGACCGGAGGAGGTGAGCAGCGCCTCCAGGTCGGCTGCCGCGGGCACGGCGAGACCGAGGGCCGCGCCGAGCAGCGTCCACGCGACCGTGCGGGCGCCGGCGAGGGCGATCCCGGTGCCGCCGAGCACGCAGACCAGCCAGGCGACCGCCGGGACGGCCCCGAGCCCGGGAGCGCCGAGCGCGGTGGTGCCGGCGGCGAGGGTCAGCGCGCCGGTCCCGACGGCGCCGACGAGGAGCCGAGCCCGGGCGTCCCAGAGCCCGGCCCGCGCCCCGAGCGCGTCGCTCACGGCGTCCGTGACGTCACTGACCTCGGGCGGCGGCGGTGCCTCGTCGAGGCGGAGCAGCCGGAGCACCTCGCCGTCGAGCACGCCCTGCTCGGCGGCGGTCGCGGTGGTGTCGAGCTGTTCGCCGGTCGCGCGCAGGAGGGTCAGCGGTCGCGCCACCGGGGCGACGCGCTCGTCGAGCAGCTCCACGAGGCGGGGGACGAGCGAGCCGAGGGTCTCGTCGCTCGGGATGACGAGCGTCGCGCGGCGCGTGGCACCGACGACGGTGAGGCGCGTGAAGTCGGTCACCGGTCTCCTCCCGACGTGGCGGGACCGACGGGGGCGGCGGACCCTGTGGCTGCGGCCGCCCCAACGGCTTCGGCGGACGCCGCGCTCCCGTGGGACGTGGCCGCTCCGGCGGCCCTCGCCGGGGTCGCGGGGCTCGACGGCACCGTCGTCGTCGCACCCCCGACCTGCCCGTCGCGGATGGCGCCGAGGACGAAGGCGGTCCCCACGCAGCCCGCGCAGACCACGGCCGCGAGGACCACGCTCCCGATGAGCCGCCGGACGTTGTCGTTCACGGATCGGCGCTCGTCGAGCCCACCGATGAGGAACGCACCGCGCAGCCGCACCCGGTGGGTCCGGACGGACTCGAGCAGGATCGTGTCGTCGTTGTCAGGCACGTGCCGTCGTCTCCTCGTGGTCGGGTCGCGGGACCGCGGGCACGGCCCGGGTGCCGGCGGTCACGGTGTAGGTGCGCTCACCGAGCTCGACCCGCCACCCCAGGGCCGCAGCGGTGCGCTGCCCGGGGACGAGCGGTTGCACGGTCCCCTCGGGTGACGTGATGGTCGTGCCGTTCGTGGTGTGCAGGTCGGTCACCCAGAGCAGCTCGTCGGCCCACTCGAGCACCGCGTGGTTCCGGGACAGGGTCCGCGCGATGTCCGGGAGCGCCAGCACCGTCACGTCCGGGGCGTCGGACTCGGGTCGCCGACCCACCAGGACGGTGCCCCGGACGACGATCGCGTCCCCGGTGCCGGGGACGAGCCGGACGTCGAGCAGGCGGGCGGTGTCCCGACCGCCACGACGACTGCTCCCGGCCGAACCCTGTCCGATGGTGTCCGGCTGTCCGGCGGCGTGCGTCGCGGTCCCCGCCGGCGGTCGCGTCCGAGCGGCGCGGCGCCCCTCGGCCGGCCCCGTCGCGACGGGTACGACCGCCGATCCGAGCTCCTGACGGTCCAGCGGGACCCGCGCCGGGGTGAGCGGGTCGCGCCCACGCCGCAGGTCGGCGGTGATGGTGGCGGGAGCCGACCACGGGACGAGCGCACCGCGGACGGCCGTGAGCGGTGCCGGTGGGAGTGCGGTGAGGACGTCGACACGGCGGGCTCGGCACACCGCGAGCCCGACGGTGCGTCCCGACCGGGCCGTCGCGACGAGCTGCGCGACGAGCACCAGGACCGCCGTGGCGACGCCCCAGGCGGTGCGCGTGGCCGGCTCCGCGGACGGCGCGGCCAGCGCCACGGCGACGGCCGGGAGGACCGTGGCCAGGACGTCGACGAGGACCGCTGTCCGCCGTCGGGTCGCGTTCGCGGGCACGACCCCCGTGAGCAGACCGGCTGCGGTCGACGTCGCGGCACCGCCTGCGGCGGCGACCTGCGGGGCGCCGCACCGCGTGCAGAACCGCTCACCGGACGCGAGGATGCGGGAACACCGTGCACAGCTCAACGAGCCGACGAGCGCGCTCGGCATCGGTTCCTCCCCGTGGATCCGCGTGGTTGCAGGCGTCCGACGTTAGCAGTCCGGCCGCGCGCAGGGCCGGCCCCGAGGGCGTCCGCGGTCCGGCCGGACCGCGGACGCCCTGAACCATCGTCCAGGTTCAGCGTGTGTCCCTTGCACGGGGGGTGGGGATCGACGACAATTGCTCGCTGAACCAGGGACGCACGACCGATCGAGGGGAAGACGACGTGAAGTTCGCGATGGGGGCCGACACACTCGGTCAGCTCGGCAAGAGGACGGGGAGCGCCTCGCAGGACCTCGGCGCGCAGGTCAAGGCACTGCTCGCCGCGGCCGAACCCCTCCAGGGCAAGTTCAACGGTGCGGGCCGTGCGGCGTTCGACCGCTTCAAGGCACAGTCCGACCAGGTCGCCAACGAGCTGAACGCGGCACTCGCCGCGGTCCTCAGCGGCATCGGCGGGATGGACACCGCGTTCGGCCAGGGCGACCAGCAGATGGCGGACGACGCCACGCAGGCGGCCGGCACCGTGAACTTCGACGCAGCGCGCTTCGGCGCCGGTCACTGAGACGAGGGGGACGACCATGGCAGGGAACCAGGCAGACCGCCGCGACTACGACGTCGCCGCGTCGCAGAGCGCCCAGGACAACTTCAACCGGCTCGCCGCGCAGCTCGAGGCGCTGATCGACCAGCGCGACGCCGACGTGCGCGCCGCGATGAGCGACTACCAGGCCGACGGCGTGTCCGACGAGTACCAGTCGAAGGAACTCCGCTGGAAGAACGCGGCGACCGAGGTCCGGGGCATCATCTCGACCCTCCGCACCTCGCTGCAGTCCACCGACCAGACCGCGCAGCAGACCGTCCAGAAGGCCAAGAGCGCCGTCGACAGCATCGGCTGACGACCCGATTCCGCATCCCTCGGCATCCTGGCCGAGGGCGAGTCCACGTCCTTCGGCCGTCCTGGCCGAGGGCGAGTCCACGTCCTTCGGCCGTCCTGGCCGACGGCGAGTCCACGTCCTTCGGCCGTCCTGGCCGACGGCGTGAGAGGTGAGCCATGACGTACAGAGTCGACCCCGCAGGGGTGAAGAGCGTCCTGACGGACGTCGCGTCCAAGAGCCAGCCCGTGATGGACGCGCTCGGCAAGATCGACGGCACCGTGCAGACCGTCGCGACGGGCGCCCAGTCCGAGCTGATCAACGGCGCGCTGTCGAAGTTCTTCGACGCGATGTCGGGGAACGTCACGACGATCACGCGCCACGTGCCGGCGGCGATCGACGGTGCCGTCGCGGCGACGAACGCGGTCGTCCACGGCGACGAGGACATCGCCGCCACGATGGAGACGAACGCGGGCCGTGCGGCGGCGAACGGTGACCTCTCGATCCTCGGGGTCGCGCAGTGAGCCTCATCGTCCCGGACGCGTTGCCGGGCGCGAAGATCGACGCCGCTGCGGTGTCCTCCGGGGCCTCGACGCTCGCGACCCTCGCCTCGACCGTGAGCACGGGCGGCGGTGACACCGTCCGCGCCTGGCAGGCGATCTCCGGCTCGTACCAGTCCGACGGTGCCGAGCACCTGTACTCCGTGATGACGCCCGTCGGCACCGCCACCACCACGCTGGGGGACGGACTGTCCTCGGTGGCCACGGCGCTCACCACCTACGCCGAGACCCTCGCGCAGATCAAGACGAAGCTCGACGCCCTCAAGACCGAGGCCGAGGACTTCGTCCACCGCGCGAAGAACTTCCAGCCGCGGTGGCAGGACTCCGAGGACGGTTACGTGATCGCCTCCCAGGCGGTCAGCACCATGGGCGTCAGCCTGCTCACGGGGACCAAGGTCGAGATCACGTCCTGGGACCAGGACCCCGACATGGTCGACGAGAACAACCGGCTGATCCGACGCGGCGCCGACCTGGCCGAGGAGTGGCTCGCCGCGCAGCAGCAGTGCGCGAACGCGATCCTCGGCGCCGCCTGCCTCGCACCGCTGCCCGGGACCGGCCAGAAGTCGCCGCAGCAGATCATGGCCGAGGCCGAGGCGTCGATGCCGTGGGCGGGCGAGCAGGACATCGACACGCCCTGGGGCTCGACCGGGGACCGCAAGGAGTCCTGCGGTGAGAAGGCCGCGGGCTTCCCGGCGCACCTCGTCAAGGGCGTCGTCGTCGACGGCCTTGGCGGGATGGCGAAGGGGCTCAGTTCGCTGCTCCTCGGCTGGGACGGCACCGGGGTCCCGTGGTTCTCCGAGGCGATCGTCGGTGCGGTCGTCGGGCGGAAGGACATGGTCGACGACGCCTGGGACCGCGCCGGACAGACCTACGGGGGCTCGTGGCTCGGGCTGGGCCACCTCGCCTCGGCGCTGTCCCCGGTGGGCACGGTCGTGAACACCCTCGGCAACACCCCGATCGGTGACTTCCTGCCGAAGGACACCCAGCAGTTCCTGTCCGACTGGGGCCACGACGACACGACCGCCCTGGCGGACACCGTCGGCGGACTCGTCGGGCTGAAGCTGCCCGAGCAGTGGTGGGAAGCCTCCTCGTGGGACGGCTACAACCCGGCGCAGTCGTGGGTCGACGACCCCGGCGGCACCTTCGGTGCGAGCGCGTTCAACATCGGCACGATGTTCATCCCGGGGGCCGGCGAGGCCAGTGCGGGCGCCCACGCGACCGCTGCGGCTGCCGACGCCGCGGGTGACGTCGCGCGCGCCGGTGGGTTCGCGGACGACGCGGCGCGGGCTGCCCGTGGTGCTGACGAGTTCGTGAACGCGGCGAAGGGCGTCACCGTCGGGGACCTGGCGAACCTCGGGAAGGGCGTCGACGCGGGCGACGTCGCGAAGATCGCGCGCGAGGGCGACCTGCCGACGACGAGCGTCGACCTGGCGGGCGATGCCGGCAAGGTCGACGTGCCGACGACGCATGCGGATCCCGCTCCGGCTCCGCACGTCGAGGCGCCGCGCGGCGAGAGCCCGACCGCGGGGCGGGGCGATGCGCCGTCGGTCGCGCGGGATGATGCTCCGGCTGCTGGTCGTGGTGACGTTCCGGCTGCTGGTCGTGGTGACGTTCCGGCGGCTGAGCGGGGCGATGCGCCGTCGGTCGCGCGGGATGATGCTCCGGCTGCTGGTCGTGGTGACGTTCCGGCTGCTGGTCGCGGTGACGCTCCGGCGGCTGAGCGGGGCGATGCGCCGTCGGTCGCGCGGGATGATGCTCCGGCTGCTGGTCGTGGTGACGCTCCGGCGGCTGAGCGGGGTGACGCTCCGACCGGTGAACGTGGTGACGCCCCCACCGCCGGGCACGGCGACGCTCCGGCGGCGGATCGCGGTGACGCTCCGACGGCTGGGCAGCACGACAGTCCTGCGGGCGCTCGTGATGAGTCTCCGGTCACCGGGCGCGACGATGCGCCGTCGTCGGCGCACGACGAGTCGCAGCCTCCGCAGTCCGCGGACGGGACCGGCGCCCACGACCCGTCGCCGACGACCCACGTCGGGAAGGACGGGGTCGAGCGGACGGTGCTGCAGTTCGATTCGGGTGCCAAGGGTGGCTGGAACACCGACCTCTACCACAAGGCGATCGAGCCGAACACGCGCTACGAGATCGACGGCGGCAAGTGGGTCTACGAGACCGACGAGCACGCGCGGGTCGTCCACGCCGAGGGCCACCTCGACCAGGTGGTCAAGCAGCTCGAGGACCGGAACCGGCACGGCGGTCAGCAGAAGACCGCAGGTGGCGATGACCGCCTCGACGTCGACCACGGCGGTCACATCTTCGCCACCCTGTTCGGTGGTCCCGGTGAAGGCATCAACCTCACCGCGCAGTGGAGCAAGGTCAACCTCGGCTCGTACAAGGCACTCGAGAACCAGTGGGCGGCGGCGATCGATTCAGGGAAGTCCGTCAGAGTCGAGGTCAACTTGGAGTATGCGGGCAAGAACCTTCGACCCGATTTGTACGATGTGAGGTGGCAGGTCGGAGACGGACCGCTCCGTGTCCGACCGTTCAGCAACATCCCGACACCGTGATCAACGACCAGGAGTGACGTGAGCACAGGAACACCGGACGACGAAGCCACCCTGGTGGAAGCAACCCGGAACCTTCTGGCCCAGGAGGACTGGGTCTCCGCGCAGTTCGAGGGTGCCTTCGTCGGCCCTGAAGCCTCCGTCGTCGGCAAGTTCGTTCGTCCAGACGGATCGACCGGGGTGCTCTGGCCCGCGCTCGCATTCACACGGAAGTGGTGGGCCTTCCACGACTCCTGTGCGAGCCAGGAACGCGGGACGTGGTTCTCGATGAAGATCAACCTGATGCGGGAGCCTGTGGAGGCCGAAGTGTCCTACAACTGGCAGGACCGGGTCTTCTTCGACCAGATGGTTCCGGACCTGGACCCGGCGGAAATGGACTTGACCATGCCCCTCGACGAGTCCTGGGCGGACGAGTTGCAGCGGCACCCTCGGTCGCCTCAGTACGTGCCGACGTGGTTGCGAGAGCTGGTCGGCAGCGAGGACGCGGAGCGAGCATCCGGGGACCATGCTGCCGTCGAGCGGGCGATCGCTGCGGCGCCGACGTGGCCGCCGTTGCGCGCCGAGTTGGCGTCGTCGGCGCGGTGGTCGGCGGTGTTCGATGCCGTGTCCGAGGAGATCGTGCGGGCACTGCGTGCGGAGACCCCGGCGACGGAGTTGCTGCGACGGGAGGCGGACGACCGTGCGTTGGAGCAGGTTGCCGAGACGGCGACGAACGCCCTGCTCACCCGGTTCGTCGAAGACGAGTCGGCGTGTGCTGCGCTCGCGGCGGAGTTGGGTTCGTCGAACGGTCCTGAAGGGGCGGAGGACGACGTGACGGACGCGATCACGGACCTGGTGGACTGGCAGCTCGCACGGCGGTTCGAGCAGTGAGCGGCATGGAGAACCCGGAGCTCGACGCCCAGCTCGAGCAGGCACTCGTGGACCCGTCGTCGCTCGGTGCGTTCGTGAACCACTTCATGAGCAGCCCGCTCCTCGTGCCGATGAACATCGACGGTGACACGGCGTTCCCGATCGCGAAGCGTTTCGACGACGGACCGGCACTCGTGGTCTTCACCGGGGAGCAGCACAGCTTGCAGGTGGACCTGCCGACGGCAAACCAGGTCGTCGTGTTGAACGGAGCGCGGGTCATCGAGTTGGCCGATCCGGACCACGGTGTGCTCGTCAACCCCGGGCCGCAGGAACTCCACCTGCCGATCGGCCTGGTCGCACACCTGCGCCCGCAGATCCCTGCGGAGCTGTTCGCGCCGGCGACGGGCGCTGCGGATCAGCGGCCTGCGGCGCCCGAGCCCGCGCCGGGTGGGTCCTTGGTCGCCGCGCAGCAAGTACAGACGACCCTCGCGGGGAACGCTCACCGGTGGCTGATGCAGGGGCCTGCGTTCGAGACGGCCGACTTCTTCGTGGCGTTCTGCGGGAGCGAGCACACCACGCGGGGTCGCGTCGAGTCCGGCGGCCAGGCCGTCGCGGTGCCGGTCCCAGACCCGATGGTCGATGAGTTCCGTGCACTCCGGCAGGCCGCAGCCGTCCCGGACAAGGGGACGTGGATCGGTGCCGAACTGCACCTGACCTCAGCGGGGTCGTTCTCGTACTCGTTCGTCTACGACGACCGGCTCGACTTCGGCGCGCCCGATCCGCGCGTTGCTCGGACGGACGCCGAACCAGCGCCGGGCCTCGAAGCCTGGCGGTCGGAGTTCATCGCGCAGGGGCGCGCGGAACGGTACGTCCCGGAGTGGGCGCGCTGACCCAGGGATGCGGTCCTGCCGACGGTCGTCTGCTCAGGAACGCGTACCGGTCGAACGGGCTGGTTCTGGCGGTTCCGGCGGGAGGTCGAGCACGACGATCTCGCCGTCCGCGCTCATCGCACTCGGAACGACGTTCGGACGGACGCCGCCGCCTCGCCACAGGGGCAACAGGTTCGGCGAGCACTGTCGGATGAGTTCGGCGTACCAGGGGCCGTACTCTGGATCCGGCTCACGCCCGCGCGCGTCGAGGTCGAGTTCGAGGGCGTCGGCGATCTCGTCTGGCGTCATCGAGGCCGACGGATCGTGGGGGAACGGCATCTCCCAGTCGTCGGCGCCGATGTACAGGCCGAGTCGGAACGGTCGTCTTCCTGATCGCCATCCCGAAGCATGGAGCCAGCAGCGCCAGTCGCCGATCTCGTACAGCTCGGTGAACACGCGCACGGATTCCCATCCGCGCCGGTGGAGGACCGCGACGGCCTGCAGGAAGGCGTGCGAGGGAGTGAGGTCCACGGGGCAGAGGCTACCCCTGGTGCAGCTCCGACCGGAACGGACGGCCAGAGCGCGCCCGCAGCCGTGACGAGGGTCTCCCCTTCAGGAGCGCTGCTCGTCCGATCCGGAGAGCACACCACCCGCGTGCTCGGCGATCGACCGCGCGAGCGCGACCCCGAGCGGTTCGGCGCCCAGGAGCGTCGTCCCGTCGTCCTCGTCGTGGAGCGGCACGAAGACGTCGGTCCACCACCAGCCGCCGCCCTCGGCCTGGGCGGGGAGCTCGACGATGTCAGACAGGAGTCGGCGCACCTCCGACTCCGAGCGGACCCGGCGGGGGTGCTGCACCGTCGCGACGAGACGGCCCTCGGCGTCGGAGAACCGCCCGACGAGTCCGTCGCGTGCCAGACGCAGACCGACACCGTGGCCGACGGCTTCGGCGGCCGGACGGAACTCGGCGTCGCCGACGAGCGTCGGACCGAGGACGGTCATCTCACGAGGCATCGTCGTCTCCCTCCGGTCCGGTTGACCGTGCCGCACCGAAGTCGCGGCCGGTGAGGCGTTCGACCGCATCGCGTCCGAGGTGGTCGACGACCGGTCGCAGGCGTTCCCACCCGGTGGCGTCCGGGCGCGACGGTCCGTCCCGGAACCGCAGGACGAGCGACGGGACGCGCGGGCGACCGACGCGTTCGGCGCCGAAGCGATCCCGCATCTCGTCGATGTCGAGCCCGAGCCCCCGCACGGCGGGTGCTCCGAGCAGCATCGCGACCGGCTCCGGCTCCTGCTCGAGCACCGGTCGGAGGGTCAGGTCTCGTGACCCGACCCGCGCGAAGACGAGCGCGACGAGCGGGAGGGCCGTGCTGCAGAGGTCGGCGAGGAGCACGGTCGCGGCGTCGTGCGCGCGCTGCACCTCCGGGGTCCCCGGTGCTCCGACGCCGACGAGGCCGGCCACGACCTCCTCGACACCGTGCTCGGTCCGTCGCGCGGTCACCGAACCGGCGAGTGGTGCGCCGGCGTCCCCGACGACGACGAACCGCGCGTCCGCCGGCATCCTGCCGCGTGCCGCCGCCGTCAGCGTGTCCTTGTCCCAGTCGGCTTCGACCGGCTCGTGGGTGCCCCACCCGGCCGGTGTCGAGCCGGGTCCGAGCGCCGCGAAGGTCTCCCACGCACGTCCGAGACGCGTTCCGGCGTCGGCGCGGTGTCGGATCGACGCCGACACCACGAACTGCACCTGCTCCGGACGAGGGAGCTCGAGGTAGCGCGGGTCGACGGCGTCGGTCGTCCCCGGAGCGCGGAAGGCGTCGGCCACTCCCAGCAGCGCCGTACCGGTCGACCCGTCACGGAGCGCGCCCTCGGCCGACCGGACGACCCAGCGTCCGTCGGCCGCGTCGAGGACCTGCCGGAAGGGTTCGGTCAGCCGGGTGGTCTCGGGGGTGAGGAACACCACCCGCAGTCCGGCGGCCGTGGCCTGGACGACGAGGTCGGCACGCATCGGCGTGAGGGCCACGATCGGCCCGACGGTCTCGCTGACCACGTAGCCGTCACCGGTCCCGTCCACCAGCGGGTGTTGCATCCCCATGCACCCGACCATACCGGGGCCCCCGTCGGACCGGACTGCTCGCAACCGGGTGCAACCTCGGCGGTCGTAGCCTCCCGACCGAGGCGCGCAGACCGTGCGCCGTCGACACCGTCGTCGAGAGGGCACCACCATGACCATCGCAGCATCGCCGACCACCTACGCCGCGCCGGGCGAGGACGGAGCGCTCGTCTCCTTCCGCCCCCGGTACGACCACTACATCGGCGGGGAGTACGTCCCGCCGACAGGTGGGCAGTACTTCGAGAACCCGACCCCGGTCACCGGCAAGACCTTCACCGAGGTCGCCCGGGGTGACTCCACGGACGTCGACAAGGCCGTCGCCGCGGCCTGGAAGGCGTTCCCGGCGTGGGGGAGGACGAGCGTCACCGAGCGCGCGAACATCCTCAACCGGATCGCGGACCGGATGGAGCAGAACCTCGAGATGCTCGCCGTCGCCGAGACGTGGGAGAACGGCAAGCCGATCCGCGAGACCCTCGGCGCCGACATCCCCCTCGCGATCGACCACTTCCGGTACTTCGCCGGGGCGATCCGGGCACAGGAGGGCTCGACGGGGGAGATCGACCACGACACCGTCGCATACCACTTCCACGAACCGCTCGGCGTGGTCGCGCAGATCATCCCGTGGAACTTCCCGATCCTGATGGCGGTGTGGAAGCTCGCCCCCGCCCTCGCCGCCGGCAACTGCGTCGTGCTCAAGCCCGCCGAGCAGACGCCGGCCTCCATCCACGTGCTGCTGGGACTCATCGAGGACCTGCTCCCCGCCGGCGTCCTCAACGTCGTCAACGGGTTCGGCTTCGAGGTCGGCGCGCCGCTCGCGCAGCACCCCGACGTCCGGAAGGTCGCCTTCACGGGGGAGACCACCACGGGGCGGCTCATCATGCAGTACGCCTCCCAGAACCTCATCCCGGTGACACTCGAACTCGGCGGGAAGAGCCCGAACGTGTTCTTCGCAGACGTCGCCCAGGAACGAGACGCGTTCTACGACAAGGCGCTCGAGGGGTTCGCCTTCTTCAACCTCAACCAGGGCGAGGTCTGCACCTGCCCGTCGCGGGCGCTCGTCGCGGAGGAGATCTACGACGGGTTCGTCGCCGACGGCCTCGACCGTGTCCGCGCCGTGAAGCAGGGCCACCCGCTCGACCTGTCGACCATGATCGGAGCGCAGGCGTCGAACGACCAGCTCGAGAAGATCCTGAGCTACATCGACATCGGCAAGCAGGAGGGCGCGAAGCTGCTCACCGGCGGCGAGCGCGCCGACCTCGGCGGCGAACTCAGCGGCGGCTACTACGTGACCCCGACCGTGTTCGAGGGCGACAACGCGATGCGGATCTTCCAGGAGGAGATCTTCGGCCCGGTCCTCGCCCTGACCCGGTTCAGCGGCTACGACGACGCGATCCGGATCGCCAACGAAACGCTGTACGGCCTCGGTGCCGGGGTGTGGAGCCGCGAGGCGACGACGCTCTACCGGGCCGGCCGTGACATCCAGGCGGGTCGCGTCTGGTCGAACACCTACCACCAGTACCCGGCGGGCGCGGCGTTCGGCGGCTACAAGCAGTCCGGCGTCGGGCGCGAGAACCACAAGATGATGCTCGACCACTACCAGCAGACGAAGAACCTGCTCGTGTCGTACGCCGAGGGTCCGATGGGGTTCTTCTGATGCCGCTGCCGGACGGCGGTGCCACCGTCGGCCGGTCCGAGGGGACCGGCCCCGCCGCCGGGACGGTCCCGGACCGGGTCGCGGTCACGCCGGCGGCGGAGGAGCTCCTGCGCTCCCTCGCCGCCCGGCACGGCCCCCTGATGTTCCACCAGTCGGGTGGCTGCTGCGACGGCTCGAGTCCGATGTGCTACCCCGTCGGCATGTTCCGGACCGGACCGGGCGACGTGCTGCTCGGGACGCTCGAGGTGGCGGGCACGGCTCCGGTCGAGGTGTACATGTCGCGCTCCCAGTTCGAGTACTGGAAGTACACGCACCTGACGATCGACGTGGTCGAGGGTCGGGGCAGTGGGTTCTCCGTCGAGGTCCCCGAGGGCAAGCGGTTCCTCACCCGGTCACGGATGTTCACCGACGCCGAGCTCCGCGCCTTCGGGCTCCTGCCCACGGCAGAGCAGCCGACGGCAGGGCAACCCTCGGGTGAGCAGCCGACGGCAGGGCAACCCTCGGGTGAGCAGCCGACGGCAGGGCAACCCTCGGGTGAGCAGCCGGCGGCAGAGCAACCCACGGGTGAGCAGCCGACGGCCGCGCAACCCGCGGGTGAGCAGCCGACGGCCGCGCAACCCGCGGCGCACCCCCGGACGGCAGCCCGAGGCTGAGGACGTCACGGCCCGCCGGCGGATGCCCGCACCGACCCCGACGGCGGGCCCACGACGTCCGACGCCGACCCGGCTCCGAGCGACTCGAGCACGTCGACCGCCCGCTGCACCCCCTGTTCCCGCCGCACGGCCCGCCCCACCTCGGCCGCACGTCCGCGACGCGACAGCGCGTCGCCCATCGCGCGCCCGAGTGTGTCGGCCGACACACGGCGCAGCGGGACCGGGGCGGCGGCGACACCCTGGCGGTGGAGCTGCGCTGCCCAGAACGGCTGGTCGGCGGTGACGGGCACGACGACCGCCGGCACACCCGCCCGGGCGACCGCGTGCGAGGTCCCGGCCCCGCCGTGGTGCACCACGAGCGTCGCGTGCGGCAGGACCGCGTCGAACGGGACCGAGCGGACGGCCAGGACGTCGTCGTCCGGTCCTCCCGTCGGCAGTGCGAGCCCACCCCACCCGGTCACGAGCAACACCCGGAGCCCGTGTGCCCGTGCGGCTGCGACGACCGCCGCACCACGGGCCGTCGCGTCGCCGACGGCCATCGACCCGAAGGAGGCGACGACGGACGGACCGCCCCGCAGGAAGTCGCGCACCGCCGCGTCCGCTCCGGCCTCGTCAGCGCCGTCGTACCAGGCCCCGGTCTGGTGCACCCGCGCCGGCCAGTCGTCGGGACGCGGCAGCAGCGTGGGGCTGACGGCCATGAGCACGGCGCTCGACGCCGTCCGGTGGGCGGGACGACGGCCGCCCGGCAGTTCCGCTGCGGCACGGGCCACGTCGGTGTCGAAGAGCCGTGCCGCGGCTCGCGGGACGGCGTAGGTGAACCGGTTGGCCGCACCGAGGTCGCGGGTCGCGGTGGGCCCTCCGGCCGCGGGGATCCGCTCGCTCGCCGTGGCGACCGGGGCGAACTCGACGAGCACCCGCGGCACGCCGAGCGCGTCCGCCACCATCGGCGCGCTGAGCACCAGCGGGTGGTGCACCACCACGTCCGGCGCGAAGGCGATGCTCTCCCGCACGGCTGCGGCGAGCATCCGCTGCATCGCCGGGCGGACCTCGACGCGCAGGTGACGAGCGAGTGCGAGCGGGGTCCGGCCGCGCGGCGTGAGCATCCGCTGCACGTCCAGACCGAGCGGCACGGAGTCGACCCCGTCGGGCGCCGCGGCGTCGTCGGGCAGCGCCAACCGGACCTCGTGACCCCGCGCGACGGCGTGCCGTGCCAGCGCCGCGAACGGCTCGACGTCACCGCGGGTGCCGGCGGTGAGCAGCATGATGCGCATCCGACCAGTGTGGCGGGGGCGCCTCCGCCGGTTGTCGAGGTGCACCGGGTAGCCTCGGCCCTGTGACCGACGGGAGTGAGTGGATGCTGCGCACCACCCCCTCGGGGACCGCCACGGCCGTGCGCCGACTCGTGCACATCTCGCGGCCGGTGCTGTGGATCAACACGATCGGCTCCGGTCTCGTCGGCGTCTGGCTCACCGGCGCGCTGTTCGACGTCCGCGCCCTGCCGGTGCTCCTGTGGCTCACCCTGCCGTTCAATCTGCTCATCTACGGCGTCAACGACGTGTACGACCAGGACACCGACGCCACCAACCCGCGCAAGGGATCGATCGAGGGTGCCCGGATCCGCCAGTCCGAGGTCCGGCTCATCGCCTGGGCGGTCGCGGTCACGAACGTCCCGTTCCTGGTGTACTTCCTCGTCGCACTGCCGCCGCTCGCGAACGCCGCGATCCTGCTGTACGTCGGCGTCTTCGTCTTCTACTCGGCGCCGCCGCTGCGGTTCAAGGCGCGTCCGTTCCTCGACTCCCTGAGCAACGCGGCCTACGCGCTGCCGTTGGTCATCGTCCCAGCGGCCCTCGCGGAGACGCCGGTCTGGCCGGCCGCCCTCGGGCTCATGGCGTGGAGCGTCGCGAAGCACGCGTTCGACGCGGTGCAGGACATCGGGGAGGACCGGGATGCGGGCATCACCACGACCGCCGTGCTCCTCGGCCCACGCGGGACCGCGCTCTGGAGCGGCGCCTGGTGGCTCGTGTCCGTGGCGCTCTTCGCGGTGGTGAGCGTGCCCGTCGCCGTCGTCGACCTCCTCATCGCGGGTGTGCTCGTGGTGTGCCTGTTCCGCGATCCGACGCCGGCGACCGGCCACCGTCTGTACCGGCTGTCCGTGGCGTTCCCGTACATCGCCGGGACGTTCGCCGGGGTGCTGCTCCTGGTCTCGATCGTGCTCGGGGGGACCCGGTGAGCCGCGTCGTCGTCGTCGGCGGGGGGATCGGCGGCCTCACCGCCGCCGCGCTGCTCGCCCGTGCCGGTCACCGGGTCACCCTGCTGGAGGCGTCCGGCGAGCTGGGCGGCAAGAGCCGCCGCATCCAGCTCGGCGACGAGCGCATCGACACCGGGCCCTCGCTCGTGACCTTCCCCGCCGTGTGGGACGAACTGCTGCGGCGCCTCGGCGACCGCGGAGCCGAACTCGACCGGTCGCGCGCCGACGGCGGAGCCGAACTCGACCGGTCGCGCGCCGACGGCGGAGCCGCACTCGACCGGGTCGACGCCGACCTCGACCTCGTCCGCATGCCCGAGGTGGGCCGGTACTACCACGCCGGCGAGGAGACCTCCCTACCGGTGGCACCGGACCACCCCTGGTACCCCGCGTGGCGGCGGTTCTCCGAGCTGCACGCGCCGCTGGCCGACGACGTCACCCGACTGCTGCTCGCCGACCCGCTCGACCGTGCGGCGCTCCCGGCCGTCCGCCGGCTGCTCGCCGTCTACGGCTCACGCCTCACGACGCGCGCCTACCTCGACGGCCTGCCCTGGCTGCCCGACGGATTGCGCGAGATCATCGCGATCCACACGCTGAACGCCGGTGTCTCGCCTGCGCGCACCCCGGCCCTGTACGCGAGCATGCCCGCGATCATGGCGGAGACCGGGGCGTGGGTCCCGCGCGGGGGCGTGTACGAGATCGTGCTCGCGCTGACGCGCCTGGCCGAGGCCGCCGGGTGCGAGGTGCGCACCGGCGAGGTCGTCACCCGCATCGAGCGCGGTTCGGTCACCACCGACCTCGGTCACCACCGCGCGGACCTCGTCGTCAGTGCGCTCGACGCCGACCGGCTCGCACAGTTGACCGGCCCGTCGCGGATCCCGGCACTGCCCCGACTGCGCCCGCGCACGCTGTCCTGCTCGGCCGTCGCCCTGTACGGCGTGCTGCGCGAGGAACTCCCGGCGGAGATCGCCACCCACAGCGTGGTGCTGCCGACGAAGCCGGCCGCGCTCCACCGCAGCCTGGAGGCGGGCGACGAGCCGGCCGACACGATGGTGTTCGTCAACCAGTACCGCCCGGGCGAGGTCTACCCGAACGCGCGCGGCACCCTCGGCATCCTGCTCACCGCACCCGCCGACGGCGGCCACTACTCGGTCGATCACCCCTTCGTGCGCCGCGAGGTGGACCGTGTGTCCCGGGCGATGGGGCTCGACGGACCCCTCACGGACCTGCTCGACGAACAGACCGTGCTCGACCCGCAGCACTACGGCACCCTCGGCGAACCGCACGGCGCACTGTACGGTGCGGCGCGACCGCCGTGGCAGAGCGGGCCGTTCCACCGGCCGTCGTACAACGACCGGTGGCGGCCGTGGCTGTGGCGCGTCGGTGCGTCGGTGCACCCCGGCGGCGGCATCCCCGCGGTGGTCGGCGGCGCGATGATCGCGGTGGACCGACTGCTGCGCGCGAACCGCGCCTGACCGACTCGACCGACCGCCCGCCCGGACCTCGCCCGACCTGCGCCGGACCGGTGCCGGACCGGTGCCGGACCGGTGCCGGACCGCCAGCACCGCGCCCGACCGCCCGAGCCACGGCCGACCCCCGCCCCCTGGCCCCCGCCCCTCGGCCGACGTAGGCTGACCCCACCGACCGCGACGACGCGGCCGCGACCTGCGAGGGGAGGCGACGTGTCCGTCCCCGCCGGTCTCCGCCCGCTCGTCGCCGCGTCGTGGCGTCGCTCGTCCCGGGTCGACCCGGACGGCACTCCGGCCCTCGCCCTCGACGACGACCAGCTCGACGCCCTCCGCGCCGAGGGTCCGATCGGGACCGCCCTGCCGGTGGTCCGCCGGCTGCTCCTCGACGAGGTGCGCGCCGCGGGCTGCGTGGTCGCGGTGACCGACGCGACGGGCTGCATCGTCTGGGTCGACGGTGCCCGCCGCGCTCGACGCGCCGCGGAGGACATGGGCTTCACCGCGGGCGCCGACTGGGCGGAGGACCACGTCGGCACGAGCGCCCCGGGGACGGCCCTCCGACTCGGCCGCGGCGTGCAGATCCGGTCGGAGGAGCACTACGCCACCGCCGTCAAGGCGTTCTCGTGCACGGCGGTCCCGCTCCACGCGGCCGACGGCTCGGTCGTGGGCGCCCTCGACATCACCGGCGACGACCGGGCCGTCGAACGGCACACCCTGCCGCTCCTCACCGCCACCGCCGCAGCGGCCGAGGCGCAGATCGCCCTCGCCGCCGTGCAGCGTCCTCCGGGAGCGGCGACCGAGGAGCCCACCGCGGGCGTCGCCCGGCGCCGGACCACTGTCCGGTCCGAGCTCGACCTGCTCGGGTCCGACACCGCGACCCTGCGGACGGGCGACCGCTCGGTCCGTCTGTCGGAGCGGCACTCCGAGGTCCTCGCCGTGCTCGCATCGACGCCCGGCGGGCTCGCCGCCGAGGACCTCGCGGTCGCCGTCTACGGCGACCGCCGCGCGGTGCCGACGCTGCGTGCCGAGGTGGTGCGGCTGCGGCGCGTCCTCGCGGAGCACGCGCCGGACGCGCGTCTGACGTCGCGTCCGTACCGCCTGACCGGGATCCGCACCGACGTCGACACGGTGCTGTCCGCGCTCGACCGCGGGGCGCGCCTCCAGGCCGTCGACGGGTACCCCGGACCGGTGTTGCCGGGTTCGGCGTCCCCGGGGGTCGACGACCTGCGCGACGCGGTGCGTCTGCGGTTCCGCGAGTCGGTTCTCACCGACGGCGGCGCGGAGGCGCTGCACGCGTGGTCGCGCACGGCGGACGGTGCCGCGGACCCGGAGGTGCTCCGCGCCCTCCTCGCGGTCCTGCCGCGGCGGTCACCGCGACGAGCCGGTCTGGTGGCCGCGATCGAGGCGCTCGAGCGCCGCTGACGGGTCCGGGACCCGGGCCGGGAGGCGCGACCCGGGTCGACGCGTCGGCATGCGGTCGCGGGACCCCGTGGCGGGAGGCGCGCCCCGCGTCGACGGGTCGGCTCCCGTGTGCGGAACGCCGGCCAGGAGGCGCGCCCCGCGACGGCCGCCCGGCCTGCGGGTGCGCCTCCCGCACCTGGTGCGGTCCGGGTCAGGACCCGGAGGTCGGGGCCGGGGTCGCCTGGTCGCCCTGCTCCGGTGCGGCCGGCGCGTCCTTCGGCGCCGTGCCGTCGGCGGGTAGTGCGGGCGGGGCCGGTGCGTCCTTCGGCGCGGTGCCGCCGGTGGGCGGTGCGGGCGGGGCCGGCGCGTCCTTCGGCGCGGTGCCGTCCGCGGGCGGCGTCGGAGCGGTCCCACCGGGAGCCGGGAGTGCGACGCACCCCGGAGCCGGCGCAGCCGATCCGCCGGGGGCGGTGGCGTCCTTGCCCTTCGCGTCCTTGCCCGTCGCGTCCTTGCCCGTCGCGTCCGTGCCGCCGACACCGGGCGTGAGTGCCCCCTTCGGTGCCCCGGTCGGCGCACCGCTGGGCGCTCCGCTCGGTGCGGTCACGGTCGGCGCGCTCCCGCCCCCGTCGGCCATCGCGGCAGTGACGCCGATCCCGCCGAGCACGAGCACCGCGGCGGCCGCGGTGCCGATGCCCGCGGCACGGAGGGTCCGGCGACGGCGGTCACCGGTGGGCTGGTCGTGTCGTTCGTCGTGCATGGTCTCTCCTGTTCGTCGGGCGGATCGGGTCGGTCCGCCGGCGAGGACGACGGTCCGATCCGAACCTGAAGCAGGACTGAAGTCCAGGTGATGTCCAGGTCGCTCCATGCTCCGTGCGGGCGGAACCCACCTACGGTTGCCGCCGTGAACGCACCAGCACGCATCCTCGTGGTCGAGGACGACGACACGCTCCGCACCGCCGTCGTCACGACCCTGCGCGCCGAGGGGCACCTCGTCGCTGCCGCGGCCGACGGTCGGACGGTCGTCGACGACCTCGAGCGCGGGGTCCCCGACCTCGTCCTCCTCGACTGGATGCTGCCGGGACCGAGCGGCATCGCCCTGGCCGCCCGCATCCGGGCCCGCTCGGACGCCGCCGTGGTGATGATGACGGCGCGGGACGAGCTCGACGACCGGCTCCGCGGGTTCGCCGAGGGCGCCGACGACTACGTGGTGAAGCCGTTCGCGATGGCCGAGCTCGTCGCGCGCGTGACGGCAGTGCTCCGTCGGCGCGGTCGCGTGCCCAGCGTGATCGAGGTCGGTGACCTCGTGATCGACCCCGAGGGCGCGACGGTCCGGCGCGGCGGCGTGCTGCTCGACCTCACCGCGACGGAGTTCCGGCTGCTCCGCTTCCTCGCCGAGAGCCGCGGCCGGACGGTCTCGAAGGGACAGATCACGACGCAGGTGTGGGGCTACGACGCGGTCGCGGGGAACCTCGTCGAGGTCCACCTCAGCGCGCTGCGTCGCAAGATGGAGGCGCACGGGCCCCGGCTCGTGCACACGGTCAGGGGCCTCGGGTACCGGCTCGGTGTCGACCGGGGTGCGGCGTGACTGCCGACGCGGGCACCGCGGGCACGGCGGGCACGGCGGGTCCCGCGGGCACGGAGGGTCCCGCGGACGCTGCGGGTCCCGCGGGGCAGCGTGGCCTGCGCACCCCGTCGCTCCGGCTGCGCACCGTCGTCGCCGTGCTCGTGCTCCTCGCCGTCCTGCTCACCGGACTCGTCGTCGCGGTCGAGGCGGTCCTCGGCGCCCGGCTCCGCGCCCAGGTCGAGGACCGACTGCGCGACCGTGCCTCGGCCGCGGCGGCCCTCGTCGGCGTGCTCGACGCCGACGACCTGGCCGACCGGCTGTCCGCACAGGGACTGTCGGTCCGGATCGTGCAACCCGACGGAGCGGCCGTCGACGCCGGACCCACGCCCGACCAGCTGCGCTCCGGACCGCCGGACCCCGCGACCCTCCCCGGACCCGCGGGTCGCGAGGGCCGCGGCTCCGCGACCTCGGGGTCGACCGCGGACCGGGGGACCGACGCGTCGGACGGCACGTCGTCGACCGCGCGGACGGGCGGCGTCTCGGTGGCGTCGTCGTCCGTCTCGTCCGACGACGGGGTCCTGACACTCCGGTCCGTGCTCGACGACGGCACCCGGATCACCCTCACCGCCGGGACCCGGGACGTCGAAGAGACCCTCACGCAGCTGGGCTGGGTGATGGGCGGCGCCTCCGTCGCGTTCCTCGGTGTCGCCGTGGTCGGCGTCGTGTTCGTCGTGCGGCGCTCCCTCCGGCCCCTCGACGAGCTCGCCGCGACGGCGCGGTCCATCACGCAGGGCGACCGCGGTCGGCGGCTCCGCCCGACGCGCCGGGACACCGAGATCGGCCGGGTCGCGGTGGCCCTCGACGACATGCTCGACGCCGTCGAGGGTGCCGAGGCGCAGGCCGTGGCCGCCGAGGAGCGCGTCCGTGGCTTCCTCTCCGACGCCGCCCACGAGCTGCGCACCCCCGTGGCGGGCGTCCGCGCGGCGGCGGACACGCTCGTCCGGGATGCCGACCCCGCGATGCGCGAAGAGCTCGCGGTGCACGTGGTCCGACAGGCCGACCGTGCCGCGCGGCTCGTCGACGACATGCTCACGATGGCCCGGCTCGACCGGGGGATCGCGCTCGACCGGCGCCCGGTCGACCTCGTCGCCTGGGCACGCGCCGAGGTCGACCGCGCGTGGGTCCGCCTCCCCGCGATGACGCTCGACGTCCGGGCGCCCGACCACGCCGTCACCGCCGAGGTCGACCCCGACCGACTCGCGCAGGTCCTCGGCAACCTCGTCGACAACGCCGCCCGCGCCACCGACGGCGTGGGCACCATCCGGGTGACGGTCGCGCGCGAGCACGATGCGGCGCTGCTCATCGTCGAGGACGACGGCCCCGGCATCCCCGCGGCCGACCGCGAGCGGGTGTTCGACCGGCTCGTCCGGCTCGCCGAGGCACGCGACGTCCGGTCCGGCGGGGCCGGCCTCGGGCTGCCGATCGCCCGCGGGATCGCGACGGCGCACGGCGGCACGCTCGCGCACGCGCCCGAGCACGCGCCGCCGGACGAGACGCCGCTCGGCGGCGCACGCTTCGTCCTCCGCCTACCCGTCCGGACGGCCCGAACGGCGCCAGGACCGGCAGCGGGCGACCGCGCCGGTCAGGTGCCGCCGGCCGCGGGCGACCGCGCTGCTCAGGTGCCGCCGGCAGCGGGCGACCGCGCCGGTCAGGTGCCGCCGGCAGCGGGCGACCGCGCCGGTCAGGTGCCGCCGGCAGCGGACGACCGCGTCGGTCAGGTGCCGATCGAGGGCACGTCGAACGGTGGGAACGACGGCAGGTCGAGCGTCGGCGTCGGCACGCTCGTCGGCGGCGCCCACGACGGTGCCGGTGCCGGGACGGAGCGCCCGTCGTCGACCGGCACGGCCCGCGCCGACGCGTCCCGGAGCCCGAGCCCGCCGAGCACGAGCAGCAGCGCCGTCAACCCGAGGAGTGCGACGAGCCGGTAGCGCACGCCGACGGCACGGAGCCAGCGCTGCGGTGCGTGCCGACCGGCGCGGACGGCCTCGACGAACGAGGCGGCGGCGACGAGCGCGACCGGCCACGCGAGGACGGTGACCGCTCCGTCCGGCGCCGTGGGCAGCACCGCTCCGGCGACGGCTGCCGTGAGGGCCGCGACCGCGAGGCCGGTCCCGAGCGCGAGTTCCTGGCGCAGCCCGCCGTACCGCCAGGCGGTGCCGAACGCGACCCGACCGGAGCGGCGTCGGGCTGCGAGGAGGACCCGGTCGTCACCGGGCAGCGGCGTGGCGACCACGACCAGGCCGGCCACGACCGCGACGCCGAGGACGGCCAGGACCGCGACCGGGGCCACCACGGTCAGGGGCGTCCACGCGAGGACCGCACCGGCAGCCGTCGCGACCGCCGCGGTCCACGCCGCCCACCGCGCCGGCCGTCGCCCGGTGGCGGGCAGGGTGTCGAGGTAGCTCGTCGGCAGTCGGTCCCGCCGCGCCCGGTACCGCCGCCGGACGAGCAGCGCGAGCCCGCCCGACACCGCGGCGAGCAGGGTCGTCAGCGGGCCGGCGGCAGCCGGAGCGGCGACGACCGCACCGAGCGCGACGACCGCGACCACGACGGGCAGCACCGCGGCGGTGGCGGCGAGCCGGCGCTCCCAGGTGACGGCCGCGTCGAGCAGTTCCCGCGCCTCCTGGTCCGACGGGTTCGTCGTGAGCAGGTCGAGCAGCAGGGCCGGCTGCTCGCGGACGGGCGCGTACTCGGCGCGGAGCCCGAGCAGGGCGGGGGACTGCGGCGCGATCGCGAGCCCGCGCGCCACGAGGTCCCGCGCGACCGCGTGCTGGCGGTACGCGTGCTCGCAGACCGCGGCGACGACCACGTGGTCGGGGACGTCGGGCGCCAGGTCGATCGCCCGGCGGTACGCGTCGCGCACGGTCGCGAGCGACCCCGGGCGTCGGTCGTCGACGGAGGCCAGTGCGTGGGTCGTCCAGACCGCGGGCACGTCCGGCGCCTGGGCGACGAGCTGCGCGGTGACCGCCCGCGCCTCGCGCCCGCGCTGTGCCGCGACGAGCACCAGGGCCAGCCGGACGTACCCCGCGAGCGACTCGGGCGCGGCGCGGACCGCGGCTCGCGCGGCGGACTCGGCGCCCGCGAGGTCGCCGCGGTGCTGGAGCAGGGTCGCCCACTCGACGAGCAGCACCGGGTCCTCGGGCGCGTGCGCGGACGCCTCGCGCAGCACCTGCTCCGCACGGTCGAGCTGCCCGACGGCGCGGAGCGACCCGGCCAGTGCCGCCGCGGACGCGGTCGCGTCGGCGTCAGAGGACACGCTTGCGCCGCAGGTACGCGACGAGGTCGTCGTACCGGCCGTCCGCGTTCGCGAAGGCCGCGACGTTCTTCGCCGTGACGAGCCAGGACCCGGTCGACGGCTGCACCTGCGAGCGAGCACGCAGGACGTCGTCCATCACGACCGGTTCGATCCGTCCGGCGGCCACCGACCGCGCCATCGCCTGCTCCGCCGCCGAGGTGACGAGGTGCTCCAGGTCGGCTCCGCTGAAGTCCTCGGTCGCGGCGACGACCTCCGCGAGGTCGATCCCGGCGATCGGCCGTCGCGCGAAGTGGTGCCGGAGGATCGCCTCGCGAGCCGGGGCATCGGGCGGTAGCACGAGTGTCATCCGGTCGAAGCGCCCGGGTCGCAGCAGCGCGGGGTCGACGTCCCACGGGCTGTTCGTCGCGGCGAGGACGAACAGGCCGTCGTTGTCCGACCCGACCGAGTCGAGCTCGAGCAGCAGCTGGTTGACCATCTGCCGCAGGCCGCTCCACCCCGTGCCGATGCTCGACCGGCGTGCACCGAGGGCGTCGATCTCGTCGAGGAACAGCACCGCGGGTGCCTTGGCCCGCGCGGCCTCGAACACCGCGTGCAGGTTCTTCTCCGTCGCGCCGACGTACGGGTCGAGCACCTGGTCGATCCGCACCGTGAGGAAGTGCGCACCGAGCTCCCCGGCGATCGCCCGCGCCATGAACGTCTTGCCGCACCCGGGCGGGCCGTACAGCACGAGGCCGCCGCGGAGGGTCTTGCCGAACGCCGCCGCCAGCTCGGGGTGCCGCATCGGTTCGAGGAACGACTCCCGGATCCGCTGCTTGACGTCCTCGAGGCCGCCCACGTCGGCGAGGGTCACCTGCGGGCGCTCGACCTCGACGTCGACGACCGGTTCGCCGTCGCCGCCGTCCACCCGGATCCGCTCCGGGCGGTCGCCGTCGCCGTCCGCCGTGGACCGGTCGGACGTCGGGGTCGCGTCGACGAACGGCGGCGGCACGACGTGGCCCAGGTCCGCCTCCGCGCGTCGCCAGTCGAAGTCGTCGCCGGCACGGCCGGGAGGCGCGGTGCCGGTCCCGGGGCCGCCCGCGTCGGCGGGGTGGTCGCCGTCCGCCGCGGTGCTGCGGTCCCCGGTCGCCTCCGGTGTCGCATCCGCGTGCGGCCGGACGCCGCCGTCCGTCCCGCGCTCCGGGGTCGGGACGGCGTCGCCCGCCGCCGACCCGCGCAGGGCTGCGGACGCCGCGGTCAGCACCCGCAGCGCGGTCGCGTCGCCCGGGGCGTGCTGCAGGGCGACCGCCGCGTGCTGCAGCGCCTCCGCCGGACGGCCGCGGTCGAGCAGGAGTTGTGCGACCTGCCCGCGCAGGGCGACGTCGTCGGGGGCTGCGGCCACCGCGGCGAACAGGCTCGAGAACAGGGCGTCGTCGGTCATGGGTGCCTCCGGGTCGGTGCGAGGGGACGACGACGTCGGCCTCGCGCCCCCGCATCCCCGTGCGACCGACTGTAGCGGCCGGCCCCGACGACCGCGGCGGACGGCGACCGCCGCGGACGACGACCGCGGCGGACGGCGGGCGCGCGAACGGGGTGCGGCGTGCCGGGCTGCTAGCCTGGCCTCCTCGCGAGTGTGGTGGAACGGTAGACACGGGGCACTCAAAATGCTCTGCCTCACGGCGTGCGGGTTCGAGTCCCGCCACTCGTACCGATCGTCCGTCGGCCCGGTCGACCGACGGCCGGTGCTCCGTCGGCCGGGTCCTCGGTCGGGCAGGTCGTCCGTCGCGATGCCCGGCGGCGTCCTCTCCGGCCGTCTAGTAGGCTCTCCGTCGTGAGTGACACAGAAGCAACCCCAGCAGCACCGCGTCGCGTCGTCGTCGCCGAGGACGAGTCGCTCATCCGTCTCGACATCGTCGAGATCCTCCGCGACAACGGCTTCGACGTCGTCGGCGAAGCGGGTGACGGCGAGACCGCCGTACAGCTCGCGACCGACCTCCGCCCGGACCTCGTGGTCATGGACGTCAAGATGCCCCAGCTCGACGGCATCTCCGCGGCCGAGAAGCTCTCCAAGAACCACATCGCTCCGGTGGTCCTCCTCACGGCGTTCAGCCAGAAGGACCTCGTCGAGCGCGCGACCGAGGCGGGTGCCCTCGCCTACGTCGTGAAGCCCTTCACCCCGAACGACCTGCTCCCCGCGATCGAGATCGCCCTCTCGCGGCACCAGCAGATCATCACGCTCGAGGCCGAGGTCGCCGACCTGGTCGAGCGCTTCGAGACCCGCAAGCTCGTCGACCGCGCGAAGGGCCTCCTCAACGAGAAGATGGGCCTCACCGAGCCCGAGGCGTTCCGCTGGATCCAGAAGGCGTCGATGGACCGCCGCCTCACCATGCACGACGTCGCCAAGGCGATCATCGAGCAGCTCAGCGCCAAGAAGTAGCACCCGCTCGCTCACGCGACAAGCGCCGCCGGACACCGTCCGGCGGCGCTTGTCGCGTTCCCGGGCCGCCCGCCCCGGCCGCCGATGGAGCAGGAACCGTCGGGTGGGCGCCCGCGACCCGACGTCGTCTGCTCCGTCGGCGCGGGTGACGGCCGACGCGTGGTGCGGGTCGGACGGGAGGCGCGGGTCGGCCCCGCCGCGGACCGGCCACCTGGCAGGGTGGGGGCATGGACGACGTGGTGATCCGTGCCTCCCGGCCGGAGGACATGGCAGCGGTGGCCGACCTGCGGTGGCGGTGGAGCGTCGACGAGGACGGTCGGGTACCGACCGTCACACCCGAGGCGTACCGCGACGCGACGGCGGCGTTCGGGCGCGAGCACGCGGACTCGCACCGGTGCGTCGTCGCGGAACGGGGCGGCGTCGTGCTCGGCATGGCGTGGCTCGCGCTGAACCCGCGCCCGCCGGTGCCGCACCGGCCGCACGGCCGCGTCGCGGCGGAGCTGCAGAGCGTCTACGTGCACCCGGACCTGCGTGGTGGTGGCGTCGCGGGTGCGCTCGTCGCCGCGCTGGTCGACCTCGCGGACGAGGCCGGCGCGGAGCGGGTCGTCGTGCACTCGAGCGTCGTCGGGGAGCGGCTCTACCGGCGGCTCGGCTTCGGCGACGCACGACTGTTGCTGCAGCGACCGCCGGAGGACTGACGGCTGCGGGGTCAGCGCCGCTCGCGGATCATGTTCGTGATGCGGACGGTCGAGCAGCGTCGGCCCTCGTCGTCGGTGAGCACGATCTCGTGCGTGGTGAGCGTCCCGCCGAGGT
This sequence comes from Curtobacterium sp. MCBA15_012, assembly GCF_001864935.2. NCBI lineage: Bacteria > Bacillati > Actinomycetota > Actinomycetes > Micrococcales > Microbacteriaceae > Curtobacterium > Curtobacterium sp. MCBA15_012. Next base: position 1,940,748 of record NZ_CP126267.1, on the reverse strand, counting down.
GGATCGCCGTGCACGTCCCGGTGACCCGGCCGCTCGTGGCGCTGCGCGAGTGCGAGGCGCTCAGCTCGATCCCGACGGCGTACCGACCCGTGCCGGCGTGCACGTTCGCGGCCATCGACCCGAGGCTCTCGGCGAGCACGACGTACGCGCCGCCGTGCAGCAGGCCGACCGGCTGCCGGTTGCCCTCGACCGGGATCGACCCGACCGCGCGCTCGGCGGTCAGCTCGGTGATGACCATGCCCATCTTCTCGGCGAGTTCCCCCATGCCGCGGTCGGCCAGACGGGGGTCCACCCCGGCGTCGGCGAGGGTTCCACCGGTGGTCGCTTCGTCGGTCACGCGCGCAGGACTCCCGTGTCGTATGGCGTCGGTAGGCTGTCCGGGTGTCGGACTCCGCAAAGCCTACCCTCATGGTCATCGACGGCCACTCGCTCGCCTTCCGTGCCTTCTACGCCCTGCCGGTCGACAGCTTCGTGAACCGCGAGGGGCAGCACACGAACGCCATCCACGGCTTCATCTCGATGCTGCTCATGCTCCTCCAGCGCGAGAAGCCCACGCACCTCGCGGTCGCGTTCGACATCTCCCGGTTCTCCTTCCGCACGCGGGAGTACGAGGACTACAAGGGCACCCGCTCCGAGACCCCGGCCGAGTTCAAGGGGCAGATCCCGCTCCTGCAGCAGGCGCTCGAGGCGATGGGCATCACCACCGTCACGAAGGAGGACTACGAGGCCGACGACATCCTCGCCACCTTCGCCCGCCAGGGGTCCGAGCAGGGCTACCAGGTGTACGTCGTCTCGGGCGACCGCGACTCGATCCAGCTCGTCAACGACGACGTGACGCTGCTGTACCCGTCGGTCCGCGGGGTGTCCGAGCTCACGCGCTACGACCGCGACAAGGTGTACGAGCGGTACGGCATCGAACCGCACCAGTACCCGGACATCGCCGCCCTCGTCGGTGAGACGAGCGACAACCTCATCGGCATCGACAAGGTCGGCGAGAAGACCGCGGTGAAGTGGATCACCCAGTACGGCTCGCTCGACGGCGTCCTCGAGCACGCCGACGAGATCAAGGGCGTCGTCGGCGGCAACCTGCGCGACCAGAAGGACCGAGCGATCCGCAACCGCAGGCTGAACCGACTGGTGGACGACGTCGAGCTGCCGGTGGGCCCCGGCGACGTGGCGCTCCGGCCGCTCGACGAGCAGGCCGTGCGCGAGCTGTTCGCGAAGCTGCAGTTCCGCACCCTGCTCGACCGCGTCCTCAAGGTCGCGGGCACCGGCGAGCCGTCCGACGGCACCGCTGCCGAGGGCGCCGTCGACAGCGGTGCGCCGACCCCGCCGCCCGTGAAGACCGTCATCGACGAGGAGCTCGGCCACTGGCTCGACCAGAAGGTCGCGAAGGACGCCGAGAACGGGTTCGGCGTCGCGGTCGAGGTCATCGACGGCCGCCTCAGCGCCATCGGCATCGCGACCCACGACGACGCCGTGCTCATCCCGGGCGGCAGCGGCACGAAGGACTACGAGCAGCTCGCGGCCTGGTTCGCCTCCGATGCGCCGAAGCACTTCCACGACGCCAAGGCCGCGATCAAGGCGCTCGGCACGGTCGGCATCACCGTGCACGGCATCGCCGGTGACGCCCGACTGACCGGGTGGCTCGCGCAGCCCGGCAAGCAGGGCCAGCCCCTCGCCGACCTCGTCTACCAGGAGCTCGGCGAGGAACTCCCGACCGCCGACCCGAACCAGCTCGTGCCCGAGACCGACCCGGTGAACGTCGGGGTGCACGCCTGGTACGTGCTCCGCGTCGACACGGCCCTGCGCGCCCGGGTCGACGAGTCCTCGCTCCGGGTCCTCGACACGATCGAGCTCCCGCTCGTCCCGGTCCTCGCCGGCATGGAGACCATCGGCGTCGGCATCGACCGGCCCGTGCTCACCGGTCTGTCGCACGACCTCGGGGAGCGCGCGGCCGAGCTCGCGCAGCAGGCGTTCGCCGAGATCGGCCACGAGGTGAACCTCGGCTCGCCGAAGCAGCTGCAGGAGGTCCTGTTCACCGAGCTGGCGATGCCGAAGACCCGCAAGACCAAGACCGGCTTCTCGACCGACGCCGCGAGCCTCGCCGACCTGCAGGAGCAGCACCCGCACCCGTTCCTCGGCCTGCTGCTCCAGCACCGCGACGCGACCAAGCTCCGGCAGATCGTCGACACCCTCGACGCCGCGGTCGTCGACGGCCGCATCCACACCAGCTACGAGCAGACCGGCAGCAGCACCGGCCGCATCTCGTCGACCGACCCGAACCTGCAGAACATCCCCGTCAAGACCGCCGTGGGCCGTCGGGTGCGGTCGGCGTTCGCCGTCGCGGAGCCGTACACGACCCTCGTCACCGCCGACTACTCGCAGATCGAGATGCGCATCATGGCGCACCTGTCCGGCGACCCCGGGCTGATCCAGGCGTTCAACGAGGGCGAGGACCTGCACCGCTTCGTCGGCGCCCGGGTGTTCGGCGTCGAGCCGGCCGACGTCACGCCCGAGATGCGCACCAAGGTCAAGGCGATGTCGTACGGCCTCGCGTACGGCCTCAGCCCGTTCGGCCTGTCCAAGCAGCTGCGCATCGAGCAGTCCGAGGCGCGCACGCTCATGAACGAGTACTTCGCCCGGTTCGGCGCCGTCCGCGACTACCTGCGCGGCGTCGTCGAGCAGGCCCGCGAGGACGGCTACACCGAGACCATCTTCGGACGCCGACGCCCGTTCCCCGACCTGAAGAGCCCGAACCGCGTCCTGCGCGAGAACGCCGAGCGCGCCGCGCTGAACGCGCCGATCCAGGGGTCCGCCGCGGACATCATGAAGATCGCGATGCTCGGCGTCGCCGCCGACCTGCGGGACGGCGACCTCGCGTCGCACCTGCTGCTCCAGGTGCACGACGAGCTCATCCTCGAGGTCGCACCGGGGGAGCAGGAGCGCGTCGAGGAGATCCTGCGCACGCGCATGGGCGGTGCCGCCGAGCTCAGCGTGCCGCTCGACGTGTCGGTGGGCGTGGGCCCGAACTGGGAGGCGGCGGCGCACTGACGCCGGCCGCGACCAGCGGACGGACGGGAGGCACGGTGCGGGCCCGCACCGCGCCTCCCGTCCGCCTTCCCGGGCGTTCCGCGGCCACTCCCATGCTCCGGAACGCACGTGGGTAGGGTCGGGGACATGACCGAAGCCCGTCCCGTCCGCCAACCGTCCGCCGTCGACCGTGTCGCCGAGGACTGGGTGTCCACGCTCGTCGATCTCGACCCGACCGTCGCCACGTACATCGGCGTCCCGGGCCGCACCGACGGGTACGGCGACACGTCGCCCGCCGGTGCCGACGCGCTGGCCGACGCCGCCCGCGCCGCGCGTCGCGCGCTCGACGCGGCCCCCGCGGCCGACGACGTCGACCGGGTGACGAAGACCGACCTCGGTGCCGAGCTCGACCTCGTGCTCGAGTCGCACGAGCGGCAGCTGCACCTGCGCGACCTCAACGTCATCGCGAGCCCCGCGCAGGAGCTCCGGGACGTGCTCGACCTCATGCCGACCGCGACGACGGACGACTGGCAGCACGTCGCCGGCCGGCTGCACGCGCTGCCGGACGCCCTCGAGGGCTACCGCGAGACCCTCCTCCAGGGCACCCGGGAGCAGGTCACGCCGGCACGGCGGCAGGTCGCGCTCATCGCCGAGCAGGCCGCCCGCACCGGCGCCCCTGACGGCTTCTTCCGCCAGTTCGTCGCGTCCGCCGCGCTCGAGGGCGGTGCGCCGCTGCCCGAGTCGCTGCAGGCCGAGCTCGCCCGCGGCGCCGAGGTGGCCGCGGCTGCCTACCGCTCGTTCGGCGGGTTCCTCGAGCACGAGCTGCTGCCCCTCGCGACGCCGGTCGACGCCGTCGGACGCGAGGACTACGCGCTGCACTCCCGCCGCTTCCTCGGCGCGGTCGTCGACCTCGACGAGACGTACGAGTGGGGGATCGAGGAGCTCGCCCGGATGCGCGACGAGCAGGAGCGCATCGCCGACCGCATCGAGTCCGGCGCCTCGGTGGCCCGTGCCATCGAGCTGCTCGACGCCGACCCGGCCCGGGTCCTGCACGGCACCGACGCGCTGCAGCGGTGGATGCAGGAGACGAGCGACGCCTCGATCCGCGCGATGGACGGCGTCTACTTCGACATCGCGGACCCGATCAAGCGCCTCGAGTGCCGGATCGCGCCGACGCAGGAGGGCGGCATCTACTACACGGGGCCCTCGGACGACTTCTCCCGCCCCGGCCGCATGTGGTGGTCGGTGCCCGAGGGCGTCACCGACTTCGGCACCTGGCGTGAGAAGACGACGGTCTACCACGAGGGCGTCCCGGGCCACCACCTGCAGATCAGCCAGGCCGTGCACAACCGCGGCGAGCTGAACACCTGGCGCCGGCAGCTCGCCGGACCGTCGGGGCACGTCGAGGGCTGGGCGCTCTACGCCGAACGCCTGATGGAGCAGCTCGGCTTCCTCGACGACGACGGCGACCGGCTCGGCATGCTCGACGGGCAGCGGATGCGTGCCGCGCGGGTCGTGCTCGACATCGGCGTGCACCTGCAGAAGACGAACCCGGACGGCGGCGGCTGGACGTGGGAGTACGCGCTCGACTTCATGGGCCAGAACGTCAACATGGCGCCCGAGTTCGTGCAGTTCGAGGTCGCCCGGTACTTCGGCTGGCCCGGGCAGGCGCCGTCGTACAAGGTCGGCCAGCGCGTGTGGGAGTCGATCCGCGACGAGGTCCGGGCGCGCGAGGGCGACGCGTTCGACCTCAAGGCGTTCCACCACCGCGCGCTCGCACTCGGCGGCGTCGGGCTCGACACGCTCCGGAGCGCACTGCTCGACTGAGCGGACGCCGGGGGCGGGTCACCGTCGCCGGTCATCGGGGCCGGCCCGCGTCGCCGGGGGTGCGCACCTGGCGGACGGGAGGCCCGTGGCGGCCCCGCCACGGGCCTCCCGTCCGCCGCGGTGCGGCCGCACCGCGGCACCACCGCCGGGTCTGCACCGCACGTGACGCTCCGTGACACGCCCGACCGGCCTGGTTGTGGGTGCCCGCGCGGTGCGGTTAGACTCCATTGGCGCAATCCGCGCCAACCAATCACTGCCATGACGGCTCGCACCGACGATCGGTGTGGACCAGGGGGTCGCTCCCTCGTCGTCACGGCCCGACTCATGTCCGTTCGGAGCAATCTCTACATGACAACCACCACGACCAAGGCTCCCAAGCAGGTCGCCATCAACGACATCGGCTCGGCTGATGACTTCCTGGCCGAGGTCGAGAAGACCCTCAAGTTCTTCAACGACGGCGATCTGATCTCCGGAACCGTCGTGAAGATCGACCGCGACGAGGTCCTCCTCGACGTCGGCTACAAGACCGAGGGCGTCATCCCCTCGCGCGAACTCTCGATCAAGCACGACGTCGACCCCAACGAGGTCGTCGAGGTCGGCGACGAGGTCGAGGCCCTGGTCCTCCAGAAGGAGGACAAGGAAGGTCGCCTGATCCTGTCGAAGAAGCGTGCGCAGTACGAGCGTGCGTGGGGCGACGTCGAGAAGATCAAGGAGTCCGACGGCGTCGTGACCGGCACGGTCATCGAGGTCGTCAAGGGCGGCCTGATCGTCGACATCGGTCTCCGCGGCTTCCTCCCGGCCTCGCTCATCGAGCTGCGTCGCGTCCGCGACCTGACCCCGTACCTGGGCCAGGAGCTCGAGGCGAAGATCCTCGAGCTCGACAAGAACCGCAACAACGTGGTCCTCTCGCGCCGCGCCCTGCTCGAGCAGACGCAGTCCGAGTCGCGCACCACCTTCCTCAACAACCTCCACAAGGGCCAGGTCCGCAAGGGCATCGTGTCGTCGATCGTCAACTTCGGTGCGTTCGTCGACCTGGGCGGCGTCGACGGTCTCGTCCACGTCTCCGAGCTCTCCTGGAAGCACATCGAGCACGCCAGCGAGGTCGTCGAGGTCGGTCAGGAAGTCACCGTCGAGATCCTCGAGGTGGACCTGGACCGCGAGCGCGTGTCGCTTTCGCTCAAGGCCACCCAGGAGGACCCGTGGCAGGTCTTCGCCCGCACCCACGCGATCGGTCAGATCGCGCCGGGCAAGGTCACGAAGCTCGTGCCGTTCGGTGCCTTCGTCCGCGTCGCCGACGGCATCGAGGGTCTCGTCCACATCTCGGAGCTCTCGAACAAGCACGTCGAGCTCGCCGAGCAGGTCGTCTCCGTCGGTGACGAGGTCTTCGTCAAGATCATCGACATCGACCTCGACCGTCGCCGCATCTCGCTCAGCCTCAAGCAGGCGAACGAGGGCGTGGACCCGGAGGGCACCGAGTTCGACCCGGCGCTCTACGGCATGCCGACCGAGTACGACGACAAGGGTGACTACAAGTACCCCGAGGGCTTCGACCCGGAGACCAACGAGTGGCTCGAGGGCTACGACACCCAGCGCACCGAGTGGGAGGGCCAGTACGCCGCCGCCCAGGCGCGTTGGGAAGCCCACAAGGCGCAGGTCGCGAAGACCATCGCCGACGAGGAGAAGGGTGGCTTCGACCTCCCGGCCGGCGCGTCCTCGACGTCGACCTCCTCGACGCCGTCGTTCTCGAGCGAGTCGAACGGTCAGGGCACCCTGGCCGACGACGCCTCGCTCGCGGCGCTCCGCGAGAAGCTCAGCTCGAACAACTGATCGAGCTGGTCGCACCGACCGGAAGCCCGGCACCCATCGTGGGTGCCGGGCTTCCGGCGTTCCCGGGCGTCGTCGTCCCCTCGTGCGTGCGGCGTTCCGGGACGCCGTCCCGTCCGGGTGTCGCTCGGTAGCCTGGTGGCGTGCGCATCATCGGTCTGACGGGCGGCATCGCCGCGGGCAAGTCCACGGTCTCCCGACGCTGGGCGGAGCACGGCGCCGTCGTGGTGGACGCCGACCAGCTCGCTCGGCAGGCGGTGGCGCCGGGGAGCCCCGGACTCGCCCGGGTCGCCGAGCGCTTCGGGGCCGGTGTGCTGACCGCAGACGGCTCGCTCGACCGGCCGGCACTCGGCAGCATCGTCTTCGCCGACCCGCAGGCGCGGAAGGACCTCGAGGGCATCACCCACCCGGAGGTCTGGCGGCTCGCCCAGCAGGCCTTCGACGCGGCCGAGGCCGCAGACCCGGACGCGGTCGTGGTCTACGACGTCCCGTTGCTCGCGGAGGCCCGGGGGAGCCGTCCGCTCGCGTTCGACGCCGTCGTGGTCGTCGACGCCCCGGCCGCGCAACGTGTCGAGCGGCTCGTCGCACACCGGGGGATGCCCCGCGACGAGGCCGAGCGGCGTGTGGCGGCCCAGGCGTCCGACGCCGAACGGCTCGCCCTCGCCGACCACGTCGTGGACGCCACGGGGACGCTCGACGACACGGTGCGGTCTGCGGACGAGGTCTGGCGGCGGATCGCTGGCGTGCAGGACTGACCAGGTGGGCGGGGTCCTTCTGCCCTGGGCGAAGCGGCCGGTCCGGTGTCGGCGGTCCCGACTACCGTTGCCTGCATGGCAGTGTCGATCGAGCCCACGCGGGCGATCCGTCCGTTCGAGGTCATCAGCGAGTACTCGCCGAGCGGCGACCAGCCGGCGGCGATCGCCGAGCTCGCCGGCCGCATCAACGCCGGTGAGACCGACGTGGTCCTGCTCGGCGCGACGGGTACGGGCAAGTCGGCGACGACCGCCTGGCTCATCGAACAGGTGCAGCGTCCGACCCTGGTCCTGGCGCACAACAAGACCCTCGCGGCGCAGCTCGCGAACGAGTTCCGCGGGCTCATGCCGAACAACGCCGTCGAGTACTTCGTCTCGTACTACGACTACTACCAGCCCGAGGCGTACGTCCCACAGACCGACACCTTCATCGAGAAGGACTCGTCCGTGAACGCCGAGGTCGAGCGCCTCCGCCACTCCACGACCAACTCGCTGCTCAGCCGGCGCGACGTCGTGGTGGTGTCGACCGTGTCGTGCATCTACGGCCTGGGCACGCCCGAGCAGTACATGAACGCCTCGGTCGCGCTGCACGTGGGCCAGACGATCTCCCGCGACCAGCTCGTCCGCAAGTTCGTCGGCATGCAGTACCAGCGCAACGACGTCGACTTCGCGCGCGGCACCTTCCGGGTCCGCGGCGACACCATCGAGATCATCCCGATGTACGAAGAGCACGCGATCCGCATCGAGATGTTCGGTGACGAGATCGAGGCGCTGTCCTCGCTGCACCCGCTCACGGGCAGCGTGATCGACGACCTGCCCGCGGTGTCGATCTTCCCGGCGTCGCACTACGTCGCGGACACCGACGTCATGCACAAGGCGATCGAGCGCATCAAGGACGAGCTCGCCGACCGGCTCGCCGAGCTCGAGGGCCAGGGCAAGCTGCTCGAGGCCCAGCGGCTCCGCATGCGCACGACGTTCGACATCGAGATGATGGAGCAGATCGGGTTCTGCTCGGGCATCGAGAACTACTCGCGGCACATGGACGGGCGCGAGGCCGGCGAGGCCCCGCACTGCCTCATCGACTACTTCCCCGACGACTTCCTCATCGTGATCGACGAGTCGCACGTCACGGTGCCGCAGATCGGCGCGATGTACGAGGGCGACGCCTCGCGCAAGCGCACCCTGGTCGAGCACGGTTTCCGCCTGCCGAGCGCCCTCGACAACCGCCCGCTCACGTGGGAAGAGTTCCTCGAGCGCGTCGGGCAGAAGGTCTACCTGTCGGCGACGCCCGGCAAGTACGAGCTCGGCGTGACGGACAGCGTCGTCGAGCAGATCATCCGCCCGACCGGCCTGGTCGACCCCGAGATCGTCGTCAAGCCGAGCGACGGACAGATCGACGACCTGCTCGAGGAGATCAAGCTCCGCACCGAGCGCGACGAGCGTGTGCTCGTCACGACGCTCACCAAGCGCATGGCCGAGGAACTCACCGACTTCCTCGGCAACGCGGGCGTGCGGGTGCGGTACCTGCACTCCGACGTCGACACGCTCAAGCGCGTCGAGCTCCTCACCGAGCTGCGCCAGGGCGTGTACGACGTCCTCATCGGCATCAACCTGCTGCGTGAGGGCCTCGACCTGCCCGAGGTGTCCCTCGTCGCGATCCTCGACGCCGACAAGGAGGGCTTCCTCCGGTCGTCGACGTCGCTCATCCAGACGATCGGTCGCGCGGCGCGCAACGTGTCCGGCCAGGTGCTCATGTACGCCGACAAGATGACCGACTCGATGCGGAACGCCATCGACGAGACCGACCGGCGCCGCGAGAAGCAGGTCGCGTACAACCTCGAGCACGGCATCGACCCGCAGCCGCTGCGCAAGAAGATCGCGGACATCACCGAGGTCCTGCAGCGCGAGAACGACGACACCAAGGCCCTGCTCGAGGGTCGGGGCGGTGCGGACGGTCGGCGGTCCCCGACGCCGAACCTGCGGCGCGAGGGCATCGCCGGCGAGGGTGCGACGCAGCTCGGCGCGACGATCGCCGACCTCAACGAGCAGATGCTCCAGGCCGCCGCCGAGCTGAAGTTCGAGCTCGCCGCCCGCCTCCGCGACGAGGTGCAGGACCTCAAGAAGGCGCTCCGGCAGATGGAGTCCGCCGGCCATGTCCGCTGACGCCGTCCGGGCCGAGCCGGAGCACCGCACGGTCGTGGTGACCGGGGCGAGCGCCGGGTTGGGCTACCACGCGGCCGAACAGCTCGCGGCCCGTGGGCACCGGGTGGTCCTGGCCGTCCGGGACCCGGAGCGGGGTGCGGCCGCCGAGCGGAGCATCCAGCGCCACGTCGACGGTGCGGACACGGCGGTGCTCCGACTCGACCTCGCCGACCTCGACAGCGTCCGGTCCGCGGCCACGGCCCTCGCCGACCACGGACCGGTCCACGCGGTCCTCAACAACGCCGGCGTCGTCGGGTCCGCCGAGCGCCGCAGCACGGCGCAGGGGTTCGAGCTGCAGGTCGGCACGAACCACCTCGGGCACTTCGCCTGGACCGCACTCGTCCTGCCGCTGCTCGACCCCGCGGTCGGCCGCGTCGTGCACCTCGGCTCGATCGCACACCGGTTCACGACGCTCGACCGGACGGACCCGCTCGCGACCGGTCGGTACGAGGGGCACCGCCAGTACGCGCGGAGCAAGCTCGCCGTCATGCTCTTCGGGTTCGAGCTCGCCCAACGCCTCGGCGACGCGGGGTCCCGGCTGCGCAGCGTCGTGGCGCACCCCGGCCTCGCGCTCGACGCGGCCGCCCCACCGCGGCCGGAGATCGCGCCGACCCGGTCCGAACCGGCGTGGATGCGTGCGGGCTCCGGCTGGGTGGCACAGGGCAAGGACGCCGGTGCGCACCCGCTCGTGCACGCTGCCGTCGGCGACGGTGTCCGGTCGGGGGAGTACTGGGGGCCGGGCGGTCCGCTGCAGTTCGCCGGTCCGCCGGCGCTCGTCCCGGCCCGGACCCGCGCGCACGACCGCACCGCGGCAGCGCGGCTGTGGGCCGCGAGCGAGCGGGCGACCGGTGTCGCGTTCGCTCTCGACGGAGTGCTCTGACCCGCCACGCGCGGGCGGATGTCGGTGCGGGTTCGTAGACTCGTCTCCGATGACCATCACCTCTGACCGCGGAACCTCGACGTCGGGCGGCGACGCCTTCGGCGAGCCCGCCGACCTCCACATGCCCGGCGGGACCGCTCCGCACAGCACCTCGACGCTCAGTGTCCGGGGTGCGCGCGTGCACAACCTGCAGGACGTCGACCTCGAGATCCCGCGGGACTCCCTCGTCGTGTTCACCGGGCTCTCCGGTTCCGGCAAGTCCTCGCTGGCGTTCGACACGATCTTCGCCGAGGGGCAGCGTCGTTACGTCGAGTCGCTGTCCGCCTACGCGCGCCAGTTCCTCGGCCAGGTCGACCGCCCGGACGTCGACTTCATCGAGGGCCTGTCGCCCGCGGTGTCGATCGACCAGAAGTCGACGAACCGCAACCCGCGGTCGACGGTGGGCACCATCACCGAGGTCTACGACTACATGCGTCTGCTCTGGGCGCGCATCGGCGTCCCGCACTGCCCCGTCTGCGGCGAGGTGATCAGCAAGCAGAGCGTGCAGCAGATCGCCGACCAGCTCATGCAGTTCGAGACAGGGACGCGGTTCCAGGTGCTCGCGCCGGTCGTGTCGAAGAAGAAGGGCGAGTTCGTCGACCTCTTCCAGGAGCTCGCCGCCTCCGGCTACGCCCGCGCGATCGTCGACGGCGAGCGTGTGCAACTGAGCGACCCGCCGACGCTCAAGAAGCAGGTCAAGCACGACATCTCGGTCATCGTCGACCGCCTCGTGGCCAGCGACGACGGCCTCGGACGCCTCACCGACTCGCTCGAGACGGCGCTGCGCCTGACGAACGGCACGGTGGCGATCGACCTCGTGGACCACGAGGGCCCGGGTGCCGTCCGCACCTACTCCGAGAACCTCTCCTGCCCGAACAACCACCCGCTCGCGCTGACCGAGATCGAGCCCCGCACGTTCTCGTTCAACGCGCCGTTCGGTGCGTGCCCGGAGTGCTCGGGCCTCGGCACCCGCATGTCGGTCGACCCCGACCTCGTGCTCGGCGACCCCGAGGCCTCGCTGCGTGACGGTGTCCTGCTGCCCTGGACGGGCACGAGCGGGCTGTACTCCTACTTCGAGAAGCTCCTCGCGGGTCTCGGCAAGGAGCTGGGCTTCAACCTGGACACCCCGTGGAACCAGCTCGACCCGAAGGTGCAGGCGTCGATCCTCACCGGCAAGGACTTCGAGGTCTCGGTGTCCTGGCGCAACCGGTTCGGTCGCGAGATGCGCTACACGAGCGGCTTCGAGGGCGTCATGCCGTACATCGAGCGCAAGTTCGCCGAGGCCGAGTCGGACTCGCAGCGGCAGCGCTTCCAGGGGTACCTGCGCGAGGTCCCGTGCCCGGTGTGCGACGGCACGCGGCTGAAGCCCGAGGTCCTCGCCGTGACGGTCGACGGGCGCAGCATCGCCGACGTCACCGACATGTCCCTCGACCAGGCGTACGACTTCATGGACTCGCTCACGCTCACCGAGCGCGAGGCCCACATCGCCGCCGCGGTCCTGCGCGAGATCCGGGCCCGGCTCGAGTTCCTGCTCGAGGTCGGCCTGAACTACCTGACGCTCGCGCGCGGGGCCGGTGGCCTCTCCGGCGGCGAAGCCCAGCGCATCCGGCTCGCGACGCAGATCGGTTCCGGCCTGACCGGGGTGCTGTACGTGCTCGACGAACCGAGCATCGGCCTGCACCAGCGCGACAACCGCCGGCTCATCGACACCCTCGTCAAGCTCAAGGACCTCGGCAACACGCTGATCGTCGTCGAGCACGACGAGGACACGATCCGCACCGCCGACTGGGTCGTCGACATCGGCCCGGGGGCCGGGGTCAACGGCGGCAAGGTCGTACACTCCGGGTCGTACGAGGGCATCATCGCGAACCGCGAATCGGTCACGGGTGACTACCTGGCCGGGCGCCGCGCCATCGAGGTCCCCACCGAGCGCCGGAAGATCAACCCGAAGCGCGTGATCAGCGTGCAGGGCGCGCGGGCGAACAACCTCAAGCAGGTCGACGTCGACTTCCCGCTCGGCGTCTTCACCGCGGTCACCGGGGTGAGCGGCTCGGGCAAGTCGACACTGGTCAACGACATCCTGTACAAGGTGCTCGCCAACCAGCTCAACGGTGCACGGCACATCGCGGGCAAGCACACGCGCGTCAAGGGCCTCGACCAGCTCGACAAGGTCGTGCACGTCGACCAGGCGCCGATCGGCCGTACCCCGCGGTCGAACCCGGCGACGTACACGGGCGTCTTCGACCGCATCCGTCAGCTCTTCGCCGAGACCCCCGAGGCGAAGGCACGCGGCTACCAGCCCGGCCGGTTCAGCTTCAACGTCAAGGGCGGCCGCTGCGAGAACTGCTCCGGCGACGGCACGATCAAGATCGAGATGAACTTCCTGCCCGACGTGTACGTCGCGTGCGAGGTCTGCGGCGGCGCGCGGTACAACCGCGAGACGCTGCAGGTGCACTACAAGGGCAAGGACATCTCCGAGGTCCTCGACATGCCGATCAGCGAAGCGGCCGAGTTCTTCGAGCCGATCTCCGCGATCCACCGGTACATGGCCACCCTCGTCGACGTCGGTCTCGGCTACGTCCGGCTGGGGCAGAGCGCCACGACGCTGTCCGGCGGCGAGGCACAGCGCGTGAAGCTCGCGACCGAGCTCCAGCGCCGGTCGAACGGGCGCACGGTGTACGTGCTCGACGAGCCGACCACCGGTCTGCACTTCGAGGACGTCCGCAAGCTCCTGCTCGTCCTGCAGAGCCTGGTCGACAAGGGCAACACCGTCATCACGATCGAGCACAACCTCGACGTCATCAAGTCGGCGGACTGGCTCGTCGACATGGGCCCCGAGGGCGGTGCCGGCGGCGGCACGGTCCTGGCTGTCGGGACCCCGGAGCACGTGGCCGACGTCCCCGAGAGCCACACCGGCGTCTTCCTGCGCGAGATCTTCGACGCGCAGGACGCCCGGGTCGGCAAGCAGCAGGCGGTGGGTGCGCGGACGGCGACCCAGAAGCGGTCCGGCACCGCGACGAAGCAGAAGGCAGGGGCTCGGTAGGTGGCGAACACCGTCTCGTGGCGGCCGAAGGCGTCGGAGATCCCGACCGACCCGGGCGTCTACCGGTGGCGTGACGAGGCGGGGCGGGTGCTCTACGTCGGCAAGGCGAAGAACCTCCGCGCCCGCCTCAGCAACTACTTCGCGCCACTGCCCACGCTGCACGAGCGCACCCGGCGCATGGTCCTCACGGCGCGCAGCGTCGAGTGGACCACGGTCGGCTCCGAGATCGAGGCACTCCAGCTCGAGTACACGTGGATCAAGGAGTTCGACCCGCCGTTCAACGTCAAGTTCCGGGACGACAAGTCGTACCCGTACATGGCGATCACCCTCGGCGAGGAAGCACCGCGGGTGATGGTGACCCGCAACCGCAAGATCAAGGGTGCCAAGTACTTCGGTCCGTACCCGAAGATCTGGGCGGTGCACGACACCATCGACCTGATGATCAAGGTGTTCCCGATCCGTACCTGCTCGGACTCGTCCTACAAGCGGGCGATGCAGACCGGCAAGCCCTGCTTCCCGGGGCAGATCGGCAAGTGCGGTGGCCCCTGCTCGCAGAAGGTCACGATCGCCGAACACCGGGCGATCGTCGAGCAGTTCGTCCGCTTCATGGCGAGCTACGACCGCCGCGTCATCACCGAGCTGAAGCAGCGCATGGCCGCGTCGGCCGACGCCATGCAGTACGAGCAGGCGGCGCGCTACCGCGACCAGGTCGGCGCGCTCGAGGCCGTGCTCGAGAAGTCCGCCGTCGTGCTCCGCGACTCGGTCGACCTCGACCTGTTCGGCGTCGCCGAGGACGAGCTCGCGGCCGCGGTGCAGCTGTTCTCGGTCCGCGGCGGCCGCATCCGCGGTGTCCGCGGCTGGGTGGTCGACAAGGAGCTCGACATCAGCACGGGCGACCTCGTCGAGCAGATCGTGCAGGGGCAGTACGCCACGACCGAGGAGCCCCCGCGCGAGGTCGTCGTGCCGGAGCTGCCCGAGGACGCCGAGGCGCTGCAGCAGTGGCTCAGCGAACGGCGCGGCGGGCGGGGGACCAAGCTCAGCACCGCCCAGCGCGGCGACCGTGCCGGACTCGCCCGCACGGCCGCGCAGAACGCCGCGCAGGCGCTCATGCTCTACAAGACCAAGCGCAGCGCGGACTACACCACGCGTGCCGCGGCCCTCGCGGACATCCAGGAGGCCCTCGGCATGACCGAGGCACCGCTGCGGATGGAGTGCTACGACATCTCCCACCTGCAGGGCACGAACGTCGTGGCGTCGATGGTCGTGTTCGAGGACGGTCTGCCGCGCAAGGACCAGTACCGCCGCTACTCGATCGCCGAGACGACCGACGACACCGACAGCATGTACCAGGTGCTGTCGCGCCGACTCGCCCGGCTCGACGAGGACGCCGCCGTGCCGGACGTCCCCGACGCCACGAGCGACGCCGTCGTCGAGGGCACGAAGCCGACCAAGCGGTTCGCGTACCGACCGCAGCTGCTCATCGTGGACGGCGGGCAACCGCAGGTGCAGGCCGCGAAGCGCGCGATGGACGAGGCCGGCGTGCACGACATCGCCCTCGTCGGGATCGCGAAGCGTCTCGAGGAACTCTGGCTCCCCGACGACGACTTCCCGGTGATCATGCCGCGCAACTCCGAGGCGCTGTTCCTCATCCAGCGCATCCGCGACGAGGCGCACCGCTTCGCGATCACGCACCAGCGCACCCGGCGCAAGCGGGACGTCCGGTCGCAGCTCGCCGAGATCCCGGGGCTCGGGCCGACCCGGGTGTCGGCGCTGCTCAAGCACTTCGGGTCCGTGGCGCGACTGCGGGAGGCGACGGCGGAGCAGATCGCCGAGGTGAACGGCGTCGGTCCCGCGACCGCGGCGGCCGTGGTGACGAAGCTGGCACAGGCCCCGGCCAGCGCGGCCGAGCCGGGCAGTGCCCCGACCGACAGCGCACCGGAGCCCGCCAGCGCGCCCGAGCCGGGCCGCACGCCGACCGACAGCGAGCCGGAGCCGCCGAGTGCGCCGGAGCCGGCCAGTGCGCCGGAGCCGGCCAGCGCGCCGGAGCCGGCCAGCGCGCCGGAGCCGACCAGCGCACCGGAGCCGACCAGCGCACCGGAGCCGAGCCCCGCCTCCCGACCGGACCGCGAGCCCGGCGCGGCCAGCGACACCGTCAGCGTGCCGGCCGTCAGCGCGGACGGACCGCACCGCCCCCGCTGACGGCCCCGGCCCGCTCCGACGACCCCGTCCGGACGCCGGGCGGTACCCTCGAGACCAACCGAAGCCGCCCCGGGCCACGGGCCCGGCCCGTCACGACGGAGCCCTCCCACACATGAGCGACACGAGCGACACGAGCGACCGCACCAGCAGCGACCCGGCACCGGCCGACGACCACGAGGAAGCGGGGGCCGAGCACGCCGCGGACGCCGCCCCCCGCAGCTCCCAGCAGCACGACATCCTCATCGTCACGGGCATGTCGGGTGCCGGCCGCTCGACGGTCGGCAAGGCCCTCGAGGATCTCGGCTGGTACGTGGTCGACAACCTGCCGACCCAGATGCTCGCGCCGCTGACCGAGCTCGCCGACCGCGCGGGTGAGAAGATCCCCAAGATCGCGACCGTCGTGGACGTCCGCGGCGGCCGGTTCTTCACCGACCCCGAGCAGGCGGTCGCCCAGGTGCGCGCGAGCGCGTCCGCGCGGGTCCGGGTGCTCTTCCTCGAGGCGACGGACGCCGTGCTCGTCCGCCGGTTCGAGCAGGTCCGCAGGCCGCACCCGCTGCAGGAGGACGGCACGCTGCTCGACGGGATCGGGCGGGAGCGCGCGCGGTTGGCCGGGCTCCGCGAGGCGTCCGACGTCGTCATCGACACGTCCGACCTCAACATCCACCAGCTCGCGAACACCGTCACCGAGCGGTTCGCCGACGACCACTTCGTCGGTGTCCAGGTGACGCTCATGAGCTTCGGCTTCAAGTACGGTCTGCCCGCCGACGCCGACATGGTCGCCGACGTCCGGTTCATCCCGAACCCGTACTGGGTCCCGGAACTCCGGGCGCACACGGGCCTCGACGCACCCGTCTCCGAGTACGTCCTGGCCCAGCCGGGTGCCCGCTCGTTCGTCGAGCGGTACGCCGCCGTGCTCGAGCCCGTGCTGGCGGGATACCAACGCGAGAACAAAAGACACGCTACGATCGCCATCGGCTGTACCGGCGGCAAGCACCGCTCGGCCGCCGTCGTCGCCGAGTTGGCGAACCTCCTCCGCGGGATGCCCGACGTCGCCGTGCGTGTGAAGAACCGAGATCTCGGCCGGGAGTGACCGTCCCTCCGGCCGTGCCACACGAGTGCGCCGGGCCCGCGGACCCCACCGAAGAAACGTTAGGAATGATGCTGTGCCGTTGACTGCCGAGGTCAAGGACGAACTGGCCAGGGTCGTCGTGAACCGCAACACGGTCCGCGCCGCCGAGCTCGCGACCATCCTGCGGTTCGCGGGCGGCCTGCACGTCATCTCGGGCAGGATCGCGGTCGAGGTCGAACTCGACACCCGGATCATCGTCCACCGGGTCCGCAAGGACCTCGCCGAGCTGTACGGGGTGCGCTCCGAGGCGTCCGTCGGTTCGACGGCATCGTCGCGTCGCGGCACCCGCTACCTCGTCCGCGTGCTCGAGGCGGGGGAGACCCTGGCCCGCCAGACGGGCCTGATGGACGCCCGTCGCCGCCCGGTCCGCGGGCTGCCGAACCGGCTCACCACGGGCAACCGTGAGGACCTCGCCGCCGTGTGGCGCGGCGCGTTCCTCGCGGCCGGCACCCTGACCGACCCCGGGCGTGCGGCCGCCCTCGAGGTCACGTGCCCGGGCAACGAGGCCGCGATGGCCCTCGTCGGCGCGGCCTCGCGGCTCGGGATCGCCGCCAAGGGCCGCGAGGTCCGGGGCGTGCACCGCGTCGTCATCCGCGACGGCGAGGCCATCGGCCAGATGCTCACCGTCATGGGTGCCGCCCGCACCACGGCGGACTGGGAGGAGATGCGGCAGCGCCGCGAGGTCCGCGCGACCGCGAACCGGCTCGTCAACTTCGACGACGCGAACCTCCGCCGGTCGGCGCAGGCAGCGGTCGCGGCGTGCGCCCGCGTCGAGCGTGCGCTCGAGATCCTGGCCGACGAGGTGCCGGACCACCTCAAGTACGCCGGCGCCCTCCGCCTCGAGCACCGCGACGCGTCGCTCGACGAGCTCGGACAGCACGCCGACCCGCCCATGACCAAGGACGCCATCGCCGGACGCATCCGTCGACTCCTCGCGATGGCCGACAAGCGGGCGTCGGACCTCGGCATCCCGGGCACCGAGGCCAGCGTGCCGGAGGAGCTCGAGGGGGTCTGACCGACGCGGGTCCCCACCCACCGGACGGGAGGCGCGGTGCCAGCTGGCACCGCGCCTCCCGTCCGTCGTGTGGCGGGTCCACGGGCCGGTTCCCGGCCCGTCGGGGACCGTCCGGACGGACCGTCTCACGGCGCTGCTGCGCAGTGTCCGACTGCTAGGGTCGAGACGGCGACGTCACGGGCGTATCGTCCACCGCAGGTGGGCCCGCAGGGCCCGCGACTCCGAACGCAGCGCCCTCCGGGCGCCCAGACCCAACAGGAGATCCATTGACCGTCAAGATCGGCATCAACGGCTTCGGCCGGATCGGCCGTAACTTCTTCCGGGCCGCCCTCGCCAAGGGCTCCGACCTCGAGATCGTGGCGGTGAACGACCTCACCGACAACGCGGCCCTCGCGAACCTGCTGAAGTTCGACTCCGTCACGGGTCGTCTCGGCGTCTCCGTCGAGCTCGACGGCGACAGCATCGTCGTCGACGGCAAGCCGATCAAGGTCCTGGCGGAGCGCGACCCCGCGAACCTGCCCTGGGGCGAGCTGGGCGTCGACGTCGTCATCGAGTCGACCGGCTTCTTCACCAAGGCCGCCGACGCGCAGAAGCACATCGACGCGGGCGCCAAGAAGGTCATCATCTCCGCCCCGGCCACGGGTGACGACGTCACCATCGTGCTCGGCGTGAACGAGGACCAGTACGACCCGGCGAACCACCACATCATCTCGAACGCGTCCTGCACCACGAACAGCCTCGCGCCGCTCGCCAAGGTGTTCCACGACAAGTTCGGCATCGAGCGCGGCCTCATGACGACCGTGCACGCGTACACGGCCGACCAGAACCTGCAGGACGGCCCGCACAAGGACCCCCGTCGTGCCCGCGCCGCCGCGCTGAACATCGTCCCGACCTCGACCGGTGCCGCGAAGGCCATCGGCCTGGTCATGCCGGAGCTCGCCGGCAAGCTCGACGGCTACGCGCTGCGTGTCCCGGTCCCGACCGGTTCGATCACCGACCTCACCCTCGAGACCAAGTCCGAGGTCACGGTCGACGAGATCAACGCCGCGTACAAGGAGGCCGCCGAGGGTCCGCTCAAGGGCATCCTGCTCTACAGCGAGGACCCGCTGGTGTCGACCGACATCACCACGGACCCGCACTCCTCGATCTACGACTCCGGCCTGACCAAGGTCATCGGCGGTCTCGTGAAGATCACCTCGTGGTACGACAACGAGTGGGGCTACTCCAACCGTCTCGTCGACCTGACCGAGTACGTGGGCGAGCGACTCTCGGCATGAGCCTCCGCACCCTCGAGGACCTCGGCGACCTCGCCGGCAAGCGCGTCGTCGTCCGCTGCGACCTGAACGTCCCGCTCAAGGACGGCCGGATCACCGACGACGGTCGTGTCCGCGCCTCGCTCGGCACGCTGAACACGCTGGTGAACGCCGGGGCGCGGGTCGTCGTGATCTCGCACCTCGGCCGCCCGGACGGCAAGCCGGCGCAGGAGTACTCCCTCGCGCCGGTCGCCCAGCGGCTCTCCGAGCTGCTCGGGAAAGAGGTGACCTTCGTCGGCGAGACCGTCGGCGACGAGGCCACCGCGGCCGCCGAGGCCCTCGGGGACGGCGACGTCCTGCTGCTCGAGAACCTCCGCTTCAACCCGGAGGAGACCTCGAAGGACGCGTCCGAGCGGCAGGCCTTCGCCGAGCGGATCGCCGCCCTCGGCGACGCGTTCGTGTCCGACGGGTTCGGGGTCGTGCACCGCAAGCAGGCCTCGGTCTACGAGCTCGCGGCGGCGCTGCCGAGCGCGGCCGGCTCGCTCATCGAGTCCGAGCTGCGCGTGCTCGACCGCCTGACCGCCGACCCCGAACGGCCGTACACGGTCGTCCTCGGCGGCTCGAAGGTCAGCGACAAGCTCGGCGTCATCGACCACCTGCTGCCCCGCGTGGACACGCTGTGCATCGGTGGCGGCATGCTCTTCACGTTCCTCGCGGCCCAGGGTCACGGGGTCGCGAAGTCGCTGCTCGAGCAGGACCAGCTCGACACCGTGCGGACGTACCTCGCCCGCGCCGACGAGCTCGGCGTGACGATCGACCTGCCCACCGACGTCGTGGTGGCCTCCGGCTTCGCGGCCGACGCCGACCACGAGACGGTCGCCGCGGACGCGATCGAGTCCACCGCGTTCGGCACGGACGGTGTCGGCCTCGACATCGGTCCGGAGACGGCGGAGCGCTTCGCCGCTGCGGTGTCCGGGTCGAAGACGGTGTTCTGGAACGGGCCGATGGGCGTGTTCGAGTTCCCGGCCTTCGCCGCGGGGACCAAGACCGTCGCCCAGGCGCTCACCGAGGTCGCCGGCCTCGGGGTCGTCGGTGGCGGCGACTCCGCTGCGGCCGTGCGGTCGCTCGGGTTCTCCGACGACCAGTTCGGGCACATCTCGACCGGTGGCGGTGCGAGCCTCGAGTTCCTCGAGGGCAAGTCGCTGCCCGGTCTCGAAGCGCTGGGGTGGTCCGCATGAGCCGCGGTACCCGCACGCCGCTGATCGCCGGGAACGCTCGGGGAGGCACAGCATGAACCGCACGCCGCTGATCGCCGGCAACTGGAAGATGAACCTGGACCACCTCCAGGCCATCGCCACGGTGCAGAAGCTCGCGTGGACGCTGAAGGACGCGCGCCACGACCACGACGACGTCGAGGTCGCGGTGTTCCCGCCCTTCACCGACCTCCGCAGCGTGCAGACGCTCATCGCGGCCGACAAGCTGTCGATCCGCTTCGGTGCCCAGGACCTGTCGCAGCACGACTCCGGTGCCTACACCGGTGACGTGTCCGGCGCGTTCCTCAAGGCCCTCGACGCGCAGTACGTGATCGTCGGGCACTCCGAGCGTCGCACGATGCACGGCGAGACCGACGAGGTCGTGGCGGCCAAGACCGCCGCAGCCGTCAAGCACGGACTCGTGCCGGTGGTCTGCGTCGGCGAGACCGGTGCGCAGCGCGAGGAGCGCGGCGCCGGTGTCGTCGCGGTCGAGCAGCTGCAGGTCGTCCTCGACGCCGTGCAGCCCGCCGAGATCGTGGTCGCGTACGAGCCGGTCTGGGCCATCGGCTCCGGCCAGGCCGCGACCGCCGAGCAGGCCCAGGAGGAGTGTGCCGCGATCCGTCGTGGCATCGCCGCCGCCTGGGGTGACGAGGCCGCCGCGGCGACCCGGGTGCTCTACGGCGGTTCGGTGAAGTCGGGCAACATCGCCGGCTTCCTCCGCGAGCCCGACGTCGACGGTGCGCTCGTCGGCGGCGCCTCGCTCGACGTGCAGGAGTTCGCGGCCATCGCGCGCTTCCGCCAGCACGTCGGCCTCTGAGGCTCCCGACCCGATCGCTCCGACAGGCCGTCCGCGTCCGCGCGGTCGGCCTGTCGCACGACCCGGGCGACAGCGCCCCGGGCACCCGACCACGCCCCGACCGGGGCCACACCCGTGCCGGTGCGACGGGCCGCCGCCCCGGCCCGCTACACTTGCAAGGCTGACTGACACGAAAGGTACGTCGTGGCGATACTCTCCGTCGTGCTGCAGGTCCTGCTCGCTATCACGAGTCTCCTGCTCACGCTCCTCATCCTGCTGCACAAGGGCCGCGGTGGCGGCCTCTCCGACATGTTCGGCGGCGGCGTGACGAGCAACCTCGGGGCGTCCGGCGTCGCCGAGCGCAACCTCAACCGCATCACGGTGATCCTCGGTCTGATCTGGATCATCTCGATCATCGTGCTCGGTCTCATCAACAAGTTCACAGCGGGGAGCTGAGCCATGGCATCCGGAGGCAGTGCAATCCGAGGGTCCCGCGTCGGAGCAGGACCGATGGGGGAGCAGGACCGCGGGGTCCAGGCCGAGCGCGTCGCCGTCTCGTACTGGGACGCGCTCGGCAACGAGGTCGTGCGGTACTTCTCCGCGACCCTCCCCGACGAGGAGATCCCCGAGACGGTGGACTCGCCGTCGAGCGGGCTCCCGGCTGGCCGTGACAAGGAGAACCCTCCGCAGGTCACGAAGACCGAGCCGTACAAGACGCACCTGGCGTACGTGAAGGAACGGCGCACCGAGGAAGAGGCAGCACAGCTCCTCGAGGACGCGCTGCAGCAGCTCCGCGCCCGCCGCGGTACCGCGAAGTAGCGACTCCCACATCGAAGGCCCCCGCACCGATCCGGTGCGGGGGCCTTCTGCGTCTCCCGCCTGCGGGCTGCCGCGCGGTTCGGTCGGACAGCAGCTGCAACAAGCCGAGGCGCGCTCGTCGAGGTTCCGCGAAACGCCGCGTGGCGTCCTGCGAGGTCGCACTGCGAGCTCCTGCCGGCCGCGAGATGCCAGAATTCTGGACCCTCGGGGGTCACCGGACACACGGACGACGGGAGGCGCGGTGCCAGCTGGCACCGCGCCTCCCGTCCGTCGTCGCGCGCGTCAGTACGTCGACGCGATGAGGTTCTCGGGTACGTCGCGCGCCGCGTCCTGGTCGACGAAGAACACCGTGCGCTTGCGACCCTGCACGCCACCGACGGGGACCTCGTCCACCGCGGCGCCGGCGAGGGCGAGACCGAGCACCGACGCCTTCTCGGCACCCGACAGGATGACCCAGACCCGCTGCGACGCGTTGATGACCGGGAACGACAGCGTCAGACGCTGCGGCGGCGGCTTGGGGGAGTCGTCGACCGTGAGCACCGCGCGGTCGGTGACCGACAGCTGCGGGAACTCGGGGAAGAGCGAGGCGGTGTGCCCGTCGGGGCCGACGCCGAGCAGCGTGATGTCGAAGCGCGGCGCGACGGCACCCTCGGGGGCGGCGTCCTGCAGCTCGCGCTCGTACTGCGCGGCGGCCTCGTCGATGGAGAGCCCGGCGTCGGACGCGGCCATCGGGTGCACGTTCTCGGCGGGGATCCCGACGTGGTCGAGGAAGTCGGTCTGGGTACCGGTGACGTTGCGGTCGGTGTCGCCCTCGGCGACCCAGCGCTCGTCGACCCACCAGACGTGCACCTTCGACCAGTCGACGCTCTCGCGCGCGGGGGACTGCCCGATCGCGGCGAGGACGAGCGTCGACACCGAACCGCCGCTGATGGCGATGTCGGCACGCTCCTGCTCGTCCAGCACGTCGATGATCTTCGTGATGAAGCGAGCGGCGACGGATGCGCCGAGGGCCTGCTTGTCCGGGTGCACCAGCACCCGTCGTTCGTTGGTCACGTGACTCCCGTGTTCGTGGCGGCCGATCGGGTGCGACCGCCTTCGGTCCGACCGGAGGCCTCGGCCGGCCGGTCCGGCCGATCGGAGGGCCGGGCCCGGCGTCGGTGACGCTCGTTCCCGGCCCGTCCGGCCGACCGTGTGTGGGTGCTAGCCCGCGATCGACTCGCGGAGCTGGGGTACCCCGTGCTTGACGACGTCCCCGAAGAGGACGTCAGGGTCGAGTCTACGGAGTTCCTCGGCCAGGCAGTCGCGCAGGTTGCGGCGCGGCAGCGACAGGTCGTGCGTGGGCTGGCCCGGCATCGAGAGCGTGGCGACGTCCACCAGGGAACGCTCGAGGTCGATGACGCCCGAGGCACGTTCGAGCTTGACCCCGTGGATGCCGCTGGACCCCGTGGCCCGCGGCGACGTCACGACGCGGACCGGGACCTGGAGCTGCAGCTGGAGCCACGCGGCGAGCAGGATCGTGGACGGGCTGTCGCTCGCGCCGGAGACCTCGACGCCCGTGATCGGCTCGTACGGCGGCTGGTCGAGCGCCGCGGCGAGCTGGTTCCGCCAGAGCGTCAGACGGGTCCAGGCGAAGTCGGTGTCACCCGGCACGTAGGTCGCACCGAGGGCCTCGATCGCCCGGTTCGGGTCCTTCTGCGCGGCGGCGTCGGTGATGCGACGCTGCGCGATCCGGCCCAGCGCCGACGCGGCGGGCTGCTCCGGGGCGTGCTGCGGCCACCAGGCGACGACCGGGGCGTCCGGCAGGAGCAGGCCGGTGACCAGGCTCTCCTCGTCGGTCGCGGTCTCGCCGTAGGCGCGGAGCACGATCACCTCGCTCGCACCCGCGTCGCTGCCGACACGGATCTGGGCGTCGAGGCGACCCGGGGACTTCGTGTCCCCGGCGTTCTTCGACACGATGATGACGCGCATCGGGTGCTCGCGGGACGCCTCGTTCGCGGCCGAGATCGCCTCTTCCTCGTGGCCGAGGCCGGTCGAGATGATGAGGGTCAGGACGCGGCCGAGGGCGACGGCGCCACCTTCCTCGCGGATGTGCACCAGGGTCTTCTGGATCTTCGAGACCGTGGTGTCGGGCAGGTCGATCTTCATGGACGCCTCCAGGTCCGGCCGTCACGGGCGAGCAGGTCGTCGGCCGAGGCCGGTCCCCACGTGCCGGGACGGTACTGCTCGGGCTGGCCCTGCGTGGCCCAGAACTCCTCGATCGGGTCGAGGATCTTCCAGGAGAGCTCGACCTCCTGGTGCCGGGGGAACAGGGGCGGGTCGCCGAGGAGCACGTCGAGGATGAGTCGCTCGTACGCCTCGGGGGATGCCTCGGTGAACGCGTGGCCGTAGCCGAAGTCCATCGTCACGTCGCGCACCTGGGTACCGACGCCGGGGACCTTCGAGCCGAAGCGCAGGGTCACGCCCTCGTCCGGCTGGACGCGGATGACCAGGGCGTTCTGCCCGAGGGGGGACTGCGGGATGCCGAAGACGTCCTCGGGGACGCGCTTGAACACGATCGCGATCTCGGTCACCCGTCGGCCCAGGCGCTTGCCGGCACGCAGGTAGAACGGCACGCCCTGCCAGCGGCGGGTGGCGATGTCGAGCTTGATGGCCGCGAACGTCTCGGTCGTGGACTCGGGGTTCATGCCCGCTTCCTCGAGGAAGCCGAGCACCTTCTCGCCGCCCTGCCAACCGCCGGCGTACTGACCGCGGGCCGTCGCCGTGGCGAGGTCCTCGGGCAGGCGCACCGCGGAGAGCACCTTCTCCTTCTCGGCGCGGAGGTGTCCGGCCTTGAACGAGACGGGCTCCTCCATCGCGGTGAGGGCGAGGAGCTGCAGCAGGTGGTTCTGGATGACGTCGCGCGCCGCACCGATGCCGTCGTAGTACGCGGCACGACCGGCGACGCCGATGTCCTCGGCCATCGTGATCTGCACGTGGTCCACGTAGTTCGAGTTCCAGATGGGTTCGTACATCTGGTTCGCGAACCGGAGCGTCAGCAGGTTCTGGACGGTCTCCTTGCCGAGGTAGTGGTCGATGCGGAACACGTCGTCGGGCGCGAACACGCTCTCGACGATCGCGTTCAGCTCGCGTGCGGTGCGGAGGTCCGACCCGAACGGCTTCTCGACGACCACGCGGCTCCAGGAGCCCTCGCGCTGCTCGGTCAGCCCGGACAGCTTGAGCTGCTCGGTGACGACCGGGAACATCTTCGGCGGGATGGACAGGTAGAACGCGTGGTTGCCCAGCGTCCCGCGCTCCTCGTCGAGGGTGTCGACGGTGCGCTTGAGCTCGCGGAACGCCTCGGGGTCGTCGAACGAGCCCTGGACGAACCGGATGCCCTGTTCGAGTTGACGCCAGACGTCCTCGTCGAACGGGGTGCGTGAGTGTTCCTTGACCGCGTCGTGCACGAGCTGGGAGAAGTCTTGGTCCTCCCAGTCGCGACGGGCGAACCCGACCAGCGCGAACCCGGGCGGCAGGAGCCCCCGGTTCGCGAGGTCGTAGACCGCGGGCATCAGCTTCTTGCGTGACAGGTCGCCCGTCACGCCGAAGATGATGAGGGTGCTCGGTCCCGCGATCCGGTTCAGTCGACGATCGGTCGGCAACCGGAGCGGGTTGTGCTCCGGGGTGACAGCCACCGGTGACATGAGTCGGTGAACTCCTTCGAGAGTCAGAGGGAGACGGCGGAGCGCAGTGCTGTGGTGACAGCGGCGACGTCCGTCGTCGTGAGGGTCAGGACCGGGCGGCCGTGCGCGGCGAGGACGCTCGCGTCTCCGGCGGCCTGGGCCTGGATGAGCTGGCCGAACGTGAACGGCCGGCCGGGGATCGCGAGGTCGTCGGCGTGGTCCGCCACGATCTGCAGGAACACACCGTTCGCGGGACCGCCCTTGTGGTACTGGCCGGTCGAGTGCAGGAACCGGGGGCCCCAGCCGAACGTGACCGGGCGGCCCGTGCGGGCCGCGAAGGCGTCGCGCAGCGACGCCAGGTCGGCGTTCGCGGTGCGGTCGACGTAGGCCTGCACGGCCAGGTAGCCGGTCGCGTCCACCTCGGCCAGGAGGCTCGACACGGCCTGGGCGATGGAGGTCCCGACCACGAGTCCGTGCGTCGCGCGGACGGCGGTGCCGTCCTCGACGAAGGCCGGCTCCGACGGTGCGGGGCGCGCGTCGAGCAGCTCGCGCGTGGCCGCCTTCGCGGCCTCGACGTCGGGCTGGTCGAACGGGTCGATGCCGAGCAGGCGGCCGGCGACCGCGACGGCGTACTCCCAGACCAGGAGCTGACCGCCGAGGGAGCCGGCGATCTCGACCTCGCCGTCGTCGACGTGGCGTTCGTCGTCGCGCGAACCGACGAGGCGCACGACCTGCACGTCGGGCAGACCGGCCGTGATCTCGGGGGAGTCGGGGTCGAGCACCACCGGGAGCAGTCCGCGACCGTCCTTGCCGGTCGACTCGGCGATGAGCTGCTCGGCCCAGTCGCCGAAGCCGACGATGTGGGTGCCGTCCGCGACGATCGCGATCTTGTCCCGGAGGGGCTGCGTCCCGGCGAGCACGGCACCGAGCACGAGGCCCGGGTTCTCGTCGGTGTCGACCGCGAGGAGGACCGAGATCGCCTCGGCCTCGTCGAGCAGCTCGGCGATGTCCGCGCCCGCGAGCCCGGAGGGAACGAGACCGAACGCGGTGAGCGCCGAGAACCGGCCGCCCACGTTCGGGTCGGCCGTGAAGACGCGGTGTCCCGCGTCGGTGGCCGCCGCTTCGAGCGGAGAACCCGGGTCGGTGACGACGACGATCCGTGACGCGGGGTCGAGCCCCGCGTCACGGAACGCCTGTTCGAACACCCGGCGTTGTGCGTCCGTCTCGACGGTCGAGCCGGACTTCGACGAGACCACGAGCACCGTGCGCTCGAGGTCGTGCTCCACCGCTGCCCGCACCTGGGCGGGGTCGGTCGAGTCGAGCACCGTCAGCGGGACGCCGGCCGTGCGCGTGATCACCTCGGGCGCCAGCGAGGAGCCGCCCATGCCGGCGAGGACGACGCGGTCGATCCCCTCGGCACGGAGCGAGTCCCGCAGCGCGGTGATCTCGGCGACGAGCGGGCGGGAGACCGCGACGGCCTCCACCCAGCCGAGGCGCTTCGACGCCTCGGCCTCGGCGTCCGGACCCCAGAGCTCGGGGTCCTGCGCGGTGATGCCCGACGCGACCAGGTCGGCGACGAGCCGCGGGACCGTCGTCTCGACGGCCCGTGCAGCGTCGCCGGTGGCAGCGATGGAGACCGTCACTTACTTGGCGTTCTCGAGCGCGGTCTTCACCGTGTCGACGAGCTCGCCCCAGGAGACGTTGAACTTGTCGACACCCTCCTTCTCGAGCAGCGCCACGACGTCGTCGTAGTCGATGCCGACGGCGGCGAGCTGGTCGAGGACCTGCTGGGCGTCGTCGAACGAGCCGGCGATGGCGTCGCCGTGGATCTCACCGTGGTCGAACGTGGCGTCGAGCGTCTTGCCCGGCATGGTGTTCACGGTGTTCGGCGCGGCGAGCTCCGTCACGTACAGGGTGTCGGGCAGCGACGGGTCCTTGACGCCGGTCGAGGCCCAGAGCGGACGCTGCGTGTTCGCGCCGGCCTCGAGCAGGCCGAGGGCACGCTCGGTGGAGAAGAGCTCGGTCCAGACCTGGTAGGCGAGCTGGGCGTTCGCGATGCCGGCCTTCGACTTGAGGGCCTTCGCCTCGTCCGTGCCGACGGCGTCGAGACGCTTGTCGATCTCGGAGTCGACGCGCGACACGAAGAACGACGCGACCGAGTGGATCTTCGACAGGTCGTGGCCGGCGGCCTTGGCCTTCTCGAGCCCACCGAGGTAGGCGTCGATGACGGCGCGGTAGCGCTCGAGCGAGAAGATCAGGGTGACGTTCACCGAGATGCCGGCACCGATGACCTCGGTGATGGCCTCGAGGCCCTCGACGGTCGCGGGGATCTTGATGAGGACGTTCTCGCGGCCGACCTTGTCGAACAGGAACTTGGCCTGCTCGATGGTCTTCGCGGTGTCGTGCGCGAGGCCCGGCTCGACCTCGATCGAGACGCGGCCGTCGAAGCCCTTGGTCTCGTCGTAGATCGGCTTGAAGACGTCGGACGCGTTCGCGACGTCCTGCGTGGTGATCTCGAAGATCGCCGCGGTGACGTCGGTGCCCGCCGCGGCGAGCTCCTTGACCTGCGCGTCGTAGCGCTCGCCCTTGGCGAGGGCCGAGGCGAAGATCGTCGGGTTGGTGGTGACACCGACGACGTTCTTCTGCTCGATGAGCTCGGTCAGCTTGCCGGTCTCGAGCAGCTCGCGCGACAGGTCGTCGAGCCAGATGCTGACGCCGACCTCGGAGAGGGCGGCGGTGGGGGTGTTCTCAGCCATGGTTCCTTCTTCTGTGACGGGCCCGTGTGGGGCCGTTGAGTCTGGGTCCTGCGGACGGGAGGCGCGTGGCGGAGCCGAGCCGCGCCTCCCGGCAGGAGGGCCGGATCCGGTGTCCCGGACCCGGCCCCGGTGGGTCAGGAAGCTGCGATCGATTCCTTGGCGGCGGCCACGACGTGCTCGGTCGTGAAGCCGAACTCGGCGAACAGACGCTGGTAGTCGGCCGACGCACCGAAGTGCTCGATCGAGACGCTGCGGCCCTTGTCGCCGACGATGTCGCGCCAGCTCATGCCGATGCCGGCCTCGACCGAGACGCGGGCGGTGACGTCCTTCGGCAGGACCTGGTCGCGGTAGTTCTCCGACTGCTCGAAGAACCACTCGAGCGACGGCGCGCTCACGACGCGGGCGTTGATGCCCTCGCCCTTGAGCTGCTCGCGTGCGTCGACCGCGATCTGGACCTCGGAACCGGTCGCGATGAGGATCACGTCCGGGGTGCCGTTCGGCGCCTCGGCCAGGATGTACGCACCCTTGCCGACGTTCTTCGCCGAGGCGAAGGTCTCGCCGGACGCCTCGCCCTCGCCACGCTCGAAGACGGGGAGGTTCTGGCGGCTCAGCGCGATGCCGGCCGGGCGGTCCTTGTGCTTGAGCATCTCGAGCCAGGCGTACGCGACCTCGTTGGCGTCGGCCGGACGGACGACGTCGAGACCCGGGATCGCACGGAGGGCCGTGAGCTGCTCGATCGGCTGGTGCGTCGGGCCGTCCTCGCCGAGGGCGATGGAGTCGTGCGTCCAGACGTAGATCGCCGGCGCGCCCATGAGCGCGGCGAGACGGACGGCCGGGCGCATGTAGTCGCTGAAGATCAGGAACGTGCCGCCGAAGGGGCGGGTGTTCCCGTGCAGGACGATGCCCGACAGGATCGAGCCCATCGCGTGCTCGCGGATGCCGAAGTGCAGCACGCGGCCGTACGGGTCGGTCGACCAGGTCTTCGTGCTCGCCTCGGCGGGACCGAAGGACTTGGCGCCCTCGATGGTGGTCAGGTTCGACTCGGCGAGGTCCGCCGAACCGCCCCAGAACTCGGGCATGAGCGGCGCGATGGCGTTGATCACCTTGCCGGAGGCGGCACGGGTCGACACCTCCTTCTCGGTGGAGAACACCGGGAGGGCCTCCTCGAGGCCCTCGGGGAGCTCGCCCGAGTTGATGCGGTCGAGCATCGCCTTCTTCTCCGGGTTGGCCTCGGCCCACGCGTCGAAGGTCTGCTGCCACTCGGCGTGCTCGGCCTGGCCCTTGGCGATGGCGCCGCGGGTGTACTCGAGCACCTCGGGGTCGACCTCGAAGGTCTTCTCCGGGTCGAAGCCGAGGACCTCCTTGAGGCCCTTGAGCTCGTCGGCACCGAGGGCCGAGCCGTGGATCTTGCCGGAGTTCTGCTTGGTCGGCGACGGCCAACCGATGATCGTCTTGAGGACGATGAGCGACGGCTTGGTCGTCTCGGCCTTGGCGGCCTCGACGGCGCGGTACAGGGACTCGACGTCCTCGGAGTACTCGCCGGTCTTCTTCCAGTCGACGTGCTGGACGTGCCAGCCGAGCGCCTCGTAGCGAGCCGCGACGTCCTCGGAGAAGGCGATGTCGGTGTCGTCCTCGATCGAGATCTGGTTCGAGTCGTAGAACACGACCAGGCGACCGAGCTGCTGGCGACCGGCGAGGCTCGCGGCCTCGTTCGTGACGCCCTCCTGCATGTCGCCGTCACCGGCGATCACGTAGGTGAAGTGGTCGAACGGCGACTCGCCGTCGGCGGTCTCCGGGTCGAACAGGCCGCGCTCGAAGCGCTGCGCGTAGCCGAAGCCGACGGCCGAGGCGAGGCCCTGGCCGAGCGGGCCGGTGGTGATCTCGACACCGTCGGTGTGGCCGTACTCCGGGTGACCCGGGGTCTTCGAGCCCCACTTGCGCAGGTGCTGCAGGTCCTCGAGCTCGAGGCCGTAGCCGTGCAGGTAGAACTGCACGTACTGCAGGATCGAGGCGTGACCGGCGGAGAGGATGAAGCGGTCGCGGCCGATCCAGGTGGAGTCGCTGGGGTCGCGACGCATCACCTTCTGGAAGAGCAGGTGGGCGACGGGAGCGAGGCTCATCGCGGTGCCGGGGTGACCGTTGCCGGCGGCCTCGACCGAATCGGCGGCGAGGACCCGTGCCGTGTCGACGGCCTTCCGGTCGATGGCGTCCCAGGTGAATTCAGCCACTTGGATGTAGACCCTTCGTTGTTGCGACATGTGCGAGGGCTCGTGCCATCGCACGGACATGGTCGCCGTCCCGGGCCGTGTGTCGTGTCGCCGTCGAGCGGCGGCCGATCCGGCACGGTGCGGCCGACGTCTTCGGGGCACGCACTGCGGGAGGGCACCCCCAGCATAGTGACCACGTACTCAGAAGGTGTTCAGGTGACACGGTCTGGTGTCGGACGTCGACCGGTCCGGCGGGGCGGGGCATCGTCGCGGCGCCGTGATGGCCTAAACTGACGGTGACCCGTGTGCATTCCGGGTCGACGCACGCCCCGACGACGACGGAGCCGTCCACCGAGTGTGCGAGCCGATGCGAACAGACTGAGGTTCCCTTGCCGACTGCCACCGTGACCCGGCCGGACACCGATCGACCCCGTTCGACGCTGTCCCGCAAGGTCCGTGCGTACGTCTCGCTGACGAAGCCGCGCGTGATGGAGCTGCTGCTCGTGACGACCGCGCCGACGATGTTCCTCGCCGAACGCGGCGTGCCGGACCTCTGGCTCGTGTTCTGGACGATGCTCGGCGGCGCGATGTCTGCGGGCTCCGCCTCGGCGTTCAACTGCTACATCGACCGCGACATCGACCGGCTGATGAAGCGCACGAGCACGCGTCCGCTCGTGACGGGGGAGCTGTCCGACCGCGAGGCCCTGGTGTTCTCGTGGGTGCTCGCCGTCCTGTCGACCGCGGTCCTCGGGTTCCTGGTCAACTGGCTCGCCGCCGCGCTGAGCGTCGTCGCGATCCTCATCTACGTGTGCGTCTACACGCTCTGGCTCAAGCGTCGGACGCCGCAGAACATCGTCTGGGGCGGCTCGGCCGGCTGCATGCCCGTGCTCATCGGCTGGGCCGGGGTCACCGGTTCGCTGTCCTGGACGCCGATCATCCTGTTCATGGTGATCTTCCTCTGGACGCCGCCGCACTACTGGCCGCTGTCGATGAAGTACCGCGACGACTACGACGCCGCCGACGTGCCGATGCTCGCCGTCGTGCGGGGCCGCACGGTCGTCGGGCTCCAGGTCGTCCTGTACGCGTGGGCGACGCTCGTCTGCTCGCTGTTGCTCGTGCCTGTTGCGAACATGGGCCCGCTCTACACCGTGGTCGCGCTGGCCGGGGGCATCTGGTTCGTCGTCGAGTCGCACCGCCTGTACTCGCGGGCGATCCAGCACGTCGAGCACGTCCAGCCGATGCGCGTGTTCCACAGCTCCATCACGTACCTGACGCTGCTGTTCATCGCCGTGGGCATCGACCCGCTGCTGCCGCAGGTCTTCACCTTCTCGGTGTAGTCCCGCGGGTCGCGCGCCGCGCCGCCTGGCCGGATCCGTGCCTCCCGTCCGACGGGTGGCAGGCCGGGAGGCGCGTGGCGGGCTGGTTGCGCGCCTCCCGTCCGACGGGTGGCAGGCCGGGAGGCGCATGGCGGGCTGGTTGCGCGCCTCCCGTCGCGTGGGTGGTCCGGTCGCAGGGGCCCGGCCGCTGTCCGGCGTCATCGCCGCTGTCGTTCGACGTCGGAGTCGTCGCACGACGCGGCCGAGTGTCCGCGGGGCGGCTGTCTGCGTCATCGCCGCTGTCGTGCGACGTCGACGACGTCGCGTGCGCGGGGCACGTGCGACGCCGGTCGCCCGGACTCGACGATGCCCCGCGCGCCGAGGGCTCGCGGGGCATCGCAGGGTGGCGTGGACGGGTCAGGCGTGCAGGGGCTCCCGCACGGCCTGGCGACCGGCGCTCGCGCGCGTCGAGAGCACGACGACCGTGACCGCGCCGACGAGCAGACCCGCGAGGACCATGTGCGTGCCGACGAGTCCGACGGGGAGGCCGGTGCGCGCCTGGGTGAGGCCGACCGCGATCTGCACGAACTCGACGACGAGGAGCACGAGTGCCCACCGGCTCGACATGCGCAGCACCACCGCACCGGCGACGAGGACGAGCGTCAGGGCGAACAGGACGTAGGCCGGGACCGCGTGCAGGTGCTCCATGAGCTGCGGGTCGAAGCCCGTGCGGTGGAGCCGTCCGCCGTCGACGGCTTCGTCGGCGCCGGCGTGCGGGCCGCTCCCGGTCGTGAGGATGCCCACGAGCACCGTGACCGCGACGGCCGCGACGGTCGCACGGACGACGCCGGTGTACCACGCCGGGACCAGACGGGCCGCGGCGCGGGGGCCGTTCATCGACCGGTACACGAGCGTCGCGGTGACCGCCACGAGGGTCGCCGAGACCACGAAGTGCAGGCCGACGACGAACGGGTTGAGGTTCGTGAGCACGCTCAGGCCACCGATGACCGCCTGCACCGGGATGGCGATGCCCTGGGCGAAGGCGAGCCAGAACAGCTCCGGGCGGGTGCGGCGCATCCGGACGACGGCCAGGAAGGTGGCGATCGCGACGACGACGAGCACGAAGGTGAGGAGCCGGTTCCCGAACTCGATCACACCGTGGATGCCCATCTCGGGCGTCGACACGAGCGACTCGGCCGTGCACTTCGGCCACGTCGGGCAGCCGAGCCCGGACGCCGTGAGCCGGACGAGCCCGCCGGTGCCGATCAGGACGACCTCGACCACGAAGGACGCCCACGCGAGCCAGATCACGCGGGGGTCGACCGCCCGGGGGAGGGACCACCACCGTGCGGTCCGGCCGTCGTGTGCGACGTGCTGTTCGACGGGTGGTCCGACGCGGGTCACGAGGATGGTGCCTTCCTGTTGTTCGGTGCGCTGAGCCTGTAGGATTCGAGGGTTCAGCAGCAGTCAAGTCTAGGCAGGCGCCGGCTCCGAATGGGCCGTGATCGCCGATCGATCCGGGGACTGCGTGGGACCATCGACGTTGCGAGGCAGCAACACCGCGTCCGCGGCACACGGCAGCACCGTGTCGGGGGTCTGCGGTGGAATGTCGTCCGACACCGACCGGTTGCACCGGCTGCAGCTGCCGCGAAGAGAATTGAGGAGACCATGTCCGACGTGCTCATCGACCGTCCCGAGCTCGAAGGGCTCGGCCA
This sequence comes from Curtobacterium sp. MCBA15_012, assembly GCF_001864935.2. Classification (NCBI taxonomy): domain Bacteria; kingdom Bacillati; phylum Actinomycetota; class Actinomycetes; order Micrococcales; family Microbacteriaceae; genus Curtobacterium; species Curtobacterium sp. MCBA15_012. The sequence goes on along the minus strand of NZ_CP126267.1, from coordinate 1,907,031 downwards.
GTACGAGTTCGGCTGGTCCGACTCCGACACCGCCGGGGCCTCCGCCCGCCGCGGCCTGTCCGAGGAGGTCGTCCGCGACATCTCGGCTCGCAAGTCCGAGCCGGAGTGGATGCTGAAGAACCGGCTCAAGGCCCTGACCCTCTTCGACCGCAAGCCGATGCCCTCCTGGGGTGCCGACCTGTCGGACATCGACTTCGACAACATCAAGTACTTCGTCAAGTCGACCGAGAAGCAGGCGCAGTCCTGGGAGGACCTGCCCGAGGACATCCGGGCGACCTACGAGCGCCTCGGCATCCCCGAGGCCGAGCGTCAGCGCCTCGTCGCCGGTGTCGCCGCGCAGTACGAGTCCGAGGTCGTCTACCACCAGATCCGCGAGGACCTGGAGCAGCAGGGCGTCATCTTCATGGACACCGACACGGCGCTCCGCGAGCACCCGGAGTTCTTCGAGGAGTACTTCGGCTCCGTCATCCCGGCCGGCGACAACAAGTTCGCCGCGCTGAACGCCGCCGTGTGGTCGGGCGGCTCGTTCGTCTACGTCCCGAAGGGCGTGCACGTCGAGATCCCGCTGCAGGCCTACTTCCGGATCAACACCGAGAACATGGGCCAGTTCGAGCGGACGCTGATCATCGCGGACGAGGACTCCTACGTCCACTACATCGAGGGCTGCACCGCGCCGATCTACAAGTCGGACTCGCTCCACTCCGCCGTGGTCGAGATCATCGTGAAGAAGAACGCCCGTGTGCGCTACACGACGATCCAGAACTGGTCGAACAACGTCTACAACCTCGTGACCAAGCGTGCGATCGCGCACGAGGGCGCCACGATGGAGTGGATCGACGGCAACATCGGCTCCAAGGTCACGATGAAGTACCCGTCGATCTACCTCGCCGGCGAGCACGCCAAGGGCGAGACCCTCTCGGTCGCGTTCGCCGGTCCGGGTCAGCACCAGGACGCCGGCGCGAAGATGATCCACATGGCGCCGTACACGACGTCGTCGATCGTCTCGAAGTCCATCGCCCGCGGTGGCGGTCGTGCCGGGTACCGCGGCGAGGTCCGGGTCGACCCGGGGGCCCACCACGCGGCGAACACCGTCCGGTGCGACGCGCTCCTGGTCGACACGGTCAGCCGCAGTGACACCTACCCGGCGATCGACATCCGCGTCGACGACGTGCAGCTCGGCCACGAGGCGACGGTCTCGCGCGTGAGCGAGGAGCAGCTGTTCTACCTCATGTCCCGCGGCATGCCCGAGGACGAGGCGATGGCGATGATCGTCCGCGGCTTCATCGAGCCGATCGCCCGGGAGCTCCCGATGGAGTACGCACTCGAACTCAACAAGCTCATCGAGATGAGCATGGAAGGATCCGTCGGCTAGTGAGCAGCACCACGCCCACCCCCCGCATCGACCAGCCGGTCGCCCCGGCCCCCGGCTCGGAGCAGCACGGCGCGAAGGCGCACTCCGACGGCGGCTGGGACGCCCCGACCGCCGACGGCGCCGAGAAGAAGGTCCCGGTCCAGACGCGCTCCGAGCGTCCGCAGTCCGGCGACCTCGAAGCCTTCCCGCCCGTGACCGGGCGTGAGGTGAACTGGAAGTTCGCGCCGATCGCCAAGCTGCAGCCGTTGCTCGACGGCGGGCTCGACGGATCCGCGTACCCGTTCCTCGCCCGTCAGACCGAGGGTGCCGACGTCGAGTGGGGTCGCAGCGACGACCCGGCCGTCGGGACCGCTGGCCTGCCGGAGGACCGTGCGGCCGCGGCGGCCTGGACCGCGCGCGACGCTGTGCTGAAGGTCACCGTGAAGGCGACCGAGGCCCACGAGTCGATCACGATCACGCGGTCCGACTTCGGCTCGCAGGCTCGTGCCGCACACACGGTCATCACCGCCGAGCAGCACGCGCAGGGCATCGTCGTGATCGACAACCGCGGGTCCGCACTGCTCAGCGAGAACGTCGAGATCGTCGTGCGGGACGGCGCTCGCCTGACCGTCGTCAGCCTGCAGGACTGGGACGACGACGCCGTGCACGTGTCGACGCAGTTCGCCGAGGTCGGCCGTGACGCCTTCCTCAAGCACGTGGTCGTCTCGCTCGGCGGTGACGTCGTGCGCGTCAACCCGTCGACGCACCTCGGGGCGCAGGGCGCGGACACCGAGATGTACGGCGTGTACTTCGCGGACGCCGGGCAGTACATCGAGCAGCAGGTCTACGTGAACCACGACGCGCCGAACACGCGCGGCCGGGTCAACTACAAGGGCGCGCTGCAGGGCGAGGGCGCGCACACGGTCTGGATCGGCGACGTGCTCATCGGCCGTGCCGGCGACGGGACCGACTCGTACGAGCAGAACCGCAACCTGGTACTCACGGACGGCACGCGTGCGGACAGCATCCCGAACCTCGAGATCGAGACGGGCAACATCGAGGGCGCCGGGCACGCGAGTGCGACCGGGCGGTTCGACGACGAGCAGCTGTTCTACCTGCAGGCCCGCGGCATCCCCGAGGAAGAGGCCCGTCGCCTCGTCGTCCTGGGCTTCCTCGTCGAGGTCATCCAGAAGATCGGCGCACCCGAGCTCGAGGAGCGTCTCATCGCCGCGGTCGAGCAGGAGCTCGCCGCCGGCCGGACCGTGATCGCCGAGCCCGAGGCCGGCGCCGAGCAGGCGGACGCCTGATGGCCGAGAAGGTCTGCGCCGAGTCGGAGATCACCGTCGACAGCCCGATGCGGGTCGTCGTCGACGGCACAGCGGTCGCGATCGTGAAGGACTCCGCGGGTGCGGTGCACGCCATCGGCGACACCTGCACGCACGGCGACATCTCGCTGGCCGAGGGCTTCGTCGAGGGGGACACCCTCGAGTGCTGGGCGCACGGCTCGCGGTTCTCGCTGGCCACCGGCAAGCCGCAGAACTTCCCGGCCTACGAGCCGGTCCCGGTCTTCCGGGTCGAGGTCCGGGACGGCGACGTGTACGTCGACGTCCACGACCCCGTACCCGTCGACTGACCGTCCCCGGTCCGTCGACCGGCCTCGTGCCCGTCGCCCGACCGGGCGCAACGACTTCCCGCGGCTCGTCCGCGGCACGACCGCAAACGAAGGAACACACGCAATGTCCACTCTGGAAATCCGCGACCTGCAGGTCTCGATCGACACCGACCAGGGCACGAAGGAGATCCTGAAGGGTGTCGACCTCACCATCAACGAGGGCGAGATCCACGCGATCATGGGGCCGAACGGGTCCGGCAAGTCGACCCTGGCCTACACGATCGCCGGTCACCCGCGCTACCACGTCGTCGGCGGCTCGATCACCCTCGACGGCGAGGACGTCCTCGCGATGAGCGTCGACGAGCGCGCCCGGGCGGGCATGTTCCTCGCGATGCAGTACCCCGTCGAGATCCCGGGCGTCACGGTGTCGAACTTCCTGCGCACCGCGAAGACCGCGATCGACGGCGAGGCCCCGGCGCTCCGCGGCTGGGTCAAGGACCTCCGCAGCTCGATGGCCGACCTCAAGATGGACCCGGCGTTCGCCGAGCGCAACGTCAACGAGGGCTTCTCCGGTGGCGAGAAGAAGCGCCACGAGATCATGCAGCTCGAGCTCCTCAAGCCCCGGTTCGCGGTGCTCGACGAGACCGACTCCGGCCTCGACGTCGACGCGCTGAAGATCGTGTCCGAGGGCGTCAACCGCGCCAAGGCCGCGACCGGCCTGGGCGTGCTGCTCATCACGCACTACACGCGCATCCTCCGCTACATCAAGCCGGATTTCGTGCACGTGTTCGTCGCGGGCAAGGTCGCCGAGCAGGGCGGCCCCGAGCTCGCCGAGCGTCTCGAGAACGAGGGCTACGACCGCTACGTGCAGGCCGCTGCCGCGACGACGGCGGAGTGACCGTGATCACCGCACTCTCCCCGGAGAAGTTCGACGAGGTCGTCGAGGGCCTCAAGGAGGTCCAGGACCCCGAGCTCGGCGTGAACATCGTCGACCTCGGCCTGATCTACGACCTCGCGATGGACGACGAGGCCAACGCACTCGTCATCAGCATGACGCTGACGAGCGCCGGCTGCCCGCTGACCGACGTCATCGAGGGCGACACGGCCAACGCGCTGGACGGCATCGTCGACGCGTTCCGCATCAACTGGGTGTGGATGCCGCCGTGGGGTCCGGAGCGGATCACCGACGACGGGCGCGAGATGATGCGCGCCCTCGGCTTCTCGATCTAGTCGCGACCCCCAGACGGACGGGAGGCGCGGTGCCAGCTGGCACCGCGCCTCCCGTCCGTCGTCGGTGCGGGTCGCCGCCGGACGGGCCCGACGTCACCGCGCCTCCCGTCCGTCGTCGGCGCAGGGCACCGCCGAGCGGGACCGTTTCGTCACCCTCCCCGCGTCGGGCCGACCGGTCCGGCCCGCTCGGCGTTGGACCCACGGCGTGTCCCGCCCGGTCGTGGCCGCCCCCCCCGAACGACGGAGGGCCCCGCACCGTCCGGTGCGGGGCCCTCGTCGGCGGGACGCTGCGTCACGACGCAGCGTCGGCGCGCTGCGTCAGCGGCGGCCGACCAGCTTCCACGTGAGGGGCAGCAGGCCCGCGGCGATGAGCGCCTTGGCGACACCGCCGACGACGAACGGGTAGAGGCCGGCGGCGAGCACCGACTGCAGGTCGTTCGGCGCGCCGAGCTCACCGAGCACGACCGCGAGCCAGGGCAGCCCCGTGACGAAGGGGATCGCGCTCGCGAGGAGCATGGCGACGGTGGCGCGGCCGACCTTGCGGTCCCAGTCGCGACGAGCGAGCCAGCCGACGACGCCCGCGGCGGGGACGAAGCCGACGACGTACCCGAAGCTCGGCGAGGCCAGCGCTGCGAGGCCGCCGGAGGCCTCGGCGAAGAACGGCGCACCGGCGAGCCCGGCGACCGCGTAGACGAGCAGCGAGAGCATGCCACGGCGGGCACCGAGGGTGGCGCCGACGAGGACGACCGCGAGCGTCTGCCCGGTGATCGGCACGGGCCACATCGGGACCTGCACCTGTGCCATGGCGGCGGTGAACAGCGCTCCACCGGCGACGAGTGCGACGTTCGTGGCGAGGCCGTGGGTCCGAAGACGGTCGGCGAGGACTGCGCGGCGAGCGAACCCGGTGGCGTTCGTCATGGATTCTCCTAGAATGGACTGCTGGTCCCGTTCGGTGACCATCGGTCCCGTCAGCGTAGCGGTGCACCTCCCGCACACACCGTTGTGCAAAACCACCAACTGATTGGACGTCCTCTGTGCTTGCCGTGCACGAACTCGAGATCCGCGTCGGGGCCCGACTCCTCATGGAGGACGTGTCGTTCCGCGTCGAGAAGGGCGACAAGATCGGTCTGGTCGGGCGCAACGGCGCCGGCAAGACCACGATGACGAAGGCCCTCGCGGGTGAGACGCAGCCGACCGGCGGCAAGATCGAGCGCACCGGGGAGATCGGCTACCTGCCGCAGGACCCGCGCTCCGGCAACCCGGAGGACACGGCACGCAAGCGCATCCTCGACGCCCGTGGTCTCGGCGAGCTGGTCGAGGGCATCCGGCAGGCCACCCTGGACATGGCGAGCGAGGACCCGGCCGTCTCCGAGAAGGCCATGCGTCGGTACAGCCGGCTCGACGACCAGTTCAACGCGCTCGGCGGCTACGCGGCCGAGGCCGAGGCGGCGTCCATCGCGTCGAACCTCAAGCTGCCGGACCGGATCCTCGACCAGCAGCTGAAGACCCTGTCCGGCGGTCAGCGTCGCCGCATCGAGCTCGCCCGGATCCTGTTCTCGGACGCCGAGACGATGATCCTCGACGAGCCGACGAACCACCTCGACGCCGACTCGGTCGTGTGGCTCCGGGAGCACCTCAAGACCTACCCGGGCGGCGTCATCGTGATCTCGCACGACGTCGAACTCGTCGACGAGGTCGTGAACCGCGTCTTCTACCTCGACGCGAACCGGCAGAGCATCGACATCTACAACATGGGCTGGAAGCTGTACCAGCGCCAGCGTGCCGCCGACGAGGAGCGCCGCCGCAAGGAGCGCGCGAGCGCCGAGAAGAAGGCCGCGACCCTCAAGGACCAGGCCGCGCGCTTCGGGGCGAAGGCGTCGAAGGCCGCTGCGGCACACCAGATGGTCGCGCGCGCCGACAAGCTGCTCGCCGGGCTCGAGGACGAGCGCGTCGCCGACCGCGTCGCGAAGCTGCGCTTCCCGACGCCGGTGCCGTGCGGACGCACCCCGCTCATGGCCGAGGGCCTGTCGAAGTCGTACGGGTCGCTCGAGATCTTCGCGGGCGTCGACCTGGCGATCGACCGCGGTTCGCGCGTCGTCATCCTCGGCTTCAACGGTGCCGGCAAGACGACCCTGCTGCGCATCCTCGCGGGCGCCGACCAGCCCGACACGGGGGAGATCCAGCCCGGCCACGGCCTGCGCATCGGCTACTACGCGCAGGAGCACGAGAACATCGACGTGAACCGGACCGTCATCGAGAACATGGTCTCGGCGTCCACCGAGCTCAACGAGACCGAGGCCCGTCGGGTGCTCGGGTCGTTCCTGTTCACGGGTGACGACGGCTACAAGAAGGCCGGCGTCCTGTCCGGCGGCGAGAAGACCCGCCTGTCCCTGGCGATGATCGTGGTCTCCGGCGCGAACGTGCTGCTGCTCGACGAGCCCACCAACAACCTCGACCCGGCGTCGCGCGAGGAGATCCTCGGCGCGCTGGCCGGCTACGAGGGCGCCGTCGTGCTCGTGTCGCACGACGCCGGGGCGGTCGAGGCCCTGAACCCCGAGCGGGTCCTGCTGCTGCCGGACGGCACCGAGGACCACTGGAACAAGGACTACGCCGAGCTCATCGAGCTCGCGTAGCGGCCAGGGTGCGCCGGTCGGCGCACCCACCGGACGGGAGGCGCGGTGCCGGCTGGCACCGCGCCTCCCGTCCGTCTGTCCGTCCGTCTGTCCGTCCGTCCGTCCGTCGAGCGGTGCGCGCTGACGGTGGAGGTCGGCGCTGTTGCCGCGTCGTCGGCGCCGTGCGCCGGTCGTCGGTTCGGTTCGGTGCGGCGCCGGTCGTCAGCGCTGCGCGCCGAGCAGGGCGTCCTCGACCTCGTCGTCCGACCGCGGCTTGGCGTCCTTGCGCCGCTGCCGTTCGAGCGCGCGCTCCCGCTCCTCGGGGTCGTCCTGGTTGAGGTTGCGGTACTCCTGCACCATCACGTAGGCCAGGAAGCCGAAACCGCCGAACGCGAAGAGGAACCACTGGATGAAGTAGCTGAGGTGCAGCCCGGTGTCGGCCGAGGGGCGGTCCCAGCCGAGCGGCCGTGCCTCGGTGGGCCCGGGGCGCTCGGTGGCGAGCTGGCCGTACGCACCCGTCCAGATCGGGACGTCGACCTTGTCCGCGACGTCCGGCAGGGTGACCGACTGGACCTGGTCGGTGTGCTTCGGGTCGGTGCGCCCGGGGATCCGCGGCTCGCTCTGCTGCAGGCGTGCGGTGACCGTGACCTCGCCCGACGGCGGCGCCGGGACGTGGTCGGGCGCGTCCTGGGCGTTGCCGGTCGGCACCCAGCCGCGGTCGACCACGAACGCACGACCGTCGGCGGTGACGAGCGGCGTGAGCACCTCGAAGCCGGGTTGGCCGTTGTGCACCCGGTTCCGGACGAGCAGCTGCTCGTCGGTGTCGTAGCGTCCGGTGACCTCGACCCGCAGCCAGGTCTGGTCGTCGTCCCAGCTCGACGCCCGGGGGAGCGCCTGGTCGAGGGGCACCGGGGTGTGGTCGTAGTTCGTGGCGATCTGTTCGTTCACCCGCACGGCTTCGTTCCGGCGGTCCCACTGCCACATGCCGAACAGCGTGCAGATGATCGCGAACGCGACGGCGATCGCGAAGTAGCCCAGCCAGCGACGACTGCGGACGAAGTGCCACCCTGGCGTGGGGCCGCCGGTGCCCGGTCCGCCATCGCGGTCGGACGACGGCGTGGTGTCGGGGTCGACGGGCGGTCGTCCGCCGGCCTGCTGCCGGATCTTCGCCGCGTGCTTGCGCCCGTACCGGGTGCTCGGGTCGAACCCCTGGGTCATCGCCCGGTTCCGGAGGAACGCACCCCGACGTCGTTCTTCGGGGCGTCCTCACGCGCACGGACGTCGTCCAGGTGGTCGACCTCTTCCTGCATGCCGGTCACCCGCACCGGGAACGAGCGGGACCGCAGGTAGTCGGCGAGGAAGTCGCAGTGCTCCTCGCACGCCGCCCAGATCTTCACGCGGTCGACCGAGTGGATGCGCGGGTTGCGCCAGTTGATCCGCCACTCCGCGGTGTTCGTGCACCCGGCACGGGAGCACACCGGCGTCGAGCCCGGCTCGGTGAAGAGGTCGAACGTCGCCCCCATCAGCGGTGCGCTCGGGACTTGGAGGACCAGACGCGGGAGCGGTCGCCGTTGCGCTGCCATTCTTCCTGCGCGTGCTGGGCCTGTTCGCGGAGGCGTTCCTGCTCGGCACGGTAGGCCTCGGCCCGCGCGTCCTCCTGCTGCTCGCGGAGCCGCGGGTCGACCGCGTCGTAGAGCTCGATCGCACCGGCCGGGGACACGAGGTCGCTCTCGCTGTGGTTGCCGGCGTTCGCGACGATGACCGCGACCCACGGGATCACGGCGGCGAGGACGATCGGGATGACCGCGAGCCAGGTGTGCCACGTGGTCCAGATGAGCACCGCCCCGACGAAGCACACGACGCGGACGCCCATCTGCCACACGTAGCGGGACAGGCGGTGCGCCCGGTCCTGCTCGGGCGAGTCCGGCAAGGACGTGATGCTGTTCGTGCTCTGGAGCTGTCGCGCCCCACGACGACCGGCGTCGTGACGTCGCTGCTCTTGGTACCGCTGCGTCGACTTCATCCCGTGTTCTTCCCTCGGTCTCCGACAACCCTAAGCCCGCACCACCGACAGTCACCCCGCCGCGCGGGGGACAAGTGCGGGGATCGGCTCCGGTACGCTCGTCCGGGCGTGTCCGGCCGGGAGACCGACGGCACGCCGAGCCCCACACCACCGAACGGAGCGACCATGAGCACCCCCCGTACCGTCCTCATCACCGGCGGCAACCGCGGCATCGGCCACGCCCTCGCGGAGCGCTTCGTCGCCGCCGGGCACCGCGTCGCTGTGACCTCCCGCAGCGGCCAGGGCGGCCCCGAGGGCGCGCTCACGGTCGCCGCGGACATCACCGACTCGGCCTCGGTCGACGCCGCGTTCTCGCAGGTCGAGGCGGAGCTCGGGCCGATCGAGGTCCTCGTCGCCAACGCCGGCATCACGAACGACCAGCTGCTGCTCCGCATGTCCGAGGAGGACTTCACGAGCGTCGTCGACACGAACCTCACGGGCACCTTCCGCGTCGTCAAGCGCGCCACGAAGGGCATGATGAAGGCGAAGTTCGGCCGCATCGTCCTGATGTCGAGCGTCGTCGGCGCCTACGGCCAGGTCGGTCAGGTCAACTACGCGTCGTCGAAGGCCGCCCTCGTCGGCATGGCCCGGTCGATCACGCGCGAGCTCGGCTCCCGCGGCATCACCGCGAACGTCGTCGCGCCCGGCTTCATCCAGACCGACATGACCGCCGCGCTGCCCGAGGAGCTGCAGGCCGAGTTCAAGAAGCAGATCCCCGCGGCGCGCTACGGCACCGTGGACGACGTGGCCGAGGCGACGCTGTTCCTCGCCGGCGACGGTGCCGGGTACGTCTCCGGCGCGGTCATCCCGGTCGACGGCGGCCTCGGGATGGGTCACTAGCCCGACCGCGGCCGGCGTCCGCGCTAGCCGCGCAGCCCGAGGGTCGCGAGCACCGCGGACAGGTCTCGGTCGACGACCGCCACGTCCGCCCGCTCGCGCACGAGCGGCTTCGCGTCGAACGCCACCCCGAGCGCCGCGACGCCGAGCATCACGAGGTCGTTCGCCCCGTCCCCGACCGCGACCGTCCGCGTCATGGGCACGCCGTCCTTGTCGGCCCAGGCGCGCAGGGTCTCGGCCTTCGCCGCGGCGTCGACGACCGCGCCGGACACCCGCCCGGTGAGGACGCCGTCGACGACCTCGAGCCGGTTCGCCCGGCAGTGGTCGAGCCCGAGGCGCGCCGCGAACGGGTCGAGCACCTCGTGGAACCCGCCCGACACCACACCGACGGTCCCGCCGGCGGCGTGCACGCCGCGGACCAGGTCGTCCGCACCCCGCGTGACGCGGACCGCCTGCTGCGCGCGGGTGCACACCTCGGCCGGGAGGCCCGCCAGGGTCGCGACCCGCTCCCGCAGGCTCGCGGCGAAGTCGAGTTCGCCGCGCATGGCGCGCTCCGTCACCGCCTGCACCTGTGGCCGGGTCCCGGCGTGGTCGGCGAGCAGTTCGATGACCTCGTCCTCGAGCAGCGTGGAGTCGGCATCGAGGACGACGAGGAAGCGGGGCACGGACCAACGGTACCGACAGCAGGAGGCGCGGCCGACGTCCGTGACGTCAGCCGCGCCTCCCGGCCCGGTGCCGCGTCGTGGACGCGACCGGGCGTGGCGGTCGGTGGACCTGCCTAGGCCTCCACGCGGACGCCCTTGCCGACGACCGTGATGCCGGACTCGGTGACCGTGAAGCCGCGGGCCTCGTCGGTCTCGCGGTCGACGCCGACCCGGGCGCCGGGGGCGATCACGACGTCCTTGTCGAGGATGGCGCGGTTCACGACGGCGCCGGCACCGATCGAGGCCCGCTCGAACACGATCGAGTCGAGGACCTTCGCGCCGGAGTCGATCCCGCACCACGGACCGATCACGCTGCGCTCGACCTGCGCGCCGGACAGCAGGCAGCCGAGCGACACGATCGAGTCGACGGTCGAGCCGGTGTTGCCGTTTGCGTCGCGCACGAACTTTGCCGGGGGCAGGTTCGTCTGCTGGTTGAAGATCGGCCAGTCCTGGTTGTACAGGTTGAACACCGGCACCGGCGCGATGAGGTCCATGTGGGCGTCGAAGAACGAGTCGATCGTCCCCACGTCGCGCCAGTAGTACCGGTCGCGCTCGTTCGACCCCGGCACGTCGTTGCCCTTGAGGTCGTAGACGCCGGCGTCGCCACGGGCCACGAAGTCGGGGACGATGTCGCCGCCCATGTCGTGCTTGCTCGTCTCGATCTGCCCGTCGCGGAGCACGGCGTCGACGAGCGCGTCGGCGTTGAAGACGTAGTTGCCCATCGACGCGAGGATCTCGTCGGGGGAGTCGGCCAGGCCGACGGCGTCCTTCGGCTTCTCGAGGAACGCGTCGATCCTGGTCGGGTCCTCCTCGTCCACCTGGATGACGCCGAACTGGTCGGCGAGACCGATCGGCTGACGGATCGCCGCGACCGTGGCACTGCGGCCGGAGGCGATGTGGGCCTCGATCATCTGGTGGAAGTCCATGCGGTAGACGTGGTCGGCACCGACCACGACGACGATGTCGGGGCGTTCGTCACGGAGCAGGTTGAGCGACTGCAGGATCGCGTCGGCCGAGCCGGCGAACCAGCGCTTGCCGAGTCGCTGCTGCGCGGGCACCGACGCGACGTAGGACCCGAGGAGCCCCTCCATGCGCCAGGTCTCGGCGACGTGGCGGTCGAGGCTGTGCGACTTGTACTGCGTCAGGACCACGATCTTCTGCAGCCCGGAGTTGACCAGGTTGGAGAGCGCGAAGTCGATGAGGCGGAAGTTGCCGCCGAACGGGACTGCGGGCTTCGCGCGGTCGGCTGTGAGCGGCATGAGCCGCTTGCCCTCGCCACCGGCGAGGACGATGCCGAATACCTTCTTTGGTGCCATGTGGTTCACAGTAGGCGTCCGGACAGTGAACCCGTTACGTTGAACCAGTGCGAGTCGATCTGCTGACCAGGGAGTATCCGCCGGAGGTCTACGGCGGAGCGGGTGTCCACGTTGCCGAACTCACCGCTGCGTTGCGGTCGGGGACGGAGACGGACGTCCGTGTCCGGGCCTTCGGGGCCTTCCGTGACGAACCCGACGTGTGGGCGTACCGCACGCCCGCCGGTCTGGAGAACGCGAACGGCGCGCTCCAGGCCCTCGGCACCGACGTGGCCATCGCGGCCGACGTCGCGGGCGCCGACATCGTGCACTCGCACACCTGGTACGCGAACGCCGCGGGCCGCATCGCCCAGCTGACGCACGGCATCCCGCACGTCGTCTCGGCGCACAGCCTCGAGCCGCTGCGCCCCTGGAAGGCCGAGCAGCTCGGCGGCGGGTACCGCCTGTCCAGCTGGATGGAGCGCGAGGCGTTCGAGAACGCCGACGGGGTCATCGCGGTGTCGAAGGCCATGCGCGCCGACATCCTCCGCTCGTACCCGTCGATCGACCCGGCGAAGGTCCGCGTCGTCTACAACGGGATCGACATCGACGCGTGGAAGCCCACCGTCGACGAGGACGCCGTCCGCGCGCTCGGCATCGACCCCGGCAAGCGCAGCGTCGTCTTCGTCGGGCGCATCACCCGCCAGAAGGGCCTGCCCTACCTGCTCCGCGCGGTCGCGTCGCTCCCCGAGGACGTCCAGGTCGTGCTCTGCGCGGGCGCGCCCGACACCCCCGAGATCATGGCCGAGGTCACCGAGCTCGTCGAGTCCCTCCGGACCGAGCGCGAGGGCGTCGTCTGGATCGACCGGATGCTGTCGCACCAGGAGATCGTCAACGTCCTGTCCTCCGGCACGGTCTTCGTCTGCCCCTCGATCTACGAGCCCCTCGGCATCGTCAACCTCGAGGCCATGGCGTGCGGCATCCCCGTCGTCGGCACGCGGACCGGCGGCATCCCCGAGGTCGTCGCCGACGGCCTGACCGGCCGGATCGTGCCGATCGACCAGGCGCAGGACGGTACCGGGACGCCGAACGACCCCGACCGGTTCGTCGCCGACCTGGCCGCGACGCTCGAGGAGGTGCTCGCCGACGAGGGCCTCGCGAAGCTCATGGGACGCGCGGGCCGCCTGCGCGTCGAGACCGAGTTCACGTGGGACGCGATCGCCCGCCGGACACGGCAGGTCTACGACGAGGTGCTCGCACAGAAGCCGTAGGCTGGGGCCATGCCCTCGGTCGTGCGCTTGTCAGACGTCTCCGTTGTCCGCAACGGGTCCACCATCCTCGACGGGATCTCGTGGGAGGTGCAGGACGACGAGCGCTGGGTGGTGCTCGGCGCGAACGGCGCGGGCAAGACCACGCTGCTGCAGGTGGCCGGCGCGCAGACCTTCCCGACGTCCGGTTCGGTCGAGGTGCTCGGCACCGAGCTCGGCAGCGCGGACCTGGCCGAGCTGCGGCCCCGCATCGGCTTCGCGTCGACGGCACTCGCGCGCCGCATCCCGGTGACCGAGAAGGTCGTCGACGTCGTGCTCACCGCCGCGTACGCGGTCACCGGGCGCTGGAACGAGGAGTACGAGGAGCTCGACGTCCGCCGTGCCCAGCGCGTGCTCGACGAGTGGGGCCTCGGGTCGTTCACCGATCGGACGTTCGGCGAGCTGAGCGACGGTGAGCAGAAGCGCGTCCAGATCGCCCGCGCCGTGATGACCGACCCCGAGGTGCTGTTCCTCGACGAGCCGGCGGCGTCGCTCGACCTCGGCGCCCGCGAGAGCCTCGTCCGCACCCTCGGCGGCTACGCCCAGAGCAGCGACTCGCCCGCGATCGTGGTCGTCACACACCACGTCGAGGAGATCCCCGAGGGCTTCACGCACGCACTCGTGCTGTCCGACGGACACGTGCAGGCGGCCGGTCCGATCGACGAGGTCCTGACCGGCGAGACGCTGTCCACGGCGTTCGGCATCGGGCTCACCGTCACGAAGGACGCGGGTCGCTGGACGGCTCGCGCGTCCTGACGACGCGCCGCTCCACACCCGCCCGGATGCTCCCGTGCGGGCCGGTCGTCTGGTAACGTAGACGGCTGGCGCACGCCACAGACTTCCCGTGCCGCGCTCGTCTCGATCGCGACACAGTCCGACCCATCTCAACCGAGGAATCGCCATGAAGACCGAAACCCACCCCGAGTACAACGCCATCGTCTTCCGTGACCTGGCTTCCGGTGAGACGTTCCTGACGCGTTCGACCGCGACCAGCGACAAGACCATCGAGCTCGACGGTGCGACCTACCCGGTCATCGACGTCGAGATCTCCTCCGCGTCGCACCCGTTCTACACGGGCAAGCAGCGCATCCTCGACTCGGCCGGCCGCGTCGAGAAGTTCAACCAGCGCTTCAAGGGCTTCAGCAAGTAAGCAGCCACGGCGTCCGGACGGGCGGTCCTCCCCTGGGAGGGCCGCCCGTTCTGCGTGTGCGGCGTGGGTCGTGTCGGACGGGAGGCGCGGGGCGGGCTGGTCGCGTGCCTCCCGTCCGGCGGATGGTCGGACGGGAGGCGCGGGGCGGGCTGGTGGCGCGCCTCCCGTCCGGCGGACGGTCGCTGGTGGCGCCTCAGGCGCGCGCGACCGCTGCGGCGGCGCGGCGCACGATCTCCTCGCCGGCGAGCACGCCGGACGCGTCGGTGACGGTGCAGTGCGGGGCCGTCCACCCGGCGGCGTGGAGTTCGCCGTGCGCCGGTCGGAGCGCGACGTCTGCCCAGGCGAGCATGTCCCGGTCGAGCAGGGAGTCGCCGGCGGCGACCGAGGTGGTCGCGCCGACCCGGGCCGCGACCTCGGCGAGGGCACGTTCCTTGCGGATCGCGCGCGGCACGGCGTAGAGCTTCCGGCCCTGCAGCGAGACGACCCAGCCGCGGGCGTCGAGTTCGGCCGTGAGGGTCGCGAGCGCGTCGTCGGGGAGCTGTGCTCGGTCGACGACGGCGTAGACGAACAGCTCCTCGGCGCGGTGGTTGCGGAGGAGCGCCCCCTCGGGGAGGAGGGCGAGGAAGCGTTCCTCGGCTTCGGGCAGCGGTGCACTCGACGCGTCGATGTCGGTGCGGAGCGTCCGCGTCCAGTCGGCGTCCGGCTCGCCGTCGTGCAGCACGACGGCGCCGTTCGTCGTGACCGCCCACCCGGCGGTCGGGAGCGGGAGGCGGATGCGACGGTACTGCGCCACCGTCCGGGTGGTGACCGGCACGACGGTCGCGGCGCGGGCGAGGTCGGCGAGGGCGGTCTCGGCTGCGCGTGTCATGAAGGACAGCGGGGCACCCTGGTAGACCTCCGCGACGACGAGGGGTGGGGCATCCTGGTCGGGGCCGCCGAGGAGGAGCGCGGCGGCCGAGTAGACGAGGGTGCGGTCGAGGTCGAATCCGACGAGGGCGGTCACCGGGCGACCCGGGTCGGTGTCGTGGGGGTGTCGGTCGTGGTCGCGTCGGGTGCGGTCGCCGTTGCGTCGGTCGTGTCGGTACCCGCGTCCGTCGCGGTGCCGGTGTCGGTCGGCACCCCTTCGCTCACGCGGCTGCCGAGGGGGTGGATGAGCCCGACGCAGCTGTAGGCGAGGTCGGGGCGGGTGACGACCGGCACGCCGCGTTCCCGGGCGAGCGCGACGACGTGCGCGACGTCCACGTCGTCGGGGTCCCGCACGAGCACCTGCCACGGGACGCGCCGGAGCAGCACCCGGGTGGTCTCCCCGACGCCGGGCTTGACGAGGTGCAGGTCCGCGATGCCGAACTCGGCCCCGATCGCCTCGACGGTCCGCATGCCGCGCCAGTCCACCGCGCGTCGGGCGACGGCGTCCGGCCCCTCGTCGGCCAGGGCGGCGCGGACACGGGGGAGGACGGCGCCGAAGTGCGCCTCGATCGCGGCGACGAAGGCCTGCGAGTGGTCACGGGCGGCGAGGTGCCGGTACTGCTTCGCGCCGTGCAGCGTGCCGAGCGGCGTCACCGCGCGGTTGAACACCGTCCGCGAGACCAGCCCCGAGACGGTCGAGTTCAGGCACGCCGAGGGCACGAGGTAGTCGTCGCGCGTCCCGTGCAGCGGGGTGCACCCGGCCGGGTCGGCGAGCACCGCGAGGTCGTCGCGGAAGCGGACCCCGTCGGAGGCCGCGAACCGGTCGAGCGCGTCGGTGAGTTCGCGGGTGATGGCGCCCTTGCCGGTCCAGCCGTCGACGAACACGACGTCGTCCGGGTCGTGGTGCGCGGCGAGCCAGCGGAGGGCGGTCTCGTCGATGCCGACCCCGCGGACGATGCTCGCGGTGCGGTGGGGGAGCAGGACGCCGTGCTGACGCTCGGCCCACCGGCGCATGAGGATCCCGACCGGGGTGCCGGCTCGGGCGAGCGACACGAGGACCGGTCGGCGGCGGTCGCGCAGCACGAGTTCGGTGACGACGCCGACGGCCTCGGCGATGCGCTCCGCCGAGCGTGCCAGCGCGTCCTCGTACAGCCGCTCGTAGGCCTCGGACGGGACGTACTCCACGGGCAGGGACTCGGCGTAGTTCGCGCCCTCGAGCTGGATCGCGCGTTCCCGGTCGGCGGTGTCCGCCTCGAGCGCGACGTCCGCCAGGTCCTGCAGCAGCCAGGTGACGTCGTCGGGCGTGTAGGAGCCGAAGGAGGGGCCGGTCAGGGGTCGGGGCCCGGCGGCGGTCGACGCCGTCGGGGCCGTGCCGGCCGACGTGGACCCGCTCGACGCGGGGACGTGGAGCGGGGCCTCGACCAGGACGACGTGCGCGGTGACCGCCGTCAGGGCTGCGAGCAGGCCGTCGTCGCCGTCGAGCAGCGCACGGTCGGTGCCGGGTTCCGGCAGCACCACGATCGCGTCGAACCCGTGGACGTTGTACGCGAAGCGCTCGCCCGGCCCGTCGACGGTCCGTTCCCGTGAGCGGAACCGGACGCCGGAACGCACCGGCCAGGCCGGGTCGTCGAGGACCGCGACGGGCGACCGGGTCGTCGTGGACGACGTCACGTCGACACCGGTCCGGCGCAGCGCATCGGCGACCACGAGCGGCGTGTGCATGTGCTCCTCGGTGCCGAGCACCAGGACGCGTCCGGGCTCCTCACCGAGGATCCGTCGGAGGTCGGCAGCGGTCCCCTCGACGTCGGTCCGCGGCAGGCGGCTGCGTCCGGCGGGCACGCCGTGGCGGTCGACGTCGGTCGGTGCGGCCGTCAGCGCGGTCACGCGACCCGGCCCGCTCGCGCCGCTCGTCGGGGTCGTCCCGTGGTCGGCCACGACCCGTGCGGCGGTGTCGACCAGGCCGTCCGGGAGCGACACCGAGCCGCGTCCCAGTCCGACGACGGTGACCGGGGCGCCGAGTTCGCGCGCGAGGTCGTCCGTCGCGGCGACGTCGGCGGGGGAGCGCAGGTCCACCAGGCTCGCGACGACCCAGCGGCGCTGCGGCGCGATCGCGTGCAGTGCTCGGATCGTCGCCCGCGCGGTGGCGCCCGTGCTGAGCTCGTCGTCGACGAGCACGACCGTGCCGTCGGTCGGCAGCCACTCGGGGTCGCTCGGGAGCAGGCGGTGCGCGGTCGCGTGCGAGTGCGCCTCGTCGAAGCCGGCCGCCGCGGTGGCACCGACCGGGTCGTGCCGGGTGGAGTGCAGGTACCGGGCCCCGAGCGTCTCGGCGACCATCGCCCCGAGGGCGGTCGCGGTCTCGGCGAAGCCGAGGACGAGCACGTCTGGTGCATCCGGGCGGTGGACCGCGAGGTCTGTGCGGAGGGCGGTCGCCGCGCGGTGCAGGTCGGCGTCGGAACGGTCGGCGTCGAGCAGCGCGGCGAGGCGGCCGGCGGCACCGGCGTCGAGACGGGACCCGCCGTCCAGGGCGTCCGCGACGCGCGCGCCGAGTGCCTCGCCGGCGGCGAGGGCGACCGCGGGCACGGTCGGGACGTGCTTCGCGAGCACGGTCGACACGAGCAGGTGCGCGCGCTTCGGGTTGCGCCGCAGGGCGACGCGGACGAGGGCGGCGAGCGGGACGAGCGGGCCGCGTGCGGTCGTCGCGTCGGTGAGGACGACGCCGAGGTCGGCGGGCGTGGGGATGGTCACGGCAGGCTCCGTTCGAGCAGGTCGACGAAGGTCACGTCGGGTGCGGCAACGCCGAAGGCCCGGGCGCGGAGCAGGGTCCGGGTGGCCCATTCGTGGTGCGGCTTCATCTCGTTCATCTTGTTGCCGTAGCGGGACGCGGCGGCCCCGCCGGCGGTGTTCGCGAGCACGTCGGAGGCGTCCGAGAACTCCTCGTCGGTCACGACGGACATGGCGTGCACGAGCGGGACGTGGCGGGGGTGGATGACGGTCTTGCCGGTCAGTCCGTTCGCGCGGTCGAGGGTGACCTCGCGGAGGAGTCCGTCGAAGCCCTCGAGCAGCAGCTCGCGACGCAGTCCCGGGTCACCGGCCTGCTCGAACGGCGTCGATCGGAGCTGGGTCCGGAAGACCCGGTCCGAGCCGGGGTAGTGCTCCCAGACCGGACCCGACACGACGAACCCGTCGCGCGCCCGGCCGAGCACGTTCACCACGTCGCCGATCACCGACGCCAGCATCTGCACGTCGTAGACCGTCAGGTGCGAGGGTCGACGGAGCCCGTAGACGCTCGACAGGTCGGTCGCCCCGATCCGGACCGCGAGCACGTCACGTCGGCGGGCGAGCAGCAGGCCGCGGATGGCCGCGAGGGCACCGACACGGCTCTCGCGGTGCATGATCGACGGCGACTCCAGGATCGGCATCACGAGCAGTCGTCGGTCGTCCCCGCGGTCGACGTTGAGCCCGTCGAGCACCTCGAACCACCGTGCGCCGCGGCCGTCGCTCGCCTCGAACTTCGGCAGCACGATGCCGCTCAGGGCGTCGAGGGCCGCGGGACCGAGTCGCCCGGCGAACCGGGCGAGGTGCTCGGCGTCGCGCACGCGCAGGAAGAGCTGGGGGAGCGCGGCCACCGCGTCCGCGCCGGAAGCGGCGAGCTCGCGGAGGGCGGCGTCGACGTTGTCCTCGGCGCGGGGCAGGTCGGTGTCGGCCACCGAGTCCTCGAGGCACAGCACGATCGACGCGGCACCGAGGTCCCGCTGGCGCAGGACGTCGCGGACGAGGTCCGGCCGGATGCCCGGCGTGTAGAGGGTCGCTCCGAGCGCGACGGCGCGGAGGTCCTGGTCGCTCGCGCGGGTGACGTCCTCCGGCGGCGTGCGGAAGAACGCCGCGTGCCCCTCGGGATCGCTGCGCTCGAGCTGGGCGAAGTGGCGCACGGGTCAGGCTCCGATCGGCGGTGCGGAGAGGGTGAACCCGAACGCGGCGAACACCTCGCCGTCGTGGAGGACACGGGGGAACGGTTCGGCGCGGAGTTCGACCTCGCCGTCGATCACGGACAGCGCGGTGATCGTCATCGTGTCGGCGGTGCCGGGGTCCACCGCGAGCGTGGTGCCGTCGTGCAGGGCCACGACGGTGCGGTCACCACCGCGGTTGATGAACAGCGCGCGGCGCAGGGTGCGGACGTGCCGGAGCGTCACCAGGGCCACGTCGCCGTCGAACCCGACGAGGGGCCGGTTGCCCGGGGTCTGCACCGGGCGGCCGGCGGAGCGACCATCGAGGGTGAGGGCGCCGACCACGTGGTCGACGCTCTCCCAGACCGTGCTCGTGCAGCCGGAGACGGCCAGCGTGCCGACCGCGGAGCGCCGGCGGTCGACGCGGACGACGGGCGTCTCCGCACCGAGGACCTGGACGTCACGGGGGTCGGGCGCCGGGAAGGGCCGGACCCGTGCGGCACGGGCGGCGAGCCGCGCGGCCACACGTGCCGACGGCCCCTGCGCGGCGGGGGCGCCCGACACCGCGGACGGGCTCGGCGTTCCGGACGCGCCGGCGCCGCTGGCCGTCCGTGCCGGGCTGGGAGCGGTCGCCGGGACCGGTGGCGTGCCGGTCGCGCCACCGAAGGACAGCTGGAGCCCGGCACCGCCGGGACGCGGGCCCGTGCTGGCCCTCGTGCTCGTGCCTGCGGGAGCGGGCCCCGTCGACGCGCCGCGGGAGGGCTCCGGTGCGGTGCCGGCGGGGCCGGTCACCGGTGCGCCGGGGGTCGGACGGTCGCCGGTGTGCGCCGTGGTCAGCGTGGCGGTCGTGGCGTCGGCAGGGGTGGCGGGCCTCGGGCGTGTCCGCCGCCGGAGCCACGGGTGCGCGGAGGTCACCGGGCGCGACCGATGCCGTGGTCGGCGCGCAGACCGGTCAGCCCGGTCGTGTAGCCCTGGCCGACGGCCCGGAACTTCCAGTCCGACCGGTGCCGGTACAGCTCGCCGAGGATCACCGCGTCGATGGTGTGGTTGCGGTCGGCCGGCACCGCGAACGAGACGAGCTCGCGACCGTCCGGTGCGCACACCCGGATCGCCATCGACCGGACCGACCCGAGGTCACGCGGCGAGCGGCGCTCGGGGTCGAGGTAGAGCGCGAACACGATCTTGTCCACGACCGCGGGGACCGAGACGAGGTCGACGTCGATCTCCTCCTGGTCGGACTCGTCGAGGTACCGGACGGAGGCGTCGGCGCTCTCGAGCTGGTTGAAGAACACCAGGTCCTCGTCGGACAGCACGAGGCCGTCCTGCCCGCAGACCAGTGCGACCGGCACGAGCTCGGCGGACGGGCCGCGGCTCGGGATCTGGTCCCACGAGATGCCGACCACGACGGCCTGCAGGTCGGGGTTCTCGGCGGTGAGCGCGGCGTTCGCCCCCGGGACGAGCCGGCCGGTCACGAGTCGGCTCCACGCAGGCGGAGACCGGCGTCGCCGTCGCCGAGGCGGTCCCGGAGGAAGCGTCCGTGGGTGGAGAGTTCGGCGATGGCTCCGCTCCTGATCTGTTCGTGCATGTCCTCGACCGTCTCGGCGACGACCTGCAGCTGGTCGGCCAGGGTGCGGGTCGCGGCGCTGTCCTCGCGCCGGTCGGACGCGGGCAGGGACCGGTACGTGCGGACCGGTGTGGGCAGGTAGTCGTCGACGACGGCCTGGAACAGGTACCGCTGCTCGGTCGAGGCCCCGCGCGCGACGGTCGTGCCGGCCGCGTCCCGGAGCAGGTCCTCGACGTGCCGGACGCGGGAGGCGATCACGGTGGGGAGGTCGTCCCCGGCGGCGCGCACGAACGCCCGGAGGTCGTCGAGCCCCGCGGCGACCGCGCCGTCGTCCGCCGCACCGCCCGCGCCCCGGACGTCGATCCGCGCCGCGGCCGCGGCTGCCGCCTCGTGCGCGGTGGGCGCCGGGGCCTGGTCGTCGCGGTCGTCGTCGCGGCCGAACAGGGACCGGAACCGGTCACGCACGGCGCGCGACCGTCCGGGTCATCGGCCGACCGACCGGGGGTCGTCGTCCGTCTGCCGGGCGCGCTCCAGGTACGGCTTCGCCCGCTGGATGCCCGACTCGAGCGCGGACACGGTGGACGCCATGTTCTGCGCGGCCTCGGAGCGGAATGCGTCGATCGCGTCCATCGTCTGGAACACGTTGTCGAACGCCTTCTGCAGGGTCTCGACGCTCACGCCCGAGTTCGTTGCCTGCTGGTGGATGCGCGTCGTCTGGTCGCGCAGCATCTCGCTGGTCTGCAGGATCATCGCGTTCGTCGTGTTGTTGACCGCGTCGATCTGGTCGAGCACCATCCGCTGGTTCGCGAGTGCCTGCGCGACGACCACCGCGGTGCGCAGGGCGGCGATCGTGGTCGTCCGGGCGCGCTCGACGCCCTTGATGAGCTCGGTGTTGTTCTTGCGCACCAGGTCCATCGCGAGGTACCCCTGCACCGAGACGGCGAGCTGCGTGAGGATGTCCTGGTGTCGCTGGCGCACCGGGAAGAGGACGTCCGACTCGAGCTGCTGGGCGGCCTCGACCTTGCCGGCGTTCCGGAGCGACTCGACCTTGGTGACGGTCGCCTGGTCGAGGGCCTTGGCGAAGACGGCGTACTCGCTCAGCTGCTGCATGGTCTCCCACAGCTGCACCTTCTCGTCGGCGAGGGTGGCGTTGTCCTTGCGGAGTTCGTCCTGCCCGGCCATGAGCGACTTGATGATGTGGTCGAGCTGGGACTGCGCCGACTCGTAGCGCTGGAAGTACTTCGCCAGCTTGTTGCCGCCCGGGATCATCCCGAGGATCTTGCGTCCGGTGCTGAGGTCGGCCTGGTTCGGCGTGAGGTCCTCGACCGTGGACCGCAGGTCGCCGAGGGTCGTGGCGACCCGCACCTGCGCGTCGTCGCCGGAGCGCTTGGCCCCGGCGACCGACGACTGGGACCGCTCGAGCATCCGCGACGAGAATCCGCCGGAGCGGGCCATCTCACTGCCGGCGATCTGGTTGATGCCGTCGATCTTCTGCCCGAACTCCGGGGAGCGCGGGTCGAGCGCCGCGACCTCGTCGACGAACTCGCGGGCCTGCGCCGCGATCTGCGTCTGCCGCTCGGCGTCGACCGGCACCATGCCCGGCGCGTCGTCCGGGGTGATCGTCTCGGCGGCGTCGGCGGGCCGGAGGACGAGGGCGTCCTCGGACGAGTCGGCGGGTTCCGGCGGTGCGAGGGGTCCGGGCATCGTTGCGCTCCTGGGTCGGTCTGCTCGTGCGGGTCGTGCGGTTCGTGCAGGTGGTGCGGGTGGTGCGTGGTGTCGGGCCGGGCGGGTCAGCCCAGCTGCACGCCGAAGTCCGTGGCGATGCCGGCGAGGCCCGTGGTGTAGCCCTGACCGACGGCGCGGAACTTCCACTCGCCGCCGTTGCGGTAGACCTCGGAGAAGATCATCGCGGTCTCGGGAGCGGCGTCCTCCGACAGGTCGTAGCGGACGATCTCGGTGCCGTCCTGGTCGAGCACGCGCGAGTAGGCGCTGCGGACCTGGCCGAAGTTCTGGCCGCGGGCGTCGCCCTGGTCGATGGACACGACGATCACCACGCGCGCGACGTCGGCGGGGAGCGCCTGCAGGTCGATGCTGATCTGCTCGTCGTCGCCCTCGCCCTGGCCGGTGCGGTTGTCGCCCTTGTGCTCGACGGCTCCGTCGGCGCTGCGCGGCTGGTTGTAGAAGATGAAGTCGGCGTCCGACCGGACCTTGCCGGACTCCCCGATGAGGAGCGCCGAGGCGTCGAGGTCGAACTGCTCACCCGAGGTCGTGCGCGGGTCCCATCCGAGGCCGACGGTCGCGACGGTCAGCCCGGGGCTGGTCTTGGTGAGGGAGAGGTTGTTGCCCTTGGCGAGCGAGAGTCCGGCCATGGTCGGGTTCCTTCCTGGTGGTGCGGTGGGTGGTGCGGCGGACACGGCCGGTCGACCGTGTCCGCGTGGCGTCAGTCGAGGACGACGCCGAAGTCGGTCGCGACGCCGCGCAGCCCGGTGGCGTACCCCTGGCCGACGGCGCGGAACTTCCACTCCCCGTTGTACCGGTAGATCTCCGAGAAGATCATGCCGGTCTCGGAGGCGGCGTCCTCGGTGAGGTCGAAGCGGACCACCTCGTTGCCGGTCTCGTCGTTGACGACACGGCAGAACGCTCCCCGGACCTGCCCGAAGTTCTGGTGCCGGGCGTCGGCCTGGTCGATCGTCACGACGATGACGACGCGGTCGACGTCGGCAGCGACGGCGTCGAGGTCGATGAGGATCTGCTCGTCGTCGCCCTCGCCCTCGCCGGTGCGGTTGTCGCCCTGGTGGACGACCGAGCCGTCGACCGACTGCAGCTGGTTGTAGAAGATGAAGTCGTCGTTCGAGCGGACCCGGCCGTTCGCGCCCACGAGCAGCGCGGACGCG
Source organism: Curtobacterium sp. MCBA15_012 (assembly GCF_001864935.2). Taxonomy (NCBI): domain Bacteria; kingdom Bacillati; phylum Actinomycetota; class Actinomycetes; order Micrococcales; family Microbacteriaceae; genus Curtobacterium; species Curtobacterium sp. MCBA15_012. The sequence goes on along the minus strand of NZ_CP126267.1, from coordinate 1,883,566 downwards.
TCGAGGTCGAACTGCTCGCCCGCGGTCGTCCGCGGGTCCCAACCGAGGCCGATCATCGCGCGGCGGAGGCCCGGGTCGGTCTTGGTGAGCGAGAGGTTGTTGCCCTTGGAGAGCGAGAGGGTCGCCATGGTGGGTCCTTCCGGGTCGATCAGAGCGCGGCGGCGGCCGGGGCGATGAGGTCCTGGACGGTGCGGCCGTCGGCACGCTCGCCGATCGCGCTGAACGACCAGCCGTTCGCGCCGCGGGACACCTTCGCCATCACCATCGCGGTGTGCGGACCGGACTCGGTCAGCTGGTACCGGACGACCTCGGGGGAGCCGGCGGTCGAGTCGTCGACCACGCGGCAGAACGCGTTCTGCACCCGGTCGAACGTCTGGCGGCTGTAGCTGCTGATCACGAACACGATCTGCGCGACGGCGGGGTGCACGGCGCTGAGGTCGATGCGGATGGTCTCGTCGTCGCCCTCGCCGGCACCCGTCAGGTTGTCACCGGTGTGCTGCGCCGAGCCGTCCTTGCTGCGGAGCTGGTTGAACCAGACGGTGTCCACCGCGGAGCCCTGCGCGTCGAAGAAGATCGCCGAGGCGTCGAGGTCGACCTCGGCCTCCTTCCGTCCGCCGAACAGCCCCCGCTTCGCGGCGACCGCGTCCCAGCCGAGACCGAGACGGACGCGCGACATCGCGCTGCCGTCCTGCTTCGTCAGGGAGAGCGACTGACCCTTCTGGAGGCTGAGACCCATGGTGTGACCCTTTCGTCGGTTCGTGTGGTGCGCGGATCGGGTCGCGCACCCTGGGGGAACGGCTCAGTGCACTCGGTTCAGTGCACGAGCGAAGCGGGCCGCTCGGCCTGCTCCGTCTCGGCCTTGCGCCGGTTGCGGACCACCGAGGACGTGAACGCCGCGAGGATGAACACGACGCCGATGAGGCCGGTGACGACCTCGTTGACCTCGGTCGAGATGGTGACGAGCAGGATGACCGCGAGCGCACCGATCGCCCAGTGGGCGCCGTGGTCGAGGTACTCGAACTCGTCGAGCGTGCCCTGTCGGACGAGGAACACGGTCAGCGACCGGACGAACATCGCCCCGATGAGGCCGAGGCCGAGCGCGATGATGATCGGGTCCGCGGTGATCGCGAAGGCGCCGATGACACCGTCGAACGAGAACGACGCGTCGATGACCTCGAGGTACAGGAAGAGCAGGAACGCCGCGCGGCCGGCGACGTGGCCGACCCGGCGCTTCTTCGTGATGCGGTCGGCCTCGGCGACCATGTGGTCGGCGCTCTCGAGCGCGTCGCCCTCGTCCTCGGGGTCGTCGACGTCGAACAGCCCGCCGAGTCCGGTGACGAGGAAGTAGGTGACGAGCCCGGCGATGCCCGCGATGAGCACGACGCTCTGGTGGTCGCCCGACGTCACGGCGAAGACGGCGAGGAGCACGAGCGCGATGACGACGTTCACCATCGGCAGCTTGCCGACGAACTGCAGCGGGCGCTCGAGCCAGCGCAGCCACAGGATGTCGCGCTCCTCGAACATGAAGTCGAGGAAGATCATGAGCAGGAACATGCCGCCGAAGGCCGCGATCTGCGGGTGGGCCTCGTGGAGCAGGTACGCGTAGGTGCCGGGCTCGTCGATCGGGCCCTTCTCGAGCGCGAGCTGCACGGCCTCGACCGGGTTCAGCTGCGCCGTGACGCCGACGATGAGCAGCGGGAACAGCACGCGCATGCCGAACACGGCGATGACGATGCCCACGGTGAGGAACATCTTCTGCCAGAACGGGTTCATCCGCTCGAGGATCCGGGCGTTCACGACGGCGTTGTCGAAGCTCAGGCTGATCTCGAGCACGCCGAGGATGAGCGTGATGACCACCGCGCTCCACCCGCCGTAGACCAGGGCGGTGGCGAGGGCGATTGCGGTGATCACGAGGGACCACCCGAAGGTCTTCAAGAACACGTGCGGTCGTCTCCCGATCGGTACGTCGTCCAGCGGTGGGCGGGACGGACCACGTCGATCTGCCCCCGCCGTGATGCTACAGGTCCGCGGCCCCGCGGTGCGGCCAGCGACCGTCGGCCGTGAATGACGGGTCGCGCTTCTTGCGCATGTACTCCTGGAACGAGCTGGCCTGCTCGGCGCACCAGCCGACCTGCTTGCGGTGCAGTTCCTCTGCGGAGACCCCGAGCTCGTCCGGGTACTTCTTCGCGATCGCCTGCGCGACCCGACCGGCGGCCACCGCGTCGGCGCCGGCGTCGTGGGCGTCGGACAGCGTCACGCCGTAGGTCTCGGAGGCGGCCTCGAGCGTCCGCTTGCCCTTCCGGTACGTGTCGAGCGCCTTGTCCATCACGAGCGGGTCGACGACGTTGCCGATCACGGGGGAGGGCAGGCCGTGACGCCGGGCCTCGCGGTCGAGGACGGTGAGGTCGTACGGGGCGTTGTAGATGACGAGCGGGATGCCCCGTGCGAAGACGGCCTCGACCGCGGCGATCACCTCGGCCACGACCTCGGCGGCGGGGCGACCCTCGGCCCGGGCGCGCTCGGTCGTGTACCCGTGCACCGCGGCGGCGCCCTCGGGGATCTCGATGCCGGGGTCGGCGGTCCACGCGCCCTCGACGATGGAGCGGCCCGTCATGTCGATGAGGCCGACGTGCGCCGTCACGATCCGTGCGGTCTCGACGTCGACGCCGGTGGTCTCGAGGTCGAACACACCGAGTGCGTGCCACCAGGGCCGGCCGGAGAGGTCCTGCACCGTCGGGGCGTCCGGCGCGGCCGTGTCGATCGCTGCTGCGGAGGAGGTCACGTCACGAGGCTAACGGGACGCACCGACACGACCACCGCGACCCGCCCGCCGGGCGCGCACCGCGCCTCCCGACCGACCCGGCCGCGCACCGCGACCCGCTGGCCGGGCGCGCACCGCGCCTCCCGACCGAACCGGGTCGGCCGCACCGACCCGCCGACGCCGCGCCGACCCGCCGACGCCGCGCCGACCCGACCCGACTACGCGACCGGCGCGCCCACGTGCAGCCAGTAGAACGACTGCGTGCCCATCGTCAGCGTGACGTTCCCGTCCTCGTCGAACGACGGGAACGAGCCCCCGCCGAACAGGTCGTAGAGCGGCCGCCCCGCGAACTCCGGAGCCGACACCGTGACCGACGTCGGGTTCGTGGCGAACGAGAACACGCAGAGCACGTCCTCGGCGCTGGGACCGAACTGCTGCCCGGAGCCCTCCCACGACCGGACGAAGGCGAGCACCGAGTCGTTCGTCGTGTCCTGCACGTGCAGGCTGCCCATGCCGAACACGGGGTGCGCCTTCCGGACGTGGATGACGTTCCGCACCCAGTGCAGGAGCGAACGCGACTGGGCGAGCTGCGCCTCGACGTTGACCTGCGCGTAGTTGTAGACGAGCGACTGCACGACCGGCAGGTAGAGCTTGCCCGGGTCGGCGGTCGAGAACCCGGCGTTGCGGTCCGGCGTCCACTGCATCGGCGTGCGCGAGGAGTCGCGGTCCGGCAGCCAGATGTTGTCGCCCATCCCGATCTCGTCGCCGTAGTACAGGAACGGCGAGCCCGGCAGCGAGAACAGCAGCGCGTGGATGAGCTCGAGCTCGGCGCGGGAGTTGTCGAGCAGCGGCGCGAGTCGGCGGCGGATGCCGATGTTGCTGCGCATCCGCGGGTCGTAGCCGTACCAGCCGTACATCGCCTGGCGGTACTCCTCGCTCACCATCTCGAGCGTCAGCTCGTCGTGGTTGCGGAGGAACACGCCCCACGCGGCCTTCTCGGGCACGTCGAGCGTCTCGGACAGGATCGCCTTGAGCTCGGCGGCGTGCTGCGCGCGCAGCGAGTAGAAGATGCGCGGCATGACGGGGAAGTCGAACGCCATGTGGCACTCGGGCTCCTCGTCGGTGCCGAAGAACGCGGCGGTCTCGCGCGGCCACTGGTTCGCCTCGGCGAGCAGCACGCGGCCCGGGTACTCGTCGTCGACCATGGCGCGGAGCTTCTTGATGAACTCGTGGGTCTCCGGCTCGCCCTCGCCGTTGCCCTCCTCGGACTGGAACAGGTACGGGATCGCGTCGAGCCGGAGCCCGTCGACGCCCATGTCGAGCCAGTGCCGGACGACGTCGTACACGGCCTCCACCACGGCCGGGTTCTCGTAGTTGAGGTCCGGCTGGTGCGAGAAGAAGCGGTGGAAGAAGAACTGCCGACGGACCGGGTCGAACGTCCAGTTCGACTCCTCGGTGTCCACGAAGATGATGCGGATGTTCTGGTAGTGATCGTCGGTGTCGCGCCAGACGTAGAAGTCGCCGTAGGGTCCGTCCGGGTCCTCGCGGGACTGCTGGAACCACTCGTGCTGGTCGCTCGTGTGGTTGAGCACCATGTCGATGACGATGCGCATGTTGCGCTCGTGCGACTTCGTGACGAGCTCGCGGAAGTCGTCGAGCGTCCCGAACTCGGGCAGGATCGCCTTGTAGTCGGCGATGTCGTAGCCGCCGTCGCGCATCGGCGACTGGAAGAACGGCGGGAGCCACAGCGCGTCGACGCCGAGCCACTGCAGGTAGTCGAGCTTGCCGATGACCCCCTGGATGTCGCCGATGCCGTCACCGTTCGAATCGACGAACGAGCGGATCATGCACTCGTAGAAGACCGAGCGCTTGTGCCACTGGGGGTCGAGCGTGAGTCCGGGCAGCTGGATCGGGGCCGTGAACGTCAACCGTGCTCCTCGTCGAAGGGTCGGCGGGCCGGCGAGGTGGCCCGACCACGGCCACACTAGGCGCGCGATCCTGCGACTGTCCGCGGGGAGTCGTCGGTGGGCGCGTCGCGGAGCGCCCGGGGTCGTCGGGTGGGTGCGGCGTCCCGCCCGTCGCGTGGGCGCGGCGTCGCGCCTCCTGCGCGCGGACGGATTCGCGGCGTCGCGCCTCGTTCGTGCGGACGGGGCGCGGCGTCGCGCCTCGTGCGTGCGGACGGACGGGAGGCGCGGCTCCTCCTCCACAGGCACGCTCGCTGCGGCGGTCTCCACAGCGGGGCGCGGGGCGCCGCGCCCGCCGGGTGCGGCTTCGTAGACTGGCGGCGATGCAACCGCCCGTGATCTCCCCGTACCAGTCGCTGATGGCGGCCACCCCGGTCGTGCACCGAGCCGTCGTCGTCGACGGCCGCACCACGCACTACTGGGAGTACGGCCCGACCGACGCCGAGCAGACCGTCCTCGCCGTGCACGGGTTCCGCGGTGACCACCACGGGCTCGAGACGATCGCGGCGCACCTGCGCGGCGTCCGCGTGCTCGTCCCGGACCTGCCCGGCTTCGGGCTCTCCGACCCGCTGCCGGTGTCCGACGTCGACGCCTACGCGGGCTGGCTGGCCGGGTTCCACGACGCGCTCGGTCTCGGCCACGACACCGTGGTGCTCGGGCACTCGTTCGGTTCGATCGTCACCGCGGCCGCCGTCGCCGCCGGGCTCGACACCCGGTTGCTCGTCCTCGTGAACCCGATCGCGGCGCCGGCGCTCCAGGGGCCGCGCGCGGTCGCCACCGCCGTCGCCATCGGGTACTACCGCGCGGGGGCGGTCCTGCCGAAGGCCCTCGGGCTCGGGCTGCTGCGCAACGGGGCGATCGTCCGCGCGATGAGCGTCGCCATGCTCAAGAGCCGTGACCGCGACTTGCGCCGCTGGGTGCACGACCAGCACGACCGCTACTTCTCGGCCTTCGCCGACCGCACGAGCGTGCTCGAGGCCTTCCGGACCTCGGTCACGCACGACGTCTCCGAGTACGCCGACCGCATCGACGTGCCGGTGCTCCTCGTGGCCGCCGAGCACGACGACATCACGGCGGTGCCCGAGCAGCGTGCGCTGGCGGCCCGGCTGCGTGACGCCGAGCTCGTGGTCGTGCCGGGAGTCGGCCACCTCGTGCACTACGAGACCCCCGGGGCCGCGGCCGACGCGGTCCTGCGGCGGATCGCCGACCGCGGTCGCGAGCGGCGGGGGCGGGCACGCCAGCGCGCACGCGGGCGCGGGACGACCGCGAAGGGCGGCACGACCACGGGCGGGGCGACCACCGGCGGGGCGACCGCGGGCCCCGGCAGGACGACGGGCTCCGACACGACGACCGGCCCGGGCTCGGACAAGGGCCACGGCACGACCGGGGCAGCGTCGTGACGCGGCTGCGGATCGGCATCGACTGCCGCTACGTCCGGATCGGCCGGCACGACGGGATCAGCCGGTTCACCGCGGGCATCGCGGCGCACCTGCCCGACCGCCACGACCCCGTGCTGCTCGTGCACGACGAGCGCCAGCTCGAGTCGCTCCCCGACCTGCCGTGGGAACGCATCCCGGCACCGACCGACGCGGGGGAGCCGCTCGTCGCCCGGGCCGTGAACCGGCTCGGGCTCGACGCGGTGTTCTCACCGATGCAGACGATGGGCTCGCGCGGTCGTCGGTACGCGCTCGTCCTGACGCTCCACGACCTCATCTACTACCGCAACCGCACGCCCCCGCGGGAGTTCTCGTGGCCGATCCGGCTCGGCTGGCGGCTGTTCCACCTGTCGTGGGCGCCGCAGCGGTTCCTGCTCGACGGGGCCGACGGCGTCGTCACGGTGTCCGAGACCACCGCGGGGTTGATCGCCGAGCACCGGCTCACCCGGCGCCCGGTGACCGTGGCGTACAACGCCGCCGACCCGGCGGACCCCCGTGACCCATCGGCGGGTCGGGAGCGTTCGCTCGTGTACATGGGCTCGTACATGCCGTACAAGAACGTCGAGACCCTCGCGGCGGCCCTCCCGCTGCTCGGAGCCGACTGGGTGCTGCACTGCATGTCCCGGATCTCCGACGCCGACCGGCGACGGCTGACCGCGCTCGCCCCGTCCGGGTCGATCGTCTTCCACGACGGCGCCTCGGACGACGAGTACCTCGCGACGCTGCGGTCCGCGACCGCGCTGGTGACCGCCTCCCGCGACGAGGGGTTCGGGATCCCGCTCGTCGAGGCGATGGGGGTCGGGACGCCGGTCGCCGTCAGCGACATCCCGATCTTCCGCGAGATCGGCGGGAGCGCGGCCGAGTACTTCGACCCGTCGTCGCCTTCGGCCGTCGCGGCGGCGGTCCGTCGGCTCGAGGACCGCTGGGACGAGGCCTCGGTGGCGTCGCGGGAGCGAGCGGCGCGGTTCCGCTGGCAGGACTCCGCCGAGCAGGTCGTCCGGGCCGTCGAGCGGGCCGTGGCGGACCGGGCACAGCGGGGGCGCTGACCTCCCGGTCCGACGGTCCGGCCCCGCGCGGTCCGACGGTCCGGCCCCGCGCGGTCCGACCTGGCGGGCGCACGTGCGGCAGACCCGTGCGGTCAGTTCGGCGACGACACCACGGTCGCCCCCGGGAACACGCCGTGCGCGCGCTCCGACGCCGTCGCCACGATCGTGTCGAGCGCGGCCCCGGTCCCGCCCATGACGACCTCGATCCGCTGCCGGGTGGGGTCCGCGGCCGTGCGCTCCGCCCCGACCGAGCACCGGACGGCGGCCACGCCACCGATCGCGGCGACCGTGCGAGCGACGTCCAACCGCTGTGTGCTCAGGACGGTGTCCGCGGTGACCCCGACCGACAGGTTCCCGGCGACCACGACGGCCCCGACGCGGACGCCGTTCCCGCCGGCGTCGTCCGCCGCGGCGCTGACGGCTCGGACCACGGCGGTCTGGTCGATCGGCGCGGCGTCGTCGGCGAGGACGACGGTCGCCGTGACGTCGTACGCCGCGAAGGCCCGTTTCTCGGTCGTGCCGTCGAGGACCTGCTGCACGCCGTCGATCGCGGCCGCAGCGGTGCTGAACCGCGCGAGTGCGGCCTCGGGCCGGGGGAACACGCCGCCGACGCCGTCCTGCACGCGGCCGATGATCGTCCACAGTGCGGCGGCGAGGACCGCGGCGGTGAGCAGCACCCCGATCCCGATGACGGTCCCACGGCGGATCCGCTGCCGCGGCGTGGCGGTGCGGACCGACGCGGTGTCCGGTCCGAAGGCACGCGCGAGGTCGTCGTCCGTCGCGGCGGCGTCGTCGGGAGGTCGATCCGTCATCGCGTCCCCCTCCCGCACGTCGTCGGACGCCACGGGCGGCCGTCAGGTCGCCCGTGGGACGGAGCGTAGCCCCGCGGGGCCCGGGGCGTCGCGCGCGCCGCACCGGGCTGTCCACCGTCGGAGGTGGGGGCGTGCTGCGTCCGAGCGGGTCAGCTGCGCTGTTCGAGCGGGTTCTGCCGCTCGAAGGGCTCCTCGCCGGTCTGCTCCGACAGCTCGTCGATCGGGTCGTCGAAGCGCACCAGTTCGGCGCGGAACCGCTCCGGGTCCCAGCGGAACGCGTGCACCGAACCGTTGCGGATCGGGGTCGCGTACCGGTCGGCGGTCCCGGGCGCGGCCTCGTTCACCAGGCTGCGGATCACCGCACCGTGCGTGGCGACGACGACCGCGCCGGCGTCGTAGCGCACCGCGATCTCGGCCAGGGTCTCGGTGGCGCGGGCCACGAGGGCTGCGCGCGACTCCCGTCCCGGGACGTCGTCGTCCGGGTAGCGCTCGGCGACCTCGGTGTCGGTCAGCCCCTCGGCCTCGCCGTAGGACCGCTCCGCGAGCCCGGCGTAGGTGGTCGGTGCGGGCAGGCCGAGGTGGGCGGCGATGATCGCACCGGTCTCGGCGGCACGGGACAGCGGCGACGCGACGACGGCGTCGAACCGGCGACGGCCGAGCAGCAGTGCCGTGGCGGCCGCCTGCGATCGACCGGTCGCGTTGAGGGGGATGTCCGTCGAGCCCTGGATGCGGCGTTGCGCGTTCCAGTCGGTCTCGCCGTGCCGGACCAGGTACAGGAGCGTCGTCACCGCTCGATCATCGCAGACGGCAGGAGCCGCGCGGCCAGCGCCTCGAGCGTCTCGGTCGTGCCCGCGTCGACCTTCACGGCAGCGCGCCGGTCGCTCCGGGTGTCGCCGCGGTTGACGATCACGACCGGGTGCCGACGGCGCGTGGCGTGGTCGACGAGTCGGACGCCGGAGTTCACGGTGAGCGACGAGCCGACCACGAGCAGCGCGTCGGCCTCGGCCACGATCGACACCGCCTCGCGGAACTTCTCGGTCGGGACGAACTCGCCGAAGAACACCACGTCGGGCTTGAGGACGCCGCCGCACACCGAGCAGTCCGGCACGCGGAAGCGCTCGACGTCGGTGATCTCGACGTCGCCGTCGGGCTGCAGCTGCACGGTCCCGGGGTCGTCGATCCACGGGTTGTCCCGGTCGAGCACGGCGGCGAGGTCGGCGCGCGAGAACACCTGCCCGCAGGTCAGGCAGACGGCGCGGTCCATCGACCCGTGGATCTCGACGACGCGGCGTGACCCGGCGCGGAGGTGGAGGCCGTCGACGTTCTGCGTGACGACCCCGGTGACGAGGCCGGCCTGCTCGAGGCCGGCGAGCGCCCGGTGCCCGGCGTTCGGACGGGCGGCGGCGAAGCTGCGCCAGCCGAGGTGCGACCCCGCCCAGTACCGCTGCCGCTTCGCGGGGTCGGCACGGAACTCCTGGAACGTCATGGGCTTGCGGACGACGCGACCGGAGCCGCGGTAGTCCGGGATGCCCGAGTCGGTGCTGAGCCCCGCGCCCGAGAGCACCGCGAAGCGCTTGCCGTCGAGCAGGTCGACGACGCGGTCCAGCTCGGCCTGCATCGGGTCGGTCAGCACGTCGTCCACGGTACCCTCAACAGCCGACCGCCCCGCCCCCTTCCCACGAAACGAGCCCCGTGCAGACCGTCCGCATCGACTCCCTCGACGACCCCCGCCTCGACGACTTCGCGCGGTTGACCGACGTGGCCCTGCGGCGGGTGTCGGAGCCCGAGGGCGGCCTGTACATCGCCGAGTCGAACACCGTGATCGAACGTGCGGTCCGGGCCGGGCACGTCCCGCGGAGCGTCCTCGTGCAGGAGAAGTGGCTCGACGGCGTGCTGCCGCTCGTGGCCGACCACGACGGCCCGGTCTTCGTCGGGCCGGACGCCCTGCTCGAACAGCTGACCGGCTTCAACATGCACCGCGGAGCCCTCGCCGCGATGCACCGTCCGGCGCTGCCGAGCGTCGCCGAGGTCGTCCGGGACGCCCGGCTCGTGGTCGTGCTCGAGGACATCGTGGACCACACGAACGTCGGTGCCGTGTTCCGCAGCGTGGCGGGCCTCGGCGCGGACGCCGTGCTCGTCAGTCCGCGCTGCGCCGACCCGCTCTACCGCAGGAGCGTCCGGGTGAGCATGGGCACCGTGCTGCAGGTCCCGTGGACGCGCATCGGCGACTGGCCGGCGGCGGGGGAGGACCTGCGCGCGCAGGGCTTCCACCTGGCCGCGATGGCCCTCACGGACCGGTCGGTCGACCTCGACGCCTTCGCCGCCGACGTGCCCGACCGGGTCGCCCTCGTGATGGGCACCGAGGGGCAGGGGCTCACCGACGCCGCGATCCGGTCCGCCGACACGACGGTGCGGATCCCGATGCACCACGGCGTCGACTCGCTCAACGTGGCCGCGGCGAGCGCCGTGGGCCTCTGGGCGGTCGCGCACGCCCAGCGCTCGGCCCGCTGACCCCGCTACGCTCGGCTCCCGTGCCGTCAGTCGTCCGTCGCCCCCGTTCCGCCGTCCGGAGGCCGGTGACGATCTCGGTCGTCGCCGTGCTCCTGCTCGTCGTGGGGTACCTCGTCGCCGCGGCCGTGGTGCCCTTCGCCCCGGCGAGTGCACGCACGACGACCTACGCGGCACCGACGTCGACGGTGCCGGACCTGTCGTTCCCCGCGTACGGGGCGACGGCGGTCGAGGCGACGGACTTCCCGGAGAGCCTGCGGACGAGCGGCGACCGCACGCCCCGGTCGATCGCGAGCATCTCGAAGGTCGTCACGGCGCTCGTCGTGCTCGACGCGAAGCCGCTCCAGCAGGGGCAGGCCGGTCCGACGATCGCGTTCGACGCGCAGATGCAGGCCCTCTACGCGCAGTACCTCGCCCAGGACGGCGAGGTCGCACCGATGCCGGCGGGGCTGCAGCTCTCCGAGTACCAGACGCTCCAGGTCATGCTCATGAAGTCGGCGAACAACTACGCGGGTGCCCTCGCGCTCTGGGCGTTCGGCTCGATGGACGCGTACCGGTCGGCTGCCGACCGGTGGCTCGACGCGCACGGCCTCGACCACACGACGATCCGCGAACCCACCGGGCTCGACGCGGGCAACACCTCGACCGCGACCGACCTCGTCGACCTCGGGCAGCTCGCCCTCGCGAACCCCGTCGTCAAGGAGGTCGTCGGGACGAAGCAGGCGACGATCCCCGGTGCGGGCGCGATCGAGAACTCGAACAAGCTGCTCGGGATGGACGGCGTCGAGGGCATCAAGACCGGCACGCTCGACGAGGCCGGCGCCTGTCTGCTGTTCGCCGCGACGTACGAGCGCGGCGGCCGCACGGTCACGGTGGTCGGCGCGATGCTCGGCGGGGTGGACCACGCGGCCCTCGACGGCGACGTGCAGCGCCTCCTGCGGTCCGTGGCCGACAACTTCCATCTCGTCACGCTCACCCACGCCGGTCAGACGTTCGGCACGTTCTCGACGCCGTGGCGCGACGAGGCCGACGCGGTGGCCGCGCGCGCGGCCGAGGTGCTCGTCTGGGGCAGGACGACCGTGACCGCGAAGACCACGCTCGAGCAGGTGACCTTCGGGACGAAGGGCGAACGGGTCGGCACGGTCCGGTTCACGGTGTCGGACCACGACCCGGTGACGGTGCCGCTCGTGCTCGAGCGCCCCATCGAGGACCCGGGCGTGTGGTGGCGCTGGACGAACCCGTTCCAGGGCACGGACGCCTGACGGCGCCCGGTCCGCACGCACGACCCACCCGGTCCGCACGCACACCCCGCACGGTCCGCGCGCCACACCGACACGACCGCGCGCGGGCCGCCCGTCCACCCGCCCGACCCGCCCCGTGCTCGCGTAGGGTCGGCAGCGTGACGACGACGTTCCCCCGGTCCACCCCGTCCGCCCTCGGCATCGACGCGCGCGGGGTGTCCGCGTTCCTCGACGCCCTCGAGTCGACGCCCGACGTGGAGCCGCACAGCATCGTGCTGCTCCGGCACGGGCAGCTCGCCGCGCAGGGCTGGTGGGCCCCGTACGCCCCGGAGCGCGTGCACCTGCTCTACTCGCTCAGCAAGAGCTTCACCGCCGCCGGCGTCGGGCTCGCCGTCCGCGAGGGCCTGGTCGACCTCGACGCAACGGTCCTGTCGTACTTCCCGGAGCTCGACGCCGACGTCACCGACGACCGCAGTCGACGGATCCGCGTGCGGCACCTCCTCGCGATGGCGTCCGGGCACCGCGAGGAGACCCTCGACCGGGCCCGCGCCGCCGACCCGCACGACCTGGTCCGGGGCTTCCTGCTCACCCCGCCGGACGAGGAGCCCGGCACCGTCTTCGCCTACAACCAGCCCTGCACCTACACGCTCGCAGCGATCGTCCGGCGGGTCACCGGCGGGTCCCTCGTGGACTGGCTCCGCCCGCGGCTCCTCGACCCGCTCGGGATCGACGACCTGGCGTGGAAGCGCGACGAGACCGGTGCGGAGCTCGGCTTCAGCGGCTGCCACGCGCCGACCTCGGCCGTCGCGGCGCTCGGACAGCTGTACCTGCAGCGCGGCGTGTGGGACGGGCAGCGCATCCTCGACGAGGACTGGGTCGACGCGGCGACGAGCGCGCAGGTCGCGAACCCGGACGAGGCGAACCCCGACTGGAGCCAGGGCTACGGCTTCCAGTTCTGGATGGCGCGTCACGGCTTCCGCGGCGACGGCGCGTACGGGCAGTTCTGCGTGGTCCTGCCGGAGCAGGACGTCGTCCTCGCGCTCACCGGGCAGAGCCTGGACATGCAGGCCGTCCTCGACGCGGCGTGGGCACACCTCCTGCCGGCGATCGCCCCGGTGGACGACGCGGCGGCTGACGACGCGGCGCGCGACACGACGGCGGACGACGGCCTGGAGGCGCGGCTCGCCGCCCTGGGGCTGCCTCCCGTCGCGGGGTCGGCACCGACCGACGACGCGGCCGGCTCGTACGACGCGACCGGCGTGGTGGACGGGGTCCGCCTCGCGGCGGACGCCGACGGCTGGCGGGTCACGCTCGACGTCGACGGCGGCATCCTGTCCGCACCGGTCGGCGTGGGGGAGTGGCGGGTCGAGGGCCCGCTCGCCGCGAGTGCCGCGGTCGACACCGACGGGGCGGTGCAGCTGGACGTGCGGTTCGTCGAGACGCCGCACCTGCTGCACGTGCGGCTCGACGTCGCGGCCGGGACCGCCACCTCGGTGTGGGCGACGCAGCCGCTGCACGACGGACCGTTGACGCTCCGCCGTCCCGCCGACTGACGGGGGCCGGAGCGGCGTCGGTTGCCACCCGGCCGCGCCGACGGCGCCCGCGCGGCCGGGCTCACGGCAGCGCGTGCCGGATCGTGCCTACGGGGTCGTGGAGCGCCGGTCGACGGGCTGCAGCTCGGGACGCTTGGCGCTGATCCCGTCGCCGGAGGACGTGTGCCGGATCCGGCGCACGACCCACGGCACGAGGTACTCGCGCGCCCAGCCGAGGTCCTCGACGCGGGCCTCGCGCCACGGCCGGGCCTCGAGCGGCTCGGGCGTCGACGGCGCGAGCCCGTGGTCGACGCCGAGGGTGTCGAGCACCGCGGCCGCGACCGTCGCGTGGCCGGTCGGGGAGTGGTGCAGTCGGTCCGGCGCCCACATCCGCGGGTCCCGGAGCACCCGGAGCGCCCACATGTCGGCCACGCGTGCGCCGTGCTTCAGCGCGATCGCGTGCAGGTTCTCGTTGTAGACCGCCGTCTTGCCCCGGACCATGCCGAGGACCGGCGTCATGCCGACGTCCGGGCCGGTGAAGAGCACCACGGTCGCCCCGCCGCTCCGGAGCCGCTCGACCATGCGGTCGAACCGCTCGGCGAGCTCGTCCGGGTCCGAACCGGGGCGGATGATGTCGTTGCCCCCCGCGGACACCGTGACGAGGTCCGGGCGGAGCGCGAGGGCCGGCTCGACCTGTTCGTCGACGATCTGCCCGAGGAGCCGCCCGCGGACCGCGAGGTTCGCGTAGGCGAAGTCGTCGGTCCGGGCGGCGAGCACCTCGGCGACGCGGTCCGCCCACCCGCGGTGGCCGCCCCGGGCGGTGGGGTCGGGGTCGCCGATCCCCTCGGTGAACGAGTCACCGATCGCGACGTACCTGGACCACGGATGACGATCTGACACAGGTGCGACCGTAGTCTCGTGCCATGACGAAGGCCACCTCGCCGGGCTGGACCCTGCCGGACGACCTGCTCGCGCGGATCGCCGAGCGGGCCCCGCGGTACGACGCCGAGAACACGTTCTGCACCGAGGACCTCGACGAGCTCCGCGCCGCCGGGTGGCTCCGGATCGGTGTGCCCGTCGAGCAGGGCGGCTCGGGCCTCGGCCTCGCCGCGACCGTCGCGCTCCAGCAGCGCCTCGCGCAGGCGGCGCCGGCGACCGCGCTCGGGCTCGGGATGCACCAGGTGTGGGTGCAGGCGGCCCGCAGCGTGTCCGCGCGGGGCGGGGCGTTCCTCCAGACCGTCACCGACCACGCGGCGGACGACCACCTGCTCGCGTTCGGGGTGAGCGAACCCGACAACGACGCCGTCCTGTTCGACTCGTCGACGACGGCGGAGCCGGACGGCGACGGCGGCTACCGCTTCACCGGCACGAAGGTGTCCACGTCCCTCGCACCGGCCTGGGACGTGCTGAGCGTCTTCGGCAAGGACACCACCGGTCCCGAGCCGCGGCTCGTGCACGGGTTCGTGCTCCGCTCGGACGGCGACGTCGAGCACGTGGACGACTGGGACACGCTCGGCATGCGCGCGACGCAGAGCCGCACGACCCGACTGCTCGGCGTGCACGTCCCGGCCGAGCGCATCGTGCGGTCGCTGCCCGTGGGTCCGACCGCCGACCCGCTCGTCTTCGGGATCTTCGCCGCGTTCGAGCTGCTCGTCGCCGCGGTGTACGTCGGCGTCGCGTCCCGCGCGGTGGAGCTGGCGGTCGCGGCGGTGTCCGGTCGACGTGGCCGGGATGGCGTCGCGCGGTCGCAGGACCCGGACGTCCGTCGGGCGGTCGCCGACATGCGCGGTGCCGTCGACGCGGTCGCGCTGCAGGTCGGGTCGCTCGCACGGTCGGTGGACGACGGCGACGACCTCGGCGCGCGGTGGTTCCCGCTGCTCGTCGGGACGAAGGCGCGGACGGTCGACGCGGCGCGGCACGTCGTGGACGAGGCGATGCGCGTGGTCGGCGGCTCCGCGTACGCGGCGACGTCGGAGTTGTCGCGGCTCGCCCGTGACGTCCGCGCCGGCCAGTACCACCCGTCGACGCGCGACTCGGCAGCCCGGACGATCGCGGCGGCCGAGCTGGGGCCGCTGCCGTAGCGGGCCCGCCGTCCGGCGACGAGCCAGGGGTGCGGGCGTGCTGGCCGGCCTCGCGCCCGTGTCGCTCGTCGGCGGACGGGCGGTGTCGGCGGCCCGTGGCATCATCGGCGGGTGAGCAAGCAGGACGGACGCAACCGGTTGGTCTCGGACCGACCGGTCGACGACGTGACGGCGACGGTGCTGCACGTCGACATGGACGCGTTCTTCGCCTCCGTCGAGCTGCTCGACCGCCCCGACCTCCGCGGTCTGCCCGTCATCGTCGGCCACGACTCCGACCGGTCCGTCGTCACCGCCGCGACGTACGAGGCCCGGAAGTACGGCGTGAACTCCGCGATGCCGATGGCCGTCGCCAAGCGTCGTTGCCCGAACGCGGTCATCGTCGAACCCCACTTCGAGAAGTACACGGCCAAGTCCGCCGCGGTGATGCGCGTGTTCGGCGAGTTCACGCCCCGGGTCGAGAAGCTCGGCATCGACGAGGCGTTCCTCGACGTCGCCGGGGCCATGCGCCTGTACGGCACGCCGTGGCAGATCGGCACCGCGATCCGCGCCGCCGTCCTCCGCGAGACCGGCCTGCACTGCTCGGTCGGCGCCGCGTCCACGAAGTTCGTCGCCAAGCTCGCGTCGAGCCGGGCGAAGCCGGACGGGCTCCTCGTCGTGCCGGCCGAGCACACGGTCGCGTTCCTGCACCCGCAACCGGTGTCGGCGCTGTGGGGCGTCGGCGGCACCACCCAGGAGAAGCTCGAGCGCCGCGGCATCCGCACCGTCGGCGACCTCGCACACACCCCACTGGCGTCGCTCGTCGCCGCCCTCGGTCCGGCCGGCGGGCAGCGCCTGCACGACCTGTCCTGGGGCCGGGACCCGCGCGTGGTCGACACGGGCGTGAGCGAGAAGTCGATCGGGCACGAGGTCACGTTCGGCCGCGACCTCACCGAGCGCGACGACGTCGCACGCGAACTGCTCCGCCTGGCCGACAAGGTGGCCGTGCGCCTGCGCCGAGCCGAGGTCCAGGCCCGCACCGTCGCCCTCAAGGTCCGCTACACCGACTTCAGCACGCTGACCCGGTCGCGCACGCTCGCCGAGCCCACCGACGTGGCGAAGCGCCTGCACCACGAGGCGGTCGAGCTGTACGACGTCCTGCACCGTCCGGGCAACCGGATCCGGCTCATCGGGGTCCGCGGCGAGAACCTCGTGCCGGCGGCCGCGAGCAACGCACTGTGGGACGACGACGCGCCGTGGCGGGACACCGAGACGACCGTCGACGCGGTCGCCGCGCGGTTCGGCGCCGGCGTGCTGCGGCCCGCGTCGCTCGTCCGCGGCACGCCCGAGCAGCGGCCGCCGCACGCCCGACAGGACCCGGCGTGACGGTAGGATCTCCCGGAGTGAGCGCAGCGGAACACCAGCACCAGCAGCAGCCCGCGACGCTGTGGGGCGACACCCCCGAGAGCGCCGAGGGCCGTCCGGCGAACGGTCCCACCGAGCAGGCCGACGGCACCGCCGACACGGTCGTCCGGCCGCACGAGGAAGCCGTCGTGCAGGCCGAGAACGCGGGCAACGCGGCGGCCGAGCACCTGTCCCCGGCCTTCCCCGAGCGTGCTGCGTGGGGAACGGCGTCGAAGCTCCGCGCCTGGCAGGTCGAGGCCCTCACGAAGTACTTCGAGAAGGAGCCGCGGGACTTCCTCGCGGCCGCGACCCCGGGCGCCGGCAAGACCACCTTCGCGCTCCGGCTCGCGACCGAGCTCCTCGCCCGCGGCACGATCGACCGGATCATCGTCGTCGCGCCGACCGAGCACCTCAAGCGGCAGTGGGCGGACTCCGCCGACCGCGTGGGCATCCGGCTCGACCCGATGTTCAAGAACGGCGACGGCATGTACGGGCGCCACTACCAGGGCGTCGCGATCACCTACGCGCAGGTCGGCATGAACCCCGAGGTGCACCAGCGGATCACCGAGGGCGGCCGCACGCTCGTGATCCTCGACGAGGTCCACCACGGCGGCGACGCGCTCACGTGGGGCGACGGCATCCGCGAGGCGTTCACCAAGGCCACACGCCGCCTGTCGCTGTCCGGGACCCCGTTCCGCTCCGACACCGCGCCGATCCCGTTCGTGCAGTACGCCCCCGACGAGCAGGGCATCCGCACCTCGGTCTCCGATTACAACTACGGCTACGGCCGCGCGCTCAAGGACGGCGTGGTCCGGCCGGTGCTGTTCATGGCGTACGCCGGGCAGATGCGCTGGAAGACCCGGATGGGCGACGAGATGTCGGCGTCCCTCGGCGAGCAGGTGACGAAGGACATCACCGCCCAGGCCTGGCGCACGGCGCTGTCGCCCGACGGCGAGTGGATGCCCGCGGTGCTGTCGGCCGCCGACAAGCGCCTCACCGAGGTCCGCCGCGGGGTCCCCGACGCCGGCGGTCTGGTCATCGCCACCGACACCACCACCGCGCGCGCCTACGCCCGGATCCTGCAGCAGATCACGGGGGAGCGGCCGACCGTGGTGCTCTCCGACGAGGCCGCCGGCTCGAGCCGGATCCAGGCCTTCGCCGAGGACACCTCGCGGTGGATGGTCGCGGTCCGGATGGTGTCCGAGGGCGTCGACGTCCCGCGGCTCTGCGTCGGCGTGTACGCCACGAGCGCGAGCACCCCGCTGTTCTTCGCCCAGGTGATCGGCCGCTTCGTGCGTGCCCGACGCCGCGGCGAGACCGCGAGCGTGTTCCTGCCGAGCGTGCCGAACCTCATGGCACTGGCGGCGACCCTCGAGCTCGAGCGCGACCACGCCCTCGACCGTCCCAAGGACGCCGACGACGGGATGTACAACCCCGAGGACGCCATGGTCGCCGAGGCGAACAAGGAGGACCGTGCCTCCGAGAGCCTCCTCGAGGTGCAGCCGTTCCAGGCGCTCGACTCGCAGGCGTCGTTCGACCGCGTCCTCTACGACGGCGGCGAGTTCGGGACCGGCGGCGAGGTCGGCTCGCTCGAGGAACTCGACTTCATCGGGATCCCGGGGCTGCTCGAACCCGACCAGGTGCGCGACCTGCTCCGGGCACGACAGGCGACCCAGGCGAAGCGCTCCCGCGGCCGGACCGCCAAGGACGGCATGCCGAAGCAGCAGCCCGCCCCCGACCGCCCGATGTACCAGACGCTCAAGGAGCAGCGCACCGAGCTCGCGCGGCTCGTGTCGATCTGGTCCCGGCACGCGAACGAGCCGCACGGCGCGATCCACGCCGAGCTCCGTCGCATCAGCGGGGGACCGGCCGTCGCGCAGGCGAGCATCGAGCAGATCCAGAAGCGCATCGACGTGCTGCGCTCCCGTATCGGCAACCGACGGTGAGCGTCCGCGCGTGATCGACCCCGTCGACGACCGCACCTGGCTCGTCCGTCGCACGCCGGAGTCGTCGCCCGAGGCGATCATCGACCGGTTCGGCGGCGGCTACCGGCTGCGGCGGTTCTCGCTCACCGAGGCCCGGCGCACCCCGCACGGCGTGTACACCGGCGTCGAGCTCGCCGAGACGGCGTGGTGGCGGCTCCAGGACCGCCCGCTGCGGCGCTGACCGGCACCGGCAGGGTCCGATCACGCCGACGCGTGACGGAGGGCACCGCCCGGATCCGCCGACGCTCGGCGGACGGTGCGGCGCGGATCGGCCGACGCTCGGCGGACGGTGCGGCGCGGATCGGCCGACGCTCGGCGGACGGTGCGGCGCGGCTGGGTGACGCGACCAGGGTTCTTCCGGTAGACCGGACCCATGGCAGACTCCATCCCCCACGTCCTCGTCCTCGGCGGCGGCTCCGCCGGCTACACCACGGTCAAGCAGCTGCAGAAGCACGCAGCGACCGTGCCGATGCGCATCACGCTGGTGGACCAGAACACGTACTACACGTACCTGCCGTTCCTGCCCGAGGTCGCCGGCGGCCACATCGCGCCGAAGGACGTCACCTTCGAGCTGCGTCGCGCGCTGAAGAAGACCCGCGTCATCCAGGGCAAGGTCACCGGGATCTCGTCGAAGGACAAGACCGTCTCGATCGCCACCGCCGGCGGCGACGACCGCACGCTCGGCTACGACCAGCTCGTCGTCGCGCTCGGCTCGGTCACACGCACCTTCCCGACCCCGGGCCTCGACGAGGTCGGCGTCGGCTTCAAGACCGTGGAGGAGGCCGCCTACGTGCGCGCCAAGCTCCTCGACAACATCGCCAAGGCGGCTGCCACCCGCGACGAGGACGAGCGTCGCCGGCTGCTCACGAGCATCTTCATCGGCGGCGGCTACACCGGCGTCGAGGCGATCGGTGAGCTCTTCGACGTGTCCCAGGCCGCCATCAAGACGTACCCGTCGCTCGCCGGCGAGCAGCCGCGCTGGGTCCTCATCGACGCGCTCGACCGCGTCGCGCCCGAGGTCGGCCCGGAGCTGTCCAAGTGGACGCTCGAGTCGCTCCGTGCCCGCGGCATCGACGTGCGCCTGAAGACCACCATGCCGAGCTGCGAGGGCGGCGTCGTCAAGCTGTCCGACGGCGACGAGTTCGCGACCGGCCTGCTCGTCTGGACGGCCGGCGTCAAGCCGAACCCGCTCCTCGACGCGACCGACCTGCCGCGCGGTCCGAAGGGCCACCTCGCCGCGAACGCCAAGCTCCAGGTCGAGGCCGAGGACACCCACGAGGTCGTCCCGGGCGCCTGGGGTCTCGGTGACGTCGCCCAGGTCCCCGACCTGACCGCCGAGAAGCAGCCGGCGTACTACCCGCCGAACGCGCAGAACGCCGTCCGTCAGGCCGTCGTCGCCGCCGACAACGTGGTCGCCACGATCACCGGCAAGCCGCTCGAGGAGTACCGCCACCCGTCCATCGGCACGGTCGCCTCGTACGGTGTCGCGAAGGGCGCCGCGAACATCAAGGGCGTCAAGATGACGAACCTGTTCGCGTGGCTCGCCCACCGCGCGTACCACGTGTACGCGATGCCGACGCTGAACCGCAAGGTCCGCATCGTGATCGGCTGGGTCACGGGCGCGGTCTCGGGCCGCGACGCGACCTCGCTCATCAAGGAGACCGACCCGCGTCGCACCTTCGTCGAGGCGTCGAAGAGCTGACGCAGGACCCCCTGCCGGTCGCGTCCCGTGGACGCGACCGGACGACGGACGGGAGGCGCGGTGCCGGTCGGCACCGCGCCTCCCGTCCGTCCGTGCTCGCCCGCCGGGCCGGGGCCGGGTCGGGCAGTGCCACGCGCGGACCGGTCCGGGCCCGGCGCGCGTCGGGTCGCGCACGGCGCGCGCGTGCGGCAGACTGACTCCCTCGCCGCGCGCGGCCGAGGTCCCGGAGGTGTCCACGTGAACCCCGAACCGCCCACCACGCCCGTCGTCCGTCGCCCCGCACCGGACCACCTGCACCGCACGGTCACGTCGATGCCCGGCGCACGGACCGTGCTCGACGCCCTGCACCCGCTCGGCCGCCCGCTCGTCGTGGGCGGGACCGTCCGCGACGCCCTGCTCCGCGAGGCCGGACGTCCGGTGCCGGGGACGGCCGCCGGGGACCTCGACGTGGAGCTCCACACGGGGCACGGCGTCGACCGGGTCGTCGCGGCGCTCCGGGAGGTCGGCGCATCCGTCGTCCGCGCCGGAGCCCGGTTCGAGGTGTGCAAGGTCGCGCTCGACGGTACCCAGGTCGACGTCGCGGTCGTCCCCGCTGCACTCGAGCCCGACACGGGCTTCCGGGACGCCTCGGCACGCCGCGACTTCACGGTCGACGCCGTCGCGTGGGACCCGCACGAGGACGTCCTGCTCGACGCGCACGGCGGCCTCGAGGACGTCCGGTCCGGTGTCCTCCGGCACACGTCCGACCGGTTCGTCGAGGACCCGCTCCGGGTGCTCCGCGCGGTGCAGCTGGTCGCGCGGTACGGCTTCGTCGTGCACCCCGACACGGTCGCCCTCGCGCGGCGCACGAGCGACCGCTGGACCGAGATCGCACCCGACCGGGTCTGGCCGGAGCTCCGCCGGCTCGCGTCCGGCGACCACGTCGCAGCGGCGCTCGAGGTCCTGCACGCGGTCGACTGGGAGCGGCACCTGCCCGAGCTCGCGGCGGTCCGGGACGTCCCGCAGGACCCGTCCTGGCACCCCGAGGGTCCGGTGCACGTCCACCTCGGGCTCGCGGGCGACGCTGCCGCTCGTGCCTGCACCGCCGACGGGGTCACCGGCGAGGACCGCGTGGTCGCCGTGCTCGGCGCGGTCCTGCACGACCTCGGCAAGGCCGGCGACGGGACGCAGGTCGTCGACGAGGACGGGCGACGGCGGATCCGGAGCCTCGGCCACGAGGTCACCGGTGCCGAGGCGGCCCGCGCGCTGCTCCGTCGCGTCGGGGCACCGCGGTCCGTCACCGAGCGCATCGCCCGGATCGTCCGCGAGCACATGGTGCCGCACTCGACCGGCGGGGCCGCCCCGACGGTGCCGGCGGCGCGTCGCCTGCTCCGTCGCCTCGGTGGGACGCGGGCCGACGTCGACGCGTGGGCGCGGGTCTGCGCGGCCGACGTGCACGGGCGTGGGAGCACCTGCGGCGTCCCGCAGGGCGTCGGCACGAGCACGTCGAGCACGTCGAGCACGAGGCTGCCGGACCCCGTCGCGCGGTGGCTCCGGGTGCTGACGAGCGACGCGGTCCTCGGACGCCGCACGCCGCTGCTCACCGGGCGTGACCTGCTCGACGCCGGGCTCGCTCCGGGGCCCGCGTTCCGGGCGGTGCTCGACGCGGCGACGGCCGCGCAGGACGACGGCGTCTTCGACGACGTCGACGGCGCCCGCAGGTGGCTGGCCGCGCACATCGCCGAGCGCTGACGGCGACCGGGGACGGACGGGAGGCACGGGGCGGGCCCGCACCGGGCCTCCCGTCCGTCGTCCGGTCGCCGCGCGATCCGCTGGCGGGCACGTGCCGCGCGGACGGCGTTTGGTCGTTGCACGCGGTCCTGGACCGGCTCCCACGCACCGGCCACGAGCGTGGGCCGCACGAGCGAGAGGAGCGCGCATGCGCGCCATGACGTACCGCGGGCCCTACCGGGTCCGTGTCGAGGAGAAGCCCGACCCGCGGATCGAGCACCCGAACGACGCGATCGTCCGTGTCGAGCGGGCGGCGATCTGCGGGTCCGACCTGCACCTGTACCACGGCATGATGCCGGACACGAGGGTCGGTCACACGTTCGGCCACGAGTTCATCGGGGTCGTCGAGCAGGTCGGGCCGTCGGTCCGCAGCCTGGACGTCGGCGACCGGGTGATGGTCCCGTTCCACGTGTCCTGTGGGAGCTGCTGGTTCTGCGCCCGCGGTCTGTACACGAACTGCCACAACGTGAACCCGAACGCGACCGCGGTCGGCGGCATCTTCGGGTACTCGCACACGACGGGTGGGTACGACGGCGGGCAGGCCGAACGGGTCCGCGTGCCGTTCGCCGACGTGGGGCCGCAGGTGATCCCCGAGTGGCTCGACCCCGACGACGCCCTGATGATGACGGACGCGCTCGGCACCGGGTACTTCGGGGCGCAGCTCGCATCGATCCGGCAGGGCGACACCGTCGTCGTGCTCGGCGCCGGGCCGGTCGGCCTGTACGCGGCGAAGTCGGCGTGGTTCATGGGCGCTGGCCGCGTGATCGTCGTCGACCAGTTCGAGTACCGCCTCGAGAAGGCGCGGACGTTCGCCCACGCCGAGACGATCAACTTCGCCGAGGTCGACGACGTCGTGGTCGAGATGAAGAAGCAGACGGACTACCTGGGTGCCGACAGCGTGATCGACGCCGTCGGTGCCGAGGCGGACGGCAACTTCCTGCAGCACGTGACCTCGGCGAAGCTGAAGCTGCAGGGCGGCTCGCCGGTCGCCCTCAACTGGGCGATCGACGGCGTCCGGAAGGGCGGCACCGTGTCCGCGATGGGCGCCTACGGCCCGATCCCGAACGCGGTCAAGTTCGGGGACGCGATGAACAAGGGCGTGACGATCCACATGAACCAGGCACCCGTGAAGCGGCAGTGGCCGCGGCTGCTCGAGCACATCCAGGCGGGCCACATCACGCCGAGCGAGATCATCACGCACCGGATCCCGCTCGAGCACATCGACGAGGCGTACCACCTGTTCTCGGCGAAGCTCGACGGCTGCATCAAGACGGTGATCGTCCCGTGAGCGCCGTGGAGGGCGGGGACGCCGTGCCCGGCGGTGCCGGCGATGCGGACGTGCCGGGCGGAGCGGCGCCGGGAGACGCCGTCGCGGCCCGGCGGGCGGGTGCCGGGGTGGACGCCGTGCCGCCCGGAGCGCTCGACCACACGCCGTACGTCGCGGACCCGCCCCGACGGGTGCCGTCGGCGGCCGAGCTCCGGGAGCGCATCCCGGGCTGGGGGAGCGACCTCGACCTGGAGGACCGTCCCTCGGTGCCGAAGCTGTCCCGCGAGGTCGGGGCCACCTCGGGCGCGCACTGGGACCTGCCCGACCAGCAGCCCGGCGGTGAGGGCCGGGAGCGCTCGATCGAGCACGCCCACGTCACGCCGGTCTTCGGCACCGCACAGCCGCTGTCCGGGCCGGCCGGGGTGGTGCGGCGCTACGCCTACCGGCGGTTCAGCGAGGGACGGCTCGCGCACTGGATGCTGCTCGTCCTGGGTGACCGGATCGACGTGGCGACGCACCGGGTCACGGACGCCCTGCGTGGACGGCCGGACCGGGTCGTGCACGAGACCGGCGTGCGGGCGGAGCTGCGCCACCACCCGGTGGCATCGCGTGCCGGGTCGTCGCGGCGGGACTGGCGGCACGGGCTGCTCGACCCCGTGGTGGCGAACTGGGGGTGGTTCGCGGCGCTCGGCGGCGTGGTGCTGCTCGTCCGGCGGCTCCGGCGTCGCTGAGCACGAGCGCACGGGCGGTGGGCGGCGCGCGAGGGCGAGCGCGCGGCGGATGCGACATCGCCGCTGTCGTTCGACGTCGGAGATGTCGCGCGCGCCGAACTCGCGCCGCTCGTCGTGGGACAGGCGTCAACGCCGCTGTCGTCCGACATCGGAGATGTCGCACGAACAGCACGCCCGCCCCGCCTCACCCACCGGAACGACCCCGAGAAGGACGAAAGCCCCGCAGCCTGAGCTGCGGGGCCTTCGTCCTTGCTGTGTCCGAGAGGGGACTTGAACCCCTACGCCCTAATACGGGCACTAGCACCTCAAGCTAGCGCGTCTACCAATTCCGCCACCCGGACAGGTGGTACTGCTGTCGTGCAGGCCGTCTCACCGGGCTGTTTCCCCGGCGTTCCTGCCGAGAGAAGACACTAGCACGGCTCTGAACGCCCGATGAACACGGCTGTACATCCCGGGCGCGTCCTCCCGCGTCACACCCGTGCACGACAGCCCCGGGACCGGACCGACGCCCGGTAGCGTGGGCGCATGAGCGACTCCCGGGCGACCGAGCAGGACCTCGAGGCCACCGCGGCGATCGCCCGTGACCTCATCCGCATCGACACGACGAACTGGGGCGGGGGCAAGTCCCGCGGCGAGACCGAGGCGGCCCACTACGTCGAGGCCGAACTGCGCGCCCTCGGGCTCGAGCCGCAGCTGTTCGAGTCCGAACCCGACCGCGTGAGCGTCGTCGCCCGGGTCCCGGGCCGTGACCGCTCGAAGCCGGCACTCGTCGTCCACGGGCACCTCGACGTCGTTCCGGCGGACCCGGCGAACTGGTCGGTCGACCCCTTCGGCGGCGAGGTCCGTGACGGCTCGCTGTGGGGGCGCGGCGCGGTCGACATGAAGAACATGGACGCGATGATGCTCACCGCCCTCGGGGACGTCGTCGCCCGGCAGGGTGCTCCCGAGCGCGACCTCGTGATCGCGTACTTCGCCGACGAGGAGGCCGGCGGCGTGCTCGGCTCGCACCACGTCGTCGAGCACCACCCCGAGGTCTTCGCCGGCGCGACCGCGGCCATCAGCGAGGTCGGCGGCTACTCGATCACCCTCGGCGACCGGCGCGCCTACCTGCTGCAGACCGGCGAGAAGGCCCTCATGTGGGTCAAGCTCGTCGCGACCGGCACCGCCGCCCACGGCTCGCACGTGATCCGGGACAACGCCGTCACGAAGGTCGCTGCGGCGGTCGCCCGGATCGGCAGCGAGGAGTGGCCCGTCCGGCTGTCCGCGACCACCGACGCGATGGTGGCCGAAATCGCCCGGTTCCTCGGGGTCGACCCGGCCGTCACCGGACCGGACGAGGTCGCGCTCGCCACCGGCTCGGCGTCGCGGTTCATCCACGCGGCCCTGCACACCACCTCGAACCCGACGGTGCTCACGGCCGGGTACAAGCACAACGTGATCCCGGACCGTGCCGAGGCGCTCGTCGACATCCGCTGCCTGCCGGGCGACGAGGAGACGGTGCTCGCCCGCGTGCGGGAGCTCGCCGGCGACGACGTCGAGGTCGTCACCGAGTTCCGCGACGTCGGCCTCGAGCAGGACTTCGGCGGGCCGCTCGTCGACGCCGTGCGGGACGTGCTCGAGCGGCACGACCCGGGCGCACCCGTGCTGCCGTACCTGCTCTCGGGCGGGACCGACAACAAGGCGCTGTCGACACTCGGCATCGCCGGCTACGGCTTCGTGCCGCTGCAGCTGCCCGCGGGCGTCGACTTCCCGGCGATGTTCCACGGCGTCGACGAGCGCGTGCCCCTCGACGCCCTGGCCTTCGGGCGGCGCGTCCTCGGGGACCTGCTCGCCACGTACTGATACATTGCCGGGTCGCCACCGCGGCACCGTCCTGCCTGCCGACCCCTGAAAGGCCCGCACGATGCACATCCTCGAGGCGATCTTCCTCGGCTTCGTGCAGGGGCTCACCGAGTTCCTGCCCGTGTCCTCGAGCGCGCACCTGCGCATCGTGGGCCTGTTCCTGCCCGACGCGGAGGACCCCGGTGCCGCGTTCACCGCCGTCACGCAGCTCGGCACCGAGACCGCGGTGCTCATCTACTTCTGGACGGACATCACCCGGATCATCGGTCGGTGGTTCCGCTCGCTGTTCCGACGCGACGTGCCGAAGGGTGACCCGGACGTCCGGCTCGGCTGGCTGGTGATCCTCGGCACGATCCCGATCGGCGTCGCGGGACTCGTGCTCAAGGACGCGATCGAGACCACCTTCCGCTCGCTCTGGATCGTCGCGGTGGTCCTCATCGTGTTCGGTGTGGTCCTGGGCGTCCTCGACGTGGTCGGGCGCAAGGTCAAGCCGATCGAGCAGATGACCTTCCGCAACGGTCTGCTCATCGGCGTCGCGCAGATGCTCGCGCTCGTCCCCGGCGTCTCGCGTTCGGGTGCCACGGTGTCGATGGGGCTCGCGCTCGGGTACACCCGCCCGGCGGCCGCCCGGTTCGCCTTCCTGCTCGCCGTCCCCGCGGTCTTCCTCTCCGGGTTCTACGAGGCGGCGACGAGCCTCGGCGACACCGGCGCGCCGTTCGGACTCGCCGACACGCTCATCGCCACGGTCGTCGCGTTCGTGGTCGGCTTCGTCGTGATCGCGGCGTTCATGAACTACATCAGCAAGCGCAGCTTCATGCCCTTCGTGGTCTACCGGATCGCACTCGGTATCGTGCTCATCGTGTTGCTGTCGCTCGGAGTGGTCCAGCCGTGAGGGCCTGGGAGGCCCCGTCCGTCCCCGACGTCCCCGGGGAGGGCCCACGTCCCGTCGTGCACGACACGGCGTCCGGGCACCCGGTGGACCCGACGCACGGTGACGACCGCGCGGCGTTGTACGTCTGCGGCATCACGCCGTACGACGCGACCCACCTCGGGCACGCCGCGACCTACCTGGCGTTCGACACGCTCGGCCGCGCCTGGCGCGACGCCGGGCTCGAGGTCGAGTACGCCCAGAACACGACCGACGTCGACGACCCGCTGCTCGAACGCGCCGCGCGCGACGGCGTCGACTGGCGCGAGCTCGCCGCCTCGCAGATCGACCTGTTCCGCCGCGACATGGAGGCACTCCGCGTCCTGCCGCCGGACGAGTACGTCGCCGTGACGGACGAGGTCGACCGCGTCGCCGAGGCCGTCGCGTTCCTGCAGGAGACCGGCTACGCCTACGAGGTCCCCACCGCCGACGCCGCTGGTGACGACCTGTACTTCGACGTGAACCGTCCGACCGAGGCCTGGTCCCTCGGCGACGAGAGCCGGCTCGACCGCGAGACCATGGCCACCCTGTCGGCCCAGCGCGGCGGCGACCCCGACCGCCCCGGCAAGCGCGATCCGCTCGACCCGCTGCTCTGGCGAGCAGCCCGCGAGGGGGAGCCGAGCTGGGACACCGTCGTCGGTCCCGGCCGCCCCGGTTGGCACATCGAGTGCAGCGTCATCGCCGGCGACCGCCTCGGCCTGCCGATCAGCGTGCAGGGCGGTGGCAGTGACCTGGTCTTCCCGCACCACGAGATGAGCGCCGGACACGCGGCCGCACTCGCGCACCAGCCGCTCGCGAACGCCTTCGTGCACACCGGGATGATCGCCTACCAGGGCGAGAAGATCTCGAAGTCGCTCGGCAACCTCGTCACCGTGCGCGGGCTGCTCGACGACGGCGCCGACCCGCGCGCGATCCGCCTCGCGCTCCTGTCGCACCGGTACTCGGACGACTGGGAGTGGTTCGACGGCGAGCTGTCGAGCGCCACGGCACGCCTCGCGACCTGGGACGCGTGGGCCGGTGGTGCGCCGGCCGGGCACGCGGACGACGCCGCCGACGTGGTGGCGCGGATCCGCGCCCGCGTGGCCGACGACCTGGACACGCCGGGTGCGGTCGCCGCCGTGGACACCGCGATCGCGGGCGGCACCGCGGTGACGCCCGAGCTCGTCGACCTCGTCGACGCGCTCCTCGGCATCCGCCTGGGCTGACCCGGGGACGGCCGCGCAGCGCACCGGGCCGCCCGTGCGCGGGTGCGCACGCCGTGCGCCGGGGTGCGCGGCCGGACGCACGCGGGACGCGACCCCACGACGGACGGGAGGCGCGGTGCCAGCCGGCACCGCGCCTCCCGTCCGTGACGTGGGTGCGTCTACTGCGGCGGCTGCGGCGGACGGAACCCGCCACCCGCCGTGCCGCCGTCCTTGCCGTCCTTGCGCTCGCGTCGGCGGAGGTACTGCTCGAACTCCTGCGCGATCGCGTCGCCCGAGGCCTCGGGGGAGTCGACCGTGTCGCGCGCCTGCTCGAGCTGGCCGATGTAGCTGGCCATGTCCTCGTCGTCGGCGGCGAGGGCGTCGATGCCCTCCTCCCACTCGGTGGCCTCGTCGAGCAGGCTGCCGCGCGGGACGGTCACGTCGGTGAGCTCCTCGATCTTGTCGAGCAGCGAGAGCGTGGCCTTCGGTGAGGGCGAGTTGTGCACGTAGTGCGGCACCGACGCCCAGAGGGACAGCGTCGTGATCCCGGCCCGGTGCACCGCGTCGGCGAGCACGCCGAGGATGCCGGTCGGACCCTCGTACGTCGAGCGGTCGACGTCGAGCGCCGTCCGGACCGCGGCGTCGTCGCTCGACACGAACACCGAGATCGGTCGGGTGTGCGGGACGTCGGCGAGCATCGCGCCGACGAAGACGACGGCGTCGATGGCGTGCACGTCGACCAGGTCGACCACCTCGGCGCAGAAGCTCCGCCAGGTGCGCGAGGGCTCGGGGCCGACGAGGACGAAGACGTCGCGGTCGATCTCGGTGCCGGTCGCGGAGACGACGCGTCTGGCGGCGGCGTCCGGGCCCGGGCCGTGCAGGACGATGCGCGGCCAGGTGATCTCGCGGGAACCGTCCTCGGCGGTGCCGACCTCAGGGCGGTTGAACTGGTAGTCCACGTACCGCTCGCCGTCGAAATCGCGCAGCTCCTCGAGGCCCATCGCGTCGACGATCCGTCGCGCGAGGCCGCTGGCCGCCTCTCCGGCGTCGTTCCAGCCCTCGAACGCGACGACGAGCAGTCGTCCGTCGCTGAAGGGGGAGTGCTGTGGCACGGGGGCCTCCTGGGTCGGAGCGGGCACGCGCGGGACGCGCGCGGCCGGACACGGTACGGGTGCTGCGGCGGTGCCGGGACCGTCGCGGTGGTCGTGCCGCGACGGTGCGGACACCGACGCGGTACGGGTACCCAAGGATAGGCCCGACGCCGGTCGGCCCGTCCCGGCGTCCGCGTGCAGCGGAACCCCGCCCGCTAGACTCGTCGCCCGTGACCGCCCAGCACCCCGACCGAGTCCTGCCCGCAGCCGTGCTGTGGGACATGGACGGCACGATCATCGACACCGAGCCGATCTGGCAGCGGTCCCAGGTCGAGCTGACCGCCCGGTACGGCGCCGAGTGGACGCACGAGGACGGGCTGTCGCTCGTCGGCAGCGGCCTCGAGCGCTCCGGTGAGATCCTCCGCGACAAGGGCGTCGACATGGAGGTCGAGGAGATCGTCCAGTGGATGACCGACTACGTGATGGAGCACCTGCTCGCCGGTGAGCTCCCGTGGCGTCCCGGCGCACGCGAGCTCGTCGAGGAGCTGCACGACCGCGGGGTGCCGACCGCGCTCGTGACGATGTCCCGCCGCAAGATGGCCCTCGTCGCCGCCGAGGCCTTCGGTGCCCGCGGCTTCCGGGTCGTCGTGGCCGGGGACGACGTGGACCGGCCGAAGCCCTACCCGGACGCCTACCTGGCCGCCGCCGCGCAGCTCGGCGTCGAGCCGACCGCGTGCGTCGCGATCGAGGACTCGGCCACCGGTGTCGCCGCGGCCGTCGCGTCGGGTGCGGTCACCGTCGCCGTCGAGCACATCGTGCCGCTCTCCGAGATCGACGGCGGCGACGTGCACCTCACCACGCTGCAGGGGGTCGACGTCGACCGGCTCGCCGAGCTGACCGGCCCGGCGCTCACCGCGCGCGCCGCGGCGGCCGCCCGATGACCACCGGCGCCCCGACACCGGGCGGCCGGACCACCACCGGCACCGAGCCCGCCACGGGCACCGAGCCCACCACGGGCACCGAGCCCACCACCGGCACCGACCCGACGACGGACGAGCACACCATGAGCGACCAGCACCCGACCACCGAGGACACGGACGGCACCGGCGACGCGCTGCCGGAGACCGACGCGCAGCCGTTCGCCGCGCAGCCGGCAGCCCCGGTCCCGGCCGACCTGCCGCACACCGCCGGCGGCGCCCCGCACACCCCGCCCCGCGGACCGTTCCGCGCGGGCGACCGCGTGCAGCTGACCGGGCCGAAGGGCAAGCTCACGACCCTGTCGCTCGAGACCGCCGGCGAGTACCACACCCACCGCGGCGTCCTGCGGCACGACGACGTCATCGGGCAGCCGGACGGCTCCGTCATCCGCGCGAGCACCGGGGACGAGTACCTCGCGCTCCGACCGCTGCTCAACGACTACGTCATGTCGATGCCGCGCGGCGCCGCGATCGT
The DNA here is from genome assembly GCF_001864935.2 of Curtobacterium sp. MCBA15_012. NCBI lineage: Bacteria > Bacillati > Actinomycetota > Actinomycetes > Micrococcales > Microbacteriaceae > Curtobacterium > Curtobacterium sp. MCBA15_012. The sequence continues at coordinate 1,852,853 of NZ_CP126267.1, read as the reverse complement.
CTACCCGAAGGACGCCGCCCAGATCGTGGCCTTCGCCGACGTGTTCCCCGGCGCTCGCGTGGTCGAGGCCGGCGTGGGGTCCGGCGCGCTGTCGCTGTTCCTGCTCCGCGCGATCGGACCGACCGGCCGCCTGCAGTCGTTCGAGCGTCGCGCCGAGTTCGCCGCGATCGCCCAGGGCAACGTCGGCACGTTCCTCGGTGCGGTCCCGGACAACTGGTCGGTGACGGTCGGCGACCTCGTCGAGGCGCTGCCCGAGGCCACCGAGCCGCAGAGCATCGACCGCGTCGTGCTCGACATGCTCGCGCCGTGGGAGTGCGTCGACGCCGCGGCCGACGCCCTCGTGCCCGGCGGCCTGGTCGTCTGCTACGTCGCGACCGTCACGCAGCTGTCCCGCACGGCCGAGGCGCTCCGTGACACCGGACGCTTCACCGATCCGCAGTCGAGCGAGACCCTCGTGCGCACCTGGCACGTCGAGGGCCTCGCCGTCCGCCCCGACCACCGGATGGTCGGCCACACCGGCTTCCTCGTCACCGCCCGACGACTCGCCGACGGCGTCGTGCTGCCCAACCTGAAGCGTCGCGCAGGCAAGACGGAGTTCTCGGACGAGGACGTCGAGGCCTGGACCCCCGGCGCCGTGGGGGAGCGCTCCGCGAGCGACAAGAAGCTGCGCAAGGTCGCCCGCCAGGCCGCCGCGCAGGCCCGCAAGGTCGCCGCCGCCGAGGCCTCGGACGGAGCCGGGACCGACGAGGGCGACCGGTAGGCTACGCACCGTGCCCGTCCTGCATCGAACGGAAAGAGGGTCCGTGCGCACCATCCCCGCACTCCTGGTCACCATCGGCCTCGCAGCCTCCCTCACCGGCTGCGCCGCGAGCGGAGCCGGCACCGCCGCCTCCGACTGCGCGACGCCGGGTGCCGCATCGCGCGCCGTGACCGCATCCGGCGCGTTCGGCAAGGAGCCGAAGGTCTCGGTTCCCGCCGGCCTCACGACGACCGGCACGCAGGTCTCGGTGCTCCGCTCGGGCGAGGGCCGCCAGGTCGAGGAGGGCACCCCGGTGGTCCTCGACTACACGCTCGTCGACGGCGCCACCGGCAAGGCCGTGCAGTCGAGCGGCTACACCGGCCCGTCCGACCCGATCACCGCCGGCGCCGAGAAGTACGGTCCGATCGGCAAGGCCGTCGAGTGCGCCCGGGTCGGCGACCGCCTCGCGGTCGCGATCCCGAAGAGCGCCTTCACGCAGACGGGAACGGCCGGCACCGAGTCGCGCCGCAGCGAGGACGCCGTCGTCGCCGTGATCGACGTCGAGCGCGCCTTCGACTCGCGTGCCACCGGGACCCCGCAGCTCGCGGGCGACGGCATGCCCGCGGTCGTGCTCGCGCCGTCCGGCCAGCCCGGCATCACGATCCCGTCCTGGAGCGCGCCCGCGAACGACCAGCAGCACCTGCTCCGCAAGGGGTCCGGCGCCGAGCTCACCGAGCGCGACACGGCCGTCGTGAAGTTCACCGCGGTGTCGTGGCCGCAGGGCGGCGGCAGCTCGACCGTGCTGAGCTCCAGCTGGTCGGACGGCAGCGGCGCGCTCACCCTGCCGCTCGCGAAGGGCCAGGTCGTGGACGGTGTCCGGGACGCCCTCGTCGACCACCACGTGGGCGACCAGGTGCTCGCGGTCGTGCACCAGCAGAGCGGTCCCGCGGTCTACGTGATCGACATCGTCGGCCGGATCGCCGGCTGACGGACAGCCCTTCACCGACCGCAGCGCGGGTGCACTCCGGTGCACCCGCGCTGCCGTAGGATCGGGCTCGTGCCAGCGACCCGAGCTCCCCGCGTGCCCGCCGAGGAGCGGCTCTTCAGCCTCGTGCTGGCACTGCTCTCGACCGAGTCGGGGCTGACGAAGGCCGAGATCCTGGCCAACGTCCAGGGCTACCGGCAGCGGTTCACCCCCGGCGGCGACAACGCCTCGCTCGAGCGGCAGTTCGAGCGTGACAAGGACGACGTCCGCGAGCTCGGCATCCCGCTCGAGACGATCGAGACGCCCGGTGCAGCCGGGAACAACCAGACGCTGCGCTACCGGATCCCCAAGGGCGAGTACGACCTGCCGCTCGACGTCCGGTTCACGCCCGACGAGTCCGCGCTGCTCTCCCTGGCCGCGATGGCGTGGCGTGAGGGCGCGCTGTCCGCCGACTCCCGCCGTGCCCTGCTCAAGGTCCGCTCCGCCGGCGCCGACGAGGACCCGGCCGGTCCGCTCGGCACCGCCGCGTACGCCCCGCGCCTCCGCACGCGTGACACGGCCTTCGAGCCGCTGCGATCGGCGCTCGACCGGGCCGCTGCGGTCCGCTTCGACTACATCACCCCGGGCGAGCACGAGCCCCGGCAGCGCGACGTCGCACCGCTCGCGCTCGTGCAGCACGGCGGCCGCTGGATGCTCGCGGCCCACGAGTTCGCGACCGACAGCGTGAAGAACTACCTGCTCTCGCGCATCGTCGGACCGGTCACCGCGCACCACGCCGGTCAGCACCCCGCGCCGGCCGGGGCGGGGGAGCGCGCCCTCGCGGAACTCGACCGCATCTGGTCGGAGCGCACGGCCCGCATCGCCGTCGCGCCCGGCTCGGACGCCGAACGGCGACTCCGACGACGCCGCGGGACCGAGGTCGACGGCGAGGGCGTCCTGCTCGTGCACCACGTCGACCCGCACATCCTCGCCGAGGAACTCGCCGCCTTCGGCCCCGAGGTCCGCGTCCTCGAACCCGCCGCCCTGCGCGAGCGCGTGGTCGCCCGGCTCCGGGCACTGGTCGCCGACCACACCGACGCAGCCGGCACCGCCGACACCACCGGGGGAGACGACCGTGGCTGACCAGCAACCGCTGCAGGCGCAGGACAAGCTCGCGTTCCTGCTCGTCCTCGTCCCGTACCTCATCGACCACGAACGCGTCTCGGTGCGCGAGGCCGCGCGGCACTTCGGTGTCCCCGAGCAGCGCATCCGCCGCGCGGTCGAGCTCATCGCGGTCTCGGGCGTCCCCGGCGAGACGATGCAGTACCAGCACGGCGACCTGTTCGACATCGCGTGGGACGACTTCGAGCAGAACGACATGATCGTCCTGACGAACCTCGTCGCGATCGACGACGCGCCCCGGCTCTCGGCACGCGAGGCGTCGGCGCTCATCGCCGGTCTGCAGTACCTGTCCGCCCTGCCCGAGGCAGCCGACCGCGACGCGATCCACGCCCTGATGGCCAAGCTCTCCCGCGGTGCCGGCGGAGCGGCGTCCAACGTCGCCGTCGGGCAGGACCTGCACGACGCGACCCTCGCGACCGTGCGCCGCGCGATGTCGGACTGCCGCGGCCTGACGTTCGAGTACGCCGGCCCGCGCACCCGCGGCGGCACCCGCCACGTGGACCCGCTGCGCGTCGAGTCGATCGACACCGACTGGTACCTCCGCGCCTGGGACCTCGACCGCCAGGCGATCCGCACGTTCCGCTTCGACCGCATGTCCGACGTCCGGGTCGACGAGCGCGCGGCCGAGAAGTCGCTCGCCGACGTCACACTGCCCGACACGCTGTTCCAGCAGTCGAGCCAGGACGTCATCGTCACGGTCGAGCTCGACTGCTCGTCCCTGCCCCTGGTCGCCGACTTCCTCGCCGACACCGCGGACGACGAGGACGCCGACGGCCGGGTGCGCATCCGGCTCGCGGCCTCGAACGGCTTCGACGGCGTGGTCCGGCTCGTGGCCGGTCTGCCGGGTCGCGCGGTCGTCATCCACCCGCCCGCCGCGCGCGCGGCGGTGCGCGCGTTCGCCGAGGCGGCCCTCGCCGCCGAGTAGCGGCCGACCCCGTCGTCGCCGCGGGGCGACTGTCCGCGGCCCGCGCTCCGGACCGGACCCGCAGCCGGACGGGAGGCACGTGCCGGGCCCGTCACGCGCCTCCCGTCCGCGCGTCCTGGACGGGAGGTCCGTGGCGGCCCCGCACCGCGCCTCCCGTCCGCCTCGACGCCCCCTGGGCGTCCGCCCGGCCACGGCCGTCCTGTCGGTCCCCGTCCCGTAGGATCGGTCCATGGCTTCGACGACCGCGAGCGGGCAGGCGAAGCGGCCCGGGCGTCCGAAGAAGGACACCGAGGGTCGCATGTCGCTCGGGCAGCACCTCATCGAGCTGCGCAACCGCCTGTTCAAGGCCGTCGTCGCGGTCGCCGTGTGCGCGATCGGCGGCTGGTTCCTCACCCCCTTCGTGCTCGACGCGCTCCGCGCCCCGGTCACGCAGCTGGCGAAGGTCGGCGGCCACACCGCCGAGCTGAACTTCCCGATGATCACGGGTGCGTTCGACCTCAAGCTGCAGATCGCGATCACGATCGGCATCGTGATCTCGAGCCCGGTCTGGCTGTACCAGCTGTGGGCGTTCATCGTCCCCGCACTCGTGCGACGCGAGAAGCAGTACGTGTTCGGGTTCCTCGGCACCGCGATCCCGCTGTTCTTCGCCGGCTGCTGGTTCGGGTGGTACATCCTGCCGCACGTGGTCGGCATCCTCGGCAGCTTCGTGTCGTCGTCGGACACGTCGATCGTCGACGCCAAGGCGTACTACGACTTCGTCATCAAGCTGATCGTCGCGGTCGGCATCGCGTTCGTGCTGCCGGTCTTCCTCGTCCTGCTCAACTTCGTCGGCGTGCTGTCCGCCGCGTCGATCATCAAGTCCTGGCGCGTCGCGATCCTCTGCATCCTCGTGTTCTGCGCGATCGTGACCCCGTCGGCCGACGTCGTCTCGATGTTCCTGCTCGCGGTGCCGATGGTCGTGCTGTACGTGGCCGCGTGTGCGATCACCTGGCTGCACGACCGCCGCGCCGCGAAGCGCCAGGCGAAGCTCGACGCGGAGTACGGAGCCTGATGTCCACCCAGCTGAGTCCCGCCGAACGGTTCGCCGCCGCGAAGTCCCGCAGCCGCTCACGCAACCTCGAGTTGTTCCGCACCGACCTGCGGTTCGACCTCGACCCGTTCCAGACCGCGGCGTGCGACGCCCTCGACCAGGGCCGGAGCGTGCTGGTCGCGGCTCCGACCGGCGCGGGCAAGACCATCGTGGCCGAGTTCGCCATCTGGCTGGCGATGCGGCAGCCCACCGCGAAGGTCTTCTACACGACGCCGATGAAGGCGCTGAGCAACCAGAAGTACGCCGAGCTCGTGCAGGCCTACGGCGAGTCCGAGGTCGGCCTCCTCACCGGTGACACCAACGTGAACCCGCGGGCGCGCGTCGTCGTGATGACGACCGAGGTGCTCCGGAACATGATCTACGCCGGGTCCGACCTCCTCGACGACCTCGCGTGGGTCGTGCTCGACGAGGTCCACTACCTCGCCGACCGGTTCCGCGGGGCGGTGTGGGAAGAGGTGATCCTGCACCTGCCGACCGAGGTCCGACTCGTCTCGCTCAGCGCGACCGTCTCGAACGCCGAGGAGTTCGGCGACTGGCTGCAGACCGTCCGCGGCGACACCGACGTCATCGTGTCCGAGGAGCGCCCGGTCCCGCTCGAGCAGCACGTGCTCGTCGGGTCGAAGATGGTCGACCTGTTCGACTCGAGCGGTGCCGCGGCGACGAACCGCGTCAACCCCGAGCTGCTCCGCATGGTCGGGGGAGCGGCGCGCAGCGAGCGGCACGGCGGCGGTCAGCGCGGGCGACGCGGCCGCGGCGGGTACCCGGAGCGCCGGGGTCCACGCACCGAGAAGATGTTCCGCGAGCAGATCGCCCGCGTGCTCGACGAGCGGATGCTGCTGCCCGCGATCTTCTTCGTGTTCAGCCGCAACGGCTGCGACCAGGGCGTGCGCCAGGTCCTGCGGTCCGGGGTGTCGTTCACGACGGCGCAGGAGCGCAACGAGATCCGTGAGACCGCGGAGTACCACTGCCGCACGCTGCTCGACGAGGACCTCGCCGTGCTCGGGTACTGGGAGTGGCTCGAGGGCCTCGAGCGGGGCGTCGCCGCCCACCACGCCGGGCTCCTGCCGGCGTTCAAGGAGGTCGTCGAGGACCTGTTCCGCCGCAAGCTCCTCAAGGTCGTGTTCGCGACCGAGACCCTGGCGCTCGGCGTGAACATGCCCGCGCGCACCGTCGTCCTCGAGAAGCTCGAGAAGTTCAACGGCGAGGCCCGCGTGCCGATCACGCCGGGGGAGTACACGCAGCTCACGGGTCGTGCCGGGCGCCGCGGGATCGACGTCGAGGGCCACTCGGTCATCCAGTGGTCGGACGGCCTCGACCCGCAGGCCGTGGCGTCGCTCGCGAGCCGTCGCACCTACCCGCTGAACTCGTCGTTCAAGCCGACGTACAACATGGCCGTCAACCTCATCGACCAGTTCGGCCGGCAGCGCACGCGCGAGGTCCTCGAGACGTCGTTCGCGCAGTTCCAGGCCGACCGTTCGGTCGTCGACCTCGCGCGCAAGGTCCGGTCGCAGCAGGAGTCGCTCGACGGCTACCAGCAGGCCATGCAGTGCCACCTCGGCGACTTCACCGAGTACGCCGCCCTGCGCCGACGCCTGTCCGACCTCGAACGCACCAACGTGCCGGGCGGCCGCGAGGCGTCGCACGGCGCGAAGCAGGAGCGCCAGGCCGCGATCACCGAGGTGCGTCGCCAGATGCAGCGCCACCCCTGCCACGCGTGCCCGGACCGCGAGGCGCACGCCCGCTGGGCCGAGCGCTGGTACAAGCTCAAGCGCTCGCACGACAAGCTCGTGCAGCAGATCCGGTCGCGCACGGGTGCCGTCGCGACGACGTTCGACCGCGTCACCGACGTCCTGCTCCAGCTCGGCTACCTGGTCGACACCGGGAACGGCGAGGCCACGGTCGCTGCGGGCGGGCGACGCCTGCAGCGGATCTACGGCGAGCGGGACCTGCTCGTCGCCGAGTGCCTCGAGGCCGGGGTCTGGAAGGACCTCACGCCCGCACAGCTCGCGGCGATGGCGTCGACGATCGTCTACCAGCCCCGGAGGGAGGACGCCCCCGGCACCGAGCACGCCCTGCCCCGCGGCGCGTTCCGCCCGGCGCTCGACGAGACCCTGACGATCTGGGCGCGGCTCGACGACGTCGAGCGCGACGCCCGCCTGGCCGGCTCGCAGCCGCCCACCCCGGCGATGTCGGTCGGGATGTTCCGCTGGGCGTCGGGCACCTCGCTCGACGACGTCCTGCGCACGCTCGACATGCCCGCCGGTGACTTCGTCCGCTGGTCGAAGCAGGTCATCGACCTCCTCGACCAGGTCCGGAACGCCGGCGACGAGGAACTCGCCCAGACCGCGCGGCGCGCGACGGACGCGGTGCGCCGCGGCATCGTCGCGTACGCGACGGTCTGACGGGAGGCACGGTGCCGGCTCCCGAGATCGCGGTGCGTCCGTCGCGCGGCGGCGTCCCGTCGCGTGGTGGCATCCCGTCGTCGGTCCGCTCGGGGGTGGGCCGACGGCCGTCGTCGCGCTGGACCGCGTCGCGTCCGGTCGGCACCGGTGCGTCCGAGTTCGCGGCGCTGCCGCTCCGGACCGCGTTCCCGCTCGCCGTCGTCGGCGGGCTGCTCTTCGCCCTGTCCTTCCCGTCGCCCGGCTGGTGGTTCCTCGCGTACCCGGCGATGGCGTGCATGCTGCTCGCGGCGATGGGACAGCGGGCCCGCCGAGCCGCGTGGCTCGGCTACGTCGCCGGGGCCGCGTTCTGGTTGCCGGCGATCTCGTGGGCCGGCCGGTACCTCGGCCCGGTGCCCTGGCTCGCGCTGGCGCTGTTCGAGGCCGCGTACTTCGCCCTGGGCAGCGTCGCGATCGCGCTCGCGTACCGCTGGGTCGCGCGCGTGTTCCCGTCGACCGCCTGGCGGGTGTGGGGGCTGCCGGCCGTCGTCGCGGGACTGTGGACCGGGCGTGAGTGGTTCTCCGGCAGTTGGCCGTACGAGGGCTTCGCGTGGGGGCGCATCGGGCTGTCGCAGTCGCAGGGGCCGTTCACGCACCTGGCCGCCTACGTCGGGGTGCTCGGGGTGACGTTCGTCGTCGTCTACTGCGTGGCCGTCGTGCTGTCGCTCGCCCTGGTCGTCCCGCGGGCACCGGGTGCCGTGCTGCGGCTGCCGGTCCGCATCGCCACCGCCGGGCTGCTCGTCGCGGTCGTCCTGGCGGTCCCGGCGTGGCCCACCCGCGTCGACGGGAGCATCCGCGTGGAGGCCGTGCAGGGCAACGGACCCGCGGGCTACTTCGACCGGGCGCAGCCGGGCGAGGTGCTCGCCGACCAGGTCGCCGCGACCGACGTCGACGCGAAGGGTGTGGACCTGGTCGTCTGGCCCGAGGCGGCGGCGGAGGCCGACCCGCGCGTCCAGCCGGTCGTCGCGCAGGCGCTCGACAGCGTCGTGTCGAGCGTCGGAGCGCCCATCGTGGCGGGGGCGATCACCCGGACGTCGACGGGCGTGCTGCACAACACGTCGTTCGTGTGGACCGCCGACGGATGGCAGTCGTCCTACGACAAGAAGCGCCCGGTGCCGTTCGGCGAGTACGTCCCGGACCGGTGGTTCTTCTCGAAGCTCGCACCGTCGCTCATCGGGCTGCTCCAACGCGACTACACGCCGGGCACGAAGCCGAACGTCCTCTCCGTCGCCGGGGTGCGGGCCGGCATCGCGGTCTGCTTCGACATCGTCGACGACGGTCTGACGAACGACATGGCGCGCGGGGGAGCGCAGGTGATCCTCGCGCAGACGAACAACGCCGACTTCTCCGGCACCGACGAGAACCTGCAGCAGCTCGAGATCGCCAGGTTGCGTGCCGTCGAGACCGGTCGCTCGCTCGTGAACATCTCCACGGTCGGGGCGTCGCAGGTGATCGACCCGACCGGACGCACGATCGACCGGGTCCCCGCGTACACCGCGACGTCGATGGTGACCGACGTGCCGCTCGGCACCGGGACGACGCCGGCGACCGTCGCGTCCGGCTCGGTCACCCTGGTGGTCTCGCTCGGCGCGCTGCTCGCGCTCCTCGCATGCGCGCCGTGGTCGCCACGCCGCCGGTCGACCACCGTCCGGCCCTGACCACCTCGACCGCCGCCCGGCCCTGACGACGTCCGCACGCGCCGGCGGGTCGACGCTGCGCGGTCCCGGAAGCCCGCCGCGACCACCCACTGGGAACGGTCTGTGAATGCGCCCCACCGGGATTGATGCTGCGTGGGACAGTGTTGGGGAGGGCAGACGAGCGAGAGGAGCACACACATGGCTGATCGGAGTCTCCGCGGCATGCGGCTCGGGAGCCAGAGTCTCCAGAGCGAAGAGGGCGTCGAGCTCTCGGACCGCAAGCGTGCGGTCTACCAGACCGAGTCGGGCGAGACGTTCGACATCGTGTTCTCGGCCGACGCGGACGTCCCCGCGAACTGGTCCGAGCCCCGTTCCGGACGTGAGGGTCGACTCCTCGGCGATGACGGGATCCCCGTCGAGGTCGCGGCCGAGGACGTCAAGGCGCCGAGGACCCACTGGGACATGCTGCTCGAGCGGCGGTCCCGCGAGGAGCTCGAGGAACTCCTGCAGGAACGCCTGCAGGTCCTCCGGGCCCGACGCGGCGCCTGACCGCACCACACACGACGACGCCCGTCCCGGATCGATCCGGGACGGACGTCGTCGTGCGTGCGGGTGTGCTCAGGCGGGCGTGCCCTGCCCCGTGCTCGGGTCGGTCGTCGAACCGGCCGCGCCCCGTGCGGCCTCGTCGGCCGCGGCGATCTTCTCGTCGACACTGCGGTTCGACTCCGCGAGCCGTTCGTCGATCGCGGCGTCGGGCACGATGTCCGCGGCGGTCGCGTCCGGTCGGGGGTCCGACCCGGCGGCACCGGCGGACGCGGTGTTGGCGAGGCTCTCGTTCGCGAGTGCGGAGATCCGGGACAGGAAGTCCGTCCCGCCGGCACCACCGGTGACCGGGCCGGAGCCCGAGCGTCCCGCGGTGAAGCCCTTCGCGATGCCCGACAGCGCCTCGGTGAACTCGCTCGGGATCATCCAGAGCTTGTTCGCGGTGCCCTCGGCGATCTTCGGCAGGGTCTGCAGGTACTGGTACGAGAGCAGCTTCTCGTCCGGGTCGCCCGTGTGGATCGTCTCGAAGACGGTCGCGATGGCCTGGGCCTCGCCCTCGGCGCGGAGGACCTGCGCCTTGGCGTCACCCTCGGCGGCGAGGATCGCGGCCTGCCGCTGGCCCTCCGCCTCGAGGATCTGCGACTGCTTCGTGCCCTCGGCCTGCAGGATCGCCGCACGACGGCTGCGCTCGGCGCGGAGCTGCTGCTCCATGGCGTCCTGGATGGACACGGGCGGCTCGATCGCCTTGAGCTCGACCCGGCCGACGCGGATGCCCCACTTGCCGGTCGCCTCGTCGAGGACGACGCGGAGCTGGCCGTTGATGTTGTCGCGGCTCGTCAGCGCCTCCTCGAGGTTCAGACCGCCGACGACGTTGCGGAGCGTGGTCGTCGTGAGCTGCTCGACGGCGCCGAGGTAGTTCGCGATCTCGTAGGTCGCGGCGCGCGCGTCGGTGACCTGGAAGTAGACGACGGTGTCGATCGACACGACGAGGTTGTCCTCGGTGATCACCGGCTGCGGCGGGAAGGACACGACCTGCTCGCGCATGTCGAGCAGCGGGCGGAGACGGTCGATGAACGGGACCAGGAGGTTCAACCCGGGGTTGAGGGTCTTGTGGTACTTCCCGAGGCGTTCCACGATGCCCGCGGTCGCCTGGGGGACGATCCGGATGGCGCGGGACAGGACGACGATCACGAAGATCACGACGACGAGGACGAGGACGAGCAGTGCGATCGTCCCGGCTGAGATGGTCACTTGGTGGCCCTTTCTCCGAGGCGGACGACGGCTGTCGACCCCTCGATGGACTCGACGACCACGGGGGTGCCGAGCGGCGGTGTGCGGTCGGGGGAGTCGGCGGCGAGCCGGGCGCTCCAGGTCTCGCCGTTCGCGAGCCGGACCTGTCCGGGGGCGGACGTGGTGAAGGCCACGGCCACGGTCCCGGGGAGGCCGATGAGCCCCTCGACGTTGGTGCGGTGCGGATCGGCGTTGCGGCCGAGGGCGACGAGGAGGCGCGGGCGGACGACGGCGAGCAGGAGCAGCGCGACCCCGGCGGCCACGATGGCCGACAGCCACCACGGTGCGCCGACCAGGCCGGCGATCAGTCCGCCGGCCGCGCCCGCCGCGAGCATGAGGAAGACGAAGTCGAGGGTGAAGACCTCGACGACCCCCAGCAGCAGCGTCAGTCCGATCCAGACGACCGTCTGGATCCAGTCGATGTTCACGCGATCTCCCTCCCTCGGTCGCGCGCTCCGGCGTGCAGCGTCGCGACGGCCGGTGTTCTTGCCTCCACGGTACCGGTCCACCCGCCGGGTCGGCTGACCACCTACGGCGCGGTTACGGACCGCCCGGCACCGTTCGGCACCGCTCGGCGCGGTCCCGGACCGGACGGCACCGCACGGCAGGGGACGGCTCGGTGCCGGTCGACTCGGTGGTGGTCGGTCCGGGCGGTAGGCTCGTCGGCGGCCGACCGGCCGGTACCGCGACCTGGAGAACACGACTGTGACGAACCCCCTCGCCCCCGGATCCCTCGCCGACACGCGCGCACTCGTCACGGGTTCGTCGCGCGGGATCGGCGCCGACACGGTCGGGTACCTGGCCGAGGCCGGCGCGAAGGTCGTCGTCAACTACCGCAACAAGGCGCGTCGCGCAGAGCAGATCGCCGAGAAGATCGTCGCGGACGGCGGCGCTGCCCTGGCGATCGGCGCCGACCTCACCGACCACGAGTCGGTGCAGGCGATGGTCGACGCGGTCGTGGCCGAGTGGGGCGGCATCGACCTGCTCGTCCTCAACGCCTCCGGCGGCATGGAGAGCGGCCTCGGCGAGGACTACGCCCTCCGCCTGAACCGCGACGCCCAGGTCGACATGCTCCAGACCGCCGTGCCGCACATGCCGGCCGGCTCCCGCGTCGTCTTCGTCACGAGCCACCAGGCCCACTTCGTCGAGACCGCCGAGACGATGGACGAGTACGTCCCGGTCGCGAAGAGCAAGCGCGCGGGCGAGCTCGCCCTGCGCGAGCTCATCCCGCAGCTCGAGGCCGTCGGCATCGAGTTCGTGGTCGTCTCCGGCGACATGATCGAGGGCACGATCACCGCGACGCTCCTCAACCGCCTGAACCCCGGCGCGATCGAGGGCCGACGCCAGGAGGTCGGCAAGCTCTACAGCGTGTCCGAGTTCGCGGCCGAGATCGCCCTCGCCGCGGTGGAGCCGATCCCGGCCGACCACACCAAGCTCGTCGGCGACGTCAGCGGCTTCACCGCCTGACGGCGCGGCAGCCCGACGGCGCGGCAGCCCGACGGCGCGGCAGCCCGACGGCGCGGCAGCCCGACGGCGCGTCCGCGCCGGTCGCGACCCGCACGAGACGGCGAGTCGATCTGCCAGCGCGACCACCGTCCGACCGGCTAGCGTCGTGGACGTGACCGCCAAGCCCGGCCTGCGCCGTTCCTCCAGGATCATCCTCCTCGACCCCGACGACCGTGTGTTCCTGATGGACACGCGGTCGCCGTCGTCCGACGGGTCCCACCGCTGGATCACGCCCGGCGGCGGCGTCGACCCGGGGGAGTCGCACCGGGTCGCGGCGGTGCGCGAGCTCCGCGAGGAGACCGGCATCGTCGTCGACGACCCGGGCGAGCCGGTGTGGACGTGGGACTTCACCGTCGAGTGGGACCTCGCCGACCACGACCGCGGGCACAGCGAGTTCTACGTCGTCCGCACGCCGGGCTTCGTGCTGTCCGAGGCGGGCTGGACCGACGACGAGCGCGTCGACATCCTCGCGTCCCGCTGGTGGACCGCCGACGAGCTCGACGCCACCGACGAGCCGTTCGAACCTACCGAGCTCCCGGAGCTCGTGCGCCGTCACGCCGCGCGGTCGGGCACGGTCTGAAGCCCGACCCCGGCACCGACCGGGGGTGGCGGGGGCGGGGCGCGGAGCAGTAGCGTCCTGACATGCAGCACGCCACCGACCACGCGGCGGACCGACACGACCGGATCCGCGTCCGCGGTGCGCGCGAGAACAACCTCCGCGACCTCGACGTCGACCTGCCGAAGCGCCGGCTGACGGTCTTCACCGGTGTCTCCGGGTCCGGCAAGAGCTCGCTCGTCTTCGCGACGATCGCGGCCGAGTCGCAGCGGATGATCAACGAGACCTACAGCGCCTTCCTGCAGGGCTTCATGCCGTCGTCGGCGCGACCCGACGTCGACGTGCTCGACGGCCTCACGACCGCGATCGTCGTCGACCAGGAACGCATCGGTGCCGACCCCCGGTCCACGGTGGGGACGGTCACCGACGCGAACGCGATGCTCCGGTTGCTGTTCAGTCGACTCGGGACGCCGCACATCGGGGGACCGAACGCGTTCTCGTTCAACCTCGCGACCGTGACCGCCGGCGGGGCGATCACGGTGCAGAAGGGCAAGGACGCGAAGGCCGAGAAGGTCTCGTTCTCGCGGCTCGGCGGTATGTGCGCCGACTGCGAGGGCCGCGGCACCGTCACGGACATCGACCTGACGCAGCTCCTGGACACCGACCGGTCGCTGGCGGACGGGGCGATCACCGTCCCGGGGTGGGGCACGGACGGCTGGATGGTGCGGATGTACGCCGAGTCCGGCTTCGTCGACAAGGACAAGCCGGTGCGCGACCTCACCGAGCAGGAGCGTGCCGACCTGCTGTACCGCGAGCCGACCAAGCTGAAGATCGCCGGCATCAACATGACCTACGAGGGACTCGTGCCCCGCGTTCGCCGGTCGTTCCTGCAGAAGGACCGCGAGGCGATGCAGCCCCACGTCCGTGCCTTCGTCGACCGCGCGGTGACCTTCACGACCTGTCCCGCGTGCGACGGGACCCGGCTCAACGACACCGCCCGGTCGTCCCTCGTCGACGGCAGGAGCATCGCGGACGTCTGCGCGATGCAGGTGTCCGACCTCGCGGCGTGGCTGCACGGACTCGACGCGCCGTCGGTGGGCCCGCTGCTCGACGGACTGCGGGACGCGGTGGACTCGTTCGTCGAGATCGGCCTCGGGTACCTGTCCCTCGACCGGCCCACGGGGACGCTCTCGGGTGGCGAGGGCCAGCGCGTGAAGATGGTGAAGCACCTCGGCTCGAGCCTGAGCGACGTCACGTACGTCTTCGACGAGCCGAGCACCGGGCTGCACCCGCACGACGTGCAGCGCATGAACGCCCTGCTGCTGCGGCTCCGCGACAAGGGCAACACGGTCCTCGTCGTCGAGCACAAGCCCGAGGTGATCGCCGTCGCCGACCACGTGGTGGACCTCGGGCCCGGGGCGGGGGTCGAGGGCGGCACGCTGTGCTTCGAGGGCACCGTCGCGGGGCTCCGCGCGAGCGACACCGTCACCGGCCGCCACCTCGACGACCGTGTCTCGGTCAAGGACGAGGTCCGCCCACCCACGGGTGCGATCGAGGTCAGGGGAGCTGACCGGCACAACCTCCGGGACGTCGACGTGGACGTCCCGACGGGCGTGCTCACGGTCGTCACCGGGGTCGCCGGGTCCGGCAAGAGCAGCCTCGTCCACGGGTACCTCGCCGGTCGCGACGACGTCGTCGCGATCGACCAGAGCGGTATCCGCGGCTCGCGGCGCAGCAACCCGGCGACGTACACGGGGCTGCTCGAACCCGTCCGCAAGGCCTTCGCGAAGGTGAACGGCGTGAAGCCGGCGCTGTTCAGCGCGAACTCCGAGGGTGCCTGCCCCGCATGCAACGGCGCCGGGGTGCTGTACGTCGACCTCGGCATGATGGCGGGCGTGTCGACCCCGTGCGCGGAGTGCGAGGGCAAGCGCTTCGACCAGTCCGTGCTCGCCTACCGACTCGGCGGGAAGGACATCAGCGAGGTCCTCGCGATGTCGGTCGCCGAGGCCGAGCGCTTCTTCGCCGCGGGGGAGTCGCGTGTCCCGGCAGCGCACGCGGTGACCACCCGGCTCGTCGACGTCGGCCTCGGCTACCTGACGATCGGGCAGCCGTTGACCACCCTGTCCGGAGGCGAACGGCAGCGCCTCAAGCTCGCCACGCACCTCGGCACGCCCGGCGGGGTGATCGTGCTCGACGAACCGACCGCGGGCCTGCACCTGGCCGACGTCGCGCAGCTGCTCGGCCTGCTCGACCGGCTCGTCGACGACGGGCGCACGGTCGTGGTGGTCGAGCACCACCAGGCCGTGATGGCGCACGCCGACTGGATCATCGACCTCGGCCCGGGCGCCGGGCACGACGGTGGCCAGGTCGTCTTCGCGGGGACGCCCGCCGACCTGGTCGCCGCACGGTCGACGCTCACGGGGGAGCACCTCGCCGCGTACGTCGGCTGACCGGCCGGTGCCGCGGCGAACGGGCGCGGCGGGAAGCGCCTACCGTGAGCGCCGACGGTCGCGTGCACCCGCACGGCGGGCCACGACACGAGGAGTGACCATGTCCACCAACGGATACCCGCCGGCACCGAACGCTCCCGGCGGCGCACCCGCGAAGAGCGGCGGCAACGGGCTCGCCGTCGGCTCGCTCGTCCTCGGCATCGTCGGCGTCGTCTTCGGGTTGATCATCGCGCTCGTCGGCATCGTCGCCGGCGTCGTCGGCCTCGTGCTCGGCATCATCGCGCGTCGCCGTGGACTGTCGCGCGGCATGACGCTCGCCGGCATCATCCTGTCGGCGATCGCGATCGTGCTCGGCATCATCGGCTACATCCTGGCTGCCGTCGCGCTGACGCAGCTCGGCACGAACTGACGCGACCGCGGGCGGACGGGAGGCGCGTGGCGGCATCGCCACGCGCCTCCCGTCCGTCCACCACCCGCGTCCGACGGGCGACGCGTGCCGGGGCCGCGCCGCGCCTCCCGTCGGGCGCGTGGTCGGGCCGGTCTGGAGGCGCGGGTCGCGACAACGCGGTGGCTGCCGGCGCCGCAGGTGGCCGGGTCGCGCACCGCCCGACCACCCAGGGTGGTCGGGAGTAGCGTCCGCGGCATGACGTACAGCCAGCCGGACCCGGCAGAAGAGACCACGCAGGCAGAGGCACCCGAGCAGCCCGACACGGACCGCCCCGACCTCGAGGAGCACGGCGAGGAGCAGGCCGCGCTCGAGATCGACGCGGACGACGTGCCCACCGGGGACGAGACCCCCGAGCACTGAGCTCGTGACCGGCGGGCGCGGCCCGTCGGGACCACCACGGACGCCCGGACCACGACGGTCCGGGCGTCCGTCGTCGGAGTCGGCGTGTCCTGCTCGCGGATCGCCACGGAGGCTTCGGTGCGCCGGGTCGAGCCGAGCGCCGATAATGCATATTATGTCAACTCAGGTGCAGCCGGCCGGTCCCGTCGGGCTCCTCGGCACCTCCCCGCAGCCGGTCGGCTGCCGCTGACCACCGGGTGGACACCGCCGGTGATCGTGTCGGCGGATGCCGCGGCGGCGAGGTGCGACGATCATGGGTCCGTGTCCTCCGTGCTCATCGTCGACGACGAGACCCTGGTCCGATCCGGCCTGTCGATGATCCTCGACGCCGACCCCCGGATCGACGTCGTCGGAGCCGTCTCCGGTGCGGACGCCCTCGAGGCGGTCGAGACCGCCCGACCCGACGTCGTGCTGCTCGACATCCGGATGCCCGACGTGGACGGCCTGCAGCTGCTGGCCGAGATCACCGGCCGGCCGGACGCCCCGGTCGTGGCGATGCTCACCACCTTCGACAGCGACGACCACCTGACCGCGGCCCTGCGTGGCGGCGCCGCGGGCTTCCTCCTGAAGAACACCGACCCGGTCGCGCTCACGCAGATGGTGCACACGCTCGCCGCCGGAGGGACGGTGCTCGCCCCGGGCGTGAACCGGACCGTCCTGGCGTCCGCGGCGCTCGACCCGGACGCCCGCGCGCGGGTCGCGACCCTGACGGACCGGGAACGGGACGTCCTGCGGCTGGTCGCGGAAGGTGCCACGAACGGTGAGATCGCCGACGCCGTCGGGGTCAGCCTCGGCACCGTCAAGGACGACGTCGGGACGGTACTCGTCAAGCTCGGCGTGCGGAGCCGGGTGCTCGCCGCACTGACCGCAGCCCGCGCCGGACTGGTCGACCGGTGACCGCCGACGAGGACCGCCGCGACACCGGGCGGACGCACCGCGGTGCCCGGTGGTCGCCGTTCCTGATCGACGTCGTGCTCGTGCTCGTCTCCGCGTCGTACTCCGCGCTGAGCGTGTACAGCGACGCAGACGCGCCGTCGAAGTGGGTGCTGACGATGATCGCCGCCGCGGGCTTGCTGCTGCGTCGTCGCTGGCCGTACGCCAGCCTGGTGCTGGCGCTGCCGGGTTTCGAGTGGGGCTTCGCGGTGTTCGCGGTCATGTTCGCGCTGTACAGCGTCGCGCGCAGCGAGCGCCGCACCGCCTGGATCGTGGGCGCCGCGGTGGTCGCGTTCTGCTGCTCCCCCTCCTGGCGCGGGATGACGACGGGGATGCGGTTCGACCTGTCGACCCTGCAGTCGCTGGTGACCGCCGCGCTCTTCTCGGCGCTGTACGTGGCAGCGCCGACGGCACTTGGTGTGGCGATCCGCGTGGGCGCCGAGCTCCGCCAGGAGATCCGCGAGCGTGCCGCCCTGCAGCAGCAGCGCGCCCGTCTCGCAGCCGAGCACGCCCTCGAACGCGAACGTGCGGTGCTCGCCCGCGAGATGCACGACGTCGTCTCGAACCAGGTGAGCCTCATCGCGGTGCAGGCAGGCGCGCTGCAGGTGGCCTCCCCCGACGCCACCGCTCGACGGGTCGCCGCCACCATCCGCGGGCTCAGCGTGACGACGCTCGACGAGCTCCGCGCGATGATCGAGGTCCTCCGTGCCGCCGGTGGCGCCGACCGCGGGCCCGCTCCACAACCCACCCTCGCGGACCTGCCAGGACTCCTCGAGCAGAGCGGCATCGCCGTCGACACGCACGTCGAGCTCGACCGACCACTCCCCTCCGCGGTGCAGCGTGCCGTCTTCCGACTCGTGCAGGAAGGCCTGACGAACGCTCGGAAGCACGCACCGGGAGCAGCGGTGCACCTGACGATCAGCACGTCCGGGACCCGGGTCTCCGTGGAGCTGGTCGCCGAGCCGCCACAGGGTCCCCCGCTCGACCTGCCGAGCGCGCACCACGGTCTCGTCGGGCTGCGGGAACGGGCGGAACTCCTGGGCGGGTCGCTCGAACGGCACCTCGGCGACGACGGGACCCACACGCTCCGGATGACCCTCCCCGCACCACGGACGACGACCGGGCCACCCGCACCCGATCAGCCGGACCGGCGTCCAGACAGCTGATCGACACCGCCGTCCGGCACGCATCGTCCGACGTCGGGGCCGATGTCGCGGCCGATGAGGCGAGCGGCGTCCGTTGCCGAGCGACCAGCCGATCGGCTGCGGGACTTCATCCGGAGGACTGATGTCGGTGTCGGTTCCCCGGTGCCATGATGGTCTCGTACGGGGGGCGCACCAGTCGGGGTGCCTAGTCTGGTTCGATTTCCGGAGCCCTCCACCATCACGACGTCGAACAGGTCGGCATCCGGAACAGCGTCCGATCAGGCTGCCGCGCCGAGCACCGACCGGTCGTCCCGAACGGCCTCGGTCACCCCGTCACCACTGCCACCGTCATGCCCGCAGCGGTCGGCGGCCCGTCCATCGCGACGATCGCGTCGGGCAGCTCGTCGAACCCGATGGTCCGGCCGATCGACTCCGACGGACGCAGCCGCCCGGCGACGACGTCGTCGAGCATCGCGGCGTACTCCCCGACCGAGATGCCGTGACTGCCGAGCAGTTCGAGTTCGTCACCGACGACGCGACCCATCGGGATCGCCGGGACGGCCTCGTCGCCGAGCAAGAGGCCGACCTGCACGTGTCGTCCGCGCGGGCGGAGCGAGGCCACGGCGGCGACCGAGGTCGCTCGGCTGCCGAAGGCGTCCACCGAGACGTGCGCTCCCCCGCCGGTGAGGTCGCGCACAGCGTCGACGACGTCGTCGTCCATCGACAGGGTCTCTGCGCCGAGCGCCGCCGCCCGCTCGAGTGCCGCCGCGGAGACGTCGACCGCCACGACCCGGGCGCCCGCCGCGACCGCGACGATCACCGTCGAGAGGCCGACTCCCCCACAGCCGTACACGACGACCCACTCACCTGCGGCCACCCGACCCCTGGCGTGCACGGCGTGGTACGCCGTCCCGAAGCGGCAGCCGAGGCCGGCCGCCTCGGCGAACCCGACGGCGTCGGGCAGCGCCACCAGGTTGACGTCGGCGTGCGGCACCACGACCGACTCGGCGTACGAGCCCGGCAGTGTGAAGCCGGGTTGCTGCTGTCGCGTGCAGACCTGCGTCGCGCCCTGCTGGCACTGCTCGCACGTCCCGCACGCGAAGACGAACGGTGCGGTGACGCGGTCGCCGACCGCGAAGCCGGACACCCCGGCCCCGACGGCGCTGACGACACCCGCGAACTCGTGTCCGGGCACGTGCGGCAGCACGACCGAGTCGTCGTGGCCCTTCCACGCGTGCCAGTCGCTCCGGCACACGCCGGTGGCGGCGACCCGGACGACGACCCCGTCGGCCGGTGCGACGGGTTCGGGCAGGTCGACGATGGCGGGGGCGGCTCCGAACCGGTCGTACTGGACTGCGCGCATGCCGTCATCCTGGCAGACCGGTCGCCGCCCGACCGAGCCGGGTGGAGCCCTGTGGGCGACCGCCCGACCCGCCGCCGCCTGTGGAGGAACCGCGCCCCGCGCCTCCCGGCCGGGCCCCGCGCGTACCAGCCGAGCCGCGCGCGTACCGGCGGGGACCCGCGCCTCAGTACGCGATCCGGCCGTTCCGGTCGTGGAACTCCCCCGTCGGCCCGTCCTGGTCGAGCAGCGCGAGCCGCACGGTGGCGTCGGTGCCCTCGGTCACGGTCTGGTGGCCGCCGAACCCGTTGAACTCGGTCGCCGTGTAGCCGGGGTCGCTCGCGTTGACGCGGAACCCGGGCAGGTTCTTGGCGTACTGCACGGTCATCGCGATGAGGGCGGCCTTCGACGCGGCGTACGGCACCGCGGCGACCGGGTACTCGTCGTGACCAGGGGTGGTCAGCCACCGGGTGAAGCCGACGCCCGAGGCGACGTTGACGACGACCGGGTTCGCCGAGCGCCGGAGCAGCGGCAGCGCGGCCTGCGTCACGCGCACGACACCGGTGACGTTCGTCGCGAGCACGGCGTCCATCGCGGCCGGGTCGAGGTCGTCGACGCCGAAGGCCGTCCCGAGCACGCCGGCGTTGTTCACGAGCACGTCGAGTCCGGGCAGGGCGGCGATCGCCCGGTCGACGCTCGTCTGGTCGGTGACGTCGAGCTGCACGACCTCGGCGCCGAGCTCGCGGACGGCGTCGGCCGAGGCAGGGTCCCGGACCCCGGCGACGACGGTGTGGCCGGCCTCGAGGAGGCGGCGGGTGGTCTCGAGTCCGAGGCTGCGGTTGGCCCCGGTGATGAGTGTGGTGGTCATGGGTCCAGCCTGGCCCCCGCGGCTGCACTCCCCCAGGCACGGGTCGACCATGGGACCGGCAGTACCAGGGAGCCCGGGTCGTCCGGGGCCAGGATGGACGCATGAGCGAGTTCGCCGAGGTGCTGCGCGCGTGGCGCGACCGGGTCCGACCCGAGCAGGTCGGCCTGCCCGCGGGGCCCGGGCGCCGGACGGCCGGGCTCCGCCGCGAGGAACTCGCCGCACTCGCCGGGGTCAGCGTGGACTACGTCGTCCGGCTCGAGCAGGGGCGGGCGACGAACCCGTCGCCGCAGCTGCTCGGCGCACTCGCGACCGCGCTGCGACTGAGCACCGCGGAACGCGACCACCTGTTCCGGGTCGCCGGCGCGGCCGCGCCGTCCCGCCTCACGGTGCCGACGCACGTCCCCCCGGGCGTGCAGCGCATCGTCGACCGACTCGGCGACGTCCCCCTCGCCGTGTTCACCGCGGCGCACGACATCGTCCTCTGGAACGAGCTCTGGGCCGCCCTCGGGGACGACCCGGGACGCTGGACCGGCCTGGACCGGAACCTGGTGTGGCGGCACTTCGTGCACGGCCACGAGGGCGTGGAGTGGGACGAAACCCACCAGGAGGACTTCTCGAGCGACCTCGTCGCCGACCTCCGGGCCGCGGTCGGGCGCTACCCCGCCGACGCACGGCTGGCCGACCTCGTCGCACGCCTCCGACGGGAGTCGCCCGAGTTCGAACGTCGGTGGGACAGCGGCCGCATCGCCGCACACCGGACCAGCCGCAAGGTCGTGCGCACCCCGGTCGGGCCGGTCGAGATCGACTGCGACGTCCTCGGCGTGCCCGGCAGCGACCTGCGCATCGTCGTCTACACCGCGGTCCCGGGCAGCACCGACGCCGCGACGCTCGACCTGCTCCGGGTCACCGGCCTGCAGGAGCTCACGCCGGGCTGAAACACGGCAGGACGCGTCCGCAGCGCGCCATCGCCCTGCCCGCACCGACCGGCCCGGCACCGGACTCGTCCGCAGCGCGCCATCGCCCTGCCCGCACCGACCGGCACGGGCAGGGCGGCGGATCACTCCCCGAAGCCCGAGCGCACCAGGCTGACCAGGGTGTCCACGGCGTCCCGGGCGTCCGGCCCGGTCGCGTCGATGGTCACGGACGCGCCCTTCGGCAGGGCGAGCGCCATGATCGCGAGCAGGCTCTTGGCGTCCACGCCGTTCACCGTCACCCGGGCCTCGTGCTTCGCCGCGGCCTTGACGAACTCGGCCGCGGGGCGGGCGTGCAGCCCGCTCTCGTTCACCAGTTCGACGGTCGCGGACGCGACCGCGTCGTCACCGTCGGCTGTGCCGTCCACCGGCACCGCGCCTCCAGGCCCGTCACCCGACGGCGCGTCGGACGCGGCCCCGGCGGTCTGGTCGCCGAGCACCGGACTGGAGGCGCTGCCCGCGTCCGCCCCGCTGGTCGCGGCGGTCGCCGCCGCGGCGAGCACGGCGTCGGCGTCGCCTCCGGTCTGCGCGGCCACGGCCGCGGCGATCGTGCCCTCGACGACGGGTGCCGAGGACACGTGCACGCGACCCCGGGCGTCGTCGTCGAGGAAGTCGAGCGCGGTGTCCACCGTCAGGTAGGCCGAGCCGAGGTCGCACAGCACCACGACCGCGTCGGCACCGGCGAGTTCCCCGATCCCCTCGGTGATCGCCTCGAACGAGGTGCCGATCCCGCCGTCGTCGGTCCCGCCGGCGGCGACGAGCGGCACGTCCGCGGCCATCTGCCGGGCCAGGGCCACGGTTCCCTCGGCGATCGCCGCGCTGTGCGAGACGACGAGGATCCCGACGGTCACGCCGCGTCCGCCGCGGCGCGCAGGATGTACGCCGTCGACTGTGCGCCCGGGTCGCGGTGCCCGACGGCCCGCTCGCCGAGGTAGCTCGCACGACCCTTGCGGGCGACCAGCGGTTCGGTCGACTCGGCACCGGTGCGTGCGGCGTCCGCGGCGGCCTCGAGCACGCGCTCGGGCGACTCCCCCGCGGCGGCGGCCGTCGCTGCGGCGTCGACCGCTGCCGACCAGGCGTCCACCATCGTCTTGTCGCCGACCTCGGCCTTGCCACGGGACACCACGCCGTCGCGGGCCGCCGTGAGCACGGCTACGAGGGCGTCGGCGTCGAGCTCGGTCGCGTCACCCGCGGCCTGCGCGGCCTTCAGGTACGCCGTCCCGAACAGCGGCCCGGCAGCGCCTCCGACGGTCGAGATGAGCTTCGTCGCGACGACCTTGAGCACCGCGCCGGGGGTGTCGAAGGACCCGGCGTCGACGGCCTCGACGACGGCGCGGAAGCCGCGGTCGAGGTTCTCGCCGTGGTCGCCGTCGCCGATCTCACGGTCGAGCGTGACGAGCTCGGCACGGTGTTCGTCGATCGTGGCGAGGGTGCGGTGCACCCAGTCGGTGGCCCATGCGGTGTCGAGCGCCAATTCGTGTCCCTTCCTGGATGGTGAACGGTGGTCCCGGGCCGCGTCGGGCCGGGTCAGCGACCCCAGCGCAGGGCCGGGGTCTCCACCGGGGCGTCCCAGAGGGCGGTGAGTTCCTCGTCCAGCACCGTGACGGTGAGCGAGAACCCCTGCATCTCGAGGGACGTGACGTAGTCGCCGACCACGCTACGCGCGACCCGGTGGCCACGCTCCGCGAGCACCTCGGCGGCGCGTCGGTAGACGATGTACAGCTCGGAGAGCGGCGTGCCGCCCATGCCGTTCACCAGGAGCAGCAGGTCAGAGCCCGCGGGGGCGTCGAGATCGGTGAGCACCGGCTCGATCACCCGGTCCACGAGTCGGTCGGCCGGCGCCATCGGGATGCGCTCCCGACCGGGCTCGCCGTGGATGCCGATGCCGAGCTCGACCTCGTCGTCGGCGAGCGTGAACGACGGTTCGCCGGCGTGCGGCACGGTCCCCGAGGACAGGGCGAGCCCCATCGACCGGGTCGCGGCGTTCACCCGGCGGGCGATCGCGGCCACCGCGTCCAGGTCGTCGCCGCGCTCGGCGGCGGCGCCCGCGCACTTCTCCACGACCACGGTCCCGGCGACCCCGCGGCGGCCGGCCGTGTAGAGCGAGTCCTGCACGGCGACGTCGTCGTCCACCACGACGGCCTCGACGCGCACGTCCTCCATCGCCGCGAGCTCGGCGGCGGTCTCGAAGTTCAGGACGTCGCCGGTGTAGTTCTTGACGATGTGGAGCACGCCCGCTCCCCCGTCGACGGCCTTCGTCGCGGCGACGATCGGGTCCGGGCTCGGGCTCGTGAACACCGGTCCGGGAACGGCCGCGTCGAGCATGCCGTACCCGACGAACCCGGCGTGCAGCGGTTCGTGGCCGCTGCCACCACCGCTGACGATCCCGACCTTGCCGGCCACGGGAGCGTCCACGCGGCGGATGTGGATCGGGTCCTCGACCAGGACGACGTGGTCGGCGTGCGCCTGCGCGAAGCCTCGGACGGTCTCGGTGACGACGGCCTGCGGGTCGTTGATGAGCTTCTTCACTGGTGCCCTCCACGGGTGCGGGGCCGTCCGCGGAGGTGCGACACCGCCGTCGTCGACCGGAGTGCGTCCACCCTACAGCGACCACCCGTTCCGCACAGGTGCACGTTCGTGCACTCCGCACCCGGTCTGGGAGCCTCCCGCGATCCCCCGGCGCACACGCGTCCTGCACGTTCGTGCACTTTGGTGGACTTCGCTCAGTGATGCGTCGCGCAGCGCGGAACGGCGTCACTATGCTCGGCCCCAATCACTCAACGGGGAGTGCCGGACGCAGCACCACCGGACCCCCGACCCTCATGCACTGGAGGTCACCGATGGACGGCATCGGCGTCAATTTCCTCAGCGAGCTCGTCGGTACGGCGATGCTCATCATCCTCGGTGGCGGTGTCGTCGCCGCCGTGTCGCTCACGAAGTCCAAGGGCTTCGGCGCGGGCTTCCTCATGGTCACGATCGGCTGGGGCTTCGCGGTCTTCGCCGGTGTGCTCGTGTCGTACAAGTCCGGCGGCCAGCTCAACCCCGCGGTCAGCCTCGCGCAGGCGATCCTCGGCAACATCACCATCGGCGAGATGTTCCTGTACTGGCTCGCGCAGCTCATCGGCGCGATCATCGGTGCGGTCATCGTCTGGCTCGCCTACAAGCAGCACTTCGACGAGGAGCCCGACGCAGCAGCGAAGCTCGGCGTGTTCTCGACCGGCCCCGCGATCCGCTCGTACGGCTGGAACCTCGTCACCGAGATCATCGGCACCTTCGTCCTCGTGTTCGTCATCCTCGCGATGACCAACGGCAAGGCCCCCGCCGAGCTCGGCGCGGTCCCCGTCGCCTTCCTCGTGATCGCGATCGGTGTCTCGCTCGGTGGCCCCACCGGCTACGCCATCAACCCGGCCCGTGACCTCGGCCCCCGCATCGCGCACGCCCTGCTGCCGATCAAGGGCAAGGGCACCAGTGACTGGTCCTACGCCTGGGTCCCGGTCGTCGGCCCCCTCGTCGGCGGCGCGCTCGCAGCGATCGTCTCCGGGCCCCTCCTCCCCCTCGTCTGACCCCCCTCCGCGTCGGTCGGCCCCACCCCGGGGTCGACCCCCGCACCGGTCGGTCCGTCACCGGGCCCGACCACACCGAACACACCCGCAAAGGAGCACCAATGGCCGACTACATCGTCGCCATCGACCAGGGCACCACCTCGACCCGAGCGATCGTCTTCGACCACTCCGGCTCGATCGTCTCGGTCGGGCAGAAGGAGCACGAGCAGATCTTCCCGCGCGCCGGGTGGGTCGAGCACGACCCGTCGGAGATCTGGGACAACACGCGTGAGGTCATCGGCCAGGCGCTGTCCCGTGCGGACATCACCCGCCACGACGTCGCCGCGGTCGGCATCACCAACCAGCGCGAGACCGCGGTCGTGTGGGACAAGACCACCGGCAAGCCGGTCTACAACGCCATCGTCTGGCAGGACACCCGGACGCAGGCCCTCGTCGACAAGCTCGCCGACGGCGACACCGACCGCTACAAGGCGATCGTCGGCCTGCCCCTGGCGACGTACTTCGCCGGCACGAAGATCATGTGGATCCTCGAGAACGTCGAGGGTGCCCGCGAGAAGGCCGAAGCCGGCGACCTGCTGTTCGGCACGACCGACACCTGGGTCCTCTGGAACCTGACCGGTGGCACCGACGGCGGCGTGCACAAGACCGACGTCACGAACGCGTCGCGCACCCTGTTCATGGACCTCGAGACCCTGCAGTGGCGTGACGACATCCTCGCCGACTTCGGTGTCCCGAAGTCGATGCTCCCCGAGATCGTCAGCTCCTCCGAGGTCTACGGCCACGTCGAGTCGTCGAACCTGCTCCGCGAGGTGCCGATCGCCGGCATCCTCGGCGACCAGCAGGCGGCGACGTTCGGTCAGGCCGCGTTCGACCAGGGCGAGTCGAAGAACACCTACGGCACCGGCAACTTCCTCATCTTCAACACCGGTACCGAGATCGTCCGCTCCGAGAACGGCCTCCTCACCACGGTCGGCTACAAGCTCGGCGACCAGGACACGCACTACGCGCTCGAGGGCTCGATCGCCGTCACGGGGTCGCTCATCCAGTGGCTCCGCGACAACCTCGGCATCATCGGCAGCGCCCCGGAGGTCGAGGCCCTCGCCAAGACCGTCGAGGACAACGGCGGCGTCTACTTCGTCCCGGCGTTCTCGGGGCTGTTCGCGCCGTACTGGCGTCCGGACGCCCGCGGTGCGCTCGTCGGCCTGACCCGCTACGTGAACAAGGGCCACATCGCCCGTGCCGCCCTCGAGGCGACGGCGCTCCAGACCCGCGAGGTCCTGGACGCCGTGAACGCGGACTCCGGCGTCGAGCTCACCGAGCTCAAGGTCGACGGCGGCATGACCGCCAACGACGCGCTCATGCAGTTCCAGGCCGACATCCTCAACGTGCCGGTCGTGCGCCCGGTCGTGGCGGAGACCACCGCGCTCGGCGCGGCCTACGCCGCCGGTCTGGCCGTCGGGTTCTGGGCGAACCTCGACGAGCTCCGTGCCAACTGGCAGGAGGACAAGCGCTGGGAGCCGCAGCTCGACGAGGAGGAGCGTGCGCGCCAGCTGCGCCTCTGGAAGAAGGCCGTCACGAAGACCTTCGACTGGGTCGACGAGGACGTGCGCTGACGCGCAGCTGAGGTGACCGCCTGGAGGCGCGGTGCGGGTCCGACGGACCGGCACCGCGCCTCCGGTGCGTTGCCGGCTGGTGCGGTGTGGAGTGCGGGTCCGACGGACCGGCACTGCGCCGCCGGCGCGTGGGTCGCTCGTGCGGCGCCTGGTGCCGCGTGTCCGAGAGCGCTCGTCCGGGTCAGGCGGCGGGCGCCGCGCCCACCCAGTCAGCCAGTTTGCGCGCTCCGGCACCCGAGTCGATCGCGTCGGCCGCGACGGCGAGCTGGTCGCGGAACCGCTGCAGGATCGGCACGTCGACCTGCTCCGGGTCCTCGGCGAGCCGGAAGGCCACGAGACCGGCCGCGGCGTTCAGGAGGACGATGTCGCGGACCGGTCCGGTCTCCCCCGCGAGCACCCGGTGCACCACCTGCGCGTTGTGCTCGGGGTCCCCGCCCAGGAGGTCCTGCGTGCGGGCCCGGGCGATGCCGAGGTCGCGCGGGTCGAGGTCGTGCTCGGTGACCCGACCGCCGGTGACCTCCCAGATGTGGGAGTGGCCGGTGGTGGTCAGCTCGTCGAGACCGTCGTCGCCGCGGAACACGAGGGCCGTCGCCCCGCGGGTCTGGAACACGCCCGTGATGATCGGGACGAGGTCGAGCTGCGCCACGCCCACCGCGTTCGCTTCGCACCGGGCCGGGTTCACGAGCGGACCGAGGAAGTTGAACACCGTCGGCACCCCGATCTCGCGCCGGACCGGGGCTGCGTGGGCGAACCCGGGGTGGAAGGCGCTCGCGAAGGCGAAGGTCAGTCCGACACGCCGGAACGTCTCGGCGACACGCGCGGCGTCCATCGTGAGGTCCAGGCCGAGGGCCGCGAGCACGTCGCTCGACCCCGACTTCGACGAGCTCGCCCGGTTGCCGTGCTTCACGACCGGCACGCCCGCGGCGGCGATGACGATCGCGGCCATGGTCGAGACGTTGACCGTGCCGACGACGTCGCCGCCGGTCCCGACGATGTCCAGCGCCATCGGGTCCACGTCGAGCGGCACCGCCGCGTCGAGGATCGCGTCGCGGAAGCCGACGACCTCGTCGACCGTCTCGCCCTTCGCCCGCAGCGCCACGGCGAACGCGGCGATCTGTGCGGACGTCGCGCGTCCCTGGACGATCTCCTCCATGGCCCATGAGGACTGGCTGATGGAGAGGTCCTCGCGAGCCATGAGCGCGCTGATCACCGAGGGCCAGGAGAGTGGGAGCGACATGGCTCGATCGTAGTGAATTCGGAAGACCCGCCAGTCTGCTGCGAAAACACTGTCACAGGTTTCGGCCATAATGGAGGACGTGACTAGCACCCCTCTCTCCAGAAGCGCCAGCGGTCCGGTCCTGAACAGGCCCAACGCCGTTGCCGTGGGGACGATCGTGTGGCTGGGCAGCGAGGTCATGTTCTTCGCCGGCCTGTTCGCGATCTACTTCACGTTGCGCAGCACCTCGCCCGAACTGTGGGCCACCGAGACCTCCAAGCTCGAGGTGCCCTTCGCCTCCGTGAACACGATCATCCTGGTGCTGTCCAGCTTCGCCTGCCAGTTCGCGGTGTTCGCCGCGGAGCGCTTCCAGGTGCACCGCACGAGCTGGAACCCCAAGGACTGGGGCATGACGGAGTGGTTCTTCGTCACGTACTGCATGGGCGCGATCTTCGTCTGCGGCCAGATCTTCGAGTACGCCAACCTCTGGCACGAGGGCATGACGCTCTCCTCGAGCGCGTACGGCTCGGCGTTCTACATGACCACCGGCTTCCACGGCCTGCACGTCACCGGCGGCCTGATCGCCTTCCTCCTCACCCTGGGTCGCGGGTTCGCCGCGAAGAACTTCGGGCACAAGGAGGCGACCACCGCGATCGTCGTGTCGTACTACTGGCACTTCGTCGACGTCGTCTGGATCGGTCTCTTCGCCGTCATCTACCTTCTCAAGTAGGAACTGGACACCCCCCACAGCATGTTCACCAGAACCAAGACCAAGAAGGGCCGCCGTTCCCCGATGGCGACCGTCTCGCTCATCGTCGTCGGTCTCATGACCACCGGCGGTGCGTACGCGCTGTTCAGTTCGACGGCCAACGCCGACGACAGCACCACCGCCACGGCGGCCTCGAGCCAGTCGCAGGTCAACGAGGGCCAGAAGCTCTTCGCCTCGAACTGCGCGACCTGCCACGGCCTCGACGCCCAGGGCACGAGCGAGGGTCCGTCCCTCATCGGTGTCGGCGCCGCGTCGGTCGACTTCCAGGTCGGCACCGGCCGCATGCCGATGGCAGCGCAGGGCCCCCAGGCCGAGGAGAAGCCCGCCCAGTTCACGGACGAGCAGGTCGACGCCATGGGCGCCTACGTGGCCTCGCTCGGCCCCGGCCCGGGCATCCCCTCCACCAAGCTGACGAACGGCAAGGACGGCGACGCCGCCGAGGGTGCGGAGCTCTTCCGCATCAACTGCGCGATGTGCCACAACGTCGCGGGTGCCGGCGGCGCCCTGACCGAGGGCAAGTACGCGCCGAACCTGCAGACCGTCTCCGGCAAGCACATCTACGAGGCCATGGTCACCGGCCCGCAGAACATGCCGGTCTTCAACGACCTGAACCTCACCCCGGAGCAGAAGGCCGACATCATCACGTACCTGAAGTACGTGCAGGACAACAAGTCGCCGGGCGGGTTCGCCCTCGGCTCCCTCGGCCCGGTGGCAGAGGGTCTGTTCATCTGGATCTTCGGTCTGGGTGCGGTCGTCGCGATGACCGTGTGGCTGACCGCGAAGTCCAACTGATCGTCCGTGTCGCACGACACTGAAGGGAACACCATGGCAGAGCACGACGACGAGGCACTGAACTCGTCCTCGGCTGTCGAGAAGCACGGCACGACCAGCAGCACCTCGGCAGGTACCGCGGTCGTCCCCGCGGACGCCTTCGAGAACCCGGGTGAGCCGCCGCACCGCGCACGTCGCACCGACGTCGACCCGAAGAAGCAGCGGCTCGCCGAGCGCCAGGTCGCCACGTTCTTCTACCTCTCCATCGTCGGCAGCGTCCTCGCGATCGCGGCGTACGTCGCGTTCCCGATCGACCCGGAGGACTTCGGCACGGTCCGCGCCGGCAACCTCTGGCTCGGCCTCGCCATCACCCTCGCGCTCCTCGCGCTGGGTCTCGGCGCGGTCTACTGGTCGAAGTCGCTCGTGGTCGACCGCGAGATCACGGAGATGCGCCACGGCACCCGTGGGACGGACGCGACCCGCGCCAAGGCGGTCGAGGCGTTCCAGCTCGCCGACAAGGAGTCGGGCTTCAGCCGTCGCAAGCTGATCCGCAACTCGATGATCGGTGCACTCGCGGCGTTCCCGCTGCCCGGCATCGTCCTCGTCCGTGACCTCGCCCCGGCGGAGGACCCGAACGAGCTGCTCCGCCACACGTTCTGGAAGTCCGGCCTGCGCCTGACCAAGGACCCGACGGGTCTCCCGATCAAGGCGTCCGACGTCACGATCGGCTCCGTCTTCCACGTCATCCCCGAGGGCATGCTCGAGTCCGAGCACATGCTCGAGGAGAAGGCCAAGGCGTCCGTGCTGCTGATGCGCCTCGACCCGAAGGACCTCAACCCCTCCAAGGGGCACGAGGACTGGGGTTACGACGGCATCGTCGCCTACTCCAAGATCTGCACCCACGTCGGGTGCCCGGTCGCGCTCTACGAACAGCAGACGCACCACCTGCTGTGCCCGTGCCACCAGTCGACGTTCGACGTCTCGAACAACTGCGAGGTCATCTTCGGCCCGGCCGCACGTCCCCTCCCCCAACTTCCGATCGCGATCGACGACGACGGCTACCTGGTTGCCCAGAGCGACTTCCACGAGCCGGTCGGACCGTCCTTCTGGGAGCGTGAACGCTGATGACCAGCACCACCACCACGAACGCCCCGTCGACGGCCACCAAGCCGCAGCCGGAGCGCGGGTCCCGCATCATCGGGGCCGCCGCCAACTACATCGACGAGCGCACCAGCATCTCCGGCCTCGTGAAGGAGGTCGGGCGCAAGATCTTCCCCGACCACTGGAGCTTCATGCTCGGCGAGGTCGCGCTGTACAGCTTCGTCGTCGTCCTGCTCTCGGGGACGTTCCTGACGTTCTTCTTCCAGGCGTCGATGACCGAGGTCGTCTACAACGGCTCGTACGTCCCGCTCAAGGGCGTCGAGATGTCGACCGCCCTGCAGTCGACCCTGAACATCTCGTTCGACATCCGCGGTGGGCTCTTCGTGCGCCAGGTCCACCACTGGGCAGCCCTGCTCTTCGTGGCCTCGATCATGCTGCACATGGCCCGCGTGTTCTTCACCGGTGCCTTCCGCAAGCCGCGTGAGATCAACTGGGTCTTCGGCTTCGTGCTGTGGGTCCTGGCCATGGCCGAGGGCTTCACCGGCTACTCGCTCCCCGACGACCTGCTCTCCGGCAACGGTCTCCGCATCATCGTCGGCATGATCGAGGGCGTCCCGGTGATCGGTGTGTGGATCGCCTACCTGCTGTTCGGTGGCGAGTTCCCGGGCACCGACATCGTCGGCCGCCTCTACACGCTGCACATCCTGCTGCTGCCGGCGATCCTCGTCGCGGTGCTCGGTGTCCACCTCGTGCTCGTGGTGATCAACAAGCACACGCAGTTCGCGGGCCCCGGCAAGACCAACGACAACGTCGTGGGCGTCCCGATCCTCCCGGCGTTCGCCGCGAAGGCCGGTGGCTTCTTCTTCATCGTCGCCGGCATCCTCGCCGCCATCGCGTCGCTGTTCACGATCAACCCGATCTGGAACTACGGCCCGTACGACCCGTCCCCGGTGTCCGCCGGTACCCAGCCCGACTGGTACATCGGCTTCGCCGACGGCGCGCTCCGTCTGGTGCCGCCGCACTGGGAGGTCGTGTGGTTCGGCTACACGGTGTCGTTCAACATCCTCGCGCCGATCGCCGTCCTCATGGCGCTCATCGTGGCGATGTTCGTCTACCCGTTCATCGAGGCCTGGGTCACGGGCGACAAGCGTGAGCACCACCTCGCCGACCGTCCGCGCAACGCGCCGACCCGCACCGCCATCGGTGCCGCGGGCATCACGCTCTACGCCTCGCTCTGGGCCGCCGCCTCGTCCGACATCATCGCCACGCACTTCATGGTGTCGATCGAGCACGTGATCCACGTCATCCAGGCCACAACGGTCCTCGGCCCGTTCGTCGCCTTCTGGATCACGAAGCGCGTCTGCCTCGCGCTGCAGAAGAAGGACCGCGAGATCGTCCTGCACGGCTACGAGTCGGGCCGGATCGTGCGGCTCCCCCACGGCGAGTACATCGAGGTGCACGAGCAGCTCGACGAGTACGAGCGCTGGAAGCTCCTGCAGTTCAACGAGTACAAGCCGCTCATGATCCGTCCGGACGCCAAGGGCCGGATCAGCCAGGCGCAGAAGGTCCGCGCCCGTGTCTCCCGCTTCTTCTTCGAGGACCGCATCGCGCCGGTCACGAAGGCCGAGCTCGAGGCCGCCCACGCCGCGCACCACGGTCCGGAGCTCGACAGCTCCGCGCCGGCACCCGCGGTCGGCGCCGGGAACCACTGAGTCTCCTCAGCAAGAACGAACGAGCCCCTCGTCCACTTCGTGGTCGGGGGGCTCGTTCGTTCTCCGCCCTTTCAGGAACACACCCCTCCGGTTCACCTCGGATTCACGATCGGGTGGTGGACTCGTCCAGGACGGTGTGGCAACGTGTTGCACCACGCATCCGCCAACGGAACGAGAGACCGATGGACAGCCGGACGGCCGAACACCCCAGGCCGAACCACTTCCTCCTCCACCTCAGCGACACCCACCTCGTGGCGGGTGACCGCGCCCTCTACGGCGACGTGGACTCCGCCGCCCGACTCCAGGCGATCATCGACGACGTCGAGGCCTCCGGGACCCGGCCGGAGGCGATCGTCGTCACGGGCGACGTCGCCGACAAGGGCGAGGCCGGCGCGTACGCGCGCGTCAAGGCGATCGTCGAGCCCGCCGCCGAACGCGTCGGCGCGCAAGTCATCTGGGCGATGGGCAACCACGACGAGCGCGGCGCGTTCCGCCAGGAGCTCTTCGGCCTGCAGCCCACGGACCGTCCCGTCGACTTCGTCTACGACGTGAACGGCCTGCGGGTCATCACCCTCGACACGAGCGTCCCGGGCGCCCACCACGGCGAGGTCTCCCCCGCGCAGCTCGACTGGCTGGCCGAGGTCCTCTCCGAGGCGGCACCGCACGGCACCATCCTCGCGATGCACCACCCGCCGGTGCCGAGCGTCCAGGACCTCGCCGTGCTCGTCGAGCTCCGCGACCAGGCGTCACTCGCCGAGGTCGTCGAGGGCTCGGACGTCATCGCGATCATCGCCGGACACCTGCACTACTCGACGAGCGCGGTCTTCGCGGGCATCCCCGTCTCCGTCGCGAGTGCGACCTGCTACACGCAGGACCTCACCGAGTACCTCGGCGGCACCCGCGGTCAGGACGGTGCGCAGTCGTTCAACCTCGTGCACGTGTTCGGGACGAACGTCGTCCACTCGGTCGTCCCGATCGGGCACTACTCCACGGTCGGCGAGCCGGTCTCGGCCGAACAGACGGAGGCCCGCCTCACGGCCGCCGGTGTCACGATCCCCGCTGCCGTCGAACCGGCCCCGGTCACGTCGAGCATCCCCGTGTTCACGCACGACACGGTGCCCACCTCGCCCATCCGTCGCTGACGGTCCGTCCGAGGTCGGCGACGGCAGCGACGGGAGCCCCGACCGTCACCCAGCGCCGAGACCCGCGCCACTCCGGCGGGATCGGCTGATGTGCCCCGCCGCCGAGCGGGCAGGACACGCCGCGCGCGTTCCGTCGAGCGCGCGGTGATCGTCGGACGGGGCTCACGAGCGTGACGGATCCGGCCCGCTCGCCCCCGAGCGTGACGGATCCGGCCCGCTCGCCCCCGAGCGTGACGGACCCCGCCCGCCGACGGACACCGGCCGGCGGGCCGCTACGCGTCCGTGCGCTCCCACGGCGCCGGGAACGGGAAGTACTTCTCGAGGAAGTCCGTCACGCGCTCCGTGCGCTCCTCGTCCGAGACCTCCGGGAAGCTCCCGTCGTTCAGGCAGAAGAAGTCGACGTCGCGCTTCTTGAGCAGGTCCTGGAGCGCCTTGAGCCCGGACTGCATGGTCGTGTCGATGTACCGCACCGGAGCGTTCTCCTGCACGATCGCCCGACCCGTGAGCAGCGCGTAGTAGTGGTACAGCGAGTTCGTGACGGAGATGTTCTCGGCGGCCCGGAACCGCGACGCGGCGGTCGCCCGGAACTCGTCCGCGAACTCGTGCTCCATCTCGGTCAGGATCGACGCGCGCAGGGGCGTCGGCGCGTGTTCGAGGTGCCTCGTGGTCACCGCACCGAAGCGTTGCTGCAGCAGCCGCCGGTTGACGCGCGCCGAGTTCTCGAACCCGCTGCGCGCCGGGTTGTTCGAGCCGAGTCCGATGCGGGTCGTCGCGAGGATGAACTTCGTCACGGACCCCGGGCTGAAGAACACCGACGGGTCGACCGTGCGCCCGAAGAACATGTCGTCGTTCGAGTAGATGAAGTGCTCGCTGATGCCCGGGATGTGGTGCAGCTGCGACTCGACGGCCTGCGAGTTGTGCGTCGGCAGGACGGAGGGGTCGGCGAAGAACTCCTCGCTGCGGACGATGCGGACCTTGGGGTGGTCGGCGAGCCACTTCGGCGCCGGCGAATCCGTGGCGATGTAGATCTGCCGGATCCAGGGCGCGAACGTGTGCACCGACCGGAGCGCGTACTTCAGCTCGTCGATCTGCCGGAACCGCGCGGGGGCGTCGTCGCCCTCGCCGAGCACCGCGTTCGCCTGCGCTGCCTGACGGGCGCGCTGGTACTCGATCGCGTTGCCGTCCACCCACGAGAACACGATGTCGATCGGGAACCGGATGTCCGAGACGTGGTCGTCGAACATGTGCTCGACGGTGCGCCAGGTCCGGCCGTAGCGCTCGATGTCGACCAGGACGAACTCGTCGACCGGCAGGCTGCGGCGCATGAGCGCGTTCTCGACCGGGGCGAGGACCTCGGTGTCCGTCACCCGCCAGAACTCGACCTGCACGCTCGTCTCGGCGCCGTAGCGGAGACGGCCGAGCGGCTCGAGCCGCGGGCGGAACACGCGCAGGACGGGCTCTTCCGGCGAGCCGAGGCCGTCGTCGATGACGAGCACGGCGGGCTCCCCCGGCGGCTTCGCGTAGAACGGCTCGTTCGCCGACGCCGCCATGATCGCGCTCTCGGCGCGCTGCCGGTCGCGCTCGTCGAGCGCGATCACCGGCCGCTGGTCGTTGCCACGGATGAGGAGGTGGTCGACGTCACCGGCGGTGAGCGCGTCGTCGAGGAACAGGAGGTCCTCGATCATCGACTGCTGGGGCGTGAGGTGCCCGTTCACCAACGTGAGGCGGCCTTTCCGGACCACGACGTCGGGACGGTCGAGACCGCCGGAGGACGGTCGAGGGTTCAGCAGAGGACTCTCGGTCGCCGGCTCGGTCTCGTGGCTCATCCATGCCCTTCGGGTCGCCGTCGGGCCCTGCGCCCGACCTTCCCGATCCTACCGTCCGGACGGCGGCCCGGTCCGCGCGGCACCGCTGGGCCGCCCGGCCTGCGGGAGGCGGGTGCCCGGGTGCGGTCCGGAGGCCGGTCCCGGCTCCGTCCCGCGGCCGGCGGTCGGTCGCCGGTCAGGGACGGGAGGCGGTGGTCGCGTCCGTCCCGCGGGGCACCTTCACGACGATCCCCACGACGATGAACAGGGCCGCGGCGAGCAGCTGCAGGGCTGCCCAGACCTGCCCCGGGATCGGCACGACCACCACGGGGTTCCAGCACACCGCGATCGCGGCGGTCAGCACCGCGGCCCACCAGACCCGCCCGCGCACGGCGAAGACGAGCACGATCAGCGCGAGCACCGTGATGCCCCAGCGCGCGAACACGAACGCCGACGAGTCGATCACGGCGACGCAGGCGAGCAGGACGATCGCTGCCAGCAGCGACGGGGCCAGGGCGGGACGCGTGTACCCGGGTGTACCCGTGGCACCGCCCACGGGGGCCGTGCGACCCGCGGCGGACCGGGTCGGACCCGCCGGGACGCCGTGCAGCGACGACCCCGCCGGGGGGCGACCCTTCCGCGCCATCAGGCGTCGGCCTCCTCGAGGTCGATCGCCTGGATCGGTCGGGACATCGGCGGGAGCCCGCGCAGACGCTCGAGTGCCGGGACGAGCTCGTCGACGACGGCGCGGTAGCCGTCCTCGGTCAGGTGCAGGCCGTCCTCGGTGAAGCGTTCGTCGAGGTGGTCACCGTCGGCCAGCGCCGGCCACAGGTCGAGGTACTGCGCGTGGCACGTGGCGACGAACTGGCGCAGGTGCCGGTTCGCCTCCTCGATCTTGGCGGACCAGTCTGCCTGGCGCGGCAGGATCGACACGAGGAGCAGGCGGACGCCCGGTAGCTCGCGGCGGAGGGTGACGAGGATCGACTCGACGCCGCGGACGACGTGCTCGACGCTCGACCGGTGGTTGCCGAAGTCGTTCGTGCCGATGAGGAGCACGATCGACTCGGGCTTCGCGGCGACCACGTCGTCGAGGCGCGCGAGCACGCCGTCGGTGGTGTCACCCCCGACACCCTGGTTGACGGTGCGTTCGCCCGGGAGCCACTGGTCCCACGACCCCTGCTCGGTGATGCTGTCGCCGAGGAACAGGACGGTGCCCTGGTGCTCGGTCGCGGCCTGCGCGGTCATGCTGCCTCCTCGTGTGCGGGTTGCTGGGTCCCATCATGCTGGGTCCAGTTCCGCCCCGTCGACTCCGTGTGCTCGGACTCCCGCTCG
Organism: Curtobacterium sp. MCBA15_012; assembly: GCF_001864935.2. Taxonomy (NCBI): domain Bacteria; kingdom Bacillati; phylum Actinomycetota; class Actinomycetes; order Micrococcales; family Microbacteriaceae; genus Curtobacterium; species Curtobacterium sp. MCBA15_012. Next base: position 1,816,406 of record NZ_CP126267.1, on the reverse strand, counting down.
GCGGCCGCCGTGATCCGCTCGACCATGCCGGGGAAGATCACGCCGTGGAAGGGCAGGATCCCGTACCAGTACAGCCGACCGGACAGGCCCTGCGGGAAGTAGATAGCACGCTGGTGGTAGTCGCTGCCGCCGGCCTCGTTCGGGGTGACGGTCATCTCGAGCCACGCGCGGCCCGGCGACTTGAACTCGGCGCGGAGGCGGAGGTACCGGCCGCGCTCGAGGCGTTCGACGCGCCACCAGTCGAGTGCGTCGCCCTGCTCGAGGCGCTTCGGGTCGCGACGGCCGCGGCTCAGGCCGACCCCGCCGGCGAGCTTGTCCATCCAGCCGCGGGCGACCCACGCCAGCGGGAACGAGTACCAGCCGTTGTCGCCGCCGATGCCCTCGACGACGCGCCAGACGTCCTCGGCGGACGCGGACGTGTGCCGTCGGCGGTCGTCGACGTAGACGGTGTGGCCCGCCCAGTCGGGGTCGCTCGGCAGCGGGTCGGCGGGGGTGGCCGACAGGGTCGCGCTCCGCCAGCTCGTCTCGACCTCGCCCGACCGCATCCGCGCGAGCGCCAGACGGACCGCACGTCGGTACGAGGTGAGCCCGCCCTCGGGCCGGGGCACGAGGTCGTCGATGTCGTGCTCGCGCTGGACGCACTCGAACTGCAGCGACTCGATGATCGGCGTCGCGAGCTTCTTCGGGATGGGGGTCACGATGTTGAACCAGTGCGCGGACAGCCCGGGGGTCAGGACGGGCAGCACCGTGAAGCGCCGCTGGGGCAGCTTCGCCTCGACCGCGTAGCCGTTGAGCATCTGCCCGTACTTGAGGACGTCGGGACCGCCGATGTCGAAGGTCCGGTTCACGTCGGCGGGGATGTCGAGCGCGGCGACGAGGTAGTACAGGACGTCGCGCACCGCGATCGGCTGGATCCGGTTCCGGACCCACCGGGGCGCCGGCATCCACGGCAGGACGTCGGTCACGTGGCGGATCATCTCGAACGAGGTGCTCCCCGAGCCGATGACGACGCCGGCCTGGTACGCGATCGTCGGGACGCCCGACGCGAGCAGCACGTCGCCGACCTCCTTGCGGCTGCGGAGGTGCTTCGACAGCTCGCCCTCCGGGTGCAGGCCACCGAGGTACACGAAGCGCCGCACCCCGGCGTCCCGGCCCTCGCGCGCCATCGTCTCCACGGCGTCGCGCTCGGCCTGCTCGAAGTCGCCGTCTGCGCCCATCGCGTGCGCCAGGTAGTAGACGGCCTCGACGCCCTGCACGGCGGCACGGACGGCCTCGGCGTCCTGCAGGTCACCCGCGGCGACCTCGACGTCGTCGTGCCAGGGGACGTCCTGCAGCTTCCGCGGGGTGCGGACGAACACCCGGACCTGGTGTCCGGCTTCGAGGAGACGGGGGACGAGCCGACCACCGATGTAGCCGGTGGCGCCGGTGACGAGGACCTGCATGCAGGGCACGGTACGCGCGCCGCCTCCGGGTAGGCTTGCCGGGTGGACAACGCAGCCTCCCCCGCCGGTCCGGTCGCCCTCGACGCCGATGCCGTCCGTGCCCTCATCGACCACGCGATCCTCAAGCCCGAGCTGACCCGCGACGACGTCGACGCGCAGCTCGACGAGGCCGCGGCGCACCGCGTGTTCAGCGTGTGCGTCCGTCCGAGCGACGTCGCGCACGCGGTCGAACGCCTCCGCGGCACCGGCGTCGGCGTCGGGACGGTCATCGGCTTCCCGCACGGCACGACGACCACCGCGACCAAGGTCGCCGAGTCGCTGCAGGCACTCGCCGACGGCGCGTTCGAGCTCGACATGGTGCAGGACATCGGCGCCGCCCGCTCCGGTGACTGGGCCCGCGTCGAGCAGGACGTCCGCGCGGTCGTCGACGCCGCCGGTGACACCGTCGTCAAGGTGATCCTCGAGACCGCGTTCCTCACCGACGACGAGGTCGTCGCCGCCTGCCGTGCCGCGCAGTCGGCCGGTGCCGCGTTCGTGAAGACCTCGACGGGCTTCGCCGGCGGCGGCGCGACCGTCGAGCACATCCGCCTCATGCGCGAGACCGTCGGGCCCGACACGGGCGTCAAGGCCTCCGGCGGTGTCCGCGGCCTCGACACCCTGCTCGCGATGGTCGAGGCGGGTGCGGACCGCATCGGCACGAGCGCGTCGGCACGCATCCTCGACGAGGTCGCCCACCGCGCCGCGACGGGCACCGCGTCGACCGCGGGCGACGACACGTCGTCCTACTGACGTCGACCCGCCCACCCGGCACAGCCGGGTGGGCGGGACACCCTGCTCCCGTCCGCACCTGCGATCGAGAGCACCCACCACCACCGGACCGAGCCGTGCCGGACGCGACGAACGTCACCGAGCCGGGCCGGGCCTCCCGTCCATCCGCCGCATCGGAGCGCGCATGACCACCACCTCGTCCCCGGAACCGGCGACCACCGGTCCGACCACCGCCGGCGCACGCCTGGCCCTCGCCGTCGACCTGGGCGGCACGAAGGTCGAGGCGGCCCTCGTCTCCGACGACGGCGTCGTCCTGCCGGCCACGCGCTTCCGCAGCCCGACCGGGCCCGGCCGGACCTCGGAGGAGCTGCAGGCCGCAGTCGACCAGGTCGTCACGAGCGCCCTCGCGGCGCTGCCCGCGGACGCCGAACTGGTCGGTGTCGGCGTCGGCTCGGCGGGACCGGTCGACGAGCAGCACGGCCTGGTGTCGCCGCTCAACATGCCCGTCTGGCGCGGTTACCCGCTGCGCGACCGTGTCGCCGCGCACGTGCCGGCCGGTGTGCCGGTGACGCTCCGCATGGACGGCCTCGCGATCACGCTCGCCGAGCACTGGGTCGGCGCCGCGCAGGGCCACGACCACGTGATGGGCATGATCGTCTCGACCGGTGTCGGCGGCGGGCTGATCCTGCACGGCCGCACCGTGAGCGGGCCCACCGGCAACGCCGGGCACATCGGGCACGTCGAGTGCGGCGGGTACGACGACCCGTGCGCCTGCGGTGGGACCGGCTGCCTCGAGGCCGTCGCGAGCGGCCCGAAGACCGTCGCCTGGGCCCGACGCCAGGGCTTCACCGGGACCACGGGCGAGGAGCTCGCGGCTGCGTACGCCGCCGACGACGAGGTCGCGGTCGCAGCCGTCCGGCGCAGTGGTCGGGCGCTCGGACAGGCCATCGCGTCCGCCGCGAGCCTGGTCGACCTCGAGGTCGTCGCGATCGGCGGCGGGTTCTCGCACGTCAGCCCCGACCTGTTCGCGTACGCCCGCGAGGCGGTCGCCGAGCGCGTCGAGTTCGGGTTCGTGACGAAGGTGCAGATCGTGCCGACCGGGCTGTCGCAGGACGGGCCGCTCATCGGTGCAGCCGCGCTCGTGCACCGGGCCGACGTGCTGCGCTGAGCCGAGGCACCGGCGGTGCTCGGTCGCTCTCCACAGGGGGTGCAGCCGACGGGCATGGTCGGGCAGGATGAGCGGGTGTCGTCGCCCCGCCTCGTGACCAGCGACGACTGGCCGGTCGCCGAGCTGCACGCGGCGGTCCTCGCCGGGGAGCTCGTCGCGGTGGGGCCGTGCTGGGCCTCCCCCGCCGAGCCCCAGGACCCTGCCCTCCGAGCCGCTGCGCACGGCTGGCGTCTGCCGGACCCGCGGCTCGTCGCGAGCGGGCGCAGTGCCGCCTGGATCTGGGGCGCGTGCTCGCGGGCACCCGAGCCCCTCGAGGTCAGCCTGCCGTCGCGCGTCCGCGTGCCGGTGGACCCGGACGTGCGCCTGCGCGAGGTCCGACTCCCGCCGACCGACGTCGTCCGGTTCGGGACGGTCGCCGTCACCACACCGTTGCGCACGGCGGTCGACCTGCTCCGGGTGCAGGACGGCTTCGACGACGCGTCCGCCGGTGCGGTGCACGGCCTGCTGGTGACCGGCACGGTCGACGAGGACGCCGTGCACGCGGCGCTCGACGCGCTCGGTACCGTCCCGATGGTGCGCCAGGCCGCGCGACGGCTCCGGACCCTGACCGGCCGAGCCGGACCGACCCGGTCCTGACCGGCAGGTCAGCCCGACCGGTGTGGTGGGGCACAGCGGCTCGCCGACCCGGAGGGCTCGGCCGCACGACGACCCGGAGGCTCGGCCGCACGACGACCCGGAGGCTCAGCCCGCGCTGACCCGGAGGCTCAGCCCGCGCTGACCCGGAGGTTCAGCCCGCGCTGACCCGGTACACGTCGTAGACGGCGTCGATGCGGCGCACCGCGTTGAGGACCCGGTCGAGGTGCGTCGTGTCGCCCATCTCGAACACGAACCGGCTCAGCGCGAGCCGGTCGGACGAGGTCGAGACCGTGGCCGACAGGATGTTCACGTGGTGGTCGGTCAGGACCCGCGTGACGTCGCTGAGCAGACCGGAACGGTCGAGCGCCTCGATCTGGATCTGCACGAGGAACACCGACTTGGACGACGGGGCCCACTCGACCTCGATCATCCGGTCCGGCTCGTTCATGAGCGACTTCACGTTCGTGCACGACGCCTGGTGCACCGACACGCCCTGGCCGCGGGTGATGAACCCGACGATCTGGTCGCCCGGCACCGGGGTGCAGCACTTCGCGAGCTTGACGAGGATGTCCGGCGCACCGCGGACCAGCACGCCGCTGTCGCTGTTGCGCAGCTGCCGGCTCGTGACCTGCCGGGGGAAGGCGAGCTCGGACTCGTCCGTCTCGGTCTCGGTCTGCACGTTGCCGAGCACCTTCTCGATGACCGACTGGGTCGAGACGTGTCCCTCGCCGATCGCCGCGTACAGCGCCGAGACGTCGTCGTAGCGCATCGACGACGCGACCTCGGAGATGGAGTCCTGGCTCATGATCCGCTGCAACGGGAGGTTCTGCTTGCGCATCGCCCGCGCGATCGCGTCACGACCCTGCTCGATGGCTTCCTCGCGGCGCTCCTTCGTGAACCACTGCTTGATCTTGTTCCGGGCCCGGGGGCTCCGGACGAAGGTCAGCCAGTCCTGGCTCGGCCCGGAGTCGGGGTTCTTCGACGTGAAGATCTCGACGACGTCACCGCTGGAGAGCTGGCTCTCGAGCGGCACCAGGCGGCCGTTGACCTTCGCACCCATCGTGCGGTGCCCGATCTCGGTGTGCACGGCGTAGGCGAAGTCGACCGGGGTGGCACCTGCGGGGAGCCCGATGACCTTGCCCTGGGGCGTGAAGACGTACGTCTCCTTCGCACCGATCTCGTACCGCAGCGAGTCGAGGAACTCCCCCGGGTCGCTCGTCTCGGCCTGCCAGTCGGTGATGTGGGCGAGCCACGCCATGTCCTGGTCGTCGGTGCTCGTCGTGTCGACGTCGCGGCCCTGCGCCCGCTGCTTGTACTTCCAGTGCGCCGCGACACCGAACTCGGCTCGCTGGTGCATCTCGTGCGTGCGGATCTGGATCTCGACCGCGCGCCCCTGCGGCCCGAGGACCGTGGTGTGCAGCGACTGGTACAGGTTGAACTTCGGGGTCGCGATGTAGTCCTTGAAGCGACCGGGCAGCGGGGTCCACCGCGCGTGCACCGAACCGAGCATCGCGTAGCAGTCGCGCACGGTCGGCACGAGGACGCGGATGCCGACCAGGTCGTAGATCTCGTCGAACTCGCGCCCGCGCACGATCATCTTCTGGTAGATCGAGTAGTACTGCTTCGGTCGGCCCATCACGTCGCCGCGGATCTTCGACGACTTGAGGTCCTTCTTGAGCGTGCCGATGACGTTCTGCACGAACTGCTCGCGCTTCGGCTGCCGTTCCTTGACCAGGCTGTCGATCTCGACGTAGAGCTTCGGGTGCAGGACCGCGAACGACAGATCCTCGAGCTCCAGCTTGATCATCTGGATGCCGAGCCGGTGCGCGAGGGGCGCGTAGATCTCGAGCGTCTCCTTGGCCTTGCGCGTGGCCGAGGCGGACTCGACGAAGCCCCAGGTCCGGGCGTTGTGCAGCCGGTCGGCGAGCTTGATGACGAGGACGCGGATGTCCTTCGACATCGCGATGACCATCTTGCGGACGGTCTCGGCCTGCGCGCTGTCGCCGTACTTGACCTTGTCGAGCTTCGTGACGCCGTCGACGAGCATCGCGATCTCGTCGCCGAAGTCGGCGCGCAGCTGGTCGAGCTGGTAGTCGGTGTCCTCGACCGTGTCGTGGAGGAGTGCCGCCGCGATCGTGATCGTGCCGATGCCGAGGTCCGCGAGGATCTGCGCGACCGCCACCGGGTGGGTGATGTAGGGCTCACCTGACTTGCGCTTCTGCCCGTCGTGGGCGCGCTCGGCGACCGAGTACGCCCGCTCGATGAGCGTGACGTCGGCCTTGGGGTGGTGCGAACGGACCGTGCGGATCAGCGTGTCGACCGCGCCCGCGGGCTGCGCACGCGAGAACAGACGCGGCAGGAGGGACCGGAGCGAGCCGATGTTCCCCGTCGTGTTCGGTCCGAGCGGACTCGACGGGCGCGGGGCCGAGCCGGGACGACTGGCGTCCTGACCACCGGCTCGTTGCGCAGGACCGCCCTGGGGCGTGGACTCACGGGTGTCCGTCATGAAGCGCCTCCAGCGACCGGTTTCCGGGTACGGTCCAGCAAGACTACGCGCGTCCGGTCAGTGCTCGTGACGCGGTTCGCCGTGGGCGTCGGTGTGCTCCACCTGGCCACCGTGCACGACCGGCTGGCCCGCCTGCTCCCACGCGACCATGCCGCCCGTCAGGTTCACGGCCGGCACACCCGACTGCTCGAGTGCCGCGACGACCCGGGCCGAGCGGGCGCCGGAGTGGCAGACCACGATCGCGGGCTGGTCACCCCCGTCGATCTCCTGCCAGCGCCCGACGAGCTCGGACATCGGCACGAGGGTGGCCTCCGGCGCGTGCACCGCGTCCCACTCCCCCTGCTCGCGGACGTCGAACAGCCGTGCACCGGCGTCGATGCGACGACGCGCCTCGGCGACGTCGACGTCCTGGACCTCGACCGCCATCAGACGGCCTCGGCGGTCGCGTCGACCTCGCGCTGCCGCTTGGCGGCGGCCTGGCGCTTCTTCTCGTCGGCCTGCTTCACCTTGGGCTCGTTCTCGCGCAGGTGCGCGTACATCGGCGACGCGATGAAGATCGTCGAGTAGGTGCCGACGATGATGCCGATGAACAGCGCGAGCGAGATGTCCCGCAGCGTGCCGGCACCGAGCACGTACGACCCGATGAAGAGGATCGCCGCGACGGGCAGCAGCGCCACCACGGAGGTGTTGATGGAGCGCACGAGCGTCTGGTTCACCGCGAGGTTGACCGACTGCGTGAACGTCCGGTGCGACTCCTGCGACGTGTTCTCGCGCACCTTGTCGAAGACCACGACGGTGTCGTAGAGCGAGTACCCGAGGATCGTCAGGAAGCCGATGACGGCGGCCGGGGTGACCTCGAGGCCAACGATGCCGTAGACGCCCGCGGTGATGAGCAGGTCGTGCAGGAGCGCCACCATCGCCGAGAGCGACATCTTCCAGGTGCGGAAGTACAGCGCCATGACGACCGCGGCCAGTGCCAGGAAGATCACGAGACCGCGGATGGCCTGTGCGAGCACGTCGGCACCCCACGTCGCCCCGATGTAGGTGGAGGCGACCTGGTCGTCGGAGACGTCGTACGCCTTCGCCAGGGCGTCCTGGACGTCGCTCGTCTGACGGTCGGTCAGCTGCTCGGTCTGGACGCGGATGCCGTCCTGGCCGACCTGCGAGACGCGCGGGATGCCCTCGGGGACGATCGACTCGACCGTGCGGGTCGCGATCGACTGGTCGAGGTCCTTCGCGTTCGAGATCGTGAACTCCGAACCACCGGTGAACTCGATGCCGAGCTGGTAGCCGCCGCGGAGCCACGGCACCGCGAGCGAGACGACGATCGCGATGATCGCGACGAGGTACCAGGTCTTGCGCCGGCCGACGATGTCGTACGAGCGCTTGCCCGTGTAGAGGTCGCTGCCGAACTGGCTGAAGCTGGCCATCAGTCGTCCTTCCCGTCCGTGGTCGAGCCGGTGGTGCCCGCGTTCTGCTGCGCCTTGCGCTCGGCGATGGTCTGGCGACGCTGCGCCTCGCCCGCGCTCCGCTGCCGCTTGCCGTCGACGACGGGGGCGCGGAACTGCGCGCGACCGCGGTAGACGGCGCCGAGCGCGGCCGGGTCGAGCCCGCTGAACCGGTGTCCTTCGCCGAAGAACCGGCTGCGGGCGATGAGCTGCATCATCGGGTGGGTGAAGAGCACGACCACGACGACGTCGATCAGGGTCGTCAGCAGCAGGGTGAAGGCGAAGCCCTTCACGTCGCTGACCGCCAGGACGTAGAGCACGACCGCGGCGAGGAAGTTGATCGAGTCCGACGCGAGGATCGTGCGGAGGGCGCGCTTCCACCCGGCCTCGACGGCGCTCTCGAGCCCGCGTCCGTCGCGCAGTTCGTCACGGATGCGTTCGAAGTAGACGATGAACGAGTCCGCGGTGATGCCGATGGCCACGATGAGGCCGGCCACACCCGCGAGCGACAGTCGGTAGTCGACGCGCCACGACATGATCGCGATGACGAGGTAGGTCAGCGCGGCGGCGACGCCGAGCGACAGGACGGTGACGAACGCGAGCGCCCGGTACTGGATGACCGAGTAGATGATCACCAGGATCAGGCCGATCAGGCCGGCGACGAGGCCGCCGATCAGCTGCGCGGTCCCGAGCGTCGCCGAGATGTTCTCGTTCGACTGCACCTGGAAGTTGATCGGCAGCGCGCCGTACTTCAGCTGGTCGGCCAGGGTCTTCGCGGACTCGGCGGTGAAGTTGCCGGTGATCTGCGCCTTGCCGTTGGTGATCGCGGCGTTCGTCGCCGGCGCGGTGATGACCGTCCCGTCGAGGACGATCGCGAACTGGTTCTGCGGGGACTGCAGCTTGACGAGACGGTTCGTGACGCTGCTGAAGTCCTTCGAGCCGTCGCCGTTGAACGTCAGGTTCACGGCCCACTGGCCCGTGGTCGCACCCTGCGAGTCCTGGGCGAGGCCCGAGGTCGCGTTGCTGATGTCCGCGCCGGAGACCTCGACCGGGCCGAGCACGAACTTCGCGGTGCCGTCGGCGTCACAGGTGACGAGCGGCTCGTCGTCGGGCGCGGTGGTGACGTCGCCCGGCGCCTTGCAGTCGTAGTTCGTGTACAGGTCCTGCAGGCGCGGCGTGATCTGGTTCAGGTCGCTCGCGTCGGTCGGCTTCGCGCTCGGCGTCGCGGGCAGCGAGGCCGGCGGGGTGTAGGGCGTCGGCGACGCGGTTGCGGAGTCACCGCCGACGGCGGCGTTCGTCGCGGCCGAGGTGGTGAGCACCGGACGGAAGGTCAGCTTCGCCGCCGCCTCGATCCGGTCGATCGTCGCCTTGTCCGGCTTGCCCGGGATGGACACGACGATGTTGTTCGTGCCCTGCGTGTTGATCTGGGACTCGGAGACACCCGTCGCGTTGATGCGCTGGCGGATGATGTTGACCGCCTGGTTCAGCTGCTGCGAGGTGACCGAGCCGCCCTCGGTGTTCTGCGCCGCGAGGGTGAGCTGCGTGCCGCCCTGCAGGTCGAGCGCCAGTTCCGGCACCCAGCTCGCACCGGCGAACCACTTGCCCGTGTCGTCCTTGGTGTTGGCGGCCAGCACCGACGCCGCGGTGTTGAGGCCTGCGAGGGCCGCCATGATGATCACCAACCAGGTGAGCGAACGCAGCGCCTTCTTGACGGGTGTCGATCGTGCCACCGGTCGTCTCGTCTTTCTGTCAGGACCGACGGCGACGCCGGCGGCAGAGGTGAGGCCACCGGGTCCCGAGGGACCCGGTGGCCCGGGGTGTCAGTCTTCGGTCTTGCGCTTGGTCACGTCGGGGTCGACCGGCTCGACCCGCTCGCCGAACTCCGGCTCGACGCGGCGGTCGGTGTCGTCCTTGCCGAGGTCGAGCACCGGGGCAGCGGCCGCGGTGTCGGTGACGACAGGGGTCTCCTCGACGTCGGAGGCGTTGTCGTCCACCACGCGCGAGAGCGTCTGGCGGTGGACGGTCACGACGGTGCCCGGGGCGATCTCGACGTCGGCGGTGACCTTCTCGTCGTCGACGGAGAGCAGCGTGCCGTACAGGCCGAAGGACAGCATGACGCGGGCACCCGGCTGCATCTTCGTCTGCAGCTCGGACTGCTGCTTCTTGCGCTTGCGCGAGCTGTAGAACATGAAGGCTGCGAACGCGACGATGATGACGATGAGGAAGATGGATTGGTCCATGGGGGCGTTGCCTTCTCTGGTTGCTCGACTTCGGGCCGTAGCAGTCTAGGGCACGGGTCGGCGGGCGGTCCTGCACGGTGCTGTCGCGCGGGGTGTCCGCTGGGCGGTACACAACATACCACGCGGTCTAGTCGTCGATGGGGAGTCCTGGTTGCGCAGCGGCACCCGCGCCCGGCGTGAGGCCGAAGTGCCGCCAGGCCTGCGGCGTGGCGATGCGCCCGCGCGGGGTCCTCGTGACGAGGCCGACGCGGACGAGGAACGGCTCGACGACCGACTCGATCGTCTCGGACTCCTCGCCCACCGAGACCGCGAGGGTGTTCAGGCCGACCGGGCCGCCGTCGAACCGGGTGAGCATCGTCTCGACCACGGCGCGGTCGAGACGGTCCAGGCCGAGTTCGTCGACGTCGTAGAGGTCGAGCGCACCCTGCACCGCCGCCATCCCGTCGGACGTGCGGTGCACGAGGGCGAAGTCCCGGACGCGCCGCAGCAGGCGGTTCGCGATGCGCGGCGTCCCGCGGGAGCGGCCCGCGATCTCCCGCAGGGCGGTCCGGTCGATCTGCAGGTCGAGCAGGTGCGCCGCCCGGATGAGGACCTGCTCGAGTTCGCCCTTCTCGTAGAACTCGAGGTGGGCGGTGAAGCCGAAGCGGTCGCGCAGCGGGTTCGGCAGCAAGCCCGCCCGCGTCGTGGCGCCGACGAGGGTGAACGGGGCGAGGTCGAGCGGGATGCTCGTCGCGCCGGCACCCTTGCCCACCATGACGTCGATGCGGAAGTCCTCCATCGCGAGGTAGAGCATCTCCTCCGCCGATCGCGCCATGCGGTGGATCTCGTCGATGAACAGGACCTCGCCGGGGACCAGGGACGACAGCACCGCGGCGAGGTCGCCGGCGTGCTGGATCGCCGGGCCGCTCGACATGCGCAGCGGGCGACCGGACTCGTGGGCGACGATCATCGCGAGCGTCGTCTTGCCGAGGCCGGGCGGACCGGCCATCAGGATGTGGTCGGGCGTGCGCTCCTGCATCGCTGCGGCCTTGAGCAGCAGGTCGAGCTGCCCGCGGACCTTGCGCTGCCCGACGAACTCGTCGAGGGACTTCGGGCGGAGCGCGCCCTCGAAGGCGAGTTCCTCCTGGGACTCGGCACCGGCGGACGTGATGCCGCTCACCGGCCCGCACCCGTCGGGCGGAGGGTGCCGAGCGCGGCACGGAGGAGCGACTGCGTGCCCATGGCTGCGGCGCCGGGGTCGTTTGCGACGACCGCGTCGACGGCGGACTGCGCGGCGTCCTCGCGCCAGCCGAGGCCGATGAGCGCCGACACGACGTCGAGCGCGGCCGGGTGCGCACCGGCGGCACCCGCGACGGGCGCACCGGCGGGGGCCCGCTCGAACGCGACGAGCTTGCCGGCCAGGGCGACCGTGATGAGCTTCGCGGTCTTCGGACCGATGCCGGACACCTTGCGGAAGGCCGCGTCGTCCTCGTTCGCGACGGCGTTCGCGACCTGGGACGGGTCGAGGTGCGCCAGGACGCCCATCGCCGACTTCGGTCCGACGCCGGACACGCTCCGGAGCAGGTCGAACACCTGGAGCGCATCGGTCGACTCGAACCCGAAGAGCAGGTGCTCGTCCTCGCGCACGATCATCGCGGTGCGCAGGAACACCTCGGAACCCTGGCGCATGGTCAGGGCGTGGGCCGGGGTGACGGTGACGGCGTAGCCCACTCCCCCGGCCTCGACCACCACGGCCGATCCGGCGACGTCGATGCAGGTGCCCCGGAGACTCGCGATCATGCCCACGAGCCTAGGGCCGCCCACCGACGGCACCGGACCGCCGCGCGGCGACGGGCACGCCTGCCCGGCTGCGGTCGACCCGGCCAGCAGCGCGCCGACGGAGGCGCTCGGACGGGCAGCGGTGGACCAGGCCGGCCACGACGCGTCGGATCAGGCCTGGCGGGCGGCCGCGCGACGCGCGGCGGCTGCCCCGTTCGGGCGCGCGGCGGCCGCCGCGGCACGCGCGAGCGGCGAGTCCGCGGTCCCGCCGTTCTGCGCCTCGCGCCACGCGCGTTGCGCCGGGGTGAGCGTCGCCGGACCGGGGCCGACCCGGTCGGGCGATCCGAGCCTCCAGGCATGGCACACGGCCAGGGCGAGCGCGTCCGCGGCGTCGGCGGGCTTCGGGGCCTCGTCGAGACCGAGCACCCGCGCGATCATCGTCTGGACCTGCCGCTTGTCGGCGTTGCCGTACCCCGTGACCGCGGCCTTCACCTCGGAGGGGGTGTGCAGCCCGACGGGCAGCCCGCGCGCCGCGGCGGCGTGCAGGGCGAGCCCGGCGGCCTGCGCCGTCCCCATCACGGTCCGGACGTTCGCCTGCGCGAACACCCGCTCGACCGCGACGGCGTCCGGACGGTGCTCGTCGATCTCGGCGGCGATGCCGTCGGCGATGCGGAGCAGGCGCTGCTCGAGCGCCATGTCAGCCGGCGTGCGCACGACCGTGACGTGCACGAGCCGGGCGCGCCGGTTCGGTGCGACCTCGACCACGCCGACGCCGCACCGGGTCAGCCCGGGGTCGACCCCGAGCACCCGGAGCATCTGCCTAGTCCTCGTCCTCGTCGAGCTCGGCCTGGACGTCCGCGGGGATGTCGAAGTTCGCGTAGACGTTCTGCACGTCGTCGCTGTCCTCGAGCGCGTCGATCAGCTTGAAGACCTTGCGCGCGGTGTCGGCGTCGATCGGGACCTTGAGCCCCGGCACGAACTCGGCGTCGGCCGAGTCGTAGTCGATGCCGGCCTCCTGCAGCGCGGTGCGGGCCGCCACGAGGTCGGACGCCTCGGTGATGACCTCGAAGCCGCCGCCCTGGTCGATGACGTCCTCGACACCCGCGTCGAGCACGGCCGTCATGACGGTGTCCTCGTCGAGGCCGTCGACCTTCGACACCGAGATGACGCCCTTGCGGGAGAAGTTGTACGCGACGCTGCCCGGGTCGGCCATGGTGCCGCCGTTGCGCGACATCGCCGTGCGGACCTCAGCCGCGGCACGGTTCTTGTTGTCCGTGAGGCACTCGACGAGCATCGCGACGCCGTTCGGGCCGTAGCCCTCGTACATGATCGTCGTGTACTCGATCGACTCACCGGTCAGGCCGGCGCCGCGCTTGATGGCGCGGTCGATGTTGTCGTTCGGCACCGAGGTCTTCTTGGCCTTCTGGACCGCGTCGACCAGGGTCGGGTTGCCCGACAGGTCGGCACCGCCCATCTTGGCCGCGACCTCGATGTTCTTGATGAGCTTGGCGAACGACTTGGCACGACGGCTGTCGATGACGGCCTTCTTGTGCTTGGTCGTTGCCCACTTGGAATGCCCGGACACGGTGCTCCTTGCGTCTAGCGGAAGATCCGCACCAGTCTACCGGCCGGGAGGCGCGGATCGCCGCCGCCCCGCGGGTCGCGTCAGGCCGACGCGACCATCGCCAGGAAGCGGCGGTGGAAGCGGTCCTCGCCCGCGACCTCCGGGTGGAACGCGCTCGCGAGCACGTTGCCCTGCTGCACGGCGACGACCTGCCCGTCGGCGAGGGCACCGAGGACCTCGACGCCCGCGCCGTGCTGCTCCACCACGGGGGCCCGGATGAAGACCGCGTGCACCGGGGCCTCACCGAGCGCCGGCATCGGGATGTCGGTCTCGAAGGAGTCGTTCTGGCTGCCGAACGCGTTCCGCCGCACGGTGGTGTCGAGCACGTCGAGCGTCTGCTGCCCGGGGATGCCCGCGGCGATCCGCGACGAGAGCATGATCATGCCCGCGCACGTGCCGTACGTCGGCAGCCCGGCGCGGACCGCGGCCGACAGGGGCTCGGCCACGCCGAACGCCCGCGAGAGCTTGTCCATGACGCTCGACTCGCCGCCGGGGATCACGACACCGTCGAGGGTGTCGATTTCTTCCGGGCGGCGGAGCGGCACGACGTCCGCGCCGAGTTCGGTCAGCGAGGCGATGTGCTCGCGGAAGTCACCCTGCAGCGCCAGGACCCCGATGCGGGGTCGGGCGCTCACCAGCCGCGCTCGGCGAGACGGTGCGGGGCGGGGACGTCGGCGACGTTGATGCCGACCATCGCCTCGCCGAGCCCGCGGGACACCTCGGCGATGACCTTGGGGTCGTCGTGGAAGGTCACGGCCTTGACGATCGCGGCGGCACGCGCGGCGGGGTCGCCCGACTTGAAGATGCCCGAGCCCACGAACACGCCGTCGGCACCGAGCTGCATCATCATCGCGGCGTCGGCCGGGGTGGCCACGCCACCGGCGGTGAAGAGCACGACCGGGAGCTTGCCGGTCTGGGCGACCTCCTTGACGACGTCGAACGGCGCCTGGAGCTCCTTGGCGGCGACGTAGAGCTCGTCCTCCTTGAGGTACCGCAGCGCCGCGATCTCCTTCGAGATGGTGCGGATGTGCTTGGTCGCCTCGGAGACGTCACCGGTGCCGGCCTCGCCCTTGGAGCGGATCATCGCGGCGCCCTCGGTGATGCGACGGAGCGCCTCGCCCAGGTTGGTGGCACCGCAGACGAAGGGGGTGGTGAAGTTCCACTTGTCGATGTGGTTGACGTAGTCGGCCGGCGACAGCACCTCGGACTCGTCGATGTAGTCGACGCCGAGCTCCTGCAGCACCTGCGCCTCGACGAAGTGGCCGATGCGGGCCTTCGCCATGACCGGGATCGACACCGCGGCGATGATCTCCTCGATCATCGACGGGTCGGACATGCGGGCGACGCCGCCCTGCGCGCGGATGTCGGCGGGCACGCGCTCGAGGGCCATGACGGCGGTCGCGCCGGCCTCTTCCGCGATGCGCGCCTGCTCGGCGTCGATGACGTCCATGATGACGCCGCCCTTGAGCATCTCGGCGAGGCCGCGCTTGACGCGGTCGGAGCCGGTGATCGAGGTGCCGTTGCCGTTGGTGCCCGAGGTGCTGGTGCTGTCGCTCATGATGCCGACAGTCTAGTCCGCAGCGGGCCAGCCCTCCGCGACGAGACGGCGGGTGTCCCCCAACAGCTGGGACATCGACTTCGTGCGGGCGATGATCGGGAAGAAGTTCGCGTCCGAGGCCCACCGCGGCACGACGTGCTGGTGCAGGTGCGCGGCCACACCGGCGCCGGCGACCTCGCCCTGGTTCATGCCGATGTTGAAGCCGTCGCAGTGCGAGACCTCGCGGAGGACGCGCATCGCGGTCTGGGTCAGCTCGCCCATCTCGCGGAGCTCGTCGGGGGTCGCCTCGTCGTAGAGCGGGACGTGGCGGTAGGGGCAGACCAGCAGGTGGCCGTTGTTGTACGGGAAGAGGTTGAGCAGCACGTACGCGTGCTCGCCGCGGGCGACGATCAGGCCGTCCTCGTCGGACTTCCCCGGTGCCTCGCAGAACGGGCAGTCGTCCTCGTGCCCGCGCCCCTTGCCCTCGCGACCGGCGTCGATGTACGCCATCCGGTGCGGGTTCCAGAGGCGCTGGAAGGCGTCCGGCACCGCGGCGCCGGTGGCGGCGTCACGGATGACCAGCGGGTCGTCCGCGGACCCGGTGCCGGCGGCCCCGGGGCGGACCGCGTCCGTCGCGCCGGGCGCAGCCGCGGCCCCGGCGCCGGCCGCGTCGACGACGTGACCGGTCCCGGGGACCTCGGGCGAGCCTCCCGGCTGCTCGGCGACCATCAGACCCGCGCGCGGTCGCGGATCGCGGTGGTGATGCGCTCGACCGCCTCGTCGACGGGCACGCCGTTGTCCTGGCGGCCGTCGCGGAACCGGAACGAGACCGCCCCGGCGTCGCGGTCGTCGCCACCGGCGATGAGCTGGAACGGCACCTTCGCCTTGGTGTGCGTGCGGATCTTCTTCTGCATGCGGTCGTCCGAGTGGTCGACCTCGGCACGGACCCCGTGCGCGCGGAGCTTCGCGACGACCTCGTCGAGGTAGTCGCCGTACTCGGCGGCGACCGGGATCGCGACGACCTGGACCGGCGACAGCCAGGCCGGGAAGGCGCCCGCGTAGTGCTCGGTCAGGACGCCGAAGAACCGCTCGATCGAGCCGAACAGGGCGCGGTGGATCATCACCGGGCGCTTCCGGGAGCCGTCCGGCGCCGTGTACTCGAGCTCGAAGCGCTCGGGCAGGTTGAAGTCGAGCTGCACGGTGGACATCTGCCAGGTGCGGCCGATGGCGTCGCGCGCCTGGACGGAGATCTTCGGGCCGTAGAACGCGGCACCCGCGGGGTCCGGGACGAGCTCGAGCCCGGACTCCTCGGCGACCTCGCGCAGGGTGTTCGTCGCGATGTCCCAGACGTCGTCGTCGCCGACGTACTTCTCGGGGTCCTTCGTGGACAGCTCGAGGTAGAAGTCGTCGAGGCCGTAGTCGCGGAGCAGCGAGAGCACGAACTCGAGGGTCGTGGTCAGCTCCTCCTTCATCTTCTCCTGGGTGGTGAAGATGTGGGCGTCGTCCTGGGTCATGCCGCGGACGCGCGTCAGGCCGTGGATGACGCCGGACTTCTCGTTGCGGTACACGGTGCCGAACTCGAACATCCGCAGCGGCAGGTCCCGGTACGACCGGGCCTGCGAGCGGTACGCCAGGATGTGCATCGGGCAGTTCATCGGCTTGAGGTAGTAGTCCGCGCCCTGCCGGGTGACGTTGCCGTCCTCGTCGCGCGCCTCGTCCATGTGCATGGCCGGGAACATGCCGTCCTTGTACCAGCCGAGGTGCCCGGACTGCTCGAACAGGTCGCCCTTGGTGATGTGCGGCGTGTAGACGAAGGAGTAGCCCTCCTGCTCGTGCCGACGGCGCGAGTAGTCCTCCATCTCGCGGCGGATGATGCCGCCCTTCGGGTGGAAGATCGCCAGCCCGGAGCCGATCTCGTCGGGGAACGAGAACAGGTCGAGCTCGGCGCCGAGCTTGCGGTGGTCGCGCTTGGCGGCCTCCTCGAGGCGCACGAGGTACGCCTTGAGCTGGTCCTTGTCCGGCCAGGCGGTGCCGTAGACGCGCTGCAGCTGCGGGTTCTTCTCGGAGCCGCGCCAGTACGCCGCGGCGACGCGCATGAGCTTCGAGGCGTTGCCGATCCAGCGGGTGTGCGGGACGTGCGGCCCGCGGCAGAGGTCCTGCCAGACGACCTCGCCGGTCTTCGGGTCGACGTTCTCGTACACGGTCAGCTCGCCGGCGCCGACCTCGACGCTCTCGCCCGAGTCACCCTCGGCAGCGGCGCCCTTGAGCCCGATGAGCTCCTGCTTGTACGGCTCCCCAGTCATGAGCTCGCGGGCCTCGTCGTCCGTGACGACCTTGCGCCGGAAGCGCTGAGCCTGCTTGACGATGCGGTCCATGCCCTTCTCGATCGCCTTGAGGTCGTCCGGGGTGAACGGCTCGGCGACGTCGAAGTCGTAGTAGTAGCCGTCGGTGACGGGCGGGCCGATGCCGAGCTTCGCGTCGGGGTTGATCTGCTGCACGGCCTGCGCGAGCACGTGCGCGGCCGAGTGGCGGAGGATGTCGAGGCCGTCCTGCTCGTCGAGCGTCACCGGCTCGGCGGTCTCGCCCGCCTGCACGTCGGCGGCGAGGTCCTTGAGCACGCCGTCGACGCGGATCGCCACCACGCCGCGGACGCCGGCGAAGAGCTCGGTGCCCGTCGTGGTCGTCGTCGCGGTGCGGGGCTCGGGTGCCTGGGGAAGGTCTGCGGGCGCGGGTGCGACTGACTCGGTCACGATCGTGGTGCTCCTCGGTTGGATCAGGGGTGGGTCAAGACTAGTGCGCGGCCTCAGGCGGGGACGCGTCCGAGCGTGGTCACGGGCAGGCGCGGCTCCAGGCGCTCCCGACCCGCCAGCCCGTCGAGCTCGAGCAGCGACGCGAACCCGATCGCCTCGTACCCGGCGCGCTCGAGCAGCGTGATCGTCGCCGCACCGGTCCCACCCGTGGCGAGGACGTCGTCGACGACGAGCACCCGGGTGCCCTGGGGCAGCTGCCCGGGGCGGAGCTCGAGTTCGGCCTCGCCGTACTCGAGCGCGTACTGCTCACTGAGCACCTCGCCGGGGAGCTTGCCGGCCTTGCGGACGGTCAGGACGCCGACCTGGTGCTGCGCGGCGATCCCGCCGGCCAGGGCGAACCCGCGTGCCTCGATGCCCGCGACGGCCGAGAACCCGGCACCGATCGCGAACGGGGCGGCGAGGGCCTCGCAGACGCGGCCGAAGGCGACCGGGTCGGAGAAGACCGGCGTCACGTCGCGGAACAGGATCCCCGGCTTCGGGAAGTCCGGGACGATCGCGGTGAGTCGTTCGACGAGGGCAGCAGCGGTTTCGGTCACCGCACAACGGTAGTCGACCGTGCCCGCACCACGCCGCCGCGGAGCCGTCAACCCCCTCCTTCTGGTGCTCGACCCGGCACGGGAGCAGGAGTTCCCATGGTCGGCACCGGGACCGCGTGCGCAGGGCACACGCCCGGTCGGGAGGAACCGTGCACCACCACAGGACCACCATCCCGGGCAGGGCCGGCTCCCACGGGACGACGACCAGGACGACGACCCCGGGCAGGGCCGGGCGCCGGGCAGCCGTCGTCACCGCCGCGGCCCTCCTGACCGGGGCGGTCGTGCTCACCGGCGCACCGGCGATCGCCGCACCGAGCGGGAGCACCGCCGCGCGCACGTCCGCCGTGGTCCCCCGCGGGTCGACCAGCACCACCGCGAGCACGACCGCCGTCGCCCGACCCCCGGTCACGCCGGGCACACTCCGCACCGCTCCCCCCGTCGAGGTCTTCGCGGGCGGCCCGACGCTGCAACCCGACGCGCAGGCCGGGGTCGCCGCCACCCGGCTCGCCGCCGAGGGCCGCACGACCGAGGCCGCCGCCGCCCGCACGATCGCCGCGCAGCCGGTCGCGACCTGGCTCGGCGACTGGCTCCGGGGCGACCTGCTCGACCGCGTCGTCGCGCGCAACCTCGCCGCCGCCGAGGCGTCCGGCACCACCCCCGTCTTCGTCACCTACGCGGTGCCGAACCGCGACTGCGGCGGGTTCTCGGCCGGGGGCCTGACCGCCGTCGACTACACCGCGTGGAACGAGCGCATCGCCGGGATGCTCCGCGGGCACCGGGCGGTGGTGCTCGTCGAGCCGGACTCGCTCTCGCACCTGCCGACCTGCCGCTCGGAGGACGCCACGCGCCCGGCACTCCTCGCGGCCGCGGTCGACGCGTTCGCCGCGGCCGGGGTGCCCGCCTACCTCGACGGCGGCAACGAGAACTGGAACAAGCCCGCCGTGCAGGCCGACCTGCTGCAGCGCGCCGGCATCGACCGCGCGCGCGGGTTCTTCACGAACGTGTCGAACTTCTACGCCCTCGAGGGCGAGCAGGCCTACGCCGAGCGCCTCAGCGCGCTGACCGGTGGCTCCCGCTACGTCGTCGACGTGTCGCGGAACGGCCGGGGCTGGCTCGGCACGTGGTGCAACCCGCCCGGCGCCGGGCTCGGGCAGACCCCGCGCGTGGCGAACGGGACGACCGGGCTCGACGCCCTGCTGTGGGTCAAGACCCCGGGCCTGAGCGACGGCACCTGCAACGGCGGCCCGGCGGCGGGCACCTGGTTCGCGTCGTACGCGGTCGCGCTGGTCGCGAACCGCGCGGGCTGACGCCGGCCGGGAGGCGCGCCCCACCTCCCTGCGCCCCCACCGCCCGCCGCGTGGGCGGCGCACCGCCGCGGGCTCGCCGGGCGCGCGAGCGCCGCTCGGCACCCGGCCCGAGCGGCTCGGGTGCGCGTCGCACAACGGGGAGCACCTCGCGCCACGGCGATGCGTGGCGCGAGGTGCTCCCCGTTGTGCAGATGGTCCGGCAGCGGAGCGCCCCCGGCGTCGGGCGACCGGGCCGGTCAGCGCCACATGCGCATCGCGGCGCCGCGGACGAGCAGGTCGAGCTCGCGCTCGCGCCGCTCGCGCTCCAGGCGCTGCCGGGTCGCGTGGTCGACGGACGGCCGCACGCGGCGGGTCCGACGACTCCAGATGATGAGCGACATGCCGACGCGCAGGGCGATGCGGTCGGCCAGGGACACGCGCCGCACGGCTGCAGCGGTGTCGGGCGGACGGGTGGACGTGGTCTTCGACGACACGGTGGTTCCCCTTCAGGGAGTGGTGCCCGAGAACGGGCGGTACGGAGGGTGCGGCGGAGCGCCGGCGCGGACGCCCGGCGGTCGGGCATCACGAGGACCCGGTCGACCGGCGCCACGGAAGAACCCGTCGGGAGGACAGTCCGACAAGCCCGGAGAACGGGCACGACACCACGTCCGGGAATGCGGACGGGAATGTCGGAACAATGCACGGACGGTGCATTCCGCAACGGTTCCGGATCGGAACGGGAGCGGTGTGGTGGAATGCCGCTGGACGAGCGCCGCACCGGCACGGGTACCCCCGCCGGGCGCAGCCGACACCGTCGCGACCACGCCGACACGGTCGGCGGTCACGGGTGCGGATGGGCAGGGCCCGGCGACGCCTGGCAGGTCACCCCCGGAGGGCGGACCTCAGTGCAGACGTGCCGGAACGGCAGGTGTCGAGCGGTGCGGGACGCTCGCGGTCAGCGGACCCGGAGCGGGGTCCAGCTGGCTCCACGGAATCCACGGAACGGAGTCATCGCGGTGATCATCATGGTCAGCCCCCCTCTCGGTCTCGTGCTGACGCGGTGTGCTCGTGAACACTATCCACACCGGGAATGCATGCGCAACCCTTTCCTCGAAGAATCTCGGAATGCATTCCTGCGCACACGGGACGACCCCGGTACCGAGGTGGTACCGGGGTCGTTGCGATCGTGCACGGACCGGGGTCCGGGCGCGCCGTCACCTACCGCGTGGCGTGCTCCGCGACCCGCGCCGTGAGCGCGCCGTCCTCGACGTCGACCAGGACGATGTCGCCCTCCGCGACGGCGCCGTCGACCACCAGGGTCGCGATGCGGTCGTCCACCTCGCGCTGCACGAGGCGGCGGAGCGGTCGGGCACCGTACTCGGGCTCGTACCCGTGCTCGGCGAGCCAGTCGGCGGCCGCGTCGGTGACCGTCATCGTCATGCCCTGTGCGAGCAGGCGGAGGCCGGTCTCGTGCAGCAGCAGCGACACGATCGAGCGGAGCTGTCCGGGCTCGAGCTTGCGGAAGAGCACGACGTCGTCGATGCGGTTGATGAACTCCGGCCGCATCGCCTCGCGCAGCTTGCCCATCACCCGGGCGCGGAGGTCCTCCTCGGCGTACCCGTCGGCACCGGCCGCCGAGAACCCGAGCGCGCCGGACCGCGACGCGAGGAACTCCGACCCGATGTTCGACGTCATCACGACGACGGTGTTCCGGAAGTCCACCGTGCGGCCCTGCCCGTCGGTGAGCCGCCCGTCGTCGAGCACCTGCAGGAGCAGGTTGAAGACGTCCGGGTGGGCCTTCTCGACCTCGTCGAGCAGGATCACCGAGTACGGGTTCCGCCGGACGCGCTCGGTCAGCTGGCCGGCCTCGTCGTACCCGACGTACCCGGGAGGGGCACCGACGAGCCGCGACACCGTGTGACGCTCGCCGTACTCGCTCATGTCGAAGCGGAGCATCGCCGACTCGTCGCCGAACAGCGACGCGGCCAGGGCCTTCGCGAGCTCGGTCTTGCCGACACCGGTCGGGCCGAGGAACAGGAAGCTCCCGACCGGACGGCGCGGGTCGCCCATGCCGGTCCGGCTGCGCCGGACCGCGGTGGCGACGGCGCGCACGGCGTCGTCCTGGCCGACCACCCGCTCGTGCAGGTCGTCCTCGAGCGCGGCGAGCCGGGACCGGTCGCCCTGTGTCAGGCGCGTCGCCGGGATGCCGGTGGCGCGGGACACCACCTCGGCGACGTCGGCCTCCGTGATCGTGCGGTCACCGGCTGCCGGACGGGAGGCGCGGCTGACGTCACCCTGCGAGGCGGCGGTGATCCGCGCCTCCAGTCCGTCCACCTCGTCGCGCAGGCGCGACGCGTCCTCGTAGCGTTCCTCGGCGACCGCGGCGTCCTTGGCCGCCGTGAGCGCGGCGAGCTGCTCGCGCAGGGCCGCGACGTCGTCGTCGCCCGACAGGGCGAGCCGACGGCGTGCGCCCGCCTGGTCGACGAGGTCGATGGCCTTGTCGGGCAGGTGCCGGTCGGTGACGTAGCGGTGCGACAGCTCGACCGCGGCACGCAGGGCCTCCGGCGTGTACTCGACGTCGTGGTGCTCGGCGTAGCGCGGGGCGAGGCCGGTGAGGATCGCGACGGCGTCCTCGACGCTCGGCTCGCCGACGGTCACGGGCTGGAAGCGCCGTTCGAGGGCTGCGTCCTTCTCGATGCGGCGGTACTCGGCGAGGGTCGTCGCACCGACGAGGTGCAGGTCGCCACGGGCCAGGCGGGGCTTGAGGATGTTGCCGGCGTCCATCGAGCCGCCCTCGCCTCCACCGCCCGCGCCGACCACGGTGTGCAGTTCGTCGACGAACAGGACGAGCTCGTCGGCGTGCGCCGCGACCTCGTCCATGGCCGTCGTGAGGCGCTCCTCGAAGTCGCCGCGGTAGCGGGTGCCGGAGAGCATGGCGGCGAGGTCGAGGGCGACCACGCGCTTGCCGCGCAGCAGGCCGGGGACGTCGCCGTCGGCGATGCGCTGCGCGAGGCCCTCGACGATCGCGGTCTTGCCGACGCCGGGCTGCCCGATCAGCACGGGGTTGTTCTTGGTGCGACGGAGCAGGACCTCGACGGTCTGCTCGATCTCGGCGGCGCGGCCGATCACCGGGTCGATGCGGCCCTGCCGCGCGCGCTCGGTCAGGTCGGTCCCGAACCGGTCGAGCGTCGGGGTGTCGGACTGCTGCTGGTCGGTCTGCTGGTCGGACTCGGTGGTGCCGGGCATCGGGCGCCCCTCTCGTGCGGCCTCGGCCGCCTGCTGTGCGTACGACTGCAGGACCTGCGGCGTGACCCCGGCGCTCGCGAGGAGCTGACCGGTCACGGTGTCGTGGTCGGTGACGAGCGCGAAGAAGACGTGCTCGGGGTCGGTGTAGGTGCTGCCGAAGCCACGCGCGGCCTGGGCGGCCTCGAGCAGGATCCGCTGCGCGGTCGCGGTCAGCCCCGGACGCCCGGGAGCCGCGTCCTGGGACTCGCGGGCCATCGGCAGGCGCTGCTCGACCTCGGCGGCGAAGCGCTCCGGGTCGACGCCGGCGTGCTGCAGGACGGCGCCGAAGGGGTCGGTCCGGACGAGCACGTGCAGGACGTGGAGTGCGTCCACCTCGTGCTGGCCCTGGGCGACGGCGTACTCCGCGGCCTGCTGGAGCAGACCGTGGGTGCGGCGGCTGAGCAGCCGCGTGATGTCGACCGGTCGACCGAGCGGTACCGACCGCTGGCCGCCGGGCTGCTGGGCCGCGAGCAGGCGGGCGAGGAACGCGTCGAACGCGTCGCCGCCGGTCGGGCCGAACGTCTCTGGCAACGGGACCTCCTGGGGAACGTGAGTGCCTTCGACTCAGTGCAACGCAGGAGGGGTCGGCTCATTCCCGGGAGAGGGAAGAACTTGCGCCGGGGCGACTCAAGTCCGGGCGATCCGGGCAGTACGGGCGTCCGTGGCCCGGACGAGGTCGGCCGGGGTGAGCTCGATGTCGAACCCGCGACGGCCGCCCGAGACGAAGATGCTCGGGTAGTCCGCAGCCGACGCGTCGACGACCGTGCGCAGGGGCGTCTTCTGCCCGACGGGGCTGATCCCGCCGACGACGTACCCGGTGCGCTTCTCGGCGAGGGCGGGCAGCGCGAGGGACGCCTTCTTGCCGCCGAGCACCGCCGCGACGGCCTTGAGGTCGAGACGGTTCGCGACCGGGACCACGGCGACGGCGAGCTGCCCGTCGACCGAGACGACGAGGGTCTTGAAGACCTGCTCCTCGCGGAGGCCGAGCGCGGCGGCAGCCTCCTCGCCGAAGTTCGTCGCCGTCTCGTGGTGTTCGTACACGTGCGGCGTGAACGGGATCCCTGCCCGTTCGAGGGCGAGGGTCGCTGGGGTGCTCGGCGATCCTGCGGTCATGGTCCGATCCTGCCCGCCCGGACCCGCCCGCCGACCGAGCCACGCGGGGCGCTAGCCTGAACCCACCATGACCGTGATCGAGCCCCTGCTGCGCATCGTCGCCGCGCTGGTGCTCGGCGACCCCTCGATCGGCCCCGCGCCGCTCGTCGCCGTGGTCGCCGTCCTCGGGGTGACGGCCGTCGCGGTCGCCGTGCTCGTGGCGCACCTGCTCGCGGTCGCGTTCGGGTTCGACCTCGCCCCCCTGCACCCGCAGCGGGGCGACCGCGACGACGACCTGCCGACACGGATCGCGTGGAGTCACCCGGACGCCGACGGACACGTCCGCGCCCGGGCACCGGGAGTGTGCACGCCGGCCTGACCACCGCGGTGGTCGGGTCACGCCTGCCCGTCCCTCCACCGAACGGAACGTCATGGACCCCACCACCCTGCCCGTCGTCGGCATGCTGCTGCACGGCGGCGCCGACCTGCTCACCGCCCTCGCCGAGGGCCTCTCCCCGTTCGTCGGGGACGCCGCCTCGGCGCTCGCCGTCGTCGCGCTCACCCTGGCCGTGCGCCTCGTGCTCGTGCCGCTCGCCGTCGTCCAGGTCCGGGCCGAACGCGACCGCCGGCGACTCGCCCCGCGACTGGCCGAGCTCCGACGTCGACACGGCCGCGACGCACAGCGTCTGCAGCGTGCCGTGCAGGAGCTGTACACCTCGGAGCGGGTCTCGCCGCTCGCCGGGTGCCTGCCCGTGCTCGCGCAGGCTCCGGTCCTGTCGCTCGTGTACACGCTGTTCAGCCACGGGACGATCGGCGGCGTGACGAACACGCTGCTCGAGGCGACGCTCGTCGGCATCCCGCTCGGGCGGTCCCTCGTGGTGGTGCTGACGTCCCCGCTGTGGACCCACGCCTGGGTCGTCGTGCTGCTGCTCGTGCTCCTCGCGCTCGTGGTCGAGGCCAGCCGCCGGGCGAACCTGCGCTGGAACCCGGTGGCGCCGGTGGCCGACGGGGCGGAGGCTCCGGGCAGCGGGGTCGCCACGGCCGTCGCCCGGTGGGTGCCCTTCGTGTCGGTCGTGTTCGCGGGGATCGCACCGCTCGCGGCGACGCTGTACGTCGTCACGAGCGCGGTGTGGACCTACGGCGAGCGGGCGGCGCTCCGTCGGGTGATCCGGTAGCGCCGAGTCGACACGCGCGCCCGCAGCGGTCGCGCCGGTCGCGACGGCCGGGTCGGTCCCGTCGACCGACCCGGTCCGGTGCGTCGGGTCAGCCGCCCTGGCCCTCCTGCTGCGGGCCCTGGTCGACCGGGTCGTACTCGGTGCCGCGCCCCTGCTCCTCGTCGGCGGTCGGGACGTGGCGCTCGGTGCCGCTGCCGCCGGGGCTCGTCGCGACGTAGTCGGCCTCGCCGGACTGGGTGTCGTGGCTGAGGGCCTCGAGGGTCTCCGGGTCGGCGTCGTGGCGGACGGCGTCGTGGCGCTCGGCGTCGCCCGTGGTGGTGGTGTCGGGTCCGGTGTCTGCGGTCATGGCACCCGTCTACCCGTCGCCCACTGGACAGCGGTCGGACGGTGGGCCCCGGGGAACGGGCACGCGGGTCGTCCCGGTGGGAGCATGGGCGGGTCCGGTGCGTCCGGACCGGGAGCGCTGATGGTCGACGACGACGTGGCACGGGAACGAGCACGGCTCGAGGCCCTCGCCTGGGGCCCTGCGACGCCTCCCGACGAGGCCGCGCGCGCCCGGGTCGCCCTGGCAGCGCTCGTGCCGTCCGACGATGGCCGTGCGGGCAGCGTGCACCCCGACTCCGCGCCGTCGGCCGACGGACCCGGACCCGGACCGTCGAGCGGCACACCCGCCGCGGTGTCGTCGACCCACCTCCCCGGGACGGACGCAGCCGGGGCGGAGCCGGTCGACCACGACCACGACCACGACGTGACGGGGTCCGCCCGCGCACGCCCCGACGGACCGCCGGGCGTGCGCGGACCCGGCGAGCCGACCCGTGTCGTGGACGCACCCGCTGACGGCGGCGACGGACGAGGCGGCGGTGGGTCGGGCCTCCCGTCCGACCGCGACGGCGGTCGTCGCGGCCTGGTGACCCGGGTCCGCGAGGCGGTCCGCACGACGCGACCACGGATCTGGATCGTGCTCGGCGCGGCCGTGACCGCGGTCGTGGCGTTCGGTGCCGGCACGGTCGTCGGGACCGCGCACGAACAGACGGTGTCGGCGCCCCAGACCACCCCGACGCCCGGTGCGGTGACGCTCGAGGAGCTGCTCGACATCCCGCAGACCTACGCGGACCAGCTGCCGGGGCCGGTCGAGGCGCCGGTCAGCCTGCGGACCACCCGCCTGGTGTTCACCAACCGTGCGCTCGACGGCAGCGCGTTCGAGACGCCCTGGAACGTGTGGGCCGGCGTCGGGACGGACCGGTCGGCAATCTGCCTGGTCGCCACCGCGAACCGCCTGGCGTCGACGACGGCCTGCTACCCGCGGGAGGACGCCCTGCACGGGTCGGTGTCGCTCTCGGCGCAGTCGACCAGCGGGACCCTCACGGTGACGCTGCGCGGCGGCGCCGTCCAGGGCACGGTGACGAACGAGAACTGATCGGGAATGCCCGCTCCAGCACTGCGTTGGAGCGCTCCTAGGACTTTCTCGGCTCCGCCCCTCGCGCAATCCGGATGCAGCGTGCAACACTGGATGAGCGCACTCGCCGTGGAGTCGTCCACAACCATCCCGGGTCACTCGACCCGGTCCACACCCACCGCGAGCGCGCACCTCGCACCGCCGTCACGACGGTCCGGTCAGACGCGTGCTCCGCCGTGCCCCGGAGGAGGTCAGCAGCGTGTCCACCAACACCACCACCTCGGCCGTGTCGACGAACACGCGGCCGATCACCGTCACCACCCAGTCCGTCGTCGGCATCGCCGTGCTCGGTCTCGCGACGTTCTTCGCGATCACCACCGAGCTCATGCCGGTCGGGCTGCTCGGGACCATGAGCCGCGACCTCGGCGTCGGCGAGTCGACCATGGGCATCGTCGTGACCGTGTACGCCGCCGCGGTGGCGCTGCTCGCGCTCCCGCTCACCTCGCTCACCGCCCGGCTCCCCCGCAAGGCCGTGCTCGTCGCGACGCTCGTCGGGTACGCGGTGTCGAACGTGCTCGTCGCGACCGCACCCTCGTTCGCGGTCGTGTGCGCCGGCCGGGTCGTCGGCGGCGTCGCGCACGCGCTGTTCTTCTCGGTGGCCTCGGCCTACGCGACCCGGATCGTCCCGCCGCGCCTGGCCGGCCGCGCGATCGCCTTCGTGTACTCCGGCAGCTCGCTCGGCTTCGTCCTCGGCGTCCCGCTCGCGACCTGGGTGGCGCAGAGCGTCGGCTGGCGTCCCGCCGTCGGCGGTGTGGCCGTCGCGGCAGCCGGGCTCGCGGTCGTCGCCGCAGCGTTCCTGCCCGCCGTCCGCGGTGCTGCGTCGCCCCACATCGGTTCGCCGCGCGCATGGGCACGCACCGGCCTGCTGTCGGTCGTCGTGGCCGACCTGCTGCTCTTCGGCGGCCACTACGTCGTCTACACGTACATCGGCCCGTACGCGATCGACGCCGGACTCGACTCCGGGATGGTGAGCGGCGCGCTGCTCGTGCTCGGTGGCACCGGGATCGTCGGGCTCTGGCTCGCGGGCATGTTCGTCGACCGTGCGCCCCGGCAGACCCTGCTCGCCGCGATCGCCGTGATGGTCGTCGCCTTCGCCCTGCTGCCGTTCGTGCACGGCTCCCTCGTCGGGACCATGGTCGTCGCCGGCGTGTGGATGGCCGCCAACGGCACCACGGGCACCCTCTTCATGGCCGCGGCGATCCGGACCGGGGGCGTCTCCCCCGACATCGCCGGCGCGCTCGTCAACGGTGCGTCGAACATCGGGATCGCCGGGGGCGCGGCCGTCGGCGGACAGGCGCTCGGGGCCGTCGGGCTGCAGTGGATGCCGCTCGCCGGTGCGGTCGTGCTCGTCGGGTCGCTCGGCGTCGTGCTCCTCGCGCGGCGCGGGTTCCCGGTGCACTCGCACACGCAGGAGCACCTGTCGACGTCGTCGATCGAGGCCATCACCTCGTCGCTCGCGGTCGTCACGACGTCGGTGCCGGTGGTCGGACGGGCGATCCAGACGCTCACCGGGTCGATCGGCGTGGTCACGGGGACGGTGCGGACGGCGACGGGGTCGGTGCGGACGGCGACCGGGTCGGTGCGGACGCACCGGGGCTGAGGGGCGGCGAGGCTGCGCTGCTGCGCCCGCTGCTGCGCTGCGCGCGTGCCGCGTGGTGCGAGCTGTCTGCGCACAACCAGAAGCACGTCGCGCCACGGAACCACGTGGCGCGACGTGCTCCTGGTTGTGCGGGAGCGCGGTGGACCGCGGAACCGCCGGACGGGAGGCGCGGGGCGGGCTGGCGCTGCGCCTCCAGACCGACGGGCGGCCGCGGCCGCGGTGCCCTGCGCACAACGGAAGGCACGTCGCGCCACGGAACCACGTGGCGCGACGTGCCTTCCGTTGTGCGCAGGAGCGCGGTGAACCGGGGGAACGCCGGACGGAAGGCGCGGGGCGGCCTGGTGCCGCGCCTCCCGTCCGGCGGGGTGGACGCGCGGCGCCGCGCACAACCGTCGGCACGTCGCGCCACGAAACCACGTGGCGCGACGTGCTCCTGGTTGTGCGGGAGCGCGGTGACCCGCGAGACCGCCGGACGGGAGGCGCGGGGCGGGCGAGCGCCGCGCCTCCGGGTCGGCGGGCCCGCGGCTCCGCGCGAACCTCGCCGCGCTCAGCCGCGCTCGGCGCCCACCCGCCGTCGCGTCCGGGCGGCGCGCGCCGTGAGGACGGCCGCACCGATCAGGACCAGAGCACCCGCGGCGATCGCCGTCGGGGCGACCTCCGCGCCGGTGAACGCGAGCGGCCCGCGGGGAGTCGCGCTCCCGACGCCGCTCGGGGCCGTCGGGCCGACACCCGGTGTCGGAGCGGGCGTCACCGGGCCCGGCGTGACGGCGGCGGCGCGCAGGCGCAGCGCCAGCGGCACCGGCGTGGCACCCACGGCCGCCGTGGTGACCCGCTGCGCGGCACCCGCCGTCGCTCCGGTGCCGGCCGCGACGTCGTACTCGGTCGCCGGCTGCAGACCGGGGAGCGTGAAGGTACCGTCCGTCGCGGTCGTCGTGGACACCGGGTCACCCGCGGTGGGCGTCGCGACGACGGGGACGCCGGCGGCGGGCCGTCCGTCCGCGTCCGTGACCGTTCCGGGTTGCTCGACCGTCGGCAGCGGGAGGGCGAAGTCGACCCGGGCGGTCGCAGCTCCCGTCGCACCCGTCGTGACCGACGTGGTCTCGGCACCGGTCACGGTCAGGCGGTAGTCGGTCAGCGGGGTGAGACCCGTGAGGTCGTACGACCCGTCGGCTGCGGTCGTCACGACGACGACGGTGCCCGAACCGGCCTCGACCGGTCGGGCCGTCACGGTCGCTCCGGCCACCGGAGCGCCGCCGCGGTAGCTCACGGACCCCGCCTGTGAGGTGGTCGACGGGACGGGCGTGGCGAACGGGAAGTCCGCGGTCGCCGTACCGGAGCCGGTCGCCGTGACCGTGACCTCGGTGCTGCCCGTCGCACCGACCACGGGCTCGGTGGTGCGGACGGTGTAGGTCCCGGGAAGGACGCGGAAGTCGTAGGAGCCGTCGGGCGCCGTGGTGGTGGTCGCGACCACCCTCCCGGCCTGCACGAGTTCGACCGTCGATGCACTCGGCGCTGCACCGTCGAGGGTGACCCGCCCGCTGATCGTGGCGAGCGGTGCCTGCACGACGATGGGCGCCAGGACGACGGTCGGCGCGCCGTCCGCACCGGTCGTGGCCGCGACCGGGGTGCCGCCGACGACGCCCGCCACGATGGCGGACCCCGCGGGGAGACCGACGGCGGTCCAGGCGCCGTCACCGTCGGTGGTGACCTCGGCGAGGACCGTGCCGTCCGTCGCGTCCCTGACGACCACCGGGACGTCGGCGACCGGGGTGCCCGCGGTGTCCACCACGGTGCCGTCCACCGCGACGGTGCCGGGCGGCGTGACGAAGGCGGTGTCGGCGCCCGTCACGTCGGCGCGGAGGGACACCGGGCCGGGGGCGGTCTGCACGGTCGCGTTGTCCGGGGTCGCGACCGAGACCCGGTAGCCGTCGGCCTGTGTCAGCGCCGGGACGGACCAGCGCCCCTGCGCGTCGGTCGTGGTCGTGACGACCGAACCGTTCGGTGCGGTCACCGTCACCAGGGCGTCCGGGAGGGCCGCCCCGTCGAGGGTCGCGGTGCCGGAGAGGGACGAGGTGCGGTTCGCGAACCAGGTCTGGTACACGGGAGCGCCGCTGCGCTGCTGGAACGCGATCGTCAGCGTCGCGAGGGAGGCCGTCGGCGTGAACCACGCGCTCGCCCCCGCCGTGTCGACCGCACCCGCGTTGCCTCGCAGGACACCGGTCGCGGCGTCCCAGGTCGGCACGTCCTGCCCGGCGGGCACACCGCCCGGGTCCCTCGGGCAGCTCCACCCGCCGGGCGAGACGGTCGAGCACGAGTTGTACGACCCCTGGTACCCGAGCTGTGCGACGGAGGCGGGGCTGCCGTCGGCAAGGGTCGCCGCGATCGTCGCCTGGTCGGCGTCGATGTCCCCGAGCACGAACGACCACCCGCCCGCACCGGGCGTGCCTCCCGCGAAGGTGTAGGTCGTCCTGGCTGCACCCGACGCGTCGGGGCGGTCGGCGGCCGGACGGAGGTTGAGGTACGAGTTGCCCCTGCTGTCCCCGTAGACCGCGCCGGGCGGCGTGGACGGGCCCTGACCCGTCGTCGTGCCGCCGATGACCTGTGCCTGGCGCGAGGTCGACGTCCAGGTGGTCGTCGGGAAGCCGGGCAGGGCCACCTCACCGGTGTAGGCGCCCGCCTTCCCCGTGGCGGTGAAGACACCCCAGTGCCCCTCGGTCGCGGCGGTCGCTGTGGTCGCCCCCGCGAGCACGAGGCCCAGTCCGAGGACGACGCCGGTCGCGCCGGCCGTGATCGTGCGCAGTCGGCGCATGAGTGTTCCCCTGTCCCGCGCCGGATCCTTGACGAGTCCTCAGGTTATCCGATGAGCGAGAGCATGTCCGTGCCTGCCTCGACGGAACCCGTGGCGGGTCCGTCGGCCGGGAGGCGCGGGGCGCGCTGGTGCCGCGCCTCCCGGCCGGTGGGTCGTCGCGCCCGGTGCGCGGGCGCGTTGCGCACGCCGGGCGGCGCTGGACGCGCGGTGGCTGCGCACAACGGGAGGCAGGTCGCGCCACGGAACGACGTGGCGCGACGTGCTCCCCGTTGTGCGGAGGCGAGGTGAACCGCGGAACCGACGGACAGGAGGCGCGGGGCGGGCTGGTACTGCGCCTCCCGGCCGGCGGGTGGTCGCGCGCGGTGCGCCGGCGCGCTGCGCCCGCCGGGCGGCGCTCGACGCGGGGTGGCTGCGCACAACGGGAGGCACGTTGCGCCACGGAACCACGTGGCGCGACGTGCCTCTGGTTGTGCGGGAGCGCGGTGAACCGCGGCACCGCCGGACGGGAGGCGCGGGGCGGACTGGAGCTGCGCCTCCAGGCCGGTGGGTGGTTGCGCGGCGGTCGCGCCTTGCGCACGCCGGGCGGCGCTCGACAGGCGGTGGCTGCACACAAACGGAAGCACGTCGCGCCACGGAACGACGTGGCGCGAGCTGCCTCTGGTCGTGCGGGAGCGCGGCGGACCGCGGGCTCCGGGCCGTCAGCCCGGCAGGCGGTCGAGCACGGGGACCTGTCCCGCGACGAGCAGGTCCCGCGCCGCGGCGAGCGGCACCCACCGGGCGTCGTCCACCTCCGGGACCTCGACGAAGCGGCCCGACCCCCGCGGGAGTTCGAGGCGCACGGTGTTGCTCCGGACGACGTCGACGCCGAAGTCCTCCGCACGGACGGCGAACACGTGCACGCGCTTGCCCGACGCCTGCCGGACCTCGCCGAGGTCGACCACGGTGCCCGTCGGTGGCGGGACGCCGATCTCCTCGGCGAACTCGCGCCGCGCGGTGTCGAGCGGGTCCTCCCCCGCCTCGACGAGGCCCTTCGGGATCGACCAGGCGCGCGGGCGGGAGCGCCAGAACGGGCCGCCCATGTGCGCGAGGAACACCTCCGCGTCACCGCCCGCGACGGATCCGCGGTGCAGCAGGAGTCCGGCGCTGGTGACCACGGCCCGAGGCTAGCCCGACGGGACGGGGCCCGCGCGCCGGCGCTGCCACGGTCGGGATCAGCCGGCGAGGGTCTGCAGCTCGGCGGCCACCCGCCGGGTCAGGTACGCGACGCCGCGCTCGTTCGGGTGCAGTGACCCGGCGACGAGGTCGATGCGGCTGAGGTTCCGGCTGCCCTCCAACGTCACCCCCTCGACGTACGCACGGCTCGTCGCGCACGCGGTCCGCGCCTGGGTGCTCGTGAACGCGTCGACGTAGGACACCCCCGCGGCGCGGGCCGCCGTGGCCGAGACCTCGTCGAGGTCGGCCTGGACGCCGTGCAGGTACCGCACGTCGGTGTCGGTGAACGGGTACGTGTCGGTCGGGAAGCGCCCCGCCAACGTGCCGAGGTCGAGGGTCGGCCGGAAGCAACCGCCCTTCGGCGTGTGCTCGGCGTCGGGGAAGATCGCCGGGTACCCGACGAGGACGACGACCGCGTTCGGCGCCGCTGCACGGACGCGCGCGAGGGTGTCGGCGATGCCGAGCGAGACGTCGGACCGGATCGTGTCGCCGAGTTCGTCGACACCGCCGCGCACGAGCTGGCTCCGGCACGACGGTGCGTCCCGCCCGGAGAACACCGGGCCGTCCGGTGCGAGCGCCAGGCACGAGGCCGCGGTGCTGAACAGCCCGGCGTCGTTGCCCCCGATCGACAGGGTGACGAGCCGCGTCCGGTCGGACAGCGCGCGGATCTGCGGCGGCACGCCCTTGAACTGGTAGCCGGACAGGACGTCGCGGCTCGTCGCTCCGCCGCACGTCACGTCGTGCAGCACGAGGCCGTACCGCGCCGCGATCCGGTGCGGGTAGTCCCGCGCGGACTGCCCGCACACCGCTGTCGGCAACCCGGTCGGGTCCGGCAGACCGTAGCCGGCGGAGTACGAGTCGCCGAGCGCGACGTACTCGCTGCCCGGCGGGAGACCCGCGAGGGTGTCGGTCGGCGGGTCGGTCGTCGGGAACGGGGCCGGCACCGGCCACATCGGCGCGGCAGCAGCGGACGGGACCCCGAGCACGCCGCCGGCACCGGTCCCGCTGCCCACGGCGACCCCGCACACGGCGACGAGGACGACGGCCAGCGCCGTGGCCAGGGCGCGCGGGATCCGGGAACGCAGCAGGGGGACCTCCACGGGACGGGACGGACGACACCGCCGCGCGGGGGCGCGGGCGGGACGGACCAGGCTACCGGTCCGACCCGCCCGCCGCGGTCAGCGCCGTCCCAGGCGCCGCTCGCCGCCGCTGCCGGTCTGGTACTGCAGGCCGTAGTGCTCGTACAGCACCGGCTCGGTCGTCGCCTCGAGCTCGCCGTCGGTCGGGATCGACGGCGCGTCCTTGACGAGCTTCTTCGGGAACGCGACGCGCAGGTGCTTCGGCGCGACGGTGGCGCCGACGAGCGGCACGAACAGGAGCTTCTGGAAGCCGACGAGGCCGGTGGTCACGGAGCCGAAGGCCGGCTCCGACGTGGCGGTGTCGTAGTAGATGCTCTCGAGGGTGCCGATCTTGTCCTCGGTGTCGTCGACGACGGCGAGGCCGATCCAGTCGCGGACGTCAGCAGCTTCGAACACGGGGTGCTCCCTTCGAGCAGGACAGGTCGTCCTCGACGCTACCGAGCGCTGCTGCGGACGGTCACGGGCAGCGAGTCGACCGCGGCGAGCACGTCGTCGACGCCCACCGCGAGGAGCGCCGGGTCCGGGTCCTCGGCGAACACGTCGCCACGGCGCACCGACGCGTCGGTGAGGACGACGTGCGGACCGGACGCCGGCGGGCCCCAGGCCTCGGGCGGCGCCGGACCGAACACCACGACCGACGGGACGCCGTAGGCGGACGCGAGGTGCGCCGCGCCGGTGTCGACCGTGACGACGACCGCCGCATCGGCGATCACGGCCGCGAACGGCTGCAGGTCGAGCACGCCGGCCAGCACCGCCTCCGGCGCCAGACCGGCCCCCTGCGCGACGGCCGCCGCGCGGTCGACGTCGTCCGCGCCTCCCGTCAGGACCACGTCGTGTCCGCGCTCCCGCAGCCCGCGCGCGACGGCCGCGAACCGGTCGGTGGGCCAGTGCCGGGCCCCGTGGAAGGCACCCACGTGCACGACGGCCGCGCCGAGCGCGACCGAGGGGGTCTCGGGGCGGGCGATCGCGACGTCGTCCGGGTCGGCGGGGATGCCGTGCCAGGTGACCAGGCGTGCCCAGCGCTCGCGCTCGTGGACGTCGTCCGGCCACTCCGGGCCGTCGTACCCGTGGGCGGGGTCGGCGTGGCCGATCACCCGGCGCGCACCGAGCGCGGCGACGAGGTCGGACGACCCCGGGCCGACGCCGTGCAGGTTGACCGCCACGTCGACCGCACCGTGCGGCGCGCCGATCGCGTGGTCGAGCCCGTGCTGGGCGAGGTGCACGTCGACGGGGAGCAGCTCGACGACCGGGGCGAGCCAGGCGGTGGTCGCGAGGGTGATGCGGTGGCCCGGGAAGGCCCGGCGGAGGGCGTGCAGCGCGGGGACGGCGACGAGGGCGTCGCCGAGCTTGATGGCGCGCAGGACCAGGAGGTCCGGGCGCCCGTCGGACGGGGGCAGCGTGGGGACGGCGGTCACCCCGGCGACGCTAACCGGATCGCACTGGGGGCGTTCGCGGGTGCGCTCCGGTAGCACTGGGGCATGGCCCTCGCGAAGGACCGCGTCGTGCGCGGTCTCCTGTTCGACCGTGACGACACGCTCGTGATCGACGTCCCGTACAACGCCGACCCGCGACTCGTCGTGCCGGTGCCGGGTGCGCACCGTGCGGTCGAGCGTGCGCGTGCCGCCGGGCTCCGCGTCGGCGTCGTGACGAACCAGTCCGCGATCGCGAAGGGCCTCGCCACCCGCGAGCAGGTGGACGCGACGAACGCCCGGGTCGACGAGCTCGTCGGCCCCTTCGACGTGTGGTGTGTCTGCCCGCACGACGCCGGGGACGACTGCCGGTGCCGGAAGCCGCGGCCGGGCATGGTGCTCGACGCGGCGGAACGGCTCGGGATCGACCCGTCCGAGCTCGTCGTGGTCGGGGACATCGGCGCCGACGTCGGCGCCGCGGTCGCCGCGGGTGCGCAGGGCATCCTCGTGCCCACCCCGCGGACCCGGGCAGAGGAGGTCGACGCGGCGGACACCGTCGTCGACTCGCTCGACGACGCCGTGACCGCGGTGCTCGCCCGCGTCCCCGCCGCACGCGCGTGAGCGGGGAGCCGGGCGGCACGCCCGTGGGCGCGGAGCCGGACGGCACGCCCGTGGGCGCGGAGCCGGACGGCACGCCCGTGGGCGCGGAGCCGGACGGCACGCCCGTGGGCGCGGAGCCGGACGGCACGCCTACGGGGACGGAGCCGGACGGCACGCCAGTGGGGACGGAGACCGGAGGCACGTCCCCCGCCGACGAGCCCCGCCGCCCCCGCGTCCTCGTGGTGCGCCTCGACTCGTTCGGTGACGTCCTGGTCGCCGGCCCCGCCGTCCGCGCCGTCGCGTCCGGCGCGTCGCACGTCACGATGCTCTGCGGGCCGCAGGGCTCCCCCGCCGCCGACCTCCTGCCCGGGGTCGACCGCGTGCGGGTGTGGGCGGCGCCGTGGGTCACCGAGACCGCCCGGCCGATCGACGACGCCCTGCTCGGCGAGTTCCGCGCGCTCGTCACCGAGGAGCAGCCGGACGAGGCCGTCGTCCTCACCTCGTTCCACCAGTCCCCCCTGCCGGTCGCGCTGCTCCTCCGCCTGGCCGGGGTCGCCCGCGTCTCCGGCGCCTCGGTCGACCACCCCGGGTCGCTGCTCGACGTGCGGCTGCGGCCCGGCGAGGACCTGCCCGAGGACCTGCCCGAACCGGAGCGGGCGCTGCGCATCGCCGAGGCCGCCGGGTTCCGGCTGCCGCCGGGTGACGACGGGAGGCTCGCGGTGCGGCACGACGCCGTCGCACCGCCCGAGGTGGTCGCGCTCGACCGCTACGTGGTCGTCCACCCAGGAGCGAGCGTCCCGGCGCGGTCGTGGCCCGAGGGCCACCACCGCGCGCTCGTCGCCGCGTACGCGGCCCGCGGCGTCCCGGTCGTCGTGACCGGCAGCCCGGGCGAACGCGCGCTCACCGCGGCGGTCGCGGGCGACACCGCGCTCGACCTCGGCGGCCGGACGAGCCCCGCCGAGCTCGCGGCCGTGCTCGCCGGCGCCGAGGTGGTCGTCGTCGGCAACACCGGGCCCGCGCACCTCGCGGCCGCGGTGGGTGCCTCGATCGTCAGCCTGTTCTCCCCCGTGGTGCCCGCGGTGAAGTGGGCGCCGTACGCCCCGGCCGTCGAGCTGCTCGGCGACCAGGCCGCACCGTGCCGCCTCAGCCGGGCCCGCGAGTGCCCGGTCGCCGGGCACCCGTGCCTGTCCGGAGTGCGCGTCGAGGACGTCCTGGCGGCCCACGAGCGACTGGTGGTCGCGCTGCGCGGATGATCGCGCGGAAGCCTGCGAGGAGGAGGAGCAGTCGCTGCGTAGCGTGCGCCACTGCTCCTCCTTCTCCTCGACCACGGGTCACCGACCCCGGCCGCAGGCCTCCCGGAGGGGCACCGACGAGACGGAAGGCCCTGCATGCGGATCCTCGTGTGGCACGTGCACGGCGGCTGGATGGACGCCTTCGTCCGCGGCCCCCACGAGTACCTCATCCCGACCACCCCCGCCCGCGACGGCTGGGGCCTCGGCCGAGGCGGACGTGACTGGCCGGACTCGGCGATCGAGATCGACCCGGCCGACCTGGTCGACGCCGAGGTCGACGTGGTCGTCCTCCAGCGCACCGAGGAACTCGAGGAAGCACAGCGGCTGCTCGGTGGCCGGGACGTCCCGATGGTCTTCGTCGAGCACAACGCCCCGCGGGTCGACGTGCCGGACAGCCTGCACCCGATGCGCGACCGCGACGACCTCGTCATCGCGCACGTGACGCACTGGAACGCCCTGATGTGGGACTGCGGTCGCACCCGCACCACCGTGGTCGAGCACGGCGTCGTCGACCCGGGTCCGCTGTACACGGGGGCGCTCGAGCGGTTCGGCGTCGTCATCAACGAACCGGTCCGCCGCGGTCGCGTGGTCGGGACCGACCTGCTCCCCCGCTTCGCCGCGGTCGCACCCGTCGACGTCTGGGGCATGGGCACCGACCGGCTCCCGGAGCTCGGCTTCGGCGACCACGTCGTCCCGCTCGGAGACGTCCCCGCCGACCCGATGCACGCCGCGCTCGCCGAGCGGCGCGCCTACGTGCACCCGAACCGGTGGACGTCCCTCGGGCTCTCGCTCATCGAGGCGATGCACATGGCGATGCCGGTGCTCGTCCTCGCCACGACGGACGCGCCGCGGTCGGTGCCCGCCGACGCCGGCGCGATCGCGACCGACGTGGCGGACCTGGTCCGCGTCTCCCGGACGCTCCTGGAGGACCCCGAGGAGGCCCGCCGCCGCGGTGCCGTGGCACGGGAGGCCGCGCTCGCGCGGCACGCGCTCGGCCGGTACCTGGCGGACTGGGACGACCTCCTCGACGACGCCGTCACGCGCGGAGCGCGACGCGACCGCGCGGCGACGCCCGCGCTGGAAGGGAGCGCGCGATGAGGATCGCCATGGTCTCCGAGCACGCCAGCCCCCTCGCCGTCCTCGGCGGCGTGGACGCCGGCGGACAGAACGTGCACGTCGCGGAGCTCTCCGGGGCCCTCGCCGACCGGGGGCACCAGGTCACCGTGTACACCCGCCGCGACGACGCCGACCTGCCCGTCCGGGTCGCCCTGCGCCCCGGGGTCGAGGTCGTGCACGTCGACGCCGGACCCGCGCGCCACGTGCCGAAGGACGACCTGTACCCGTACATGGGGACCTTCGCCTCGGTGCTCGCCGCCGAGTGGTTCCTCGACCGACCCGACGTCGTGCACGGGCACTTCTGGATGTCCGGGCACGCAGCGATCGACGCCGTCCAGCAGGTCCAGGCGCGCACCGGCGGTGTCCGCATCCCCGTGGTGCAGACGTTCCACGCGCTCGGCGTCGTGAAGCGTCGGCACCAGGGGACGGCGGACACGAGCCCCGCGGAACGCGAGTGGGTCGAGCCCGCGGTCGGCCGCACCGCCGACCAGGTCATCGCGACCTGCTCCGACGAGGCGTTCGAGCTCAAGGCGCTCGCCGTCCCCCTGCACGCGATCTCGGTCGTGCCCTGCGGCGTCGACACCGAGCTGTTCACGCCCGACGGACCGGTCGAGGAGCGCGGTCGCACCTTCCGTGTGCTCACGGCGTCGCGCCTGGTGCGCCGGAAGGGCGTCGGCACGACGATCGCCGCCCTCGCGAAGCTCCTCGACGAGGGACGCGACGTCGAGCTCGTCGTCGTCGGCGGCGCCGGTGTCGCCGGGGCCGACCTCGTCGACGACCCCGAGTACCAGCGCCTGGACGCCCTGGCCCGCTCGCTCGGTGTCCGCGAGCACGTGTCCTTCCGGGGGCAGCTCGGCCAGCACGACATGCCGGAGGTGTACCGCAGCGCCGACGTCGTCGTCTGCGCCCCCTGGTACGAGCCCTTCGGGATCGTCCCGCTCGAGGCGATGGCCTGCGGCCGTCCCGTCGTGGCGTCGAGCGTCGGTGGCCTCATCGACACCGTCGTCGAGGACGCGACCGGCCTGCACGTCCCCCCGCGGGACGAGCACGCGGTCGCGGCCGCGGTCGGCCTCGTGCTCGACGAGCCGGAGCGTCGCAAGGCGTACGGCCGCGCCGGGCGACGTCGCGCCGAGACGAAGTACACCTGGCACAAGGTCGCCGCGGACAGCGAGCGCGTCTACGAACGGCTCGTCGCCGGGTCGGCCGCCGTGCCGACCACCACGACCACGGGCTCCCGCCCCACCCGCGTCGGACGGACCTCCCGCTCCACGCTCCCGACGGAGAGGACCGCACGATGACCATCGACCAGCAGGCCGGCACCCGCGACCCGGGCACCGAGGACAGCAGCGTCCGCACCGTCGTCGACCACATCGCGGCCTCGGTCCGGGTGATCGCGTCGCTCGTCGACCACAAGGACCACATCGCCGCCTGGGCGGACGACATCGCGTCACGGCTCGTCGCCGGTCGTCGGCTCCTCGCCGCCGGGAACGGCGGGTCGGCCGCGGAGGCGCAGCACCTGACCTCCGAGCTCACCGGCCGCTTCGACGGCGACCGCCCGGCGTACTCGGCGATCTCGCTGCACGCCGAGTCGTCCGCCGTCACCGCGATCGGCAACGACTACGGCTTCGACGAGGTCTTCGCCCGCCAGGTCACGGCGCACGCCCGAGCCGGGGACGTGGTCGTGCTGCTCAGCACGAGCGGCAAGAGCCCGAACCTGCTCCGCGCCGCAGCGGCTGCCCGCGCGGTGGGCGCCCGGTCGATCGCGATGACCGGCCCCGGCCCGAACCCGCTGGCCGACGCCGTGGACGACGCGATCCGGATCGAGGGGCCGTCGGCGAACGTGCAGGAGGCGCAGCTCGTCCTCGTGCACGCCCTGTGCCGCGCGATGGAGCCCGCCCTGCGCCGCGGAGCACGCCGATGAGCGGCGCACCGGGTGCAGCCGAGACCGCCGGCACGCCCCGCGCCACCGAGACCGCCGAGACCGCCGGCACGCCCCGCGCCACCGAGACCGCCGACACTGCTGGCACTGCCGGCACGCACGGCACACGCCGCCGCGTCGTCGTGGTCGGCGACACCCTGCTCGACGTCGACGTCTCGGGCACCAGCGAACGGCTCAGCCCCGACGCCCCGGTCCCCGTCGTCGACGTCCGCACCGACGACCGCCGTGCCGGTGGCGCCGGGCTCGTCGCCTCGATGCTCGCCCGGGACGGCCACGACGTCACCCTCGTCACGGTCCTGAGCGACGACGACCGCGCCGACGAGATCCGGGCCCTGCTGCCGGACGTCCACGTCGTCGCCGGACCGTCCGGCGCCCCGACGCCGGTGAAGACCCGCGTGCGGGTCGTCGACCACGCCCTCGTCCGCATCGACGAGGGCTGCGCGACCCCGCCCGTCCCGGACACCACCCCGGAGATGACCGCCGCGCTCGAGGGCGCCGACGCGATCGTCGTCGCCGACTACGGTCGCGGCGTCGCCGCCTCCGCCGGCCTGCGTGCCGCGCTCGGCCGGGTCGCCGAGCACACCCCGGTCGTGTGGGACCCACACCCGAAGGGCGCAGCACCGGTCGCCGGCACCGCGGTCGTCACGCCGAACTCGAGCGAGGCACGGCGCTTCACCGACCTGTCCGGCGAGGGCGTGCCCTTCGCCACCGACGCCGCCGCGGCGCTCGTCGCCACCTGGGACGTCGCCGCCGTGGCCGTGACGCTCGGCGACCGCGGCGCCCTGGTCGCGAGCCGGCGTCCCTCGGCCGACGGCGGCGCGCACGCGCTCGACAGCCGGTTCGTCCCCGCCCCGTCGGTCACCGCGGGCGACCCCTGCGGCGCCGGCGACCGGCTCGCGGCCGGCGTCGCGGTGGCCCTGGCCGAGGGTACGGACGTCGCCGACGCCGTCGCCGCCGGGGTGCTCGCCGCATCGGAGTACCTCGCCGCGGGCGGCGTCACCGCGCTGTTCGCCGACGACGGTCCCGCGCCCGTCCCGGTCCCCGGCGTCGATCGCGACGCGATGCGGGTCGTGCACGAGGTCCGCAGCGCCGGCGGCACGGTCGTCGCGACCGGCGGGTGCTTCGACCTCCTGCACGCCGGACACGCGCGCACGCTCTCCGCGGCGCGCGCGCTCGGTGACTGCCTGGTCGTCTGCCTCAACTCCGACGACTCGGTCCGCGCCCTCAAGGGCCCGGAGCGGCCGATCATGACGCAGGACGACCGGGTCGAGCTGCTGCTCGCGCTCGACTGCGTCGACGCCGTGGTCGTGTTCGACGAGCACACCCCCGACGAGGCGCTCCGCCGCTTCCGCCCCGACGTCTGGGCGAAGGGCGGCGACTACGCCGCGAGCGAGCTGCCCGAGGCGGCGACGCTCGCCGAGTGGGGAGGTCGTGTCGTCACGGTGCCGTACCACGCGGGGCGCTCGACCACCCGGCTCGCCGCCGCCATCGCGCGGGTCGGCTGACGCCGCCCCACCCGACCACCCACCGGACGGGAGGCACGGCGCACCGCCGCCACGCGCCTCCCGTCCGCCGGTCCCCACCTCCACGACCGTCCGCCGGCACCACCGACGGACCGCACCACGACCTCCCGGAAGGAAGTCCATGCCCGTCCCCACCACCCCCATCGGCCGCGTCCTCGTCACCGGCGGCGCCTCGGGTCTCGGCGCGGCGGTCGTCGCCGCCGTCACCGAGGCCGGCGGTACCCCGATCGTCCTCGACCTGCGGGTCGACGCGGTCCCCGAGGGCGTCGACGCCGTCGCGGTCGACGTGACCGACACCGAGGCCACCGAGCAGGCCGTCCGCGCCGCCGCCGAGCGCCACGACGGACTCGACGCCGTGGTCACCGCCGCGGGCATCGACAAGCCGGCCCCGATCGGTGCGCTGACCTCCGGCGACTGGGAGCAGATCGTCGGCGTGAACCTGCTCGGCACGGCCGCCGTCGTGCGTGCCGCGCTGCCCGCGCTCGAGGCCACGCACGGCCGCGTCGTGACGATCTCGTCCTCGCTCGCGCTGCGCGGGGTCGGCGACGGCACCGCCTACTCGGCGTCGAAGTTCGGCGTCCGCGGGTTCTCACAGGCCCTCGCGGCCGAGACCGCCGGGCGCATCGGCGTGACGAACATCATCCCCGCCGGCATGCGCACGGCGTTCTTCGAGGGCCGCACCGAGCAGTACAAGCCGGGCCCGGACGCGCAGCTCATCGAGCCGGAGTACGTCGCGAACGCGATCCTGTTCGCGCTGTCGCAGCCGGCCGGGTGCGAGATCCGCGAGCTGTCGATCATGCCGGCGACCGAGCCCAGCTGGCCGTAGGTCGCCCGGGTCGGGCCGAGAGCGCCCCGAGGTCCCAGAATCCTGGAACCTCGGGGCGTTCTTCGTGCCGCCCCTGACACCTCGACGTACACGCCACGCGCGTCCTCGGCACCTCGACGTGCGGGGCCGCGCGTGGCGACGCGACCGACGCCCGGGCCGGACCGGCGCGGCGGGGGTGGGCCGCGCCTCCCGTCCGGTGGTGCGTCAGCGCGGGACGGCGACCGGCCTGCCGGTCGTGGCCAACAGGTCCGCGACGTCCGCCAGGACGGCCTCGGGCGTGACCTCGTCGACGTACGACGGGTCGTGCTCGCAGCGCTCCGCGGTCCAGCCCACCTGCGTGACGTCGACGCCGCAGACCGGGCACCGCGTGACGAAGGACAGGTGGACGCGGTGGCGCCCGCGGTCGGTCGGGCCCGCGTTGACGACGTTGCCGAACCAGAACACGCCGACCGTCGGGGTGCCCACGGCGACCGCGAGGTGCCGCGGTCCCGAGTCGTCCCCGACCAGCACGTCGGCGGCGGCGAGCACCGCGGGCAGCTCGGTCAGCGGCAGCGCGTCGGTGAGGTCGTGCAGGTGGTCGTGCAGCGCCGTGGGGACCGCGCCGCGGATCGCCTGCGACGCCGGCACGTCGGACGCGTCGCCGACGAGCACCACGTCGTCCCCGGCGTCGAGCCGGGCGGTGACGACGGCCGCGAAGTGCTCCGGGCTCCAGCGTCGCCGCGGGTCGGTGGCACCGGGGTGCACCGCGACGAGCCGGCCCGTCACGCCGAGGCGCTCCCGGACGGCCGAGCGTTCCGCGTCCGTCACGCGGACGCGGGGGTCGAGCGTCACCGGTGCGGCGCCGGCGAGCGAGGCGACCTCGAGGCTGCGCAGCACCTCGTGCTGGTAGTAGACGTAGCGGACCCAGCGCTCCAGGACCTCGGCGTCCTCGGTGGCGGTGCCGACGGTGTGCCGGGCGCCGAGCCGGAGCAGGAACGGGTTCGAGTTGCGCCCGCCGCCGTGCACCTGCACGGCGAGGTCGAAGCGGCCGTGCAGCCGGGCGACGAACTCCTCGAGGTCGGGGGCGCCGTCGCCGGACTCACGGACGCCGGGGGCGACGGGGAGCTCCTCGAAGGCGTGCACCGCGTCGGTGCGTCCGCGCAGGACCGCCGGTGCGAGCGGGGTGCCGAGCAGGGTGATGCGGGCCTCGGGGTACGCGGCGGCCAACGCCTCGAGTGCGGGGACCGCGAACATCAGGTCTCCCAGGCCACCACCGCGGAGCACCGCGATCTCCCGGACGTCGTCGAACCGTTCTCCACCGTTGCCGATCAGCTGCACGCATCCTCTTCTACCGGAGCGGTCCCGAGAGCGTGGTCGGACTGCGCGGGCACGGGGCGCGCGACGGCCGGATCGCCCACCACCGGTGCGCTCCGCGGACGACGGTCGTGGGGCGCCTGCGTTCTGCGGATGAGCACCGCGCACCCGGACGGCCGCCCAGGGTGGCCCGAGCAGCGTGGGGCTCCCCGCCCGCCACTCGAAGGACATCCATGACCCTCGCTGCACCGTCCACGACCGCGACCGACGCCGATGCGATCGTCGTCACCGACCCCGTCACGGGTGCGGTCGCGTCGACCACCGCCCGCACCGCGCCGACCGAGGTGCGCACCGCGGTGGCCCGGGCACGTGCGGCGTTCCCGGCGTGGGCACGGACGGCACCGGCGGAGCGCGGGGCGCTCCTGCACGCGGCGGCCGAGCACCTGCGTGCGCACGCCCAGGAACTCGCCGACCTCAACACGCGCGAGACCGGCAAGGTCCCCGGTGACGCCCTCGGCGGCGTGCACGCCGGCATCGGCACGCTGGTCCAGTACG
Organism: Curtobacterium sp. MCBA15_012; assembly: GCF_001864935.2. Classification (NCBI taxonomy): domain Bacteria; kingdom Bacillati; phylum Actinomycetota; class Actinomycetes; order Micrococcales; family Microbacteriaceae; genus Curtobacterium; species Curtobacterium sp. MCBA15_012. The sequence continues at coordinate 1,772,326 of NZ_CP126267.1, read as the reverse complement.
CCGAGCTCGGGCCGGTCCACCGCGGCGAGGCCCTCCGCGGGCAGTTCGGCGCCGCCGACTGGTCGGTCCCGCACCCCCGCGGCGTGGTGCTCGCCCTGACCCCGTGGAACGACCCGGTCGCCGTGGCGTGCGGGATCCTCGGCGCGGCGGTCGTGACCGGCAACACCGTCGTGCACAAGGGCAGTGAGCGCTCCCCCGCCACGATGGCCCGGCTGAACGCCCTGCTCGCCGAGGTGCTCCCCGAGGGCGTCCTCGTCGGGGTCGACGGTGACGCGACCACGGGCGAGCTCCTGCTCGAGCAGGACGGCATCGACGTGTACGCGCACGTCGGTTCGACCGCGACGGGCGACCGCCTCGCCGAGGTCGCCACCCGCACGCGCGCCCACGTCATCCGCGAGAACGGCGGCAACGACCCCGTGGTCGTGGACGGCGACGTCGACCCGGAGTGGGCCGCGGCGCAGGTCGCCCTCGGTGCGTTCGCGAACACCGGGCAGATCTGCACGAGCGTCGAGCGCGTCTACGTGCACCGCGCGGTCGCCGAGCCCTTCGTCGCCGCACTCGTCGCCGAGGCCGAGCGCCGCACCGCCTCGGCGGCCGCCGACTTCGGCCCGCTCGTCGACGAGCGGCTGCGCCACACCGTGCAGGCCCACGTCGACGACGCCGTGCGTGCCGGGGCCACGGTCGAGACCGGCGGGGTCGTCCCGGGCGGTCCGGGAGCGTTCTACCCAGCGACGGTCCTGACCGGGGTCACGGACACCATGCTCGTGATGACCGAGGAGACCTTCGGGCCGATCGCCCCCGTCCGCGTCGTCGAGTCCTTCGACGAGGGGCTCCGCCTCGCCGCCGCCGACCGCTACGGCCTCGCCGCGACCGTCCTGACCGCCGACACCGGCCACGCGCTGCGTGCCGCGGCCGAGCTGCCGGTCGGCACCGTGAAGGTGAACGCCGTCTTCGGCGGCGCACCGGGCGGCAGCGCCCAGCCCCGCGGTGCCTCGGGCGCCGGCTTCGGGTACGGCCCGCACCTGCTCGACGAGATGACGACCACGACGGTCGTGCACCTCGAGGCGGCACCGGCACGACGCTCCGACAGCACGACCACGACCACGAGCACGAGCACGAGCACCGCAGCGGCCGGGACCGGCGCCACGACACCGGCCACCACGACGCCGAGCACCGCGGCGGCCGAGACCGGCGACACCGCCGGTACGGATGCCGCCGCCAGCACCGACGCCGCCAGCGCCGACGCCGCCGGCACCGGTGTCGCCACCGGCTCCGGGGTCGGCACCACAGCGAACACCGAGGAGACCCGATGACCGCCGACGTCCGTCTCGTCCGCGACCTCGTCGCCGCCGTCGACGACCGCGAACCGCTCGTCGTCGTGGTCGGCGACTGCATCCTCGACCAGTGGACGGTCGGCGAGGCCGAACGGGTCTCCCGCGAGGCCCCCGCACCCGTCGTCCGCGTCACCGAGACCGTCGCGGTCCCGGGCGGCGCCGCGAACACCGCCGTCAACGCCCGCGCCCTCGGCGCCCGCGTCCGGATGGTCGGACTCGTCGGCGACGACGAGTCCGGACGCGTGCTGCGCGAGCGGCTCCGTGCCGCCGGCGTGGACACGACCTTCCTCGTGGAGGTCCCCGGCGCCCGCACCACGACGAAGACCCGTGTGGTCGGCGGCGACCGCGTGGTCGTCCGCGTCGACGAGATCACCGAGGCCCCGCACGCCCGGGACGGCGCACGGCTCGCCGAGGCGGTCGCCCGTGCCGTCCGCGGTGCCGACGCCGCCGTGGTCTGCGACTACGGCCTGGGCGTCGAGCCGTCGGACGTCGTCCCCGTGCTCGACCGGGACCGCCCCAACGCGGTGGTCGTCGACGCGCACGACCTGACCCGCTGGGCCGCCCTGCACCCCGACCTCGTGACGCCGAACGCCGGCGAGACCGCGGGCCTGCTCGGCCGGGAACTCGGCGCCGGTGCCGCCCGGGTCCCCGAGGTCGTGGACGCCCGCGCCGACGTCCTCGCCCGGTCCGGCGCGCGCGCCGCCGTCGTCACGCTCGACCGGGACGGCACCGTCCTGCTCGAGCCGGACGCCGAGCAGGCGTTCCGGACCCGGGCGACCCCCGCCTCCGAGCAGCAGGCGTCCGGCGCCGGCGACACGTTCTGCGCCGCCGCGACCGTCGCGCTCGCCGTCGACACCCCGCTCCGGGACGCCGTCGCGGTCGCCCAGGCCGCCGCCGACGTGGTCGTGCGCGAGGCCGGGACCTCGGTGTGCTCGGCCGCCGCCCTGCTCGAGTCCGTGACCGCCCCCGCCGCGACCGTGGTCGACCACGACGACCTGTCGCTCGCCGTGGACGCCGCCCGTGCCGCCGGTCGACGCGTGGTGTTCACGAACGGCTGCTTCGACGTGGTCCACCGCGGCCACACGACGTACCTCCGGCAGGCGCGCGAGCTCGGCGACCTGCTCGTCGTCGCACTGAACGACGACGACTCGGTCCGCCGGCTCAAGGGCCCGGAGCGCCCGATCAACACGGCCGAGGACCGCGCGGGCGTGCTCGCCGCGCTCGCCTGCGTCGACCTCGTAACGGTGTTCGCGACGGACACCCCCATCCCGCTCATCGAGCGCCTCCGCCCCGAGGTGTACGTCAAGGGCGGCGACTACTCCCCCGAGATGCTCAGCGAGACCGACGTCGTGCGCGCGTACGGCGGCGAGGTCGTCATGGTCGACTACGTCCCCGAGCACTCCACGACGGCGGTCGTCCGACGCATCCGTGAGGCAGCGGCGAACACCGCGGCGGCAGCGAACGCGGCCGGCCGCGTGGCGGCCGACCGCGCAGCGCCGGCAGACGCCGCGCCGGTCCCCGTCGACCGTCCCTCCGACGACCGCGCCCCGACCGCCGAACCGGTCGAGCCCGACCCGGCACCGTGAGCGCCGTCGGCACGTCCACCCCACCGGCCCTCCCGGTCGCCCGCTGGTCGGGCGACTGGGCACGTCCCGCCGCCGACGGTCCCGCGGTCGAGGTCGACGTCCTCGTCCCGACGGTCGGTCGTCCGGCCGAGCTGGCCACGACCCTCGCCGGGCTCGCCGCCCAGACCGACGTCGCCCTCCGACTCGTCCTCAGCGACCAGTCCGCGGGCCAGGACGCCGCCACCGCGCCGGCGGTCGCCGCCATGCTCCGCGTCCTGGAGGCACAGGGCCGCCCCGTCACGCTCCTCGCGCACCCGGAACGGCGTGGCCTGGCAGAGCACCGGCAGCACCTGCTCGACCACGCCGCGGCCGCCGCGGTGCTGTACCTCGACGACGACGTCTGGCTCGAACCGGGCGCCCTCCGCCGGATGCTCGACGCCCTGCACGACCTGGGGTGCGGGTTCGTCGGCAGCGCGGTGCAGGGGCTGTCCTACCTGGCCGACCGGCGCCCGCACGAGACGGCGGTGTTCGAGCGGTGGGACGGGCCCGTCGTCCCCGAGGTCGTGCGCCGCGGCACACCGGCGTTCGACCGGCTCTCGCTGCACAACGCCGCGAACCCGGCGCACGTCGCGGCCGACCTCGACGTCGAGCCCGGCGGATGGGTGCCGTACCGGGTCGCCTGGGTCGGGGCCTGCGTGCTCTACGACCGGGACGCGCTCGAGGCCGTCGGCGGGTTCGGCTTCTGGTCGGCGCTGCCGAGCGAGCACGCGGGCGAGGACGTCGTCGCCCAGTGGCGCGTGATGGAGCGCTTCGGCGGTGCCGGCATCCTGCCCTCTGGCGCGGTCCACCTGGAGAGCCCGACGACGGTCACCGACCGGCGGGTCGACGCGCCGGACGTGTTCTTCGAGGACGCCGGGGCGAGGCACGGGGCCTGACCGGCCCCGGCCGGGCCGCACGCGACCGCAGGCCGCGCCGCCGTGTGCAGCGTCGGACCGGTCGCCGCGGCGGTCGACCCGGCCACCAGGGGACACCGCGACCCGTCGGCGGACCGCACCGGCCCCGTCGCCCCGAGCCGCGCCTCCCGGCCGACCGGTCCCGTCCGTGACGGGCGCGACCAGCGGTCAGCCGCCGGACTCCACCTGCACCTGCTGCCCGGTGGCGGCGAGGTCGATCTGCACGATCGACCGGGCACGCTCGACCCAGGGGCTGTCGACGCACCCGATCCACACCGCGGTGTAGGGCTCGGAACCGACGACGCACCACTCCGCGGCCCAGGCCGTGACGGCGTCGGCGAGCAGTTCGCCGTGGTCGGCGAACAGCAGCGTCGTGATGGTCGACGGCCAGTCGCTGCGGACCAGCCACGTCACGGTCAGGTGCGGCGGGGCGGGCAGGATCCGGACCTCGTCGGCGAAGGCGACCTCGACGAAGACCTGGCCGTACGCGGAGTCGGGCAGCTCCTCGAGGATGCGGCGGACCTCGGGCAGGTCGGCGAGCCCGCCCGCCACGAGGACGCGGTCGGTGATCGGGCCCTGGTCGGTGTGGAGGTCGCCCAGGGGGTGGACGTCGCCCGTGGCGTGGGCGTCGTCCGGTGCGTGGCCGTCGTTCGATGCGTGGTCGTCGTCGGTGTGGTCGGTGGGGTGCTCGTCGCTCCCGGACATGGCACGAGGCTACGCGCTGCCACCGACGCGTCGGCTGGGACAGTGGCAGGAGTCCGACCCGCCACGCCCGACGCGCCGCGCCCGACGCGCCGCGCCCGACCCGCCGCGCCCGAGCCGCCACGCCCGACCCGCCGCGCCCGACCCGCCGCGCCGCCCGTGCGTCCCGCCCGCCGACCCGGCATGATCGTGAGCGACGGCCGGACGAAGGAGCACCCATGGCGACGTTCACCCGCGGCTTCGGTCGGCGACGGGACGACCGCGACGACGCGCGGATCCCTCCGGGGCAGACCCTGGTCGGCGACTGGCCCGTCCTCTCGGCGGGTGCCACCCCCGACGTCGCGCCGGCCGACTGGACCTTCTCGATCCGCACGGAGTCCGGCCTGCGCACCTGGACGTGGGACGAGGTCCGGGCGCTCGGCGTCGAGGACGTCACCGTCGACATCCACTGCGTGACGCACTGGACGAAGCTCGACATGGCGTGGCGGGGTGTCCCGCTCGACCGGCTCTTCGCCGAGGTCGACACCGCCCTCGGGTACTGCATGGTCCACAGCACCGGCGGCTACACGACGAACGTCCCGCTCGAGGACCTGCTGCACGGCAAGGCGTGGATCGCGTTCGAGGCCGACGGCGCTCCCCTGACGCCCGAGCACGGCGGTCCCGCCCGTCTGCTGGTCCCCCACCTGTACTTCTGGAAGAGCGCGAAGTGGGTCAGCGGGATCGTCATGCAGGCCGACGACCAGCCCGGCTTCTGGGAGGACGCCGGCTACCACATGCACGGTGACCCGTGGAAGGAAGAGCGGTACTGGTGAGCGCGGCCGTTCCGTCCGACGCGCCGGCACCCGGTCTGGAGGCCCGCCCCGCCGCCGCACCGTCGGCGACGGCCCGCAGGCGCCCGGCCTGGCACGCCGCGACCGTCGCGTCCGTCGCGCCGGAGACCCCGAACGCCCGCCGACTCGTCCTCGACGTACCGACGTGGCCCGGCAACGAACCCGGTCAGCACCTCGACCTCCGCCTCACGGCCGAGGACGGCTACCAGGCCTCGCGGTCGTACTCGATCGCGTCCTCCGGCGACGGCACGCGCGTGACGCTCGCGGTGGACCGGGTCGACGACGGCGAGGTCTCGCCGTTCCTCGTCGACGCGATCGAGGTCGGCGACGGCCTCGACGTGCACGGTCCGCTCGGTGGCTGGTTCGTCTGGCGTCCCACGGGTTCGGCGCGCCCGGTGCAGCTCGTCGCGGGCGGGTCGGGGTTCGTCCCGCTGCTGCCGATGATCGTCGCGCACGCCGAGGCCGACGACCCGCAGCCGTTCCGCCTGCTGTACGCGACCCGCACGCCGGAGGACGTCTTCTTCCGCACCGAGCTCGACGACGCCCGCCGTGCCGACGCTCCGCTCGAGGTGACGCACGTGTACAGCCGCCGCGGTCCCGACGGGTCGGACGAGCCCGTGGGACGCCTGACCCGGGACCGCCTGGAGGGGTCGGTGCTCCCGCCCGAGGCCGGCGCCCTGGTCTACGTCTGCGGGTCGACCCCGTTCGTGGAGCAGGTGCTGCGGTGGCTCGGGGAGCTCGGCCACGACACGTCGGACGTCCGCGCGGAACGGTTCGGCGGGGCCTGATCCGCGCCGCGGACCGGATCTGCACCGGGACCCGATCGGTGCCGGGGCCCGGATCTGCACCGGGACCCGATCGGTGCCGGGGCCCGGCACCGCGGACCTGATCCGCGCCGGCAACGACGAAGGCCCCGGTCGGTGACCGGGGCCTTCTGTCCGAGCGGATGACGAGATTCGAACTCGCGACCCTCACCTTGGCAAGGTGATGCGCTACCACTGCGCCACATCCGCGTACGACACCACTCTAGCGCGCCCGGCCGCAGACCCCGGCATCCCCGCGGTGCCGGGCGCGTCGCGCGTCCGGCTCGCACCCTGGGTGCCGTGGACCGCCGGACGGACGAGCACCTCCCGGGGTCCCGTGGCCGCTGACCACCGGCCGGAGCCGGATCGTGCGGGATCCCGGGGCACGGGACTGCGGGATCGCGGGAAACCGCACGGCGCGGACCGGGACCAATCCGGACGGCCTCCGGCTCCGGATGTCTCCTCGGTGCCCGTCGTCGGCCAGACCCGCGCAGCACCCGGGGCCACCCACCCCGCCGTCCGGCCGATCGCGGCGACCCGAACGCTGCGAGCGGCCGGACGCACCCGGCCGGGCCGGTCGCGGCAGCCCGAACGCTGCGAACGGCCCGACCGGCCCCCGCTCCCAGGGCCCGCGGGTTCACTGGTGCCATGAGCTACGTGCACGACAACCCGGGCGGCACCGAGGCCCACGGCGTCGACCTGATCGACGGCGACGCGCCCGCGGTCCGCATCCTGGTCCACGGCGACCTGCCGACGACGATCGAGCACGAGGGGACGACCTGGCTCGCCACCGGCGACGCGCACGACGACGGCGACCCGTCCGCACCGCCCATCGCGATCTACCACCCCGTCCGGCACCCCTGAGCGCGCCCCGGCCGAGGTCGGGTCCGGACGACTGCCCGTCGCACGTTCCGCCCTCCGGATGATGCGGCTGGCCGACCGGTTGCAGCACCCTGGTCGAGGTGGGGAACCCGCCTGGTCGCGGTCGCAGCTGTGGGGGCAGCGGCCGCGACCACCCGGGCGGTACGGTCGTGGCACCGACGGAGGGACGGCGATGACGGAGACGGCAGGCACGGGCGAGACGGGACCCCGCGGGGACGGCTCGGCCGCACGCGCGACCGCGGTGAGCATGACCGCCGCCCTGCTCGCGACCGCGGTGGCGCCCGTCGTGGAACTCGCCGGCGGAGACGTCTCCGCGACCGCCGTCCGCCTGCTCGGTCTGCTCGGTGCCGTGCTGGCCGTGGTGGCGATCGTGCTCGGGCAGCGCCGCAAGGACCTGCCGACGATGGTCCTCGGTGCGGGCATCGCGCTCGGCACGCTCAGCGGGGAGCTCCCGAACCCGAGCGGTGTCGTCCTCGTCTCCCCCGCCGGGGTCCTGTTCCTCGTCGCCGTGGCGCTCGTCGCCGTCGCCGGGGTCCTCGTCGCTGCTCGGACCGTCCGCTGGCCACGGGCGGTCGGCATCCTGCTCGCCGTCCTCGGGGCGCTCCGACTCGGCTACCTGGTGTGCATCGGGTACACCCCGGCCCTGCTCGCGCTGCCCCAGGACAGCCTCGGCGTCGCCCTCGCACTCCCGGCGCTGCTCGCACTGCTCGTGTTGCTCGTCGCCGCGCTGCTGTTCGCCCCCGTGGTGTTCGCGCCGGTCGGCCGTGGCGTTCGCTGGCTCTGGCGCACCGCCGACGTACGCTGACCGCTGGCCGGACCGTCACGACCGGCCGCACACCACCGGGGGAACATGACCACGCTCACCAGGCGCGAGCGCGAGCGCCGCACCGCGCAGCTCTTCAACGGGGCCTTCGCCGTCCTCCTCGCCGTCGCGACGGTCGTCCTGCACCGCGGGATCATCGCCGCGCACCCGCTCGACTTCTGGCTGCCCACGGTCGCCGGGCTCGCCTACGGCGCGGTCGCCTGGCGTCTCGGACGCGACAGCACGTCGGCGTGGTTCCCGCTCCTGCCGGTGCTCGGATGGGTCGCCGGGGTCGTCCTGCTCGCACGCCTGCACGTCGCCGCCGCGCCGGCGTGGGGCTTCGCGGTCATGATCGGTGCGTTCGCGGTCACCGCGGCGTTCCCGAAGCGACCGGCTCCGCGTCCCGCCCGCAAGGTCGCGTCGACGGAGGTCCGGCCGTGGACCGGCTCCGGGGTGACCGCCGTCCCGACCGAGCACGACCTCGGTCGTCGGTCCGCGCACGCGGTCTCCGTCCGGACCGGCAGCGCGACCTCGACGTTCCTGGTGTCCGACCTGGCCGCCTTCGTCGACGCCGAGCGGCAGATCGCCGACTCGGCTCCGGGAGCCCCGCTGATGTTCCTGGCCCGCGCCGGCGTCGCCTCGTCCGACTCGATCATCGGCGAGGTCACGACGGACCTGCCGGACGGCACGGTGTTCCTCCACGCCGGCGGCGAGGGCGTCCCGCCCGCGGCCGTCCTCTCCGAGGACGACGCGCGGACGTTCGAGGACTGGGTCCGGTCGCTGCCCGAGGACTGACTGCCGCTGCTGACGGCGTCCGGCTCAGTGTGCGTCGGAGAGCCCGCTCGCGACGTACTCCGACGTCACCGAGTCGTCCGTGAGCGTGCAGTTGGAGACGGCCCAGGGGAGGAATGTCCCCGACCGCCCCGATCCTGACAGACCGTCCCGCTGCGGCGCGTCGCTTCCGGCGACGAGGAGTGGTCGGTGGTCGCCTCGGCCTCGTCGGAGGCGCGACACCGTCGGTCACGGCGCCGCCGCACGCTCCCAGTCGATGTTCGCGTCGGCGAGGTGCGGGTACACCTCGAGCATCCGGTCGGGATCCACCTGCCACGTGTCGTGGTCCCAGTCACGTGGCTGGTCGGCGCCGATGTACCCGACGCCGTCCCGTCGGCGCTCCTCGAGGTTCGACGCCGCGATGTCGTCCCGGATCCGTTCCGACAGCGGTTGCAGCGCACCGGCGTCGGCGAGCCAGGTGACGACGGCGTCCATGACCGGTCGACGGGGCCCGGAGCCGCGGGTGTCGTCCATCAGCGCCGAGTACACCCGCCCCGGCATGACGAGCCAGCCGTTCGTCGGGAACGGCACACCGCGAGCATCCACCTGCCGACCCCAGGAGCGGGCATCGACGACCTCGCGGAGCAGGTACGTCTCGCACCGGTGGAAGCGCGCGAGCTCACTGCGGTCGAGGGGCGGGTACGGGATGGTCGCCCGTCCGGCGTCGTAGACGCTCGGTCGGGGCTGCTCGTTCACCGACCGCCACCAGGCACGGAGCCGGCTCACGACGGGACGCCCGACACTGCGACGTCGGCGCGGCGATCCCCACCCGGACGCACTACTCGGCCGGCCCCTGCGCAGCCGGCTGCGCCGTGAGCAGGGTCACCAGCTCGCCGATGTGGTGTTCCTGGTCCATCGGGTGCCGCATCCGCGCGTCCGGGTTCAGCGTGTACCGGTTCCGCCGACCGTCGCGCGCCTTCGTGAGGTAGCCGGCGTCCTCGAGCTCGGTGAGGATCCGCTGCGTCGCCCGCTCGGTGACGCCCACGGTCTGCGCGATCTCCCGCACGCGCGCGTCCGGGTTCGCCGCCACGCACAACAGCACGTGTGCGTGGTTGGTGAGGAAGGTCCACTGCGTCACGGGCCCAGCGTAGACCTCGACGCCCTCTCAGGTGATCTGCGTTACACGACATTGAAGTCCGGTTATGGTTAGCACGTAATCCGAATCCGGAAAGGCGGGACGCTCATGGTCCTCGAGTTCGTGGCAGCCCTGGTGTGGCTGGTCGGTGCCGCAGCGGCGGCACACCCCGGGATCCCCCCAGCACGAGCGGCATCACTCGCAGTCGGAGTCGGCTCGGTCGGCATCGCGGCCGCCGTGGGCTCGGTCGTCCTCCGGTGGACGACCGGTGCCGGGCCGGCCTGGTTCGCCGTCCTCGCGGCCGTCTTCGTCGCTGGTCTCAGCGTGTGGATCCAGCGGTTCGCGGTGGCGCACCTGCGCGGAGACACCGGGCAGCGCCGGTTCGTGGTGTGGGTGAACGTGCTCACCGCCGCGGCCGTCGGTCTGGTGCTCGCGCCGTCGGTGCTGTGGTTCGCCGTCGCGTGGACCGTCGCGGGCGCTGCGCTGATCGTCCTGCTCGCGACCTACCGACGGTCCCGCCAGGCACGCGACGGCGTCGCGCGAGCCCTGCGGCAGCTCGCCGTCGGCGACCTGGCGCTCTGGGCGGCCGTCGTGACCGTCAGCGGGACGGCGCGGGGCGACGTCGAGTGGGCGCGCCTGGCGGCGGTGACCGAGCGCCTCCCGGCCTGGTCGGCGGCTGTGGTCGCCCTGCTCCTGGTCGTCGCGTGCGTCTCGCGGTCCGCGCAGTTCCCGCTGGACGGCTGGCTCCGGACCACGCTCGCCGCGCCGACGCCCGTCTCGGCGGTGATGCACGCCGGGCTGGTGAACGCCGCCGCGTTCCTCGTGATCCGCTTCGCCCCGATGGTCACCGCCCACCCGGCCGCGCTCGCCCTGCTCGGGGCGTGCGGGGCGGCGAGCATGGTCGTCGGCTCCGCCGGGTACCTGGTGCGCGCCGACCTGAAGGGACGGCTCGTCGCCTCGACCACCGCGCAGATGGGCGTGATGCTCGTGACGCTGAGCGTCGGCGCCTGGGGTGCGGCGGTCTTCCACCTGGTCGGCCACGGCATGTACAAGGCGCGGCTGTTCCTGCGGGCCGGCGAGCAGGTGGACGACAAGCGCCGCGCGCTCGCCACCCCGGTGACCGATCCCGCCCCGGCCGCGCAGCGCCGGGCCGCCGCGGTCGTGGCCACCGTCCTGCCGGGCCTCGGCATCGTCCCCGCGGCGTGGCTGTCCACCGGGCCGGCGACCCTGTCGAGCACCGTGCTCGCCGCCTCCGGGTGGGTCGCCGCCGCGCTCGTGCTCCACAGCGTGCTGACGAACCGCGGGGGGCACGTCGGCGTGCGGGTGCTCGCGGTCCCGCTCGTGATCGTGGCGAGCGCGGTGTACACGGCCGCCGTCCACGCCCTCGACGCCCTGGTGTCGTCCGACGTGCCCGCCGCCGTCGATCCGCTGCCGGGCTGGGTGCTCGTCGTCCCGCTGCTCGTCGTCGGCGCCCTGTCGCTCCTGCCGCACCTGCCGATCGCCCGCGACCCCGTGCTCTACGGCTGGGTCGCCCGGGTCGCCGGCACGCCCGTCCCGCGCCTGCGGCTCATGCGTCGCAGCACCCTCGCCCGCCCGACGTCCACGAGCCCCGTCCAGGAGACCGCATGACCCAGCCATCCGCACCCCAGGTCCGCGCCGCCGTCGCCGGTGCCGCGCGGACGATCACCCCGACCTGGCCGCTCACCTCGTTCATCGCGGTCAACCCCGCCTCGGGACACCTGCGCCGACCGATGCAGGCGCTGCACACCGTCCCCGGCGAGACCCCGACCCGTCCGGAGCACGAGTACCTGCAGGGCGACGTCGACCTCGGCGCGCTGCGGACCGCCGTCGCCGAGGTGTTGCCGGCGCTGACGACCGCCGACGACCTCGAGCTCGCCGGACGCCGGTCCACCGCACTCGACGTCGCGGTCGCCGCGCTGCTGCACCCGCCGGTCGACGCCGCGTCGGCCTCGGACCCCGAGCGGGACGACGCCCTCGATCCGGTCGACCAGTACCTGTCGCAGTCCCTCGCGCGGTTCTCGGCCGACCCGGTCTGGGCACCGGCACCCAGTACCGGGCTCTTCGACCGCTTCCGGCAACTGGCCGGGCACGACCGGACCGTGCCGAAGCGCGCCCGGACCACCCTGCTCGCACTGCCGACCACCGCCGAGGCCGCGATCGCCGAGGTCCTGCGGGCGAACGGGATCGGGGCGGCGTCACGGGCCGCGGTGGTCGGCGCCCAGCTCCACGCACTGCCCGGGTGGGCAAGCCACCTGGCGTGGCGGGCCCAGCACACCGGAGACGCCACGTTGACCGACCTGGTCGCGTGCCGGTTGGCCCTCACGCACGCCCTCGGTGCGGTGGTGGACGTCCCCGCGGTCGATGCCGCTGCTCCGGCGGCGGACAGGGTGTCGGTCGCCGCGCCGGACGCCGGCTGGGTCGAGCGGACCCTCCGGCTCTGCGTGGGCGACACGACGCACGAACCTGCGCCGGCCGAACGCATCGCCGTGTCCCGGGTGCTGCGGCTGCTCGACCCCGCGACGCGCACGACGGTGTGGCAGACCGCGGCGGAGACGGCCTACCGCGACGGACTGATGGCGACCATCGCGCGGGGCGGGCCGGCCGACACGGTGGCACCGGAGGCGCGCCTCGACGTGCAGATGGTGTTCTGCATCGACACCCGGTCCGAGGGCCTCCGCAGGCACCTCGAGCTGACCGTCGGCGTCCGGACGTTCGGCCTCGCCGGGTTCTTCGGCGTCCCGCTGCGGTACACGTCGCTGTTCGGGCAGCAGCCGCGGGAGCAGTACCCCGCCCTGCTCAGCACCGGGTACGAGGTGACGGACCAGGCGGTCGACGCCGCGGCAGCCCGTCGCGCCCGCGACCGCCGGGCCCTCGCCGGTGCCGTCCGGTCGACGACCAAGCGGGTGGCCAGCACCCCCGCGTCGGCCTTCGGGTGGGCGGAGCTGTCCGGGTGGGGCACGCTCGTGGCGGACCTCGTGCGCCCGGTCACCGGGAACCGTGACGGAGGTCGGATCCCGACGCCGGACACCGTCCTGGACGTCTGCGAGCAGATCCCCCTGGACGACCGGGTCGTCGCCGCCGAGGCCGCCCTGCGGATGACCGGCCTGACCCGCTTCGCGCCGCTGGTCGTGCTCACCGGGCACCGGACCGAGACCGTCAACAACCCCTACCGGGCCGCGCTCGACTGCGGTGCCTGCGGCGGCAACCCCGGCGGTGCGAACGCCCGTGCCGCCGCCGCGATCTGCAACGACCCCGCCGTCCGCCGCCGCCTGGCCGAGCGCGGTCTGTCCATCCCGGACACGACGTGGTTCGTGGCCGCCGAGCACGAGACCACGACCGACCGGCTCACCGTGCTCGACCGGCACCTGGTCCCCGGCACGCACCGCGAGACGGTCGACCGGCTGCTCGCCGCCGCCGCCGTGGCCGGCGACGCGCTGACGGCCGAGCGTGCCCGCGACCTGCCGGGTGCGGGCGAGCGGACGTCGCTGCGCCGGGTCCGCCGTCGCGCGACCGACGGGTCCGAGATGTACCCGGAGCTCGGCCTCGCGAACAACGCGGCGATCATCATCGCGCCGCGGGCGATCACCCGCGGCGTCGACCTGGAGCGCCGGACGTTCCTGCACGACTACGACCCCGCCGCCGACCCGGACGGCAGTGCCCTGACGAACATCATGACGGCGCCGCTCATCGTCGCGCAGTGGATCAACGCGCAGTACTACTTCTCGACCATCAACCCCGAGCGGCACGGAGCCGGCAACAAGACCGTGCACAACCCGCTCGGCGACCTCGGGGTGCTCGCCGGGCACACCGGGGACCTGCGGACCGGTCTGCCCTGGCAGTCGGTCGCGGTCGGCGGTCGACTGCTGCACGAGCCCCTCCGGCTCAGCGTGCTCATCCAGGCACCGCTCGACCGGATCGCGCAGATCGTCGCGGCCACCGACGCGCTCCGCGCCCTGCTCGACGGGGGCTGGATCTCCCTCCACGCCCGTCAGGACCCCCACCAGCCGTGGCAGCGGTACCGCGCCGCCGGCTTCACCACCGACGAGAGGAACCCCTCATGAACCACCTCATCACGATGATCCGCATCGAGGTGATCGCGCCCTCGGACGTGAGCACCGCGGTCCACGAGCTCATCACCTCGGCGGGTGCGACCGGCTACACCAGCGTCGCCGGCGTCTCCGGCGTCGGCCACTCGGGAGCGCACAACGGGCGGCACCTGTTCAACGACCACGACGCGCTGGGGATGACCATCACGGTCCTGCCGGCCGAGCGGGCCGAGCCGTTGATCGAGGCGCTCCGCGAACTGCTCGAGGGCGGGAGCGGTGTGATGTTCATCACCGACACCTGGGTGTCCCGCTCCCAGTACTTCCAGTGACCGACGCGGACCGTCACCGTGGTGCCACCGTCGTCTTCGCGACCCGGCACGGCAAGCAGGACCAGGCCGCCGAGGTCTTCCGCGAGCTCCTCGACGCGCGGGTGGTGGCACCGGAGGACATCGACACGGACCAGTTCGGCACGTTCACGGGCGAGACCGCCAGGGTGCGCACACCTCGGCAGGCGGCACTCGACAAGGCACGACTCGGCATCGCGCTGACGGGGCACCGGTTCGCGCTCGCGTCCGAGGCCACGTACACGAGCGCGTGGCCGACCGGCAGCCACCACGAGCTGCTGGTGTTCCTCGACGACGATCGCGAGGTGGTCCTCACCGAGGAAGCCGTCGTCCCCGCACCCGGGCAGGGTGCGGTCACACTCCGCGACCCCGGGGACGCGCTCGCCGTCGCCGCCCGGTTCGGCTTCCCCGACACCCGCGCCGTCGTCGTCTGGCGGCGGGACGGGGTGACCGTCGCCCGCAAGGGTCTGACCTCGGCTGCCGCGGTCACGGCGGCGGTCGCCGACGCGGTCGCCGACGTGACGCCCGACGACGGCACCGTGCTCATCGGTCCGGACCTGCGGGCCCACGCGAACCCGGCCCGTCGACGGGTGATCGCCGACCTGTCCCGTCGCATGGCCGAGCGGCTGGCGCGGCCGTGCCCGGCGTGCCGCTCGGCGGGCTGGGGGCGCGTCGGGGTCGAGCGTGGCCTGCGGTGCTCGGGGTGCGGGACCGCGTCCGCGGGGGTGGCCGCCGACGTGCTCGGGTGCGCGGTGTGCGACGCGACGGAGGTGGTGCCGCGCTCCCCCGGGACGATCGAGCCGGAGTGGTGCGAGGTCTGCAACCCGTGAGGCTGGGCCGTCCGTCCCGCGGCCCGGCCCGGCCCGGCCCGGCTCGTCCAGCTCGTCCGGCTCGTCCGGCTCGGCGGTCGGCGGTCGGCGATCGGCGGTCGGCGGTCGGCGGTCGGCGATCGACGGTCGGCGGTCGGCGGTCGGCGATCGACGGTCGGCCGTGCGGCGCCGTCCCGCGGCGCGCGCTCGGCCGCGGGACGCGTGACGGATCGCCGAGACACCGGGAGCCCGGGCATTCAGCCGGAACAACACCCGGGAACCGGAACAACACCCGGGAACACGAAAACCCCCGGATCGGATGATCCGGGGGTTTCCTGCTGTGGGCGATACTGGGATCGAACCAGTGACCTCTTCCGTGTCAGGGAAGCGCGCTACCGCTGCGCCAATCGCCCAGAGACCTGCTGACCGAAGTCCTGCATGGTCTTGGAGGGTGTTGCTGGAGGTGGGGACGGGATTCGAACCCGCGTGGACGGCTTTGCAGGCCGCTGCCTAGCCTCTCGGCCACCCCACCATCGAGGTTCACGTCTCCGTGAGTACCCGAACGGTGGGATACTCTCTGGTGAGTCGTGGTCGTCCGGGGACTCCCACACTCGAGCGGATGACGAGATTCGAACTCGCGACCCTCACCTTGGCAAGGTGATGCGCTACCACTGCGCCACATCCGCAATCCGGCCCGACCGAGGCGTTGCTCCGAAGAGCGTGTCTCGTTCAGTCCGTGTCTCTCCGCTGTCGCGGCGACGAGAAGAACTCTATACGAACCCGGGCGCTTCCGCCAAAATCCTCGCCGTTCACCGGGCGTGTCCCCCGATTTCACGCGGATCGCAGCCCTCCCGACCCTGTCCCCGGGCGCCCCGCCGGGCCGCACGGGCCCGGGATGGAGCAGCAAGTGTCGGGTCGGGAGCGCGGACCCGACAGTTGCTGCTCCATCGCGGGCGGGAACGCGGACACGCAGACGGACGGGAACCCGCCCCCGAGACCCGCGCCACACCCGGGCTGCGCGCAGTGTTCGGAGGAGCCCCGGACTTCCGCTACTATCGACTGGCACGCAAGTGCAGGGGGCGATTGGCGCAGTTGGTAGCGCGCTTCGTTCACACCGAAGAGGTCATCAGTTCGAGTCTGGTATCGCCCACCCCCGCCGGCCACCACCGGCACCGAGAAGCCCGGCGCCACACCGCGCCGGGCTTTTCGTTTCCCCTGGCGGCCCTCCGTCAGGACCGGACAGCGCCCGGGCCCGCACACGCGCGAACCACGAGCCACCACGACCCGACGACCGACGACCGACGACCCGAGAGGCAGCATGACCGACGTCGACCTCGAGTTCGCACGCGTCCGCGCCGTGCTCGACCGCCCGACGCTCCGGCTCGTCTCCCGCCCCACCAGCGCCGCGGTGCTCGCGGTCTTCCGCACGGTGTTCGACCGCGACGTGCAGTACGTCCCCGCCGACCGGATGCACCTGCAGGTCGAGGAACACGTCGCGCGCCTGCGTGCGACCGGCGCACGCGTGCCGGCGGGCGACCAGGCCGAGGGCGACCAAGCGGACGCACGACCGAACGGCCGCGCGCTCTGCCGGGACTGGGTCGCGGCGCAGTGGCTCGTCCGCTCGAACTCCCCCGACGGCGACGAGCAGTACTCGCTGACGAGCCACGCGCTCGAGGCACTGAGCCTCGTCGACGCCCTCTCGGCCGACCGCGCCCTGATCAGCGAGAGCCGCCTCGCCATGATCGTCGACGCCGTGCACCGCTGGGCCGCCCGCGCCGAGCCGGACCCCGAGGAACAGGTCCGCCGGCTCGACGCCCAGATCGCCGAACTGCAGGCGCAGCGGGAACGCCTGCTGTCCGGCGAGGAGGCCACGACGGTCGACGACGACCGGATGCGCGACGGCTACACGAACATCTCGGACCTCATCCGCCAGCTCCCGAGCGACTTCAAGCGCGTCGAGGAGGCCGTGGCGGCGATGCACCGCGAGATCGTCGAGGACTTCCGGCAGGAGGTCCGCCCGATCGGCGAGATCCTCGACGACTACCTCGCGCGCACCGACAACCTCATGCAGGCCACCCCCGAGGGCCGCGCGTTCGAGGGCGCCTTCGAACTGCTCCGCGACGACGGCCTGCTCCTCCGGCTGCGCGACGACATCGGCACGATCCTCGCCCACCCCTTCGCCGAGTCGCTCGGCGCCGGGGAGCGACGCGCCTTCCGCAACACGGTCGCGATCCTCCGCCAGGGCATCGAGGACGTCCTCGCCCAGCGCCGGCAGCTCACCGCCACGCTCCGCGACCAGATCGTGGCGCACGACGTCGTCCGCGACCGCGAGCTCGACGCCGTCCTGCGTTCGGTGAACCGCGGGCTCGCCGCCTGGATCGAGCGCGGGACCGCCCGCGACCGCGTCCCCCTCCGCCTGCTGCCCGCGACCGCCGAGGTCGGCACGCTCCGCGAGCGCTTCCACGACCCCGACGACGACGCCGTCCCGCCGCCCATCGAGGAACCGGACGACGACGTCTTCGAGGAACTCGACGTGGAGAGCCTCCGCCGCCACGGCGGTCCGCTCCTCACCGAGCTGCGCGCCGTGCTCCGCTCCGCCGCGCCGGACAGCGCCGACGCGTTCCACGCCCTGCCGCCCGAGCAACGGCGCCCGGTCGAGCTCTTCGGTCTCGCCCACCTGCTCACCGGGCGCGAGGACTTCGAGTCCGCCGCGCACGTGGTCGCCCACCACACGGTGCGTCCCGACGGCGAGACGGTCACCTTCCACATGCCGACCGCGGCCCTCCCCGGCACGTCGGCCCACGACCCGCACGACGACAACGGCCAGGAGGCACGGTGAGCGACACGACGCCGGCACCCGTCGACCAGGTGGTCACCGACCACGGCGACACCCACCACCGCGACGCGGCGCACGTCCCCGACGCGGTCCCCGCCGACCCGGCGGACCGGTCCGGTCCCGCCGACGGCCTCGACCCGGCCAGCGCGGACGACACCGTCGACGAGGAGCGCGACCAGACGACCTTCGCCCTGTTCGAGGGCGACGAGGGCCGGCTCGACGAACCGCAGCGACGCGCGCTCGTGGCACTGCTCCGCAACACCTACGTCAGTGCCCGGACGCACGCCGACGAGTGGCGCGCGATCACCGACGGCGAGCACCAGCTGCGCTCGCGGTGCAACGACCTGTTCCTCGAGCTGCACGTGGACCGCGTGCGCGAGGTCGCGTGGAAGCGCCAGGCCCGCTCGGAGAGCCAGCGCCGCACCTTCCCGACCCTGCTGCGCGACGTCCCGTACACGCGCGAGGAGACGATCGTCCTCGTCTACCTGCGCATGCGGCTCCGCGCCGACGCCCGCCCCGGCCTCGACCAGGTCGTGGTCGACCGGTCCGAGATCCTCGGGCACGTCGCCGGCTTCCTCCCGCCGACCACCGACCGCACCCGCGACGAGTCCCGCGTCGCGAAGGCGATCGACCGCCTCGTGACCTCGCGCATCCTGGTGAAGACCACCGACCCGGACCGCTTCCGCGTCGCGAGCGTCGTCGAGGTCCTGCTCCCCCTCGACCAGCTCCGCGACCTCGACCGCTGGCTGCAGGGCGCGACCACCGACGGTGGTGCGCCGACCGACGGCGGCGACCCGGGCCTCCCGGCCGACCCGACCGACACCGACGACGAAGGCGAGCCGAGCGCATGACCGACACCGCCACCGGCCTGTCCGGCCTCGACCTCGGGACGCCCGCGCTCTTCGACACGGTCGCGCAGTGGCGCGCCGAGTCGATGCAGGTCGTGAACTGGGGCGGCTTCCACGGCCACCGCCACGTGGAGCTGTCCGGCACGGCGACGCTCATCTCCGGTGCCTCCGGGACCGGCAAGTCGACGCTCATGGACGCGTACCTCGCGGTGATGATGCCGTCCGACGTGCCGTTCAACGGCGCGTCGAACGACGCGACCACGGGGCGGGCGCGCAGTGCCGACCAGCGCAACCTGCTGACGTACCTGCGCGGCAAGGTCGACACCCGCCGCGACCCCGAGACCGGCGCGCTGCGCGACGTGAACCTGCGCGGCGACGACCAGACCACGTGGGGCGCGGTCGCGGTGACGTTCCGGAACGACGACGAGCGGCGCTTCACGGTGCTGCGGGCGTACGTGGTGCCGAAGCGGGCGCGTGGCGTCGGCGACATCCAGATGACGATGGCGACCGTCGACGACACCTTCGACCTGCGGCGGCTCGAGGAGTTCGTGCCGTCGCGCTTCCACCACCTCGAGCTGACCGGCCGCGTGCCGGGACTCGTCGTGCGGGACACCTACCAGGAGCTCGCCTACACGCTGCAGACCCGTCTGGGCATCGGCGACTCGGGTGGTGGCAACCGGGCGATGCGGCTGCTCGCGCGGATCCAGGCCGGCCAGCACCTGCCGACCGTCGACGCGCTGTACAAGTCGCTCGTGCTCGAGACCCCCGGGACGTACGAGGCGGCCGACCGTGCGCTCGCGCACTTCTCGGCGCTCGACGAGGCGTACGAGGCGATGGACACCGAGGAGCGCAAGGTCCGCATCCTCGCGCCCATCGTCGAGCTGCACGACGAGATCGACCGTGCGACGACCGCCGCCCGTGCCCTCGACGGGATCGCCACGGGAGCCGAGGTCTCACCCTTCGCGCACTGGACGGCGTCGCGGAAGCGCGCGCTGCTCGACGCCGAGGTCGCCCGCAACCGTCGTGAGGCCACCGCCGCGCGCGCCGACGTCGCCGCGACCGAGGCCCGCCACGGTGCGGTCGAGATCGAGCTCCGCGAGGCCGAGGGCCGTCTGCGCGACCAGGGCGGCAACGCGCTCGCTCAGCTCGAGGACCGCATCGAGCGGCGAACCCGGGAACGCGACGCGGTCGCCCGCACCCGCACGACCTTCGAGGAGCGCACCGCGCCGCTCGGACTCACACTCGACGACGAGACCGCGTTCGCCGCGGCGCAGCGCTCGTCCCGGGAGTTCCTCGGGGCGGTCGCGGACCGGCGCGCCGAGCTCGACGCCCGACGGGACGCCCTGACCCGCGAGGAGTACCCGCTCCTCGACCGCGAGCGGACCCTCCGCCAGGAGCGGCAGTCGCTCGAGCACCGCCAGGGTGCGATGCCGCTGCCGATGCACGAGGCACGGCTCGCGATGGCCCGCGCCGCCGGGATCGACCCCGCGTCGCTGCCCTTCGTGGCCGAGCTGCTCGACGTGCTCCCCGGTGAGGAGCAGTGGCGCACCGCGATCGAGTCCGTCCTGGCCCCGCTCGCCCGCACCCTGCTCGTCGACCAGGACCGGCTCTCCGACTTCAGCGAGGCCATCGACGCGCTCCGCCTGCCCGTCCGTGTGCAGTTCGAGGGCGTCCCGACCGGCCCGCACCTCGACCTCGACGGCGACCCCGCGATGGTGTCCGGCAAGCTCACGATCAAGGACTCCCCCTTCAGCACCTGGGTGCGGGAGCGGATCGAGTCGGACCGCATCGACGCGCGCTGCGTCGACACGGCCGCCGAGCTCGGTGGCGGCGGACGACGGGTCACGCCCTCCGGTCAGCTGCGCGACGGCCGACGCGGTGCCCACGGCGACCGCCGGCAGTCGAACGTCATCGGCTTCACGAACGAGGCGCGGAAGGCGTCCGTCGAGCAGGAGCTGACGGCGATCGCGCAGGACCTCGCGACCCTCGAGGCCCGCCGCACCGACGTCGCGCAGGACCTCACCTCGCTCGACGTGCTCCGTGCCGCCCACCAGCACCTCGTCGACACCACCTGGGACGCGATCGACGTCGCCGGGGTCGAGGCGTCGCTCGAGCGGCTCGACGCCGAACGCCAGGCGCTGCTCGCCGCCGACGACGGGCTCCGCACGCTGCGCGAGTCCGTCGCCCGGCTGCGTCGCTCGCTCGACGAGGCCGCGGACCGTCGGTCCGCCGCGCGGCTCAGCGTGACCCGGCTCGACGAGCGCCACGCCGTGCTCGTCGACGGCCAGGACGCCGCGGCCGAGATCCTCGAGCGCTTCGAGGAGGCCCCGACGCAGGTGCCCGACGAGGAGCAGGACCGGCTGCTCGCCGAGGCGTTCGACGAGGTCGGCGCCCCCGACGGCATCGACGGCTTCGACGACGCCACCCGACGCCTGCGCCGACGGCTCGAGGAGCGGCTGTCCCAGGCGCTCGACGGGGCGGCCGCCGCGTCGACCGCCCTCACGCTGACCTTCCAGCGGTACCAGGACGCCTGGCCCGACCCGAACCTCGGCACCGGGGTCGCGTCGTACCCGGACTACCACGCGATCCTCGACCAGATCCTCGCGACCGGCCTGCACGCCCGCCGCACCGAGTGGCGTCGGCGGCTGTCGCAGTGGAGCGGCGAGGACCTCGTGCCGCTCGCGGGCGCCTTCGACCGGGCCGTCGTCGAGATCGAGGAGCGGCTCGAGCCGGTCAACGAGATCCTGCGGGAGCTGCCGTTCGGTGCGAACCGGGACCGGCTGAAGATCCAGATCCGCCGGGTCACCCGCGAGGACGTCACCGCGTTCCGCCGGGAGCTCCGTGCCCTGTCCGCCTCGGTCGACACCGAGCTGACCGACGACGTGCTCGAGACCCGCTTCCGCCGACTCCGGCGCTTCATGGCGGTCATCCGCCCCGAGCCCGGTGCCCCTCGCGGTCGGACGACGCAGCGCGACGCCGTGCTCGACGTCCGTCGGCACATGGAGATCACGGCGGTCCGGTACGACACCGACGGCAACGACCTGGGCGTGTACTCGTCGCTCGGCGACAAGTCCGGCGGCGAGACGCAGGAGCTCGTGGCGTTCATCGTCGGCGCCGCCCTGCGCTACCAGCTCGGCGACGAGACCCGGCCCCGGCCGCGGTTCGCCCCGGTGTTCCTCGACGAGGCGTTCATCAAGGCGGACTCCGAGTTCGCCGGGCGTGCGGTGACGGCCTGGCTCCGGCTGGGCTTCCAGCTCGTCGTGAGTGCGCCGCTCGACAAGGTGACGGCGCTCGAGCCCTCGATGGAGCGACTGCTGTCCATGCGGAAGCACCCGGACACCGGGCACTCGTCGATCACGGAGATCGCGCGGGGGTAGGGCGCCCGGGGGCCCCGAGGTGGGCGTCCGGGGCGCCCAGGTTCCAGAATTCTGGAACCTGGGCGCCCCCGCACCCCGGCACGTGACACCTCGGCGATCCGTCGACGGCGCGTCGCGGAACCTCGACGTCGGGCTGTCCGGCGCGCCGGAGGTGGACGCGACGGTCGTGACGCTGCCTCCGTACCGACCGCGGTACGGTGGGCGGGTGTTCGGCCGCCGCTCCCCCACCTCCCGTCCCGACGAGCCCGGTGTCGGCATCGGCGCGCTCGTGCAGGTGGTGAACGGCGACCGCGGCGGGGAGCGTTGGGCGGGCGACCCGGTCGGTGTCGTCGTCGCACCGGGCGGGAACCAGATCGGCGGACTCCAACGTGCGTGGGTCGTCGCGTTCGACGAACCGGTCTACACCGAGGACGGGCGCGGCCCCTACGAGCGGGCGACGGTCCTGACCCGGCAGCTCGTGCCGCTCACGCCTGACGCCTGACGCCTGACGGCCGACCCACGACCCCCGACCCCCGACGCCCGACCCCGGACCCCGGACGTTCGTCGCGGAGTCCCTGACCCAGCCGGCCGACGGCGGGTCCGTCGGCCGCTGACCGACCGGTCGTCGTGTGTGCTGCGGACGCGACACATCTCGGAGCCGTGCAGCCGTCGCACCCGTGAGAGCGACAGATCGTGGCGGATGGTCCACGCGGATCTGTCGCTTTCGCGAGATGCCAGCCGGGCAACGGTGCAACGGGGCGGACGGGGCGGGCTGGGACGGGGCGGACGGGGCGGGCTGGGACGGGTCTGGGCGGCACCGCCGCCGGACAGCACGGCGCCCCCGCCGACACGTGGTCGGACGGGGGCGCCGTCGTGCTCGGACCCGGACGCTCGGCCCGGTGCCCGCGAGGACTCAGTACTCCTCGGAACCGCTCTTCATCATGGCGGCGACCGCCATGCACATCCCCACGCCGCCGAGGACGCCGATGCCGATGATGACGCCTGCGATGACTTCGAGCATTGGGGACTCCTCGGTTCCGGGGCCGGCACCTGACCGGCCGGGGTGACTGCGTCCAGGCTACCGGACGGCAGCAGTGGGGGTCGGTGCGGCACACGGTCCGTGCCGCCACGCACGGCGGTCGCGTCCGCTGTGCGCCGCGCGCCGTGCGACCGCTCGGAGGGTCACCGCACGCCGCGCATGAGCCGCAGCACCGGCTTCGTGCACAGGAGCAGCACGACCCCGACGGCGACCGCCGCGAGGCCGAGTACCGTGAAGTACGGCGCCTCGTTCGTCGGGTCGTAGTACTTCGCGAGCACACCGGTGACCGCGGTGCCGAGCGACACCGACAGGAAGAACAGCGCGACCATCTGCGTCTGGAAGCGTGCCGGCGCGAGCTTCGTCGCGATGGACTGCCCGACGGGCGACAGGAACAGCTCGGCGATCGTGAACACGAGCAGGATGCCGACCAGGGCGACGAGCGGGGTGCCGTGCTCGCCCGTGCCGGCGAACGGCAGGAAGAGCAGGAAGGCGAGGCCCATGATGCCCGTACCGAGGGCGAACTTCACCGGGGTGGACGGCTGCCGGTCACCGAGCTTCGTCCACACCGCGGCGAACACGCCGGACAGCAGGATGATGAAGACGGGGTTGATCGACTGCGCCCACGCGACGGGCATCGTCCAGTGCCCCAGCGACCGGTCGAGGCGCTCGTCGGCGTAGGTCGTCACGACCGTGAACTGCTGCTGGTACAGCGACCAGAACACCGCGCTCGCGACGAAGAGCGGGATGAAGCCGAGGACCCGGGACCGTTCCTCGGCCGTGATGCCGCTCGTCAGGATGACGACGAAGTAGGTGATCGTGGCCACGACCACGACGGCGACCACGATGCTCGGCAGGGTGCTGACGGTGAGCAGGCCCGTGAGCACCGCCACGACGACGAGGACGAGCACCACGACGGCGATGCCCGCGACCAGCGGCAGCCGACGTCGGTCGACGGGGTTCGTGGCGTGGCGGACGACCTCGGGCAGCTTGCGGCGCCGGACGCCGTACTGCACGAGGCCCGCGGCCATCCCGACGGCTGCGAGCCCGAAGCCCCAGTGGAAGCCGAGCGTGCTCTGCAGCAGGCCGGTCAGGAGCGGACCGGCGAACGCACCGAGGTTGACGCCGAGGTAGTACAGCGAGAACCCGGCGTCACGCCGCGGGTCGTCCCGCGAGTAGAGCCCGCCGACGATCGTCGTCGCGGTGGCCTTCAGCCCGCCCGACCCGAGCGCGATGAGCACGAGACCGGCTCCGACACCCGCGACGCCCGGGACGAGGGCCAGCGCGACGTGGCCGAGCATGACGATCACCGCGCTGCCGAACAGTGTCCGGTCCGCGCCCGCCAACCGGTCGGCGACCCAGGCCCCGATGATCGTGAACAGGTACACCGAGCCGCCGTAGGCGCCCATCATCCCGGTCGCGAGCCCGCGGTCGATGCCGAGCCCGCCCTTCGTGAGCGAGTAGTACATGTAGATGAGGACGATGCCCTGCATCCCGTAGAACGAGAACCGCTCCCACAGCTCGACCGCGAACGGTGTGGACAGCTCGAACGGCTGCCCGAAGAACGTGCGTTCCTGCTTCGGCTTCGGTGGTGCGGTGGTTCCAGACATCCGCTCAGTCTCCCCCGTGGTCGGGCCTGCCCGGAAATCGACGATGCCCGCTCATCAATCCCGGACCGTGTGTGTTGGAGGGTTCCCACCACGACCACCCGCTCCTGCGGGACGCGGTTGTGCACCGGCACGGCGTCCGGGCGACTGTCGACGAAGGTGCCTAGCGTGGGTTCTGCAACACGGACAGAGCAGTTCAGGAAGGCTCCCACCATGGTCGACACCGCACCCGCACGCCCCGGCACCGAGGCCCCGAACGCCGACGCCACGGGCGACCCGGCAGCGGGCACCCCGATCGGCGCCACCGACACCGACGTCCGCATCGACACGACGCTCCTCGGCGAGCTCCTGCTCGGGCGCTGGGCCGAGGACCGTCGCATCTCGCGCCGGCTGTCGAAGGACCCCGCGCTGCACAAGATCGAGGGGCAGCCGCTCGCCGAGCACCGCGCCCGCGCGCTCGAGCAGCTGCAGATCCTCGTCGACGCCGGGGCCATCCAGCGCCCCTACCCGCTCGAGTTCGGCGGCCAGGAGAACCACGGCGGCAACCTCGCCGCGTTCGAGGAGCTGACCACCGCCGACCCGTCGCTCCAGATCAAGGCCGGCGTGCAGTGGGGGCTCTTCGGCTCGGCCGTGCACCACCTCGGCACCGAACGGAACCACCGCGAGTTCCTGCCCGGGATCATCCGGTTCGACGTCCCCGGCTGCTTCGCGATGACGG
This sequence comes from Curtobacterium sp. MCBA15_012, assembly GCF_001864935.2. Taxonomy (NCBI): domain Bacteria; kingdom Bacillati; phylum Actinomycetota; class Actinomycetes; order Micrococcales; family Microbacteriaceae; genus Curtobacterium; species Curtobacterium sp. MCBA15_012. Next base: position 1,746,928 of record NZ_CP126267.1, on the reverse strand, counting down.
AGACCGGCCACGGCTCCGACGTGCAGAGCATCGCGACCACGGCGGTCTACGACCCCGACACGCAGGAGTTCGTCATCCACACGCCGTTCCGGGGTGCGTGGAAGGACTACATCGGCAACGCCGCACTGCACGGCAAGGCCGCGGTCGTCTTCGCGAAGCTCGTCACCGCCGGGGTCGACCACGGCGTGCACGCGTTCTACGTCCCGCTGCGCGACGACGAGGGCGCGTTCCTGCCCGGTGTCGGCGGCGAGGACGACGGCGTCAAGGGCGGCCTGAACGGCATCGACAACGGTCGGCTGCACTTCGACCACGTCCGGGTCCCGCGCACGAACCTGCTGAACCGCTACGGCGACGTCGCCGAGGACGGCACGTACTCGTCGCCGATCGCGTCGCCCGGCCGCCGGTTCTTCACCATGCTCGGCACCCTCGTGCAGGGCCGTGTGTCGCTCGACGGCGCCGCGGTCGTCGCGCAGAAGCTCGCCCTGCAGATCGCGCTGACGTACGCGCGCGAACGCCGGCAGTTCCCGACCGGGGGCGGCGAGGAGGGCGTGCTGCTCGACTACGGTCGGCACCAGCGCCGGCTCATCCCGCGCCTGGCGACGGTGTTCGCGCAGTCCTTCGCGCACGAGAAGCTCCTCCGTACCTTCGACGACGTGTTCAGCGGTCGCGAGGACACGCCCCAGCGACGCGAGGACCTGGAGACCCAGGCCGCGGCGTTCAAGTCGATGTCCACGTGGTCGGCCCTCGACACCCTGCAGGAGGCACGCGAGGCCTGCGGTGGTGCCGGGTTCCTGGCCGAGAACCGGCTCACCGGGCTCCGCGCCGACCTCGACGTCTACGTGACGTTCGAGGGCGACAACACGATCCTGCTGCAGCTCGTCGGCAAGCGCCTGCTGACCGACTTCCGCGCGCGTGCGCCGAAGGACCCGACCTCGACCGCGAAGTTCGTCGCGGCGCAGGCGGCCTCGAAGCTCGCCGACGCCTCGGGCATCCGACGGCTCGGGCAGACCGTGGTCGACCGCGGCTCGATGGCGGCCTCGGTCGCCGACCTGCAGGACCCGTCGACGCAGCGCGCCCTGCTCGCCGGCCGGGTCGACACGATGGTGACCGAGATCGGGATGCGACTCGCCTCGGCGGGCAAGGACCGGCCGAAGGCGGCGCGGCTGCTCAACCGGTCGCAGCACGAGCTCATCGAGGCCGCCAAGGCCCACGCCGAGCTCATGCAGTGGGACGCGTTCACCGAGTCGATCGAGTCCGTGGCGCCCGGCGACACCCGGACGGTCCTCGTCTGGCTCCGCGACCTGTTCGCGCTCGGCCTGCTCGAGCAGCACCTCGACTGGTACCTCGTGCACGGTCGGCTGAGCGCCCAGCGCGCTCGGGCGGTCTCGGCCTACGTCGACCGGCTCATCGCCCGCGTGGTGCCGATCGTCCCGCAGCTCATCGAGTCGTTCGGGTACGCGCCCGAGCACGTCCGCGCGCCGATCGCCCTCGGCGAGGAACGCGCCCGACAGGACGAGGCGGCGGCGTGGTTCGCGGCCGAGGCGGCGGCGGGACGACTCCCCGAGCAGGAGAAGAAGCCCCGGCCCTAGCGCGTCGGACCGGCTCCGCGCGCATCGCGAGCGCGTGCGGGGCCGCCGAGCGGGCCCCCACACCGCGGGCGCGACCGCGCCGCGGGCACCGACACCGCGCAGCGGGGACCCACACCGCGGGCGCGACCGCGCAGCGGGCACCCGCACCGCAGCCGGACGACACGCGTCAGGTCGGCGTCGCGGGGTTCAGCCCTCGCCGCGGGGACGATCCGCGCCGAGCGCACGTCGCAGTCGCGCCTCGGCGTCGTCAGCCGTCCCGCCAGCGGCACCAGCACCCGACCCGCCACCGGCCGGACCCGCGGGACCCGCCGACGTCCCCGGCGCACCGGCTCCGGACGCGGCCGCAGCGGCCTCGGCGTTCGCCTCGATGACGGCGCGGACGACCTCCTCGCGCTGGATCTTCACCCCGCGCGGCGCGTCGATGCCGATCCGCACACCGTCGCCCCGGCTGTCGAGGACCGTGATGACGACGTCGTCACCGACGAGGATCCGCTCGCCGACCTTCCGCGTGAGTACCAGCACTCCGTCAGCCTAGCGACAGCACGGGGACGCCCAGTCGGTGCACCGACTCCGGCGTGGCGGTCTCCCCCGCCCCGATCGCGACGATCCCGGCGACCGGCGTGCGCGACGCGACGGCTGCGACCATCGCGACGGTGTCCTCGTGCTTGCGGCCCACGTCGACGACGACCCACACCTGGTCCGGGGCGAGCCCCGCGACGGTCGCCGCGTCGTCCCACGCCGCGACGCCGAGCAGGGCGTGCCCCTGCCGCACCCCGTCGGCCCGGGCGAGGATCCCGGACCGTCGGTCGGCAGCGGGCGTGGCCCGCAGCGCGTACCGGGCCGCGAAGACCCCGGCAGCCGCGTCGACGTCCCCCGCGCGCCCGACCAGGAGCACGAGGTCGCCGTCCGCGGACCGCACGGCGGGCAGCGACGCACCCACGAGCGCAGCACCGACCACCCCGTCGACCGCAGCCGACGCGGCCACCGCACCAGCGCCTCCCGTCCGACCGTCGCGACCGTCGCGGCGGTCACCACCGTCACCGCGGTCACGTCCGTCAGCGAGGTCAGCTGCGTCACGCCAGTCGTACCCGTCCTGGAGGCGCGACCCGGCCCCGTCGACCCGGCCCGCCTCCGGCGGGTCCGCCGTCGGGCGCGGTGCGCGGGGCGCGATGCCGTCCGCGACGAAGCCGTCGAGCACCGACGCGAACGCGTCGGCCCGTGCCGTCGCGGTGCCGTCGGCGCGGGCGATGCGTGCCTCGGTCTCGTCGGCCTCGGCGAGGAGCGCGGCGATCCCGACGCGGGTGACGGGGGTGTCGGCGATCGCGACGCGGGCGGTGACGGGGGTGCCGGGGTCGGGCACCTCGACGACGGCCTCGACGTGGGCACGCTTGAAGAGCCCGCCGATGCCGGGGGTGGTGACGCGTTCGGCGGAGACGATCCGGGCGCCCGGGCCGAACTCGGCGCGGACGGCGTCGCGGACGGCCTCGAGCGTCGGACCGCTACGCAGCGATCGGGTCGGCGGCACGGACCACCCCCACGGTCTCGATGGTGGAGCCCGCGGCGGTGGCCTCCTGGTACGACAGCACGGGCAGGCCGTTCGCCTGCGCCGACACCATCCGGTGCACGGCGGGGCGCAGCTGCGGCGCGCAGACGAGGACCGCGGACAGGCCCTGCTCCTCGACCGAGCGCACGGCGTCGCGGAGGGACCCGAGGACCTGCTCGATGCGGTGTGCGTCGAGCACGATCTGCGTGCCCTGCTCGGACGGCCGGAGCCCCTCGAGCATCGACTGCTCCAGCAGCGGGTCGATCATGATGACCCGCAGCGTGCCGTCCTCGGCGTGGCGTGCCGGCAGGGCGGGCCCGAGAGCGGCGCGGGCGGCCTCGACGAGCCCCTCCGGGTCGGAGGACACCTTGGCGCGCAGGGTGAGCGCCTCGCAGATGCGGCCGAGGTCGTTGATCGGGACCCGCTCGGCGAGGAGGCCCTGCAGCACACGCTGGAGCTCGGCGAGCGAGAGCATCCCGGGCACGAGTTCCTCGACGGCGGCGGGGTTGACCTGCTTGACGCCCTCGGTGAGGACCTTCACGTCCTCGCGGGTGAGCAGTCGCGCGGCGTTGTCGCCGATCACGGCCTGCAGGTGGGTGACGAGCACCGAGACGCGGTCGATCACGGTCGCGCCGGTCATCTCGGCCGCGTGGCGGAGCTCGGCCGGCACCCACTTGCCGGCGAGCCCGAACACCGGCTCGACGGTCACCGTGCCGGGCAGCCCGTCGAGCTGGTCACCGAGAGCCAGGACGCTCCGCGCGGGGGCGGTGCCGCGGCCGGCCTCGACGCCCGCGATGCGCACGGCGTAGGTCGACGGCGGGAGCTCGATGCTGTCGCGGGTCCGGACCGGCGGGACGACGATGCCCATGTCGACCGCGATCTTGCGGCGGAGCGCGCGGACCCGGCCGAGCAGGTCGTCGGAGGACCCGGACACCATGTCGACCAGGTCGGGGGCGAGCAGGATCTCGAGGGCGTGCACGCGCATCTGCTCGAGCAGGTCCTCGGGGGTGTCGGCGGACGGTGCGGCGGCCGCGAGGGCCTGCTGCTGCGCGGCCTCGGCCTCCTGCCGCTTCGCCTGCTGCCCGAGTCGCCAGCCGGCGAACAGCAGCCCGGCGCCGATGAGCAGGAACGGCACGATCGGCATCCCGGGGATGAACCCCATCGCGATCGCCGCGACGCCGGCGATCATGAGCGCGTTCCGGGACTGCGACAGCTGCTGCGCCGCCGAGGAGCCGATGTCGGTCTCGGCGCCGGAGCGGGTCACGATCATGCCCGTGGACACCGCCATGAGCAGGGCCGGGATCTGCGTGACCAGGCCGTCGCCGATCGTCAGGATGCCGTACTTCGACAGGGCGTCGGTGACGGACAGCCCGTTCTGCACCATGCCGATCGCGATGCCGCCGACGAGGTTGATGACGATGATGAGGATGCCCGCGATCGCGTCGCCCTTGACGAACTTCGACGCACCGTCCATCGCGCCGTAGAAGTCCGCCTCGGCGGAGACCGCCGCGCGGCGCTCCTTCGCCTCGGCGTCGGTGACGAGCCCGGCGTTGAGGTCGGCGTCGATCGCCATCTGCTTGCCCGGCATCGCGTCGAGGGTGAAGCGGGCCCCGACCTCGGCGACGCGCTCGGCGCCCTTCGTGACGACGACGAACTGGATGACGACGAGGATGAGGAAAACGACCGCGCCGATGATGACCGACCCGGACACCGCGACGTGGCCGAACGCCTGGATGACGTCGCCCGCGAACCCTTGGCCGAGCACGAGCCGCGTCGAGGCGACGTTGAGCCCGAGCCGGAACAGCGTCGCGACGAGCAGCAGGGACGGGAACACCGAGAAGTCGAGCGGCTTCTTCACGAACAGCGTCGTGAGCAGGATCACCAGCGCGAGCAGGATGTTGCAGATGATGAGCACGTCGAGCAGGAACGACGGCACCGGCAGGATCAGCAGCAGGACGATGCCGACGATGAAGATCGGGACGGCGAGCTTGACGGTGTCCTTGCGGTTCATGCGGGAGCTCCCTGCGGGTCGGCCGAGGGGTCGGCGGTGGGACGGGACGGGCGGATTCGGCGCGGACGCAGGTCGCCGGTGAGCGTGGTGGGGTCGAGGACGGTCGCGACCTCGTCCGGGGTGGTCGGCCGCGGCGCCTGGTGCGTGCCGGTCGCGGCCCCGCGGGTCCTCAGGGCCATCACGAAGGACAGGACCCGGGCGACGGGCGTGTAGAGGTCGACGGGCACCTCCTGCCCGAGCTCGCACGCGGCGTGCAGGGCACGGGTGAGCGGGACGTCGCGGACGATCGGCACCCGTTCCTGCTCGGCGCGCTCGCGGATCACCTGCGCGACCGGCCCGGCGCCCTTGGCTGTCACCCGCGGTGCGGAGCGGCCCGGCTCGTACTTGAGCGCGACCGCGTAGTGCGTCGGGTTCGTCATCACGACGTCGGCGTCGCCGATCGCGGCGACCATCCGGTTCCTGCTCATCGCGAGTTGGCGGGAGCGTCGCTGCGACTTGACGAGCGGGTCGCCCTCGCTGTGCTTCGACTCGTCCTTGACCTCGCGCTTGGTCATCATCGTGCGCTTGCGGTTGCGGCGCACGACGACGAACACGTCGAGCGCGGCCAGGACGAGCCCGGCGGCGACGGCGGCGCGGAGCAGCGTGCCGGTGCCCTCGCGGGCGGCATCGAGCACCGAGGACAGCGGCAGCGACCCGCTCGACATGAGCACGGGGACGAGCGACTGCACCGCGAACCACAGGACGAGTCCGACGACCGCGGTCTTGAGGAGCGCCTTCACGCCGTTCCAGAGCGCCTGGACGCCGAACACACGCTTGACCCCGGCGACCGGGTCGAAGTGGTCGGGCTGCGGGGTGAGTCGGCGGACGTGCACGCCGCCCTGCACGACCGAGACGGCGAGGACCGCGACCGCGACGACCGCGAGCATCGGCCCGAGGGTGGCCGAGAGGGACGCCAGCGCGTCGGTGAGCGCCTGCCGGGCGACCGCGAGCGACGGTTCCGCGATGACGTGCTGCACGGCGCGGAGCTGCTGCTCGCCGGCCGCCGCGGCGTTGCCGATCGTCGCGGGCATGACGAGCGCCGCCATCGCGATGCCCGTCCACGCGCCGAGGTCCTGCGACCGGCCGAGCTGCCCCTTCCGGTGCACCTCCCGCATGCGCTTCTGGGTGGCCTGTTCGGACCGTTCCCCGCTGTCGGACACCGGGCCTCACCCCCGTCCCGTGATGGCCGCGACCGCGTCGCCGGTGAGCGACGACACGACCGCGGGCAGGGCCATGAACAGGGCGCCGGCGAACACGACGGTCAGGCCGATCTTGATCGGGAAGCCCATCTGGAAGGCGTTCAGCGCGGGTGCGACCCGGGTGAGCAGGCCGAGGCCGACGTCCGCGAGGAACAGCACGACGACGAGCGGACCGGCGATCTGCAGCGCCGCGAGGAACATCTGGGACAGCGCGGCGACGAGCACCCCGGCGAGCGGTCCGAGCGCGAGCGTCCCCGGTGCCCCGTCCGCGCCGACGAGCGGGACCGCGTCGAACGACCGCACGAGCCCGCCGACGATGAGCTGGTACCCGCCGCTGGCGAACAGCAGCGCGAGCGAGGCCATCTGGAACAGGCGGGTGAACTGCGCGCCGTTCACCTGCGACTGCGGGTCGAACGCCTGCGCGAGGGTGAAGCCGCCGAACAGGTCGATGAGCGCGCCGGCGGACTGCACCGCCGCGAAGACGAGGTACACGAGGAAGCCGAGGGCCAGCCCGACGACGAGCTGGGTGAGCAGGGCGAGCAGGAACCCCCCGGTGTCGAGGGACACGTACCCGGCGGCGACCCGCGGTGCCACCCCGATCGCGAGCGCCAGGCCGAGGATCACCTTCACCATCGCGGGGAAGGCCCGGTACGCGAACGGCGGCGCGAGCACGAAGAACGCGACGAGCCGCACGCCCGCGAGCATCGTGGCCTCGAGCCGGGACGCGTCGACGACGAGGTCCATCAGCCGGTCCCGAGCAGCTTCGGGATCATGTCGAACGCGACGTGCGTGAAGGACACCATCTCGGCGATCATCCAGTTGCCGCAGACGACCAGGGCGATCGCGACGGCGACGGCCTTCGGCACGAACGACAGCGTGACCTCCTGGATCTGGGTCACGGACTGGAACAGCGAGATCGCGAACCCGACCACGAGCGAGGTGACGAGGACGGGTGCGGCGAGCTTGCCCGCGACGAGGAGCGCCTGCAGCGTGAGGTCGATGACGGCCTGCTGGTTCATCAGTGCACCACCTGGTAGCTCTGGATGAGCGACGTGATGATGAGCCCCCACCCGTCGACGAGCACGAACAGCAGGATCTTGAACGGCAGCGAGATCATCACCGGCGGGAGCATCATCATGCCCATCGACATGAGCGCAGCGGAGACGACGAGGTCGATGACGAGGAACGGGATGAAGATGACGAACCCGATGATGAACGCGCTCCGCAGCTCGGAGATGACGAACGCCGGGATCACGGTGGTCATCGGGACCGCGTCCATGTCCTTCGGGTTCGCCTGGCCGGCCGCGCGGGTGATGAGGGCGACGTCCTCCTCGCGGGTCTGGTGCAGCATGAACGTCCGGAGCGGCTTCGTGCCGAGCTCGACGGCCTTCGCGAAGTCGATGTGCCCCGCCAGGTAGGGCTGGAGGGCGTCGTCGTTGACGTGCCCGAGGACCGGCGCCATCACGAACAACGACAGGAACAGCGCCAGCCCGGCGAGCACCTGGTTCGGCGGGATGCCCTGCAGCGCGAGGGCGTTCCGGGTCATCGCGAGGACGACGAAGATCTTCGTGAACGACGTCATCATGAGCAGCAGGGCCGGCGCGACGCTGAGCAGCGTGATGCCGAGCAGCGTCACGACCGCCGACGACGGCGCACCGTCCGGGCCGTTCACGCTGACGCTGAAGTCGCCGGTCGCCGGGGCCGTCGGGGTCGCGGGCGCGGTCGGCTGGACGACCCCCGCGGCGTGCGCGCCGGTCGCGGTGAGCAGGACGACACCGGCGACGACCGCGGTGCCGAGGAGGACGACGGTGAGGGTGCGCCCGGCGCGGGCGGCGGTCACCCGGCCCGCCGGTCACGGAGCGCGGCGGCCGCCTGCCGCCAGGTGTCCACCGACAGGATCGAGCCCTGCAGCTGCTGCGCGGTCGGCAGCGCGGTGCGCTGGGGACGGCGGTTGCGCGGACGCATGGGCAGCGGCTCCGCCGCGTCGGTCGGGAGGACCGTGGCCGGGTCGACGTGCTGCTCCAGTTCCGCACGGAACCGGTCGGCGGAGGTGGTGGTCGGCTCGGCCACGGAGCGTGCGGCGGGCGCGTCGGGTGCGGACGGGACCGCGCGGGGCACGGTCGGGAGCACCACGGGGCCGGTCACGATCGCGAGCTCGGGTGCGGGGGCCTGGCCGCTCGTGAGCAGGGCGACGCCGTGCTCCGAGACGCCGAGCACGAGCCGCTCCCCCTCGACGTCGACCACGACGACGCTCGCCTTGCCGCCGATGCCGGTGCGGCCGACGACCTCGACGGTCGCCGAACGGCGTCCGCGGGCCTTCGTCCGGCCGAGCTGTCCCTTCGCGACGCGGCGGTGCAGCACCCACATGAGGGCGAGCACGATGCCGAGCGACAGCGCGACGCGGAGGACGATGACGAGGGTGTCCACCGGCGGGCTCAGACGCTCTCGGCGACGTCGAGGATCTTCGTGATGCGCACCGCGTAGTCCTGGTCGACGACGACGACCTCGCCGTGCGCGATGAGCCGGCCGTTCAGCAGGACGTCGGCGGGTGCACCGGCGCTCCGGTCGAGCTCCACGACCGCTCCGGGCTCCATGCCGAGCACGTCCCGCACGGACATCCGGGTGCGGCCGATCTCGACCGTCAGGGTCATCTCGACGTTGTTGATCCGGCCGAGGTTGCCGGTGGGCGTCGCGGCTGCGACCGCGGGGGCCGACACCGTGCCGTTCTCGCGGACCCGGATGCCGAACCAGCCCCCGGTGACGCCGGCCGACGACAGCTCGAACACGACCGTGTCCGGGTCGGCGAACAGCGACGAGGCCGACTCGCGGCGGGCGTCGCCGAGGACACCGACGCCGAGGACCGCCGCGGCGGCCTCGAGCGAGGGGCGCAGGACGTCGGTCACGTCGACGATCCCGGCGTCGGTGCCGCCGGCGGCCACGACGGCGTCGAGGTCGGTGAGCACGAGGGCCAGGTCGGCCGACAGGCCGCCGACGAACGAGGCGACCACCGCGTCGGCCGCCGCTCCGAGGACGACGGGGGTCGCGCCTCCCGGCTGGGCCGTCGCGGTGAGGGGAGCCGCCGTCGGGAGCTGCGCCGCGAGCGACTCGGCGGCGGTCGTGTGGAGGGTGGTCGTGCTCATGCGTGCTGCTCCGAGGTGGTCGTGACGACGATGCCCGCGAGTCGCGAGCCGTTCGCGCCGACGGCGGCGGTGCCGACGGGTTCGCCGTCGACCGCGATGGTGAGGGGACGGTGCTGCGGGTGCGGCAGGGGCAGGACGTCGCCGACGGCGAGTCCGAGCACCTGCGCGGGCAGGACGGTGGCGGGCGCGAAGCGCAGGCCGACGCCGACCGGGACGGCCGCGAGCTGCGCGTCGAGGAGGGCCTTCGCGTCGGCGGCCGTGACGCTCGCGGTGTCCTCGCCGAGCTGCGGCAGCACCGCCTCGGCGGGCAGCGCGAGCGTGCCCGGGGCGATGCGGTCGCCGACGCGGATGTCGAACGAGGCGACGATCATCAGGTCGCCCTTCTGGGCGGCCTGGGCGAACTGGCTGTTGAACTGGAAGCCGCCCGTCGTGACCTCGTGCGCGAGGAGGCCGCCGAACGAGTACCGGAGGTCGTCGAGGGCGTCCTCGACGATCTTGCGGACGAGGGCTTGCTCGATCGGCGTGAAGGTGCGCTCCGGGGTCGGCAGCGGCTTCGAGGCGCCGAGCGCGTGCGACACCCAGGTCAGCGCGGCGTCGAGCGGCACCTGGAGGACGCCCTTCGGCACGAGACCGGCGATCGGCAGCAGCACCATGCCGGTGAGCGCGGGCAGCGACGAGGCGTACTCGTCGTAGGTGCGGATCTGCACCTGGCCGCACGTGACCTGGCTCACCGCGCGGACCTTGGCGGTCAACTGCGTGCCCCACTGCCGCGCGAAGGTCTCGAAGGCGAGCTCGAGGACCCGTGCGTGCTCGCGGGCGAGCGTCGACGGGCGCGCGAAGTCGTACACCTCGGGCGCGGGCAGGGTCTCGGTCACGTAGGGCGTCTATCGGTCCGCTGGGGATCGGCCGGTAGCGCTGTACCCCGTACTGGGGAGGCGGAGGGTGTCTCGTCGGGATCAGCCCTGGCGTGCTCCGTCCTGTGCCGTGGCGAGTGCGGGCATCAGGGCGCTGACGTCCTGGTCCTGGTTCGACAGCACGACGATGTCGACGCGGCGGTTCAGCGCGAGGTCGGACTCGGTGTCGCCCTTCGCCAGCGGGCGGCTCGACCCGAAGCCGACGCTCTGCACGTGCTCAGCCGACATGCCCCCGCGTTCGACGAGGTCCCGGAGCACCCCGGTCGCGCGGGCGGCGCTGAGCTCCCAGTTCGTCGCGTACGGGGCGGTCGAGTTCCGCTGGTCGGCGTGCCCCTCGACGCTGACGTCGTGCTGGCTGGTCGACAGGACCGGCGCGATCGCGTCCATGATGCGGCGGGCCTGGTCGGACAGGTCGGCGCTGTTCGTCCCGAAGTACGTCTCGCTGCCGATCAGCCGGACGGTCAGGCCGCGGGCGTCGACCGAGAACTGCACGTTCGCGGTCTGCCCGGACTGCTGCAGGTTCGCCTGGATCGCGGCCTGGATCGCCTTGAGGTCGTCGAGCTCGTGCTGTGCGGCCGCGAGGTCCGCCTTCGACGCGACCGGCGGCACGGCGGTCGACGCCGGGTCGACGTTCGTGTCCTTCGCCCCCGACGCCGCGGTCGAGTGGTCGGCGTCCGACTTGTCGGTCGCGTAGCCCTTGCCGTCCTTCGTCACCTCGGACTTCGTGACGACGGTGCCCGAGGCGGTGTCCACCTTGCCGCTCTTGACCTCGCCGAAGCCGGTCGCGAGCGAGTTCTTCAGGGCGATGTACTTGTCCTGGTCGACCGAGGACATCGCGAACAGCACCAGGAACATGCACATCAGGACCGTGATCATGTCCATGTACGAGGCCATCCAGCGCTCGTCGGGGTGCTCGGCCTCGTCGTGTCCACCGCGCTTGCGGCCTCGGCCCCGACCACGCGGGTTGGCGCTCACGTCAGGCCGCCAGCTGCTGGTCGTCGACGTCGGCGGTGCTCTTCCCGCCGTTCTTGCCGGTCGGCTCCTGGCGGGCCGCGGGCGGGACCATGGCCTTCAGGCGCTCGCCGAGCAGGCGGGGCTGGCTGCCGGCCTGCACGGCGAGGAGCCCCTCCATGAGCAGCGTCTGCCGGTCGGTCTCGAGCTGCGCGAGCTTGCGGAGCTTGCCGCCGAAGGGCAGCCACAGGAAGTTCGCGGTGAGGAGGCCCCAGAGCGTCGCCACGAAGGCGCTCGCGATGAGCGGGCCGAGCTCGTCCGGCTTGCCGAGGTTGGCGAGCACGTGGGTGAGCGAGACGACGGTGCCGATGATGCCGACGGTCGGCGCGAACCCGCCGAGCCCCATGAAGAACGCGCTCGCGCTCCGCATCGGTGCGGCGTTCGACTCGATCTCGTCCTCGAGCAGGATCCGCAGCTCGTCGCCGTCGGTGCCGTCCGCGATGTTCTGCAGCGCCTTCTTCATGAACGGGTCGTCGTGCTTCTCGGCCTCCTGCTCGAGCGCGAGCAGACCGTTCGCGCGGGCGGTCTCGGCCAGCGCGACGACGTCCTCGATCACGGACTGCGGCGGTGTGACCTTGCCGGTGAACGCCTTCGGGACAGCTTTGAACGCGGCGATGGCGTCCTTCATCGTGGTGCTCGCGACGCCGCAGCCGATCGTGGCGACGAACACGAGGAGCATCGGGGCGGGGAGGAAGAGCCCCGCCATCTCGACGTGCTCCATCTGCGCCATGCCGAACAGGGCGCCGAAGGCGAGCAGGATGCCGACGATGGTCGCGATGTCCATCAGCGGGCCCCGTCCAGCGAGCGGGCCGGGGTGGGCAGCGCGGCGACGGGGGCGAGGACGGGCTGCGGACCGGTCACGGTGCGGAGCCCGGGGTCGGTGGCGCGGAGCGCGGGATCGGCGGCACCGGAGGCCATGCCGACGATCCGGGCGCGGTACGCGGCGACGAGGTCGATGACCGCGGCCATGGACTCGCGGACGATGTACTTCGCCCCGTCGACCATGATGAGCGTCGTGTCCGGCGTCTCCTGGATGCGCTCGACGAGGTCGGGGTTGACAGCGAATGCGCTGCCGTTGAGTCGTGTGACGACGATCATGGCCCGTCCTGGTTCTCGATCGTCCCGCCGCCGTCCGTGGGGCGGGATGCAGCTCCGTCCGTGGTGCTGCACCGAGGCCTATCGGCGGGACGGCCGGGCACGTTAGCGATCAGCCGGGCGGCGATCGACACCCGTCGTGGAACTTCTCATGGACGAGATATTCCCGATCCGAACCTGCGAGTCCGATGCGTGTGCAGCCCTGCTTTATCTCATGAGCGTGTTAGCGTGGCGCGCATGTCCGACACCTCCACCGTCGTCACGCCCGCCGACCAGGCTGCTGCCCCGGCGACCCCCTCGGCCCCCCTCCGCGAGGTCGGCGCCCTCATCCGCGGCGCCCGCAAGGGCCGTTCGATGACCCAGACCCAGCTCGCCGAACGCGTCGGCACCAGCCAGAGCGCGATCAACCGGATCGAGCAGGGCGGCCAGAACCTGTCCCTCGAGATGCTCACGCGCATCAGCGAGGCGCTCGACCAGCAGATCGTCTCGATCGGCGGCGCCCCGCAGCGCTCGCACCTGCGCGTGCAGGGCGGGCGGAAGCTCAGCGGCTCGATCGCCGTGAACTCGAGCAAGAACGCCGCCGTCGCGCTGCTGTGCGCGTCGCTCCTGAACCGTGGCGTGACCCGCCTGCACCGGGTCGCCCGGATCGTCGAGGTCGACCGCATCATCGACGTGCTCCGCAGCCTCGGTGCCACCGTGACGTGGTCCGAGGACGGCGAGGTGCTCGAGATCGTGGCCCCCGACGACCTGCGGCTCGACGCCATCGACGCCGACGCGGCACGCCGCACCCGCAGCGTCCTCATGTTCCTCGGCCCGCTCAGCGGCCGGTACCCCGAGTTCCGCCTGCCCTACGCCGGCGGCTGCGACCTCGGCACCCGGACCGTCGAACCGCACCTCATCGCGCTCCGGCCGTTCGGCGTGGACGTCGAGGCGACATCCGGCTGGTACGAGGTCGGCGTCGCGAACCAGGCCGTGCCGACCTCGTCGGTCGTCCTCACCGAGCGTGGCGACACCGTGACCGAGAACGCGATCCTCGCCGCGGCCGCCCGCGACGGCGTGACGACGATCCGCAACGCCAGCCCCAACTACATGGTGCAGGACCTCTGCTTCTTCCTCGAGCTGCTCGGGGTGCAGGTCGAGGGCATCGGGACCACCACGCTGAAGATCACCGGTCGCAGCCGGATCGACGAGGTCGTGGACTACTGGCCGAGCGAGGACCCGGTCGAGGCGATGAGCCTCCTGACCGCCGGCATCGTGACGTCCTCGACGCTCACGGTGACCCGTGCGCCGATCGAGTTCCTCGAGATCGAGCTCGCGACCCTCGCCGAGATGGGCCTGCGCTTCGACGTCAGCGAGGAGTACGCCGCCGCCAACGGCCGCACCCGCCTCGTCGACATCACGGTGCACCCGTCCGAGCTGCACGCGCCGATCGACAAGATCCACGCGATGCCGTTCCCGGGGCTGAACATCGACAACCTGCCGTTCTTCGTCGTCATCGCCGCGATGGCCGAGGGCACGACGCTCGTGCACGACTGGGTGTACGAGGGCCGAGCGATCCACCTGCTCGACCTGACCCGCCTCGGTGCGACCGTCACGCTCCGTGACCCGCACCGGCTCGACGTCACCGGTCCGACGCACTTCTCGGGCGCCGAGGTGAGCTGCCCGCCGGCCCTGCGCCCCGCGGTGGTCATCCTGCTGGCGATGCTCGCGGCGAAGGGCGAGAGCGTCCTGCGCAACGTCGGAATCATCGCCCGCGGGTACGAGCAGCTGCAGGAGCGCCTCAACTCGCTCGGTGCGTCCATCGAGACGTTCCACGACTGAGCCCGACACCCCGGCACGCCTGACGAGGGCGGTTCCCCACAGCGGTCCGCCGCTGCGAGGGACCGCCCTCGTCAGGGTCCTGCGGGAGTGGTCGGGCGGACCCGGCGCCGCGTCGAGCGGACGCCCGGCACCGATCGGGAAGGGAACGCAGGGTCCCACGCGTTGACTGGCCCGGCGGACGGGTCCACCGTCCGACAGCGTGAGGAGACACGTGCTCGGTCCTGAACTGGTGGTCGTCCTCGGCCTGGCGATCGCCGTGACGGCTGCGGTGGCCGACCGCATCCGCGTCGCACCGCCCGTGCTGCTGCTCGTGATCGGCGCGTTGCTCGCGTTCGTACCGACCTTCGCGCGGGTCGAGCTCCCCGCCGAGGCCGTGCTGCTGCTCTTCCTGCCGGCGCTCCTGTACTGGGAGAGCCTGACCACGTCGCTGCGCGAGATCCGCAAGAACCTCCGTGGCATCGTGCTCATGGGCACGGTGCTGGTCGTCGTGACGGCCGGGGTCGTCGCCACGCTGCTGCACCTGCTCGGGCTGCCGTGGGGACCCGCGTGGGTGCTCGGCGCCGCGGTCGCCCCGACCGACGCCACCGCGGTCGGTGTGCTGACCAAGATGCTGCCCCGCCGGAACGTCACGGTGCTCCGGGCCGAGAGCCTCGTCAACGACGGCACCACCCTGGTGGTGTACGGCATCGCGGTCGCGGTGACGGTCGGCACGCAGGAGCTGACGTTCTGGAACGTGTCCGGGATGCTCGTGCTGTCCTACGTCGGCGGCGTCGCGGCCGGACTGCTCGCTGCCTGGCTCGGCACCCTCGTGCTGCGCCGTGTGGACACCGTGGTGCTCGAGAACCTGGTCACGCTGCTCGTCCCGTTCGCCGCGTTCCTCGCTGCCGAGGCGATCGGTGCCTCCGGGGTGCTCGCGGTGGTGGCGGCCGGCATCGTCGTGAGCCAGGTCGCCCCGAAGCTCGACCGCGCCGAGACCCGGCAGCAGGTGCGCGCGTTCTGGTCCTTCCTCACCTACCTGCTCAACGGGGCGCTGTTCGTGCTCGTCGGGATCGAGGCCATGATCGCCGCCCGCGAGCTCGACGCCGGCGAGGTCCTCTGCGGGATCGGCATCGTCCTCGCCGTCTCGGTCGTCCTGGTGCTCGTCCGGTTCGCCTTCGAGGGGTCGATCGGCGGCACGGTCTGGCTCGTGACGCGGCGGTTCGGCGGTGAGCCCCGCGAGGGCCGCCGCGACCGCCTCGTCAGCGGGTTCGCCGGGTTCCGCGGTGCCGTGTCGCTCGCGATGGCGGTCGCCGTCCCGCGCACGCTCGAGTCCGGCGGCGCGTTCCCCGAGCGGAACCTCATCGTGTTCGTCACCGCGGGCGTCGTCGTCGTCACGATCGTCGGTCAGGCGCTCGTACTGCCCGCGGTCCTGCGCCGTGCCGCCCTGCCGGAGGACGAGTCGGTCGGCGAGGAACGGCGACTGGCCGAGCGCACCGCGATCGAGGAGGCCCTCGCGGCACTCCCCCGGCTCGCCCGCGCGGCCGGGGCCGACCGCGCCACCGTCGACCGGATCCGCAAGGACTACGAGGCACACCTCGACGTGATCCAGGCCCGCGAGGAGGAGGACGAGGACCACCCGGCGCTGCAGCGGCACGACTCCGCGGTCGCGCTCGAGCTGGCCCTCGTGCAGCACAAGGCGGCCACGTTGCTGCGGCTGCGGGACGCCGACGAGATCGACGACCTCGTGCTCCGCCAGGTCCGCGCCGGCTACGACGCCGAGGAGGCACGGCTCGAGGGGTCGACCCCGCCCTGACCGGCCTGGCCCCGACCGGCCCGGGAGACTGGACCTGCCCTGACCCCGACCGGCCCGGAACCGCCCCGGAGGCACCGCACGGGCGACGTCGACCGGCCGGGACCCTAGTGCGCCGGCACCTGCCCGGTCC
The DNA here is from genome assembly GCF_001864935.2 of Curtobacterium sp. MCBA15_012. Classification (NCBI taxonomy): domain Bacteria; kingdom Bacillati; phylum Actinomycetota; class Actinomycetes; order Micrococcales; family Microbacteriaceae; genus Curtobacterium; species Curtobacterium sp. MCBA15_012. The sequence continues at coordinate 1,730,644 of NZ_CP126267.1, read as the reverse complement.
GACGCATCGCCCGCTCGAGCAGCTCGAGGTCGATCCCGACGTGCCGCCGGGCGACCTCCCCCGCCTCGACCGCACGTCCCGCGCAGACCGCATCGACGAGCGCCTCGTGCTCGCGGAGCGCCCGGTCCTCCATCTCCGCCATGCCCTCGGCCGTCCCCCACAGGTGCGCCGGTGCCGCGATGGACACCTGCGACTCGAGCCCCGCGAGCGTCCCGGCGAGGACGGCGTTGCCCGCCGCGTCGATGATCGTCCGGTGCAGGACGGCGTCGGCCTGCTGCTTCTCGAACCCGGTGGCCGCGGTCCGGAACGCCTCGAGCCGGTCCCGGATCCGCTCGGCCGTCGTCGGGGTGACCCGCTCGGCCGCCGCGGTCGCGAGCGCCCCGTGCAGGAGCGCGACCGCGTCGGTGGTCTCGCGGATGCCCGCCCACCGTGCGATCAGGGTGCGGCCGACGGCGTCGGAGGACGAGTCCGGCCACTGGGTGCGGACGAAGGTGCCGCCGCCACGACCCCGCCGGGTCTCGAGCAGCCCGCGGTCGACCAGCCGGGCGAGGGCCGACCGGACCGTCACCCGCCCCACCCCGAGCAGCACGGTGAGCTCACGTTCCGCGGGGAGCCGGGCACCGGGCAGGTACTCGCCGACGGCCACGGCCGTGACCAGTCGGTCCTCGACCTCGTCGACCCGGCTCTCCGGAGCGCGTTCCGCGACCACTGGCTCCTCCTCGCGTTTCGTCCACGTTAAAGGACGCGGAAAGGTCTTGCACGGGACCATTGACCGGGCCATGCTGCACTCCATGTCCCGCATCACCGAAGGCACGATGCCGTTCCAGGACGGCCACACGTGGTACCGCGTCACCGAGCCCGACCGCCCCACGCCGGGAGCGCTGCCCCTCGTCGTCCTGCACGGCGGCCCCGGGATGGCACACGACTACCTCCGGAACCTCGCGGCCCTGGCCGACGAGACCGGTCGGACCGTCGTCCACCACGACCAGTTCGGCTGCGGTCGGAGCTCCCACCGCCCGGACGCCCCCGTCGACACGTGGGTCCCGCAGCTCTTCGTCGACGAGTACGCCGCACTCGTCGAGCACCTCGGCCTCGGCGACCACCACGTCCTCGGGCAGTCGTGGGGCGGGATGCTCGGCGCCGAGATCGCCGTCCGACGGCCGGTCGGCCTCCGGTCGCTCATGATCTGCAACTCCCCTGCGTCGATGCAGCTCTGGGTCGACGGGGCCGCCGAGCTCCGCGCGCAGCTGCCGGAGGACGTGCAGGACGCCCTGACCCGGCACGAACAGGCCGGCACGGTCGACGACCCCGAGTACCTCGCCGCGACCCAGGTCTTCTACGAGCGGCACGTCTGCCGTGTCGTGCCGATGCCGCAGGACTTCGTCGACTCCGAGACCCAGATGGAACAGGAGCCGACGGTCTACCACACCATGAACGGCCCGAACGAGTTCCACGTCATCGGCACCATGCGCGACTGGACCATCGTCGACCGGCTCGACCGCATCACCGTGCCCACCCTCGTCGTCGCCGGTGAGCACGACGAGGCCACCCCTGCCACCTGGCAGCCCTTCGTCGAGCGCATCGCCGACGTCCGCCAGCACGTCTTCCCGGGCGCGAGCCACTGCACGCACCTCGAGCAGCCCGAGGAGTTCCGCCGCGTCGTCGCCGCGTTCGCGGCGACCCACGACGACCAGCCCACCAGGTAGGTCGCGACCACCCGCCGGACGGGAGGCGCGGCACGACCCCGCCAAGCGCCTCCCGACCGTCGGTCCACCGGACGTGCGGTGCGGCACCACCCCGCCACGCGCCTCCCGTCCGTCTCCCCCCTCACCACGCACCGTCTCCCCGAACGGAACCCCATGTCGCAGCAGCACAGCGAGCTGTCCGCACAGCAGCAGCTCGAGGCCTACGGCTACGAGCAGGAGCTCAAGCGCTCCGTGTCCACCACCGACCTGCTCGTGTACGGGCTGGTCTTCATGGTGCCGATCGCCCCGTGGGCGATCTTCGGCACCGTCTACAACGCGTCGAGCGGCATGGTGCCGCTCGTCTACCTGGTCGGCCTCGTCGCGATGATCTTCACCGCCCTGGCCTACGCGCAGATGGCGAAGTCGATCCCCCTCGCCGGCAGCGTGTTCTCGTACGTCGGCCGCGGCATCCACCCCACCGCCGGGTTCTTCGCCGGCTGGGCGATCCTGCTCGACTACCTGCTCGTCCCGACGCTGCTCTACGTGTTCGCCGCGGAGAGCATGGTCGGGATCTTCCCCGGGACGCCCCGCTGGCTCTGGGCGCTGCTGTTCGTCGCGATCAACACGGTGATCAACCTGCTCGGGGTGTCGTCGCTCAAGCTGGCGAACCGCGTCTTCCTGCTCATCGAGCTCGTGTTCGTCGCGATCTTCGTCGTCATCGCGATCGTCGCCCTCACCGGCGGGACCGTGCCCGGCGCCTCGTTCTCGACCGACCAGGTGTGGGACCCGTCGAAGGTGTCCGCCCCGCTCATCGCCAGCGCCCTGTCCATCGCGGTGCTGAGCTTCCTGGGCTTCGACGGCATCTCCACCCTGTCCGAGGAGTCCACCGGCCGCCGCGGCGGTGCCGGACTCGCGATGATCCTCGCGCTCGTCATCGTCGCGTTCCTGTTCGTCCTGCAGACGTGGCTCGCGTCGGCGCTCGCCGCGGGACGCGACGCGTTCTCGGACAGCGAGGCCGGCAACGCCTTCTTCACGATCGTCGAGCAGGCGTCGTCGAGCGGCTGGGCGACGGCGTTCTTCGCCGTGAACGTCCTCGCCGTGGGCATCGCGAACGCCATGGCCGCGCAGGCCGCCACGAGCCGCCTGCTGTTCTCGATGAGCCGCGACCGGCAGCTCCCGGCGTTCCTGCACAAGCTGAACGGCCGGCAGGTCCCGCAGAACGCGATCATCGTGGTCTCGGTGCTGTCCGCGATCCTCGTGCTGTTCTTCGTCGGGCAGATCGACACGATCTCGTCCCTGGTGAACTTCGGTGCACTGTTCGGCTTCATGCTCCTGCACGTGTCAGTGGTCGTGCACCACGTCGTGAAGGGGAAGTCCCGCAACTGGCTCCTGCACCTGGTCGTACCGCTGATCGGCTTCCTGGTCATCGGCTACGTGCTGCTCAACGCCGCGGTCGAGGCGAAGGTCGGCGGCATCGTCTGGCTGGTCGTCGGCGCGGGCGTGTTCCTGTACTACCGCGCGACGGGCCGTTCGACCGAGGTCGGCACGGAGGAGCCGGGGACGCTCGGCGAGGGCGGCGCCGGCACGGACGCCGCATCGACCACCACCGGGAAGGACCACGCATGACCCCCGACCACTTCCTGCCGAACACCCTGGGCGTCCCGGGCTTCGCCGCCGACCGGGACCCCGTGCTGCGGGTCCGTCCCGGCACGGGCGAGACGATCGGCTTCGAGACGACCGACGCCGTGTACGCCGAGCTCGACCGGCACCACGACCTCGGACAGCTGCAGGCACCGATCAACCCGGTGACCGGCCCAGTCCACGTCGAGGGTGCTGAACCCGGCGACACCCTCGCGGTGCACATCCACGACATCGAGCTCACCACGCACGGCTGGTCGGTCTCGCTGCCCGGGTCCGGCGCGCTCCAGCACGTCATGCCCGAGGGCGTCTTCGCCCGCCGCTGCCCGATCGAGGACGGCGTCGTGCGGGTCACCGACCGGCACGCGTTCCCGGTCCGGCCGATGATCGGCTGCATCGGGGTCGCCCCGGCCGAGGGGACGAACTCGACGATCATGCCCGCGTACGCCGAGGGCGGGAACATGGACGTCACCGAGGCCCGGCCCGGCTCCACCGTGTACCTGCCCGTCCGGGTGCCCGGGGCGCTGCTGTCCATCGGCGACGTGCACGCGCTGATGGCCGAGGGCGAGTCGTCCTTCGTCGCGATCGAGGCCCAGGGCACCGCGATCGTCTCGGTCGACCTGGTCAAGGGTGGCCCGGCCCTCCGCGCACCCCGGATCGAGACCCCCGAGGAGTGGCTGTTCGTCGGACTCGGCGACCCGGTGCAGGAGAGCGTCCGGCGCGGCTACGAGGACGCGTTCGCGTTCCTGGTCGACGAGCACGGCTGGACCGCCGAGGACGCCTACGCCGTGCTGAGCGCCGTGGGCGACTCGAAGCTCGGCGGCCCGACCGGCTCGGGCGACCCGGACCCGCTGCACCCGTTCGCGGCCGTCGGGGCCGTGACGCTGCACCGGGTGCCGAAGGCTGTGCTGTAGGGGCGCGAGTGGGGTCGCGCGCGGTCGCGGTCGCGCTGCGGTCGCGGCGCGGTTCGCACAACGGAAAGCAGCTCGCACCACGGTTCGCCGTGGCGCGAGCTGCTTCCGCTTGTGCGGGAGCACCTCGCACCACGCGCCGCCCGCCCCAGCGCGGTAGCCGAGGGCTGAGCGCACCCTCATCGCGCCGGGCGCGACCCGCGTTGTACCTTCCTGTCGTCAGACGATCGTCTGGCGACAGGAAGGAGCGGCGGCATGGTGCTGCACCGCGTCACCACGGTCTACCCCGGCCTCGACGTGCCCGTGGTCGAGTCGTGTTCGTGCCCGTCCGCGGTGGACCACGTCGAGGTCTACCCCGTGTGGTCGGAACTCGTCGTGGAGCCCCTCCGTCGGGCGCTCCGACGCCGGAGCACCGAGGTGTCGATCCGCTTCCTCGACCAGGAGGAGACAGGACACCCATGGACCACGGAACCACGACTGCTCGACGACGAGCCACGATGACCACCGCCGTGCTGCTGGGCCTCGTGGCCGCGGTGGTCGGCTCGGGTCTCACCGCGGCAGCGCCGGCCGTCGCCGCGACCGCGACCCGGCCGAGCGTCGCCGACCCGGCAACCCAGACGGCGACCGCGAACCGGGCGGGGGCGACCACGTCGCAGGCCGACGCCGATCGGCTTCGGCCCGTCGGCGACCTCGTCGTCAGCCGACTGGCGCTCGCCGAGCCCGTCGCCGAGAGCAAGTGGCTCAGCGGGAAGCCGATCGCCGATCCGACGCGGGAGCAGGCCGTCATCGACGCCGGCGTCGCCCGGGCCCGCGCGGAGGGGGTCGACCCGGACCTCGTGGAGCGGGTCCTCCGCGACCAGATCGCGGCGAGCAAGCTCGTGCAGCGCGGCCTGTTCACGCGGTGGACCCACGACCCGTCGTCCGCCCCGACGACGGCTCCGGACCTGACGGCGGTGCGCACGCAGATCACGCAGATCGACGACGACCTGGTCGACCGGCTCGCGGCGGTGACGCCCGTCGCGTCCGAGCCGCGCTGCGCCCACGCCGTCGTCACCGAGCGGCAGCGGGTCGAACCGGGGCTCGGGTCCCTGCAGCGCAAGGGCCTGCACGTCGCGTGGTCGAGCTTCTGCCGCGCCTGACGCCGACGGTCCACTGCCTCCTAGAGTGGTCCCGGGTCGACCCGACGACCCGGGACCGACCAGGAGCACCGTGAACCGACGACAGGCAGCGATGGCCGCCTCCCGCGACGCGATCATCGCCGCGGCCGGGGCCCAGTTCGCCCGCTACGGCTACGAGGCGACGAGCTTCGCCCGCATCGCCGAGGCGATGGGCCGACCGAAGTCCGCGATCGGGTACCACCTGTTCCCCTCGAAGCACGCGCTCGCCGTCGCCGTGATCGAGGAGCAGCAGGTCCGCTGGACCGCCACGGTCGCCGAGGCCTCGGACGAACCCGCCGGGGTCGAGCGTCTGACCCGGGTGCTGCTCGACACGGCGCTCGAGACCCGCGAGCGGCCCGGTGCCGGCGGCGCCGTCCGACTGCTCCGCGAGCTCCTGCACACCGACGTCGAGGTCCCCCGCGGCTTCGTGTGGGTGGACTTCATCCGCGAGCAGCTCGACGCCGCTCGCTCCGAGGACGCCCCACCACTGCCGGACCGCGCCGAGGAGCTGCTCCTCGAGGCGACGTTCGGCCTCGTCACCTCGTCGGTGCCGACGACGACCGAGGACCTCGTCGACCGCCTGCGCGCCCTCTGGGTCCCCCTGCTCACGTCCTTCGGTATCCCCGACGCGGCCGACCGGGTCGCGTCCGTGGCGGAGGCCGCGACCAGCGGTCGCGCCTGACGGCGCGGACGGCGGACGGGAGGCGCGGGGTCACAGCCAGCCGCGCCGTTTGAAGACGACCCAGAGCACCACGGCCATCACGAGCATGAGCACGATCGCGAACGGGTACCCGAACGTCCAGTGCAGCTCGGGCATGTGGTCGAAGTTCATGCCGTAGATCGACGCGACCAGGGTCGGCGCGAACAGGATCGCCGCCCACGAGGAGATCTTCTTGACCTCCTCGCCCTGCCGCATCGACGCCTGCGCGAGCCGACGGCTCTCCTCGCCCTGGGCGAGCGACGCACTCGTCATCCGGCGCATCGCGTCGTTCTGTTCCTGCGTGACGAGGGTCGCGTGCAACGTCAGGGCGTTCTCGAGCAGGGCGCGGAACGTGTCGGCGCGCTCGGTGATCCGGATGGCGTGGTCGAGGACGTTCCGCAGCTGGTTCTGCACCTCGGGGTCGGTGCCGTACTTCTCGGCCCCGAGCAGGAGCGAGCGGGCCATGCCCGGCAGCGGACTGATCGCCCGCTGGAACCCGATCACCTCGCTGAGCAGCTGGTAGATGCGCTTCGAGGAGTCCGGGTCGACGTCGCCGTCGAACAGGTCGTCCTCGATCTCGTCGACGTCGTCCTGCAGCCCGGCGACGACCGGGGCGTAGCCGTCCACGACCTCGTCGAGCACGGCGCACAGCACGGCCTCGGATCCCCGACCGAGCCACTCCGGGTCCGTCTCGAGCCGCTTCCGCACGTCGGCGAGGTTCGGTCGCGCGGCGTGCCGGACGGTCACGACGAAGCCGTCGCCGGTGAACAGGTGCACCTCGCCGAACTCGACGGTCTCGGCGTCGTGGTCGTACCAGGCGGGCCGGAGCACGACGAAGAGCGTGTCGCCGTACCGTTCGAGCTTCGCGCGCTGGTGCCCCTTGCTGGCGTCCTCGACCGCGAGCGGGTGGAGCCCGAACTCGTCGGCCACCGAGGTCAGCTCGGCGTCGGTCGGCCGGAAGAGCCCGATCCACGCCATCGCACCGCCGCCGGCAGCGTCGAGGGCGTCGTACGTCCGTCGCAGGTCGGTCGGGGACTGGGTGCGGACGCCGTCCACGTAGATGCCGTTGTCGATCAGGGCCATCGCGGTCCTCCTCGGTCGGGTGCCGGTGCGTGGCCGTCGGACGGCCCGTGCGATCGTACCCGCGGTGACGGCCACGACCCGGCGTCCTGACGGGATCCGAACGGCCCCCGTACGCACCGGCATGCCCTCCCCAGCCCAGGCGCACGGCGGCACGCCCCAGACGGCGAGCGGCGAACGGCAGGCCCACGCGCCACGTGCAGCGCGGGCCGGACCTGGGCGCACCCTCAGCAGCAGGCGCACGCTGCACGGTGCCGTGACGGCGGACGCGGCCAGGGTGGAGCCGTGTCCCCGTCCCCGAACCCGCCGGCTCCGGTCCCGATGCCGACCCCGCACGTCGGCCGCTCCCGGCGGTACCGCACACGCCTCGTCCTCATGGTCGTCGTCGGCCTGGTCGCGGCCGTCGTCACCGCCCTCGTGGTCGGCCCCCGCTGGTCGGCCTCGGTCGGGTGGGCGGCGGCGTGCGCGGTCTACGTCGTGACGGCGTTCCCGCTCCTCGACGACGACGCCGAGCGCACCGCGCAGCACGCCGCCCGCGAGGACCCGCGCCGCACCGTGTCGGACCTGCTGCTCGTCGGTGCCTCCGCAGCGAGCGTCGTGGCGATCCTCGTCGTGCTGAGCACCGCCCGGGACCTGCACGGCAGCGCGCAGGACGCCGCGGCCGCCCTCGGCGTCGTGAGCGTCTTCCTGTCGTGGCTGCTCGTGCAGACCCTGTTCACGCTGCGCTACGCCGAGCTGTACTACAGCGGCGCGCCCGGCGGGATCGACTTCAACCAGCAGGAGCCGCCGCGCTACTCCGACTTCGCCTACTTCGCGGTGACCGTCGGCATGACGTACCAGGTGTCCGACACGTCGATCACGTCGAGTGCGATCCGCGTCGCGACGCTGCGGCACGCGCTGCTGTCGTTCTTCTTCGGCACGGTGGTCATCGCGAGCGTCATCAACCTGGTGGCCGGTCTCGGCAGCTGACCGACCGCGGGCGAGCGCAGTCCGGGTCCCGCCCGGCTCGACACCCGACCACGGTCGGACGGGAGGCGCGTGGCGGGCCCGCACCGTGCCTCCCGTCCGTCAGGCGGTCGCGTCCATCCGCGCGAGCCAGTCGCGCACGAGCGCTGCGGTGACCGTGGGCTGCTCCAGGTGCACGTTGTGTCCGGCCGTGTCGAGGACCACGAACGACCCGCGCGGGTAGTGGTCCCGGAGGGCGAGCCCGTCCTCGTACCCGACGACCTCGTCCTGCCGACCGAACAGGTGCAGCGTCGGCGCGGTGAACGGCTCCGGGTGGGCAGCCTCGGGCTCCACCGGGAGCGCGTAGTCCTCCGCGACGGCGTCGAGCACGGCCTGGTCGGCACCCCGGAGGCCGGGCAGCACCCCCGCGACGAAGGCGTCGAAGGTGGCTGCGTCCTGCACGACGCTGTTCGCGACGAAGTCGTCGCGGGCGTCACCGGCGCGGTCGAGCACGGACGGATCGACGCGCAGGACGGTGCGCTCCGGGACGGTCCGGGCAGCGTGCACGGCCTCGACGACGCCGGCGAGGGTGGCGAGGCCGAGCACCTGGTCCCGGAGCTCGTGCGCGACGTACCGGGCGACCATGCCGCCGAACGAGTTGCCGACCACCGCGAACGGCTCGTCGCCGAGCGCGTCGCGGAGCTCGGCGACGACGCCCCGAGCGACCTCGAGGGTGCTGGTCGGGACCCGCGCGGAGCCGGAGTCCGCTGCCGCGCGCCGGGCGGCCGCGGTCCACGGCAGGTCGACGTAGACCCGCCGCCACGGAGCGTCGCCCACCATGTGCTCGAGCGGCAGCATCACGCGGTGGTCGAGCCCGAAGCCGTGCAGCGCGACGAGCGGACGGCCGGAACCCTCGGTGCGGATGATCACCGGACAACCGTAGCGACCGACGCCGACACAGCCCGGGCCCGTGCTGCCGTGACGTGCCGATGGAGAGCGCCCCGGAACGGGACCGCGCGGCGCGGTCGATCGCGGCGACCGCGCCCTGACACGCCGCCGGAGCGCTGGTCCCGGCCCGGTCCGACGCCCGCTACCGTGACCGGATGGACGACCGCACCCTCGCCACCGCCCTCGTGACCGACGCCGCGGACCTCGCGGCCACCATGCGCCGCGGGGGGACGGAGACGACGCAGAAGACGTCCGCCGCCGACCTCGTCACCGCGGCCGACCGCGCCGCCGAGGACCTGGTGCGTCGCATGCTCGCCGACCACCGTCCGGACGACGGCGTCACCGGCGAGGAGGGCGCGCACGCCGACGGCACCTCTGGTCGCCGGTGGCACGTCGACCCGATCGACGGCACGTGGAACTACGTCGCCGGGCTGCCCGCGTGGTGCAGCGCCGTCGCGCTCGAGACGGACGGGGTGCTGACCGCCGGTGCCGTCCGTCGGCACCTGCCCGACGAGACCTGGGTCGCGCTCGACGGCCGGACCGAGTGCGACGGGCAGGTCGTGCCCGACATCGCCGACCTCCCGCTGGCCCGGGCGAGCGTGGCGACGTTCCTCAACGCCGCACATCTGCGCGACGACGCCACGGCTCCCCTGTTCGCGCTGCTCGCCGCGGCGGCGACCCTGCGCGTGAGCGGCTCCGGCTCGTGCGACCTCGCCGACGTCGCCGCGGGACGCATCGGCCTGTGGGTGCAGGTCGACTGCGCCGCGTGGGACTGGCTGCCCGGGCGGGCACTCGTCGAGGGCGTCGGCGGGACGGCCGAGGTCGTCCGGGCGCACGGGCACGACTGGCACCTGGCCGGTGCGCCGACGGCCGTCCGCGAGGCCGCCGCACTGCTCCGGACGCAGGCGGGCTGACGCCACCGGCAGCGCGCCCCGGGCCCAGCGCACCCGGGCCCAGCGCCCCGGGCTCAGCGCCCAAGGGCCCGTCGCCCCCCCCCCCCCCGGGCTCACCGCCCCGGCAGCTGGGACAGCGGCTCGGACCGCACCCGGAGCAGGTCCGCGTAGGTCCCGTCCCGCTCGGCCCACCGCAGGTACTGCGCGGCCTCGACGACGACCTCCTGCGGGGTCGGCTCGGTGGCCAGGATCGCGAGGACCTCGTCGAGGAACGCGTCCAGCGGCAGCGCCCGCGGGTTCACCCGCTCCTGCCCGGCCGTCGCGACCGCCGGCGGAACGAGCTCGGTGACGGTCACGCCGGTCCCGGCGAGCTGGGGACGCAGCGCCTCGGTCCACGCGTGCACGCCGGCCTTCGACGCCCCGTACGCCGGCATCAGCGGGAAGGGCAGGAACGCGATCCCGGAGGACACCGTGACGACGTCGGCAGCGCCCCGCGCGGTCAGGTGCGGCAGGAACGCGTCGACCACGCGCATGGTGCCGAGCAGGTTGACCGCCACGGTCGTCTCGGCTGCTACTGCATGACCGGGGTCGAGCAGGTCCTCCTGCGACATCACCCCGGACATCGTCACGAGCAGGTCGAGGTCGGGGTGGCGGTCGAGCACCTCGTCGCGTGCGCGGAGGACGGACGCCGGGTCCGTGACGTCGATCCGGACGGTGTCGAGGCCGTCGAACCGGCCCGCGTCGCGCTCGGGGTCGCGTCCGCCGACGACGACGGTGCTGCCGGCTGCGGCGAGCCGTCGCGCGAGGCCGAGGCCGATGCCGGAGGTGCCCCCGACGACGAGGGCGGTGCGGTCGGTGGTGCGCATGGTGTCTCCTGTCCGTGCTGGTCGGGAGCGGGGCCCGACGCTGTCCGTCGGACCGGGCGGTCCGACGGTGTCGATCGTGCGACGACGCGGAGCCGGGCGGGAGGACCCCGCGCATCCGGGGAGTGGCAGGACCCCCGCTGCGGGCGCCGGGGTCGCGTAGCGTCGGCGGGGTGGAGACGACGGGACCGGTCAACGTGCTCGGCGAGTACCTGCGCGCCCGACGCGCCCTGGTGACGCCCGAGCAGGTCGGCCTGCCCGAGGGCACGCGGCGACGGGTCCCCGGCCTCCGCCGCGAGGAGGTCGCCCTCCTCGCCGGGATCAGCGCCGACTACTACCTGCGCCTCGAACGCGGTCGCGACGCCAACCCCTCGCCGCAGGTGCTCACCGCGATCGCCCGGGTCCTGCAGCTCGACGACGTCGAACACGCCTACCTCCTCGGGCTCACCGCCCCGCGGCCCCGCACCCGCCGAGCCCCGGCGGCCGAGCGCGTGCCACCGCGCCTGCACCACCTGCTCGCCGCGCTCGACGTCCCGGCCTTCCTCGAGGGCCGCACGTTCGACGTCCTCGCCGCGAACGGCCCGGCGACGGCGTTCTCGCCACGACTGACGCCCGGACAGAACCGGCTGCGGTCACTCGTGCTCGACCCGGAGGAGCGCGCCTTCCAGGTGGACTGGGAGGACTCCCTCGCGTCCTTCGTCGCCGCGGCCCGGCACACCTTCGGCGAGGACGGCTCGGACCCACGCGCCGCCGCCCTGGTCGGTGAGCTGTCGATCGCGAGCGCGCGGTTCCGCGAGCTCTGGGCACGCCACGACGTCCGGGAGATGACCGGCGGCAGCGTCGTCGTCGAGCACCCCGTGGTCGGTCGCCTCGACCTGCTCCGCGAGAAGCTGCCGGTCGACGGGCTCGTCCTCGTCACGTACTACCCCGAGGCGGGCAGCGCGAGCGCGGAGAAGCTCCGGCTGCTCACCGCGCTCGGCGCGACCGCGGGATCCGCGAGCCAGCACTGACGGGTGCGGGTCGCGTGGACGCGACCGGGGGACGGACGGGAGGCGCGGGTCGGGCCCGCACCGCGCCTCCCGTCCGTCTCGGCGCCGGACCGGCGGCCACCTACCGGGGGCGGCGGAGGGTCTCGCTCGGCGACTCGCCGAACCGCTTCGCGTAGGCGGCCGAGAAGCGGCCGGCGTGCGCGAAGCCCCACTCGCGTGCGACGCCGGCGACGGTGACCTCGCCCAGCGCACGGGAGCGCAGCACCGACCGCACCCGGTCGAGCCGCATGCCGCGGAGCATGCCGTTCGGGGTCTCGCCGACCTGGCGCTGGAACCCCTGCTGCAGCCCGCGGACGCTCAGGCCCACGTACTCGGCGACGTCCGTGGTCGAGAGCGGGCGCTCGACGTTGGCGTGCATGTACTCGATGGCCTGCTCGACGCGGCCCGTCGCCTGGGGCGGCACCGGTGCACGCGTCGCGAGGGTCACGTGCGGGAACGTCCGGAGCATCGCGAACGCGGTCCGCCGCGCGGCCTCGGCCATGGCGAGCGGCGACAGCGGGGCGGAGCCGAGGACCGTCGGGGCCGTGCCCCGGAGCTCGGCGTCCCAGAAGCGCAGCGCGCTCCGGACCGGGGCGGCCGCGTGGTCGAAGACGATCGGCGCGGGTTCGGTGCCGTGCAGTTCCGCCGCGACGTGCTCGAGCGTGGTGCGGTCGAACTGCACGACGTTCTGCCGGACGTCGGCGAGGTCGAAGCGGAACGGCCGCGCGCTGGGGAACACGACCGGACGACCCGGGGCGAGCACGACCTCGTCGCGGCCGATGTCCACGACGCCGCCGCCGTCGCTGACCCAGGTGACGAAGTAGTGGCTCGTCGCGTCGACCTCGCCGGCCATCCGACCGTCGAACCGCTTGGCGTCGAGCGTCAGGGTGGCGTTGCCGACCGACCGGAACCGGTACCCGAACGGACGCGCCGTCCGCTCCGGCAGGAAGCCCGCCGCGTCGTACGCGCCCTCGAACAGCGCCCGGGCGGCGTCGAGGTCGTCGCCCGTCGCTGCCGCCACCTGGCGGACGTCCGGGACTGCGGCGGTCATGGGGTGATGGTCGCACGCGGCCGGGAGGAGTGGCTGTGAGTCACGAGCGAGACTCACCTCGGTCCGGGCGCCTCACGGAGCGGTGAAGAAGTCGCTGTAGGTCGGCTCGGTCGGGACGTCCTCGAGGAGTCGTCGGTGCACCATCGCCTGGAGCTCGTCGGGGTGGCTCATGCCGCGGCGGTGCCACTCGCTCGGGCGGGTCCGGAGTTCGGACAGCGTCGGGTGCGGCGTCACGGGGACACCGTCGTCTCGGTGCGACCGGCAGCCGTCTCGCGGTCGGCGGTGGAGGGACCTGCTGTCCGTGCCATGACGAACCGCCTCACTGCTGGGGAGTGCACCTCGGGCGGGCGCCGGACCAGCATGCGACCCGGAGGTTAGTTTGTCTAACTACGTTCGCCTTCCGGCTAGCGCCACCCGCCGCGAACGGTGGCGCCGCTGCCCGGACGTGCGCTAGCGTCTGGCGCAGAGGGAAAAACGCCTCCGGCCCCGGCCGGCGGCACCGCGTACGTGACTCACGGGAGTCGCCACTTCTTCGTCGAAGGAGTGCGCCCGTGTCCGTCCCCACCTCGTCCCCGGTCCCCGAGACCGCGGCTCCACCCCGTCTCCGCGACGCCTGGGTCGCCCTCGCCGGACTCTCAGCCGTGTTCCTGTTCGAGATGCTCGACAACTCGGTCCTCACCGTCGCGCTCCCGACCATCGGCCGCGACCTCACCGCGTCGACGGCCGCCCTGCAGTGGGTCTCCGGCGCCTACTCGGTCGCGTTCGGCGGCCTCATGCTCCTGTTCGGCGCCGTCGCCGACCGGTTCGGCCGCCGCCGCGTCATGCTCGTCGGTCTGGTGCTGCTCGCCCTGGTGAGCATCGCGACCGTCCTCGTCACCTCGGTCGAGCAGCTCATCGTCGTCCGCGCGCTCACCGGCATCGCCGCCGCGATGACCACGCCGGGGTCGATGGCCCTGGCGTTCCGGCTGTTCGACCGGCAGGACCTGCGTGTCCGGGCGCTCACGGTCATCTCGACCGCGGGACTCGTCGGCCTCGCCGTGGGACCGACCATCGGCGGGTTCGTGCTCGCGGTGGCGCCGTGGCAGGTGCTCCTCGTCGCGAACGCCCCCGTCGCGGTCGTCGCGTGCGTCGGCATCCGCGCCGGGATCGCCGTCGACCGTGCCGGCGACCTGCACCGCGACCCGGTCGACCTGCTCGGCGCCGTCACCGGTGCGGTCGCGGTGGCCGGGGTCCTCGTCACGCCGACGCTGTTCGTCGTCGGTGCCGGTGCCGGCTCGTGGGCCGCCGTGGTGCTCACGGTGCTCGCAGCCGCGGGCTTCGTCGTCCGGCAGCACACCGCGCCGCACCCGCTGCTCGACCTCCGGCTCGTCGCGCGCCCCCTCGTGGCCAGCGGCCTCGCCCACAAGGCCGCCGCCGGGCTCGCCACCGCCGGCCTGTCGTACCTCGTCACGCTCCAGCTGCAGTCCGGGTGGGGGTGGCCGCCCGCCCTCGCCGCCGTCGGGACCCTGCCGCAGGTGGTCGTGCTCCTCGCGAGCGGCCGCCTGGTCGGGCCGTTCGTCGCCCGCGTCGGCCTCGACCGAGCGGCGTGGACGAGCGCGGTGGCCGTCGTCGCCGGACTCGCCGTCTTCGCCGGGCTCGGTCGCCACGGGTACCCGTTCGTGGTGGTCGCCCTCGTGCTCGTCGCCGCCGGGATGCGGGTCGTCGGCGCGGTCGCCGGCACGAGCGTGCTGACCGGCCTGCCCGCCGACCGCACCTCGGTCGGCGCGGCCCTCGTCGACACCGCGAGCGAACTCGCCACCGCGGTCGGGATCGCCGCGAGCGGCACCGTCCTCGCCGCCCTCGTGACCGGCAGCGTCGCAGCGGTGCACCGGTCCGCCGCCGAGGGTGCCGCGTTCTCGTCCGCGGTGCAGGTCGCCGCCATCGCGGTGACCGTCCTCGCCGCCGTGCTCGTCACCGTCGGCATCGTCGCGGGCCGCCGCGGTCGCAGCACCCGGACCGACACCCGACCGGGCGACGACACCGAGCCAGGGGCCGGGACCGACCCGCGCACCTCCCCCGACCACACCACCCCCACCACCGACCAGGAGTCGACCCGTGCCTGAGACGCCCACCACCACAGCCACCACCACCGTCGCCCGTCCGCCGTTCGACCCCGAGCTCGTCCCCTTCCTGACGGCCCTCGACGCGCGCGGCCCGTTCACCCTGACCCCCGAGGCACTCCCCCACATGCGCCGGCTCGAGCAGACCGAGGAGTCGCTCGACGCCTGGCTCCACGCCCGCGGGTGGGAGCGCCGCACCGTCAGCGTGCCCGGGCACCTCGGGGCACCGATCGACCTCGCCGTCGTCCGGCGCACCGGGCAGACCGGCACCGTCCCGGCCGTCTACACCGTCCACGGCGGCGGGATGGTGATGGGCCACCACCTCGGCAACCTCGACGCCTACGAGGGGTGGCTGCTCGACCACGACGTCGTCCTGCTGAGCATCGACTACCGCCTCGCGCCCGAGCACCCGGACCCCACCCCGGTCGAGGACTGCTACGCCGGCCTCGTCTGGGTCGCCGAGCACGCGGCCGGGCTCGGCGTCGACCCCGACCGCATCGTCGTCGCCGGACAGAGCGCCGGCGCCGGGCTCGTCGCCGGCACCGCACTCCTCGCCCGCGACCGCAGTGGGCCGGCGATCCTCGCGCAGGTCCTCGTCTCCCCCATGCTCTACGACCGCGACGACACCGTGTCGACGCGGCAGATCGACGGCGTCGGCGTCGCCGACCGCGGGATGACGCGCTTCGGGTGGGACGCCTTGCTCGGCACCCGCCGCGGCACCGACGACGTCTCGGTGTACGCCGCACCGGCGCGCGCCACCGACCTGTCCGGCCTGCCCCCGGCGTACGTCGACTGCGGGACCGCCGAGGTCTTCCGCGACGAGACCGTCGCGTACGCGAGCCGCCTCTGGGCGGCGGGCGTCGACGCCGAGCTGCACGTCTGGCCGGGAGCGTTCCACGGCTTCACGAGCATGGTGCCCGACGCCGTCGTGTCGCGACGCGCCGTCGGCGCGCTCGCCGACTGGACGACGCGACTGCTGGGACCGGCGGCACCGCGTCCCTGAGGTGCGGTCCGCCGGACGGGAGGCGCGGTGCCAGCGGTGCCGCTCCTCCCGTCCGACGTCCGGTCGCGTCCCGCGACCGTCCCTGGTGGCGGCCCGGCGGCCCTGCTGAAGGGGCGTCGACAGAACGCACCGGACGCGCATGTCCGGTCGGGGCGCGAGCAGACCTGAACTCGGTGCGCGTTCAAGACGGGCGCTGCCCGGGAGGCCCGGTGCCTACCGCGATCTACCGGACGCGCGACCCGCACTCGAACCGGTGGGTGCCCACCGGCGACCGGATCGGCTGAGTCGCGAACCGGGAGGACGGGTCCTAGATCGTCGTGCTCGACCCGCGCGCCGCGTTCCACACCGCCCAGCGCCTGCAATCTGATCTGGTGTTGTCCGGGCAGAAGCAGTCGACGACGTGGAAGTCCCTCCAAGCGGACAGGCTGCATGACCGCGGGATCGATCGCCCTACTGGCTTGGTGGTCGTGGGCTACGACGGCCGCCGGCTTACACGTCATGATGGGCTTCACGCCTACGAAGCCGTAATTTGCAATACGTCGCGCGTGCAGCCAAGGCGCTCCAAAAGTGCATGGACACAGCCCTCCCCTCTCAGCGGCAGACACTGGTACCGAGTCGGCACCAGCGACTTCTACATCAAGTTCAGACTTCTCGCATCTAGCGCGCGAATCCACCCGTTGATGAGCAGCAACGCCGTCGACGTCTTATCAGCAGATAAAATCTTTTCCTCGAGAAGCGCCTCTAGAAGAGCAATAACGCGATCAAGATCAAGAAGATCATGGGATATCGAATACTCCGTCGCGTTTGCAAGCAAAATGGGCCAATCCGCCTTCAAGTCGTCACCGTTTATGAATAGTGGGAGACTCCTTTGCGCCAGTCGCGTCGTATGAGGACGCCTGGGCGTTGTAACAACCAGCCCGAGGCCACCCCAGCCCTCCGTCACGAAATCGATGCGCAGCAAAAGCTCACGCAGATTGACAGGAGCATCAGAATAGGTCATAAGGTACCGCGTCCTTCGGCGTCGTCGGATAAGCCGTGATGATATGCCCGTGCGGGTCTACGACAACATGAGCGTCATATGAACCGTAGTACTGATGGTATTTGTCATACAAGTTCACAGTGTGTACATAAAGTATGTTCTTGTTCTTTTGAATGTACGGCGTACCCTGCTGTGGGTGACGCAATGCTGCGGACACGGAATACCGCAGCAAACCCTTCCAGTCATGACCGCGGTTACGTGCCTCTGCCTGCAGCTGTTGCCATTCCTGCGTGTGCCCCGATGTTCTGATGTGATCCAACGTTTTACGATCCATGTAAGCGGACCACTCACCCCCGTGTGGGCCCACGATGTGGTTGAAACGCTTCACCCACTGACCGGTGAGGTCAAAGGTATTGATGGGGTCATTGGCATACGCGTACGCGTTGTCGGTGCCGCCTTCGACGGGGTCGACCTGCAGGAATCGTCCGAGTGCTGCGACGTACTGCCTGGCGCCCATCTCGATCGTGGCGATCGAGCCGAGGTGTTCGCTGAGCTTCTGGTGTTGGCCGAGCCATCCGTAGTCGGCGTTGCCCTGTTGCGTGTCCGGCCCGGACTGGTTCGCCGTCGTCGTGCCGAACAGGCCGGTGGCCAGGTCCATGACCTGACCGAACGGGTCGTACACCGGCAGCACCTGGGATGCGAGCTGCCCTGCGCCGTCGGCGGTGGCGACGATGTCCCCGTGGAGGTTCGGGTACGACCACACCGCACTCGTCCCACGAAGCTCTGCGGTCACCCCGCCCGGCAGGGGAAGGTCCCACTCGGTGAGCTTGCTCGCGGCGTCGTAGACGAAGTCCGGGGTGTCGCCGTCGCCGGTGAACCCGTACCGGGTCACGGTCTTCGTCCCGCCTGGGGTCTGTTCCGTGCGCTGCACGATCCGGTTCGACGCGTCCCGCACGTACGACACCTTCGACCCGTCCGTCAGTGCGGTCTGGACGTGCCGGTCCTGCCCGTCGTAGACGAGGGTCTCGTCTGCCAGCATGGTCGTGTTCCCGTGCGCATCGTAGACCAGCTGCGCACCGGTCAGGGACTGGTTCACCGGCGTCGCTCCCGTGACCGGGTTCGTCACCGTGGTCCCGATGAGCCGGTCCGCTGCGTCGTAGCAGGACGCAACCTGCGTCGCCGCACCCGCCGGGTTGCCCGAGGCGTCGAGGAGCTGGTCGGACGAAGTCGTCCGGTTCCCGTTCTTCCCGGCCGCAGCGACCGCACCCGACTGAGTGCACGTGCTGGCACCGAAGCCGTAGGTCAACCGGTGCCGCGGGATCGACGCGGCCACGAGCCTCCCAGCCGTGTCGTACGAGTACGACGACACGTTCGACGCCGCACCGAGCGCGGTGGTGTCCTTGAGGACGTCACCGGACTGGGACCGGACCACCTGGTCGGTGACCTGCGGCTGGTTGTTCGGGAACGACCACGCCAACCCGGTTAGTGCACCGGCACCGTCCTTCGTCACCGTGACCGAGGTGCCGTTGCCGGCGTTCCCGGCACCCGCCGGGTACGCCACCGAGCGGTCGACAATGCCCGGCAGACCCCGGGCCGGTACTACGAACAACCCGGCTCCTTGCGGTTCGCGCGCGCAACATCACGCTTGGCTTTCGCAAGCGCAGCTTTCTGTTTTCGAGCGCCTTGCTTCCCCGGTAAGCATCGTCACCCGCATTAGGACCGGAGGAGGACAAACCAATCGGCCTGTCGCGCCGAGAACGAGGGAACCGTAATCATAGTTCCTTTAGTTCTTGCTGCATTTTCCTTGTCAACCCCGTTCCCGCAAAGCGGACTCCGTATCCTTTTGGATCCAGGAGCGGCAACCTCACCTTGCGGTCATCGAATGAAAGCACCAGCACGCCACCTCTCCTGACGGGAGCGGACCGAGTCGATTCAAAAACGTCACCGGTCTCGGCATAAAACTCACAATCTCCGTCGCGCTTAATCTCCTTGATCACCTCACCACGGTTACTCCGAACAACGATCGCGTCCGAGCTGAAACTGACGATCAGATCACGTTGCAGAGCCTGGTCCGGGCCCGCTCCCAGAGCAATCCGACCCTCCTTGGTCCATCGCGCAAGGACATGAACCGATCCAGGCAGACTGCCCTGAAGCAACGAGAGCTGGTGCGCTGCCGGAGCGAATGAGCACCACACGATCAGAAAAAATAGCCCGGAGACGAGCAGTATCACAACTGCACCTGTGGCCACGGACGCAATTTGCGACCCCTCCCCGCTTAGCAATGCCGAGATGACGGCGGGAGTGCCGACAATGATACCGAAGAAAGCCGGGAGGAGTGGGAGCAGTCCTCTGGACGGATTGCCTTTACGCTTTTCTGTCATTTGGCCTTATCTCCTTGGGATGTAGCTAACTCCTCCGGTGAGGGAAGAGAATATGGCCCCGCCCGCTCCGGGGATTATTGCGCCGAAAACTGCAGTCATACTCTGAGCCGCACAATACGCATTGGGGCGCTGGATGCAGGCTATCAGTGTCGAAGCCAGCCCGAGTGCGCTACTAATCGGCGCCAAGACCGCGCCGACTTCCGGAAGTCCTACCGCGAACGCGATAACTGCAATAACTCCGATCACGAAGCTGGCTTGACCGAGTTGCGAGCCAGACCGCGCCCAATTTTTCCTAATTTGCTGCGGCGTGAGTCGGGCCGGCCTGCTACAACCGCGGTACGTGTTTCTGCAATTATAGGGTACATGCTTTGATGGTAGCGACTTTACCCGTTTCCCATTCGAGCCATAACATGCCGCCGGCATGCATTTGTAGCTTGCTTGACCGGTGAAGTCAAAGCTGTTTATGGGGTCGTTGACGTACACGTACGCGTTGTCGGTGCCCCCTTCAACAGGGTCGACCTGCAGGAACCGTCCGAGTGCAGCGACGTACTGCCGGGCGCCCATCTCGATCGTGGCGATCGAGCCGAGGTGTTCGCTGAGCTTCTGGTGCTGCCCGAGCCACCCGTAGTCGGCGTTGCCCTGCTGCGTGTCCGGACCCGACTGGTTCGCCGTCGTCGTACCGAACAGGCCGGTGGCCTGGTCCATGACCTGCCCGAACGGGTCGTACACCGGCAACACCTGCGAGGCGAGCTGGCCCGACCCGTCGGTGGTGGCGACGATGTCCCCGTGGATGTTCGGGTACGACCACACCGCGCTCGTCCCACGGAGCTCCGCGGTCACCCCGCCCGGCAGGGGCAGGTCCCACTCGGTGAGCTTGCTCGCCCCGTCGTAGACGAAGTCCGGGGTGTCACCGTCGCCGGTGAACCCGTACCGGGTCACGGTCTTCGTCCCACCCGCGGTCTGTTCCGTGCGCTGCACGATCCGGTTCGACGCGTCCCGCACGTACGACACCTTCGACCCGTCCGTCAGCGTCGTCTGGACGTGCCGGTCCTGCCCGTCGTACACGAGGGTCTCGTCAGCCAGCGTGGTCGTGTTCCCGTGCGCGTCGTAGACCAGCTGCGAACCGGTCAAGGACTGGTTCACCGGCGTCGCTCCCGTGACCGGGTTCGTCAGTGCACGTGCTGGCACCGAAGCCGTAGGTCAACCGGTGCCGCGGGATCGACGCGGCCACGAGCCTCCCGGCCGTGTCGTAGGAGGCGGGCGTGGCCGTTGTGATGGTGCTTGCGGCCGGGGCGAATGAGCGAGCGCCCCGAACGGCCGGTCCTGAATAGCCAGGCGAACGTCACCGCCGGTGATTCGGCTCTTCACGCTTGACACGTTCCGGTAGACCCGCCCACTTCCGAATGATGGCCGCATTGCGCTCAGCAGTCTTCCTCGACGAGATAGTAGCCGGGAGTCGAAGCTCACGCCCAGCATGTCGAACGACCAGCATTCGACAAAATTGCCAAAGCGGGTCAATGCCGCTTTCGGCACTTCGATTGATCAATCCGCTATAAGGCAATAGATCGACGCCATGGATTGCATGCCTGGCGATCCGATAGTTCCTATACCAGGAGTGTACGATCATCTCGTCCCCGCGCAGTTCAATCCCCATCATTGAAGCACGCCCTGTGAAGAGCATGAAGGGTACATAGAACAAGATTTGCCCAAATCCAGGGCTGTAGGCGGCTGACGCGACCGTGAACACCAGCGGCAGTGGAAGCGTGATGGTGATTGATGCCACGACAGCCCCTAGCCTGCTTCCCCTTATTCGTCTAATGATCATCTCCAATACTTCCAAACGGCACGCTTGCTCCAAGCGCTCCCATCCGCGTGGGACCCGACCGCCTTCTGTGCCACATTCGACACTGCGTTAGCTCGGAAATTGGCCCGCCGGCGCTGAGTGGACGCCCACTTTCGAGTCACAGTGCGCCCCGCTTTGAACACGCGATCAACGTGACTGCGACTCATTACCCTTTCCGCTGCAACCAGGCCCTTTGACGCATATGAACCGCCGATCATGCCCACCGCTGAAACCGCAGCCATACCGACCCTCCCTTGAACCAGATAGGCTGCCGTCTGAATTCCTCCACAAACCATGGAGACGACCCCCGGAACCAGTCCGCATGCAAAGAACACGGCACTCATGACCGAATTGTCAGTGAGGAACTTTGAGAAGCTGCGCGGCCGAGCTCGCATCGGTCCACTGCTGGACCTGTCCGGTCACGTCGAACGACGCCGTTCCGGTGTACCCGGCCGTGAAGTTCGTGCGGGATGCGTTACGGACACCGCAGTTCCACGCGTAGGCCGAGGCCCACCCAGCGACCGACGTGGTCGCGGTCGCGGTCCCGGAGTTGGCCTGTGTCTCCGCCAACTGTGCGGAGAGGATCTGCTTGCCGTAGAGCTGCTCGTACGGGAACTTCAACACGGTCCGCCAAACGCTCGGTGCGTTGTTGATCCGCGAGTTGCCGATGTTCGCGTACGACGCCGTCGCTGCCACGCTCTGACCGCTGTTCGTCGACATGTACGACTGCAGCGCCGACGGACCGTTCCAGATCGACGGGTCCAACGACACCGGGTACACCCGGGCCTCGTCGCGGAGCCACTCGGCGTCGGGAGTCAGGGTGATCCGCCAGTCGTCCCCGGACAGGTGGTCGATGCTCACCGGGATCGTCGCGACGGCGTTGTCGGACTTGCCCGAGACACCGGACGAGTCCGTCATCAGCGGCGTCGGCGTCGAGAACACGGTCTTGCCGTCGTCGTCGACGAACTTGATCGATCCGACCGGGCCGTCCTCCACCGACAGGCCCGGAGCGTGCACCTTCCAGCTGTAGGACGGCTTCGTGGTCTTCGGAGCACGCTCGAGGATCAGCGCCTCCTTCACCCCGCCGGCATCGACCTGGTACGACATGTCGGTCCCGGGCAGCACGTCGTCGTAGGCAACACCGTGCGATGCCTTGGCGTCCGGCTGGTCCGATGCGGCGAGCTGGCTCTTCGTCGGCACGTGCGCGTCGGCGTCCCGTTCGCCCTCGAGCTCGAACGACACCCGGTCCCCCGTGGAGGACGACGTGACCGTGTAGTCCGGACCGTCCTCCCCGGTCGACGCGGCGAACTCCGGCTGCAACGGGTGGTCATCGACAGTGAAGCCACCGCCGTCGGTCTCCTCGACCTTCGTCGAGATCGGCACCCAGTCCCCGGAGCCGTCCTTCACGTTCAGCGGCACGCGTGACATCTGCGTCACCTTGGTGCCGTTCGGGTTGGTCCACGTGTTCTGGTAGGTCGACCGGGACGTCAGGTCCGCGCCCTTCGCGATGCCCGTGGCCGAGGCCCCTGCCGCAGGGTCCTTGCTGGCGGGAGCCTGGTCGTCCGGGTCTCCGGTCTTCATCGCCTTCGTCAGCAACGATCCGGGCGCCTGCAGACCGTTCGCAGCCAGTGACGAGCCCGCGTGGAGGTCGTCACCCTGCGACGACGGCAGCGCCGGCAGATCCGTCGGCGACGTCGCCGTGACCGGATCGGCGTGCGCCGGGACAGCCACCAGCAGCCCAGCGACCAAGGCACTCGACGTGATGACCCCAGCGAGCACACCGGCTCGCGAAGAACGCCCCGACATGGGACTCCCCTACTACTGCAACGGGACGAACCCGAGAACGCTCCGCCCTCCCCTGGAGAGCACGGGCCTGAGCGTAGGGAAAGCGGGTCACAGGAAATTCTTCGCCCGTGGCCCCCGTTCGGGGCCCCATCTGCCCTCGGGGTACAGCGCATGTTCCGACTGACAGGCGACTTGTGGACCGGAACGGAGGGTTCGTGTGCGCCTGATACGTCTTTCGGGGTACATCGAGGAGGTGAAGGTCCGCACAGCGCGGACGTTGGCGAGAACTATCCGCTCCGCGTGTGTCACCGAGCGTGAGCTTTGCGCCTTCCTGACAGGGCGCTCCGCAGCCGCATCATGGGTCAGTCATCGAGCTCGGAGACCGGTCTCATCGGGCCCTTGAGCATGGAAGGCCGGGCCGGGCCGTCGCGGGCCCATTCGGCACCGGCGGCGACCGCGAGGGTCGCGGCATTCGGGTCGCCCTGGTGAGCCCTGCCCACGCGACCCGCCGTCGAACCGCTCCACGCCCCCCGGGCGCCTCAGCGAAGACGGAAACGATCGCGCGGACGGCGATCAGAACGGGCACCATCTTCGCGCATGGCGCAACGAGGCAGCTCCGGACGGCGGCCCAACCCCGACCGGGTCGCGCCCGCGGACGCGGTGCTCACGGCCGCGTTCGTCGCGGCAGAACGTCACAGTGCCGCGGTGGCCGCGCTCGATGTCGACAACGCTCAGGCAGGTCCATCGACGGCTCGACGACGAGTCCGTCGGGCGCTGCGAGCGGGCAGACTGGAGCGACGACGACCTGGGGGGCAGGACATGGACGACGCGACGGACACGACGGGGGCGACCGCAGCCGCAGCAGGGACAACACGGGCGCAGGCCGGAACGGGACAGACCGGGAAGGCGCGACCACGATCCGTGGCATGGCCGCTCGGGCTGCTCGCGATCTCGGGGCCGGTGGCGATGTTCGTCGTGCTCGTGGTGACCGTCGCCCGGATGCAGGTCTCCGGCGTCCCCTTCGTGGTGGCCGCGGTCTGGTGCGTGGTGAGCCTGCTGCTCGGCGGCGCCGCCATCGTGGTCGCCGTCGAGGACCGCAAGGCCCCACAGGGCACCGGGCCACGCCTCGCGGACGCGGGGATGGCGCTCGGGACGGTGGCTGCGGCGCTCGTCGGGGTCGGGATCCTCGTCGTGTTGCTCGCCTGGGCCTCACTCAGCGTCTGAGCCCCCGCGGTGCGGTGGCGGGACGCGCCAGCGCCTACCCTGGACGGATGCTCTCCCGACGTGAGGCCGCCGTGCGCCTCGACATCCCCCTCGAGATGGCGGCGCACCACGGCATCCCGTCGCGCCTCAGCGAGGACGACCTCGCCGCGATCGAGCAGGACCCGCCCGCCTGGCTCGTGCAGTCCCGTGCGAACCGCACCGGCACGAAGAAGGTCTGGGTCGAGCTGGCCTGCGTCGTCTGCGGCTACACCGAGACCGCGCGGCCGAAGAAGTGGTGGCCGGACTGGGACCACCTGATGTGCGACTACCACGCCCCCTACCAGGCGCCCGAGCCGCCCGCCGGCTTCGTCCGAGGCGAGGTCGAGGGAATCGGCAGCCGCTTCGTCGCGCTGGTGGACGAGAAGCCGTAGCGGCGATCGCCGGGCTGCGCCCGGTGGCGGACGGGAGGCCCGTGGCAGGGCCGCACCGCGCCTCCCGTCCGGCGGTGGGTCGCGACCGGAGGCGCGTGGCGGGACCGCGCCGTGCCTCCCGTCCGCCTGTTGTAGCGGTCCGACCGCCGGTCCTGCCGGTGTGCGCGCTGCCGCCGACCGCGGCGGCGGGCCGGGGCCGCGCCGCCGCCGACCTCAGTGCAGCTGCACGCCCAGATCGCGGCCGGAGACCACCACGGCGTCGATCTCGACGCGACCGGCACCCTGGCCGACGGTGCGCGTCTGGATCTGGTTGAACGCCCAGTCGTCCGGGAGCGGTCGGAGCACGTTGCCCTCCCAGCCCGTGGACATCCCGGCGACGAAGGAGTGGTGCGCGAGGCCCGCGTGCGCGACCGCTGCGCAGGTCCGGCGCGAGCCGTAGACCCCCGGGTGGTACTCGTCTCCACGGGCGCGCAGCCCCGCTGCAACGCCACGGAAGTAGGGCAGCACCCGGTCGGCGACGTCGTCCGCGGTGGCGTCGTAGTCCACGGCGAACGAGATCGTGGTCTGCTTCGGGATGCCGAGGGCGCGAGCGGCGTCGTGCGCGCGTTCCGCGTCGCGGACCCCCTGGTCGCGGCTGAACCACGATGCCTCGTACCCGCCCTCCTCGAAGATGGGCCAGAGCCGGAGGCACGCCGACGCGAGCACGTCGAGTTCGCTCGGCGTGAGGGCCTTGTCGAGCGCACCGGGCACCTGTTCGTCCGTCAGGTAGCGCCCCACGAGGGAGACGCCGGACGCTCGGATCGCGGCGGCCTGGTCGGCGGTGAGGCGGGTCGCGGTGTCGGCACCGGTGACCGGTCGGTCGGCGTCGCCGCAGCTGACCGCGAGCGCGGCCCAGCTGGCGGGGTCGCAGACGCCGGTCTGCGCAGCGGGCTCGAACGCCTGGAAGGCCTGGAACTGCCGCATCGACTCGACGTCCACGGCCGACCACGCGGCGTCGAACGGGACGTGGACGCCGTTCAGGACCAGCAGGCCGGCGGCGAGCTGCGCCCAGCTGCCCGTGTCACCCGGGCGGACCGTGGCCTGCGTCGCGGCGCGGAGGGCGGCGGCGGTCGCCGGTCCCCAGACGCCGTCCACGTCCTGCACGCCGATCGCGGACTGGAGCGCGCGGACGACCGCGCCACCCGTCGGGACGTCGGCCACACCACCCGTCCCGCAGTAGGCACCGCCAGGCACCTCGGCCGCGGTGCGGTTCAGGTACTGCTGCACCGCACGGACCTCGGTCGACCCACCGGGCACGAGCGTGGCGGCCCCGACCGTGAACAGTGCGGCGAACAACGCCGGGGACACCTCGGCACCGCGGGTCGGGTCGGCCGTCGGGGCCCCGAGGTCCGCTCGGTAGGCGTCGAGGGCTCGACGGGAGGCGTCGTCCCAGTCCCCCGTGACGCGCGCCCCGGCTCCACCGGCGCAGATCAGCCCGGCCTGGACGAGGCTGCACCAGGCGGCGGCGTCCTGATCACCGTCGAGCCGGACCGGACCGTGGTCCCGGAGGCGCTGCCTCGTCTCCGGGCCGTACGCCGGGACGAGCGGCGTGATGCCCAGCAGCGACTGCGCTCCCTGCAGGACGCCGGTGCGGGTCCCCGCTCCGGCGACACCGTCCTCGTCGACGTGCTGCCACCCCTGGAGCTGCCCGAACGTCGCGTTCAACCACCGCTGCACGGCTGCGACGTCTCCGGGAGCACCGTCGGCGGTGCCACCGGTGGGCGACGGGGAACCGCTCGGTTCCGCTGCCGCCCGGGCCGGATCGGCGAGGACGGCACCCAGGATCGGGACGGCCCCGAAGAACGCGAGGGCACCACGGCGCGAGACGGACATGGGAGGGCTCCTTCGTGGTCGGACGATGCGGCTCCGGTCCGACCGCCGTCCAGCGCGCCGGCGAGGTCGATCACGGGCACGTCGAGCTCCCCCACACGCTGGTCAGACGATCGTCTGGCCAGCAGCGTAGTTCGACGCCGACGCGCGGACGATGAGGCTCCTCTCAGGCCACGGGGCGGCGGCGCGCACCGGCGATCGGCGCGACACCACGGCTCGTCGAGTCGAGCGCGTCGCGGGAGCCGGTCGCCGGGCCGTCTACGCTGGAACGCGAGTCCGTGCAGACTCACCGACGAAAGGCAGTCCCGCTCACCATGCCAGCCCCCAAGCACGCGCTCGACCTGAAGACTCCCCCGCCCCTGAAGCGTGGCGCCCTGCGCGTCACGCCGCTCGGCGGCCTCGGTGACGTCGGGCGCAACATGACCCTCTTCGAGCACCGCGGGAAGCTGC
Source organism: Curtobacterium sp. MCBA15_012 (assembly GCF_001864935.2). NCBI lineage: Bacteria > Bacillati > Actinomycetota > Actinomycetes > Micrococcales > Microbacteriaceae > Curtobacterium > Curtobacterium sp. MCBA15_012. The sequence goes on along the minus strand of NZ_CP126267.1, from coordinate 1,703,702 downwards.
TCGTCGTGGACTGCGGTGTGCTCTTCCCCGAGGAGAGCCAGCCGGGCATCGACGTGATCCTCCCGGACTTCACCGCCGTGCGGGACCGTCTCGACGAGGTCGAGGGCATCGTCCTCACGCACGGGCACGAGGACCACATCGGTGGCGTCCCGTACCTGCTCAAGGAACGCCCCGACATCCCCGTCATCGGCTCGAAGCTCACGCTCGCGTTCATCACCGCGAAGCTCCAGGAGCACGGCATCACGCCGCGCACCCACGAGGTCGCCGCGGGCGACCGGCACAGCGCCGGCCCGTTCGACCTCGAGTTCGTCGCCGTGAACCACTCCATCCCGGACGGTCTCGCCGTCGCCATCCGCACCAGCGCGGGCACCGTGCTGCACACCGGCGACTTCAAGATGGACCAGTTCCCGCTCGACCAGCGCCTGACCGACCTCAACGGGTTCGCGCGGCTCGGCGACGAGGGCGTCGACCTGTTCCTGGTCGACTCGACCAACGCCGAGGTCCCCGGCTTCACGACCGCCGAGCAGGACATCGCACCGGCGATCGACCGCGTGTTCCGCGAGGCACCGAAGCGCATCGTCGTCTCGAGCTTCGCGAGCCACGTGCACCGCATCCAGCAGGTCCTCGACGCCGCGCAGCGCCACGGGCGCAAGGTCGCGTTCGTCGGTCGGTCCATGGTCCGCAACATGCAGATCGCGGCCGACCTCGGCTACCTGCACATCCCGGACGGTCTCGTCGTCGACCTGAAGCGTCTCGGCAAGCTGCCGGACAACAAGAGCGTGCTCATCTGCACCGGGTCGCAGGGCGAGCCGATGGCCGCACTGTCGCGGATGGCCCGTCGCGAGCACCTCATCACGGTCGGCGAGGGCGACACGATCCTCCTCGCCAGCTCGCTGATCCCCGGCAACGAGAACGCGATCTACGGCGTGATCAACGGGCTCATCCGCTGGGGTGCCACGGTCGTGCACAAGGGCAACGCGAAGGTGCACGTGTCGGGCCACGCCAGTGCCGGCGAGCTCGTCTACTGCTACAACCTCGTGAAGCCGAAGAACGTGCTGCCGGTGCACGGCGAGTGGCGGCACCTCGTCGCGAACGCCGAGCTCGCCGTCCGCACGGGCGTACCCGAGGACCGCGTCCTCGTCGTCGAGGACGGCGTCGTCGTCGACCTCGACCGCGGCCGTGCCCGCGTCGTCGGCCGCATCCCCGCGCCGTACGTGTTCGTCGACGGGACCACCATCGGCGTCGCGACCGAGTCCGCCCTGAAGGACCGGCTCTCCCTCGCCGAGGAAGGGCACATCACGGTGCTCGGCATCTTCGACGAGGGCACGCAGAAGCTCGTCGACCCGGTCGAGTTCCTGCCGAAGGGCTTCGTCGAGGCGGAGGGCTGGATGCAGCACGCCGAGCAGGTCGCCGAGAAGGCCATCACCGAGGCGGCCGGGCGCGGACACATCGACGGCGCCGCGGCGGAGCAGGCCATCGCGACCGGTCTGGAGCGGTGGTTCCTCCGCCGTCACCGCCGGACGCCGGTGATCACCGCGGTGGTCGTCGACGCCGACTGACGCCGGACCGCACCGAGGGAGCGTCGGCCCGGGTCCGTGTCCGGGGTCCGGGCCGACGCCTGCTAGCTCCTGACCCGGGGACCGACCATCCCGAGCAGGGCCAGCGCGTCGGCGTCCGGTGATCCCGGTGCCGCGGTGTAGAGCACCAGGAACTGGTCGGCGTCGGTGAGCGCCAGGGTGTCGCAGTCGACCGTCACCGCGCCGACCGCCGGGTGGTGGAAGGTCTTCGTGAGCATCGGCGCCGGCTGGACGTCGTGCCGGTCCCACAGCCGCGCGAACTCGGCGTTCCCGGCCTGGAGGTCGTCGATGAGCGCGACGACCTCGTCGTCAGCGGGGTGTTCCGCGAGCGTGGTCCGCAGCCGCATCACGACGTGGTGCCGGAACTCCGCGGCGTCCGAGATGCCGTAGGGCGGCTCCGTGGGGTGGTCGGCACCGCCGACGGGGAACGCCAGGCGGGCGAGGTTGCGCCCCGCGCGGTCCCGGAGCGCGAAGTCCTCCATGAGCGCCGCCGCCAGCGGGTTCCACGCGAGGACCTCGAAGTCCGCGGCCAGCACGATCGCCGCGGTCTGCGGCAGCCGCTCGATGACGGCCAGGATGCTCGGGCGGACCGCGCGCCGGAGCGACCCGGTGCGCGGGCGAGCCGTCCCGGCCAGCAGGAACAGGTGGTCGGACTCGGCGTCCGTGAGCCGCAGCGTGCCCGCGATGCCGGCCAGGACCTCCGCCGACGGCCGCGGCGCGCGGCCCTGTTCGAGCCGCACGTAGTACTCCGTCGAGATGTGGGCGAGGACCGCCACCTCCTCACGGCGCAGGCCCGGCGTCCGCCGGCGCGTGCCGGACGGCAACCCGACGTCCTCGGGGCGCAACCGCTCTCGACGCGACCGGAGGAACGCGGCGAGTTCCTGCTTGTCCATGCCCCGATCCTCCCCCGCCGGACCGACGGCGTCCTGGTACCGGCTGTACCTGGATCGGGTCCTCGCGCCGGACCGACGCTGGGGCCATGACCGACACCACCTCCCCCACCCGAACGCCCGACCTGCTCTCCGGCAAGGTCGTCCTCATCACCGGAGCCAGCCGTGGCATCGGTGCCGCAGCCGCACGACTCTTCGCCCGCGAGGGTGCCGCGGTCGTGCTCGCCGCCCGGAGCACCGACGCCCTGGAGGCCCTCGTCGCCGAGGTCCGCAGTACCGGTGGCACCGCGGACGCCGTCGCCCTCGACCTCGCCGACCCCGCCAGCATCCGCGCCGCCGTGGCCCGGGTCGACTCCCTGCACGGTCGGCTCGACGGCGCGTTCAACAACGGTGCGGCGATCCAGCAGCCGGGGCCGCTCGACACGACGAGCGACGAGGACGTCGAGACGCAGTTCGCCGTCAACTTCCGCGGGCACTGGGTCGCCATGAACGCCGAGGCAGCTCTGATGCGGCGGTCCGGCGGCGGGGCGATCGTCAACACCTCGAGCATCGGGAGCCGCCGCGCGAACCCGGCCCTCCCCGCCTACGGCGCCATGAAGCGCGCGCTCAACAGCATCACCGAGACGGCCGCGGTGACCTGGGCACCCGAGGGCATCCGGGTGAACGGCATCACCCCGGGCGGCACCGAGACCGAGATGATCGAGGAGTGGGAGGCCGCGACGCCGGGGATCACCGAGCAGATCAACGCGTCGGTACCCCTCGGCAGGATGGCGCGGCCGGAGGAGGTCGCGGAGGTCGCCGCGTGGCTGCTCAGCGACCGCGCGTCGATGGTGACCGGGGCGAGCATCCCGGTGGACGGCGGGGCCGGGGCGTAGGGGCGGTCCGGTGGGGTCCGGTCCGGTCCGGTCCGGTGGGGTCCGGTCCGGTCCGGTCCGGTCCGGTCCGGTCCGGTGCGAGGTCCTACAGGGACCGGCCGCGGGCCGCGGGCTCGCAGTAGCCTCCACCGGAACCGTGCTCTCGCTCGGTCCGGTGGCCGTCCGCTCCGCGATCGAGCATCCCGAGGAAGGACCGTGTCGTGACCGCCGACCTCTCGAGCCCGTTCGCCGGTCAGGGCTGGACCCAGATCGGTGAGCTCCTGCTCGCGTTCGTGCTCGCCTCGTCCATCGGGCTGGAACGGCAGCTGCGATCGAAGAGTGCCGGGCTCCGCACGCAGGCGATCGTCGGGACGGCTGCGGCGCTGATGATCCTCGTGAGCAAGTACGGCTTCTAACGTCGTCGACGCGCTCCTCGGCGACGCCGTCTTCGAGAGCTGCACCGCGGCGGTCGAGAGCGTCGGCACCGTTGCCGGAGACTGGATCAGCGACCGGTTCCCGGGGCACGCGACCGTGCCGCACGCCGAGCTCAAGGCGCGGTGCGCGGATGCGCGTGTGTTCGTCGGGACCGGCGAGGCGACGTCCTACGCCAACGTGCTCCTGACCTGCGGCGTCCCGTTCTGACACGGGCGCGACGACGGCCGCGGTCGGGCGGCGGCGTCCCGCCGCTCGGTCGGTCACGCCAGGTCCGCGACCGCCGGTGCCGGCGCGCTGCGCCGTGTGGTCCCACCGCTGCGACCTGCTGGTCGCTCCCGTCCCTCGGGTGGTCACCGGACGGACGGGAGGCTCCTCCCGCGGCCCCGCCACTCCGCTCTCGGTCCTCGCGGGCCGCCCCTGACGCCAGGGTTGGCAACTGCTGCCTCCGCATCGGCCGGGAGACGGTCGTGCTGACGGTCGCTCCGCCTGCCAGCGTGATCGCGCTCGTGCCCTCGGTTCTTCCTGTGGAGCTCCAGTCCGAGCCGTCGGCGGACCCAGTACTGCTGCGATCGCCCGCCGGGCACGAGGAGACCGCCGTCCTCGGCTCCGCGAGCGCCTCTGCTGGATCGCCGACGAGCCTCACCGTCTGCGGCGCGGTCCCGTTCGTGTCGAGCGGAGGACTGGGGCTGTGGACCGGACGCCGTGAAGGCCCCCGGGTGCGCCGCCGCTCCGCCTCTCGGAGCTTCGACCGCTCGCGCTGGAGACGCCACGCTGCATCCCGGGCCCAGTCACGGGCGGTCGCTTCCGTCACGTCGTCCAGCGCGGCGTACGCGTTGAGGAGGTCACGCTGCGCCAGAGCGCCGCTCCGTCGCACCCCGGTGGCCGGGAACGAGCGGAAGGACGATCCGGTGGCGGCGAGCATCGAGGTGTTCCCGGTCCGCCGGCCGTTCGACAGGAAGAACCAGTCGTCCCACTTCTCGACTCGGAAGCGCGTGTCCTCGTCCAGCGGGATCCGGCATGTGCAGAGCCAGCTCCGCACGAGGACCGAGCCCGGGCCGCGGACACCGGTCGAACCGAGCCGCTCACGGCCGCGGATGAGGATCGTGGGCATGGTTCGGATCGGCGGTGAACGCGCGCTCGTAGATGTCGTAGACGACCGCGGCCTTCGCGTCGTTGTACCGCACCGCTCCGCTCGCGCGCACTGCGCTCGCCTTCGCCTCGGCGTAGGTCGCTCGGTCCTCGGGGTGGGCCCGCAACCACTCCACGAACAGCCGGTGCCGTCGGGGCTCCACTGCGTCCGGCTGCCACACGTGCAGGTTGGTGTTGGGTTCGCCGAGGGTGAGCTGGCGGTGCCGATCTCCCGCGATGGCGTCGCGGAAGACCAGACGGAACCCGACCGCTTCGAGCTTCGGCAACCAGGCTTGCTCGTCGAGCACGTCAGGCACGAGCAGGTCGACGTCGATGACGGGCTTGGCCACCATCCCCGGCACGGCGGTGGAGCCGACGTGCAGGACGGTGCGGTCCGACCCGAGTGCGCTCGCGACGAGGTCGCGCACACGGGCGAACGATGCTTCCCACCGTCGGTCGTAGGCCTGCGGCGGACCGGGTTCGGTCTGTCGGAACGCCACGCGCTGGGACTGACGGGCGGCGTTGCTTCCGATGGCGATCGGGCGCCAGAGGGGATGTGTGGCCACCGTCACATCATGTCTCCTCGACCGGTCTCAGGAACCGATCGTCGATCGGGCAGCGTCGTCAGGACGAGCTCCGTCCCCCTCGGCGCGGCCCAGGAGAACACCGGCGCGACCTGCCCGGCCTCGACGAGCGACACGACACAGACCACCAGTGCCACAGCGGCCAGTGCGATGGAGACACGTGCCCACGGGCGCGAGACCGCTCGAGCAACAATGAGGAGATCGAAGCGACGGACGGCCGTCGATCGTCTCGTTCCGTCCGCGGATCTGCTGACGGCTCGGCAGCGGTGTTCACGCTGAGGCCTCCTGAGCTGAGGCGCCCACGTGTCGGGAGCCGATCGACTGCCTGAACGACCGTTGCCCCGCCGCGCGGTCAGTAGCCCCGGCGGTGGAGCGCTCGGAAGACGAACACCCAGGCGATCAGGAGCAACAGCCCGACGGTGCCGACCCACCGCTCGGCTGTCCCGCCGTCGAACACCGCCCAGAAGCAGACCAGGGCCGACAGGCCGGTCCCGACAGCGATGGGGATGCGCCAGACCGTCGTCCAGGTCCTCGTGGCGGGTCGGTCCGACTCATCCGGGTTGGTCATGACGCGAGCGTACGGGTCTGTCACGGCATCCCGACAGCGGATCCGCTCCGGAGATGGGCCGGCGTTCATCCGAAGAGGACGACGCCTTGGAAGAGCCCGCCCACGAACGACACGCTGCCAGCAGCACCCACTGCGGACGGTCTCGAGTCCGAGGCATCGCAGCGGCGGATGGTCGCTGACCGACCGCGTCCAGCACGAGGCCTGACCGTCCGGTCATCGGTCCGTCATCGGAACGGCTCCGAGGTCGGCTCGACCGTGTCCAGCACGATGCGCACCGCCTGTCTCGCTGCGTCGGGAACGAGCCCCTCCTCGTCGAGTGACGTTGCCGCGACCCAGCTCGGCTCGTACTCGTTGCGCGCCGAAGCTCGGCGCAGTTCGGGTCCGCCGAGCGACACCGCCGTGGACGTCACCCGTACCGCGAAGTACACGGCAGGTGTCTGCTGGTCGACGGGGACGTCGAGCAGATCGCCCACGTCGCCGTCGAGCCCGGTCTCCTCGAGGAGCTCACGTCGGCACGCCTCGCGCAGGTCCTCACCCGCTTCGACGCCGCCTCCCGGCAGCACGCAGTAGCTCCGGCCGTCCCTGCGCCGTTTCACCACGAGCACCCGCTCGTCGAGCGTGACGACTGCCACCGACCGGATACGCACGACGACAGTGCACCATGCGCGGCCGCGATCCGCGAGACGCCTCGACGGCAGATCGGCTCCGGCGACAGCGCGTCGAGCAAGGATCTCGGACCAGACGTGCACCGGAACGCTCGAGGAGTGGCATGCTCCGGCTGTGACGAACGGCGAACAGCTCTTCGCGCCGGAGGTGCGCGGCACGTTCTACCGGGCCGTCGACCCGCGCTTCCGCCGGTCCGCGATCGCCGGCTCCCGCGCGGCGGGACGGTACTCGCGGGCGGACCAGCCGACGCTGTACCTCAGCTCGTCCGTCGAGGGCGTGGAGGCAGCGCTGATGGCCCATCCCGGAACGCGGTCGGCCGACCCGGTGGTCCTCGAGGTCGACGTCGTGGCCTCCCGGATCATCGACCTCCGCGATCCGCCCACCCGTGCGGCAGCCGGCGTCGACCTCGCCGACGCGACCGCGCCGTGGCAGCAGGTCGTCGCCGAAGGTCGCGTCCCGACGTCTTGGCTCGTGCGCGATCGCCTGACCGAGCTCGGCGCGGACGGCCTGATCGACCCGTCGCGCAAGCACCCCGGGCTCTGGCACCTGGTGTTGTTCCGGTGGAACGAGGACGACGCGCCCAGGGTCCACGTCCGAGGTGCAGCGGCGGACTGACGGCCCCGTCGGTCCCGGCGAGATCTGCGGACGACGGCGACGGCGCCGCCAGCCGATCGGGCACCGGGGCGAGCAGCTGCCCCGGACGCACGCACCGCGCGCGGCCGGGGCGTCCGGCCACGCGCTAGCGCTTCAGGTTCGTCAGCTCCTGCAGCACCTCGTCCGAGGTGGTGATGATGCGCGCGTTCGCCTGGAACCCGCGCTGCGCCACGATCAGGTTCGTGAACTCCTGCGACAGGTCGACGTTCGACATCTCGAGCGTGCCCGAGGCGAGCTGTCCGACGCCGGGCTCCCCCGGTGCGCCGACGGTGGCCTGGCCGGAGTTCGCGGTCGCCCGGTAGCCCGAGGCTCCGGTCTTCTCGAGCCCGGCGGGGTTCGCGAACGTGGCGAGGGCGATGCGGCCGATCGCGAGCGAGGCGCCGTTCGAGAACGTGCCGACGAGCGTGCCGTCCTTCGCGATCGAGTAGCCCTGCAGCGCGCCGGCGGCGGCACCGTTCTGCGACGAGATCGAGGACGTGTCGAGCGCCGCGAAGCCGGTGAGCTGGGTCAGGTCGACGGCGATGCCGCCGACCTGCATCGAGCCGCCGCTGGTGAGCTTGCCGTTGCCGTCGAAGGCGATCGCGCCCTGGACAGCGGTACCGCCGTCGACCTGGCCGCTGACGTTCCAGCCGGCGTCCGAGCGTGCGAAGGTGAGCTTCAGGACGTGCTTCTGGCCCGCCGCGTCGTACACGGTCGACTCGCGGACACGCTGCCCGTTGAGTGCGGTCTCCGACGGCAGGTTGCCGGTCATCGCCGCGGTCGTGGTGCTGACGGCGGGGGCGGCGGCTTCGAGCGGGAGACGGATGTCACCGAGCTGCCCGCCCTGGTTGACGACGCCGTTGGTCGCCGGGTAGCCCTGCACGATCTTGCCGTCGGCGCTCACGAGCCGTCCCTCGGCGTCGAAGTCGAACGCACCCGCACGCGAGTAGACGGTGTCGCCGCCGAGGCGGGTGACGAAGAAGCCGTCGCCCGAGATCATCAGGTCGGTGGCCTTCCCGGTCGCCTGCGCCGAGCCCTGCGCGAAGTTCGTGGACACACCGGCGACCTGCACGCCGAGGCCGATCTGGGCGGGGTTCGTGCCGCCGATGCCGGTCTGCGGTCCGCCGGCGCCCTGGGTCATCTGCGACAGGGTGTCCTGGAAGACGGTGGACGACGACTTGAAGCCGACGGTGTTGACGTTGGCGATGTTGTTGCCGGTGACGTCGAGCATCTGCTGGTGCGAGCGGAGGCCGGAGATCCCGGAGTAGAGCGAGCGGAGCATGGTGCGACCTTTCAGAGGAAAGAGCGAGGGAAGAACGAGGAACGAGCGAGGAAGAGCAGGGGACGAAGCAGAGAAGGGACGAACCAGCGCCGAGCGGCGCGGACCCGTCAGGCGCCCCGGATACCGGAGATCACGTCGAGGTCGACCTCCTTCCCACCCACGGTGACGGTCGGCACGCTCGCCGCGTAGGACACCGCGGTCGCCGTCCCGGTCACGGCCGTACCCGACGCGGCGTCGGTGTAGGTGACCTGCTTGCCGACGAGGTTCGCCGCGGCCATCCGCATCTGCAACGAGAAGCCCTCGTTCGCGGTGGTGGTCTGGTTGGTGATCTGCTCCATCATCGCGAGCTGCGTCTGCTGGCTGATCATCTGGTTCGTGTCCATCGGCGAGGACGGGTCCTGGTTCCGGAGCTGCGTGACGAGCAGCTTCATGAACACCTCGGAGTCCATAGTCTGGGACTTCTTCGTCGCGCTGTTCGCGGTCAGGGCCGCGGCCTGCGCGGCCTTGTCGACAGTGCCGGTGATGCCGTCGATGGGCATGGTGCCTCCTAGGCGAGGACGTCGAGTCCGACGCTGCGGACGGTGGACGGACGGGTGGTGACCGGCGTGGCGGCGGCGGGGCGCGCCTCCAGGCCGGTGTCGGGCCGGGCCGCGCCCGGCGCGGGCCGGTCGTCGCGGGAGCCGGGGTGGTTCTGCGAGGACAGGTCGAGGGTCGTCGCGACCCCCGCGCCGGCGTCGCGGCGCAGGTCCGGTAGGACCTGGCGGACCGCCTCGCGGCCCGCGTCCGAGGCGGCGAACAGCTCGACGTGCATGCCGTGCGCGGTGACGAGCGCGCGGACCGTCACCGGGCCGAGCGCGTCGGGCTGCACCTGCACGGTGACGACGTGCTCGCCGTGACCGGCGTGCGCGAGCGTGAAGAGCGGGCGGACGAGCTGCTGGGCGAGCGGCGCGGGTGCCGCTGCCGGCGCGGGTGCTGCCGGAGCGGCCGGCGCCGCGGCCGTCGTGGCGGGGACGACGAACGGCGTCTCGCCGCCGCGCGGGGCGGCGACGGCCGGGAGGCCCGGATCACCCTGGCCGGACGAGCGCGCGTCCGTCCCGTGGCCGGCCCGTTGGTCGGCGGTGCCGCCCGCGGGGAGGGTCGCGACGATCGGCGCGGCCGGCCCGACCGCGGTGGTCGCGGCCGTCGTGGTCGCGGCCGTCGTGGTGCCGGCCGTCGTGGTGCCGGCCGTCGGGCTCGGGACAGTCGTCGGCGCGGCGGCCGCGACGGGGGTGCCCGCCGGAGCGGCGGGTGCGGCGGGTGCGCCGGGGGTCGCGGCAGCGGGTGTCCCGGGGGTCGCGGCAGCGGGTGTCCCGGGGGTGCCGTCGGCGGAGGCTCCCGCGGCCGCGGCCGCGGGGGTCCCCGTGGTGGTCGAACCGGTCGCGACGGCGCCGGGGTCTGCGGCGGTGCCGGAGGCTCCGGCGTGCGGGCCCGGTGCAGCCGGTGTGGTCGGGTGACCGGAGCGCGCCGGAGCGGTCGTCACGGATGCGGACTCCGGGCCGGCAGTGGCAGTACCGGTTGCCGGGGTCGACGCGATGCCGGGCACCGGGAGTGCGGGCTGCGCCGACGCGGACGCCGACGCCGACGCTGCGGATGCGTCCGTCGCTGTGGCAGCCGCGGCGCGAGGCGACGCACCGACCGCGGCGGCCGGTGTGCCGAGACCAGCGGGTGCGGTGGCGGTTCCTGCCGCGGGCCCCGCCGTCGTCGGCGTCGTCGCTGCCGCCGACAGCGCCGCCGACGGTGCCGACACGGGCTGTGCCGTCACGGCCGAGGCGGACGGCGTGGTGGTGGCGGGGCTCGTCGAGCCGGCGTCCGTCCCGGCGCCGGTGTCCGGGCTCGTACGCTCCGTCGTCGACGTCGGCTTCGACGACGGCTTCGACGACGAGCCGGTCCCGCCGTCCGGGTGTCCCTCGGCCGAGCGACCGGCCCGGGCCAGCGCTGCCCCGAACGGGACGGCCGAGTCGGCGACGCCGGACGGACCGCGTGCGGCACGCTGCCCGAGCAGACCGGCACCCACCGCGGGTCCGCCGGTGGGCAGGCCGGTCGTCGCGGGGCTCATGCCGCACTCCCCGAGCGCATCATCGACAGCAGGGCCGCCGTCTGCAGGTCCGCCGAGCCGGCACCGCCGACCGCGCGCGCAGCCGGAGTCGCCGCGCTCGCCGCCGGGGCGTCCGACGGCACGATGCGGCGGATGGTCGCGATGTCCGAGTCCTTGTACCAGTTGTCCACGATGCGGACGTCCTTCCCGGGTCGTGGCGCGTGCAGCACCTTGCCGTCGCCGAGGTAGATGACGATGTGCTGCTCGCCCTTCGGCACGATCAGGTCGCCGGGCTTCGCGTCCTTCAGCGAGCCCACCGGCACGCCCATGTCGGCCTGGTCCGGGACGACGCGCGGCATCGTGACGCCGAGGTCCTTGAACACCGTCTGCACGAGTCCCGAGCAGTCCATGCCCGACCGGGTGGTGCCGCCGAACACGTACGGCACGCCGAGGTACTTCTTCGCGTCGGCGACCACGTCGGCACCCGTTGCTCCGCTGCCGGTGGCGATCGAGCCGCGCCCGGCGTCGACCGACGTCGCGGGCGACGCCGCCCCGGCATCCGCAGCGGCCGCCGTCCCGGATGCCGAGCCCGTGGCGGTCGCGAGGGCGTCGGCGAACGCGGTGGACGACGCGGCGGAACCGGTGGTGCTCGCGGCGCCACCGGTCGCGGTGGTCGCGTCGGCGCGCAGGGCGTCGATCCGCGACCGGATCTCGTCGATGCGGGAGAGCACGGCGTCGACGCTCATCGGGCACCACCTTCCGTGCGGCTCCGCGCCGCGATCTCGTCGAGGGCGGCCTGCTCGGTGCGCAGGTCGGCGGCCGTCTCCTCGCGGTCGTGCTGGTCCTCGAGCTTCTCGAGGCCGAGCGCGGCCCGGCGGGCGGCGTTGTAGGCGGTCTGGGCGGCGTCGGCGTCCGCGCGTCGGGTCTTCGCGACGGCGTCGAGCTCCTCGAGCATCCCGCGCGTCGAGGCCCGGGCAGCGGCGACCGCGCTCAGGGTGGCGGCGTCGCGGACGACCGTCGAGCCCTCGGCGTCGGCCAGGGTGCGGCGCGCGGCGAACCGGGCGTCGGCGGCGTCGCGCACCCGGTCGTTCGCGGCGGCGAGCTCGGCCGCGGCGCGGTCCTGCTCGGCGTGCCGCAGCCGCAGGAGTCCGGCCAGGGGGAAGCGGCGGGCCATCAGCGCACCCCTCCCGCCGGGACGAGCGTCGCGACGAGGCGGTCGAGCGCGTGCCACGACGCCTCGGCCGTCGCGCGCTCGTCCATGCCCTGCTGCAGGAACGCGTCGATCGCGCCCTGGTGGTCCACCGCGGCGTCGACGAGCGGGTTCGTGCCGCGCTGGTACGCGCCGACGTCGAGCAGGTCCTGCGCGTTCCGCCGTGCGGCCATCACGGTGCGCAGGGTCGTCGCCGCGGCACGCTGCCCGGGGGAGGTGACCTTCGACGCGACGCGCGACACCGAGCCGAGCGCGTCGACGGACGGGAAGTGTCCGGTGACCGCGAGCTTCCGGTCGAGCACGACGTGGCCGTCCAGGATGCTCCGGGCGCTGTCGGCGATCGGCTCGTTGTGGTCGTCGCCGTCGACGAGCACCGTGTACAGACCCGTGATGCTGCCGACACGGTCGGTGCCGGCACGTTCGAGCAGCCCGGCGAGCACCGAGAACGTCGACGGCGGGTAGCCCCGGGTGGCCGGCGGCTCCCCCACCGACAGCCCGATCTCGCGCTGGGCCATCGCCACGCGGGTCAGGGAGTCCATCATGAGCACGACGTCCTGGCCGGCGTCGCGGAACGACTCGGCGATCCGGGTCGCGACGAACGCGGCCCGGAGGCGCATGAGCGCGGGCTCGTCCGAGGTGGACACGACGACGATCGAGCGGGCGAGGCCCTCGGGTCCGAGGTCGTCCTCCAGGAACTCCCGCACCTCGCGCCCGCGTTCGCCGACGAGCGCGATGACGTTGACGGCAGCGTCGCTCCCCCGCGCGACCATCGACAGCAGCGAGGACTTGCCGACGCCGGAGCCGGCGAACAGGCCCATGCGCTGCCCGCGGCCGACCGTGGTCAGGGTGTCGAGCACGCGGACGCCGAGCTGCATCGGGGTGTCGATCCGGGTGCGGGCCATCGCGTTCGGCGTGGCGTGGTCGAGCGGCACCCAGGCGTCGGCGGCGAGCGGTCCGCGGCCGTCGATCGGTCGCCCGAGCCCGTCGAGCACCCGGCCGAACAGCCCGGTGCCGGTCGGCACGAGCACGGGACGCCCGGTCGGTCGTGCCGGGGTCCCCGCGGTCACGCCGACGAGACGCCCGAGGGGCATGCAGCGCACACCGTCCGCGTCGGTCGCGACGACCTCGACGGCGGTCTGCGGGCCCCCCTCGGTGCCGACGGTCACGACGTCGCCGATCCGGGCGTCGAGCCCTGCGATCGTCAGGCCGAGTCCGACCGCGCTCGTCACGGTGCCGACGCGCTGCGGTGCCGCCGCGGCGAGGGCGTCGTCGAGGCCGCGCGGGCGCAGCAGGGTCGCGGTCACCGGGACGTCTCCGTCGGTGCGGCGGCCGGTCGGGTCGGCGCGCCGAGCGCCGAGCGGGCCCGGTCGAGCGCGGCGTCGATCCGTGCGTCGAGCAGACCGTGCGGCAGGTCGACGACGGCGTCGCCGTCGCGCAGCGCCGGGTCGCCGACGACCGGGACCGGCAGGTCCAGGCCCGCGACGCGGGCGGCGTCGGCCGGGCTGACACGGACGGCCAGTGCGATCGTGCGGTCGACCGAGGCGAGCGCACGTCGGACCGTCGCCTCCGCGCCGGTGGTGGGTCGCGCCTCCCGGCCGGACTGCCGGGTCGCGTCGGACGCGCCCTGCTCCTCCTGACGGGAGGCGCGGACCACGTCCCCGACGACGGCCTCGGCCAGCTCCAGCGCGGCCGCGACGACCGACTCCTCGGCGTCGGCGAGGACGGGTGCGACGTGCGACAGGAGCGCGTTCGTCGCGGCGTCGAGCACCTGGACCCGGCGCGCGGTGTCGGCCTGCAGGGCCGCGAGCCGGGCGGCGTGCTCGGCCTCGAGCCGGGCGCGCAGTGCGTCGGTGTCGGCCTGCGCCGCGCGCAGTCCGGCCGTGTAGCCGGCCGCGTGGCCGCGGACGTCTGCGGCGGCGGACCGGTCGCGGGTCGCGGTGCCGCCGAGGGCGGGGAACGCGATGCGCTGGACGACGGGGTCAGTCAACGAGCTCGTCCTCCTCGGCGCGGTGCACCGTGATGACGCCCTGCGCCTCGAGTTCGCGCACGGAGCGGACGACCTCGGCGCGGGCCTCCTCGACCTGCGAGACGCGGACCGGGCCCATGGCCTGCAGCTCGTCGTCGAGCAGCGAGCGGTTGCGCTCCGACACGTTCGCGCGGATCGTCTCGACGACGGGGCCGGGCGCGCCCTTCATCGCGGTCGCGAGGAGCTTCGAGTCGATGCCGCGCAGCACCTGCTGGATGTCGCGGGACTCGAGCTTGACGATGTCGGCGAAGGTGAGCATGCGGGAGCGGATGTCCTCGGCGAGCTCGGGGTCGCGCGCCTCGAGGCCCTCGAGCACGGCCTTCTCGGTCGCGACGTCGGCACGGTTGATGATGTCGACGAGGGGCGCGATGCCCCCGACGACCTCGATGCTCTCGCGCGGGGACACGACGGCCCCGGCGCGCTGCCGGAGGACCCCGGCGACGATGCCGACCGCCTCGGGCGTGGCGCTGCCCATCGTGGCGAAGGCCTGCGCCACGTCGGTGCGGGCGCGCTCGTCGACCCCGGCGAGCACGGCGCTCGCCTGCGCGGGCTTGAGGTGGGCGAGCACGAGGGCGATGGTCTGCGGCAGTTCGCCCTCGAGCAGCGAGACGACCTGGCCGGGCTCGGCGTCGTCGAGGAACTCGAAGGACTGTCCGGCCAGGTTCGAGGCCAGGCGGTCCATCACGCCCGCCGCGCGCTCGGAGCCGAACGACGCCTCGAGGAGCCCGAGCGCCGCGTCCTTGCCGCCGCGCTTCTGCACCCGACCGCGCTGGGTCATCCGGTGGAACTCGGTCATCGTGCGGTCCACCACGGCGTCGTCGACGCGGCGCATCCGGACGATCTCGGCGGAGATCTCCTCGGCCTCGAGCTCGGTGAACTGCTTCATCACCTCGGCGGCGCGCTCGGTCTCCATCTGCATGAGGATGAGCGCGACCTTCTGCGCGCCGCTCAGCGCGCGGTCGGCCGTTCCCCCGGCGGCGGGGGCCGGGACGAGCGCGCTCACACCGACGCCCGGTCGTCGAGGAGACCGCGCAGGAGGTCCGCGGTGCGCTTGGGGTCGCGCTCGGCCAGCGCGGCGATGTCCTGCCGCCGGCGCTCGGCGCTGATCTCGTCCGTGGTGAGCACCTCGGTCGGGGCGTCGTCGTGCGGGATCGCGGGCAGGGCGACGGTCGGCGCGTCCGCGGCACCGAGCGGGGTGCGCTCGGCGTCGTCGAGGGCCAGCGGCAGCTCGAAGGTCTCCCCGGCGAAGGCGTCGAGCTCGCCGACGTCCACCGCCTCGCGCTCCTGGCGACGGCCGCGACGTGCGAGCACGATCGCGAGCACGATGGCCGCCGCGATCACGGCGAGGACGATGCCGGCGGTGCGGATCGCCGACCACGTGCTGGCCTGCTGGTCGGCCTGCTCCTGCTCCTTCAACGCCTTCGCGGCGTCGTCGGCGGCACTGCGGTCGAAGTCCATCATGGCGACGCGGACCTGGTCGCCCCGGACGTTGTCCACCCCGGCCGCCGCGGCGACGAGGTCGTTGATGCTCTGCAGGTTGGCGTTCTTCACGGCGTCGGCGCGGGAGTTCAGCGCGACCGAGATGGTCTGCCGCTGGACCCCGCCGGCCGGGATCTGCGTGGTCTCGGTGGTGTGGTCGACGGCGTTGTTCTTCGTCGCCGACTCGTTCTTGTAGCCGCCGTCGCCGTTCGCGCCCGTGCCGTTCGGGACGGCGATGTTGTCCGGCCCGAGGACGCCCGTCGCACCGGCGCCGCCGGCACCGGAGCCCGCGCCGTACTGCTCGGTCGTGCTCGACTCGTTCAGCGCGATCGGACCCGTCGTCGGGTTCGTGTAGCTCTCCTGCGTCCGGGTGCCGGACTGCTGGTTCATCGTCGCGGCGACCACCACGCTGGCGTTCCCGGCGCCGAGGGTCGTGTCGAGCAGGTCCTGGATCTTCTTGCTCGTCGTCGCGTCGTAGTCGGCGGCCTGGTCCGCGCCGCTGCCGGTCGCGCCGGTGCCAACGGCGGACAGGGTCTGCCCCTTCGAGTCGACGACCGAGACGTCGGTGGGCTGCATGCCCTCGACCGCGGCGCTCGTCAGGTGCACGATCGACTGCACCTGGTCGGTGCTGAGCTGCTTGCCGTTCTGGGTCGCCACGAACACCGAGGCGGTCGGGTCCTTCTCCTCGGCGGTGAAGACGGTCTTCTTCGGGATCGCGAGCTGCACGGTGGCGGCCTTCACGCCGTCCATCGACGAGATCGTCTTCGCGAGCTCGCCCTCGATCGCCCGCTTGTAGGTGACGTCCTGCTGGAACTCGGAGCTCGTCACGCCCATCTTGTCGAGCAGCGAGTAGCCGCCCTCGTTCGACGACGGCAGGCCGTTCGACGCCGCCTTGAGCCGCTCCGAGTACACCTGCGACTGCGGCACGAGGATCGTCGCGCCACCGTCGGTGAGCTGGTACGGCACGCCGTCGGTGTTCAGCTGGTCGGTGATCGAGCTCGCGTCGGCGGCGGCGAGCCCGGTGAACAGCGGCGCGTAGGACGCCTTGCCGAGGAAGCTCGCGAGGGCGATGCCCCCGAGCACGACGGCCGCGATGCCGATGATCGCGATGGTGCGCTGCGCGGCCGAGAAGCCCTTGACGTAGGCGACCAGGCGGCCGAGCGTGTTCCGGACGGCGGTGGGCATCAGGCCTGCATCCTCATGATCTCGTTGAAGGCGTCGACGCCCTTGTTGCGGACGGCGGCGACGAGCTCGAGCGTGACCTGCGCGCGGGTGGCGGCGATCGTGGCGTCGTGGATGTCGTCGAGGTTGCCGGTCACGGCCTTGAGGGCGAGGGTCTTCGACGTGTCCTGCAGCTGCTGCAGGCCGTCGACGGCGTTCGTCATGCTCGCGCCGAAGCCGTCACCGGTCGCGCCGGTGGTCGTTGCGGTGCCAGTCGCGCCGGATGCGCCGGTCGCGCCGGTGACGTCGGTCATCGAGGGGAACGCGCGGGTCATCGCGTTCGTGGTCACACCGTTCACGGCGTCGATGGGCATCAGTTCTTCCCGATCTGCAGGGCCGCCTCGTAGGCGGTCTTCGCCCGGTCGACGACGGCGGCGTTCGCCTGGTAGCCGCGCTGGGCCATGATGAGGTCCGCCATCTGCGTCCCGAGGTCGATGTCCGGCATCCGGACGTAGCCCTCGGCGTTCGCGAGCGGGTTGTCCGGGTCGTACGTCACGCGGCCGGCGGCGCTGCCGAACGCGGCGCCCTTGACGTAGGCGCCCGACGTGCCGGCACCCTCCTGCACCTCGACGTAGCGGGCCTGGAAGGCGGAGTCGTCCATCGACCGCACGGTGTTCGCGTTCGCGATGTTGTCCGAGACCGCGTCGAGCCACTTCCGGTGCACGGTGAGGCCGGTGCTCGCGATGCCGATCGCGTCGAAGGTCGTCACGAGTTCGTCCGCATCGCCGCGCGCACGCTCGTGAGCTCGCTGTTCATCGCCTGCGTGGCGAACTGGTAGCGCAGCACCGTGTCGACGTTGGAGAGGGTCTCCTGGTCGAGGTTGACGTTGTTGCCGTTCGTGTTCGTCGGCTCGAGGCTGCGCGAGGTGGTCGCCTCGGCGTGGCCGTCACCGTGCACGATCGACTGCGCGAGGGTGTCCTCGAACCGGACCTTCTCGGCGTGGTAGTTCGGCGTGTTGATGTTCGCGATGTTGTTCGCGATGGTGCGCTGGCGCAGGGAGAGGCCGTCGAGGGCACTCTGCAGCGCGACGCTCGTCACGGAATCGAACACGGGGCCGTCCTCGTGGGGCGCGACGTCCGGGGACGCCGACGGGTGGCTGTGGCCGATCCGTGGCCGAGGGGTGAGCGATCCGTGCTCGCGGGGGTCTGTCGGCCCCGGGGGTGGGGGCGTAAGCGGCTGCCCCGAACGGGGGTCGGGTGCGGGGGTGCCCGACCGTCAGGCGGACGCGTCGAGGTACACCGACCCGCGCGGCTCGCGCGTCGCGTCGACCGCCCGCAGCGCACCGAGGTGTTCCAGGGTCTGCCGCCGCTCCGCCTCGAGGGTCGCCATCCGGTCCCGCTGCGCGGCGAGCAGCCGGGAGGCGCGGCCCACCAGGTCGCGCGGCAGCGGTCCCAGCCCGGTCGGCTCGGTCCAGGTGGTGGTCGCCTCCGCGGTCAGGTCGCGTTCGAGCGTGTCGAGCACCGCCGCCCAGGCGTCACGGCCGGTGTCTGCGGTCGTGGGGTCAGGCGACACCGAGGGCACCGCCGATCGCCGTCACCGGGGTCGCGGTGGGCAGGGCCGCGGCGGCCTCGTGCCACGACTGGCGGAGGGGCTCGAGGATCCGGATGCAGTCCCGCGTCGCCTGGACGTCCCGGTGCACGTTCGCGGTGATGAGCGAGGTCGAGGCGTAGTTGTAGATCGCGAGCAGTCCCTCGCCCCCGTCCCACACGTCGATCCGGAGCGTCGAGGACAGTTCGCCGACGATCGCCTGCGCGTGCAGGAGCTGCTCACGTGCGGCGTCCCAGTCGGCGGTGGTCTGTGCGGCCTCGGCACGGTGCAGGTCGAGCAGCAGCCGGTCGTACAGCATCGTGACGAGCTGCGCCGGCGTCGCCGACAGGACCGCCTCGTTCGTGTACTGGGCGCGGCGCTGGTCGGTGACCGTCCGCGGCTGGGCGGCCTGGCGGAAAGCGGCGGACTGGAGGTCGAAGGCGTTCATGGGTCTTCCCGTCAACTCGTCGGCGTCGAGGCGAGGTGGCTGGCGATGTAGCTCGACTGCGACTGGAGCTTGCTGAGGCTGGTCTCGAGGGCCGCGTACTGCGCCTGCAGGGTCGCGCGGCGCTGCGTCAGGCGGTCGGTCCAGCTGTCGATCTGGGTGGTGAGGTCCTTCGCGACGGACTGCTGTCCGGTGATCGACGTCGTGATGGAACCGGTGTACTTGTCCGAGGCGGACGTCGCGGCGGCGCCGACGTTGGTCGCGACGCCGGACAGGATCGCCTGCGTGCCCTCCGGGTCCGCGGCGAGGGCCTTCTGGAACGCCGCGGCGTCGAAGGTGAAGTCACCGTTCTTGGTGATGACGATGCCGATCGACGACGGCGACTTCCCGTTCACCGGGGCCGACATCGTGCTCGTCAGGCGCTGCACGGCGTCGCGGGTGGTCGCGTCGCCGGTGAGGACACCCGCCGTGGTGCTCGTGGTGCCCGTCGTCGGGCTCGTCGTGCTCGTGACCGCGGTGTTCGACCCGTAGTAGGCCGTGATCGCGT
This sequence comes from Curtobacterium sp. MCBA15_012, assembly GCF_001864935.2. NCBI lineage: Bacteria > Bacillati > Actinomycetota > Actinomycetes > Micrococcales > Microbacteriaceae > Curtobacterium > Curtobacterium sp. MCBA15_012. Next base: position 1,684,556 of record NZ_CP126267.1, on the reverse strand, counting down.
TGAGCGCGTCGACCAGACCGGACGCGACCGCCTGGGCCTTCGATGTGTCCTGCCCGATCGTCACCGTGACCGGGTCGGTCGTGGCCTGCGAGACCGTGACGTCGACGCCCGGGAGCAGGTCGGTGAAGGTGTTCGTCGCACTCGTGACCGTCTGCGCTGCGGCCGTGCCGGCCCAGAGCGTGACGGAGGCATCGCGGGCCGCCGTGACGACGGCCGCGCCGGTCGCCGACAGCACGTTCGGCGCGGTGCCGGCCGTGACCTGGTCGCCGCTGCCCGCGAACACCTGGAAGGCTCCGGCGGCGCCGGTCTTCGTCGCGGTGAACTGCAGGCGGTAGAGCTTGGTGCCGTCGGTGTCGGTGCCCGCTGCGACCTTCGTCGCGGAGACCCCGGCGCCGGCCTTGTTGATCGCGCTGACGGCGTCGTCGAGCGATCCCGAGGTCGGCGTGACGGTGGTCTGCTTGCCGTCGGACCCGACGATCGTGATCGGCGCGGCCTGGGCGTCCCACGTCGACATCGCCCGGGTGACACCGACCTGCGCCGCGGCGGTCTGCCCGACCGTGAAGCTGACGGAGCCCGCCGTCGCCGCGGCGCCGGTCGCGACCGAGACGCTCGTCGCCGAGCTCTTCGCCGTGAACACGTCGAGCGAACTCGGCTTCGCGGCGTCGGAGGCCTTGGTGGCCAGGGTCTGCACGAGACCGTTGATCGTCTGCAGCGACGAGACGAACGCGTTGGTGTCGGTGAGCTTGCTCTTGAGCAGCGTCTGCGGGACCTGCTCGATCGACATGAGCGAGTTGATGAGGTCCGAGGTCTTGAGACCGCTGACCAGACCGTCGATGGCGAGGCTGCTCGCCGAGGACACGGACGACATCGAGGGCTCCCTGCCGTCGGGGTCGGGTGGTGGGAGGGTGACGCCGCCACCCGGGGGCTCGAACTCCCCCGGGTGACGGCGTCAGGGGTGCTAGCGCAGGAGCGAGAGCACGCCCTGCGTGCTCTGGTTCGCCTGCGCGAGCATCGAGGTGCCGGCCTGGCTCAGGATGTTGTCGCGCGTGTACTTGACCATCTCCTGTGCCATGTCGACGTCGGTGATGCGGGACTGCGCCGCGGTGAGGTTCTCCTTGGCCACGTTCGTCACGTTGATGGCGTGGTCGAAGCGGTTCTGGATCGCACCGAGGTTCGAACGAGCAGCCGACACGGCAGCGATCTGCGTGTCGATCAGCTTGATCGCGTCCTGCGCGTGCTGGGCGGTGTCGAACTGCACACCCACCTGCGACGTCGCGCTGGCGGTGCCGTTGGTCAGACCAGCACTCGTGGTGGTGCCGCTGACCGTCCCACCGCTGAGCGACGAGACGACGATGCCCTTGCCCGCACCGTTGTCGTCCTTGACGACCGAGACGCTGAAGTTGGCCGAGAAGTTCGCGTCCTTCGACAGTGCGTCCGCGTACTCCTGGACGCTGTCCCAGCCGGCGGTGGTGCCGCTGGCAGACGAGAGGGTCCCCGTGGTGACCGTCTTCGCGGTGGTCGAGCCATCGGCGTTCGTCTGGTTGAGCGTGAACGATGCCGTCGTGCCGAGGGTCGCCAGGGCTGCGTCGAAGGACGTGCCAGCGTTCTGCACCGATCCGGTGGTCAGCTTCGTCGCGATCGCCGCCACGTTCGCACCGGAGAGGTCGACCGAGATCTGGCTTCCCTTGTCACCGTTCGCGCCGACCTGGAACTTCAGCGAGTTGTTGCTGCCGTCGAGCAGGTTGATCCCGTTGAAGTTGGTCGACGAGGAGATACGGGTCAGTTCCTGCTGGAGCTGCCCGACCTCGGTCTTGATGGCGTCTCGCGACGTGCCGTTGTTCGAGTCGTTGCCCGCCTGGACGGCCAGGTCACGCATGCGCTGGAGGATCGAGTGGGTCTCGGTGAGCCCACCTTCAGCGGTCTGCACGACGGAGATGCCGTCCTGTGCGTTGCGGGCGGCGACCGTGAGGCCACCGACCTGCGACTTGAGTCCCTCGGAGATCGTCAGACCGGAAGCGTCGTCGGCAGCGCGGTTGATGCGGAGACCCGTCGAGAGCTTCTCGAGGGACTTCGACAGGTCGTTCTGCGTCGAGTTCAGGTTCCGGTACGTGTTGAGTGCCGAGAGGTTGGTGTTGATGGACAAACCCATGGTGGTTTCCTCCGTGAATCCTTGGGTGGTGGTGTCTGCCCGTCCATGGGCTGACACGGGTGACTCTCGGCAGGTGCGCCGAGGTCGTTAGCGCCCGACGAGATTTCCTCGTCGAGAAGTCTTGAGCGGCGCGAGCCGGAGCGAGACTCGAGCGGTGCGAGCCGCAGGCCTAGCCCGCCGCCACGGCCGTCGGCACCGCGACCTCGTGCACCGCACGCGCGACCCCGGCACTCGCGTTCGCCGCGACCCGCGCCAGGTACGCGCTCCGTCGCGCCGCCGTCGTCCGCGAGGCCGGCTCGACCGCGGTCCCGTCGCCGTAGTGCTCGGCGAGCCCGTCGCGGAGCAGCCGCATCGCCTCGGAGCGCTGCTGCGACACGGCCGAGTGCGTGATGCCGAGCTCGGCGGCGACCTCGGTCACCGTGCGGTCGCCGAAGTACACGTTCTCGACCACGTACCGCATCCGCTCGGGCAGCGCGGCGACCGCGGCCCGGAGGTAGCGGCGCTTCTCGGCCGCGAGCAGGTCCTCGCCCGGCAGCGGCTGGTCGGCGGCGAGGGTGTCGTGCACCGTCTCGTCGATCGGACCGACCGTGCGGGCGGCGTCGCTCATGGCGCCGGCCGCGGTCTGCCGGTCGACACCCATCGCGTCGGCGATCTCCTGCACGCCGACGCTCCGGCCGAGTCGGGCGGACAGCGCCTCCTGCGTGGCGAGGGTCTCGCGGATCCGCTTCCGGGTGCCGCGCGACGCCCAGTCGGCGGAACGCATGTCGTCGGCGAGGGCGCCCGCGATCCGGGTGCGGGCGTACGCACCGAAGGGCACACCGAGCTCGGGGTCGAACGCCTCGGCCGCGGCGACGAGGGCCAGCGACCCGACGGCGGCGAGGTCGTCACGGTCCAGGTGGGTGGCGCGGGAACGGACGTCGGCGACGATGTAGCCGACGAGCGGCAGGTGCTCCACGATCATCGCGTTGCGTGCGTTCCGGTCCATGTTCCATCCCCTGGTCGACCTGCGTGACTGACCCGTCCCTGGGCACGACGGACGACGGCCTGCGGAGGGCCGTGGTGTACGCCGAAGAGCCGCCTGGATCCGTCCGGGCGGTGCCCGCATCCCTGCGATGCGGTGCGGGGTCTGTCCCCCGCGTGCCGTTCGAATGTATCGGCTGTGAAACCCGTGAGCGCTGTCAGGATCGACCCCAGTGCGGGGGTGCATCGGGGGTTCCCCGGTCGGCATTTCTGGGGACCCAGGGCGGGGAACGGTCGTTCTTGTCCCCCAGCACGGGTACGGACGGGAGGCGCGGCGTGCTTCCCTGACGGATTCTCGCGTCCGTCGGTGCTTACGCCGCGTCCCGCTGCGTCGATAGTCGTCGGTGTCCACCGGAAGGCGGACCGACCGACCCGAACGAACCCCGACCGACCCGTCCCCCGGGAGGAGCTGATGAGCGTGAACGACCTGTCCGCCGTCCTCTGGCGCGAGCGTGAACTGCTCGAACTGCTCACCTTCAAGCTCGAGGAGGAGCAGCTCCTGCTCGCCGCCGGGCGCTCCCGCTGGGTCTCGCACGCCAGCCGCGAGGTCGAGCAGGTCCTCGAGCGCCTCCGCAGCACCGGCCTCGAGCGTGCCGCGTCGAGCGCTGCCGTCGCCGAGGAGTGGGGCGTGCCCTCCGAGGCACCGCTGCGCGACGTCGTCGCCGCCGCACCCGCCGGTCCGTGGGGTGAGATCCTCGCCGCCCACCTCACCGCGATGATGGAGCTCACGACGCAGATCGGCGCCCTCCGCGACGAGAACGACCGCTTCCTCCGCACCGCCGCCCAGGCGACCGAGGAGACCCTCGCCGGGTCGGTCACCTCCGCGGCCACGTACGACGCCTCCGGCTCGTCGGGGGCCACCGGCTCCGACGGCGCCCGCCTGTTCGAGGGGACCCTGTAGCACCGTGGTGAGCACCTTCGGATCCCTCGCGACCGCGTACTCCGGCCTGACCGCTGCGCGCACCGGCATCGACGTCACCGGGCAGAACATCGCCAACGCCGGCACCGCCGGCTACACCCGGCAGCGGGTCACGCAGTCGTCGATCCCCACCGTCCAGACCGGCTTCGTGCACGGCACCGCGGCCCTCGCCGGTCAGGGCGTCTCGGTCGACGGCATCGCACGGCTCGGCTCCCTGACGCTGGACGCGGGGCTCCGCGTCGCGACGGGCTCCTCGACGTGGGCGAGGACCCGCGCCACCGCACTGTCCGACCTCGAGGACGGGCTGCACGAACCGGGCAAGGACGGTCTGTCCGCCAAGCTCGACGCCTTCTGGTCCTCGTGGAGCGGCCTCGCCGCCCACCCGGACGACCCCGGCGCCGCGTCCTCGGTGATCGCGTCCGCGTCGACCGTCGCCGGCGCCCTCGCCTCCGGGTCCCGCGCCGTCGACGCACAGTGGACCACCGTCCGGGCCACCGCCGCGACGCAGGTCGGCCAGCTCAACGACGCTGCCGCGCAGGTCGCCGACCTCAACGGCCGGATCCGCTCGACCCTCGCCTCCGGCGGGAGCGCGAACGAGCTGATGGACCAGCGCGACCAGCTCACCCAGCAGATCGCCGGGCTCGCCGGCGGGACCGTGCGGGCGCACGCCGACGGCACGGTCGACGTGCTCCTCGACGGCAACGCCCTCGTGCAGGGCACCGACGCCCGCACCGTGCAGCTCGCCGGTGCCGACCGCATGGCCGACGGCCACCCCGTGACCCTGCAGTGGGCCGGTGCCGAGCCGCGCGACGTCGCCCTCGGCGGCGGGTCGATCGGCGGCGCACTGTCACTGCTGGCCCCCGCGTCGTCCGGCACCGGCGGTGCCCTGGCCGAGGCCGCGGCGTCCTACGACGCGGTCGCGACCGCCCTGGCGACGACCGTCAACGCGGCACACGCCCGTGGCACGACGCCCACCGGCACCACCGGTGCACCGTTCTTCGCCCTCGCGGCGGGGACGCCCGCGGCCCAGGGCCTGTCGGTCGTCCCCGTGGACGGGTCCGGCCTGGCGACGCGGAACGCGGCGAACCAGCTCGACGACTCGTTCGCCGACGCGCTCTCGCGACTCGGCACGGTCGCCGGAGGTGCGGACAGCACCTGGGCGGGCTTCGTGGCGGGGGTGGGCAGCGCCTCCAGGACGGCGACGTCGGAATCGACGCTGACCGGCCTCGCACTCACCAGCGCACGGACCCAGCAGCAGTCGGGTGCCGGCGTCGACCTCGACGAGGAGAACGTGAACCTGCTGAGCTACCAGCACGCGTACCAGGGCGCGGCGCGCGTCCTGACCGCGGTCGACGAGATGCTCGACACCCTCATCAACCGCGTCGGACTCGTCGGGAGGGGCTGACCGTGATCACCCGTGTGACCACCCAAATGTCGATGGCGGCCGCCGGCGAGCGGCTGCAGGCGAACGCGGCCCGCGTCGCCGAGGCGACCCAGCGCGCCACCACGCTCAAGGCGATCGCCCGCCCGTCGGACGACCCGGTCGGCACCGGCTCGGCGATGCAGGTCCGCAAGGAGCAGGCCGCCGCGGCGCAGTACGCCCGCAACGCGGACGACGCCGTCGGCTGGCTCGCGACGACCGACAGCACCCTGACCGGGGCCTACTCGGTGCTCGGCAAGGTGCGCGACCTCACCGTGCAGGCCGCGAACTCCGGCACGATGGGCACCACCGAGCGCGACGCGTTCATCACCGAGCTCCGCGGCCTGAAGACCGACCTCGAGGCCGCCGCGAACACCACGTACGGCACCCGGTCGGTGTTCGCCGGCTCCTCCACCGACGCTGCCGCGTACACGCCCGGCACCGGCTTCGCGACCGCCACCACGGCCGTGCAGCGCCGCGTCGGCGACGGCTCCACGATCCGGGTGGACACCCCCGGCGCCGCGGCCTTCGGCTCCGGTGACACCTCGGCGTTCGCCGTGATCGACCGCATCGTGTCCGACCTGCAGGCCGGCGTGAACGTCAACCCGCGGCTGAACGACGTCGACGGTGCGATCGACGCCGTGCGCGCGACCCAGGCCGACGTCGGCGTCCGCCACGCCGCGGCGCTCACCGCCCAGGACACGCTGAAGTCGACGTCCGTGTCGCTCGAGAACCGCCGTTCCGGCATCGAGGACCTCGACCTCGCCGGCGCCGTCCTCGACCTCCAGGTGCAGCAGACCACCTACCAGGCAGCCCTCGCCGTCACCGCGAAGGTCCTGCAGCCGACCCTGATGGACTACCTCCGATGAGCATCGACCTGACCTTCCCCGTGCCCCCGTTCGGCCTGTCCCCCGCGCCGGTGTTCTCGCTCGTGCCGGTCGACGGCGTCGAGGGGCTCTTCGCGCTCACCGGCGAGGACGCCCGGCTGTTCGTGCTCGACGCCGCGGTGCACCTGCCCGACTACGCGCCCGAGCTGTCCGACGAGCAGGCCGCCACGATCGGGCTGACCGACCCTGCTGAGGCGATGCTGCTCGTCGTGGCGAACCCCGGCGCGGAGCCGACGACCGTCAACCTGCTCGCGCCCGTGGTGGTCAACGCCCGGACGGCCGTGGGGGCGCAGTTCATCCTCGAGGACCAGGACCTGCCGCTGCGCGCGGAGCTCGCCCGGCGCTGAGGTGCCGGGCCGGGCGGGGACGCCCGGGCTGCGGGTCGCCGCTGGTGATCGACACCGCCGCTGTCGTTCGACGTCGGCAATGTCGCATCATGCGCACGCACCGGTTCCGGGCGCGAACAAGCGTCACTGCCGCTGTCGTCCGACGTCGACGATGTCGCAACACGCGCACGTATGCGTCCCACCCACGAAGAAGCGTCATCACCGCTGACGTCCGACGTCGACGACGTCGCCTCCGGCACGCGCGGCGTTCCTCCACAGCCGGGAGGCGCGGCTCACCATCCACAGGTCGGCCCTCTTCCGCCAGTCCCTCGGCCCGACCGCGACAAGCTGCCGGCATGCACGAACGAGTCCTCTCAGTACCGCTCATCCGGACGAGCGGGTTCCCGCCCGCGGAACGCCGCAGCCTGCAGCGCCAGGTCCGACGCGGCACCCTGGTCGCGGTGCGGCCGGGAGCGCTGGTCGACCCGGCGGACGTGGCCGGGCTGCGTCCCGAGGAGCAGCACCTGTTGCTCGTCCGGGCGACGGCACCGCGGATCGTGCCACCCCTCGTGCTGTCGGACCGGTCCGCGGCGGCTGCTCACGGGCTGCCGTTCGTCGGCCCGACGCCGGACCGTGTCGAGGTCCGCGACCCGCGACGGTCTCGGACGGAGACCACCGCGCGGCTCCGCGTCCGGCCGGCGAGGCAGCGGACAAGCACCGGCACCGACCGGTGGTCCGGGACGCCCCCGTTCCGACCGGCCGACTTCGCCGGGGTCGTCGTCGAACCACTCGTCGACGTGCTCGTCGAGGTCGCTTCCACCGAACCGCTGCTCAGCGCGCTGCCGATGATCGACGCAGCGCTGCACGATCGGCGCATCCTGCCCGAGATGCTGGTCGACGAACTGCGCTCGGCCGACTGGAAGGGGCACGCGAAGGTCGCGGCGGCGGTCGAGATGGGGTCGGCGGCGTCCGGGTCGCCGGCGGAGTCCGTGTGCCGGGTGCGGTTCCGGCAGCTCGGGCTGGCGCAGCCCGTCCAGCAACACCGCTTCGTCCGGCCCGGGCACCGCGACGCGGTCGTCGACTTCTGGTTCCCCGACCACGGGGTCGTCGTGGAGGTCGACGGACGCGCGAAGTACGAGGACGATGCGATGCTCGCCGGGCGTTCGACCGCCGAGGCGCACTGGCAGGAGAAGCAGCGTGAGGACTTCGTCCGTTCCTTCGCAGCGGTCCGTCGGGTCGTCCGGGTCACCTGGGCGGACCTGATGGACCCCGAACGACTGCGGGCGGCGTTGGTCCGGGCAGGGTTGCCGTGCCGATGAGTACCGAGCAGACATCCGGGCCGACGCCGACGCCCGTGACCGCCCCCGCACGCGCAGCCGCTCCCGCTCCGGCCCCCGGCGAGAGCGCACGCAGGGGGACGCTCCCGGGCGTCGCTCCCACCCGGTCCGGGTACGGTCGGCCGCATGGCTCGACAGCAGAAGAACGAGGCGATCGTGCCGATGCCGCCCGCAGCGGTCCGCGCCGGTGGCCCGGACGACCAGGACGGACGCCGCGTGCAGGAGCAGCAGACGGGCTGGGTCAAGATGCTCGACCGCGTCATCGCCGTCCAGCGGCCGGTCGTCGTCGCGCACGTGAACGCGATCCGTCGGCGCCACCCGGACGCCGACCCGCAGCAGGTCGTCCAGATCCTCGAACGGCAGTACCTGACAGCCGTGACGACCGGCGGTGCAGCCGTGGGCGCGAGTGCGGTGATCCCGGGTGTCGGGATGGTCGCAGCCCTCGGGCTCAGCGGCGCCGAGACGGTGGGCTTCCTCGAGGCGACGGCACTGTTCGCCCAGTCGGTGACCGAGGTCCACGGCATCGCGCTCGACGACCCGGAGCGGTCGCGCACGCTCGTCATGGCGTTGATCCTCGGCTCGCCCGGGACGCAGCTCATCAAGCAGCTCGCGGGCCAGGCTGCCGGTGGTCAGGCGCGGACGGCCTTCTGGGGCGAGATGGTCACCTCGACGCTGCCGAAGCAGGTCGTGAACGGCATCGGCGGCAAGGTGCGCGACCAGTTCATCAAGCGTTTCGCCGCACGTCAGGGGGCATCGGTCCTCGGCCGTGCACTCCCCTTCGGGATCGGCGCAGCGGTGGGTGGCCTCGGCAACCACGCCCTCGGGCGGAAGGTGATCCAGGCGTCGCGCGAGGGGTTCGGCCTGCCGCCGCGCCACTTCACCATCGTGCTCGACGCGAAACCGGTGTCGGACCGCAAGGCGAAGAAGGCGCTCGACGGCGGGAAGGCCTCGGAACCGAAGCAGCGCGGACGCTCGCGGCGCCGCGGTCGGGACCAGGACGAGGACCTCTGGGGCGACACCCCGGACCGGGACGATCCCGCCCTGCGCTGACCCCGGCGGTCGGGGGCGTCAGCGACGCGCAGCCTCGACCACCCCGACCCGGTGGTGCCGCGCGCCGCCGACGCGCCTCAGCGCCGCCGGACCGGCGTCGTCACGACCTGGCCCGCGTGTGCGAACCCGCCACCGAAACCGAACAGCAGCGCCGGCACGCCCTCGGGCAGTTCACCACGCGACCACGCCTTCGAGAGCCCGAGCGGGACACTCGCCGCCGAGGTGTTGCCCGACTCGACGACGTCCCGCACGACGTACTTCGACTCGCCCCCGAGCGCCGCCGCGAGCGGTTCGATGATCCGCAGGTTCGCCTGGTGGAACGCGAAGACCTCGATGTCGTCGAGGGTCAGCCCGGCAGCCTCCACGACGGCGCGCGCATGCCCCTCGGCCTCGGTGATCGCCCACCGGTAGATCGACCGCCCCTGCTGCGTGAAGTACTCCGGGTCGCGCGTGACGAGCACGGCCTCGTTGAGGTGCGGCACGCTCCCCCACGACACGGGCCCGATCTCGGCGGTGTCGGATGCACCGAGGACCGCTGCTCCGGCGCCGTCGCCGACGAGGACACAGGTCGAGCGGTCGGACCAGTCGGCGATGCTCGAGAGCGTCTCCGAGCCGATCACCAGCGCGGTGTCGGACGCACCGACGCGGATCGACTGGTCGGCCAGTGCCATCGCGTACTCGAACCCGCTGCACGCGGTGTTGATGTCGATCGGCGCGGGACCGTTCGCCATGCCGAGCGCGGCGGCGACACGTCCGGCGGTGTACGGCGACCGCTCGCGGTGCGTGGTCGAGGCGACGATGACGAGGCCGATGTCCGACGGCTGGAGCCCGGCGTCGGCGATGGCGTTGCGGCCGGCCTCGATGGCCATCGACACGACCGAATCGTCCGGCCCGGCGATGTGCCGGGTCTTGATCCCGGTCCGGGTGGTGATCCACTCGTCGTTCGTGTCGACCATGGTCGACAGTTCGTCGTTGGTGAGGACGCGCGAGGGCTGGTGGTGCCCGAACCCGAGGATCCGGCTGCCACGGAGAGCTGGGGTGTTCATCCGCGGCACGCTACTCCTGTCGACCGGCGCCACATGCCCAGCGCGGCATGCGCGTCGGGTGCTGGTGCCAGATCAGGCGCGGCAGGAGTGGCAAGCGCCGGGTGCGCGACAGACGCGGCGGGCGCCGAGTGCGCGGCAGTCGCGGAACGCACCGCGTGCACGGCAGGAGCGGCGGCCGCCTTGTGGACGGCACGAACGGCGTCCGCGGCCCGCCCACCAACACCCGCGTCACTCCCGCGCCGCCGCCGTCGCCCGGTCGTTGGCCCGCTTGATCGCCTCGACGAGCTCGTCCTTCGTCATCGACGAACGTCCGTGCACGTCGAGTCGTCGCGCCACGTCCAGGAGGTGCGCCTTGGTGGCGTTCGCGTCCACCCCGCCCTCGGTCGTCCCGGACCCGCGCGTCCCCTCGGCGCCGGAGTCGGACGGACCGCGGTGGTCCTTCTCCTCCCAGTGGTCACCGACCTTCTCGTACTCGTGCTTCACCGCGGCGAAAGCCGTGCGGTGGGCGCGTTCGCCGGGGCCGTAGGTCTCGTTCGCCGAGTCGAGCGTCTTCTCGAAGATCTCCTGCGCGTGCTCGGGCGAACGTCGCAGGGTGCTCGGGATCTCGTCCTTCGCGGGCATCGTCGTTCCTCTCGTCGATCGGTGCTCCCCTCGTACACCCCGCACCTGGCGACACCGACGGAACGCCCCGGCGCACCCCGCCGGGTACTCCCAGGGCCTGGCTCCCCCAGCCCACGCCGCGTAGACCGGCCCCATGGACTACACACACCTCGGTCGGACAGGGTTGTCGGTGTCCCGAGCAGTGCTCGGCACCATGAACTTCGGCCCGGAGACCAGCGAGGACGACTCGCACGCGATCATGGACCGAGCCCACGAGCTCGGCGTGAACTTCTTCGACACCGCCAACGGCTACGGTGGCTCGGTGGGCAAGGGCACCACCGAGGAGATCATCGGCCGCTGGTTCGCGAAGGGCGGCGGTCGTCGCGAGACGACCGTCCTCGCGACGAAGGTCTACGGCGAGATGATCGACTGGCCGAACGGCGGCAAGCTCTCGGCGTACAACATCCGGCAGTCGCTCGACGCCAGCCTCCGGCGCCTGCAGACCGACCACGTCGACCTGTACCAGATGCACCACGTCGACCGGGACACGCCCTGGGACGAGATCTGGCAGGCGATGGAGCTCGCCGTACAGCAGGGCAAGGTGCTCTACGTCGGCTCGTCCAACTTCGCCGGCTGGCACATCGCCCAGGCGCAGGAGGCAGCCGCGCACCGGAACTTCCTCGGCCTGGTCAGCGAGCAGTCGATCTACAACCTCGTCGTCCGCGACGTCGAACGCGAGGTCCTGCCCGCCGCCCGCCACTACGGCCTCGGGGTGATCCCGTGGTCACCGCTCCAGGGCGGGCTGCTCGGCGGCATCATCGAGAAGACCGAGCAGGGCTCGCGTCGACTGTCGGGCCGGAGCGCCGAGTACGTCGAGGGACACCGGGACCAGCTGACGGCCTACGAGGCGCTCGCGAAGGACCTCGGCCACACCCCGGGCGAACTCGCCCTCGCGTGGCTCCTCCACCAGCCCGGCGTCACGGCGCCGATCACCGGCCCCCGCACGATGGAGCAGTGGGAGTCGGCGGTCCGCGCGACGGACGTACGCCTGGACGACGCGACGCTGGCGCGCCTCGACGAGCTGTTCCCCGGCCACCGCACCTCGCCCGAGGACTACGCCTGGTGAGCTGACCAGCGGCGGCCGACCGGCGCAGTCCTGCGCCGCCGGCCCACCCGACGCCGCTGTCGCGGCCACGGACGGGAGGCGCGGTGCGGGTCGCTCCGACCCGCTCCGCGCGACCTCACCCGCACACGACGAAGGGCCCCGCGCCGTGCGCGGAGCCCTTCGTCCCGACCAGCCCGACCCTGCGGGCGCTGCCGGCCGGCCGGACCTACCGGACCGAGACCGGGGTCTTGTCCGACTCCTCGTAGAGGACGTAGCCCTCTTCGCCGTGCACCGCGGTGTCGATGCCGGCGACCTCGTCCTCGGTCTTCACACGGAAGCCGATGGTCTTCTCGATGGCGAACCCGATGACCAGCGCGAGGACGAACGAGTACGCGCCGACCGCACCGGCCGCTGCCGCCTGCTTGCCGAGCTGGACGAACGAGCTTGAGTAGATGAGCCCGGTCGTGTTGGCGAAGATGCCGAGGTAGAGCGTGCCGAACACGCCGCCGACCAGGTGGACGCCAACCACGTCGAGCGAGTCGTCGAAGCCGAGCTTGTACTTGAGGTCGATCGCGAAGCAGCAGACCACGCCGGCGAGGAAGCCGAGCAGGATGCCCCAGCCCGGGGTGAGGTTGGCGCAGGCCGGGGTGATCGCGACGAGACCGGCGACGGCACCCGAGGCGGCGCCGACCGAGGTGGCCTTGCCGTCCTTGATCTTCTCGATGAGCAGCCAGCCGAGGACCGCGGCAGCGGGGGCGGCGAGCGTGTTCACCCAGGCGAGGGCTGCGGTGCTGTTCGCGGCACCGGCCGAACCGGCGTTGAAGCCGAACCAGCCGAACCACAGGATCGCGGCGCCCAGGAGGACGAAGGGCGGGTTGTGCGGCTTGTGCGCGCCCTTGGCGAAGCCGACGCGCTTGCCGAGCACCAGGGCGAGCGCGAGACCCGCGGCACCGGCGTTGATGTGCACTGCGGTGCCACCGGCGAAGTCGATGACGCCCCACGTCGCTGCCCAGCCCGAGGTGAGGTTGAAGACCCAGGAGGCGACGGGGAAGTAGACGACCGTGACCCAGATGCCGGCGAAGACCATCCAGGCGCCGAACTTCGCGCGGTCCGCGATGGCACCGGAGATGAGGGCGACGGTGATGATCGCGAACGTGGCCTGGAACCCGACGAACGCCAGGTCCGGGTACGTGGCGGCGAGCTTCGTGGCCTGCGACTGCTCGAACGCCTGGCCGAGACCGATCTGGTTCCAGTCGATGCTGAAGAAGCCGACGATGCCGGACACCGCGGTGTGGTCACCGGTGTTCGCGAAGGCGATCGCGTAGCCGTAGAGCACCCAGAGGACGCCGACGAGCGCGATCGCGCCGAACGACATCATCATCATGCTGATGACGGACTTCGCCTTGACGAGACCGCCGTAGAAGAAGGCAAGGCCGGGTGTCATGAACAACACCAGTGCAGCCATGATCATGATGAAGCCGGTTTGGCCCTGATCGAGCATCTGTTCACCTCTCGCGCGAATGCTGTGCGGCTCTCGGTCCGCCTCGGGTGCTCAGAGTCTGGCGACGCGGTGTTTCACGAGGAGGCACGAACTGTTTCGCGGGTGTAACGCCGCGACGCGGCGTGTGAACGTTGTGTTTCGTCGGCCTCCGACGTCGCCGTCAGGAGGCGGGGGAACGGCTGTGCCGTGTCGGACGGGAGGCCCGTGGCGGGCACGTCCACGGGCCTCCCGTCCGGTGCGGGGCCGAGTCCAGGGCGCGCGCCAGCGCGAGGGCGGCGAGCAGCGCGCTCACGCGCGACAGCGCGAGGGCGGCGAACAGCGCGCTCACGCGCGCCAGCGCGAGGGCGGCGAGCAGCGCGCTCGCGCCCGACAGCGCAAGATCGGTCAGCAGTCAGCAGCGCGCGACAGCGCCGTCACTCCGCAGCGCGCGACAGCGCGACGACGCGCGACGCGGCGCGCAGGTACTTCTTGCGGTAGCCCCCGTCGAGCATCGCCTGCGGGTAGACCTGGTCGAGCGGCGTCCCCGAGGCGACGATCCGCACCTGCGCGTCGTACAGCCGGTCGACGAGCGCGACCCACCGCAGGGCGTCGGTCTGGTCGGTGAACGCATGGGCGTCGGTGAGCCCGACGGCATCGAGCCCCTCGACGAGCGCGACGTACTTCGAGGGGTGCACGGTCGCGAGGTGCGCGACCACCGCGCGGAAGTCGTCGAGCGTGGTCGCACCGGCGGGCAGCTCCCCCGCGACGTCGTCCACCACGCGGGCCGACTCGTCGACGGCGCGGCGGCGGTAGTCGAGGCCGTCGATCCGCATCGTCTCGAAGCGGTCCGACATCGCCTGGATCTCGCGGAGGAAGTCCTGCGCCGCGAACCGGCCCTCGCCGAGCGCGCCGGGCGGGGTGTTCGACGTCGCAGCGAAGCGCGTGCCGGTCTCGGCCAGCTCCTTGATGAGCCGGGTCATCACCATCGTGTCGCCCGGGTCGTCCAGCTCGAACTCGTCGATGCAGACGAGCGACGTCCCGCGCAGCAGGTCGACCGTGCCCTGGAACCCGAGCGCCCCGACGAGCGCGGTGTACTCGATGAACGTGCCGAAGGTCTTGCGGGACGGCTCCGCGTGGTAGGCGGCGGCGAGCAGGTGCGTCTTGCCGACACCGAACCCGCCGTCCAGGTAGACGCCCGAGCGTGCAGGTGCCTCGGGGGCCTTCCGACGGCCGAACAACCCGCGCCTCGCGGGCTCCGGGCGAGTGGCGACGAAGGCCTCGACCGCGTCGCGCACGGCGGCCTGCGACGGGTACTCCGGGTCCGGGCGGTAGCTCGCGAAGGACGCGTCGGCGAACTGCGGCGGCGGCACGAGCGCGGCGGCCATCTGCTGCGGCGTCACCTGCGGGTCGCGGTCGACGAGGTGTCCGGGCACGGAGGTCACTGCGGGGGAAGCCAATCGAGGGGCCCTTCGGGAAGCTTGTCGTGCGGTGTCACGTTGCAGGTGGCGGTCGGTACGTCCGCGTACCGTTGCCAGCAGGCACCGAGGTCCGATCCTAGTCTCGGCCCGCCCGACGTCACGCCCTGGAGGTACCCCCGATGACCGCACCGGTCGACCCGTCCGAGAAGTTCGCCGCCTACGCCCACCCGGAGCGCCTGGTGTCGACCGAGTGGCTCCAGGAGCAGCTCGACGCCGGGGTCGGTTCGCCCGACCTGGTTGTCGTCGAGTCCGACGAGGACGTCCTGCTCTACGAGACCGGCCACGTCCCCGGTGCGGTGAAGATCGACTGGCACACCGACCTCAACGACCCGGTGCAGCGCGACTACGTCGACGGCGCCCGGTTCGCCGAGCTCGTCGGCGGCAAGGGCATCGGACGCGACACCACGGTCGTCATCTACGGCGACAAGAACAACTGGTGGGCCGCCTACGCCCTCTGGGTCTTCACGCTGTTCGGCCACGAGGACGTCCGCCTGCTCGACGGCGGCCGCGCCAAGTGGATCGCCGAGGACCGCGCCCTGACGCGGGACCGCACCGAGGTCGCGCCCGTCGAGTACCCCGTGGTCGAGCGCCGCGACGACGAGGTGCGTGCCTTCAAGGAGGACGTGCTCGCCCACCTCGGCAAGCCCCTCATCGACGTCCGGAGCCCCGCCGAGTACGACGGCTCCCGCACGACCGCCCCCGACTACCCGGAGGAGGGCGCCCTCCGCGCCGGCCACGTGCCCACCGCCGTGAACATCCCGTGGGCCACCGCGGCCGCGCCGGACGGCACGTTCAAGACCCGCGAGGAGCTCGACGCCGTGTACCGCGACGGTGCCGGCATCGGCGACGCCGACGAAGTCGTCGCGTACTGCCGCATCGGCGAGCGGTCGAGCCACACCTGGTTCGTCCTGCAGCACCTGCTCGGGTACGAGAACGTCCGCAACTACGACGGATCCTGGACCGAGTGGGGCAGCGCCGTCCGCGTGCCGATCGCCGTCGGCAGCGAACCGGGTACCGTTCCCTCCCGATGAGCACCGAACTCCCCCAGTCCCTCGCCGAGATCCGCGACGACTTCCTCGAGCTGACGCAGCAGGACCGCCTCCAGCTGCTCCTCGAGTTCTCCGACGAACTGCCCGCGCTGCCCGCGCGGCTGCAGGGGCACGAGGACGAACTCGAACGCGTCGAGGAGTGCCAGTCCCCCGTGTTCATCACCGTGACGGTCGGTGCCGACGGCGACGAGCCCGACGTCGTCCGCATGCACGCCACCGCGCCGCGCGAGGCACCCACCACCCGGGGCTTCGCCTCGATCCTCGCGCAGGGGCTGTCCGGCCTGACCGCCGAGCAGGTGCTCGCCGTCCCGACCGACTACCCGCTGACCCTCGGGCTGAGCGAGGCGGTCAGCCCGCTGCGCATCCGCGGCATGGTCGGGATGCTCGGCCGGGTGCAGCGGCAGGTGCGCGCGGCGGTCGCCGCCTGACGGCGACCGCCTGATCACGACCCCCTGACGGACGGGAGGCACGGTGCCGGCTGGCACCGTGCCTCCCGTCCGTCAGCCGGTCGCGTCTACCGGGCGCTGGTCGCGTCGGTCGGCTGCACCACCTCGGTCAGCCACGCGAGGATGCGGGCGTCGAACCAGTCGGCGTCGTGGTTCCAGAGCTTGGTGTGCCGCGCGGTGGTCTGCACCTCGAGCCGGACGATGTCCGGCCGCGCCCGCGCGAGGTCGTGCGACGCGGACGACGGCACGAACCCGTCGTCGTCGCTGTGCAGGATGAGGATCGGCACCGTCAGCTCGTCCGAGCGGGCGACCATGTCGAGCTCGCGCAGGTCGACCGGGTGCTGCAGACCGGCGACCCGGTGCAGGACGGGTGTGCGGAGGACGCGCTGGGCGACCTTGCGGACCGGCCGCGGCAGCTTGAGCACCCGGCTCTGCGACTTCAGCACCGCGTGCCAGTCGACGACCGGGGACTCGAGGACGACGCCGTCGACGAGTCCGGCGAACCGAGAGCGGACGAGGGTCTGCAGCACGACCGCGCCGCCCATCGACCACCCCATCAGCACGACGCTGCTCGCACCCCGCGCGGACAGCCACCGGAGGACCGCGTCGACGTCCTCCCACTCGGTGCTGCCGAGGCCGTACCGACCGTCGGCGCTCCGCGGGGCGACGCCGTCGTTCCGCCACGACGCGAGGACGACCGAGTAGCCGGCGGCGCGGAAGACCGGCACCGCCCGGATCGTCTCGGCGCGGGTCACGCCGCGGCCGTGCACCAGGACCGCCCACGGTGCGTCGGGGTCGTCGGCGCGGACGACCCAGGCCGGTGCGGGACCGTTCGGCGTGGGGACGTCGACGTCCTCGACGGGGACGTCCAGCTCGCCGGGGGTCAGGTAGAACCAGCCGCCCCAGCGTCCGCGTCGCGCGGCGGTCGGGTCGCCCGCGTCGACCGCGATGATCCGCCGGGTGACCGTCGTCTCCGTCGTGCCGAGGACCTCGCCGATCCGCATGTGCCCGGTACCGCCGCCGAACCACAGGCTGTAGCGGCCCTGCAGCTCCGTGTCGGCGGTGCGTTCGAGCGTGACGGTCATCGCGTCGGTGTCGACGGCGTGGATCGGGACGCGTTCGGTGCGCTTGCGGTCGGGCGTCACGACGGCACGGGCGACGGCGGCGACGAAGCCACCGACCACCGCGGTGGCGACGGCTGCCGCCGCGATGCCCGCCCCCAGGGCGACGAAACCGGCCGATCGTGCGGTCTCCTGGACGACGTCCTCGGCGGGTCGCGCGGATCGGGACATGGCCGGGAGCCTAGTCTGCATGCGTGTCCGATTCCCGAGAGCCCGAGGCCTTCGCGCGACTGCGTGCGTTCGTCGAGTCGGGCGGGACCCGCACCGAGACCACCGTCACCGAGATCCCCTCGCCCTCGCGGATCGCGCCGTACTCGATCGCCCTCGCGGCGGACGTCAGCGGAGCCGTGCACGGCATCGACTCGGACCTCGGGACCGGCCGGTTCATCGCCCTGTACGACCCCGAGGAACCCGAGGGCTGGGGCGGCGCGTTCCGCGTCGTGACCTTCGCCCAGGCGCCCCTCGAGCCGGAGATCGGCGTCGACGAGTTCGTCGCCGACGTGACGTGGAGCTGGCTCGTCGACGCGCTCGCGGCGCACGGCGCGACGTACGACCGGGCATCGGGGACGGCGACCAAGATCATCTCGCGCGGCTACGGCGACCTCGCGGCCCAGGGGGACGGCGCACAGCTCGAGCTCCGGGCCTCGTGGACGCCCCGCGACGAGGACCTCACCGCGCACGTCGAGGCCTGGGAGGAGATCGTGGCGATGCTCGCCGGTCTCCCGCCGGCCTCGGACGGCGTGACGCTGCTGGCTCCGAGGAGGACCACGAAGTGACCGACCCCGCCGCACCCGCCGGCACCCCCGCTCCGTCCGGCTCCCCCGCCGAATCCGGCGGCGCCGCTGCCTCGGGTCGCACCGCAGCGTCCGGCGACGCCGCTGCCTCCGGTCGCACCGCAGCGTCCGGCGACGCCGCTCCGACGGGCCGCACCACGCGCGGCGGCGGCGCCACGCGTCCGGCGGACCCGGCGTTCGAGGCCGCGCACGCCACGGTGCACGTCATCGAGGAGCACGACGAGTACCTCGAGGCCGTCCGTGCGATCGCCGCCGGCCACGGGCCCGTCGCGGTCGACGCCGAGCGCGCCAGCGGCTACCGGTACTCGCAGCGGGCGTACCTCATCCAGGTCTTCCGCCGCGGCGCGGGCGCCTTCCTGTTCGACCCGATCGCGATCGGCGACTTCTCCGAGCTGCAGGACGCGATCGTCGACGAGGAGTGGCTGTTCCACGCCGCCTCGCAGGACCTGCCCTGCCTGCAGGAGGTCGGCCTGGTCCCGACCCGCATCTTCGACACCGAGCTCGGGGCCCGCATCGCCGGGTTCCCCCGCGTGGGCCTCGGAGCGGTCGTCGAGCAGCTGCTCGGCATCACGCTCGCCAAGGCGCACTCGGCCGCCGACTGGTCGACCCGACCGCTGCCGCAGGCCTGGCTGGTCTACGCCGCGCTCGACGTCGAGCTGCTCCCCGACCTCCGCGACGCGCTCGCGACCGAGCTCGAGGCCGCGGGCAAGTCGCGCATCGCCGCCGAGGAGTTCGCGGCGGTCCTCGCACGAGCCCCGAAGCCGCCCCGCGCCGAGCCCTGGCGTCGCCTGTCCGGCATGCACGCCCTGCGCGGTGCACGGGCCCTCGCGATCGCCCGGGCGCTGTGGACGGCCCGTGACGCGTTCGCGCGCGAGACCGACGTCGCGCCCGGCCGGACGATCCCGGACTCCGCGATCGTCGCCGCCGCCGCTGCCGCCCCCGCGACGAAGGCCGAGCTCAGCGCGGTCAAGGCCTTCACCGGCCGCGCGAGCCGCTCCGAACTCGACCGCTGGTGGGCCGCCGTGGAGGAGGGCCGCACGACGGACGACCTGCCGAAGCTCCGCGGCTCCGGCGAGGCCACGCTGCCGCCGCCCCGCGCCTGGGCGGAGCGCAACCCGGAGGCCGACCGCCGGTACAAGGCGGCCCGTGCGGCGGTCGTCGCCCGGGCGGAGGAGCTCGACCTGCCCGTCGAGAACCTGCTCACGCCGGAGACCCTCCGCGTGGTCTCGTGGGACCCGCCGAAGCCGATCGCGACCGAGACCGTGGGCGCCGCCCTCGCGTCCCACGACGCGCGGCCGTGGCAGGTCGAGGAGACCGCTTCGCTCATCGCACACGCCTTTGTCGCAGACGCACAGGAGCCTGCTGCGGAGAGCAACACCGACTCGTAGGAACACCCCAACGGGCATGCGTCCGCCCAGCCTCGGGGCATAGCGTCGAGGCCGTCGCCGGGTGCAGCCCGGCAGGTCGGGGCGACAGGTGTCCCGACTCGATCAGTGAGGATCTGGAGGCCCAGATTGCCCAAGGCATCAGACGTCGTCTTCGTGGACGGCGTTCGCACCCCGTTCGGACGAGCAGGCGAGAAGGGGGTGTTCTGGAAGACCCGCGCGGACGACCTCGCGGTCCACGCGATGCGGGGGCTCCTCGACCGGAACGCCCAGCTCGACGGAGCGGCGGTCGACGACGTCGCCGTGGCCGCCACCACCCAGCAGGGCGACCAGGGCCTGACCCTCGGCCGGACCGTGGGCATGCTCGCCGGGCTGCCGAAGTCGGTTCCCGGCTACGCCATCGACCGCATGTGCGCGGGCGCCATGACGAGCGTCACGACGCTCGCCGGCGCGATCGCCTTCGGCGCCGCGGACGTGGCGATCGCCGGTGGCGTCGAACACATGGGTCGCCACCCCATGGGGTTCAACGCGGACGTCAACCCGCGCTTCGTGGCCGAGCGCATGGTCGCGAGCGACGCGCTCGTCATGGGCAGCACGGCCGAGCGCCTGCACGACCGTTTCCCCGCCATCACGAAGGACCGCACCGACGCCTTCGCCGTCCAGTCCCAGCAGCGCTACGCCGCCGCCTGGGGCGCCGGCAAGCTGCAGCCCGACGTGGTCCCCGTCGAGGTCAACACCGGACAGGGCTGGGACGTCGTCACGGCGGACGAGCCGCCGCGACCGGGCACCACCCTGGAGGCGCTGGCCGCCCTGCGCACGCCGTTCCGGCCCCACGGACGGGTCACCGCCGGCAACGCGGCAGGCCTGAACGACGGCGCCACGATGAGCCTGCTCGCGTCCGAGGAGGGCGCCAAGCAGCACGGCCTGCCGACGAAGATGCGCATGGTCTCGTTCGCCTTCGCGGGCGTCGACCCCGAGGTCATGGGCATCGGCCCGGTCCCCGCGACCGACAAGGCGCTCCGCAAGGCCGGGCTGACGATCGACGACATCGGTCTGTTCGAGATCAACGAGGCGTTCGCCGTCCAGGTGCTCGCCTTCCTCGACAACTACGGCATCGCGCAGGACTCCCCGAACGTGAACGCCTGGGGCGGCGCGATCGCCGTCGGGCACCCGCTCGCGTCGAGCGGTGTCCGGCTCATGAACCAGCTCGCGGCGCAGTTCGCCGAGCGGCCGGACGTCCGGTACGGCATCACCACGATGTGCATCGGGCTCGGCCAGGGCGGGACCGTCATCTGGGAGAACCCGAACTTCAGCAAGAGCGCGGCACGGAAGGCGGCCTGAGCATGACCACCACCCCGATCGACCAGCTGACCGCGCTGAGCGAGGACGAGGTCGTCACGCACTCGTACGTCAAGCACGTGGCGCTGCCCTCCGGTGGCACCCTCGCGCTCATCACGCTCGACAACGGCAAGGACTACAAGCGTCCGTCGACGCTCGGCCCGCGCACCATGCGCGAGCTGTCCGACGTGCTCGACACCCTGCGCGACGAGGCCGCGAAGGGCGACGTCCAGGCCGTCGCGATCACCGGCAAGGAGTACTGCTTCGCCGCCGGCGCCGACCTGTCGCAGGCCGCGGCGCTGCCGTCCCGCGAGGTCGCACACGAGCTCGGCGTGCTCGGGCACGCGACGCTCCGGAAGTTCAGCGAGCTGGGGGTGCCCTCGTTCGCGTTCGTGAACGGGATCGCCCTCGGCGGCGGCCTCGAGGTCGCGCTGCACTGCACCTACCGGGTGTTCTCCTCCGCAGCGCAGGGCATCGGTCTGCCCGAGGTGTTCCTCGGGATCATCCCCGGCTGGGGCGGCGCGACGCTGCTCCCCCGCCTGATCGGTCCGGAGAAGGCGCTCCGCGTCATCGTCGAGAACCCGCTCAAGAACAACCGCCTGATGGACGGTCCGGCCGCGGTCGAGATCGGCATCGGCGACGCCCTCATCCCGTCGGTCACGTTCCTGCCCTCGGCGGTCGCGTGGGCCGACGGCGTCGTGTCCGGTCGGACGAAGGTCAAGCGCGCCAACGAGCCCGGGATGCTCGAGAAGGCCGCGTGGGGCACGGTCGTCAAGGTCGCCCGCCAGCAGGTCGCGTCGAAGATCGGCACGGTGCCGAAGTCGCCGTTCCGCGCGCTCGACCTCGTCGCCGCCGCGAAGTCCGGCTCGCTCGAGGAGCGCTTCGCCGGTGAGGACGACGCACTCGCCGACCTCCTCGCCGGGGACCAGTTCGCGGCGTCGATGTACGCGTTCGACCTCGTCCAGAAGCGCGCGAAGCGTCCGGTGGGTGCCCCCGCCGACGTCGAGGCGAAGAAGATCACGAAGGTCGGTGTCCTCGGCGCCGGGCTCATGGCGTCGCAGTTCGCGCTCCTGTTCGCCCGCCGCCTCGGTGTGCCGGTCGTCATCACCGACGTCGACCAGGCGCGCGTGGACGCGGGTGTCGAGCGCATCCGCGGCGAGGTCGCCAAGCTCCGCGAGAAGGGGCGCATCTCCCCCGACGACGCGAACCGGATCTCGGCGCTCGTCAGCGGTTCGGTGTCCTACGACGCGTTCGCGGACGCCGACTGGGTCATCGAGGCCGTCTTCGAGGAGATGAGCGTCAAGCAGGAGGTGTTCCGGAAGATCGAGCAGGTCATCGCCCCGGACGCGATCCTGGCGACGAACACGTCCTCGCTGTCGGTGTCCGAGATGGGCTCGGTCCTGTCCGACCCGTCGCGGCTCGTCGGCTTCCACTTCTTCAACCCGGTCGCCGTGATGCCCCTGCTCGAGGTCGTCCGGACCGAGCAGACATCGGACGAGACGCTGGCAACCGCGCTGGCCGTCGCGAAGACGCTCAAGAAGACCGCGATCATCACGGCCGACCAGCCGGGCTTCGTCGTGAACCGGGTGCTCGCCCGTGTCCTCGGCGAGGCCATGCGCGGCGTCGAGGAGGGCACCTCCTTCGAGACCGTCGCCGAGGGTGCGGCACCGCTCGGCCTCCCGATGTCGCCCTTCGAGCTGCTCGAACTGGTCGGCCTGCCGGTCGGCGCACACGTGCTCGACTCGCACCACGCCGCCTGGCCGGAGCGCTTCTACCCCGGTGACGGGCTGAAGCGGATCGCCGAGCACGGGACGATCCTGACCCGCGACAAGAAGGGCAACGCGACCGGGTACGACCCCGCTGCCGTGAAGCTCGTCGCACCCGCGAAGAAGGACGCGAAGCCGGTCGACGCCGCCGAGATGCAGCGCCGGTTCGAGGACGCCCTGGCCGACGAGGTGCACCGCATGCTCGAGGACCACGTGGTCGAGCACGTCGAGGAGATCGACCTCGGTCTGATCCTCGGCGCCGGTTACCCGTTCCAGGCCGGTGGCATCAGCCCGTACCTCGACCGTTCCGGTGCCTCGGAGCGGGTCTTCGGCGGCACGTTCCACGACCCGGCGATCGTCGGCCCCGCCTCGCGCTAGCCGCGCCCTGCACAAGCGGAAGCAGCTCGCGCCACGGATCCCCGTGGCGCGAGGTGCTTTCCGTTGTGCGCGAGCACGTCGCGCCGCCGAGCGGCGCCAGCGGCGCCAGCGGCGCCAGCGGCGCCGAGCGGCACGCCCCGCGCACCGCGCCCTCAGCGCCCGGCGGACTCCCGCGACCGCGCCGGCTTCGCCTGCGGCACCTTCGTCCCGACGACCTGGTCGATGACGTCCCGGGCGATCACCTGCGCGGTCAGCCCCGCGTCCGCCAGGATCTCGGACCGCGACGCGTGGTCGATGAACGCGTCCGGCAACCCGAGTTCGTTCACGCCCGTGTCGACCCCCGCGGCGCGCAGGTCCTGGCGCAGCCGCGTGCCGACGCCGCCGACGCGCACACCGTCCTCGATCGTGATGACGAGCCGGTGCTCGCGGGACAGGTCGACGAGCGACCCGGGGACGGGCACGACCCAGCGCGGGTCGACGACGGTCGCGCCGATCCCCTGCGCCTCGAGCAGCGCCGCCGCGTCGAGCGCCACGGGCACCATCGAGCCGACGGCCACGATGAGCACGTCCGGCTCCTGTCCGTCGGCCGGGTCGCGGAGCACGTCGACCCCGTCGGCCAGTCGTCGGAGCGCCGGCAGGTCCGGGCCGACCGACCCCTTCGACCAGCGCAGCACGGTCGGGGCGTCGTCGACGGCCACGGCCTCGCGGAGTTCCTCGCGCAGCGTGACGGCGTCCCGGGGGGCCGCGATGCGGATCCCGGGCACGACCTGCAGCAGCGCGAGGTCCCACATCCCGTGGTGCGACGGCCCGTCCGGCCCGGTGATGCCGGCACGGTCGAGGACGAACGTCACGCCGGCGCGGTGCAGGGCGACGTCCATGAGCACCTGGTCGAACGCCCGGTTCAGGAAGGTCGCGTAGAGCGCCACCACGGGGTGCAGCCCGCCGTACGCCAGGCCGGCGGCGGTCGTCACGGCGTGCTGCTCGGCGATGCCGACGTCGATCACGCGGGACGGGTGCCGCTCCTGGAACAGGTGCAGCCCGGTCGGGCGGAGCATCGCCGCGGTGATCGCGACGATCCGCTCGTCCTCCGAGCCGATGTCCGCGAGCGTCGAGGCGAACACCGACGTCCACGACGGCCCCGACGACACGTCGAGCGACTCGCCGGTCTCCGGGTCGATGTGCCCGACCGCGTGGAACTGGTCGGCCTGGTCGCGGAGCGCCGGCTCGAAGCCGTGCCCCTTCTCGGTGATCGCGTGCACGATCGTCGGCGCGCCGTAGGCCTTCGCCTGCCGGAGCGCCGCCTCCATCGCGCGCTGGTCGTGCCCGTTCACCGGACCGATGTACTTGATGTCGAGGTTCGAGTACAGCGCCTCGTTGTTCGTGAACCGGGCGAGGAACCCGTGCAGCCCCCCACGCAGCCCACGGTAGAACGCCCGACCGGGTGCGCCGAAGTGCGATGCGACCGCCTGCGACTTCTCGAACAGCGCGCGGTACTCGCGGCGCGTGCGCACCGAGCTGAGGAACCGGGCCATGCCGCCGATCGTCGGGGCGTAGGACCGCCCGTTGTCGTTCACGACGATCACGAGCCGGCGGTCGTTGCTGTCCGAGATGTTGTTGAGCGCCTCCCACGTCATCCCGCCGGTCAGCGCGCCGTCACCGACGACGGCGACCACGGTGCGGTCGTCCTGCCCGGTCTGCCGGAAGGCGCGGGAGATCCCGTCCGCCCAGGACAGCGACGAGGACGCGTGCGAGGACTCGACGATGTCGTGCTCCGACTCGGACCGCTGCGGGTAGCCCGCGAGCCCGCCCCGCTCCCGGAGGCGCGAGAAGTCCTGCCGCCCCGTGACGAGCTTGTGCACGTACGACTGGTGCCCCGTGTCGAACACGAACGGGTCGTGCGGGGAGTCGAACACGCGGTGCATCGCGAGGGTGAGCTCCACGACACCGAGGTTCGGCCCCAGGTGCCCGCCGGTCTTCGCGACCTCGGCGACGAGGAACCGCCGGATCTCCGCGGCGAGGTCGGTCATCTGCGCGTCCGACAGACGCTTCAGATCGCGCGGCGACGTGATGCTCGAGAGCAGGCTCACGGGCGCTCCTTTCGTGGGGCAGGCCCCCACACTATCCGCGCGACCGGACGACGGACTGGAGGCCCGTGGCGGTGTCGCCACGGGCCTCCGGTCCGTCAGGTGGTCGCGTCAGCGACCGGTGCGCGCGTCGCGCGCCGTGCTCACACGAGCGAGCGGAGCACGTACTGCAGGATCCCGCCGTTGCGGTAGTAGTCCGCCTCACCGGGGGTGTCGATGCGGACGACCGCGTCGAACTCGACGGTCTGCTTGCCCGCCGGCGAGTGCTCGCTCGGCTCGGCCGTGACGTGCACGGTCTTGGGCGTGCGGCCCTCGTTGAGCTCGGTCAGACCGGAGATCGAGACGACCTCGGTGCCGTCGAGCCCGAGCGAGTCCGCCGACTCCCCCGCCGGGAACTGCAGCGGGACGACGCCCATGCCGATGAGGTTCGAGCGGTGGATGCGCTCGAAGCTCTCGGTGATGACCGCCTTGACGCCCAGCAGGTTCGTGCCCTTGGCCGCCCAGTCACGCGACGAACCGGAGCCGTACTCCTTGCCACCGAAGATGACGAGCGGGATGCCCTGCTCCTGGTAGTGCTGCGACGCGTCGTAGATGAACGACTGCTCGCCGTCGGCCGTGGTGAAGTCGCGGGTGTAGCCGCCCTCGACCCCGGCGCCGTCGTTGGCCGAGGCCAGGAGCTGGTTGCGGAGACGGATGTTCGCGAACGTCCCGCGGATCATCACCTCGTGGTTGCCGCGACGCGACCCGTACGAGTTGAAGTCCTTGCGGTCCACACCGTGCTCGTCGAGGTAGCGACCTGCGGGGCTGTCCGCCTTGATCGAGCCGGCCGGCGAGATGTGGTCGGTCGTGACCGAGTCGCCGAGCTTCGCGAGCACACGGGCACCGGAGATGTCCGACACCGGGTCGGGCTGCATCGTCATGCCCTCGAAGTACGGGGGCTTCCGGACGTAGGTCGACTCCTGGTCCCACTCGAACGTGTCGCCCGTCGGGGTCGGCAGGTTCTTCCAGCGGTCGTCGCCCTCGAACACCGAGCCGTACTCGTGCGTGAACATCTCGGTGTCGATCGAGGTGTCGATGACCTGCTGCACCTCGGCCGCGTCGGGCCAGATGTCCTGCAGGTAGACGTCGTTGCCGTCCTGGTCGGTGCCGAGTGCGTCGGCGTCGAAGTCGAAGTGCATCGACCCGGCGAGGGCGTACGCGATGACCAGCGGCGGCGAGGCCAGGTAGTTCATCTTCACGTCGGGGTTGATGCGGCCCTCGAAGTTGCGGTTGCCCGAGAGCACCGCGGTCACGGCGAGGTCGTTGTCCTGCACGGCCTGCGAGATCTCCTCGGGCAGCGGGCCCGAGTTGCCGATGCAGGTGGTGCAGCCGTAGCCGACCGTGTAGAAGCCGAGCTCCTCGAGGTAGCTGGTGAGACCGGCCTTCTCGTAGTAGTCGGTGACGACCTTCGAACCCGGCGCGAGGGTGGTCTTCACCCACGGCTTGGCCTTCAGGCCCTTCTT
This sequence comes from Curtobacterium sp. MCBA15_012, assembly GCF_001864935.2. Taxonomy (NCBI): domain Bacteria; kingdom Bacillati; phylum Actinomycetota; class Actinomycetes; order Micrococcales; family Microbacteriaceae; genus Curtobacterium; species Curtobacterium sp. MCBA15_012. The sequence goes on along the minus strand of NZ_CP126267.1, from coordinate 1,657,876 downwards.
CGCCGCGTTCCGGGCGAGGATGCCCGCGGCCATCATGACCGAGGGGTTCGACGTGTTCGTGCACGAGGTGATCGCTGCGATCGCGACCGCGCCGTGGTCGATCGTGAACGTGTCACCGTCGCCGACCGTGACCGAGGTCGGCTTCGAGACCGTGCCGGGCGCGCTCGAGGCGTGCACCGGGACCTCGGACGCCTGGGCGTCCTGCAGGTCGTCGACCGCGTGCTCGTCGCCGGGCGCCGCGGCGACCGGGTCGGATGCCGGGAAGGTGTCGGCGACGGCCTTGTCCTCTTCCGAGTGGTCGATGCTCGCGTAGTTGGCGAGGTCGACCTCGAACTGGTCCTTGGCCTTCGACAGCTCGATGCGGTCCTGCGGACGCTTCGGGCCGGAGATCGAGGGGACGACCGTCGACAGGTCGAGCTCCATGTACTCCGAGTAGGCCGGCTCGACCGAGGGGTCGTGCCAGAGGCCCTGCTCCTTGGCGTACGCCTCGACGAGGGCGATCTGCGCGTCGTCGCGGCCGGTCAGGCGCAGGTAGTCGAGCGTGACGTCGTCGACGGGGAAGATCGCGGCCGTCGAGCCGAACTCGGGGCTCATGTTGCCGATGGTCGCGCGGTTCGCGAGCGGGACCGCCGAGACGCCCTCGCCGTAGAACTCGACGAACTTGCCGACCACGCCGTGCTTGCGGAGCTCCTGCGTGATGGTGAGCACCACGTCGGTCGCGGTGACGCCGGCCGGGATCGCGCCGGACAGCTTGAAGCCCACGACCTTCGGGATGAGCATCGACACCGGCTGGCCGAGCATCGCGGCCTCGGCCTCGATGCCGCCGACGCCCCAGCCGAGCACGCCGAGGCCGTTCACCATCGTGGTGTGCGAGTCGGTGCCGACGAGGGTGTCCGGGTACGCGTAGAGCTCGCCGTCGAACTCGCGCGTGTACGTGACCTTCGCCAGGTACTCGATGTTCACCTGGTGGACGATGCCGGTGCCCGGCGGGACGACCTTGAAGTCCTCGAACGCGGTCTGGCCCCAGCGGAGGAACTGGTAGCGCTCACCGTTGCGCTCGTACTCGAGGTCGGTGTTGCGCTGCAGGGCGTCCTCGCGACCGAACAGGTCGGCGACGACGGAGTGGTCGATGACCATCTCGGCCGGGGACAGCGGGTTGATCTTGTTCGGGTCGCCGCCGATCTGCGCCATCGCCTCGCGCATGGTGGCGAGGTCGACGATGCAGGGCACGCCGGTGAAGTCCTGCATGACCACGCGGGCCGGCGAGAACTGGATCTCGGTGTCCGGGTCGGCCTCTGGCTTCCACGAGCCGAGGGCGCGGATCTGCGCTTCGGTGACGTTGGCCCCGTCCTCGGTGCGGAGGAGGTTCTCGAGCAGCACCTTCAGGCTGTACGGGAGCTTCTCGTGCCCGGGCACGGCGTCGATCCGGTGGATCGCGTAGTCGACACCCCCAACCGACAGTGTGTCCTTCGAGCCGAAGCTGTTGACTGCAGCCACTGTGCCGCCTCCCTGGTGATCGGTGTGCCCTCATCCTCGTGGGCCGCGGACCGTCCCACCAGCAAGGCAAACCTAATCCCGGGGCCGTGCGAGCGCCGCCGGGAAACTGTCTCGATGTCGAGACAACCCTACACCGCGGCGGTGTCGTCCCGACGCGTGAACACCGTGCGGACGAGCAGCCACGTGACCCAGAGCACGGCGGCGTAGAGCGGCACGCCGAGGATCAGCTTCAGCCCGGCGAGCAGCTCGACCTGCGCCGTCAGGTACAACGGCACCTCGACGGCCAGGCGGAGCGCGAACAGTCCGACCCAGACCCACGTGGCCACCGTCAGGACCCGCCGCTTCGCGGGGTCCGCGCGCCAGTCGACGTGCGAACCGTCCTCGGCCGCCGGCAGCAGGAAGCCGACGACGACGCCGATGAGCGGCCACCGGACCGCGAGCGACACGAGCAGTCCGACGAGCCACACGGCGTTGATCACGATGCCGGGGATGAAGTTCGTCTCGGCACGTCCGGTCAGGAGCGCGAGCCCGGCGGACACGGCCACGCCGAGGATGCCGGCGAACGACATCGTCACGGACTGCCGCTGCACCAGCCGGAGCACGACGAAGACGAGCCCGACGACGACCGGGATCACGACGCTCGGGACGAGCTCCTTCGTGATCGTGTAGACGACGAGGAACGCCAGGCCCGGAAGGATCGACTCGGCGAGCCCGCGGATCCCGCCGACGGCGCCGAGCAGGTCGCGGCCCGACGGCGTCTCGCCGGGTGCGACGCGGGCGATCCCGGCGTTCTGCACCGCGGCGCGGAACTGCTCCGAGAAGGTCGGCTGCGCCGCACCGGGCTCGCCCGCCACGGACGCACCCGTGCCGGACGCACCCGCACCGGCCGCGAGCGTGTCGGACGCGTCCGTCGGGACCGCGTCCGCCTCGGGACGTGGGCTGTCGTCGTGGACCGGCACCGTGCCTCCAGGCCTGATCGTGTGTCGGGACGGCGTCAGACGGCGCTCTGCGTCGCCTTCGGCATGTGCAGCGGGATGAGGTCGCGCGGCGGCATCGGCGTGGTGCCGCGCACCACGACCACGCTGCGGAACAGCTCCTCGATCTCGGTGGCGTCGTCGGGCTGCTCGGCGGCCTTGCCGGCGATCACGCCGCGGAGGAACCAGCGCGGGCCGTCGACCCCGACGAAGCGTGCCGGGCGGGCACCGTCGGTGGTGCCGGTGCCGTCGGTGACGACCGGCACGAGGGCACGGAGCTCGGGGCCGAAGGGACCCTCGACCTCGTCCACGGTGCCGCCCTGGCGCTCGATCTGCTCGGCGATCTGCGCGCGGATCTCGTGCCACAGGCCGGTCGACCGGGGCGCGGCGAACGGCTGGACCTGCAGCGTCGACTCGTCGTAGTCGAGGCCCACGGCGACGACGCGCTGCGAGCCCTCCTCGACCTCGAGACGCAGGTGCAGTCCCTCGCGCGGCAGGACCTTCACGCCACCGAGGTCGACGTACGGGCGCACCAGGTTCGCCTCGGTCTCGTCGTGCGGACCGTTCTCGGCACGGTCGGCCGGTGCGGACTTGTCGGTCGGGGCGACCGCGTCCACCTCGTCGACCCCGGCGTCGGCGTCCGTGGCGATGTCGAGCTCGGGCGTCGTGTCCGCCACCTCGGCGTCCGCGGCGACGGCGTCCGCCACCTCGACCTCGCTCTGCTTGCGTCGACCGAACTTCATGCGTCCGTTCCTTCCTCAACGTCGTGGGCGGCGCCGGGGGCACCGCTCCGGTCACCGTAGCCCGAGGACCCGAACCCGCCCTCACCGCGACCGCTCTCGGGCAGTGCGTCGACGCGGGTGAACGACACGCGCGGCACCGGCATGACGATCAGCTGGGCGATGCGGTCGCCGACGTGCACCTCGTACGGCTCGGTGGCGTCGGTGTTGAGCAGGGCGACCTTGACCTCGCCGCGGTAGCCCGCGTCGACGGTGCCAGGGGCGTTCACGATCGTGATGCCGTGCTTCGCCGCGAGGCCGCTGCGCGGGACGACGAAGGCGACGTGGCCGTCGGGCAGCGCGATGCGCAGGCCCGTCCCGACGAGGCGGCGCTCGCCCGGACGGAGCACGAAGGACTCGGTGGAGACGAGGTCGGCACCGGCGTCGCCGGGGTGCGCGTACGCGGGGGTGTTCTCCCCCGTCCAGAGGACGTCGACTGGTTCGGTCACGTGACGAGGGTAGTGCAGCCCGTGACCGTTCCGTGACCTGGACCGGTTCGTGGTCGAATGGACCCCGTGACCGTGTACCGCGAACGACTCTGGGCCCCGCCCGCCCTCTACCTGGCGACGGCGCTCGTCATCCCCGCGAGCCTCCTCGTCTTCCTGCCGATCAGCGTCCTCGCCGGCGTCCTCGTGGCGATCGGGATGTACGCCGGGGTCGTCGTCCTGCTCGGGGTCCTCGCCCCCGTGGTCGAGGTCACCGACACCGAGTTCCGCGCCGGACGCGCGCACCTGCCCCGAGGCCTCGTGGGTGCGGTCACCGCGTACCAGGGCGCGGAGGCCACGACCCAGCGCGGTCCGAAGCTCGACGCCCGTGCGTGGACGCTCTTCCGCGGCTACGTGCGCGGCGTCGTCAAGGTCGAGGTCGCCGACCCCGCCGACCCGACGCCGTACTGGCTCGTCAGCGTGCGGCACCCGGAGCGCGTGGTCGAGGCGCTGCGCGCCTGAGGACCGGCCGGGAGGCGCGGGTCGGGCCCGCCCCGCGCGCCGGCCCCGTCGGCTGGTCCCGTCCACCGACACCGTCGGCTGGTCCCGTCCACCGACACCGTCGGCTGGTCCGGCCCGTCGGGACGACGGAAGGCCCGCCACCCCGAGGGGTGACGGGCCTTCCGGTCGATCTGCCTAGAGCGAGGCGCACTCCGCGCACACGGGCCCGAGCTTCGACTCGTGGTCGAGCTGCGAGCGGTGCTTCACGAGGAAGCACTCCACGCACGTGAACTCGTCGACCTGCGGCGGGAGCACGACGACGTCGAGGTCGACGTCGCTGAGGTCCTGTCCGGCGAGCTCGAAGCTGCCGGGGTTGTCCGAATCATCGTCGACGACCCCCGACATCTTGTCGGGCACGCGCTCCTTGAGGGCCTCGATCGACTCTGAGTCAGAGGATTCGTCGGTCTTCCTGGGGGCGTCGTAATCGGTGGCCATGCCCATCCATTTCTCGGTTCGAGAGGTCGTCGCCGGTGATCGGCGGCGACAGTTTGCACCACGGCCCCGCAGAGCGCAAACCGAACGCGCTGTGGGATCGTCAGGCCCTGCAACCGGACACCCGACCCGGACATTCCCGGGTGCCGCACACCGGTCGGCACCAACCCGCGGCGCGCCCGTGCGCCTCCGCCGGATCGGCCCGGGGCCCCTGCATACTCCTCGGGTACGCGCACGACCGTACGGACGCTCGGGAGGCGGAACCATGCAACACGTGAGAGTCATCGGAGTCGAGGCCGGGGCACTCCTGCTCGCGACCGACGGCGGCACCGAGTTCCGGTTGCCGGTCACCTCGTCGCTGTCGAGCCAGGTCCGGCAGGCGAACCCCGACGCGGGCCCGCAGAAGCGCGTCTCGCCGAAGGACGTCCAGGCACGCATCCGCGGTGGTGCCGACGCCGCCGACGTGGCCTCGGCGCTCGACGTCGACGTCGAGTACGTCCGTCGCTTCGAGGGCCCCGTGCTCGCCGAGCGTGCGTTCATCCTCGACGCAGCACGCCGCGTGCCGGTCACCCCGGCGGACGCCGAGTCCCCGGACACCTTCGGCGAGGCCATCGACGCCAAGCTCGCGTCCGGCGACGCCACCGCGGTCACGTGGGGGTCCTGGAAGCACGCCGAGCACGGCTGGCAGGTGCGCGTCCGCTACACCGCGTCCGAGGTCGAGCACGACGCGCAGTGGCTCTTCGACCCGAAGACCTCGACGCTGACCCCGGACAACGGTGACGCCCACCGGCTGTCCGACACCGAGGAGGAGGGCATCGCCCCGCGCCTCCGTGCGGTGGAGAACGACCACCAGGCAGCCGACGGCACGCGCTTCGACTCGGGCGCGTTCCGCGTCGAGCAGGTCGAGGAGCAGCAGCCAGAGCCGGAGGCCGCCGAGCGTCCGCTCCGTGCGCCGCTCCCCCGCATCGGCGCCGCACCCGTCGAGGACCGCTCGCCGGGCAACGAGACCGCCGACCTCCTCGAGGCCCTGCGCCGCCGCCGTGGTGAGCGCGAGGCCGCGGCGTTCGGCGAGCAGCAGGACGAGCCGCGCGGCACGTCCATCAGCGTCGTCGACATCCCCCTGCAGGGCTTCGACTCGCCCGTGTCGGCCCCCGAGCGCGGCGATGCCCGCCCGGCATCGGCGCCGGACGCCGACGCGCGTCCCGACCGCAAGAAGCGGAACCGCCGCTCGATGCCGAGCTGGGACGAGATCGTCTTCGGCACCCGCCCGGAGGACCCGGCCTGACCGAGCGCGCCTGACCGCCGGGGTCAGGCGGCGAACGCCCCGCCGAGCCGGAGCGGCACGAACACCTCGTCGTCGGTCATGGCCCCGTGCTGGCCGATCATGCGCTTCGGCGTGTCGCGCGGCCCGACCTCGCGGTCGTCGTTGAAGGCCCAGGAACCCCGCGCCACGACCACGACGTCGCCGATGCGCGGGAGCACGCGCTCGTCCACGGCGCCGAACCACCCGGCCGCGACCGCCTCGTCACGGCTCGCGACGTACGCCTTCTTGCCGTAGCGGACCCGCCAGGCCTCGACGAGCGCCGGGACGTCGGTCCCGGGTGCGACCGTGAGCTGCCGGCAGCGCGGGTCACCGGCGACCCCGACGACGTCCTCGAGCAGCGCCGGGTCGATCGCCACGTTCGCCTGCTCCGGCACGTCGAGCACCCCGTGGTCGGCGGTCACGAGCAGCCCGACGTCGGGCGCACCGCGGTCCTCGAGCCGGGCGAGCTCGCCGTCGAGGAGCTCGAGCGCGGCCGTCCACCGGTCGGACTGCCACCCGTGCTTGTGCCCGATCGAGTCGAGCTCCGGCACGTACAGGTAGACCAGGGACCGGCCGGTCGCGGTCTCGGCCAGTGCGGCGTCCACCCGCTGCGGGATGCTGTCTGCGGCGACGTAGCGCGCGCCGCCGAGCACGCTCGCGGTCATCCCCGACGCGCGGTACCGGGTCGGACCGACCACCACGGGGTCGACCCCGAGCAGGACCGCGTCGGTGAAGACCGTCGACGCGAGCAACCAGTCCGCGGGCACGACGTCGTCCCACCCGCTCAGCAGGTTCATCACCCGCGCTGTGTCCGGGTTCCACCCGCTGTACCCGACCACGCCGTGGGTCCCGGGCGAGCGACCGGTCGTCAGGGTGCTCAGGGCGGCGGCGGTCGTCGTGGGGAACCCGCTGCGCATCCGCTTCCCCCCGGTGGCGAGCCAGCGCGCGTGTCCCGCTCGCGCAGCCAGCGCGGCGGACCCCAGGCCGTCGACCAGCACGACGACCGCGGAACGGGCGGGACGGAGGGTGATCCGCGCCTCCCGGCCGGTGGCACGCAACCACGCGTCGTCGGCGGCGCCGAGTGCGACGAGGCAACTCGGCAGCACGTCGGCGAGGTTCGCGGGGGCGTCGGGGGCGCTCGGTACGCTGGGGGGCACCCCCAGATCCTCCCAGAAAGGTCCCATGGCACGCACGGAAGCAGTCGGCCTGCCCGACGGTGAGCGCATCGAGGACGTCGACGTCTCCGAGGAGATGCAGGGTTCGTTCCTCGAGTACGCGTACTCCGTCATCTACTCGCGGGCACTGCCCGACGCACGCGACGGCCTCAAGCCGGTGCAGCGTCGCATCCTGTACCAGATGGCCGAGATGGGCCTGCGCCCGGACCGCGGGCACGTCAAGAGCGCGCGCGTGACGGGCGAGGTGATGGGGAAGCTGCACCCGCACGGCGACGGCGCGATCTACGACGCCCTCGTGCGGATGGCGCAGCCCTTCACGATGCGCGTCCCGCTCGTCGACGGACACGGCAACTTCGGCTCGCTCGACGACGGTCCGGCGGCCGCGCGCTACACCGAGGCCCGGCTCGCCGAACCGTCGATGGCGATGACCGAGGGGCTGAACGAGGACGTCGTCGACTTCGTCCCGAACTACGACAACCAGATCATGCAGCCGGCGGTCCTGCCCGCGGCGTTCCCGAACCTGCTCGTCAACGGGGCCTCGGGCATCGCGGTCGGCATGGCGACGAACATGGCGCCGCACAACCTCGGCGAGGTCGTCGAGGCCGCCAAGCACCTGCTCCTGCACCCGTCGGCGACGCTCGAAGAACTCATGGAGTTCGTCCCCGGTCCCGACCTGCCCTCCGGCGGCACGATCGTGGGGCTCTCCGGGGTGCGCGACGCCTACGCCTCCGGGCGCGGCTCCTTCCGCACCCGCGCCAAGGTCAGCGTCGAGAACCTGACGCCGCGCAAGACCGGCCTGGTCGTGACCGAGCTGCCCTACCTGGTCGGCCCGGAGCGCGTGATCGAGAAGATCAAGGACGGCGTCCAGTCCAAGAAGCTCGTCGGGATCTCGGACGTCAACGACCTGACCGACCGCAACCACGGCCTCCGGCTCGTCATCGGCATCAAGTCCGGCTTCAACCCGACGGCCGTGCTCGAACAGCTCTACAAGCACACCCCGCTCGAGGACGGCTTCGGCATCAACAACGTCGCGCTCGTCGACGGTTCCCCGCGCACCCTCGGGCTGCGGGAGCTGCTCGACGTGTACGTGCGGCACCGCATCGCGGTCGTCACCCGTCGGTCGGAGTACCGCCTCGCCCGGCGCCGGGAGCGGCTGCACCTGGTCGAGGGTCTGCTCGTCGCGATCCTGGACATCGACGAGGTCATCGAGGTCATCCGTTCCTCGGACGACTCCGAGACCGCTCGCGGCCGCCTGCAGGACGTGTTCGACCTCTCCGAGGTGCAGGCCGAGTACATCCTCGAGCTCCGGCTGCGGCGGCTGACGAAGTTCTCGCGCCTCGAGCTCGAGGGCGAGCGCGACCAGCTCCTCGCCGACATCGCCGCGCTCGAGGAGCTCCTGGCCTCGGACGACCGGCTCCGTGCCCAGGTGGCGCTCGAGCTCACCGAGGTGTCCGACCGCTTCGCGACGCCGCGCCGCACGCTGCTCACCGAGGCCGACGCGCCGGTCCGCGGCGCCCGCAAGGCTGCGGTCGACCCGGAGTCCCTGCAGGTCGCCGACTCGCCGTGCCGCGTGCTGCTGTCCACCACCGGGCGGCTCGTGCGGGTCGACATCCCGGACACCGACCTCGGCATCGTGCGGGTCCCGAAGCGCTCGAAGCACGACGCGGTCCGCTCCACGGTCGTCTCGACGGTCCGCGGTCGGGTCGGTGCGCTGACCTCGACCGGACGGGTGCTGCGGTTCTCGCCGGTCGACGTCCCCTCGGTGCCGCCGGCGTCGGTGCGGCTCGACGCGGGCGTCCGCGTGGCCGAGTACCTCGGCATCACCCGCACCGAGACCGTCGTCGCCCTCGTCGACCTGTCCGACGGCGCCACCGACTCGCTCGCGATCGGCACCGAGCAGGGCGTCATCAAGCGCGTCGCCACGGGTGCCTGGCCCGACAAGGACGAGTTCGTCGCGATCGGGCTGAAGTCGAAGGACACCGTCGTCGGCGCGGCGCAGGCACCGGAGAGCGACGACCTGGTGTTCATCACCTCGAACGCGCAGCTCCTCCGCTTCCCCGCCGTCGGCGTCCGCCCGCAGGGGCTCCCGGCCGGTGGCGTCGCAGGCGTGTCCCTCGCTGCGGGTGCCTCGGTCGTCTGGTTCGGCTCGGTCCCGCGCTCCGACGACGCGGTCGTCGCCACGGTCTCGACGTCGTCGGGCGCGCTGCCCGGCACCGACGCGGGCCGCGCCAAGGTGTCGGCGTTCTCGGAGTTCCCGGTCAAGGGCCGGGCGACCCAGGGGGTCCGCGCGCACGCGTTCCTCAAGGGCGAGGACGGCGTGACCGTCGCCTGGGCGGGCATCGCACCGCCGCACGCCGTCGGCTCCGACGGTGCCGCACGGACGCTGCCCGACTGGCTGTCGAAGCGCGACGGTTCCGGTGCGCCGCTCGAGGCCGTGATCGCGACGATCGGCGGGAGCGCCGCGGCGCTCGACGGGACCGCGGGCGAAGCGTAGCGGCGGGCGGCGCCGGCGTCACCGCGTGCGGGCGGCGCCGGCGCCACCGCCTGCCGGCGTCACCGCCTGCCGGCGTCCCCGCCCGGAGCGGCGACGCCGGCAGGCCTCGCTCGCGCTCAGGCGTCGATGCGGTCCCGGTCGAGGCCCTCGCCAGCCAGGATGAACTCCTTGCGCGGCGCGACGTCGTTGCCCATCAGCAGCTCGAAGACCTTCGCGGCGCCCTCGGCGTCGGTGACGTTCACCCGACGCAGGGTCCGGTGCGTCCGGTCCATCGTCGTCTCGGCCAGCTGGTCGGCGTCCATCTCGCCCAGGCCCTTGTACCGCTGGATCGGCTCCTGGTACTTCTTGCCCTGCTTCGCGAGCTTCTTCAGCACGGCCTGCAGCTCGGCCTCGGAGTAGGTGTACAGCGTGTCGTTCGGCTTGCCGCGGTTCACGACGACGACCCGGTGCAGCGGCGGAACGGCGGCGAAGACGCGGCCCTGCTCGATCATCGGACGCATGTACCGGAAGAACAGCGTCAGCAGCAGGGTGCGGATGTGCGCGCCGTCGACGTCGGCGTCGGACATGATGATGATCTTGCCGTAGCGGGCCTGGTCGATCTCGAACGAACGACCGGAGCCGGCGCCGATCACCTGGATGATCGACGCGCACTCGGCGTTCGAGAGCATGTCGGAGACCGAGGCCTTCTGCACGTTGAGGATCTTGCCGCGGATCGGCAGGAGCGCCTGGTACTCGCTGTTGCGCGCCAGCTTCGCGGTGCCGAGCGCCGAGTCCCCCTCGACGATGAACAGCTCGGTACCCTCGGCGTCCTGCTTGCGGCAGTCGGCGAGCTTCGTCGGCAGCGAGGAGTTCTCGAGCGCGTTCTTGCGACGCTGCGTCTCCTTGTGGGCGCGCGCGGAGATGCGGGTCTTCATCTCGGCGACGACCTTCTCGAGCACGAGCGCCGCCTGCGCCTTCTCGGTCCGCTGCGTCGAGGTGAGGATGTCGGTGAGGTGCTTCGACACGACCTGGTCGACGATCTTGCGGACCGCCGGGGTGCCGAGGACCTCCTTCGTCTGCCCCTCGAACTGCGGCTCGGGCAGGCGGACGGTCAACACGGCGGTGAGCCCGGCGAGGACGTCGTCCTTCTCGAGCTTGTCCTGCCCGACCTTGAGCTTGCGGGCGTTGGCCTCGACCTGGGTCCGCACGGCCTTCACGATGCCCGACTCGAAGCCGGCCAGGTGCGTCCCGCCCTTCGGCGTCGCGATGATGTTGACGAAGCTGCGCTCGATCGTCTCGTACCCGGAGCCCCAGCGCAGCGCGATGTCGACCTCGCACGCGCGCTCGACGGACGTCGACACCATGTGGCCCTTGTCGTCGAGCATCGGCACGGTCTCGGTGAACGTGCCCGTGCCCTGGATGCGCCAGACGTCGGTGACGGCGCTGTCGAGGGCGAGGTGCTCGACGAACTCGCTGATGCCGCCCTCGTACCGGAAGCGCTCGACGACGGGCCCGGCGGCGACGGTCGTGCCCGTCGCCTCGGCCCGCTCGGCCGCGGCGGCGATCGACGCCGGGCGCTCGTCGGTGATCGTGATGCCGAGCCCGGGCACCAGGAACGCGGTCTGGCGCGCCCGGCTGACCAGGTCGCTCGTGCTGAACTTCGCGTCCGGGGTGAAGATCTGCCGGTCCGCCCAGTAGCGCACGCGGGACCCGGTCACACCCTTCTTCACCTTGCCGACGACCCGCAGCTCGCTGCCCGACGTGTACGGCGAGAACGGTGCGTCCGGGCCGTCGCCGTCGAACACCCCCGGCTCACCGCGGTGGAAGGACATGGCGTAGGTCTTGCCGCCCCGGTCGACCTCCACGTCGAGGCGCTCCGACAGCGCGTTGACCACCGAGGCGCCGACGCCGTGCAGTCCGCCCGAGGCCGCGTACGACCCCGAACCGAACTTGCCGCCGGCGTGCAGCTTCGTGAACACGACCTCGACACCGGTGAGCCCGGTCTTCGGCTCGACGTCGACCGGGATGCCGCGCGCGGTGTCCCGTACCTCGACCGAGCCGTCGGCGTGGAGCACGACACCGATCTCGTCACCGTGTCCGGCGAGGGCTTCGTCGACCGAGTTGTCGATGATCTCCCACAGGCAGTGCATGAGGCCGCGGGAGTCGGTCGACCCGATGTACATGCCCGGACGCTTGCGGACCGCCTCGAGCCCCTCGAGGACGGAGAGATGGCGCGCAGAGTAGTCGGAGCTCACCCGCCGATGGTACCGACGCGCACCGACACCCTCGGCCGAGCGGAGCGGCGCGCCTCGGACTGGGGACAAGTGGTCCGCGGTGAGCGAAACAGGGTGCGCGCGATGCAGGGTTCCCAGCCACCACGTGTTCAAATGGTGACTCAACGCACCCCCTGCGATCCGTGAGGAGCACAGCAATGACCCAGACCGTGCACGACCTCTCCATCGACGAGACCACCAGCAACCAGCTCACCGCGCTCGACCGCTGCGACAGCTGCGGAGCGCAGGCCTACATCCGCGCGACGATGGCGAGCGGCGAGCTCTACTTCTGCGCGCACCACGGTGCTGAGTTCAAGGACAAGCTCGCGGCCACCGCGATCGAGTGGCACGACGAGAGCAGCCGACTCTACGAGTCGAAGTAGGCGCTCCCCCACAGCAGACGGGAGGCGCGGTGCCAGCTGGCACCGCGCCTCCCGTCTTGCTGTGTGCGGCAGGTCCCCCGGAACGGGTCGGTCTGCCGGCCCGCGGGATCAGGTGATCCGCTTGAAGGCCTTGTCGACGTAGCGGTCGACCGTCGCGCGCGCCTCGCGCGCGTACCGGTCGATCGTCGCGGTCCGCTCCGGGTCCGGGGCGTACGCGCGGCCGAGCCGCGCGGTGGCCGCAGCGAGCACTGCGTCGGTGAGCTGCGGGTTGAGCGGCAGGAGCGGCCCCTGCGTGTGCGTGCCGAAGGACGTCCCGACGATCGCGCCCTCGACCGGGGAGCCGGCCTGGTTGCCACCGCCGGAGACGACGTCGGCGAACGGTTCGACGCCGGCGCCGAGCTCGATCCGGGTCGCGTGGTCCTCGAAGCCGGCCAGGCGCGTCGGAGCGCCGGGCAGGAGCGGGTACCGGGCGTCGAGGACGAAGTAGTTCACACGACGCTCGGCCCCACGGACCGCACGCGCGTCGAACACGCCGAACCCGGTGACGGGCTCGCCCTCGGTCGGGACGACCTCGTTCGTCGCGAGGTCGAAGCCACCACCGACCGCGACCACCGGCACGCCGGAGGCCGCCAGGTCGCGCAGGGGGGCGCCGACACGGGCGACGTCCGCCCCGAGCGACCGCATGGCGCTGAGGGGTCCGTTGCCGACCACGACGACGTCGGCTGCGGTGGGCAGGTCGTCACCGGGGGCGTACTCGACGACCTCGGTCGCGATGTCCGCCGCCTCGGCCCGGCGGACCAGGGCCGCGACGTTGCCACGGTCGCCCGAGACGCCCATCTGGCGCGGGTACACGTGCAGGATGGTCAACCGGTCGGCGGTCATGCCGTCTTCTCCATGTCGCCGTGCCCGAGGGCCTTGCGGGCGATCATCATGATCTCGTAGTTGACGATGAAGTTCTTCGTGCCGGAGGTCGTCGCTCCGAGCTGCTCCATGTGACGGATCGCCGCCTCGACGTCCGGCTCGACGCGGTCGATGCGGACACCGGCGTGCTCGAGCGCGATCGCGATCTGCCAGGCCTTGTCGCCCGACACCACGTCGACGTGGTCGAGCTTCGAGAAGTCGATGTCGTAGATCCACGAGATGTCCGGGGTGCCCTCGTCGATCGCCATGAGGACCTGCTCCGGGCTGTCCGGCAGTGCGTCGAGATTGAGCTGGAGGCTCGCGGCGTTCTTGAACATCGTGAACTCGGCGGACTCGCCGGCGATCGGGAGCCGCTCGCCACGGCCGTACGCCGGCTTCATCGTGCCGAACGCCCGCGTGACCGCCTCCGCGCGGAACTGCGCGCCGAGTGCAGCACTCGCGGTCGCGGTGGCCGCCGCGGCGTCGACCGCGTAGTGCAGGCCGCGCGCCGGCAGCCGGACGGGGATGTCCGTCCCGGCGAAGCGGATCGTCGCACCGTCGCCGGTGTTGACGACCACCTCGGACTCGGCCGGGTTCGGCTCGCCGTCGGTGCGGTCGAAGTCGTCGGCGTTCTGCAGGCCGTTCGGCGCCGCCGCCACGACCTCGGCGCTCGCACCGAACCGCAGCACGCGCTGCCCCGGCTCCGCCGTGTAGGCGTCGAGGAACTGGTCGTCGCGGTTCGTGATGACGTTCGCCGTCGAGAGCGCCGCCGTGTCGAGCATCATCGCCGCGACGCGCTCGGTCTCGAAGAACCGGTAGAGCTGGTCGACCTGGACGTTGAGCATCGTGACCGTCGACGGCGACAGGATCCCCGCGAGTTCGACCGCGAAGGCCTCGTCGACCTCGAGGATGCCGATGTCCGCCTTGAGCCGACCGGTCAGCGACACCTCGGACAGGAGCGCCGAGGCGATCCCCTGCGGCAGGTTCGCACCGGACGGGTTCGTGAACACCCGGAGCCCGTGCGCCCGCACGATGTCGGAGATCATGTGCGTCGTCGTCGACTTGCCGTTCGAGCCGAGCACGAAGACGACGCCGTTCGGGAACTGCTTCGTCACGTGCTGCAGGAAGTCCGGCACGAGCTTGAGGACGATGTAGCCCGGGTAGGCGGATCCCCCGCCGCGCGCACGTGCGAGGGCGCGGAGGACCCGCCCGACCAGGATCGGGATGAGGAAGCGCATCGGCCTACTCGAGGTAGTCGCGCAGCGACTGCGACCGCGACGGGTGGCGGAGCTTCGCCATCGTCTTGGACTCGATCTGGCGGATGCGCTCGCGCGTCACACCGAACGTGTCACCGATCTGGTCGAGGGTCTTCGGCTGGCCGTCGCCCAGGCCGAAGCGCATGCGGATGACGCCCGCCTCGCGCTCGGACAGGGAGTCGAGCAGGCTCTCGAGCTGCTTCTGCAGCATCGTGAACCCGACCGCGTCGGCCGGCACGACCGCCTCGGTGTCCTCGATGAGGTCACCGAACTCCGAGTCGCCGTCCTCGCCCAGGGGCGTGTGCAGCGAGATCGGCTCGCGGCCGTACTTCTGCACCTCGACGACCTTCTCCGGGGTCATGTCGAGCTCGCGGGCGAGCTCTTCCGGAGTGGGCTCGCGACCGAGGTCCTGCAGCATCTGGCGCTGGACGCGGGCGAGCTTGTTGATGACCTCGACCATGTGCACCGGGATGCGGATGGTGCGGGCTTGGTCAGCCATGGCGCGGGTGATCGCCTGGCGGATCCACCACGTCGCGTACGTCGAGAACTTGAAGCCCTTGGTGTAGTCGAACTTCTCGACCGCACGGATCAGGCCCAGGTTGCCCTCCTGGATGAGGTCCAGGAACTGCATGCCGCGGCCGGTGTAGCGCTTGGCGAGCGAGACGACCAGACGGAGGTTCGCCCCGAGCAGGTGGCTCTTCGCGCGCTGCCCGTCACGGGCGACCCAGCGGAGCTCGCGCTCCTCGGACTTGGACAGCCCCGTGCTGTGCTGCAGCTTGTCCTCGGCGAACAGGCCGGCCTCGATGCGCATCGCGAGCTCGACCTCCTGCTCGGCGTTGAGGAGGGCGACCTTGCCGATCTGCTTCAGGTAGTCCTTGACCGGGTCGGCCGTGGCGCCCGTGATGGTCGTCGAGTAGACCGGGGCCTCGTCGTCGTCGGACTGCGAGATGACCAGCGCACCGGCGGCGACGGCTGCCGCGGCGTCGGGCTTCGCAGCCGTGCCCTCGGTCTCGGTCTCGTCGGCGTCGTCCGTCGCGTCGACGACCTCGTCCACGGGCTCGACGGCCTCGTCCTCGTCGACCTCGTCAGCCTGCTTCTTCGCACGGCTGGTGGTCTTCTTCGGCGCAGCCTTCTTGGCGGCTGGCTTCTTCGCGGCGGTGGCCGGTGCGGCGCGCTTCTTCGGCGCGGCCTTGGTCTCGGCCGCGGGCTCGTCGCCGGTGGCGACGCCCTCGGGCTCGGTGTCCTTCGTGGGATCGATCGTCGTGCTCCGGGCAGCCATGCGATCACCTCTCTCGTCGTGCCACGTTCGTGGGGTCGTGGCCTCCCTCGCCGCCCAGGGCGTCCGCCGCAGTCCCCCGCGTCACACGTCCTACCGTTCCGGGCAGCACGAGGACCCATGTCAAGTCCCCCGCGTTCGCGGCGCAGTCGAGCGTCACGGTTGCGAGGGGGCCAGAACGGGTCCTCGGTCTATTGTTGCACGGCCTTCTTCCGCAGGCGCGCAACGAGTGCAACCCAGAGCGGTCCGACCTGTATTCCTTCCTGCGCGTGCAGCTCCCGACGAGTGCGCCGACGGGCGTGCAGGAGCATGCCCACGCCGATGCCGACGACGACGTACTGCACGGTCAGGGCGACCCGGAAGTTCTCCCAGTCGAAGACCGTGCGCCCCGTGGCCCCGGACACGACGTCGAGCAGGGTCCCGATGAGGAACATCATCACGAAGGCCGCCAGGAAGCCGCCGACGTTGACGACGCCGTTCGCCGATCCGAGGGACCCCACCGGGTTGAAGCTGCGGGCGAAGTCGAAGCCGATCAGGGAGCCCGGTCCGCCCACGCCCATCGCCACGACGAGCAGGACGAGCAGCCACGTCGGCGGGTGCCCTGGCCAGAGGAGCACCGCGGTCCAGACGAGTGCGAGCGCTCCGACGATGCCGAGCACGAGGTTCGACCGACGCAGTGGGAACCGCGCGCAGAGGACCCCGAGCACCGGACCGGCGACGAAGCCGACGACGACGATGACCGTGAGGAAGGTCGCCGCCTCGGACGGGGTGTAGCCGAGCCCGCGGAGCATCGGAACGCCCCACAGGAGCGAGAACACCGTGCCGGACGACTGGGTCACGTAGTGCGACCAGAACCCGAGCTGGGTGCCCGGTCGGCGGAGGGCGTGCCCGAAGGTGTGGAACGCGCCTCGCCACGAGTGCGGCAGGGGCAAGGGGATGGTGTCCGTCCGGACCGGCACCGGCCCGTTGTGGACGAACACCACGGCGAGCAGCAGCCCGACGAGGCTCGCCGCCGCCGCGACACCGAACGCCGGGGTCCACCCGGCGGTGTGGAGCAGGACGGCGAACGGGAACGCGGACAGCACCTGCCCGACCTGGCCGAGGTTGCCCGTCCACTGCGAGACCTGCGGCAGGATCCGACCGCTGAACCACATCGGCACGAGCCGGATCACCGAGATGAACGTCATCGCGTCACCGGCACCGACGAGGACCCGGCCCGCGATCGCCGGCCCGATCGTCGGCGAGCAGGCGACGACCGCCTGGCCGGCCACCAGCAGCGCCGCGCCGAGGAGCACGAGCCGGCGCGGTCCGACCCGGTCGAGCGCGATGCCCACCGGGATCTGCAGCCCGGCGTACACGGCGATCTGGACGACCGCCAGGGTCGACAGGACGGCGGCGGACACCCCGAAGCGGTCCTGGGCGTCGACGCCCGAGACACCGAGGGACGAGCGCTGCACCACGGCCAGGACGTAGGCCAGCACCGCGACGCCCCACACGAGGAAGGCACGACGGGAGTTCACCCCACCAGGCTACCGAGACCGGTGCGTCACCAGCGTCCGCCTGTGCACGACGCGAGTGACGAGGCGGGCTGTGGAGGAGCCTCCAGTCCGACCGCCCGGCACGCTGGGACGGGAGCCGCCGCGTGTGCGCTCCGCGCGCTCAGTCGGCGGCTGCGTCGCCGTCCGGACGGCGGTCGGCGAGGAACCGCTCGAGCTCCGCCGCGATCGCGTCGGCCGTCGGGACCTCGCCGTCCACCCCGGTGAGGGGCGACCCGACGGGGTTGCCCTCCATGTAGGTGTCGTGCCGTTCCTCGAGCACCGAGACCAGCCGCTGCAGCTCGGCGTTGCCGGCGACCTGCTCGTCGACGCGGGTCAGGAACTCGCGACCCGCCTCGCGCAGGGCGTCGGTCGGGAAGATGAGCCCGGTGGCCGCGGAGATGCCCGACAGTCCCGCGACCGCGGCGTCGGGGAACTCGGTGTCGCCGAGGTAGTGCGGGACGAGCAGGACGAGCCCGGTGACCTGCGCACCGGACGAGGCGAGGCGGTGCTCGACGAGGTGCAGGACGTTCGCCGGCGCCTGCGTCTCGGGCTTCCAGACGCTCATCTGCTCGACGAGGTCGGCCCGCGTGCCGGAGACGGTGAGCCCGACCGGCCGGGTGTGCGGGACCGGCATCGGGATGGACTGCAGCCACGTCGTGTCGGCCACCTGCAGGCGGTCGGCGAGCTCGGTGACGGCGCGGACGAAGCGGTTCCACTGGAAGTCGGGCTCGTACCCGGTCAGGAACAGGAAGGGCTGCCCGAGCTCGTCGCGTACCAGGTGGAGCACGAGCCGGGGCGGGTCGACCGCGGTGATGTGGTCCTGCTCGAAGGTGATGACGGGGCGGCGGGCGCGCCAGTCGAGCAGCGCGTCGGGGTCGAACTCCGCCACGAGGTCGTGCTCGAGCCCGAGGATCGACGACGCGACCTGGGCGACGGCCGACCCCGCGTCCACGAAGCCGGTCAGTCCGGCGACCAGGTGCAGGCCGGCCGGGACGTCGGGAGCGGCGTCGGCGACGGTGTACAGGTCCTCGGGGTGGTTCACCGTCCCATGCTAGGCGGAGGCCCCGACGGGACCGGGCCGGACACCCACGCTGTCGGCGAACACGTGCTGGATAGGCTGGGCGCATGGTCCGACCGACGCTCTCCACCTCATCATCCGCACCCTCCGACGTCGAGGCCGACGTCCTCGTCCTCGGGGTCGTCCCGGGGAAGGACGGCGGCGCGCCCACCCTCGCTGCGGGCGCGACCGGCACGCTGGACGCCCTCGTCGACCTGGACCTCGCGACCGTCGGCGTCACCGGCGCGAAGGACCAGCTCATCCGCCTGCCCGGCACCGGGGTCGCCGCCGCCGGCATCGCGCTCGTCGGCCTCGGCTCCTCGGTCGACGTCGCGGCGATCCGCTCGGCCGCGGGCAGCGCCGTCCGGCAGCTCCCCCACGCCTCGTCGATCACGCTCGCCCTCCCCACCGACTCGGCCGAGCTCGTCGACGCCGCGCTCGAGGGTGCCGCACTCGGCGCGTACGCCTTCACACGCCACAAGGGCGCCGGCACGACCGGCCCGACCCGCGGCGACCAGCGCATCGAGGTCCTCGCACCGTCCGACGTGCCGGCCGACGCCACGGTCCGTCCGGCGATCGTCGCCGACGCCGCCGCCCTCGTCCGCGACCTCGTCAACACCGCGGCCGGTGACCTCGGTCCCGCCGACGTGGCCGACGTCGCGGTCGCGCAGGCCGAGGGGCTGCCCCTGACGGTCGAGGTGCTCGACGAGCACGCGCTCGAGGAGCAGGGCTTCGGCGGCATCCTCGGCGTCGGACGCGGATCCGAGCGCCCGCCGCGCCTGGTCGTCGTGCGGTACCAGCCCGAGGGCGCAGCGAAGCACCTCGCCCTGGTGGGCAAGGGCATCACGTTCGACACCGGCGGGCTCTCGCTCAAGCCCGCCGCGTCGATGCTCGGCATGAAGACCGACATGACCGGCGCCGCGACCGTGCTCGCCGCGACCGTCGCGGCCGCACGGCTCGGGGTCGACACGCGCATCACCGCGTGGCTGTGCCTCGCCGAGAACATGCCGTCCGGCTCGGCCACCCGCCCCGGTGACGTGCTGACGCTGAAGAACGGCAAGACCGTCGAGGTCACGAACACCGACGCCGAGGGCCGTCTCGTGCTCGGCGACGGCATCGCAGCGGCCTCGCTCGAGCAGCCCGACGCGATCGTCGACGTCGCGACGCTCACCGGTGCACAGGTCGTCGCGCTCGGCGACCGCACCACCGGCCTGATGGGCAGCGACGACCTCGTCGCCCGCGTCCGTGCCGTCGCCGACGCCGTGGCCGAGCCGATCTGGCCGATGCCGCTGCCCGAGGAGCTCGACGCACGCCTCGCCAGCGACGTCGCCGACATGGTGAACGCCACGGTGGGCAACCCGTCCGGCGGGATGCTCCTGGCGGGCAAGTTCCTCGAGCGCTACGTCGGCGAGGGCATCCCGTGGGCGCACCTCGACATCGCCGGTCCGTCCGAGCACAAGGGCGGCGGCTACGGCTGGCTCGGCAAGGGGGCCACGGGAGTCATGGTGCGCACGCTCGTCCGGCTCGCAGAAGAGCTCCAGTCCAAGTAGTAGGTTGGTCCCGGCGGGGCAGCGCACCGACGCGCCCCCGCCGGAACCAGCGGGACGGGACCGGAACCATGCGGTCCGACCGTCGGACGCCGCCTCCGCGGTGTCCAGTGGGGTCCGACCCGGACCCCGACACGCACGAGGGAGTTGCACCAGGTGACGGAACAGACTTACGACGTCGTGGTCCTCGGTGGCGGCAGTGGTGGCTACGCCGCTGCGCTCCGGGCCGCGGAGCTCGGCATGAGCGTCGCGCTCATCGAAGGGGACAAGCTCGGTGGCACCTGCCTGCACCGCGGCTGCATCCCGACCAAGGCGCTGCTGCACGCCGCCGAGGTGGCCGACGCGACGCGTGACGCCGAGAAGTACGGCGTGGTCGCCGAGTTCGCCGGTGTCGAGGTCCCGAAGGTCATCGAGTACCAGCAGGGCGTCATCAGCTCGAAGTACAAGGGCCTGCAGGGCCTGGTCAAGGCCCGCGGCATCACGGTCGTCGAGGGCTGGGGCCGCCTCACCTCGCAGAACACGGTGCAGGTCGGCGACCAGACCGTCACCGGCAAGAACGTCGTGCTCGCCACCGGCTCCTACTCGAAGTCCCTCCCGGGCCTCGAGATCGGCGGCCGCGTCATCACGTCCGAGACCGCGTTGAAGATGGACTACGTCCCGAACAAGGTCGTCATCCTCGGTGGCGGCGTCATCGGCGTCGAGTTCGCGAGCGTCTGGAAGTCCTTCGGCGCCGAGGTCACCATCGTCGAGGGTCTCCCCCACCTCATCCCCGCCGAGGACGAGTCGATGTCGAAGCAGCTCGAGCGCGCGTTCCGCAAGCGCGGCATCGAGTTCTCGCTCGGCATCCGGTTCGACCACGTCGACCAGCACGAGAACGGCGTCGTCGTGACGCTCGAGGACGGCAAGACCTTCGAGGGCGACGTCCTCCTGGTCGCCGTCGGCCGTGGTCCGCTCACGCAGAACATGGGCTTCGACGAGGTCGGCGTCGCGATGGACCGCGGTTTCGTCACCACCGACGAGCGTCTCGCCACCAACCTGCCGAACGTCTACGCCGTCGGCGACATCGTCCCCGGCCTGCAGCTCGCGCACCGCGGCTTCCAGCAGGGCATCTTCGTCGCCGAGGAGATCGCCGGTCTCAAGCCGGTCGTCATCCACGACGTCAACATCCCCAAGGTCACCTACTCCGACCCCGAGGTCGCATCGGTCGGGCTCTCGCAGTCCAAGGCCGAGGAGCAGTACGGCGCCGACAAGGTCGACACGTACGAGTACAACCTCGCCGGCAACGGCCGCAGCCACATCATCGGCACGTCCGGTGCCGTGAAGGTCGTCCGCGTCGTCGACGGTCCGGTCGTCGGCGTCAGCATGATCGGCGCCCGCGTCGGCGAGCTGATCGGCGAAGCCCAGCTCGCCGTCAACTGGGAGGCGTACCCGGAGGACATCGCCCCCCTCATCCACGCGCACCCGACGCAGAACGAGTCGCTCGGCGAGGCGTTCCTCAAGCTCGCGGGCAAGCCGCTGCACGCACTGTGATCACCACGACCACCGTGCGCAGCGCGACCACGACATCCACCACCACAGCAACCCGCGAACAGGAGCCCACCCGATGAGCGAATCCGTCAACCTCCCGGCGCTCGGCGAGAGCGTCACCGAGGGCACGGTGACCCGATGGCTGAAGAACGTCGGTGACCGCGTCGAGGTCGACGAGCCGCTGCTCGAGGTCTCGACCGACAAGGTCGACACCGAGATCCCGTCGCCGATCGCCGGCGTCGTCGAGGAGATCCTCGTCCAGGAGGACGAGACCGTCGAGGTCGGCACCGCGCTGGTGAAGATCGGCGACGGCTCCGGCTCGGGTTCCTCCGACTCGGGCGACTCCGGCGCCGAGCAGGCCCAGGGTGCCGACGAGTCCGCCGCAGAGGCGAGCGAGCCCGAG
The DNA here is from genome assembly GCF_001864935.2 of Curtobacterium sp. MCBA15_012. NCBI lineage: Bacteria > Bacillati > Actinomycetota > Actinomycetes > Micrococcales > Microbacteriaceae > Curtobacterium > Curtobacterium sp. MCBA15_012. Next base: position 1,636,097 of record NZ_CP126267.1, on the reverse strand, counting down.
ACGGCTCCGAGCACCGAGCAGCAGGAGGAGCAGCAGGCTCCCGAGCCCCAGCAGGCCGAGCCGGCTCCGGGCGGGCAGACGCAGCCCGCCGCCCCGCAGGCCCCCTCCGCTCCCCCGGTCCCGCAGGCCGCTCCGGTGCCGCCGCCCGCCGCCGTCCCGGCAGCGGTCCCGGCGCCCGCCCCGGCCGCCGCTCCGGCCGCATCGGGCTCCGCCGCCAGCGCGTCGGTCCCGCAGCCGAACCAGGACGCCGCCGCATCCGGCTACGTCACCCCGCTCGTGCGCAAGCTCGCGAACGAGCAGGGTGTCGACCTGTCGACCGTGACCGGTTCGGGTGTGGGGGGACGCATCCGCAAGGAGGACGTCCTCGCCGCCGCTGAGCAGGCCAAGTCCGCAGCCGGGTCGTCCTCGACCGCGGCATCTGCCCCGGCCGGCCCGTTCGTCGCCGAGACCTCGCCGCTCCGCGGCACCCGCGAGAAGATGTCGCGCCTCCGCAAGGTCGTCGCCGAGCGTGCCGTGCAGTCGATGACCTCGACCGCGCAGCTCACCAGCGTCGTCGAGGTGGACGTCACCAAGGTCGCGCAGTTCCGCGACGCGAACAAGGCGCAGTTCCTCGAGAAGACCGGCTCGAAGCTCAGCTTCATGCCGTTCTTCGCGCTGGCCGCCTCGGAGGCGCTCAAGGCGCACCCGAAGATCAACTCGACGGTCGAGGGCGACGAGATCGTCTACCCCGAGCACGAGAACGTGTCGATCGCGGTCGACACCGAGCGCGGTCTGCTCACCCCGGTCATCAAGGACGCGTCGTCGCTCGACCTGGCGCAGTTCGCGAAGGCCATCGCGGACCTCGCCGAGCGCACCCGGAACAACCAGCTCAAGCCCGACGAGCTGGCCGGCGGAACGTTCACGCTGACGAACACCGGGTCGCGCGGCGCGCTGTTCGACACCCCCGTCGTGTTCCTGCCGCAGTCGGCGATCCTCGGTACCGGCATCGTCACGAAGCGTCCGGCGGTCGTCAAGGTCGACGGGCAGGAGGCGATCGCGATCCGCTCGTTCGTCTACCTCGCGCTGTCGTACGACCACCGGATCATCGACGGTGCCGACGCATCGCGCTACCTCGTCGCGGTGAAGAACCGCCTCGAGGAGGGCAACTTCGGCCCGAACCTCGGGTACTGATCCCGGCGCTCGAGCCCTGCCACCGGAACGGCCCCGGTCCCCTCGTGGGACCGGGGCCGTTCCCGTGCGACCCGGGAGTGCCGGTCACGCGGGTGCCGGGGGTCGGCCGTCACGGGGTCGCTGAGCACTCCACGGCGTCACGGCTCGGGGGTGCGTCGCGGCCTCACGCGGCCGACGCGAGCACGAGGACGCCGACCACGACGACGAGTCCCACGAGCACCATCCGGAGCGGCACTCGGCGAGAGGCCCCGATCGGCACACCCTGTTCGACCACCTCGCGGAGCACGACCAGGGCACGGTCGAGTCCCCGCGACGGACTGGTCCCACCGGTCGGCTCGGCCGAGGGATCGACCGGCGTGCCCAACGACACCCAGGCCGGCCGGACCCAGCGCACGGGCCTCGGCGGTGCCGCGGCCAGCACCGCGTCGAGCGCCGCGCGGACGACGTCGGCGTCGCCGGCGCGCGCGGCGTCGAGCAGGGGGTCCAGGGCCGCACGAGCCGGTTCCCGAGGGTCCGTGCGGTCCCACACCGTTCGTGCGGCGGTGAGGAGGCCCCGGGCCCCGTCGCGGTCTTCGAACGTCGTCCGCGCGCCCGGTGACGGTGACGGGTCGGTCCTCGCGTCGTGCGGGTCCGGACAGCACGGCGCTCCGCCCGGCGGCCGGTCGGCCACCACGACCGCGCCGGCCTCGTCGACGCCGATGTCCTCGGCAGCGACGGCGCCGAGTTCGAGCGCCCCCGCTCGGCCTCGGTGGGCGAGTTCGAGCAGGGGGACCGAGAGCGTGACGGCGACGCCGCTCGTCGGGACACCGAGGACGTCGAGTGCCGCGTCGAGCGATCGCACGGCCGGTCGGAGCACCTCGGCGGCGAGGTGGCCGCGGGGGCACCGGCCGACGCGGGTGATCGGGACGAGGTGCGGTCCGCAGCCGGGGGCGCGGTCTGCCACCCAGCGCGTGAAGGCGCCGTCGTCCTCGGCGCCGCACCACAGCTCGGTCCGCTCCCCCGTCGTCATGGTGACCAGCGTGGCGGAGGGCGGGCGGGCCTCCCGTCCGGTGACGACCACCTGTGGACAGCGACGTTCGCCCACAGCCTGACCGCGAGCGGTCCTCGTGACACGGCGCAGGCCGTATCCTGTTGGCATGGCACGCAGCACTCCAGAAGGTACGACGGCGAAGGAGCCGGGTCGTCTCAAGCAGATGTACCAGGTCTTCACCATGACCCGCCGGGCAGACCCGAAGTCGGTGTGGTGGTTCCTCCTCGCCTTCCTCGGACCGGTCGTCGCGGGCGTGCTGCTCGCGTTCCTCCTCCCGGGTCAGAACTGGCTCGCGATCACGCTCTGGATCGTCGCCGGCGTGCTGCTCGGAGTCCTGCTGTTCCTGATCGTCCTCGGTCGTCTCGCCGAGCGTGCGGCCTACTCGCAGATCGCCGGCCAGCCCGGTGCCGTCGGTGCCGTGCTGTCGAACTCCCTGCGTCGGCAGTGGCGTTCCAGCGAGATGCCCGTCGCGGTGCACGGTCGCTCCCAGGCCGCCGTCTACCGTGCGGTGGGCGCCCCGGGCGTCGTCCTCATCACCGAGGGTCAGCGTGGCACCCTCAAGCGCCAGCTCGACGAGGAGCGCCGCAAGGTCCAGCGCATCGTGCCGAACGTCCCGGTCCACGTCGTCCACGTCGACGACGAGCAGGACGGTGTGACGCTGCACAAGCTGCCGCGTGCGATGAACAAGTACAAGAAGTCGCTGAACCGCAACGAGGTCCTCGCGGTCGCGAACCGGCTCGAGTCCCTGACGCACAGCCCGGCGTCGGCGATCCCGAAGGGCATGGACCCGATGCGGGTGCGTGCCGGGCGTCCGCGCTGAGCCAGCGCCGTTCCCGGCGCAGCCGCCCCGACGGCTGACCGAACGGAGGCCCCCGACCGTGCCAGGTCGGGGGCCTCCGTCGTGTGCGGGTACGGGTGCGGCAGGCCTGGGGCGCACCGGCGTCACCCGTCTCGGGGCCCGGGGCCCGGGCTGCCGCTCGCACAACCGAAGGCACGTCGCGCCACGGAACGCCGTGGCGCGACGTGCTTTCGGTTGTTCGGGAGCACGTCACACCAGGCCGCGTCGCGCTAGGACGCCCGGCCACGCCCACGCCCACGCCCACGCCCACGCCCACGCCCACGCCCGCGCGCCCGCGCGCCCGCCGGTCAGCGTCGGACGAGCACCGTCCCGGCGATCCGGTCGTGGGCGCCGCGGCTGTCGCGGTCGATGATGAGCGCCGGCACGACGATGCACAGCAGCAGGGTCCGGACCACCGGCCGCCACACCCCGACGTAGCCGCCGCGCATCGGCACGACGCGCAGCCCGACGCACAGGTGGCCGAACGACCCCGAGAACGTGCAGATGAACAGGACCTGCAGCACGGCGAAGATCGCCAGCTGGATCCACGTGTGCGCGATGTCGCCGGAGCCGTTCACGGGCGACCAGACGCCGAGCAGGAAGGCCACGAGGTCGGCCAGGACCCCGTCGATCAGGAGCGCGACGACCCGCCGTCCGATGCGCCCGACGCTGCGGGGGCCCTCCTCGGGAAGACCGAGCTCCTTGCCCGGCCAGCCGTCCGGGTGTCCGCCAGCGGCGTGTGCGGATGCGTCGGAGGGCGGGGTGGTGCTGCGGGCCATGCCTCCAGCGTAGGCGACCACCTCGACGTAACACGCGCGAAACAACGCAGTCATGTCCGGGAAACTCTTGGTCAATAGCCTCGTCGGAGGGTGCACCCGCGGCACCTCCGACATCACCTACCCCCCAGGAGATCGACACACATGTTCAGCGATTCCTCCGAGGTGCTCGCCTTCATCAAGGACACGGACGTCAAGTTCCTCGACATCCGGTTCACGGACCTCCCCGGGGTCCAGCAGCACTTCAACATCCCGGCGTCGACGGTCGACGAGGACTTCTTCTCGGTCGGTCAGCTCTTCGACGGTTCGTCGATCCGCGGCTTCGCGTCGATCCACGAGTCGGACATGCAGCTCATCCCCGACGTGACGACGGCCTACATCGACCAGTTCCGTGCCGAGCGCACGCTGATCATGATCTTCGACATCTACAACCCGCGGAACGGCGAGATCTACGGTCGCGACCCGCGCCAGGTCGCCAAGAAGGCGGAGAAGTACCTCGCCTCGACCGGCATCGCGGACACCGCGTTCTTCGCCCCCGAGGCCGAGTTCTACATCTTCGACGACGTCCGCTACTCGGTGACCCAGAACCAGTCGTTCTACGCGGTCGACTCCGAGGAGGGCGCGTGGAACACGGGCCGCGAGGAAGAGGGCGGCAACCTCGCGAACAAGACCCCCTACAAGGGCGGCTACTTCCCCGTCTCCCCCGTCGACAAGACGGCCGACCTCCGCGACGACATCACCCTCAAGCTGATCGAGGCGGGCTTCGTGCTCGAGCGCTCGCACCACGAGGTGGGCACGGGCGGCCAGCAGGAGATCAACTACCGCTTCGACACGATGGTCCACGCCGCGGACGACATCCTGAAGTTCAAGTACATCGTCAAGAACACGGCCGACCAGTGGGGCAAGGTCGCCACGTTCATGCCGAAGCCGCTCTTCGGTGACAACGGTTCGGGCATGCACACCCACCAGTCGCTCTGGAACGACGGCAAGCCGCTGTTCTACGACGAGAACGGCTACGGCGGCCTGTCCGACGTCGCCCGCTGGTACATCGGCGGCCTGCTGAAGCACGCCCCGGCGCTCCTCGCGTTCACGAACCCGTCGATCAACTCGTACCACCGCCTGGTCAAGGGCTTCGAGGCACCGGTCAACCTGGTCTACTCGGCCGGCAACCGCTCGGCAGCGATCCGCATTCCGATCACGGGCACGAACCCGAAGGCGAAGCGCATCGAGTTCCGCGCGCCGGACGCCTCGGGCAACCCGTACCTCGCCTTCGCCGCGCAGCTGATGGCGGGCCTGGACGGCATCCAGAACCGCATCGAGCCGCACGAGCCGGTCGACAAGGACCTCTACGAGCTCCCCCCGGAGGAGGCCAAGGGCATCCCGCAGGTGCCGGGCTCCCTCGACGAGGCACTCGAGGCGCTCGAGGCGGACCACGAGTTCCTCACGAAGGGCAACGTCTTCACCGAGGACCTCATCCAGACGTGGATCGACTACAAGCGTGAGAACGAGATCCTCCCGCTCGCGCAGCGTCCGCACCCGTTCGAGTACGAGCTGTACTTCGGCGTCTGACCTTCGCTGAACGCAGGAGAGCCCCGCACTGTCCCGGTGCGGGGCTCTCCTGCGTTCGCGGCACCGGTCAGGACGGCGTCCCGAGTGGGATCGGGCGTACCTGGGCGGATCAACGGACCTGGTACGCCCGGAAGGACCAGCTACGCCCGGAAGCAACAGTCCGCCCGGCAGGTGGTGCGGTGGTGACCAGCCTGGAGGCGCGGGGTGGCCTGGCGGACGGGCGCCGCGCCTCCAGGCTGGTCGCGACGCACCCTCGTGGTCACCGCACCGCGTCACCGTGCCGCGCCACCTCGCTGCCGGAGCAGACGGCGGCACGCAGTGCCGCGCCGTGACCCGCCCCCGGGGCCCACGGACGACGCAGCACCCGGGTGCCGGACACGCGCACACGCACGGACGGGGCCCACGCCGCCCCGGCGCGGGCCCCGTCCTCGGGGCGACGAGTGCCTACCGCGCCGTCGCCAGCACGTCGGCGGCACCCGCCGCCACGCTCACGGGTGCACCCGTGACCGGCGTGGGACGTCCCAGGGAACGGACGGACCACCCCGCCTCGACCCAGTTCGCGACCGGGAGGCAGTTGCGCGCGTCGATCACCGAACGGCGTCCGACGAGCGCTCCGAGGGCGGCCGGGTCGGCACCGACGACCTCGTCCCACTCGGTGAGCACGAGCACCAGGTCGGCGCCCTCGACCGCGTCGGTCATCGACGTGGCGTACGTCAGCGTCGGGAAGGACCGACGGGCGGTGTCGTTCGCCTCCGGGTCCCACAGCGAGACCTGCGCGCCGCGCAGGTGCAGGGCGGCGGCGACGTTGAGCGCCGGCGAGTCCCGCACGTCGTCGGTGAGCGGCTTGAAGGCCGCCCCGATGACCGCGATGCGACGGTTGAGCACCGAGCCACCCAGGGACTCGATGGACATGTCGATGACGCGTTCCCGCTGCCCCATGTTGATCTCGTCGACCTGCTGCATGAGTCCGACGACCCGCCCGGCGCCGAGCTCCCCCGCACGGTGCATGAGGGCACGGATGTCCTTCGGCAGGCAGCCGCCGCCGAAGCCGAGGCCGGCGTTGAGGAACTTCCGGCCGATTCGCTCGTCGTGCCCGAGGGCGTCGGCGAGGGTGGTGACGTCGGCACCGGTGATGGCGCACATCTCCGAGATCGCGTTGATGAAGGAGATCTTCGTCGCGAGGAACGCGTTCGCGCTGACCTTGACGAGCTCGGCGGTCGCGAGGTCCGTCGAGACCACCGGGGTGCCCTCGGCGATCGGGGCGGCGTAGACCTCGCGGATGACGGCGTCCGCAGCGGCCGAGGCACCGCCCCACACCAGGCGGTCCGGGTGCAGCGTGTCCGCGACGGCCTTGCCCTCGCGCAGGAACTCGGGGTTCCAGATGAGCTCGGCGTCGATCCCGCTCGGGGTGAACTCCCGGACGATGCCGCGCAGCCGCTCGGCGGTGCCGACCGGCACGGTCGACTTCCCGACGATGAGGCCCGGGTGGGTGAGGTGCTCGGCGACCCCGCGGGTTGCGCTCTCGACGTACGCGAGGTTCGCCGCGTGCGACCCGGCCTTCTGCGGGGTCCCGACGCAGATGAAGTGCACGTCGGCCGCGGCGACCGCGTCGGCCATCGAGTCGGTGAAGCGGAGCTTGCCGGTCGCGACGTGCTTCGTGATGAGCTCCGGCAGCCCGGGCTCGTAGAACGGGACCTCGCCGGCGGAGAGCGCCGCGAGCTTCGCCGGGTCGACGTCGACGCCGATGGTGTCGAAGCCCATCTCGGCCATGGCGGCCGCGTGGGTCGCACCGAGGTAACCGGTGCCGATGACGCTGATCACCGGCGCGGGGCGGGTGTCGGGGGACGTGGATGCCTTCTTCGGAGCGGTCACTTCGAGACCTCCTGCAGGTCGTAGTCGATGTCGGTGCGGGCGATGCCCTTCGCGAAGGTCGCGAGGCTGTCGGCGCGGGAGTCGATGCGCCAGTCGTTCGTGGTGCGGGTTCCGTCGACGATGGTGGTCGCCACCTGGCTGAAGTACGCGAAGCCGATGACGTCACGGTTCGCCGGGTCGGCCAGGGCGTCGAACAGCGAGTCGAGCCACTGCGACTTCTGGCTGTCGGAGACCGTGCCCCCGGTCTCGGTCGCGCCGATCTCGTTGAGGACGATGTTCTTGCCCGGGGCGACCTTGCGGATCTGGGCGAGGGTCGCGCCGAACGTGTTCTGGAACGTCGGCTGCTCGGTCGGCGTGCGGTAGTAGCCGGACATGCCCACCCAATCGACGTACTGCGCGCCCGGGTAGTACTGCTGCATGTACGCGAGCGTCTGGTAGTCCGGGTTGCCGAGCTTGTCGATGCGCGACGGCGACCAGTTCCAGATGACGTAGTCGTTCGCGCCGTTCGCCTGGAAGACGTTCCACACGTGCTGCCACATGGCCGTGTAGGAACCCTTCGCGTTCTGCTGCTTGGCGCCCTCGGACCAGTTGTACCAGGAGCCGTTCATCTCGTGGTCGAGGCGGATGACGAGGGGCATGCCGTTCGCCTTCAGCGCCTGCGCGTACCGCGTCAGGTAGTCGTCGAACCTGCCGGAGACGATGTCCTGGTTCGTGTAGCCGGCGACGTAGGCCTCGTCGTTCCCGGTCTTCGCGGGCACGGTCTCCCACGTCATCATCGGCAGTCGTCCGTTCGCCCAGGACCGCTGGACGGCGGTCTGGTTGAAGTCCTGGTCGAAGCCCTGGAAGAAGCCGACCATGTTCGTGGCCTTGCCGACCTCCTGCGAGACGCTGTCGTACTCAGCCCAGTTGAACGGTGCCTGCGCCGTGTAGAGCCCGAACCAGCGGGACTGCTGCCCGAGGATCTCGGCCTTCGACGGCGTGCTGATCGGTTCGGTCGAGGGGTCCTTCGAGGGGCCGGCGTTCGGCGAGCCAGCGCTGCCGCCGTGCGCCCCGGAACCACCCTTCGCCGCACCGCCGGCACCGGCGGCCTTGGCCGCGCCGGCCGCGCTCGCGGCCCCGGCCGCGGCGCTCTTCGCGGCGCCGAGGTCGGACTGCAGCGACGCGATCTGCGCCTTGAGCTTCGTGATCTCCTCGGCCCGCGAGCCAGCCTGGGCCCCGGAGGCGTCGAGCTTGCCCTCGAGCGCCCAGATCTGCTTCTGCGCGGCGGTGAGCTTCGTCTGGAGCTCGGCGGCGGACACCTTCTTCGACGCGGACGCCGGTGGGCGGACCCCGAGGGCCTCACCGACCGCCGTCGACACCGGACCGCCGGGCGACACCCAGACCATCCAGGTGATGAGTCCGAGGACGAGGACGATCGCGGTGGTCCCGATCGCGGTGCGACGGGCGTGCTTGCTGGACTGTGCCCACCAGGTTCCGGTGGAACGGATGAGGTCAGACAATGAGGAACGCCTCCAGAGCGAAGATCGCGATCCCGATGCAGTACGGGATCGCCGCGTACGGGTTGAGCCGGCGACCGCGGCGCGGCGCGGGGCGCCCGGCCGGGGCCGCGGCGGTGGCCGTCGAGCGGCGGGTCGCGAGGACCGTCGTGGTCGAGGTGGTGGTCGCGTCCGCGCCGAACAGCTCGTCGAAGGCGCGGTCGGCGGCGGCCTGTTCGGCCGGCAGCGCGCGGTCCGCGGCACCGGTCGCGGGGCCGTCGCCGGTCCCTGCGGCATCGACCGGGCTCACCGGCGCGAGACCGGTCGTCGGCTGCACCGGCTCCTGCTCCATCGGTCCACCGGCGTACGCCCCGGCCCGGGTCCCCCACCCCGACGCGTGCGCCAGGCGGAAGAAGCCGATGAGCCGGATCGGCATGAGGAAGAAGGTCGACACGATGATGAAGAGCGGGAGCCGGAAGAAGTCGCTCGGCTTCTCGGACAGGTGTCGGATCTGCCGGATCGCCATGCTCAGCACGCTCGACACGACCATGAGTGCGGCGACGTAGACGAAGCCGGTCGAGAAGCCGTACTGCTGCAGGATGCCCTGGTACAGGTTCTCGCCCTGCCCGGTGAGCGCCCGGTAGATCCACCCGGCGATGACGCCGAACAGCATGAACGGCAGCAGGATGTCGGTGACGAAGAAGACCGCGAGCAGCGGGGCGTGCCCGAGCATCCACGGCAGCATCCGCAGCGTGTTGTACTGCGACCCGCGTGCCCAGCGCAGTTGCTGCTTGAACAGCTTCTTCACCTGGAGCGGTGCGTCCGTGTAGACGAGCGAGGTGTACTGGTAGACGGTCCGGTACCCCTCCTTGAGCGTCAGGTTCGTGAGCGTCCGGTCGTCGGACACCTCGAGGAAGACGCCCATGAACTCCTCGTGCATGAACTTGTCCATCACGCGGGTGAGGATGCTGCGGCGGAACGCGATGGTCCGCCCGGGCAGGCAGCCGATCTGGCCGAGCACGCTCTGCGCGGGCATCGAGTACAGCGCCCGGGAGTTCTCGAGCCAGTCCGCCCAGCGGGTGATCCAGGACCGGGTCGGCTCGAGGATCCGCTGGCGGGTGGTGACGCCGCCGACGGACTCGTCCGCGAACGGCTTCAGCAGCTCCTCGAGCGTGCCGGGCGTCCAGACGGTGTCGGAGTCGACGAGCACGGTGATGTCACCGTTCGAGAGCTCGGTGCCGACCTTGACGGCGTTGCGCTTGCCGGGGATCGGGGTGTGGGTCCAGCGGACGAGCGGGGCGAACTCGTCGCAGACCTCCTCGAGTGCCTCGTTGCGGGCGCCGTTGATGACGACGATGATCTCGCCCGGTCGCTGCTCGACCATGCGGCCGATGACGTCCCGGAAGAGGTCGAGTGGCTCGTCCACCACGGGGACGACGACACTCGTCGTCCCGGTGTACGTGCCGGTGAAGGGGCGGTACCGGGCGGACAGCACGACCTTGAGGATCCAGAGCAACCAGATCACCGCGGAGTACACGGCGAACAGGTAGAACTCGGGATGCCCTTCGACCATCTGCCGGATCTGGAGGATGAAGGTGAACATCGATCCCTGCTTCAACGTTCGAGGTGGGGATTCCGCTCCATCGAGGAACCTGTGGGGGTTCGGGTGTCCTCATTGAGACAGAACCTGAACGCCGGCGCAACGCGTCCCCCGTCCGGGGGCGGTCGGGTCCCCTCGCGGGGTACGTCGGTGTCCCCCACGGCATCGGGGAACGCTGTCCGCACTGCTGCTGACAGCACTGATGCGGACCGGTCAGTGTCGCGTCACCGTTCCGGCGGGACCCGTCGACGGCCGGGAGGCGCGACCCGCGTCCGCCAGGAACCCCAGGTCAGCAGGCGGTACCGACCGATCCGCGGGGTCGCCCGGCCCGGCCCGGTTGCGGGTCGCCGACGAGCGGAGCCGTCCGATGGTGCGCGTCGGCACGGGGGTGACGGCGGGGTACGCCGTGAACGCGATCGGGGGACAGCGATCGATGCACAGGAATCGACCCGGAGACCTTCTCATGTTCGGGTCTCGGAGGTCGTCCCGGGCGTGTCGCGGCCGGGGTCAGCGCCGGGTCAGGCGCCGTAGAACTCCCGCTCGAACACCTGCCGCGCCCGTCGGGTGACGCCGAGGTAGTCGTCCTCGAGGCGCGACGCGGACCCCGGCGGGTACTCCAGCAGCCGCGCGATGCCCTCGAGCTGCACCCGGTCGACGGGCAGCACGTCCGTGGTCCTCCCCGACCAGAGCACGAGCGCACTGCGGGTGCGGGACGCGAAGCGCCAGGCGGCGCCGAGCTTCTCGGCGTCCTCGGCGGCGACGAACCCGGCCGCGGTCGCCGCGTCCAGTGCCTCGAGCGTCGACGTGGTCCGGAGACCGTGCACCGCGGTCGCGTGCTGGAGCTGGAGCAGCTGCACGAACCACTCGACGTCGCTCAGCGACCCTCGTCCGAGCTTGAGGTGCCGTGCGGGGTCGGCGCCGCGCGGGAGTCGTTCGGACTCCACGCGTGCCTTGATCCGGCGGACCTCGCGGACCTCGCGCTCGTCGATGTGCTCGGGGTAGCGCGTGCGGTCGGCGAGGTGCTCGAAGTCGCGGAGCAGCTGCTGGTCGCCGACCGAGCCCCGGGCGCGCAGGAGCGCCTGGGCCTCCCACGTGAGGGACCAGCGGGCGTAGTACGCGCCGTACGAGTCGAGCGTGCGGACGACCGGGCCGTTCTTCCCCTCGGGGCGCAGGTCGATGTCGAGCTCGAACGGGTGGATCGCGTCCTCGGTGAGCCGGGACAGCTCGCGCACGATGCGCTGCGCGGCCCGGGACGCCTGCTCGGACGGCAGGTCCTCGGTCGCGCGGTACACGTACAGGACGTCGGCGTCCGACCCGAAGCCGAGCTCGCGTCCGCCGAACCGGCCCATCGCCACCACACCGAACTCCAGCCCCTCCGGGGCGTCCCGTCGGGCGAGGGCGAGGACGCCCGCGAGCGTCGCCTCGGTGACGTCGGTGAGCGCGGGGCCGAGCTGGTCGACGTCGAGGTGGCCGAGCACCGCCGCCATCCCGAGCCGCAGGGTCTCCCGACGCCGGGCCGACCGGACGAGCGCGGCCGCACCCTCGACGTCGTCGCCGTGCCGGGCCGTCGTCGCGCTGTGCTCGGCGAGCAACGACTCCGCCGGACGCGGACGCAGCAGGGCCTCGGGCTCGTCGAGCCACGCCACGGCCTCGGGGAACCGTTCGAGCAGGCCGGCGAGGAAGGCCGACTCGGACAGCACCGTCGTCAGCGAGTGCGCGGCACCGGACGAGTCGCGGAGCATGCGGAGGAACCAGCTCGACTCGCCGAGGGTGTCGCTCAGGCGACGGAAGGCCAGGAGCGCACGGTCCGGTGCCGGCCCCTCCGCCATCCACCGCAGGAGCACCGGGAGCAGGTTCCGCTGGATCGCCGCGCGCCGGCTCGTGCCCTGCGTGAGCGCCCGGATGTGGCCGAGGGCACCGGACGGGTCCGCGAAGCCGATCGCACCGAGGCGGTCCGCCGCCTGGTCGTTCGTCAGGACGATGTCGCCGTCGGTCGCCGCGACCGCGGAGAGCAGCGGACGGTAGAACAGGCGCTCGTGGAGTCCGCGGACCTCGAGCTTCACGCCGCGCCACCGCTGTTCGAGCGCGGACGCGGAGGTCGCGAGGCCGGTCGACCGGGCGAGCACCCGGAGCTCGTCCTCGTCCGAGGGCATGAGGTGCGTGCGCTGCAGCCGTCGGAGCTGGATGCGGTGCTCGAGCAGCCGCAGCAGGGCGTAGTCCGGCCCGAAGCGCGCGGCCTCGGGGCGTCCGACGTACCCGGCGCTGGCGAGGGCGTCCATCGACTCGAGCGTCGAGCGCACCCGCACCGATTCGTCGTCCCGACCGTGCACGAGCTGCAGGAGCTGCACGGTGAACTCGACGTCACGCAGCCCACCCGGACCGAGCTTCAGCTGCCGGTCGACCTCGGCGTCCGGGATGTGCTCCGTGACCCGCTCGCGCATCCGCTGCACCGACTCGACGAAGCCCGGCCGCTGCGCCGAGCTCCAGACGAACGGGGCGACCGCCGCCGCGTACCGCGCCCCGAGGTCGGCGGACCCCGCGATCGGACGGGCCTTGAGGAGCGCCTGGAACTCCCACCCCTTCGCCCAGCGCTCGTAGTACGCGACGTGGGAATCGAGGGTCCGGACGAGCGCCCCGTCCTTGCCCTCCGGTCGGAGGTTCGCGTCGACCTCCCACAGCGCGGGTTCGGCGGCGAGGTCGGTGATCGCGTGGGTCGCCGCGATCGCCAGGCGCGTCGCGATGAGCACGGCCCGGTCGGTCCCGACCCCGGTGTCGGCGTCGTCGTCGCGGGTCGGCTCGGTCACGAAGATGACGTCGACGTCGCTGACGTAGTTGAGTTCGCGCGCGCCGGCCTTGCCCATGCCGATGACCGCGAGCGGGGTGGCCGCGACGTCGGCGGCCGGGAACGGGACCTCGCGCCGGGCGACGTCGACCGCGGCCTCGAGCGCGGCGCCCGCGAGGTCGGCGAGTCCGGCCGCCACCGACGGGAACACCTCGGTCGGGGCGGCGTGGAGCACGTCGTACAGGGCGATCTGCGCGAGGTGCCGGCGGTACCGGACCCGCAGGCGCAGGCGGGCGTCCTCGCCCGTCGCTCCGTCGACGGCTTCGAGGAGCGACGCCGTGTACGCGTCCTGGTCCCACGGCGCGGTCACGGGTTCGAGCAGCAGCGCGATCTCGGCCGGGCGCCGGTGCAGGAACTCCCCCAGCCCGACCGAGGCCCCGAGCAGACGCACGAGCCGCTCGGTCGCCTGCCGGTCCGCCAGGACCGGCCGCAGCTCGTCCGGGGCGCGCTCGAGCAGGCGCTCCACGAGGCGGAGCGCACCGTCGGGATCGGCCGTGGCCTCCCACAGCGCCGGGGCGTCGCTGACCGGCACCCGCAGGTCCGGGCCGAACCGCGCCTCCAGGCCGGCGATCCGTTCCAGGCTCTCCGACAGCTCCGCGAAGCCCAACCGGGCCATCTCGGAACGGGACGTCCTCGTCCGACCGGTCACGTGGTGCTCCGGGCGGGCTGCTAGAGCGCGCCGAGGTTCGTGTCGAGCTCGAACGGCGTGACCTGGTCGCGGTAGGCCTTCCACTCCTGCCGCTTGTTGAGCAGCACGTAGTTGAAGACCTGCTCGCCGAGGGTCTCGGCGACGAGCTCGGAGTCCTCCATGAGGCCGAGCGCGTGGTCGAGGCTCGCCGGGAGCTGCTTGTAGCCCAGTGCACGGCGCTCGGCGTCGGACAGGCTCCAGACGTTGTCCTCGGCCTCGGGCGGGAGCTCGTAGCCCTCGTCGATGCCCTTCAGACCGGCCGCGAGGAGCAACGAGTACGCCAGGTACGGGTTCGCCGCGGAGTCGATGCCGCGGTACTCGACCCGGGCGGACTGGCCCTTGTTCGGCTTGTACAGCGGGACCCGGAGCAGCGCCGAGCGGTTGTTGTGCCCCCAGGTGACGAACGAGGGTGCCTCGTCGCCGCCCCAGAGCCGCTTGTAGGAGTTGACGAACTGGTTCGTCACGGCGGTGATCTCGGGAGCGTGGCGGAGCACGCCCGCGATGAAGTGCCGCGCGGTCTGCGAGAGCTGGTACTCGCCGCCGGCCTCGTAGAAGGCGTTCTGGTCGCCCTCGAAGAGCGACACGTGCGTGTGCATGCCCGAGCCCGGCTGCCCGGAGATCGGCTTCGGCATGAACGTCGCGTAGACGCCCTGCTCGATCGCGACCTCCTTGACCACCGTGCGGAAGGTCATGATGTTGTCCGCCATCGTCAGCGCGTCGGCGTAGCGGAGGTCGATCTCGTTCTGCCCGGGACCGGCCTCGTGGTGGCTGAACTCGACCGAGATGCCGAGGTCCTCGAGCATCCGGACCGAGCGGCGTCGGAAGTCGTGGGCGCTGCCGCCCGGGACGTTGTCGAAGTAGCCGGCCTGGTCGACGGGCTGCGGGCCGCCGTCCTTCCAGTCGCGGCTCTTCAGCAGGTAGAACTCGATCTCGGGGTGCGTGTAGAACGTGAAGCCCCGGTCGCTCGCCTTGGCGAGGGTGCGCTTGAGCACGTTGCGCGGGTCGGCCACGGCGGGCTGGCCGTCGGGCGTCGTGATGTCGCAGAACATCCGCGCGGTGGGGTCGACCTCACCGCGCCACGGCAGGATCTGGAAGGTCGAGGGGTCCGGGTGCGCGAGCACGTCGGCCTCGTAGCTGCGGGTCAGGCCCTCGATGGCGGAGCCGTCGAAGCCGATGCCCTCGGCGAAGGCACCCTCGACCTCGGCCGGCGCGATCGCCACCGACTTCAGGGTGCCGATGACGTCCGTGAACCAGAGGCGGATGAACTTGATGCCCCGCTCCTCGATGGTGCGGAGCACGAAGTCCGTCTGCTTGTCCATTCGAGGCCCTTTCCGTGGTGCTGCAGGACCCCCAGCCTATTGGTCTTCGTCGTCCCAACGCTCGTTGTTGGCCTTGATGCGGTCCAGGGCGTGTTGCGCTTCCTCGCGCGTCTCGAACGGGCCGATGCGGTCGCGCTGCGGGGACTGCGGGCCCTGCTCGACCGTCTTGGTCTTGTCGTTGAACCACCACTGGGACTCGATGCGTTCGTCGCTCATGCCGCCACCGTACCCACGCGGGCGCGGGCGCGGCCGGGCGCGGTCGGGCTCGGCGGGCTCGGCGGGCTCGGTCGGGCGCGGCGGGCGAGCGGGCGGGTCGTTGTCGCCGAACTGTCGCTTTCGTGAAAGCGACAGATCTGCGCGGAACATCGACGGCGATCTGTCGCTCTCGCGTGGTGGAGGGGCCGACGGAGACGTGATCTGTCGCTTTCGCGACACGGGCGTGGGTTCGAGGGCGGGTCGGGCGCGGCGGGTGGGTCTGCGTCGCCGAACTGTCGCTTCCGTGAGAGCGACAGATCGGCGCGGAACATCGGCCGCGATCTGTCGCTCTCGCGTGGTGGGCGGGGCGACGGAGACGTGATCTGTCGCTCTTGCCACAGTGCCCGGGGCCGCGGCGGCGCGACCCCGGCGAGCGGTCCGCCGTCGTCCGCGCTCCGCGCGCAAGGGCGACCGTCTGGAGGCCCGGTGCCGGTCCGGCGGGCCGGCACCGGGCCTCCAGGCGGTCGCTTCCCGGCCGCCACCGGCCGCGCTCCGCGGGCGCGCAGCCGCGCGTCGGCCGCCGCCGTCCGCACTTCACGGCCACCCGTGGGCGACCGACCGCGCAACGCGGCCGCGCGACGGCGCAGCGCGACGCCCGGTTAGAGTGGTCCGCATGCCCCGGGACGCACACGGACACCTGACCGCCGGCCGGATCTCCCCGCAGCGACCCGTCCCCCGGGACATCGAGCGCCCCGAGTACGTCGGGAAGGCCGAGCCGCACGAGCACGGCCTCGGCGACACCTACACGCCCGACGAGGTCGAGCGGATCCGCGCTGCGGGGCGCATCGCCTCGCGGGCCATCGACGCGGTCGGTGCCGCGATCCGGCCCGGGGTCACGACCGACGAGCTCGACCGGATCGGGCACGAGTACGTCGTGTCGCACGGCGCCTACCCCTCGACGCTCGGCTACCGCGGCTACCCGAAGTCGCTCTGCTCCAGCCTGAACGAGGTGATCTGCCACGGCATCCCGGACGACACCGTGCTGCAGGAAGGCGACCTCGTCAACATCGACGTGACCGCGTACAAGGACGGCATGCACGGCGACACGAACCGCACGTTCGTCGTCGGCGAGGCCGCCCCCGAGGTCACCGACCTGGTCACCCGCACCGAAGAGGCACTGCGTCGCGGGATCAAGGCCGTCGCGCCCGGACGCCAGGTCAACGTCATCGGACGGGCCATCGAGGCCTACGCGAAGCGCTTCGGCTACGGGGTCGTCCGCGACTACACCGGCCACGGCGTCGGGCGCGCGTTCCACTCCGGGCTGATCATCCCGCACTACGACGCACCCCAGTACGACACCGTCATCGAGCCCGGCATGGTGTTCACGATCGAGCCGATGCTCACCCTCGGCGGCATCGAGGCCGACATCTGGTCCGACGACTGGACCGTCTCGACGCGCGACAAGTCCTGGACCGCACAGTTCGAACACACCCTCGTCGTCACCGAGCGCGGCGCGGAACTCCTCACCGTCTCCTGAAAGGGCCCCAGTTCCCATGACCTCACTCGCAGTCGGCGTCGACATCGGCGGTACGGGCATCAAGGGCGCGATCGTCGACGTGACCACCGGCGAGCTCCAGACCGACCGGATCAAGAAGGCCACCCCCGAGGGCGGGAAGCCGCACGACATCGTCGCCGTGGCGAAGTCGATCCTCGACGAGCTCGCCCCCGGCGCGGACGTGCCGGTCGGGGTCTGCTTCCCCGCGATCGTCCGTGACGGCAAGACCATGTCGGCCGCGAACGTGTCGAAGAAGTGGATCGGCTTCGAGGCCGAGGCGCTGTTCGAGAAGGAACTCGGGCGCTCCATCCACTTCGTCAACGACGCCGACGCCGCCGGGTTCGCCGAGCAGCAGTTCGGCGCCGCGAAGGGCAAGGATGGCCTCGTCGTCGTGACGACCCTCGGCACCGGGATCGGCACCGCGCTCATCAACGACGGTGTCCTCATCGTCAACTCGGAGCTCGGACACCTGGAGATCGACGGCCACGACGCCGAGTCGCGGGCCTCGTTCGCGGCGAAGGAGCGGGACGAGCTCAGCTGGAAGCACTGGGCGAAGCGCCTGCAGACGTACTACTCGACGCTCGAGGCGCTGCTCTCCCCCGAGCTCTTCGTCGTCGGCGGCGGCGTGTCGAAGCACCACGAGGAGTTCCTGCCGCTGCTCGACCTGCAGGCCGGGATCATCCCCGCGACGCTCCGCAACAACGCCGGCATCATCGGTGCGGCGACGCTGGCCGCACGGTCGCACGCGCCCCGGTAGACTCAGCGGTGCGAACGGGTCGGTGAGACGGTCGCGTCACTCCCCCGGGAGTGCCGAGGAACGTCCGGGCTCCACAGAGCAGGGCGGTGGGTAACACCCACCCGGAGCAATCCGCGAGACAGTGCCACAGAGAACAGACCGCCGGCGGCGACGTCGGTAAGGGTGAAACGGTGGTGTAAGAGACCACCAGGGGTCCGGGTGACCGGATCCGCTCGGTAAACCTCGCCCGGAGCAAGGTCAGACAGAGGACGTCGAGGCTGCTCGCCGAGTCCTCGGGTAGACCGCTGGAGGCCGACGGCAACGTCGGTCCGAGAGAGATGGCCGTCACCGCCGCGTCAGCGGCGGGACAGAACCCGGCGTACGGCCGGCCCGTTCGCGCACCGACCACGAGACGGACGGGAGGCGCGGTGCCAGCTGGCACCGCGCCTCCCGTCCGTCTGCTGGTCGCGTCGGCTACAGGCCCGACTCGGCCGTCCGCACCAGGATCGCGTCGCTGTCCGGGCAGAGCACCACGTCGTCCGGTGCGGCGCGACGGATGGTCTGCAGGTCCGAGTTGGTGAGCGTCACCCCGGACGCCGTGGAGACGCCGCCCTGCAGGAGCGACGCGCCGAAGCCGTACCGCGCCCGCTGCCGGTCGTACAGCGCCAGGAGGTCGGCGGGCACCTTCGCGGCGACCGCTGCCCGGCTCTGCACCGCGGCGTCGCGGTCGGCCTCGACGCGGGCGATCTCGGCGTCGCGTTCGGCGACGAGCGAGGACCGGGAGGCCTCGACGTCGGCGAGCTGCGCCTCGATGTCCCCGACCCGGGCACGGTGCACGTCGAGCTGCTCCATGACCTCGAGCTCGGCCGTCTCGAGGTCGCCGATGCGCCGCTGGAGCGACTCCATCTCGCTCTGCAGCCCGGCGGCGTCCTTCGCGTTCGAGACGTTCTGCAGCATCGTCGTGTCGCGGGTGATGCGTGCCTGAGCGGTCGCGGTGTCGGACTCCAGGCGTGCGAGGTCCCGCTCGGCGTCCTCGGCACGGCCGGTGGCGGCGACGAGCTCGGCGCGGAGCTTCGCGGCGGTGCTGCCGAGCTCGGTGAGCTTGTCGCCCTTCTGCAGCGACGTGATGCGGTGCGTGAGGCGGGTCACGTCGTTGTCGAGTCGCTGGAGGTCGAGGAGGACGACCTGGTCCTCGGGTGCTGCCTTCACGGTCGGTCTCCTTCGGGGACGGTGGTGGTGTCGGGGTGGGACGCGGCGGTGGCGGGCTGGTCGGCCCGCTCGGCGGGCTGGTCGGTCCGCGTGGCGGGCTGGTCGGCCCGCGTGGCGGGCTGGTCGGCCCGTTCGGCCGGCTCGGCGGGCTGCTCGGCGGGCCCGCCGGGCTCGGCTGCCGGCAGGACGGCGAAGTCCCAGGGGTCGGTACGGAGGTCGCTCACGGTGACGCGGACGCCGGCTGCCCGGCGGAGCTGCTCGGCCGCGACGTCGAGCCAGAGCCACTCGGTGGCCCAGTGCGACGTGTCGACGAGTGCGGGGCCGTCGCCGAGCATCGCCTGCTCCCGGAACTCCGACGCGGGGTGGTGGCGCAGGTCGCTCGTGACGTAGACGTCGGCGGCCCGCACCGCGGGGTTGCCGAGGAGCGAGTCGCCCGCACCCGCGCAGAGCGCCACGGTGCGGACCGGCCGGTCGAAGTCGCCGGACACGCGGACGCCGGTCGCGGTGGGCGGGAGCAGGTCGACGAGGGACCGCGCGAGGGCCCCGAGCGTCGTGGCCGTCGGCAGGGTCCCGACGCGGCCGATGCCGGTCTCGGGGTCCGAGCCGGACTCCAGCGGGCGCTGGTCGGTCAGCCCGAGCCGGTCGGCGAGCACGGCCGAGGTGCCGGTCGTGACGACGTCGGCGTTCGTGTGCGCGGCGAGGAGCCCGGCACCGCCGCGGACGAGGGTCGCGAGGACCGCACCCTTGTAGGTGGACTCGTCGATCGTGGTGACCCCGCGGAGCAGCAGCGGGTGGTGCGTCAGGAGGAGGTCCGCGCCGAGCTCGACGGCCTCGCTCGCGGTGGCCGGGACGGCGTCGACGGCGAGGTGCACGTGCTCGACCTGCTGGTCGGGGTGTCCGGCGACGAGCCCGACGGCGTCCCAGGACTCGGCCCCGACGGCGGGCCACAGGTCCTCGATGACGGCCTGGAGTTCGCGGAGCGTCGGCATCCCGTCAGTCTACCGAGCCGTCCGGTCCCGCCGGGCCGCGGGTCGGACCGGGCCCGGGCGGTTCAGCGTCGGCCGACGAGGCGCAGCAGGCGCGTCACGAGCCGTGCCCACCAGCCCGGCTGGTCCTGGTCGACCGTGACGGGTGCGCTCGAGGTGTCGGCGGACCGTGTCGCGTCGGCACCGTCCGGACCGAGGCCGGAGGCGACCGTCTCGGGCAGGACGACGGGCGTGCTCGCGGTGGCGCCGGTGTGCGCGGTCAGCACGGCCGCGAAGGCGGCACGGTCGATGACCGTGGGGCCGGTGGCCGGCTGCACGAGCGGCGTGGGGCGCGTGTTCGCCGAGACCGGGCTGACGGCCGGGAGGGACAGCACGAGTCGGGCCGGTTCGTCGCGGCCCGGGGCGGTCGCCTCGGCGCCGGGGGCGACCGTGGGGACCACCGGGGACGCCATCGCGGCCCGGCGCGCGGCGGCGCGGCCGACGGTCCGAGCACCGCGGTCCGCGGTGCCGCGGCCGGTGTCCGCGAGCGAACGTGACGCCGTGGCCCGGCGGGCGGCGGCGCGTTCACGGCGGTCCGACTCGGCGGCTGCGTCGGCGAGCAGGTCGGCGAAGACGGCGTGTGCGAACTCGCGGGCGGCGGTGACCTCGGCGTCGTCGTACCCGGCGACCGTGGCCTCCCAGGCGGCGAGGCGGGCGAGGTCCTCGTCACGACGTCGGACCTCGTCCTCGAGCAGGACGATGCGTTCGATGGTGGTGCGTCCGCTGCTCGCGGCGACCTCGACGGCGAGGTCCTCGATGCGCAGGGCGATGCGCTCCGGCGGCTCCGGGAAGGCCGGGGCGCAGGCGGCGACGTGGCGGGCGCGGTCGCGGCGGCGGAAGGCGCTGGGCGCTGCCGCCTCGGATGCTCCGTCCGGTGCGGTGCGCGCGGCGTCCGGGCTGGTGCGCTCGGCGTCGGGTGTGGTGACACTCGGGTCGTGGGAGGTGGTCGCGTCGGCGGCGGCCGCGGTGTCCGCTGCGGTGGTCGGCTCGACCACGGCGGTCTGCGCGCCGTCGACCGCGGCGAGGTCGGCGGCCGTGGGGCGCTGCACCGGTCCGGTGACGGGCGGGACGACCAGGTCGGCCAGGTACGGCGTCCGGGTGGCCGGGGCGTCCCGGAGCCACTCCTCGAGCTCGCGCCCGAACGGGTCGACGAGGGGAGCGCGTGCACCGGACTGCGTTTCCATGTGACGCAGGATAGATATCACGCGCCTCGAGATGCGGCACATCCGCGGTGTGTCGCGGTTCCCGGGGTCCGGCGCGTGGTGTGCCACCCCGGACGTGAGCGGTGTGTCGCACCCCGTCCCGCCGTCTCGGGAGCGCGGTCAGCAGCGAGCGGAGAAGGCCTCGAGCAGCCGACGGCCCTCCGGCCAGTCCCCCACGCCGCTGGCCACGTTGACGTGCTGGCGGGGACCCACGCGGAGCACCTCGGCACCGAGGGTCGCCGCGAACCCCAGCGCCCGGTCGACGCCGCAGTACGGGTCGTCGTCGCTCACCACGAGGGCGGTCGGTACCTGCACCGCCCGGTTCGGGGCGCGGAACCCCGCCGCCGCGGCCGGGAACGCGGGGCCGTCGGGGTCGGGCGGTGCGACGAGGAACGCCCCGGCGACCTGTTCCGCGTGGTCGACGAGCCAGTGCGCCGCCGCCAGCACCCCGAGGCTGTGCGCCACGAGGACGGGCCGGCGGGGCGCCGCGGCCACGGCACGCGAGATGGCGTGTGCCCAGTCCTCCGGGTCCGGTTCGGACCACGACCCGGGGGCGATGCGCACGGCGTCGGGACCGCGGTCCCGCTCCCACCGGGACTGCCAGTGCTCGGCGTCGGAGCCCCAGATGCCCGGGATCACGACCCACGGGTGGTCCACAGCGCCGTCGACGGGGAGTTCGGTCACGGTCGGATCGTAGCCGTCGGCTCCGGCCGGGCGTCGTCCCGCGTCACCGGGTGACGCCGGACCGGTCGGCCTCAGTGCCCGAGGGTCTCGCGGGGGTACTCGCCGAAGCGCTTGGCGTACGCCGCCGAGAACCGGCCGAGGTGTGCGAAGCCCCAGCGGACGGCGACCTCGGCCACCGTGGTCTCGCCCGGCGTGCCGCGCTGGAGTTCCTCGCGGACGCGGTCCATGCGGACGCCGCGGAGCATCGCGTTCGGTGCCGTGCCGACCTGCCGCTGGAACGCCTGCTGGAGTCCGCGGACACTGAGGCCGACGTGCTCGGCGACGTCGGTCGTCGTGATCGGCGTGTGCGCGAAGGCGTGCAGGAACTCGATCGCCTCGCGCACACGGCTGCTCGCTCCCTCGGGCACGGGTGCCGTCGGGGCGAGCTGGCGGTGCGGGAACGTGCGGAGCATCGCGAGGGCGGTGTCGCGTGCGGTCTCGGCCATCGCGATCGGCGACACCGGTGCCGACCCGAGCACGGTCTGCGCGGCCCGACGCACCTGGGCGTTCCAGGCGCGGAGGTCCTCGGCCCGCGGGGTCTGCGCGTGGTCGAACACGAGCGGACCCGGGGTGGTCTGTCCGAGCTCGGCCGCGATGCCCTCGAGGTAGCCCCGGTCGAAGTGCACCAGGCTCTCGCGGACGTCCTGGAGCTCGAAGCGGAAGGACCCCTCGGTCGGGAACACGACGGGTGTGCCCGGCGCGTAGCTGACCTCCTCGCCGCCGGCCGTGATCGTGCCACCGCCCTGCGAGGTCCACATCACGACGTACTCGTCGTCGGTGCCGGCCTCTCCGGCGGCACGCGCGTCGAACAGCGTCGAGCGGAACGACATCGTCTGGTCGCCGACCACCCGGAACCGGTACGAGAACGGACGTTCGGTGCGCGACCCGACGAACCCGGAGCCGTCGTACGCCCGTCCGAACGTGTCGAGGGCGTCACCGAGGTCGGTGCCCGCCGTCTCGAAGCGCGTCCGTGGGTCGGCGGGGGTCTGCATGGTCATCAGGGGGAGCGTCCCACCCGGCACGGGCGGTGTCCGGCGTGTCCGTCCAGCGTGCGTGGACCGTCTCCCGCCGTGCGGGAAGTGGATGACCGCCGCCCCCGCTCGGGTGACGAGCGGTACCGGGCAGGGGTCAGTGCCGGCCGCGGTGCGCGGTCCAGCGGTTCCCGTCGCCGACACGCTCGTAGCGGAGGTCCTCGACGACCATCTGCACGAGCGCGAGCCCGCGGCCGCTCTCGGCGAGCCCCTCGGGCAGGTGCGCCTTCGCGGGGTCGACCGGAACCGGCACCCCGTCGTCGGTGAGCAGCACCCGCACGTCGTCCGCCCCGACGTCGAGGCGGAGCGAACAGGAGACCGGGCGTCCGCCGGCGCCGTGCTCGATCACGTTCGAGGCGAGTTCGACCAGCGCCAGCTCGAGGGCCATCCGGTCCTCGACGGACACGTCGGGCTCGCGGTCCCACACGGACTCGAGGAACGTGTGCACCGCCGTGACGTCGTCCGGCGGGCAGGCGAGGTCGAGCACGTGGCCGCCCATGACGGGGCTCATCCCCAGTTCGTCACCGCGACGTCCCCGTCCGGGTACGTCCGCAGGATCTTGTCGATGTTCGAGAGCTTGAGCACCATCTGCACCTGCTCGGAAGGTGCCGCGATGCGCAGGTCACCGCCGGCCTGTCGCGCGGTCTTCAGGCAGCCGACCAGGGCGCCGAGGCCGGAGGAGTCCATGAACTCGACGCCGGACAGTTCGACGACGAGCCGAGCGCGCCCACCGTCGACCACTGTCGCGACGGTCTCGCGGAACGTCCCCGCGCTCACCATGTTGAGCCGGCCGCTGCACTCCAGCACCGCCGTGTCCGACGAGACCTCGTGTACCTGGATGTCCATGCAGCCGCCCTCCTGATCAGTGTCGGTGCACCCAGCAACCTACCGGGTCGGTGCCGTCAGCCGGTACGGTTCCTCCGCGTGGCGAGGACCTGGACGACGAGCGCGGCCGTGATGAGCACCGCCATCACGCCGCCCATCGCGAGTGCCGTCCCGCCGAGCGCGCCCGCGAGCGGGGTGCCGAGCCCGCCGAGTCCGAACGTCAGCCCGCCCTGGAGCGCCGCCGCGGTCCCGGGGTGCGCGGCCCCGACGTGCTGGGTCCTCGTCATCGCGGCGGGCAGCACGAACCCCCAGGCGCCGGTCACCACGGCGAGACCGCACCACACGGGCACCGGTCCGGCACCGGTCGACGCCGCGACGAGCACGACCGAGCTGCCGACCGCGCCGACGAGCAGGCCGGTGGTGAGCAGCGCGTCCTCGGAGAACCGGCCGACGACGCGGCGGAACACCAGGGTCGTCACCACCATCGCCGTCGCGTTCGTGGCGAACACGAGCGTGTAGCGCTGCTCGCTGAAGCCGAACTGCTGCTGGAACACGAACGAGCTCGTGGCGATGTACGCGAAGAAGCCCATGGTGGACAGCACCCCCGTCAGCACGTAGGCGCGGAACCTCCCGATCGCCAGCAGGTCGCGGATGCGTCGACCGTTCGCGCGGAACCCCGTCCCGCCCCGGGCCGACCGCGGGAGCGTCTCCCGGAAGCGCAGGACCACGGCGACCGCGAACACGACCCCGAGCGCGGCGAGCACCACGAACATCGCCCGCCAGGTCGACACCGTCAGCACCGCTCCCCCGGCCAGCGGTGCGACGACCGGGCCGAGGGCGTTGATCGCCGCCAGGGTGCCGAACACGCGGGCGGTCCGCGCGCCGGTCGTCGTGTCGGACACCATCGCCCGCCCGGCGACGGCACCCGCGGCCCCTGCCAGGCCCTGGACCACGCGCGCGGCGACCAGCGTCCCGACGTCGGGGGCGACGGCGCACCCGACCGAGGCGAGCGCGAACCCGACCGTCCCGACGAGCAGCAGCGGGCGGCGGCCGATGCCGTCGCTGACCGGACCGGCGAGGAGCTGGCCGACGGCGAACGCCACCAGGAACGCGGTCAGCGACAGCTGCACGGCGCCCGGAGTCGTGCCGAGTTCGCGTGCGATCGCCGGCAGCGCCGGGATGTACATGTCGGTCGCGAACGGCGAGACCCCGACGATGAGGGCGAGCGGGACGATCGGGGGCAGGGCGGCCCCGGTGGTGGCCGTCGAACCGGTCCCTGCGCGCTCCGTCGTCACGCGCGCCACGGTACGCGCCATCGAATCGGTTCGACGGGACCAGGGCCGCGGATGCGTGCGCATCGTGCGACACCGCGGCCGTCGGACGACAGCGGACGTGCCGCACGAGAGCGGCAGGCGGCGCGGGTGGGCGCGCGGGGCGACCCCGGACGGACGGGAGGCACGTGGCGGACCCGCCACGTGCCTCCCGTCCGTCACCGGGTCGCGGCGCGACCCGACCCGGTCACCCGGTGTTCTGCAGGCCGGCGGCGATGCCGTTCACGGTGAGCAGGAGCAGGCGGTGGTCGCCGTCCGTCGGGTCGGTGCTGCCGGACGTCCGGATCGCCCGGAGCGCGCGGAGCTGCAGGTGCGACAGGGCGTCGACGTACGGGCTGCGGAGGCGCACGGCGCGGGCGAGGACGGGACGGTCCTCGAGCACGTCGCTGCCGCCCGACACCCGGAGCACCCACTCGCGGGTGCGGAGCATCTCGTCGAGCACCTGCGCCGCGAGGTCGTCGCGGTCGGCGAGCTCGAGGTACCGGCGCGCGATCTGCTCGTCGGTCTTCGCGAGCGACATCTCGACGTTCTTGATCATCGCGCCGAACAGCGGCCACTCGCGGTACGCCGTGCGCAGCAGCTCGACGTCGCCGACCGCCTGCAGCGCGGACCCGAGGCCGTACCAGCCGGCGAGGTTGATGCGCGCCTGCGTCCACGAGAAGACCCACGGGATGGCCCGGAGGTCCTCGAGCGACTCGACGCTCAGGCCGCGACGGGCCGGGCGCGAGCCGAGGGGCAGCAGGCCGATCTCCTCCATCGGCGTGACCCGCGCGAACCAGGGCGCGAAGCCGTCGGCCTTGACGAGGTCGTAGAACGCGGCGCGGGAGACGTCGTCGAGCTGCTGCGCGAGGTCGGCGAACCGGTCTGCTGCGGCCGCGGTGCGGTCCTCGTTCGACGGCGACGACGCGAACAGCGTGGCCGAGGCCATCTGCTCGAGGTGCCGGGCGGCGATGTCCTGGTCGCCGTACTGGGCGAAGATGACCTCGCCCTGCTCGGTGAGCTTCAGGCGACCGTCGATCGACCCCGGCGGCTGCGCGAGGACGGCCTCGTTCGCGGGTCCGCCGCCGCGGCCGAGCGAGCCGCCACGGCCGTGGAACAGGGTCAGCTCGACGTCGTTGTCCTGCGCCCAGTCGGCGATCCGGGCCTGGGCGTCGTACAGCGCCAGGTTGGCCGACACCGGACCGACGTCCTTCGACGAGTCCGAGTACCCGAGCATGACCTCGAGTCGGCGCCCGGTCGCGGCCAGGCGGCGCTGGAAGGGCTCGGTGCGCACGGCCTCGTCGAGGATGTCGACGCTGGCGTGCAGGTCGGCGAAGGTCTCGAACAGCGGGATGACGTCGAGCACCGGCGCTGCCTCGGGCGAACCGAGCGCGGCGACGGCCAGCTCGTGCACGTTCGCCAGGTCGACGGGCGACTGGGTGAAGGAGACGATGTAGCGGTGCGCGGCGCGGACGCCGTACCGCTGCTGGAGCTCGGCGATCGTCCGGAAGACCGCGAGGACCTCCTCCGTGGTCTCGCTCAGCGGGCCACCCGCGCGGATCTCGGCGAGGGCGGTCCGGTGCACCTGCGAGTGCTGGCGGACCTCGAGCTCGGCCAGGTGGAAGCCGAAGGTCTCGACCTGCCAGACGAGGTTCTGCAGGTCGCCGTTCGCGGTCCGTGCCGCGCCGGCCGCGACGAGCGAGGCCTGGATGACCCGGAGGTCGGCGAGGAGCGCCTCGGGGCCGTCGTAGACGAGCGGGCCCTGACCGCGGCGGGTGGCACGGATGCGGGCGGCCACGAACAGCAGCGCCCGGCGGTGGGTCTCGTTCGGGGCGCGGACGCCGATGCGCTCGGCGATGCCCGGGTCGAGGGCCTCCTGCGCGGCGACGAGCGCCTGCAGCCCGGCGTCGGCCGGGGTCTCGGCGGCGTCGAGCGTCAGGGCCGACCCGATCCGGGTCGCGGCACGGGCGAGGCCGAGCAGGATGTGCTCGGAGGCGATCTCGGCCGCCTGCCGCGTGACGTCGGCGGTCACGTGCGGGTTGCCGTCGCGGTCGCCGCCGATCCAGGTGCCGAACCGGACGAACGCCGGGGCGGTCACCGGCACGCGACCGGCGTCGTCGCCGAGCAGCCGGTCGTCGAGCAGGCGGTACACCTGCGGCACGATCTCGAACAGCGTCTGGTCGAACACGCTCATCGCGGTGCGGACCTCGTCGAGCGGGGTCGGCCGGGTCGTGCGGAGCGGCGAGGTGCGGAGGAGGGTCGTGATCTCCTCGAGCAGCCGGCGCTCGTTCTCGGCACGCGCGGTGGCGTTGCGGGCGCGGTCGCGCTCGTCGATGAGGTCGGTGATCCGGCGGACCGCCGTGGTCACCGCGCGACGGCGGGCCTCGGTCGGGTGCGCGGTGAGGACCGGGTGGAACCGGAGGTCGCGGAGCCGCTCGGCAGCGGCGTCGGCGCCGACCTGCTCGACCAGCGACGCGTAGGTCGCGGGGAACGAGTCGCCCGCGACGCCGCCGTCGTCGCCGCGACCGCGGAGGACCCGGACGCGGTGGTGCTCCTCGGCGAGGTTCGTGAGGTGGAAGTACGTCGTGAACGCCTGGGCCACCGCCTCGGCGCGCTCGGCCGACATGCCGGCCACGATCGCCTCGGCCCGCGCGGCACCCTCGGCGTCGGAGCCCTCGTAGGCCCCGATCACCGCGGCCCGCAGGTCCTCGACGTCGTGCAGCAGGTCCTCGCCACCGGTCTCCCGCAGCACCCGCCCGAGCAGGTTGCCGAGGTACCGCACGTCCGCGCGCAGGTCGCTGTCGACCGCTCCGCTGACGTCGTCCCGTGCGCGCCCGTGGCGCGTCGATCCGTCGATCGCCGTCATGGGTTCCTCTCACGTCCGCCGGGCACGCGGCCCGGGTCCCCAGCAGCGTACCGGCGGACGGCGACGCGTGACGACGCGTGACGAGGACCGTCCGGACGGACTCCGAGCGGTGCGACGGCGCCGGTGCTCAGGCCGTCGCGGCGGGGGCGCCGTGCCCGATGGACCGCAGCACCGCACGGTCGAGCGACGCGGCCAGGTCGACCTCGGCGAGGACGGCCTCGCGCTCCTCGGCCGACCACGGGGCGGCGTCGAGTTCGGCACGGTAGGTGTCCTCGAACGCCGCCGGGTCGGCGACCTGGTCGAAGATCGTGAAGAGCACGCCGTTCGTGTCGAAGCCGAACCGCTCCTCGAGCAGCCGGGCGAGCGACGGGCCGCCGCTGAGGTCGCCGAGGTACCGCGTGTAGTGGTGCGCCACGAACCCGCCGGGCGACGTCGCCGCGACCTCGTTCAGGCGTCGGACGTACGCCGTGGTGGCGGGCGTCGGGCAGCACAGCTCCGACCAGTCCGGGCCGACGAGGTACTCGAGGTCGGCGCGGATCGCGGGCAGCCGGGTGAGCTGCGCCGTGACGAACGGCGCCGCGACGGGGTGGTCCGCCATCCGTTCGGCGGCCCGTTCGAGTGCGGCGTACACGACGGCGTACTGTCCGAGCAGGTCGGCGTAGTCGGCGACCTCGCACTCCCCCGCGAGCAGTCCGTGGGCCCCGGACGTGCCGGCGGCCGCGTCCGATCGGCCCGCCCGCCGCCGCAGCAGCTCGGAGAACGTCGTCACGGTCGCACCCATGAGGTAAAGCTAACCTCAGTGCTCGGAACGTCAAGCAGCCCACTGACAGGAAGTCCCCCGATGACCCCCAGCCCGAAGCGCCAGCAGCACGTCTTCGTCGTCGAGCGGACCGAACGGCTGACGCCGCACATGGTCCGCGTCCACCTCGGCGGGCCGGCCTTCCGGGACTTCGTCGACGGCACCGACCCGGACCGGCTCGCGGCGACCGACAAGTACGTCAAGCTGCTGCTCGCCCCGCCGTCGTCCGGGCTCACCCCGCCGTACGACCTCGAGGCGCTCCGCACCGCCCTGCCGAAGCACGAGCGGCCCGCGCGCCGCACGTACACCGTGCGCGCCGTCGACCACGCGGCGGGGACGATCGCGATCGACTTCGTCGTGCACGGCGACGACGGCCTCGCCGGGCCCTGGGCGGCCGCCGCCCGTCCCGGGGACCTGCTCGCGCTGAGCGGCCCGGGCGGCGGGTACACGCCGTCCACCGAACCGGCCGTCACGCACGTGCTGCTCGGCGACGACAGCGCCCTGCCCGCGATCGGCGCCGCCCTGGAGGCGATGCCCGCCACCGCGCAGGGCGTCGCGCTCGTCGAGGTGGCCGGTGCCGAGGACGAGCAGGCGCTCGTGGTGCCCGCCGGGGTCGACCTGCGGTGGCTGCACCGCGACGCCACCGGCGCCGAGCCGGGCACGCTCCTGCTGGCGGCGGCGCGCGCACTGCCCCGCGCCTCCCGACCGGTCCGGGTCTTCGCGCACGGCGAGCGGACCGCGGTCAAGGCGATCCGTCGGCTGCTGCAGGACGACTGGGGACTCGACAAGGCCGACCTGTCGCTGTCGGCGTACTGGGCGCTCGGCCGTGCCGAGGACCGGTTCCAGGAGGAGAAGCGCGAACCCGTCGGCATGGTGTTCCCGGACTGACGCGGGCGCGCGGCGGCCGCCGCGGTCGCGGTGGGCTGCGGCCGCCGCGGTCGCTGTCGTCGCGGCTGCGCGCTCCGGTGCGGCCGGGAGGCGCGGTGCACGTCGGTGGGTGCGGCTAGCGTCCGGCGCGTGGTCACCGCGAAGCGCACCCCTCCCGTCCCCGACGGCCGTGCGGGCGACCGCGCGCGGTGCGCGATCCCCGGGTGCGACGGCGACGCACTGCCCGCCGTCGCGGCCGTGCTGCCGCTGTGCGCGGGGCACGTCGCGCTCGTGGCCGACCTGGCCGCCGAGCACACCGGTGTCGAGGACGTGCTGCCCGGGCCGTGCCCGCTGTGCGGGTCGCGGAGCGGCGTCCGGTTCCCGTCGGGCAGCCTGTGCGCCGTGTGCGAGTGGCCGTGGGGCGACGTGCCGGACGGCGACCTCGCGCCGCCCCGCGTCGACGTCGTCTACTACCTGCGGCAGCGCGACGACTTCGGCGACCGGATCAAGATCGGCACGACGACGAACCCGCGGCAGCGCCTGGCGGCGGTCCCGCACCAGGAGCTCCTGGCGTTCGAACGGGGCGACCGCACGCTCGAACGCCGACGGCACCGCGCGTTCGCGGCCGACCGGTACCCGCGCACCGAGTGGTTCCGGACGACCCCGGCACTGCTCGCGCACGTCGCGGTGGTCGGGGCCGGGGTCACCGACCCGTGGGCGCTGCACGCGCGGTGGACGAGCGAGGCGCTGGCCCTGCGGGGGTGACGCACGACGCCCGCCGAACGGGTGGTCGGCGGGCGTCGGGGCGGGGCCGTGCCCGTGCCGGCACCGGTGCGGTGCCGGCACGCTCGCGCTCGCTCTCGCTCGGGTGCGCGTGCCCGGCGTCAGCGTCAGGCGTCAGGCGTCAGGCGTCAGGCGGCAACGGTCGCCGCTCCCGCCCGGTCCGCCGCGGCGTCGTCACGGAGGAACCGGTCGGCCGTGCGGAGCGACAGCGCCATGATCGTCAGCGCCGGGTTGGCGATGACCGCGCTCGGGAACACCGAGTTGTCGCAGATCCACATGTTCGGCACGTCCCACGACCGGCCTGCCGGGTCGACGACCGAGCTGCCGCCGTCGGCCCCCATGCGCGCGGTGCCGATGGTGTGCGCCGTGCGCTCGAGCACGCGGACGTCGGTGCCGCCCGCCGCCTCGACGATCGCGGTCATGGTGCGGACGGCGTGGGCGCGGATGGCGTCCTCGTTGCTGCCGGGCGAGAACGACACCCGGGCCCGCGGGACACCGTGCTCGTCGAGCTCGTCGGACAGCACGAGCCGGTTGTCGACGTACGGCAGGCACTCGGCGTTGATCCCGACGCCGGCCGTCCGGGGGTAGTCGCGCATCGCCCGCACCAACTCGGCGCCGCGCAGCCCGCCGCCGCGCACGAGCGTCGTGGCGAAGGTCAGCGGCTGCACCCCCAGGCTCTGGATGAGGTAGCCACCCGCGAAGTCGGCGTCGGCCGGGCGGACGAAGTCCTCGGTGATGATCGACGACGGGTACCCGCGGTAGGAGCGCATCGACTCGTCGAAGGTCGCCCAGACCTGGGTCGCACCGTGCGCCGTGAAGTTCCGGCCCACCTGGCCGCTGCTGTTCGCCAGGCCCGTGTGCAGGAGCAGGCGTGCCGTCTCGACCCCGCCCGCTGCGAGCACGAGGGACCGGCAGCGCTGGCGGCGCTCCTGGCCGTCGCGCGTGTAGAGCACGGCGCTGACGCGTCCGGACCCGTCGAGCTCGATGCCGTGCACGAACGAGCCGGGTCGGATCTCCGCGCCGAACGCCACGGCGGCGGGCAGGTAGGTGGTGTCCATCGACACCTTCGCGCCGTTGCGGCAGCCCTGGTGGCAGGACCCGCACGAGACGCAGGCCTGGCGGAGGCCGTGGTGCTCCTGGTGCCGGTCCTCGGTGGTGAGCGCGACCGGGGCGTCGGTGGCGGTGATGCCGAGCGCCGCGGTGCCGCGCATCATCATGTCCGAGGACGCGTTCCGGGCGGGCGGGCCCATCCGGTAGCGGCGTGCGGGGTCCCACGGGTAGTGCGCGGGGCCGGCGACGCCGACCTCGTGCTCCACGCGCTCGATGTACGCGGTCAGCTCGGCGTGGTCGACCGGCCAGTCCTCGCCCTGCCCGGACTCGGTGCGCAGGCGCAGGTCGTGGGTGCTCGGCCGCGGGGTGAACGCGCCCCAGTGCAGGGTCGACCCGCCCACGCCCGTGCCGCTGTTGTTCGGGCCGAACGCGGTCGGGGCGGACCCGCCGCTGATCCGCTCGTCCATCCAGTTGATGTCCGCCGGCGCCTCGACCTCGTCGGGCAGGTGGTCCTCGGGTTCGGTGTTGCGGCCGGCCTCGAGGGCGACCGCGGTCAGGCCCTCGCGGGCGAGCCGGGCGAGCAGCGGAGCACCGCCGGCACCCGTGCCCACGACGACCACGTCGACGACCTCGTCGTCCTGGTAGCGGCGCTGTGCGTCGAGTCTCATCGTCGTGCTCCCTCTGGTTCCCATGCTTCGCGTTGCCCGGCTCCGAGCAACTGGAAGCCCTGTTTGCGGACGCCGTCGCCGCCGTTGGCGTAGCCGTCGTAGTCGATCTCGGACATGGTCGCGGGGTGCGCCAACCACTGCTTCACCAGGTCCACGCTGGCGTCCTCGAACCAGGCGCGCAGCGCCCCGGCGTCGAGCGGGCCGTCCGACCGGTGGCGACCGGCGGCGACGGCCTCGAGGACCGCATCGAGGTCCCCGCCGTCGACCACCGGGGCGAGCACGTCGAGTGCCGCCCGGTACGCCTCGACGTCGGTCGGCAGACCGTCGGGCCGCCAGCCGTCGCCCGCGCCGGCGGCGAGCTGGGCGTCCACGCGCAGGGCCAGGTCGACGTGGTGCGGGCCGGGCTGCGGGACGACCGTGCGGGCCACGGCGCGCAGGGTGTCGAGCTGCCGACGGGTGAGCGCGGCGGGCTCGGCGGCGGGGTCGTCCGCGAGGGAGCGCACCGCGAAGACGCCGCGCGTGCGGGCGCTGACCCGGGGCGAGGCGATCACGCGCACCGCGCCGGCGGGGACGGCCGGCGCGTGCGCGACCCGGCGGTTCCAGAAGTCACGCACGACCGCAGCGACCTCGAGCGGACGCTCCCACGGCAGCAGGTGCGCCGCACCGTCGACGACGTGCAGCTCGGCGGCGGGCCAGTGCGGCATCGTCAGGCGTCGCTGGGCGTCGGCGTCGAGGTCGCCGTCCTCGGCCCCGGCGATCACGAGCGTCGGGACGGGGTTCGGCACGGCGTCGGCCGACCAGTCCTCGCGGCTGCCGCGGAGCAGCCAGTCCCGCCAGGCGCGGGGGTCCGTGCGCTCGACGTCGTGCACGGCCATCTCGTGCCGGTCGGGCGGCAGGACCTCGGCGGTGTTCGCGTCGACGAACGCGGCGGCGTGGTCCGGGCGGATGCGACCGTCCTCGGCCCACGAGAGCATCGAAGCGCGACGGTCCTCGGCCATGGGCTCGGGCGACAGCGGCGAGGCCGCGAGCAGCACGACGGCGCGGAGCCCGAACAGGCCGTTCGCACCGGAGACGGTGCGGTCCGCGACCACCGTGGCGACCTTGCCGCCCATCGAGTGGCCGACGAGCACCCACTCGGTGGCGCCGCTCGCCCCGACGGCGCGCTCGACGGCGACGGCCATCTCCTCGACCGTCGTGCCGGCCGAGGCCGGGCTGCGACCGAAGCCGGGGAGGTCGATCCCGACCAGGTCGAGGTCGCCGGCGAGCTCGGACCGGAGCAGCACGAACTCCTCCGAACTCGACCCGAGGGCGTGGAGGCAGAACACGGTCGCAGTCATCGTTCGTTCCTACCGGCGGCTCGGCGTCGGTCTCAGGCTGGCGTACCCCGTTGCCGTACCCCGACCGCGGTCGTCGGCGGCGCGGGCGGAGGGCGCGGTCACCGGGCGTAGGCGTCGACGAACAGCGGTCCGCGCAGGTCGCGCAGCGTGTCGGCGAGCTGGTCGACGGTCCGCCGGGAGATGCCCGACACCTGCAGGTCGTACGGGCCGAGCGCGGGCAGGCGTCCGGTGCGGATGCGGACGACCTCCCAGCCGACACTCCGCACCGCACGGTCCTTCCGCCGGTCGGTCTCCTGCCGCGGACCGACGTGCTCGAGCCCGTGGCGGCCCGTGCTGTCGTACTCGATCGCGACGCGGAGCTCCGGCAGGACGATGTCCGGCCAGGCCTCGACGTGGTCGAAGAACGGTCGGTCGAGGCGGATCGCCGTGTGCGAGAACGTGAACGCGAAGCGCTCCTGCAGGGCCGCGCGGAGGTCCGCCTCGACCGCGGACGCGGTGGCCGGCGCGCACGTGCTCGTGAAGGACTCGCCCGACGGCAGTCGCGGGGTCTTCGGGCAGACGACCCGCGGGATCGGCTGCCCGGAACGCACCGGTGCGCCACCGCCGACCGGTCCGCCACCGCGCACGGGCGCACCGCCACCCCGGACGGGGCCACCACCGCGGACGGGCGCACCGCCACGGACGGGCCGACGACGGGTCGAGGCCACCGCACCGGGCGGGAGGCCGCCGGACGGGACGGCACCGGGCAGCGCCCCGACGGCCGCCGGTCCGCGCGCGGCTGCGGCTCCCCCGCGCGCCGACGGCAGGGTCTGGCGCCCGACGCTCCGGACGGCGCGCTGCGGGACGGGCACCGACGCCGGCCAGTCCTCGGGCAGCACGGGCCACCGCTGCGGCTGTGCCTGGACCTGGCACTCCGGGCACCACACCGAGCGGCGGCGTTCGCGGCCCGGCCGGGAGCGCTGCTCGGCGGGGGTCGCGACGAAGACGTGGCCGACGTCGCACTCCCACGTGAGCAGGACCTCGGCGAGCGGCGGCACCTGGGTCAGGACGACCCCGTGGTTCCACTCCGGGTGGTACTGCCGGACCAGGACCGGGTACGAGGCCCACGCTTCACGGAAGGTCCCGACGGCGTACGGCACGGCTGTGCCGCGCGACCACTGTCGCCGGCGCCACCAGGCGTCCACGGGTTCCACCACGTGGGCCACCGTAGGCACCGCCACCGACAGCGCCGACCGCCGCCGCACGAGCGCGCGACCGGCCGCGCGACCGGTCCCGCCCGCGTCCGGTCGCTCGTGCCCGCGGGTCAGTCCTGCGGCGGCGTCGCGAAGGTGAAGCGCTCCGGCCCGGACTCGGACCCGTCGTCGAGCACCCGGATCCCGGCCTCGCGGCAGGCGGTGACCCCGTCGCGGTGCACCCGCTCGGGTCGTGGACGGCGGGGCACACCGGCCGCCCCGAAGACCGCCCAGGCGTTCGCGGCCGCGGCGCTCGTGAAGCGCGTGCTGTACCGCACCCCCGCGAACCCCGCGGCGTCGAACGCGCGCGCCCAGGCCTGCGGCACGCGGTAGTCGCCCATCGTCTGGAGCTCGGCGCCCACCCCGGAGCGCACGGCCGCCGGGTGCGTGACGTCGGCGAAGCGTCGCCCGCGGGACGCCCGGGCCGCGACGACGACCATCTCCCGGGCCCGCGACGCGAACACCGTGTTCGTCGAGAGCACGTGGTGCGCCAGGCGCTCCCGGACGGCGACCTCGACCGCGTCCGCCCAGTAGCAGGTGCCCCGCGGCACGGCGAGGTCGAACCGGCCGCCGTCGACACCGTCGGCGTCGGGCTCGGTGCTCGCGAACCACCACGCGCCACGGTCGTGCCGCTTCGCCCGGTAGAACGTCGTGCCCCGCGACTCCTCGGCCGGGAAGTCGGTCAGGTCGAGGTCGGGTCGCGGGCGCCGCTGGGCGACCTCGTTGCGGTCCGGTGTCACGCGTCGGCCGCCCACGCGGTCGCCGCCCGACGGGCCGCCGCGAGCACCTGTTCCTCGCGGCCGTCGCGGAGCGCCTGGGCGGCCGTGGTCCCGCCGAACTCCTCGGCCTCGGTGTTCAGCCAGAGCGCACTCCCCCACGGGTCGATGCGGTCGGGGTCGACGAGCGCGAGGACCTGGCGCAGGTGCGGCAACGGGCTGCCGGACACGCCGAACTGGAACGACGGGAAGACGAGGCTGCCGTCGCCGATCTTCAGGCCGATGAGGTCGCGCTTCGCCGTCGCCTTGCTGAGCGCCTGGCGGGTCACCCCGCGCCACGCCGCGAGGGTCGGCGTGTCGTAGAACGGCCCGATCAGGGCGTCGGCCTCGTGCTTGACCGAAGGGAGTGCCGCGACCATCCGGTCGGCGAGCAGCTCGACGTCGACGCCGGAGTCGAGCGCCCCGGCCGCGCGTCCGCTCTCGATGCGGCGTCGGAGCGCGTCGAGCAGTGCGGCACCGTCCGCCCCGACGCCCGGACGCCCGGCCTGCTCGTGTCGTGCCTGTGTGGTCGCAGCCATGGTTCCTCCTGTCAACCCAGTCAACCACGGGGGACCGTGCTTCGACAACTCCGTCAACCTCTCGGGAGCACTCGGCACGCGGACACGACCACACCGACGACGGGACGAGTGTGACGCCGTGTTCCGTCGTGTGCCGTCGTGTTGCGCCGGTGCTTGCCGCGCCCGGACCGCCGCTCGTACGGTCCTCGCCATGACCGACACGGCAGACGTGACCACCCGCTCGACGCGGCGTGGCGAGCTGGTGTTCCGCGTCGTCCACCCGGACGACCCCGCCGCCGCTCCGCTCCTGGCCGACCTCGAGCGCGAGTACGACGCGCGCTACGGCGACCAGCTCGACGGGGGTGCGGCGGCGGAGCTCGCCCGCTACCCCGCCGAGGACTTCGTGGCCCCGCGCGGGGTGTTCCTCCTGCTCCACGAGGACGACCGACTGGTGGCCGGCGGTGCCTTCATGCCGCACGACGACGAGACCGTCGAGCTGAAGCGGATCTGGACCGCGCCCGGTGCCCGCGGGCGGGGCCTGGCCGGCCGCGTGGTCGCCGAGCTCGAGGAGGAAGCGCGTCGCCGGGGCTCCCGCCGGGTCGTCCTGACCACCGGCCCGCGCCAACCCGAGGCCGTGGCCCTGTACCGGCGCGCCGGCTACACCCCGCTGTACGACGTCAGCAGACCGGCCGAGGAGGTCGGCGTGCACGCGTTCGAGAAGACCCTCGCGCCCCGCCCCGCCGACGGTGACCGCGGCACGCGACCCGGCCACCCTGCCGGGGCGACCCGCGCTGCGGAGGGGGGCCGCGCCTCCCGTCCGGTCGCCCCGACCATCGACGCGGCCGCACGCGCCGCGCTCGACCGCCCCGTCCTGCCGCTGCGCCACCCCGTGCGGTGGATCGCCGCCGCGGTGGTGCTGGTGCTCCTGCTGAACGGCGTCGAGACGCTGTTCACGAACCCGGCCTGGGGCTGGCCCGCGGTCGGGAAGTGGCTGTTCAGCCCGGCGATCCTGACCGGGCTGCAGCTCACGCTCGTGGCGACCGGCCTGAGCGCGGTGATCAGCTTCGCCGGCGGGGTCCTGGTCGCGCTCGCGCGGCTGTCGCGGAACCCGGTGCTGTCCGGGCTGGCGTGGGGGTACGTGTGGTTGTTCCGGTCCGTGCCGCTCATCCTCGTGCTCGTCTTCCTGTACAACCTCGGGTCGCTGTACCCGACGATCGGCATCGGCGTCCCGTTCGGCCCGCAGGTCACGGTGCCCACCGCGGACGTCCTCGGCGACCTGGCGATCGGCGTCCTCGCACTGAGCCTGAGCGAGGTCGCCTACGCGTCCGAGATCGTGCGGGCGGGGGTGCTCGCGGTCGACCACGGCCAGCTCGAGGCGGCACGGGCGCTCGGGCTCCCCCCGCGACGGCAGTTCGTCCGGGTCGTCCTGCCGCAGGCGCTGCGGTCGATCGTGCCCGCGTTCGTCAACCAGGTGGTGGGGTTGCTCAAGGCCTCGTCGCTGCTGTTCTACGTCTCGCTGCTCGACCTGTTCGGCGTGGTCCAGAACCTGTCGAGCACCTACCCGACGGACATCATCCCGCTGCTCGTGGTCGCGACGCTCTGGTACCTCGCGCTGACCAGCGCGGTGTCGGTCGTGCAGTACCACGTCGAGCGCTGGACGAACCGCGGGTCCGCGCGCTCGCTCCCGCCGACGCCGTGGCAGCGGGTGCGCGGTGCGGTCCGGCGACGGACGGGAGGCGCGGGTCGCCTTCCGTCGTCGGCGCGCGGTGCCCGGGTGCTCACCGCCGACGCCCGGAGCGCCCGGTGAGCGCGGCGATCGGCGTCCACGGCGCGGTCAAGGCGTTCGGCGACCAGGTCGTGATCGACGGTGTCGACCTGTCGCTGCCCGCCGGGAGCGTCACCGTCGTCCTCGGGCCGTCCGGTTCGGGCAAGTCGACCCTGCTCCGCACGATCAACCACCTCGAACCGCTCGACCGGGGCGTCGTCACGGTCGGCGGCGAGACGATCGGGGTCCGGCTGCGCACCGGGCGGGACGGGCGCGTCCGGTACCAGGAGCTGCCCGAGCGGCACATCCGTCGGCAGCGCTCCCGGATCGGGTTCGTGTTCCAGCACTTCGAGCTGTTCCCGCACCTCACGGCGCTCGAGAACGTGGCCGAGGGGCCGGTCGCCGCCGGGGTCCCGGTCGCAGCGGCGCGCGCTCGCGCCCAGGAGCTGCTCGAGCGCGTCGGGCTCGGCGACCGCGGCGCGTCCCGGCCCCGGCAGTTGTCCGGCGGCCAGCAGCAGCGCGTCGCGATCGCCCGGGCGCTCGCGCTCGACCCGTCGGTCGTGCTCCTCGACGAGCCCACGTCGGCGCTCGACCCGGAGCTCGTCGGCGAGGTGCTCGGCGTCGTCCGGGACCTCGCCGCGTCGGGAACGACCCTCGTGGTCGTCACGCACGAGGTCGCGTTCGCCCGCGAGGTCGCCGACCACGTCGTCTTCCTCGACCACGGGCGCGTCGTCGAGCAGGGGCCGCCCGCCCGGGTCATCGACGCCCCACAGCACGCCCGGACCCGGGACTTCCTGTCCCGCGTCCGGTGAACCCGCACCCACCGAAGGAGTCCGTCTTGCCCACCACCGCCCTCTCCCCCACGTCCGACGCACCGCCCGCCGCACCGCCCACTCGCTGGCGCGCCCGCGCCGGCGCCCTCGTCCTCGCCGCCGGGGTCGTCGTGGCCCTCGCGGGCTGCTCGTCGGGCGCCGCCGCCACCGGCAGCGGTCAGGGGTCCTCGCGCGGTTCCGTGACCATCGGCGCCGCGTCGAACGGTGCGGCCACCGAGACGACGGTCCGGGTCGCCGAGGACACGACGCTGCACGACGAGCTACCGGCCGCCGTCAAGTCCTCGGGGAAGCTCGTGATCGGTGTCGGCGCGCTGCCCGCCGGGTTCCCGCCGCTCGCCTTCACGGGCGACGACCAGCGGACGCTGACCGGTTCGGAACCGGACCTCGGACGACTGGTCGCCGCGAAGCTCGGGCTCGAGGCCGACGTGCGGAACGCCACGTGGGACAACCTGTTCGTCGGCATCGACGGCGGGAAGATCGACGCCGGGTTCTCGAACGTCACCGTGACCGAACAGCGGAAGGAGAAGTACGACTTCGCGTCCTACCGCCAGGACAACCTCGCCCTCCAGGTGCTCGCGACCTCGAAGCTCGCGTTCGACGGCGACCCGTCCGTGCTCGCCGGCAGGACGATCGCGGTGAGCTCCGGGACGAACCAGGAGAAGATCCTGCTCGAGTGGAAGGCCGACCTCGAGCAGCAGGGGAAGACCATCGACGTCAAGTACTACCCGGACGGCAACGCGGTGCAGCTCGCGCTCGGCTCCGGCAAGATCGACGGCTACTTCGGCCCGAACCCGACGATCGCGTACGCGAACACGCAGAGCGCCGGCAGCGCACACCCGACGAAGACCGCGGGGACGTACTCGGGCGCCGGCTCGACGCTGCAGGGGCTCATCGCGGCGACGACGAAGAAGGACAGCGGGCTGGCGGAGCCGATCGCCGACGCGATCGACGCGCTCATCGCGGACGGGACCTACGCGAAGTGGCTGCGGGCGTACAACCTGTCGAACGAGGCCGTGCAGACCTCGCAGGTGAACCCGGAGGGGCTGCCGCTCGACAACGGCTGAGCGGGGCTCCGATCGTCGGACACCCCCGTGACCGTCGTGGTCACGGGGGTGTCCTCCGTGTGGCGGTGCGCGATGCGCGGTGCGCGGTGCGCGTCAGGCGGGCTCGCCGACCGCGGCCCGCCGCGCCCACTCGGCCGCGAGCAGCTCGTACGAGCGGGCCCGGGCGTCGTGGTCGTGCGTGATGGTCGTGACGAGCAGCTCGTCCGCCCCGGTGACGCGACGGAGCACCTCGAGCCGGTCGGCGACGTGGCCGGCGTCGCCCACGAACCGCGTCGCGAGACGGTCCCGCACGGCGGCAGCGGCGTCGTCCGGGAGCGGCGTCGCACGGGCCGCGTCGGGCGTCGGGTACGGGATCGCACCCGTGCCCGAGCGGATCGAGTGCACCCACGGGCCGTAGCCCTCGGCGAGCTCGTCGGCCTCCTCGGTGGTGCGACCGACGACCACGTCGGCGGACACGATCACGTGCGGCGCCGCGAGCACGCCGGGTCGGAACGCCGCCCGGTACGCCGCGACGGAGGCCAGGACGGTCCCGGGTGACGAGTGGTAGTTCGCGCCGTAGGGCAGGCCCAGGGACCCGGCGACCCGGGCGCTCTCGCCGCCGGTCGACCCGTGGATCCAGAGCTCGACGTCGGCACCGGTCGCCGGGGGTGCCTCGACGACCGCACCGTCGCGGGTCCAGGTGCCGGCGAACAGCTCCCGGACCAGCGCGAGGTCGCCGTCGAACCGCTCGACGTCGCCGGGCACCCGACCGAGCAGCTCGCCCTGCAGCGCGAACTTCGACCCCGGCGCGATCCGGAGGTCGAAGGGCGCCGGGACGAGCAGCCCGTCGACGACCTCGTCGGCCCGCGGTGCGAGCGACGGCGGCTTCGGCGTCCCGGGTGCCGGCGCTCCGGAGCGCCCGAGCCCGAGGTCGAACCGGGGACCGTACAGGCCGGTCAGGGTCCCGAAGGTCTCGGCGATCTGCAGCCCGCGGACGTTCCCGACGAGCGTCGCCGCACTGCCGACGCGGATCCGGGAGGTCACGGCCGCGACGGCCCCGATGACGACGTTCGGCGCGCTGCCGGCGACCCCGGGGTTGAGGTGGTGCTCGGCGAGCCAGTACCGCGCGTACCCGGCGCGTTCGGCGGCCCGGGCGAGGTCGAGGGTGTTGCGCAGGGCCGTCGCCGAGGACGACCCGGACGACACCGGGACGAGGTCGAGGACGGACAGCGGGACGGCGTTCACGCGGAGACCTCCTGGCGGTCGAGGACGTGGCCGGGCAGCCCGAGCGTCGACCGCAGCGTGGCACCGTCGTCGTACGCCTGCCGGTACACGCCGCGTTCCTGCAGCAGCGGGACGACGCGGTCGACGAACTCGTCGAGGCCGTACGGGTTCGTGTGCGGGACGACGACGAAGCCGTCGGACGCGCGCTCCTGCACGTACCGGTCGATCTCCGACGCGATGTGCGACGGCGTCCCGACGAAGCCGCCCCGCGTCGAGACCGCGATGACGAGGTCCCGGGTCGACAGGTGCTCGGCGTCGGCCCGGTCGCGCCACGCCTGCACGGTCGCCCGTGGGTCGCGGACGTGCCGGACCCGACCGCGCGTGATCGTCTCGGCGTCGACGTCGGGCTCGACGTCGGGCAGCGGCCCGTCGACGTCGTGGCCGGACAGGTCGCGGTTCCACACCTGCTCGAGGAAGGCGATCGCCGTGGCCGGGCTGACCTGGGCGCGGCGGATCGCGCGGGACCGCTCCTCGGCGTCCGCCGCGGTGTCGCCGAGGACGAACGTCGCCCCGGGCAGGACGAGCAGCTCGTCCTCCGAGCGGCCGACGCGCGCCAGCCGCTCCGTGAGGTCGGCGCGGAAGGCGCGGGCGTCGTCGAACTCGGTGTGCAGCGAGAAGACCACCTCGGCCTGTCGGGC
This sequence comes from Curtobacterium sp. MCBA15_012, assembly GCF_001864935.2. Classification (NCBI taxonomy): domain Bacteria; kingdom Bacillati; phylum Actinomycetota; class Actinomycetes; order Micrococcales; family Microbacteriaceae; genus Curtobacterium; species Curtobacterium sp. MCBA15_012. The sequence goes on along the minus strand of NZ_CP126267.1, from coordinate 1,594,669 downwards.
GGCGAGGTCGCGGCCCTCGTCGGAGTCCCCCGCCTGCACGACGACCGGGTGCCGCTGCGGGCTCCGCGGCACCGGGAAGGTCCCGCGCACGTCGAACTGCGGCCCGTGGTGGTCGACGTCGCGGATGCGGGAGCGGTCGGCGAACACCCCGCCCGCGGCGTCGGCGACGACCGCGTCGGGCGCCCACGAGTCCCACAGCTCGCGCGCCAGGGTGACGAACTCGTCGGCCCGCGTGTACCGGTCGGCGTGGTCGAGGAACCCGCCGCGGCGGAAGTTCGCGCCGTGGAAGGCGTCGGAGCTCGTGACGACGTTCCAGCCGGCGCGCCCGTCGGTCAGGTGGTCGAGCGTGGCGAGCTGCTCCGCGAGCTCCACGGGCTCGTTGAACGTGGTCTGCAGCGTCCCGACCAGGCCGATGTGCGACGTCACGCCGGCGAGCGCCGCGAGGATCGCGAGCGTGTTCGGTCGACCGACCACGTCGAGGTCGTGGATGCGCCCCTTCTGCTCGCGGAGCCGGAGCCCCTCGGCGAGGAACAGGAAGTCGAAGCACCCCCGCTCGGCGTTCCGCGCGAAGTGCTCGAACGACGAGAACGCGATCTGGCTCTCCGCGCGGTCGTCGCTCCACACGGTGGTGTTGTTGACGCCCGGGAAGTGGGCGGCGAGGTGGACCTGACGCTTCGTGCTCATGCCGGGACCTCCTGGTCGGCGGTGGTGCGGGCGTACCGGCTGACCGCGGGCGCGACGCCGAGTCGGGTGCGCAGGTCGGCGGTGGGACGGGAGGCCACGTCGGCGCGCAACCCGGCGGCGACGAGCGCCGGCACGAGTCGGCGGGCGACGGCGGTGCTGTCCTCGGGGATGCGGAGCGGCCGGAGCCGGACGCCGGCGTACCCGAGGGACGCGAGGTCCCCGACCAGGGACACCAGCTCGGGCACGGTGGTGGCGAGCACCGGAGCGTCGGACGCCTCTGCGTACGACGAGCCCGCGGCCGCGTCGAGCGCGGCGAGGGCGTCGGCGGCCTCGGACGCGGACGCCCCGACGAGGACCGCGAGGTCCGCGAGGACCGGACGGCGGACGTCGGACCCGGCCGCCTGCTCGGCGTCACGGACGAGCGCCAGCGCACCCCGCGCCTCCAGGCCGGCTCCGTGCGACGGACCGGGCCCACCCGTCGGACCGGCGCTCCCCGACGGACCGGCCCCACCCGGCGTGACGAGCACGACGTCCGCCGCGTCGGCCGCGAACGCCGCCGCGTCGGCGCGGTGCGCGAGCGCGAACACCGGCGGCCGTCCCTGCGGCGAGCGCGGCACGATCGACGCACCGTGCACCGAGACGTGCTCGCCCACGAACGCGGCCCCGTGGATGCGGTCGCGGTCGATGAAACGACCGGTGGCGACGTCGCGGATGATCGCGTCGTCGTCCCAGCTGTCCCAGAGCCGCGAGACGACCTCGGCGACCTCCCGTGCCTCGGCGAACAGCGTGGCCGCGTCGTCGCCGCCGGGGCGGCGGCCGAAGAGCGCGGCCTCGCGGGCCGTCGGGCTCACCTGGATCCGCCACCCGGCTCGCCCCGCGGAGACGTGGTCCAGGGTCTGGAGGCCCGTGGCGACGTGGAACGGTTCGGTGTGCGTCACCGAGACGGTCGGCACCAGACCGACGGCGCGGGTCGCGGGGGCGACCGCACTGGCGACGAGCAGCGCGTCGAGTCGCCCGACGACCGTGCGGGTCTCGAGGTCCCCGTCCGGGTCGAGGGGTCCGGCGGTGAAGGAGTCCTCGAGGGTGACGGCGTCGGTGCCCGCGCGGTCCTGCTCGACGACGACGTCGCGCCAGTGGCGCAGGCTCGTCAGACGGCGCGCGGCGGGTCCGGCGACGCGCCAGGCGGCCGGGTGCCAGCCGGCGCCCTGCAGTGCGGTCACCAGGACGGGGCGCGTGCTCACGGGTTCGTCCCCTGGTGCGGCTGGCTCGCGCCGTGGTCGTGCGGCTCGGGCTGGCCCTGCGTCTGCGGCTGCGAGGCGTGCTCGGGCGGGGTGGCGTCGGCGCCGAACTTGAAGCCGAGTCGCCCGTGGGCGAAGCCACCGCCGGCGCGGATGGCGGTCGCGACCCAGGCGGCCTCGGCGAGCTCGGCCTCCGTCGCGCCGGCGGCCACCGCGCGCTGGCTGTGCGCGTCGATGCAGTACACGCACTGCGTGGTGATCCCCACCGCGAGCGCGATGAGCTCCCGGTACCGCAGTGGGATCGCGCGCCCCTCGGGCTGGAACACCGCGGCGTCGAACTGCACGAAGGCCTGCAGGATGTCCGGGGTCTGCTGCTTGTAGACCCGGGTGAAGGTCTTGTCCCGCTCGCGGTCGAGGTAGTCGGTCATGCGGTGACGCTACGACGCGCCCCGGCCCGCGTCGGCGGGTGTTGCGGCACGTGACCGTGCGTTGCGTCGTGTGACGTGCGGCGCTGTCCCGGGGTCAGGCGAGCGCGTGCCGCACGTAGGCGACGAGGGCGTTCGCGTGGCCGTGCCCGAGGCCGTGCTCCTCCTTGAGCCAGGTCACGACCTCCATGTGCCGGTGGGTGTCGAGCCGGTCGGCCACGAGGTCGAGCCACTCCTGGACCGGACGGCCGGAGGTCTTCTCGATGCTCGGGAAGTACGACGCCGGCCCCTTCGGCTTCGTGCCGTCCGCCGGCGGCTGCGGTGCGGTCACGCGGTGCGCTGTCATGGCGTCACGGTAGCGAGCACACCGGTGCGGGGCCAGGGGCGCGGTCCGGGGTCGGCGCTCGGACGAGCGCCGCTACCGGGTGGTTCCGTGCGCTGGGGCTCGTCTCACCACTCGATCCGGGCGAACAGCGCCCGGAGCTTCGCTGCCCGGTCCGGGTGCACCTGACCGACCCAGCCGATCCGGCCGAGCAGGTGCGCCCGGAAGTCCGCGTGCCCCGCGCGGTCCTGCGACGCCGGACCGTGCACGACGCAGTTGTGCAGCACGGCCTTGAGACGGTCGACCTCGCGGCGGCCGGGTGCGGTGCGCTCGTTCACGACCACACCGGTGACCGACTGCCGCACCCCGGCGGGCCGGACCCGGGTCTTCCGGGGGTTCAGCGTGTGGCCCTGGTCGGCGACGATCCGCTCGACACCGCGGAGGAACGCGTCGGCGCGGGCAGCGAGGCGGTCGTCGCCGCTGAAGGTCAGGTCGTCGGCGTACCGCGTGTACGTCGCCCCCGCTGCGGTCGCCCACCCGGCCAGTCGGGCGTCGAGGTGTCGGAGGGCCAGGTTGGCGAGCGCCGGCGACGTCGGGGCTCCCTGGGGCAGGTGCGCCTCGACGAGGGCGTCCCGGAGCGCCCGACGCTCGTCGATGCTCCCACCCGGCGGCATCGCCGTGAGGACGTGGACCGGGACCCGGTGCGTGCAGAGCCCGGTGAGGACGTGCGCCAGCGGCTCGGCGTACCCCGCGGCGCGGAACACGCCGTACACGGTCGGCGCTCGGACCGTGGCGAAGAACGACGTGAGGTCGGCGGTCAGGACGACCCGGCGTCCGACGTGCCCGGCGGCACCGGTGACGACGCTGCGCCCGGGCACGAAGCCGTGCGCTGCGTCGTGGACCGGCAGCGCCGCGAGCAGGTCGTCGAGGACGGTCCGCTGGGTGCGCCGGAGCATCGCCATCGGCTTCTCGAGGAGCCTCGGGGTCCGCCCGGGCCGCGCGACCCACTCGTGCCGGACGTGGTGGAGCGGACTCGACGCACCCGGACGGCGGTTCCACCCGCGGGTGTCGGCGAGCCAGAGCAACCGCCCCACCGTCAGGTCGAGCGCTCGGGCGAGCTCGGGCAGCGTGTCGACGAGCAGCGGGCTGTCCGTCACCGGGCGCGCCCGCACGGCGGTGGCCTGCCGGGCCAGGACCCGGACGGGCCGTCGTGGTCCGCGGCTGTCGTGGAGGCGGACGAGGCGCGGGGCGGTCGCGAGCACCGCGGCGAGCTGCCGGGGCGCGTCGACGGGCGGCCGTGGGTACGCGTCGAGCGCCGTCCCGACCGCGACACCGACGTACGTCCGCTCCACCCCGAGCACGTCGTACCCGGCGGCGGTCAGCGCGTCGCGGCTCCAGTCGTCGGCGGCGAGGAAGGCGTCGGCGAGCGCCTGCGCCACGACCGGGAGCGGTGCGTGCGTGGGGTTCCCGGGGGACCTGTCGGTGCCTCCGTGAGGGCTGGTGCGCGGAGCGCGCCGCGCCTCTCGGGGCGTGTGGTCCTGCTGGTCCTGCGTGCCCCGGGGTGACCCCGGAGAGGTCGACGCGTCACGCGCGCCGTCCGCCTCCCCCGGGAACTCCACGAGCACACCATACGACCGACCCCTGCCGTGGTGGCGGGACGGGTCTGCCAGGCTGTGCCGGTGCCGTCGTTCTTCCTGACCCACGCCGAGGTCGTCGTCGACCCCGCGGTCCCGATCGAGTCCTGGGGACTGTCGGACTCCGGCCGCGCCCGGGCGTCCGGCGCGCACCGCGTCGCGTGGGCACCCGGGGTGCGCCGGATCGTCTCGAGCACCGAGCGCAAGGCCGTCGAGACCGCGGCCGTCCTCGGCGCGGCGGTCGGTGTGGTGCCGGAGCAGGACGCGCGGCTCGGCGAGATCGACCGGAGCGCGACCGGCTACCTGCCTCCCGAGGCGTTCGAACCGGTGGTCGACGCGTTCTTCGCGCGGCCCGAGGAGTCGGTGCGAGGGTGGGAGCGGGCGGTCGACGCGCAGCGCCGGATCGTCGGGGCGGTCCGCGACCTCACCGCCGCCGCCGGTCGGGGCACGGACGTCACCGTGGTGGCCCACGGCGCTGTCGGGGCGCTGCTCCTCGCCGACCTGCGGGGCGAGCCCGTCTCGCGGCGCCTGGACCAGCCGGGCATGGGCAGCGTGTTCACGTTCGACCCGCGCACCTGGCGGGCGCTGAGCGGCTGGACCCGCCTCGACCCCTGACCCGAGCCGGAGGTGCCGGCCTCGGGGAGGATGGCGTCATGGTCAGCGCTGTGCAGCTCATCCGGTCCTCGTCCCTCAGCTCGGTCGCCGAGTACGCCTACGCCGCGACCGCACCGGCCGATGCGCGGCTCGTCTTCCTGGCGGGGGCCTGCCCACTCGACGCGGACGGCCGCACGGTCGCCGTCGGCGACCACGCCGGGCAGGCCGCCGCCTGCGTCGCGAACCTGCGCCAGGCGCTCGCGGACGCCGGCGCCGCCCTCGAGGACGTCGTCTCGACCCGGGTGCTCGTGGCCTCGACGCGGCAGGCCGACCTCGTCGCCGCGTGGCAGGTCGTCCGCGACGCCTTCGGGGAGCACGACGTGCCGAGCACGCTGCTCGGCGTCACCGTCCTCGGCTACGACGACCAACTGGTCGAGATCGAGGCGGTGGCCGCGGTGCTCGACGGCCCGCGCGTCGAGCGCGCGGCCTGACGGGACGCCCGGTCGCGACGGCCGGGCACGGGCCGACCCGGTCCGGTGGGCCGCGTCCGTGACGCGACCGGGTGACGGACGGGAGGCGCGGCACCGACCGGTGCCGCGCCTCCCGTCCGTCCGGTAGTGCGTCAGCGACGCGAGCGGCCGAGCACGACCGTGCCCACCACCGCGGCGATGCCCGCCCACAGGAGCGGGCGGGTGACGCGGCGGCGCTTCGCGACCCAGCCACCGTCGGTCGCGTTCGCGTGGTCGGCGGGCGCGTAGAGGTTGCCGTCGGTGGGCGCCTGGCGACCGCGGAGCGCGAACACCTCGACAGCGGGACGGGTGATCCGGTGGAAGATCCCGGGGACGATGAACTCGGCGGGGACGAGCGCCGCCTGCAGGCGTCCGACGTAGCGGTTGCGCTTCGGGTGCAGCGCCTGGCGGACGACGGCCTTCGCGGCGCGCTCGACCGACACGGTCGGCGGCAGCGGGTGCGACGCCTTCTCGGTGTAGTTGGCGCCGTTCTGGTAGATCGGGGTGTCGATCGTCGACGGCAGCACCGCGCCGAAGCGGATCCGGGTGCCCTGGTGCTCGTCGGCGAGCACGTCCATCAGGCCGAGGGCTGCGTGCTTGCTCGTCACGTACGCCGACTGGTACGGCGCGGACAGCAGCGACTGGATTGAGCCGACGAGCACGTAGGTGCCCTCGCCGCGCTGCTTCCAGTGCGGCAGGAGCGCCTTCACGGCGTGCACGTGCCCGTGCAGGTTCGTGTCGACGACCCGCTTGAAGGCCTCGACGGGGGTCTGCTCGAACAGGCCGTACACGAACAGGGCGGCGTTGCCGACGAAGACGTCGATGCGGCCGAAGCGCGTGGTCGTCGTGGCGACGAGGTCACGGACCTGGTGTTCGTCGGCGACGTCGGTCGGGATCGCCACCGCCTCGGCACCGAGGTCGCGGCACTCCTGCGCCGCCGCCTCGAGGCTCTCCCTGCCGCGAGCGGCGAGGACGAGGGTCGCGCCCTGCCGCGCGAACTCGTGCGCGGCGGCCCTCCCGATGCCGCTCGATGCTCCGGTGACGACGACGATCTTCCCGCGGAACCGATGTGCCATGTCCCCATCGGTACCCGGTGCGGCCTGCGGTGCCGTCCAGCGGGTCGTCCACCGGACACCCGACGTCGACGGGCGACGGGCGACGGCCGCGGCGAGCGCACGAGCCGGGCGGGGTCGTCACGACCGCGCTCCGGCATCGTGCGCGGTCGTCGGGTGTCGCGACGACCGGGCACCGTCAGCGTGCGCGCTTCGGCCACACCGTGGAGCTGACGGCCCACAGGAGTTCGACGCCGAGCACGACCGCGAGGACCGGGAGCCACGCGACGAGGGCTGCCGTGCGCTCCCCGGTACCGAACGCGAGCACGAACGCTCCGATGACGCCGGCCGCGACGACGACGCCGAGGCCGGTCCGGAGCACGTCGGCCCAGCACGCACGGGTGTACGCCCACCCGGTCCTGCGCTCCGGGAGCGGACGCCCCGTCCGCCGGTGGGCGAAGCGCGCGTCGGCCCAGGCGACCATGCGGCGCCCGTGCGCGAGGGAGACGCCGACGTACAGCGCGGCGAGACCGTGCATCCAGTCGGCCGTCCCTCCGCGGGCGAGGTCGAGTGCGGTCACCGCGAGCAGGACGACGTCGAGGACGGGCCCGAGGGCGAGCAGGACCGCTCCGGTCCGGCGGAGTCCGACGACGTACCGGAGGACCAGGCCGCCGAGCACCGCCACCCAGAAACCCGCTTCGCAGGCGACGATGACGGCGATCAGCACGGGAACCCCTGGGTACCGGAGGACCGATTGAGTACGACTGTGTTCACAACGGCGATGCTAGTACGACTGTGTACGATCGGCACGTGCCCCGCCTGATCGACCACGACGAACGCGACCGGCAGATCGGCGACGCAGCCTGGCGGGTCCTCACGCGCGACGGGCTCGTGGCGTTCTCGGTCCGGAACGTCGCCGAGGAGGCGGGCATCGCGACCGCCTCGCTGCGCCGCGCCTACCCGACCCAGGACGCCCTGCGCGTGGCCTGCCTCCGGCGCGTGGCCGCACGGGTCCAGGAGCGCATGGACGCGGTGTTCGCAGACCCCTCCCTGCCCGCGCCCGAGGTCGACCCGGTCCCCCTCGTCTCCCGGTGCCTCGAGCAGCTGCTGCCGCTCGACGACGAGCGCCGTACCGAGACCGAGGTGTTCCTCACCCTCGGGTCCGTCGCCCTGACCGATCCCGGGGTGCGTGCGGCGTGGGACGAGGCCGACCGCGCGGTGCGGTCCGCGTGCGCGTCGCTCCTCGCACTGCTGAACCCGTCCGGGACCGGGAGCGGAGCACCGGCCCCGACCGAGCGCCGGGTCGCGCGGCTCCACGCCCTCCTCGACGGGCTCGCCCTGCACCTGGCGCACCGTCCCCGGCAGGACGACGTCGGGTGGGCACGCGAGCTCCTGGCCGAGGAACTCGCTCGCCTGCGGGCCGAGGGCGGCCCGACCCGCTGAACCCGTCAGGGCTCCTGGCCGCCGCACGGCACGGGGTGGGACGATGGCCCCATGCCGAAGGACGAGCTGACCGTCGCCGAAGCGACGGCGATCGCGGAACACGCCCGGTCCGGGGCGCTCCCGCTCGACGACCCCGAGGTGCGCAAGGTCGTCGAGCAGGCGAACCGCACGCTCGTGCGGGCGCAGATGTGGGGCGACGACGACCGCAGTCCGCGCCTGCGTCGGCGCCGTCGGTTCATCGTCGGCGGGGCGCTCGTGATGGTGCTCGTTTGGGTCGTCGGCCTCCTCGGGCCCCTGCTGCTCCGCCTCGGCGTCTGACCCGGCGACGCCCCTGGGCGATGCCGCGACGCCCCGCGTGCGGACCCGCCACGTCCTTCGTGTGAACGCGCGACGCCCCGCGCACGACCGGGCGACGCCCGTCGTCCAACGTCGCCGATACCAGTCCAACCTGCGCGACACCCCTGAACGCGGACTTGCCGAGTGATGCTCGACCCGATTGACTCGGGCGCGTGACGAGCACCACCGGCAGCCACGCCTCCCCCACGTGGACGGCGTCCGTCCGGGACGACACGGGGCCGATCGTCCTGAGCGCCCTGCGCGCGTCGTGGCACCCGCTCGCGAAGCAGACCGTGGTCGCGGTCCTCATCGTCGCCGCCGCGGTGACGAGCACGGTCGTGCAGGGACTCGACGTCACCGACGCGCGTGCCATGTGGTCCGGCGTCGGCCTCGCGCTCGTCGGGCTGGTCGCCGCGGGGGCGATGGCACGGTGGCCCGCGGTCACCCGTCTCGAACTGCTCGTCCCCGCACTCGACTTCCTGGCGATCGGACTCCTCCGCTACGGCACGGGCGACGCTCGGTCGGTGTTCCTGGCGATCGTCGTGCTCCCGGTGATCTGGATGGCGACGAACCCGGGCCGGCAGCACGTGGTGTACCCCCTGGTCGGGACGGCCGCGACGCTCATGCTGTCCTACGCGATCGCGCCGCGGACCCCGCAGCCGAGCGAACTCGTCCGACTCGTGCTCGCCCTGCTCGTCTACGCCGCCGCGGCAGCGGTCACGAACGAGCTCGCACGCCTGTCCGGGCTGCAGCTCGACACCGCGCAGCGCCGCCGCCGGATCGCCGAGGGCGAGATCGGTCGCGCGGCGCTCGTGCAGCAGTCCCTGCTCCCGACGACCGCCGCCGGGCTGCCCGACGAGTTCCGCGCCGTCGGGGTCTGCATCCCGGCCCGGACCGTCGGCGGCGACTTCTACGACTGGTTCCCCACCGCCGACGGTGCAGCGTTCACCCTCGGCGACGTGATGGGCAAGGGCGTCGGCGCGGGCATGATCGCCGCCGCGGTGCGCTCCCTCATCCGCAGCACCGTCGACGAGTCCGACCCGGCCGTCGCGGTCCGTCGCGCTGCCACGGGGCTGGCGACCGGCGTCTCCGACCTGACGAGCGGGCAGTTCACCACCTGCTTCCACTTCCGCGTCGCCCGGGACGGCCGGGCGCGGTGGGTCGACGCCGGACACGGGCTCGCCGTGCTCCGCCGGGCCGACGGCACCGTCCACCCCCTGCGCGCGGCGCACCTGCCGATCGGCGTCGGCACCGAGTGGACCGCCGACCAGACCGACCTGGAGCCCGGCGACGTCGTCGTGGCGGTGAGCGACGGCGTGCTCGACCTGTTCGGCGGCGACCTCGACGCGGTCGAGCGCTTCGAGGCCTGGGTCGCGGAACGGCAGCACCCGCAGCAGATCGTCGACGGCATCGCCGAGCTCGCCCACGCCGGTGACCACCCGGACGACGTGACCGTCCTGTGCGTCGGCTACCGCCCCTGACACCGCCCGACGCAGGCCGACACAGCCCGACACCGCCCGACGCAGCGTGACGCGAGACGTCGCTCGGCCTCCGCGCGGGGCCGGAAAGCGCAGCCGGACCGGACCCGCGACACGCCGGACGGTGCAGCCCCGGCACCACGCATCCCCGGCCGGCCGCGAGGCGCAGCGGCACGCCGACCTCCCTCGTCCGGGTGCCCCCCGAACACGGACTGGCGCACCGGGCTCGGAGGGGACAAGATCCTCCAGCCCCCCACCCACACCCGCCGGAGCACCCGTCCGGTCCAGCACAGGGACCACCCCATGCCCCAGCACCACGACGCGCTCGACCGCCGTCGCTTCCTGACCCTCGGCCTCGCCGGCGGTGCCACCGCGGCCGTGGCCGGCTCCGCGTTCCTCGCGACCGACAGCGCGTCCGCCGCGACCCGTCGGACCACGAGCACGACGCCGACGGCCGGCACCACCACCGCGCTCCTCGCCGCCGACGAGTTCAACGGCCCCGCCGGGACCGCCCCGAACCCCGGCATCTGGCGCTTCGACACCGGCGCCGGCGGCTGGGGCAACGCGGAGCTCGAGACCTACACGGACTCCCGCCGGAACGCCGCCCTCGACGGCAACGGCAACCTCGTCATCACGGCGATCCGGGAGGCCGACGGGTCGTACACCTCCGCCCGGCTGAAGACCGAGAGCACCTTCACCGCCCAGTACGGCCGGGTCGAGGCCCGCATCCGCATCCCGCGCGGGCAGGGCATCTGGCCGGCGTTCTGGATGCTCGGCGCCGACATCGGCCAGGTCGGCTGGCCGGCCTGCGGTGAGATCGACGTGATGGAGAACGTCGGGTACGAGCCGACGGTCGTCCACGCGACCGTGCACGGCCCCGGCTACTCCGGCGCCTCCGGCCTGTCGGCCGCGTACACGAACCCGACCGGCGCGGCCTTCGCCGACGACTTCCACGTCTTCGGTGTCGACTGGCGCCCGGGTTCGATCACGTGGCTGGTGGACGGGGTCGCGCAGCGGACGGTCACCCGTGCCGACGTCGGCGCGAACCCGTGGGTGTTCGACAAGCCGTTCTTCGTGCTCCTCAACGTCGCCGTCGGCGGCACGTGGCCGGGGTCGCCCGACGCGACGACCCGGTTCCCGCAGCAGATGCTCGTCGACTGGGTACGCGTCTCGCAGCTCGCCTAGCAGGACGGTCCGGCCCGGCACGGGACGGACGGGAGGCCCGTGGCGACGCCGCCACGGGCCTCCCGTCCGTCTCGCGGTCACGTGGACCACACGACCGGACCCGCCCACAGGACGGCCGACGGCGGCTGACCGCCGCCGCAGCGGCGGGATCCGCGCGGCCGGCGATCCGGAGCGACCCGGACGGCCGCCTCAGCGGCGGGATCCGGACGGCCGCCTCAGCGGCGCGACCGCGCCAGCAGCCAGAGGTACGTCGCGTGCCCGACCAGGGCCAGGCCGAAGAACACCGCGGCGACGGCGTACACGCGGTCGAGCTTGCCCTGGCCGATCACGAGCATCACGACGCAGAAGACGACGGCCGCGGCGAGCACGCCGACCTGGATCGTCGACCAGACGCGACGGAAACGGGGCATGCCGGAGTCGTCCACGGGTCCATCCTGCCCGATCGCGGCCCGGGCACGGTGCCGGGCCGGGCCCGGTCGGTCGGTCGTGCTCACTTCTCGGGGTCGTGGCCCCAGTTCATGAGCGAGTAGCGCCACTTCGAGTCGTGCGCGTCGCCCTTCGGCTCCTGCTTGCTGTGCCGGGCCACGTACCCGACGACCTTGCGCATGTGCGCGTAGTCGTCGTCGGTGTAGTCGCCCTGCTGCTTCTCGAGGATCCGGACGATGTGGCGCCCGCTCTCGTGCCCAGTGGACTCGCCGCCGCTCGACGGCTTCTGCCCGACCTCCTTCGACTCGTCGGAGTCCAGCCACCGCTGCAGCTCCGACGCGGTCATGTTGACGGCGTCGGCGAAGTCGTCGCGGGTCTGCTGCTCGTCGTGCTGGTCGTCGCTCATGGCGGTCACGCTGCCCGTGCAGCCTGGGCGGCCGCGCAGGAGCCCGTGTCCCCCGGAACGGTGCGCACAACGGACGCCACTGCAGGTGCTTCCAGGGGTGGACGGGTTGTGTGTCCCCCGGAACACCCACCGTCGAAGGAGCCACACGAGCATGACCGAGCAGGACGGGCACGCGCCCGACGACCAGGCAGCACCCGTCGACCAGTTCGTGTTCGGCGACCCGCGGACCCGCTACCCGAACGTCTCCCCCGAGCCGCAGACCCAGGACGAGCCGGGCCTGCAGTCGCAGATGACCCCGGTCCCCGACCTGGGCGAGGGCTCCTACCGCGGCACCGGACGGCTGCAGGGGCGACGTGCGGTCATCACCGGGGCTGACTCGGGCATCGGCGCGGCCGTCGCGATCGCCTTCGCCCGCGAGGGTGCCGACGTCGTCCTCGCCTACCTGCCCGAGGAGCAGTCCGACGCCGACCACGTGGTCGAGCAGGTCGAGGCCGCCGGTCGCCGCGCCGTGACGGTGCCGGGTGACCTGCGCGACAAGGCGTACGCGGGCGAGTTGATCGAGCGCGCCGTGGCGGACCTCGGCGGGATCGACACGGTCGTGAGCGTCGCCGGCAAGCAGCGCTGGCAGCCCGACCTGCTCGACATCACCGACGACCAGTTCGAGGCGACGTTCGACGTCAACGTGTTCGGGCTGTTCCGGCTCGTGAAGGCCGCGCTCCCCCACCTCGAGCCCGGGTCGACCATCACGACGACCGCGTCGATGGAGGCGTACCAGCCGGCACCCGACCGGCTCGACTACGCCGCGTCGAAGGGCGCGATCAACAACTTCTCGAAGGGGCTGTCGCAGCTCCTCGTGGAGCGCGGGATCCGGGTGAACGTCGTCGCTCCGGGGCCCACCTGGACCGTCCTGCAGCCGAGCGGCGGTGTCGACCCCGAGTCGCTCCCCGAGTTCGGCAGCAGCGAGTCGCCGATGGGCCGCGCCGCGCAGCCCGCCGAGCTCGCGCCGGCCTACGTGTTCCTCGCCTCGCAGGAGTCGAGCTTCGTCGTCGGCGAGACCCTGAACGTCAACGGCGGCATGGTCACGCCGTGATCGGGAATGCCGGAGCCGCCCCCGGCGTCGAACCATCCACAGACCTGCGAAGGAGCACATCATGAGCCTGGACCTCCACGAGGGGCACGGCGCCGACACCGAGCGACGCTGGAACCCCACCACCACGACGCTGCGCGTGCTGCACGACGAGCACGAGGCGACCTTCGGTCGCTGGCTCGGCCAGATCAACGGTCAGCACTGATCAACGGTCAGCACTGATCAACGGTCAGCACTGATCGACGGACGGCACTGATCGCGGATCGGCGCTGACCGTCGGTCAGCTCCGGTCGGTGGTCAGCACCGATCGACGGACGGGAGGCGCGGTGCCGGCTGGCACCGCGCCTCCCGTCCGTCCGTGGTCCCGCGGACCGCGACCCGGCCCGCTCAGGCCGGGACGCCGCTGACGTTCACGAGCCAGGTGACCCCGAAGCGGTCGGTGAGCATGCCGAACGTGTCGCCCCACGGCGCCTTCGTCAGCGGCTCGATGACCGTCGCGCCGTCGGCGAGGCCCTCCCAGTAGCCGGTGAGCCGTGCCTCGTCGTCGCCGCTGAGGGACACCGAGATGTTGCTCTCGGTCGGCGTCGGCATGCTCGCCGGGGCGTCCGAGGCCATCAGCGTCAGGTCCTCGGCGACGATCTGGCCGTGCATGACCTTGTCGGCGTCGGCCGGGTCCTGGACCATGCCGCCCTCGGCGAAGGTCATCGTCTTGAGCTCCCCGCCGAAGACGCGGTGGTAGAAGTCGAGGGCCTCGCGGGCCTGGTCGCGGAAGCCGATGTACGGGTTGAGCGTGACGGACACGGCGGGGTCCCTTCGGGTCTGACGGACGTCGTCGTCCGGTGGGGACCATGCTGGCAGGTCGTCGCCGCCGGCGGAAGTCCGGCGGGTGCGCGGCGGGTGCCCGACGGACGCCCGGCGGGTGCCCGGCGGGGCCCTGTGGACGCCCGGCGGGTGCTCGCTCGTGACCGGATCCACAGCGCCGAGCGGCCGGTCTCACGTGCTCCTCCCAGTCACGGAGCGAAGCGCGCCCTGGCCCCGCAGAAGGACTGGGCCGTCAATCGCCGGACCGTCCCCGTCGTCGAGGCCCTGCGTGGCGTGCAGGCGGACTTCGCCCGCACCTCCGGCGGCCGGCAGGTCTCGCTCGCCGACCTCGTCGTGCTCGCCGGGTGCGTCGGCGTCGAGCAGGCGGCACGGGCCGCCGGCACCGAGACCACCGTGCCGTTCACACCGGGTCGGGTCGACACCACGCAGGACCGCACCGACGTCGAGATGTTCGAGTGGCTCCGCCCGGTCGCCGACGGCTTCCGGAACTTCGTCTCCCCGCGGTACGACGACTTCGCGGCGGGCGTCGCGCCCGAGGCGGTCTTCCTCGACCGGGCGAACCTGCTCACGCTGACGGCACCCGAGTGGACCGTCCTGACCGGCGGACTGCGCGTGCTCGGCGCGAACTGGGACGGCTCGGACACGGGCGTGCTCACCGACCGGGTGGGCGTGCTCACGACGGACTTCTTCGTCGACCTGACCGACACGGCGCTGGTGTGGACGAAGGACGACGACGCGGCCACGCCCTTCACCGGCCGGGACCAGGCGTCCGGCGAGGCACGGTGGACGGCCTCGCGCGCCGACCTGGTGTTCGGGTCGAACGCGCAGCTGCGGGCCGTCGCCGACGTCGACGCCGGCAGCGACGGCCAGGAGCGGTTCGTCCGCGCCTTCGTCGCGGTCTGGCACAAGGTGATGATGCTCGACCGCTTCGACGTCCGCGCGGGCACCGCCGCTCCGGTCCGATGGCGGCCTGAGCGGGCGATCGTCGGTCTGACCGTGGTCGACTGACGGACGGGAGGCGCGGTGCCGGTCCGGTGCCACGCCTCCCGTCCGCGACCGCTCGCGGTCGGCTCACCGGTCCAGGTCCTCGTCCGCGCCCGCGGCCGCGGACGCGGAGGCGGAGGCGGCCGCGGCTCAGTCGTCGTAGCGGTAGAACCCCCGACCGGTCTTCACGCCGAGGTGCCCGGCGTCGACGTACTCGTGCAGCAGCCGACGCGGCCCCTCCGGCAGGTGCGGGTCCTCGGCGGCGTAGTGGTCCTCGATGTCGAGCACGACGTCGAGACCGACCTGGTCCATCATCCGGAACGGCCCGGCCGGGGCACCCGAGTTGATCCGGAACATGGCGTCGACGTCCTCGGGTGTCGAGACGCCGTCGGCCACGACCGCCAGCGACTCGCGCTTGATGGCCGCCCAGATCCGGTTGAAGATGAACCCGGTCGACTCCCGGCGCGCGACGAACGGGAAGACGCCGTAGCGGGGCAGGTGCTCCTGCAGGAACGTCATGATCCCCGGGTTGGTCTCACCGTCGCTCATCAGGTCGACGGCGTTCTGCTGGGGCGGCATGGAGAAGTGCACGTTGAGGACCCGCTCGCGGTGCTCGACCTCGTCGACCACGAGCCGCGACGGGTACGACGACGAGTTCGTGGCGAGGATCGTGTCGGCGGCGACGAGCCGGTCGAGCTGTCCGAACAGCGGCGTCTTCAGGTCGAGGCGCTCGGGGATCGCCTCGACGACGAGCCAGGCGCCCTCGACGGCCGAGGCGAGGTCGCCGTCACCGCGGACCGAACCGGCGACCGCGCCGTCCCGCGCCGCGACGACCTCGGGCAGCGTGGCCTCGACGTAGGCGACCGCGTCGTCCCGGACCTGCTCGGAGCGGTCGTGGACGCGGACCTCGGCACCCCCGCTCGCGAACATGAGCGCGATGCGGCGGCCGAGCGTGCCGCCTCCGATCACGGCGACGGGGCGGGACCGGTGGTCTGCGGGCAGCTGGTACGCCATCTGGGCTTCCTCTCGGGTGCGGGGTCCCTCGTGGGGACGGATGGGGCCCGGGACTTGTCACTCCGGACCTCTCGATACAGACTGTACTCGATACGATCTGTACTGCAATCGGAAGGACGACCCATGGATCCCCTCGACGCGCTGCGCCGCGGCACCACCCCGCTCACCGCCCCCGTGTACCCGCTGCGCGCCACGCGCTTCCGGGACCGCGAGTACCTCAACGTCGTCTACCGCACCGACCCCGAGGCGCTCCGCGCGGTCGTGCCCGAACCACTGGTCGTCGAGGAGCCCCTCGTCCGGTTCGAGGTCATGAAGATGGGCGAGGTCGACGGCTACGGCCCCTACGTCGAGTCCGGGCAGGCGATCCAGGTCACCCACGACGGCGAGCACGGCGAGTACCTGCACGCCATGTACCTCGACAACTTCGCCGCCACGGTCTCCGGCCGCGAGCTCAGCGCGTACCCGAAGGTGCTCGGCACCCCGCGGCTGCGCGTCGACGAGGGCGCCCTGGTCGGGACGCTCGACCGCGGCGCCGAGCGTGTGGCGACCGCGACGATGGCGTACGAGTGGGAACCGCTCGACCTCGACGAGGCGCGGGCGCAGATCGCGGTGCCGACGTTCATGGTGAAGTTCGTGCCCGACGTCTTCACCCAGGGCCTGCGGGCCGCACACCTCGTGCGCACCGAGATCACCGACGTCACGGTCAAGGAGGCCTGGACCGGACCGGCGCGACTGCAGCTCTTCGAGCACGTCATGGCACCGATGGCCGACCTGCCCGTCCTCGAGGTCGTGAGCGCGTCGCACGTCCTGACCGACCTGACCCTGGCCCCGGTCCGGCCCGTCCACGACTACCTCGCCGCGGTGCCGCCGACGGCTCAGTAGCGTGGACGCATGAGCACTCCCCCTCCGGCAGCCGCGCGACCGGTCCGACGGCGCAGCAGCACCCGGGCGCAGCTCGTCGCGGCCGCCGAGGCGGTGTTCGACGAGACCGGCACCACGGCGGTGAGCGTCGAGGCGGTCGTCAGCCGCGCGGGGTTCACCCGCGGCGCGTTCTACTCGAACTTCAGCAGTGTCGACGAGCTCTTCTTCGCCGTGTACGAGCAGCAGGCGGCCCTGGTGTTCGAGCTGCTCAGCGGCGTGCTCGAGCGCGCCGAGACCGCCGACGACCCGACCATCGACGACGTCGTCCGCGGCGTCGTGTCGGGGCTCCCGCCGGAGGAGAAGTGGTACGCGATCCGCTCGGTGCTGATCACCCGCGCGCGGCACGACGAGGCGCTGAACCGGCTGCTGCGCGAGCACACCGACCACTTCCACGACACCCTGCAGCCGCTGCTCGTCGGCAGCCTCGCGCGGATCGGGCGACGACCGACCGTCGACCCGGCACTGTTCACCCGCGCCGTCGTCGCCGCGCACGTCGGCGCGGTCAGCCAGAGCGTCCTGCACGACGACACCGAGCGCGTCCGCATCGCGGCGGTGGAGGGCTGCATCCTCGGCCTCACGGAACCGGTCCCGCAGCGCTGACGGCGCCGCCTGCGCGCCGCCGCGATGACGGCTTCGGTCGGTGACCGGAGGACGGACGGGAGGCGCGGTGCGGGCCCGCACCGCGCCTCCCGTCCGTCCCGGCGTCCGTCCCGCTCACGGGTGTCGGCCCCGACGACCGGTCACCCGTCACCGGTCCGGCCCCGGCGTCGCCGGGTCAGCGTCCGGAGGACGCCAGTCCGACCATCGCGGCGCTCCGCTCCCAGAGTCCTGCGGCGAGGGCAGGGTCGGCTGCCTGCGGGTTGGTCCGCGCCACGACGCCCTTCTCGTAGTACTCGCCGGAGGTCCAGTCGACGCCGGGCTCCCCCTCGGCGAACTGCGAGATCGGCGCCGCGCCGGCCTCGGGGCCGATGAAGCCGAACACGCGGGCGAGCGGGGTGCGGTACACGAAGCGCATGAGGCTCGTCGTGTCGGCGGCGAAGTTGGTGCGGACCACCCCGGGGTGGAACGCGGCGGCGGACAGCCCGTCGGCGTGGAAGCGCCGGTGCAGTTCCTTGGTGAACAGGACGTTCGCCAGCTTCGCGTCGCCGTAGGCCTTGTTCGACGAGTACCGCCGCTCGTTGCCGAGGTCGTCGAGGTCGATCCGGCCGAACAGCCGTGCCGCGATGCTCGACGTGTTGACCACGGTCGCGTGGCTGTCGAGGAGGGTGTCGAGCAGCAGGTTCGTCAGCAGGAACGGGGCGAGGTGGTTGACCTGGAGCGTCTTCTCGAACCCGTCCGCGGTGCGGGCCCGGTCACCGAAGATCCCGCCGGCGTTGTTCACCAGCACGTCGATGCGGGCGTGCTCGGACCGGAGCGCCGCGGCGAGGGTGCGGACCTGCTCCAGCTCGGCGAAGTCGGCCAGGTGGAACGGCACGTGCAGTTCCTCCGCGAGAGCGCGCGTCTTGTCGGCTGAACGGCCGACGACCACGACGTCGTGCCCGTCCGCGACGAGCTGACGTGCGCCGGCGGCACCGATGCCGTCACTGGCCCCGGTGATGACGATGGTCTTGCGGGACATGGGTCTCCTCGTGCGTGACGACGTGCGGTGGCGGTCGGCTCCGGTCGGCGTCGACCACCCGGAGCCGCGCGCTCGACGGACAGGTCAACCCTGCCACGCGTCCCGGCTGCGGGCCGTCCTGGCGGCGCGGACGACCGGTGGCTGGTCGGGTTCTCAGGGCTCGCGATGCAGGATTCGCCATACGATCGTCTCGCGAGGCGGTGCGGCCTGCACTGCTCGTTCGGATCCGTTCCTGTCCGATCCGACCGTCCGCCCATCCGACCGTCCGTCCGTCCGTCCGTCCGTCCGTCCGGAGGAGAACCTGATGACGACCTCGACCTCGACCCCGTCCCTCGCGTCCCTGGGGGCGCTCGTGCCCCGGATCGGCCTCGTCGCCGCGGCGGTGGCCGTCGCGGCGACGGCTGCACTCGGCGGGCCCGCGACCCCGACGACCGCCCACGCCGAGTCGGCGCACGGGGGCTCGACCAACAACTCGATCGGGTGGCACGTGCACTGGTGACGCGTCGCACGTCGGCCGGGGCGGGGGGCGTGTCGCCGCCGCCCCGGCCGTCGCGCGTCGCGGGTCCTACCGCGCCGCGAGGTGGGACCTCCAGGACCCCGCGTCGGTGATGTCCGGTGCGTCGACGGTCGCGAGCGGTTCGCAGAGGAAGCCGAGGACCGTGTCGCCGGACCCGAGCTCGACGACGCCCACGGTCATCGGCGCGACGAGCTGCGTCAGGAAGGTGCCGACGCGTGCGGCGGGGATCGACCACCGCTCCCCCGTGATCGCGGCGCCGCCGTCGTGCACGCGGACCAGGCCGGGCTTCGGCGGCGTCGTCGGGAGGGCGTGGAGGCGGTAGCGCGGCGCGGTGACCGCGGGTCCGGCGTGGACGGCACCCAGGTCGGTGAGCTGCCGGTTCAGGGGTTGTCCGCTCATGTGGGCTCCGAACACGGCGATGTCGATCGTCGGCGGACGCCACGGCGCAGATCGCCCCGTCTCGTGCAGGAGGAACCGGTCGGCCAGGTCGGCGAGGGCTGCGTCGGAGAAGGCCGGACCGATGAGCGTGACGCCGAAGGGTCGGCCGTCGGCCTCGGCTCCGGGGACCGCGATCGCCGCGAGGTCGAGCAGGTTGACGAAGTTGGTGAAGGTCCCGACCCACGAGTTCACGCCGATCGGGTCGGCCTGCACGTCGGCGATGCTCGGGTGGCCGGGCGCGGTGGGCAGCAGGAGCGCGTCGACCTCGCCGAGGAGTGTCCGAGCGGTCAGGGCCGCGCGCCGGAGGGTCTGCTGGTCGGCCACCAGGTCGACGGCACTCGGACCGTGCCCGCCCCGGATGATCGCGGTCACACTCGGGTCCCCCGATCCGTGGTCGGCGTCGAGGTGGTGGCCGACGGCGTACGTGCGCTCGGCGACGAGCGCACCGTCGTAGAGCAGCTTCGCAGCGTCCAGCAGCGGGGTGATGTCCGTCTCGACCAGTTCCGCGCCGGCGGCGCGCAACACCTCGAGCGTCTGGTCGTAGCTGGCGCGCCACGCGGGGCTGAGCGGCGCGAGGTCCGGTTCCCGCGCGATCGCCAGCCGCGACGTGGGCGGCGCGGCGGCGGGAGCAGCCGGGTCCCACGCACGGCTGGTGGGGTCGAGCGGATCGACCCCGGTGATGACGGCGGCGACGTGCTCGGCGACGGCGAGGGTGGGAGCGAACACCGTGACGGTGTCGTAGGACGGAGCCGCAGGGGCCATGCCGCGAGCGGGCACCAGTCCGAGGGTCGGCTTGATGCCGACGAGCCGGTTGTACGCGGCCGGGACCCGACCGGACCCTGCCGTGTCGGTGCCGAGGGCGGCGTCGACGATGCCGAGCGCGGTGGCGACCGCCGACCCGGAACTGGACCCGCCGGACACGAGTCCCGGGTCGAACGCGTTCCGGACGACGCCGTGGGGGCTGCGGGTACCGACGAGACCGGTGGCGAACTGGTCGAGGTTGGTCTTGCCGATCACGACCGCACCGGCGTCCTCGAGGCGGGCGACGGCCGTCGCGCTCTCGTCGGGGACGAACCCGGTCCACGGTGCTGCGCACGTCGTGGGCAGTCCCGCGACGTCGATGTTGTCCTTGACGGCGATCACCGTGCCGGCCAGCGGGAGGCGTTCGGCACCGACCGTGTCCAGGCGTTCCTGCACGGTGCGTGCCCGGGCCAGCGCGTCGTCCCGGTCCCGGAGGGTGATCCAGACCTCCGGTCGGTCGACGGACGCGATCCGCTCGTAGGCCGCGGTGACGCGGGCGACCGGGTCCGGCGTGGGAGCGGCGGCCGTGGGACGGAAGGTGGGAGTGGTGGTGCTCATGGTGCGGGTCGTCTCCGTTTCGGGGCGCTGGCCGGTGGTCAGACGTCGGCGTGGACGTCGGCTGCGGTGACGACGGCGAGGGGCTGGCCCGCCGCCACGGTGTCCCCGGGGGCGACGAGCAGTTCCAGCACGGTGAGGTGGTGCGGCGCCCGGACCGGTGTCTCCATCTTCATCGCCTCGAGCACCAGCAGGTCCGCGCCGTCGTCGAGGACGTCGTCCGCGGCGGCGTCGACCCGCCAGACGGCCCCGGCCATCGGTGCCTCGACGACGGTCGCTCCGTCGGGCAGGCGGCTGTACACGTCGTCCGTGGTCGTCGCAGCGGCCGCTCCGTCGTCGCGCGGTGCGAACTCGCCGGCGGCTTCCCACGCGAGGCGCTCGGTCTCGAACGCGGCGGCCTGACGGGCGCGGAACGCCTCGATGTCCGCGGCGTGTCGGGTGAGGAACTCCTGGTGCTGCCGGAGGGAGAACTCGCCGGGGCGGATGTCGAGCTGCAGCCGGTCCGCTGCCATCTCGGCGCGCAGGTCGGTGAGTTCGTCGGGGCTGACGAGGTGGAACCTGATGCGGTCGAAGAACCGCAGCAGCCAGGGGTGTCCGTCGGTGAAGGACGTCCGTCGCGCTCGGAGGCCGGCCCAGATGGGGACGGTGCGCCCGACGAGCTGGTAGCCGCCGGGGCTGTCCATGCCGTAGATGCACATGTACGTGCCGCCGATGCCGACGGTTCCCTCTGCCGTCCAGGTCCGGGCCGGGTTGTACTTGGTGGTCAGGAGTCGGTGCCGGGGGTCCAGCGGCGCGGCGGCGGGGGCGCCGAGGTACACGTCGCCGAGTCCGAGGACCATGTACTCGGCCTCGGTGACGATGCGTTGCACGTCGTCGGTGGTCTCCAGCCCGTTGGCGCGGCGGATGAACTCGATGTTCGAGGGGTTCCACGGGGCGTCGTCGCGGATGAGGGAGCCGTAGCGGGCGATCGCCTCGGCGACGGTCGGGTCGTCCCACGAGAGCGGCAGGTGCACTTCCCTGCTCGGGACGACGAGGTCGTCCGTGGCGGGCAGGTGCTGCTCGATCTCGACCAGCAGGTCGACGAGGCGTCGGATCGGCAGCACCGCGGGGTCGACGTGCAGGTGCAGTGACCGGACGCCGGGGGTCTGGTCGACGAGCCCGGCCGGCGCCGCCTCGCGGAGGCCCTGCATCAGGGCGTGGACCCGCATGCGCAGGCCGAGGTCCAACGTCATCGGCCCGTACTCGACGAGCACGTTGTCGTCGCCGCCGCGCCGGTACACCACCGCCGGGGTCGTCCCGGTGGCGGGCAGGGCGGCCAGGACGCCGTCGTCGTCGTCGCGACGGCTCAGGGTCGGCGTGAAGACGGTGTTCGTGCGGTTCGCCTCGGCGATCGCGGGCAGCTGGGTGCTGTCGACGGGGACGAACCGGAGGGTGTCGCCGGGGCGGAGCTGGCCGAGCTTCCAGCGGTCCGCGCTCACCACGGTGACCGGACACGCGAACCCGCCGAGACTCGGCCCGTCCGGGCCGAGGACGGAGGGGGTGTCGCCGGTGAAGTTGACGGCGCCGACGGAGTACGCGTTGTCGTGCAGGTTCGAGGGGTGCAGGCCGGCCTCCCCACCGTCGCTGCGCGCCCACGTCGGTCTCGGGCCGATCAGGCGCACCCCCGTGCGGGCGGCGTGGAAGTGCACGGTCCACGTGGCGTCGTAGAGCTGCTGCACGTCCTCCCGGGTGAAGTACTCCGGGGCGGGCTGGGGGCCCTCGGTGACGTGCAGCTCCCAGCTGCTGCTCGTGCTGATCCGGGCGGCGGGATCGATGACGGTCGGCGTGGCCAGCGACGTGGTGGTGGTGGCACGGAGGACGTCCCCGGTGGCGATCGGGCGGCCGCCGTGCCCGCCGAAGCGGCCCTGCTCGAAGGTGGCTGCGCTGCCGAGGTAGCTGGGCACGTCGAGGCCGCCGCGGACGGCGAGGTAGGTGCGCACCCCGGTCCCGCGGACGGTGCCGACGTCGAGCGTGCCGCCCGCGGGGACGGTGATCGGCTCCCACTGCGGGACGGCGACCCCGCCGACCGTGACGGGTGCGGGTGCGCCGGTGACGGCGACGACGGTCTCCTCCGTGAACCGCAGCGCCAGTCCGGAGACGGTGCACTCCAGGGCCGGGGCGCCCTCCGGGTTGCCGACGGCGGTGTTCGCCGCCCGGAAGGAGCGGTCGTCCATCGGGCCGCCGGGGCTGATGCCGACCTGCCAGAGACCGATCCGGCCGGGCCAGTCCTGGACGGTCGTCGATGCGCCGCCCCGGAGCACGTCGATGCGTGGCCGGGGATCGGAGACGTCCTCGAGGAGGTTCGTGGTCACGGCCGCGTCGAGCACCGCGTCGGTGGTGCAGATCGCCCCCAGCAGGCCGAGGTTCGACTCGATGCCGGCGACCTCGGTGTCCGACAGGGCGCGCTGCAGGGCGGCGAAGGCGGTGCGACGGTCGTCGGCGGTGACGATCACCTTCGCGAGCATGGGGTCGTAGACCGGGGAGACCTCGTCGCCCGTCTCGACGCCCGTCTCGATCCGCACGTCGCCGCGCTCCGCACCGTCGGTGTCGGGGAACCGGACCCGGGTGAGCAGCCCCGTGGAGGGCTGGTAGTGCTTCACCGGGTCCTCGGCGTAGACCCGCGCTTCGATCGCGTGACGACCGTTCGGGACGGGTGTGGTGCCGGCGAGGAAGCCGGACGGGCCGGTGTCGCCGAGTCCGACGCGGAGCATCCACTCGACGAGGTCGACGTCGAAGACCTGCTCGGTGACGGGGTGTTCGACCTGGAGGCGGGTGTTGAGCTCGAGGAAGTACACCTGTTGCGTGTCGGTGTCGTAGACGAACTCGACCGTCCCCGCGGACCGGTAGCCGACGTGCTCGGCCAGTGCGGTCGCGCTGGCGTGCATCAGCGTGCGGACGTGTCCGGGCAGGTCCGGGGCGGGGGCTTCCTCGACGACCTTCTGGTGTCGGCGCTGGAGGCTGCAGTCCCGGTCGCCGAGGATCCGGACGGTCCCGTCGCCGTCGCCGAAGACCTGCACCTCGAGGTGGCGCGCACGGGCGATGAACTTCTCGACGAAGACCCCCGGTGTGGCGAAGTTCGCAGCCGCCAGTCGGGTCACGGACCCGAACGCTGCCCGCAGGTCGGCCTCGTTCCAGCAGGTGGAGATCCCCACGCCGCCACCACCGCCGGAGGCCTTGACCATCACCGGGTAGCCGATCCGCTCCGCGGCCGTCGCCGCCTCGTCGACGGTGTCGACCAGTCCCGACCCGGGCACGCAGGGCACCCCGCACTCCGTCGCGATCGCGATGGCGGTGTGCTTCGGTCCGAACGCCTCGATCTGCTGCCACGTCGGACCGATGAACACCAGCCCGGCGGCTTCGACGGCTCGGGCGAACCCGGGGTTCTCGGACAGGAACCCGTAGCCCGGGTGGACGGCGCCGGCCCCGGACGCCCGCGCGGCGGCGAGGATGCGGTCGACGTCGAGGTAGCTCTGCTCCGGGGCGGCCGGGCCGAGGCGGTGCGCTTCGTCGGCCTCGCGCACGTGGGCACTGGCACGGTCCGCGTCGGAGTACACCGCGATGGTGCGCAGGCCCATCCGCTTCGCGGTGCGGATGACGCGGCGGGCGATCTCCCCGCGGTTGGCGATCAGGACGCTCTCGAACGCAGGCTGCTGCTCAGGCATGGTGGTGGTTGCCTTCCCGGGTGGTGGCGAGACGGAGGAGGGGCGCCGCCCGCGCCGACCGACGGCGGCGCGGGCGGCGGTCGGGGTGGGGTCAGAGGACGCCGCGGGTGACCATGTTGGTGATCGCGCGCGTCGCGCGCGCCATCACCGTGTCCATGGACTCGCCGATGTGTTCCCCGAGCGCGGTCTTGGCCTGCTCGAGGTGTCCGGCGACCACCAGGTCACCGATCGCGAGGTGTTCGTCGATGGTGGCGGTGATGCGGTCTTCGGTCACGTAGTCGTACATGCGGACCGCGCGGATGCGGTGGTTGACGCTCTCCAGCGCCTCGACGAGGGCTTCGTTCCCGGCGGCGCGGCACAGTGTGACGTGGAAGCGTTCGTCGTCCATCACGAACTGGGGCGTGGGCGACGGGGGCGATCGTCGCAGCTCCCGCCACCGGTCCAGCTCCGCGCCGAGGAGCGCGAAGTCGTAGCCGGCGAGCTCCCGTTCGACGGTGCGCTGCACGCCGCGCATCTCGATCGTGACGCGGAGCTCGTACAGCTCGGCCAGGTGGTGCAGGTCCGGCAGCACCACCCGGTACCCGTACTCGTCGTTGTCGATCAGCCCGTCGGCACGGAGCATGAACAGCGCCGTCCGGACCGGCGTGCGGGACACCTGCAGTTCGTGCGCGATCGCGTCCTCGCGGAGTCGGCTGCGCGGCGCGTACCGGCCGTTCATCAGCTGTTCCCGGAGGTGCTCGTAGACGACGTCGGTGCGGGAACGCCCCCGCCGACCCGTCGCGGGGGCCCGGTCGTCCGCGGCGGTCATCGCTGCTCCGGCAGGACGTACCGGCCCGTCTTGTCCGTCGCCAACGCCAGGGACGAGATGTACTGCGCCGACCCGTCCGGAGCGCGTTCTGCCGAGAGCAGCATGTCCGGGCGTTCGAACTCGAGGCCCGTGACGTGGCAGCGCAGCAGCTCCCCGCTGGGGTTCCCGTCGGCGTCGAGCATCGGCAGGTCGATGCCGTCGTCGGTGCGGCGCAGGTAGAACCGCCCGCGGGTCAGCACCGCCGTCAGGGGCGTCACCACGATCGGGATCGCGACGGCGAAGATCGCCGAGAACGGAGCGACGCCGGGACCGAACGCACCGAAGAAGACCGCGATCGAGACGCCGGCGGCGAGCAGGAGCGACACCACCCCGACCGGGTTCCAGGCGTACAGCATGCCGCGGCGGAACTCCGGGTGCTTCGGCGACAAGCCCAGCAGGTACTTGTTGACGGCGATGTCCACGGCGACCGTCACGATCCAGGCCATCCCGCAGTTGGCGTAGAAGCCGAGGATGGTGTTGAGGAAGTCGAACATCTTCAGCTCCATCAGCGCCAACGCGATCGCGAGGTTGACGACGACGAACACGAGCCGGCCCGGGTACGCGCGGGTGACCCGGGTGAAGGCGTTCGTCCACGCCAGCGAGCCGGAGTAGGCGTTGGTGACGTTGATCTTGATCTGCGACAGCACCACCAGGACCACGGCGAGCGTCATGGCCAGCCACCCCGGCATCATCCGCTCGTACACGCCGAGGAACTGGTGCACCGGCTCGTTCGCCGTCGCCGACGCTGCCGGGTCGAGCGTCGCGATCAGGTAGACGGCGATGAAGAGGCCGATCGCCTGCTTCAACGCGCCGAACACCACCCAACCCGGGCCCGCGATGATCACCGCACGCCACCACGAGCGACGGTTCGCGTCGGTGCGGGGCGGCATGAACCGGAGGTAGTCGATCTGCTCGGCGATCTGCGCGATCAGCGACAGGCACACACCCGCAGCGAGCATGACCGATGCGGGACTGACCCCGGTCCCGGAGCCGTCCTTGCCCGCGTAGGCGAAGAAGGTCGACAGCGACGACGGGTCGGAGACGAGCAGGTAGGCCAGCGGCACCACCATGAGCACCAACCAGAACGGGGTGGTCCACACCTGCAGCTTCGAGAGCGCCTTCATCCCGTACACGGCCAGCGGGATGACGATCAGCGTGGACACGGCGTACCCGAGCGGCCGCGGCACGTGCAGCCCGAGCTCCAGGCCCTGCGCCATGATCGACCCCTCGAGGGCGAAGAAGATGAACGTGAAGGTGGCGAAGACCACGTTCGTGATCACCGAGCCGTAGTACCCGAAACCCGACGCCCGGGTGATGAGGTCCAGGTCGATGTTGTACCGGGCGGCGTAGTACGCCAGCGGGATCCCCGTGACGAAGATGACCACCGCGGCGACGAGGATGCCCAGCAGCGCGTTCGTCGTCCCGTAGGCGATGCCGGCGTTCGCGCCGATCGAGAAGTCGGCGAGGTACGCGATCCCGCCCAGTGCGCTCGTCGCGACGACTCCTGCGCCCCACTTCCGGTAGGAGCGAGGAGCGAAGCGCAGCGTGTAGTCCTCCAGGCTCTCCCGCGTCGCAGCGCGGGTGTCGGACGATGCGGAGGAGCCAGGAACAGTGATGGTGCCGTCGTGAGGTGCCTCGACGTCAGTGGACACGGCGAACCCTTTCGATCGGTGGTGCACGGCTGAGGTGAAGACCCGGAACGACACACACCACGTCATCGGAGTGGACCGGGCGACGCCACCGGGACACGACCGGGGGCGTGGCAACGAGCCTGGCGACGGGATGTTTCCGGCATGTTCCCCGGAACGAACTTTCCTGTGTCGACAGCGCTGGACACACTGTTGTACACAACTTCGCGGGCCCGGTCGTGCGACGCTCGGTGCACCTCACCCGTCCAGGAACAGACCCGGAGGCCTACCGTGACCACGACCAGCACCACCACCACGCCGCACGTCCTCGGCGATCTCGTCGCCCGCGGAACCACTGCGAACGTCGCCACCGTCGTCGCCGGGACCGGTCTCTTCGCAGCGGCAGCGCAGCTGACCGTCCCGCTGTGGCCCGTACCGATCACCGGTCAGACGTTCGCGGTCCTCGTCCTCGGCGCCGCGCTCGGCACCCGCCGGGCAGCCGCCGCCACCAGCCTCTACCTCGTCGCCGGCACCGTCGGTCTGCCGGTCTTCACCGGCGGCGCCTCCGGCAACCCGTTCGCGATGCCCTCCGGCGGCTACCTCGTCGGTTTCGTCGTCGCCGCCGCCCTCGTCGGCTTCCTCGCCGAGCGAGGCTGGGACCGCACACCGCTGCGCTCCCTCGCCGCGTTCGGGCTCGGTTCCGCCGCGATGTACGCCGTCGCGCTGCCCTGGCTCGCGATCAGCCTCACGCACCTCGGCGCTCCGCACTCCCCCGCAGCCGTCCTCGGCGCAGGACTCGTGCCGTTCCTCGTCGGTGACGCGCTCAAGGCCCTGCTCGCCGCCGGACTCCTCCCGCTGACCTGGCGACTGACCTGGCGACTCGTCCCCCGCCGTCCGCGCCGGGCACACCAGGGTCGACGGACCAGCGGACCTTCCGCCTGAGTCCTTCCGCGGCGCACGCGTCCCGTCCGGATCCTGTCCGGGGCGTCCGCTCCCTCCGCTCACCGCGACCGGCGACCGGCGACCGGCGACCGGCGACCGGCGACCGGCGACCGGCGACCGGCGACGATCGTCCCTCCGGAGCGCCGGTGGGCGGCGCGCCGGAGCACGCCGCCCACGCGCGTGTCGCACCTCAGCCGCAGTGCGACTTCCAGACCTGCGGGAAGTCGAACCAGTACCCGCGACCGCATCCACCGCTCTTGATGAACTCCGCCGCACCGGCGACGAGGACCCCGAGGGCGGTGCACGAGGTCTTCGACAGGTCGAGGCTGATGCAGACGGCGGCGAGGTAGACGCCCGCACCGACGGTGACGATCGTGCGGACCACCTGGCCGGAGAGGAAGTACTCGTGGTTGCTCCACCAGTGCTTGCTCTCCCCGATCTCGGCGGCCGGGTCCCCGGCCGCGGTGCGCGGCGCGGCGACGGCACCACCGTCACCGGAGGTGCCGAGCAGCTGCTGCGGCGTCATCCGCGATGCCGTCGCACGCGCCTCCGCGTCCTCCTGCGTGGTCAGGTCGGTCCAGTGGCGCATCGTCTGTCCACCGACGCTGAAGCCAGTCGTCGCGACCTGGTCGAGCATCGTCGACGAGAGCGCCCCGGACCGGATGTCCACCAGGACGGTGCCGCGCTCGATCGAGCGGACCACTGCCGCTCGTGCATCCGACGGAGTGGTCGTCGACGCGGACGCCGGCCCGGGCGCGACGAGCACCGCGAGCAGGACCGCCAGGGTCGACACGGTGAGCGCGAGGAGCGTGGTGCGCCGGCGCTCGGTGGCACGAGTCGGAACGAGGGTTCCCATGACTGTTCTCCTTGCTGACGAGGGGTGACCATCACCCGTCGGGATCGTCGGTGCCGGAACCGACGTACGGCCGAAGGACGACCCCTCCGCCGACCAACTCGGGGTGACGGTCAGACGAACGTCTGGTGAGTGCGCGTTCAGCGGCGCGACCCGACGCGATCCTGGTCGTGCAGGTCAGCAGGCCGCACCGCCCGATGGCACGGCCGCCGCCGGCTCGCTGAACGACCTCTCCGTCTGCGCCGACAGCCCGCGTGCACGCTGGGAATCAGCAGCGGTGGCCCCATCGTTCGCCATACGATCGTCTGACGAAGACCGATGATCTGTCAGGGACGAGGCCGGGCCGATGACCACAGCAGTGCGATGGAGTGACGACGTGCAGGCAGCGGCAGCGCAGCGCCTCGTGGCCCCGGGTGGCATGATCGTCGCCCCCACCAAGGTCGGCTACATCGTGATGACGACCGATCGACGTGGCCTGGAGCGGAAGTTCGACGCCAAGCAGCGGCCCCTGTCGAAGCCCGGGGTGGTCCTCGTCAGCTCGCTCGAGATGGTGCATCGACTGGCCGAGACGACGCCGGAGATCGACGCACTCTACGAACGCTGCTGGAACGAGGACGTCCTGCTCGGCTGCATCCTCCCCTGGCGCCCGGACGGACTGCGACACATCCCCGACGACGGCTCCCGCGAACTCGTGATGGACAGCCGGGCGACGTCGTGCTTCGTCATCCGCTTCGGAGTGCCGGCCGAATCGATCGCGCGAGACCTCTGGGAGCAGCACGAACTGCTCTCGTTCGCGAGTTCGGCGAACCCGTCCGGGCAGGGGAACCGCGGTGTCCTCGCCGGGATCGGCGATCGGATCGCTGGCGCAGCGGACCTCCTCGTCGAGGCCGACGACTACGTCGCCTCCGTCCAGCCCGACCGCGACGCTGACACCCGCTGGGAACAGGGCGTCATGGTGTCGATGGTCGACCAGGGCGGGCACCTCGTGCCCGAGCAACACGGAGCCCGCTCGGTCGCTCCGGTTCCGACGCTCATCCGGAAGGGACTCGACCTCGACCGCATCATGCGGTTCCTGTCCGACCAGTTCCCGAGCTGGGACCACCGCCACGGGCAGTACCACTAGGCAGGCGTCCGACCGAGTGAGGACCGGGAGCACGCCGTCCGAACTCGTCGATCGCGTCGGGACGCGTCCGTCCGAAGTCCCCGATCGCGACCGCCCGCAGGAGCGGGTGCACCGACTGTCCTCACGAGCACGAGCACGAGCACGAGCACGAGTCGCGGGAAGGGTTCCGCAGCGCGGGATCACCCGCGACCACCCAGCCACCCGTCGGATCAGGAGTCACCATGACGAACACACCGTCCCCATCCCGCCACGTCGAGACGTTCACCGGCATCGCGACCGGTGAGCAGATCCTCGTCTGGTGCGACTGCCCCGTGGGGCACGACCACCGCTCCGGACCAGGCGACACCACTGGCGCCCGGTAGTCGATCGGCACCGGACACCGGATCGGGCCCACGAGTCGGCGGGGAGCTCGGGCTGGCACGGGACGGCTCGGTCCTCGACCGTGCACGTGGAGTCGAGCGCGCCGCCCGATGTGGAGCGCCGTCGAACGGTCCCGAACGCCCTAGAGTTCGAATCGAGGACGCGCGGCGTCCCTGACGGAAGAGAGACGCATGCGGGTTGCGATCACGGGCGGGACCGGCTTCGTCGGACGGCACCTCGCGGAGCGGTACGACCCCGAGGACGTGGTGATCGTCTCCCGTCGGACCGGGATCGAGATCGACGACGTCGACGCGCTCACCGAGGCGTTCGCGGGCGTCGACACCGTGGCGCACTGCGCGGGCATCAACCGCGAGATCGGTGACCAGTCGTTCGAGCGGGTGCACATCCGCGGGACGGCCGCCGTGCTCGAAGCAGCGCACCGGGCAGGGGTGCAGCGAGTCGTCCTCCTGAGCTTCCTGCGGGCGCGACCGGGCACGGGGTCTCCGTACCACGAGACGAAGTGGGCAGCGGAGGAGATGGTCCGCGCCTCTGGGCTCGACTACACCGTGCTCAAGGCCGGCATGATCTACGGCCACGGTGACCACCTCGTCGACCATCTCAGCCACACCGTGCAGACCGTGCCGCTGTTCGCTTCCGTCGGTCTGCGCGAGAAGACGATCAGCCCGATCCCGGTCGCTGAACTCGTGGACGTGCTGGTCGGCGCACTGGAGGGACGACTGTCACGCAGGACCGTCGCGGTCCGCGGCGGCGAGGCGCTGCTGCTCAGCGAGGCCGTCCGCCGTGTCGCCGGCGTGGTCGGTCGGCCGGTGTGGGTGTTCCCGGCACCGGTCTGGGCGCACCGGGTGCTCGCGCAGGTCACCGAGTGGACGATGCGGGTGCCACTCGTCGCCAAGGCGCAGGTGCGGATGCTCGCCGAGGGTGTCACGGAGGCGACACAGCCCGCCGGGGAACTGCCCGACGACCTGGCACCGAAGGCCCGCTTCGACAGTGATCACATCCTGGCCGCACTCCCACCCCGAGGCGGCTTCACGTGGCGGGACCTCCGACTGCCGGGACGTCCCTGACCCGTTCGGAGGGCCGCTCTCTCCTGAGCCGCTCCCGCGCTCGACGCTCAGTACGCTTGCTCGCGGGCGCCGGCCGTCGGCCGTCGGTCAGTGTGGAAGGGAATCATGTTGCCGCTGCCGTCGAATCCGGACGAGTGGGTCCTCCACCCCGCTCCGGCGTGGGGCGACAAGGTCGACTTCGTTGCGAACACGACGTTCGATGACAGCGGCCCAGGGTCGCTCCGGTTCGAACAGTTGCTCTTCGAGAAGCTCCGTGACCAGCGCTACCGGCTGTGCTGCATCCCGTTCTTCACCTACGGCTTCTGCCTCGGTGATGTCGTCGCGCTCGCGGACGACGCCGAGATCGGCCTGACCCCTGGGGACGTCCTGGAGCGGAGCGATCACTGGTCGCTTCGCGTCCTCCTCGCACCCGACGGAGACGTCGCCGCGTTGCGGGACCTGCTCACGACCCACTGCGCAGCGGTCGAGACGCGCGGGCGCCTCGTGGCTTGCTCCGTCGTCGGTCGTGGACGGCTGGAGTCCCTCCGTCGGGGCCTCGACGAACTGGAGCGCGGCGAGCACCTCTCGTACGAGACCGCTTGGATCTGACGGAGCCAGCACCATCGGGTCCCGGTGGCCGCTCGGGTCGCGATGTGACCAGCCGAGAGTGGTGGGCTCATCCTGCCCGCAGCGCCACGCGCGGAGGACGCCGGCTGCGGGACGACGGAGCGGCGACCCCGGGGATGCCGACGCTCTACACCGGTGTCACTCGGTGCGCCGACGCCGGCGACGCAGCACCAGCGTTGCGGTACCGGCGAGGAGGAGCAGCGTTGCGAGCGACGCCGGCCCGAGGGGCGACGGTGCTCCGGTCGCGGCCAGCGTGCCCGTCGCCGGGACCACCGGCGTGCCGGCGCCCTGAGCCGCTGATGTCGTGGTCACGGCCGGCATCGGGGAGGGCGACGAGGCGGGCGTCCCCGCCGGTCCCGGCGTGGCAGCAGCGATCAGCGGGCTCTCGGACATCGCCGCGCCGGTGAGGCAGCGCTTGAGCTCGGTTTCCTTGACCCAGTTCGACCCGGCGGCGACCGCACGGCACCCGGCGGCGAACGCGATCTCACGCTCGTTGTAGAGCATGCGCACCAGCGGCGTGTAGGCCGCTCCGGTGGCGGGGTCGATGCCCGCTCGCGCCACGACGTCCCACTGCACGTTCGCGGCCATCGGTGTCACCTGGGACCCTCGCCACGGGTTGGTGGCGGAGTCGTAGACGTCGGCATCCGACGCCGGAGCAGGATCGTCGGGTGCGGCGACCGTGGATCCCGGAAGACGCAGCAGCGCAGCGAACGGGATGATCGTCTCGGCGTGCGCGAAGCGGAAGGTCGCGACCACGTCGCCGCCGGCAACGCGGGCGTCGATGGTCGCGAAGAAGTCGTCGAGCAGGGGCTCGGCGATCGAGTACGTCTCGTCGTGCCCGGCGAGGCTCGGGCCCTTCTCGTAGAAGTCCTCGGCGTCGAGCAGGTACGCGAACCACTCGGCATCCGCCGATCGGCCTGCGAAGTACTGGGTGAAGTCGAACTCGTGCGGAGCGACGTCCTCGTCGTGCATGTCCGCCGCGATGATGTCCAGGTTGTACAACGCCATCGCCGCATCGACCGGGGTCTTGATCGACTTCTTCGGATCGCCGCAGGCGTCGGGGTCCGCCGTCCTGTCGGCGCCGGGCGCGCACGTCACCCCGCCACCCTTGGTGCCGTCGGCGGTGTCGTACCAGACGTGCGCCGCGTCCGTGCCGATCGCAGCGATGAACCGGGGCGTGAAGATGCCGGAGAGCAGGTCGTCGGCCGCCGCGACCGATCGCGGCCGGCTCTCGATGTACTGCAGCGCCGCGGCGATCGTGCCGCCGGCACCGGTCTGTCGGGCGATGTAGTCCTCGTACGCCTGGGCACGCGCACGCTCGGGCGACCCCACGGCCTTGTCGGTGCCGTCCGGGTTCTGGACCTCGTGGAAGTAGAGCAGATCCGGACGCGGCACGAGCGCGACACCCGGCATCCCGAAGCCCGCCAGGAAGTTCTCGCCCGACTCGGTGGCGCGTTGCTCACCCGAGGTCTCGGCGACGACACGCCCACCCGTCTTCGCCGCGTCCGCGAACAGTTGCGCGTTGCGCTGTGCGGCCCGCGCGCCGATGCCACGGTGCTGGGCGGCGCCCTGACCCGTGAGCATGCCGTAGCCGTTCTCGACGTTCGCGGCCGTGATGGCGTCCAGGTTCGCGGAGAACTCCCTCCCGATCTCCGGCGTCAGGAACCCGTTCTCGGCCTGCGCCGTCGCGGCGAGGCGGTGCAGCAGCGCGTCGTACTTGTAGGAGGAGAGCCCCCGGGAGCCGTGTCGGGCGACCGACTCCGTGGCGACGGGTGCGTAGCCGTCCGGAGCGGGCGAGTAGGCACCGATGTCCGACGGGCTGGGGGCGACGTAGGGCTGCTTGCTGCTGAGGGAGGGGGCGTCGTCGGCGTGTGCCGGTACCGCGAGCGCCAGCGACGCGAGGGCGGTGACGGCGAAGCAGGACAGTGCGGTGCGCGCGTTCATGGGTTCTCCGATGTCGGGAGCCTCGGACGAGGTTCCGACGAGCAGAGGTAGTGGCAGCCGGTGAACAGCGCTTGACCCGGAGGTGGCCGGTCGGTGCTCCCGGCACGGCCCGCGGCGTCCGTGCGAGGCGCCGTCCGGCTCCTGCTCGGGGGTTTCTCCAGTGGGCCCTGCCGGGATCGAACCGACGACATCCACGGTGTAAACGTGGCGCTCTACCAGCTGAGCTAAAGGCCCTCCCGGCCGATCCTACCGGCCGAAGCGCTCGACCAACTCGCGCTTGAGCACCTTGCCGCTCGGGCCGAGCGGGAGCGCGTCGACGACGTGGACCGTGCGCGGGTACTTGTACGCGGCGATCTCGTCGGCGACGAACCGGACGAGCTCCTCCGGCGTGACGGTCGCTCCACCGCGCAGGACGACGGCGGCGGCGACCTCCTGGCCGTGCACCTCGTGCGGCACGCCGAACACCGCGGCCATGGTCACGTCGGGGTGGGTCGCGAGGACCTCCTCGACCTGCCGCGGGTACACGTTGTAGCCGTTGCGGATGATCATGTCCTTCGTCCGGTCGACGATGGTGAGGTACCCGTCCTCGCTCTTCGTCCCGAGGTCGCCGGTGCGGAACCACCCCTCCACCATGACCGCGGCGGTGTCCTCCGGGCGGTTCAGGTACCCGTTCATGAGGTTGTGCCCGCGGATGACGAGCTCGCCGATCTCGCCACGGGGCAGGAAGTGCACGGCGTCCTGGACCTCGGGGTCGGCGATCTCGATGTCGACGCCCCAGACGGGCGTGCCGATGGTCCCGGGCCGCGGTGCGGTGCCGACGTGGTTGAACGACGCGACGGGCGAGGTCTCGGTCAGGCCGTAGCCCTCGTGGATCGGAGCGTCGTACACCTGCTGGAAGCGCTCGAGCACGGCGAGCGGCAGGGAGGCTCCCCCGGAGATGGCGTAGCGCAGGGCCGGGCGCGCGTCGCTCCGGCTCGCGGCGTCGAGGAGCGCCATGTACATCGTCGGCACCCCCATGAAGATCACGCACTCGTGCTCGACCATCGCCGCGAGGGCCGCGTCGCCGTCGAACCTCGGCAGCATGACGATGGTGGCGCCGGCGCGGAAGCCGGTGTTCATCGTGCAGGTCTGCCCGAACGTGTGGAAGAGCGGGAGCGCGCCGAGCAGGACGTCACCGCGGCGCATGTCGAACGTGCTCATCAGGTTCGTGTCGACCTGGGCGAGGAGCGCGAAGTGCGACCCCTCGGCACCCTTGGGCCGCCCCGTCGTGCCGCTCGTGTACAGGATCGTCGCGGTGTCGAAGGGATCGCGGGGCGTGTACGTGGTGAGGGGCGTGGCGGCGGCGGCCAGCGCCTCCAGGCCGTCGTGCCCCGTGTCGGCGTCGGCCGGCGCGAGCACGGTGACCACGTCGACACCGGCGAGGGCCGCACCCGCGGCCCCCTCGGCGAGCAGCGGCGCCGCGCAGACGAGGACGGCTGCGCCGCTGTCCTGCAGGACGTACTCGATCTCGCGGCGCTTGAGGAGTGCGTGCACGGGCACGACGACCGCGCCGAGCGCGAGGGTCGCGTAGTAGACGCGGGCGAAGTCCGCGACGTTCGGGACGAGCATGGCGACCCGGTCGCCCTCGCCGATGCCGCGCGCACGGAGCGCACCGGCGTACGCGAGCGTCTGCGCCCACAGCTCCGAATAGGTCGTGCGCTCGTCCCCCACGACGACGGCGACGTCGTCGGGCAACCGGGCGGCGGACTCCGCGAGGATCGCGGCGACCGACGCGGTCGCCTGGGTACGGCGGACGGGGGTCGCCGTGGTGTCGGGGGTGGGTGCGGTGCTGGTCATGCCGACCTTCCGTCTCGTGTGACGAGTGCTCACCCCGGAGCATACGGTCCGTGCCGCTCCGGCGGACGGGTGCCCCGCCGACGGGTGGGGCGCGCCTCGGCGACGGGTCAGGCGTGCCGCGCCGACGGGTGGGGCGCGCCGCGGCGACGGGTCAGGCGTGCCGCGCCGACGGGTCGGGGGTGTCCCGACGGTGGGACGACCGTGGATCTGTACCCCGACCTGCGAGCGGACCCCGGTACCGTCTGGGCCACTGCGGGAGGTGGTGCGGGGTGAGCGAGGACGACACGTACGGCGCGACGGGGTACTGGTACCCGGGCCGTCCCGGTCGGAGCGGTGTCGAGCTGCTGACGATGATGCGGCGCTACCGCGCCTCGGAGGTCGCGATGCGGGAACGCACGCGCCGGTCGATGGGCATGAACGCCACCGACATGGAGGCCGTGCGGTTCCTGCTCCGCGCCGGCGAACGCGGCCAGCAGGTGCGCCCGGGTGACCTGACGGCACACCTCGGGATCACCTCGGCGTCGACCACCGCGGTGCTCAAGCGACTCGTCGCCTCGGGGCACGTCGAGCGGCGCGCCGACCCGAACGACGGCCGCGGGGTGCTCCTGGTCGCGACCGGCCACACCGACGACGAGGTGCGGACCGAACTGACCGACGTGCACGCCCGGATGATCGCCGCGGCGGAGCGGCTGTCCCCGCAGACGATCGACGAGATGCGCGCGTTCTTCGCGGACGTGATCGATGCGATGGACGCCGACGGGTCGGAGGTGGGCGACCCGATGTCCCATATGCGTACGCATCCAAGTCGGTAGTTAGACAAACTAGGGAAACAGGCGCAGTCTGGTCCCAGCACCGCAGCAGCGGGTGCGACGACACAGGGAGGGCCCGGCCATGAGCACCATCGACGCGACACACTCGCAGTTCTCCGAGGTCCGGGAAGCGGCACACGGGCGCCTGCTCGCCGCGGTCGCGACCTCCGTCGGCATCGTGGCCGTGACGGTCACCGCCGCCGCCGTCAGCGTCGTCACCCTGGGAGCGTGAGCCGCGTGGTCCACACCAGCGACCTCGGCGCCCTGCAGCGCGACCCGCACGAGTGGCACCGCCGCGGCATGCGGCACCCCGACGAGATCGAGGCGCTCGTGCACCACCGCACGCTCGGCGACGTGCCGCGCGACCCGTCCTACGGCGACTTCTTCCGGGCCGCCTGACCGACCCGTCCGTGCGGGCCGGCTGATCGGACCAGCGCGATCAGCCCGACACGGCTGCCGACGCCCCGGGCGAACGCCAGGTCAGTCCGCGCTCACGAAGAGGATCCGTCGGACCCGGACCCGGACTCGTCCGATCCCGCCGCCCCGTGCCGGTCGTCCGCGCGCCGCCCCACCGCACGCAGCTCGGGGAACTGGTCGTCGCGCCATTCCCCCGTCACCGCCGTCCCCGACGCCGCGGAACGCTCCTCGCGCTCCCGCAGCTCGACGCGACGGATCTTGCCCGAGATGGTCTTCGGCAGCTCGCCGAACTCCACCCGACGCACCCGTGCGTAGGCGGGCAGCGCAGTCCGGGCGTGCTCGAGCACACGGCGGGCGGTCTCCTCGGAGGGTTCCCACCCGGCGGCGAGCGTCACGTAGGCCTTCACCACGTTGAGGCGTGCCGCGTCGGGCGCGGGCACGACCGCGCTCTCGGCCACGGCTGCGTGCTGGAGCAGGGCGCTCTCGACCTCGAAGGGCGACACCTTGTAGTCGGACGACTTGAACACGTCGTCGGTCCGGCCGATGAACGTCAGCTGGCCGTCGGCGTCCCGCGAGGCGACGTCGCCGGTGTGGAAGAACCCGTCGCGCATCGCGTCCGCGGTGCGGTCGGGGTCGCCGAGGTACCCGGCCATCAGGTTGGTCGGCCGCTCGGTCAGGTCGAGGCAGACCTCGCCCTCGTCGACGGGCGCACCGGTCAGCGGGTCGAGCAGGGTGACGGTGACGCCGGGCAGCGGTCGGCCCATCGCACCGGGTGTGACCGGTGCGCCGGGCGCGTTCGCGATGATCGCGGTCGTCTCGGTCTGGCCGTAGCCGTCGCGGATGGTCAGGCCCCAGGCGTCCTGCACGCGGGCGATGACCTCCGGGTTGAGCGGTTCGCCGGCCGAGACGACCTCGCGGAGCGCGCGCGGCTTCGGTCCGAGGTCAGCCTGCAGCAGCATGCGCCACGCGGTCGGCGGCGCGCAGAAGGTGTCGACGCCGGCCCGATCGAGCTGGTCGAGGAGCCCGGCCGGGTCGAACCGCGGGGTGTCGTACACGAACACGGTCGCCTCGGCGATCCACGGCGCGAAGAAGCAGCTCCAGGCGTGCTTGCCCCAGCCGGGCGAGCTGATCGCCAGGTGCACGTCGCCGGGCCGGATGCCGAGCCAGTGCATCGTGCTGAGGTGGCCGATCGGGTACGAGGCCTGCGTGTGCACGACCATCTTCGGCTTCGACGTCGTGCCCGAGGTGAAGTACACCAGGCAGGGGTCGGTCGTCAGGGTCGTGACGACGGGGCGCGCGGCGGTGTCGGTCGGGGTGCCGAGGTCGTCGGGGTAGGTCGTCCAGCCGTCGGCCGCGCCGCCGATCACGATGCGCGACGGCGCTCCCGTGACACCGTCGAACTTCGGGGTCTCGCCGTGGTTCGTCACGACGTGTGCGACGCCACCGCGGTCGATGCGGTCCTGCAGGTCGGCGGTGTCGAGCATCGTGGAGGTCGGCAGGATCACGGCGCCGAGCTTCATCACGGCGAGCATCGTCTCCCACAGCTCGAGCTGGTTGCCGAGCATGACGAGCACGTGGTCGCCCTTGCGGACCCCGAGGCGGTCGAGGTGCACCGCGAGGCGGTCCGACCGTGCGGCCATCTCGGCGTAGGTCGTGCGCGACCCGCCCTCGCCGTCGACGATCCAGAGAGCGACGCGGTCGTTCCCCCGGGCGACGACGTCGAACCAGTCGGTCGCCCAGTTGAACGTCTCGCCGACGTCGGGCCACCGGAAGGCACGGCGCGCTGCTTCGGCACGGCCGGCGTCGTGCTCGTCGAGGACGGCGAGGAGCTCGTCGCGCGCCGCGCGGTAGGCCGTGGTCGGGTTCGAGGAGGGCACCGGTCGATCATGCCGCACCCCGGCCGTGCGCGCAGCGTCCCTCCCGCCGAGCCGGGTACGGTCGTCCCCGTGGACGGTGTCGGAGTGCTCGACGAGGCCGGGCGGCTCCGCCTGCTCGGTACCGCGGTCGCGGGCGCGGCCTTCGGCGCGGTCCTGGTCGTCCTCGTCGCCTCGTCCTGGGCGGAACCCACCACGGGTCTCCTGGTCGCGGTCGGGGTCCCGGCCGGACTGCTCGGTGCCGCGCTCGGCGTCTGGACCCAGCTGCGCAGCTGGCGCTCCGGCGGTGGCTACGAGCAGTCGGTGCGCGCCCAGCGCTGGGTCGCCGACGGCGCGGTCCCGCCCGACGTCACCGCCGACGTCTGGATCCCCCTCCTGCAGGCGCAGGCCGACCGCGAGGGCGCCGGCTGGAGCAAGATCGTCCTCTGCGTGCTGTGGACGGCGATGACCTGGTCGGCCCTCGACCAGCACGGACTGCTCCTCACGCTGCTGCTCAGCGGCCTGTGGGTCGGCATGGGCGTGTGGTCGGCCTGCTGGGTGATCCCCCGTGCCCGCGCTGCGCGCGCGGTGCTGCGCCGCGGGGTCACCACCGCGTCCTGACGGCGCAGCCGTCGGTCTGGAGGCCCGGCTCGGCTCCGACACGGCGGGTCCGGTCGTCCGCGACCGGCCGGGAGGCGCGACCCGCCTCCT
Organism: Curtobacterium sp. MCBA15_012; assembly: GCF_001864935.2. NCBI lineage: Bacteria > Bacillati > Actinomycetota > Actinomycetes > Micrococcales > Microbacteriaceae > Curtobacterium > Curtobacterium sp. MCBA15_012. The sequence goes on along the minus strand of NZ_CP126267.1, from coordinate 1,555,465 downwards.
CGGGGCCCCGCCACAACCGGTCCGCGGCGAGCGCGGCGCGCCCCACGGGGGGCCGCACGGGTCGTGCGAGCCTTCCGCAGGTGGGGTCGACACGCGGGACGGGACCGGATCGGGACGGAGTGGAACCGATCGGCACCGAGCGGACACTCCTGGGCATGGGGAACGAGCAGCCCGGCAGACCGGGCACGAGCACCGACGAGGACCGCGTCGACTGGGGCCGGGCCCTCGGTGGTGACGGCGAGGCGTTCGGCCGCGTGTTCGACCGGCACCGGCACCGTGTGCTGCGGCACGCGCAGCGACTGCTGCCCGTCGAGGCCGACGCCGCCGACGCGGTCGCGGTCGTGTTCCTCGAGGCGTGGCGGCTCCGGGCCCGTGTGCGGCTCGTCGACGGGTCCGTGCTCCCGTGGCTGCTCGTCACGGCGACGAACACGGCGCGGAACCAGGGCCGCGCGACCCGCCGGTACCGGGCGGCGCTCGACCGGCTGCCCCCACCGGAGCCGTCGCCGGACCACGCCGACCGCGAGACCGACGGGGAGGCCGTGCGTGCCCTCCGCACGCTTGCTCCCCGGGACCAGGAGGTCCTGACCCTCGTCGTCCTGGAGGGCTACGCCGAGCGGGAGGTCGCCGAGGCGCTCGGGATCCCGCCGGGCACCGTCAAGTCCCGACTCTCCCGTGCGCGTGCCCGGTTGGCGGCACGGCTCGCGCGGTCGTCGGATGCGGAGCCACACGACCACCACCACGACCACCACCACGAGCACCAGCACCAGCACCAGCACCAGCACCAGCACCAGCCCGCACGCCGGACCCGACCGAACGGAGCACGCCCGTGACCCACCACGACCAGCCCCGAGCCGACGACCGCGGCGCTCCGGCAGGCGCCGTCGACGAGCGGACCCTGGCACTGCGGTCCCTGCTCGTCACGACCGTCGAGCAGACCGCCCGGCGACGGCGGTGGCGGTCCGCGAGCGTCGGCGGTGCGCTGCTCTGCGTGCTCGCCGGTGCGACCGTGGGCGGGGCGATCACCGCCGCCGCGACGCCTGACGCCGACGCCACGGCCGCCCGTGCCGGAGCCCGGGCCGCGGTGCAGGGCACGACGATGCCGTACACCCCGATCGTCGGGGATCCCGAGGCCGTGCTCGGGTCGGGGGACGACGAGGTCTCGGTCGGTGCACCACCGCCCGGCGCCGAGCAGCTCGCCTGGTCACTCCGCTGCCTGTCCGACGCCGGGGCGACGCGGGTCGGCTTCGCGGCATCGGAGGCAGGCGGGTCCTCGGTGCCCTCGTGCGACCCGGGTCGGACCGTGACGGGCACGATCGCGGTCGGAGCGCTGCCGTCGCGCACCGTCGTCGTCCGCACCACTCCCGGTGCGCGCTGGACACTGTCGACGGGGTGGCTCGGGGCTCCGCCGCTGCCCGGACCCAGCGCCGCGCAGCAGGAGGCGGTCCGGGACGGCGTCGTCACCCGGAGCGAGTACCTCGCGGCGTTCCACCGGTTCCAGGGGTGCATGACGGCCAGGGGCGAGTCCCTCGGCATCGTGCCGGAGTCCTCGCTGTTCGTGGTCTTCGGCGTCTCGGACCTGTCCGCGGGCGACTGGTGCGGCGCGTCCGAGTTCGACGACGTGAGCAGCACCTGGCAGTCGGAGCACCCGGCCCCACCCGGTGACGACGGGACCTGGGGCGACCAGCGGTACGACCCGTCGACGGACCCCCGCTCCGCGGACTGACGACGGGGACCGAGCGCGGCGCGACCCCGGTGATCGGCCGGGCTCCCCTGGCGTCCGGCGCACCCGCGAGCGTCAGTCGCCCGGCGGCGGACTCGGGCGCCGTGGAGCGGAACGGCGCAGCCGCACCCACCGCAGCGCGAGTCCGACCGCCAGCACCACGGTGCCCGCCACCACGGACGACGGTGGCAGGGCGGCGACGAGCACCACGCACCCGACCACCCCGGCGAGCGCCAGCGCCCGGGGCCAGCGGCGGTGCGCGCGGTCCTGCGTCCACGCCGCGGCGTTCGCGACCGCGTAGTAGAGCAGGACACCGAACGCCGAGGCGCCGATCGCCGCGCGCAGGTCGACGGTCGTCACGAGGACGCAGACGACGACGGCGAGGAGCGCCTCGGCGCGGTGGGGCACCCGGCGGCGGGGGTGCACGGCGGCGAGCGCCGCGGGCAGGTCGCCGCCGCGGGCCATGGCGAGGGCGGTCCGACCGATGCCGGCGACGATCGCGAGCAGCGCCCCGAGGGAGGCCGCGGCGGCCCCGACGCGGACGACGACCGGCCACGGCCCGCCGGGGAGCGCGGCGACGGCGGCGAGGGGTGTCGGCGTGCCCGCCGTGCCCGCCGGGCCGAGGGCGTGCAGCAGGGCGAGCGCGACCGCGGCGTAGACGACGAGGGCGAGCCCGAGCGCGAGGACGACCGCGCGCGGGATCGTCCGGGCGGGGTCGACGACCTCCTCGCCAATGGTGGCGATGCGGGCGTACCCGGCGAACGCGAAGAACAGGAAGCCCGCGGCCTGCAGCACCCCGAGCGGTGACGGGCCCCCGGCTGGTCCGTCCGCGGCGGGGGCGGTGGTCGTCGCGCCGATCACGACGACGGTGACGAGCGCGACGAGGGCGACCGCGACGAGCACGCGGGTGAGCCGCGCGGTCCGGGTGATCCCGAGCAGGTTCACCCCGGTGGTCGCGAGCACCGCGAGGACGGCGACCGGTCTCGTCCAGGGCCCCGGGGCGACGTGGGACGCGAAGGTGAGCGCCATGGCCGCGGCACTCGCGGTCTTCCCGACGACGAAGCACCACCCGGCGGCGTACCCGGCCCACGGTCCCAGCCGCTCCCGTCCGTACACGTAGGTGCCGCCCGAGGTCGGGTACTGCGCCGCGAGCTGGGCGGACGAGGTGGCGTTGCAGAACGCGACGGCACCGGCGAGCGCCAGGGCGAGGAGCAGCCACGCGCCCGCGGCTGCGGCCGCGGGTGCGAACGCCGAGAACACGCCCGCCCCGATCATCGACCCGAGCCCGATGAGCACGGCGTCGGGCAGGGTCAGACGGCGGGCGAGCGACGGCTGGGGCGGTGCGGCGGCGGGACGGTCCACGTCGCCGATCCTGCCGCACGACGACGGTGCCCGGACCGGACGGTCCGGGCACCGCCCGCACCGGCCGTGACTACGCTCGACGGCATGCAGAGTCGCACCCTCGGCCGTACCGGCCGCTCCGTGTCCGTGGTCGGTCTCGGCACCTGGCAGTTCGGCGGTGACTGGGGTCCCGTCAGCGAGCAGGACGCCGCCGCCGTGATGGACGCCTCGGTCGAGTCCGGCGTCACCCTGTTCGACACCGCCGACGTGTACGGCGACGGCCGGAGCGAGCAGCGCATCGGAGCCTGGCGACGGGCCAACCCCGACGTCCCGCTCACCGTGACGACCAAGATGGGCCGTCGCGCCGACCAGGTGCCGGAGAACTACGTCGCCGCGAACTTCCGCGCGTGGGTGGACCGCTCGCGGCGGAACCTGCAGCAGGACACGCTCGACCTCGTCCAGCTGCACTGCCCGCCGACCGCGGTCTTCGAGGACGACCGTGTCTACGACGCCCTCGACGCCCTCGTCGCCGACGGGTCGGTCGCCGCGTACGGCGTGTCCGTCGAGACCGCGGACCAGGCACTGACGGCGATCGCCCGGCCGGGTGTCGCGAGCGTGCAGGTCATCCTCAACGCGTTCCGGTTGAAGCCCCTGGACCGCGTGCTGCCCGCCGCGCGTGAGGCGGGAGTGGGCATCCTCGCCCGGGTGCCGCTGGCCTCGGGGCTGCTGTCCGGCGGGTACACGACCGAGACGACGTTCCCGGAACAGGACCACCGCAACTACAACCGGCACGGCGAGGCGTTCGACCAGGGCGAGACCTTCAGCGGGGTCGACTTCGCGGACGGCGTGCAGGCGGCGCAGGCGTTCGCCGCCGCCCTGCCCGAGGGCGTCTCGGTCCCGCAGGCGGCGCTCGCGTGGATCGTCGCCCAGGACGGCGTGACGGCCGCGATCCCCGGTGCGCGCAACCCCGAGCAGGCCCGCTCGAACGCGGGCGCCGCGGACCTCGGCGAGGTGCCCGGCCTCGACGCCACGGTGCACGAGCTCTACGACCGGTGGTTCCGTGCCGCCGTGCACGACCGGTGGTGAGCACGACCGCGGCCGGGCCGCGTCGCCGAACGGGCGGTGCGGGCGCCCGCCCCGCGCCGCGCGCGGTGGTGGTCGTGGCGGCGGTCGCCGTCCTGCTGCTGGCCGTCTGCTCGACGCCGGCCGCGGGCACGACCCGGTCCGCGCCTCCGTGGCCGGCCCCGACCGACCTGCAGACGCGGGCCGACGCGGCGGGCCTGCGCAACGTGTGGGGTGAGCCGCTCGCGGAGCACGTGCACACCCACCTGACGATCCTGGACGGGGACGTGCCGGTCACGGTGCCCGGGAACGTCGGACACTCGTCGCGCGAGCGGTTCGCCGCGGAGCTGCACACGCACGACACGTCGGGCATCCTGCACGTCGAGTCGCCGGAGCGCCGCACGTTCACCCTCGGGCAGTTCTTCGACGAGTGGGGCGTCTCGCTCGGCGCCGGGCACGTCGGCGGGCTGCGGGGGGAACTGACCGTGTGGGTCGACGGCCACCGCTTCCTCGGCAACCCCCGGACCATCGCGCTCGAGGACCGTCGGCAGGTCGTCCTCGCGGTCACGACGATCGGCGAGGTCGCCCACCGGCCGGCGCCGTTCGACTGGCCGCCGCAGTACCGCTGACGTCCGGCACGTCGGTCGTCGGTGCCGGGCGCGACCGGGTCGCGCCCGGCGAGCCCGGCGGGTGCGGTCAGGCGAGCCCGAGCAATGCGGGTCAGCCGGATCCGAACGGTGCGGGTCAGGCGAGCCCGAGCAGCGCAGCGACGGCGTCCGGGTGCTCGACGTGCGCGAAGTGGCCGCAGTCCTCGAGCACCGCGGTCCGGACCCCGGGCAGCAGCGCCCGCAGGTCGTCCAGGTCGGTCGTCCGGGCGAACACGTCCTGCCGGCCGACGACCGCCGTCGCCGGGCTCGTCACCGCGCGCCAGCGCTCGACGTCGTACCCGGCCGCCGAGCGGGCCGCCGCGGAGAACAGCTGCGGCCGGAACTCGGCGACGAACGCGTCGAGCACGCTCGGGTCGAGTCGGCGGACGTGTGCGAAGACCGGTGCGGCGAGCAGCGGGAGCACCCCGACCCGGGCCAGCCCCCGCAGCAGCGACCGGGCGGTCGGACCCGTCACCGCGAGCCCGGCGCGCAGCAGCGTGAACGCCGGCAGCGTGGCGAGGGCACGGACCGGGTGCCGTGCCGCCCGGACCGTCGCCGTCGTGGTGCCCGAGACGAGACCGAGCGAGCGCACGCGCGTCGGCGCCGCGACGGCGGTCTCGAGGCCCACGAACGCGCCCATCGAGTGGCCGACCACGTCGACGGGACCGGTGCCGAGGGCGTCGAGCACCGTGACGACGGCCCGGACGACCGCGTCGAGGTCGGCTGGTCCGGAAGGGGCGGAAGGGGCGGTCGTCGACGCACCCCACCCCGGCAGGTCGACGAGCACCAGCCCGCGGTCGGCCAGGCCGTCGACGGCGGTCAGGAGCGGCGTCCAGGTCGTCCACGAACCCGCGACGCCGTGCAGGAACAGCACCGGGCGCGGTCCGTGCCGGTGGTGCACGACCACGGGACCGGCGTCCGTCGCGACGGTGGTGCGCACGAGCGACCACACCGCGGGGTCGGCCGTGACCGGGTGCGGCGCGTACGAGCCGGGCGACGGGGTGGCGGTGACCACCCGCGCACCGGCGGGGTCGTCGACGGCGTGCACCGCGCCTCCCGTCCGGTCACCGGGACGCGGACGCGTCCCACCGGTGGTTCGGAGCGGCGGCGTCAGCCGACGGGGACGGGTGCCGTGCAGGCGGCGAGGCGGTCGAGCGCTGCGCGGTACTCCGCGACGTCGCGCTGCAGGCCGGGCTCGGTGATGATCGAGGCCTTGATGCGGCCCTGCACGTCGATCACGAAGGTGGCCCGCGTCGCGAACCCCTTCTTGTCGAGGAACACGCCGTACTCCTTGGACACCGCGCCGTGCGGCCAGAAGTCGGCGAGCAGCTCGAAGTCGTAGCCGTTCTGCTCGGCGAACGAGCGCAGCGTGGCCTTCGAGTCGACCGAGATGCCGATCAGCTCGACGCGCTGGTCCTGGAACATCGCGATGTTGTCCTGCAGGGTGCACAGCTCGTTCGTGCAGCCCGACGAGAACGCGAGCGGGAAGAAGACGAGCGCGACCGGGCGGACGCCCCGGAAGTCGCTGAGCCGGACGTGCTCACCGAACTGGTTCGGGAGCTCGAAGTCCGGCGCGAGGGAGCCGATCTCCAGTGCCATCGGTGCGCTGCTGCTTCCTGGGCGTGGGGTCTGCCCGTCGACGTCGTACGGGCACGGGTCGCGCACGCACGATCGGCAATCGTACGCCGACGACACGCAGATGCAAGCACCTGTCCACCCGCACGGCACCGTCAGCCGGACGGTCGGCGGTGGGGCCTAGAGTGGTGTGGGTCTCCCTGCTCGGTCGCGACCCGACCGTCCCGGGAGCCACCATGTCCACCACCACGAGAACGAACGAGGTCAACGGTGACGGTGAACGACCAGGACCCGCGCAGCACGGCAGCGACCGACCAGGACCCGGAGGAGACCGCCGAGTGGCGTGAGTCGCTCGACGGACTCGTCGCGACGCACGGCCACCAGCGGGCCCGCGAGATCATGCAGAGCCTGCTGAAGCGCTCGAACGAGCTGCACCTCGGCGTGCCCATGGTCCCGACGACCGACTACGTGAACACCATCGCGCCCGAGGACGAGCCCGAGTTCCCCGGTGACGAGGAACTCGAGCGTCGCTACCGCCGGTGGATCCGGTGGAACGCCGCGATCACCGTGCACCGCGCGCAGCGCCCCGGCATCGCCGTCGGCGGCCACATCTCGACGTACGCGTCGAGCGCCGCGATGTACGAGGTCGGCTACAACCACTTCTTCCGCGCGCAGGACCACCCGTCCGGCGGCGACCAGGTCTTCTTCCAGGGCCACGCCTCCCCCGGCATGTACGCCCGCGCCTACATGGAGGGCCGCCTCAGCGAGGACCAGCTCGACGGCTTCCGCCAGGAGCACTCGCACGCCGGCGGCGGGCTGTCGTCGTACCCGCACCCGCGCCTCATGCCGCACTTCTGGCAGTTCCCGACCGTGTCGATGGGCATCGGCCCGATCAACGCGATCTACCAGGCGCAGCAGGCCAAGTACCTGTCCAACCGCGGCATCAAGGACGCGTCCGACCAGCAGGTCTGGGCGTTCCTCGGCGACGGCGAGATGGACGAGGTCGAGTCGCGCGGTCAGCTGCAGGTCGCGGCGAACGACGGGCTCGACAACCTGAACTTCGTCATCAACTGCAACCTCCAGCGCCTCGACGGCCCGGTGCGCGGCAACGGCAAGATCATCCAGGAGCTCGAGGCGTTCTTCCGCGGTGCCGGCTGGAACGTCATCAAGGTCGTCTGGGGCCGCGAGTGGGACGACCTGCTCGCCCGCGACACCGACGGCGCGCTGCTGAACCTCATGAACGCCACGCCGGACGGCGACTACCAGACCTACAAGGCCGAGAACGGTGCCTACGTCCGCGAGAACTTCTTCGGGCGCGACCCGAAGGCGCTCCAGCTGGTCGAGGGCTACTCGGACGACCAGATCTGGAACCTCAAGCGCGGCGGGCACGACTACCGCAAGGTCTACGCCGCGTTCAAGGCCGCGACCGAGCACAAGGGCCAGCCGACCGTCATCCTGGCGAAGACGGTCAAGGGCTACGGCCTCGGCCCGAGCTTCGAGGGCCGCAACGCGACCCACCAGATGAAGAAGCTCACGCTCGACAACCTCAAGCAGTTCCGCGACGAGATGCGCATCCCGATCTCCGACGCGCAGCTCGAGGAGAACCCCTACACGCCGCCGTACTACCACCCGGGCCACGACGACGAGGCGATCCAGTACATGCACGAGCGTCGCCGCGAACTCGGCGGCTACGTGCCGGAGCGTCGGACGAAGTACACGCAGTTCACCCTGCCCGACGAGTCGAAGTACCAGGTCGTCAAGAAGGGCTCCGGCAAGCAGGAGGTCGCCACGACGATGGCGTTCGCCCGCCTGCTCAAGGACCTGCTGCGCTCCCCCGACTTCGGCAACCGCGTCGTCCCGATCATCCCGGACGAGGCACGCACGTTCGGCATGGACGCGTACTTCCCGACGGCGAAGATCTACAACCCGAACGGCCAGCACTACACCTCGGTCGACCGTGAGCTCCTCCTCGCCTACAAGGAGAGCCCGCAGGGCCAGATCATCCACGTCGGCATCAACGAGGCGGGCGCCCTCGCGGCCTTCACCGCGGTCGGTACCTCGTACTCGACGCAGGGCGAGCCGCTCATCCCGGTCTACGTCTTCTACTCGCAGTTCGGGTTCCAGCGCACCGGCGACGCGATCTGGGCAGCCGGCGACCAGATGGTCCGCGGGTTCATGATCGGCGCGACCGCCGGACGCACCACCCTGACCGGTGAGGGCCTGCAGCACGCCGACGGCCACTCGCCGCTCCTCGCCGCGACGAACCCCGCCGTCGTGTCCTACGACCCGGCCTACGGCTACGAGATCGGGCACATCGTCCGGTCCGGCCTCGAGCGGATGTACGGCACGAACGAGGACGGCTCGCCGAAGCACGCCGACCCGAACGTCATGTACTACCTCACGGTCTACAACGAGCCGCTCGTGCAGCCGGCCGAGCCCGAGGGCGTCGACGTCGAGGGCATCGTCAAGGGCATGTACCTGCTCAAGCCGAGCGAGCACGACGGCCCCAAGGCCCAGCTGCTCGCGTCCGGTGTCGCGGTGCCGTGGATCCTCGAGGCGCAGCAGCTCCTCGCCGAGGACTGGGGCGTGTCCGCCGACGTCTGGAGCGTCACGAGCTGGGGTGAGCTGTACCGTGACGGTCTCGACGCGGAGCAGCACGCGTTCCTCAACCCGAACGAGGCACCGCGCACCCCGTACGTGACCGAGCGCCTGCTCGGCACCGAGGGCCCGGTCGTCGCGGTGAGTGACTTCATGCACGCCGTGCAGGAACAGATCCGCCCGTTCGTGCCGACCGACTACGCGACGCTCGGCGCCGACGGCTTCGGCTTCTCGGACACCCGTCCGGCCGCCCGCCGCTACTTCCACATCGACGGCCCCTCGGTCGTCGTGCGGACGCTGCAGCAGCTCGCCCGCCAGGGCAAGGTCGACCAGGCACTCGTCCAGCAGGCGATCGACAAGTACCGCCTGCACGACGTGACCGCCGGCACGACCGGCAGCGCGGGCGGCGAGAGCTGACCTGCGCGTGAGCACCCCCCGCACCGTCCCTGCCGTGGGCCAGCAGAGCGACCGCGACCGCGCGCTCTCCTGGCTCCGGCAGGTGTCGGGCGAACTCTCGACCGCGACCATCAAGCGGCTCGAGGACACCCTCCCCTGGTACAGCGAGATGCCCCCGGGTCGGCGGTCCGCCGTCGGCATGGTGGCGCAGGCCGGCATCACGTCGTTCATCTCGTGGCTCGAGGGCACCGCGTCGACCCCGTGGATCGCCGCGGCCGACGTCTTCGGCTCCGCGCCGCGCGAACTCCTCCGCTCGGTGAGCCTGCAGCAGACGCTGCAGCTCATCCGCGTGGTGGTCACCGTCGTCGAGGAGCGCGCGAAGGACGACGAGATGCTGCAGGAGGCGATCCTCAAGTACTCGCGGGACATCGCCTTCGCCGCGGCCGACGTCTACGCCCGCGCGGCCGAGGCCCGCGGGCTCTGGGACGCGCGGCTCGAGGCGCTCGTGGTCGACTCGATCCTGTCGGGTGAGTACGACGACGAGCTCCCGTCGCGCATCGCGGCCCTCGGCTGGCACGGCCACGGCGAGGTCGCGGTCCTCGTCGGCAACGCCCCGAAGCAGCTCGAGGTCGACCAGGTCCGCCGCACCGCGCGGCACATGGACGCCGACGTGCTCATCGGTGTGCAGGGCTCCCGGCTCGTCGTGGTCATCGGCCGCGCCACCCCGCGCGACGACGTGCCCGAGGGCGAGGAACCCGTCTCGTTCACGGCGATCGCACAGGCCCTCGAGCCGTCCTTCGGCGAGGGGCACCTCGTGCTCGGCAACGAGGTCCCCGGGGTCGTCGACGCGTCGACGAGCGCGAAGGGCGCCCTCGCCGGGTTCGCCGTCGCGCGGGCGTGGCGCGGCGCACCCCGTCCCGCACTGGCCGACGACCTCCTGCCGGAGCGGGCGCTGGCCGGCGACCCCCTCGCCCGGTCGGCCCTGGTCCAGCGCATCTACGTCCCGCTCAAGGACCAGTCCACCGAACTGCTCCAGACGCTCTGGTGCTACCTCGACACCGGGCGCTCGCTCGAGGCCACCGCACGGGAGCTCTTCGTGCACCCGAACACCGTCCGCTACCGCCTCCGCCGGGTCGCCGACGTGATCGGCTGGGACGCCACGCACGCCCGCGACGCCCTCATCGTGCAGTCGGCGCTCATCCTCGGCGCGATGTCCGAGTCGAGCACCGGACGCCGCCGGGTCCCGTCCCGGCGCTAGGGATCGCACAACGTCTGGGCGTGTTTCGTGTGGCAACCCCACACGAACAGCAACGGGCGCTCCCGGGAGGATTGTCCGGTGATCGTCGTCGTCGCGCCCGGACAGGGCTCCCAGACCCCCGGCTTCCTCGCCCCCTGGCTCGAGGACGCCTCCGTCCGTGACCGCGTCGGGGCGTGGTCCGAGGCCATCGGCGTCGACCTGGTCCGACACGGCACCGAGTCCGACGCCGACACCATCAAGGACACCGCACTCGCGCAGCCGCTGATCGTGGCCGCCGGGCTCGTCACCGCGGACGCCCTGCTCGCCGAGGGCCGCCGCACCCTCGTCGGCGGCGTCGCGGGCCACTCGGTCGGCGAGTTCACCGCCGCCGCGGTCGCCGGGGTCCTCGAGCCGACCGACGCCCTCGCGCTCGTCGCCGAGCGTGGCCGGGCGATGGCCGACGCCGCCGCGCTCGAGCCGACCTCGATGGCCGCCGTCCTCGGCGGCGACCCGGACGCCGTCGCCGCCGCGCTCGCGAAGCACGGCCTCGTGCCCGCCAACCACAACGGCGGCGGCCAGACCGTCGTCGCGGGTCCCGCGGACGGCATCGCGGCCCTGGCCGCCGAACCCCCCGCGAAGGCGCGCGTGATCCCGCTCGCGGTCGCCGGCGCCTTCCACACCGCGTTCATGGCCCCCGCGGTCGCCCGTGTCGCACCGGTCGCAGCCGCCGCGACCGCGCAGGACCCCACGCTCCCGATCTGGACGAACGCCGACGGCTCGCGCGTCGACGACGGCCGCCGCTTCGTCGACCTCATGGTCCGGCAGATCGAGAACCCCGTGCACTGGGACGCCGTCATGGAGTCGTTCTCCGTCGCGGGTGTCACCGGCATCATCGAACTGGCCCCGGCCGGTGCCCTGGTCGGCCTCGCCAAGCGCGGCCTCCGCGGCACCCCGACCGTGGCGATCAAGACCCCCGACGACCTGCCCGCGGCGATCGAGCTCCTCGAGCGCGACGCCGACCGCGACGGTTCCGCAGGCCAGGAAGCAGACGCACCCGCATGACCGACGCCACCACCCCGACCACCGCAACCGACGAGACGGCACCGACCAGCGCCTCCCGGCCGCTGCTGCAGCAGCGTCGCGGCCACGAGTTCACCCGCATCCTGGCGTTCGGCGCCGCCCGCGGTGAGCACGTCGTGCCGAACGACGACCTCGTCGGACCGATCGACTCGTCCGACGAGTGGATCCGCCAGCGCACCGGGATCGTCACCCGCAAGCGCGCCGGTGCCGACGTCGAGGCCGTCGACCTCGCCGAGGCCGCCGCCCGCGAGGCGATCGCCAAGGCCGGCATCGAGCCGTCCCAGATCGGCGTCGTGCTCGTCAGCACCGTCACGCACACCGTCGCGACCCCGTCGATGGCGTCCCTGCTCGCCGAGCGCATCGGCGCCACGCCCGCGGCCGCCTACGACGTCAGCGCCGCGTGCGCCGGCTACGCGTACGGCATCGCCCAGGCCGACTCGTTCATCAAGTCGGGCCTGGCGGACCACGTGCTCGTGATCGGCGCCGAGAAGCTCAGCGACGTCGTCGACCCGACCGACCGCTCGATCTCGTTCCTGCTCGGCGACGGCGCGGGTGCCGCGGTCGTCGGCCCGAGCGACTTCCCCGGCATCGCCCCGACGATCTGGGGTTCGGACGGCTCGAAGTGGGACGCCATCGGCATGACGGCGACCTACAACGAGTGGGCCGCCGGCGCTCCCCGCCCCACCATGCGCCAGGCCGGGCAGACGGTCTTCCGCTGGGCCGTGTGGGAGATGGTCAAGGTCGCCCGTGAGGCGCTCGAGGTCGCCGGGGTCCGCCCCGAGGACCTCGCCGCGTTCGTGCCGCACCAGGCGAACATCCGGATCATCGACGAGTTCGCCAAGCAGCTCGGCCTGCCCGACACGGTGACGATCGCGCGCGACATCACCACGACCGGCAACACCTCCGCCGCGAGCATCCCGCTCGCCACGCACCGCCTGCTCGAGGAGCACCCGGACCTGTCGGGCGGCCTCGCCCTGCAGATCGGCTTCGGCGCCGGACTCGTGTTCGGCGCGCAGGTGGTCGTCCTCCCCTAGTCCCCCGCGCCTCCGCGCACGGAACACACCCGTGCCCTAGGCTGTCCCACGGTCAAACGACACCCCCCTCAAGGAGAACACCCATGGCCCTGTCCAACGAAGAAGTCCTCGCCGGCCTGGCCGAGCTGATCAACGACGAGACCGGCATCGCGACCGACACCGTCGCCGCCGACAAGTCGTTCACCGACGACCTCGACATCGACTCCATCTCGATGATGACGATCGTCGTGAACGCCGAGGAGAAGTTCGACGTGAAGATCCCGGACGAAGAGGTCAAGAACCTCAAGACCGTGGGCAACGCCGTCGACTACATCGTCAAGGCGCAGGCCTGACGCGAGCTTCCTGAGCGCCGCGGCCCCGGCGGACCAGCCGCGGGCCGCGGCGCTCACCTCGTCCACCCCCGGCTCCTGCGAGCCAGCTCGTCCACACGAAAGAACGCGTCGTTCCATGACCAACAAGACCGTCGTCGTCACCGGGATCGGTGCCATCACGCCCCTCGCCGCGACCGCCCCGGAGACGTGGGAGGCGCTGCTCGCCGGGAAGTCCGGCATCTCCCGCATCGAGGACGAGCGCTACGCCGACCTCGAGATCCCCGTCGAGTTCGCCGGCCAGGCGCGACGCTTCCTCACCGACCAGCTGACGCGCCCCGAGGCCAAGCGCCTCGACCCGTCGTCGCAGCTCTCCCTCGTCGCCGCGCGTGAGGCCTGGGCCGACGCCGGCATCGACGCCGAGTCCGTCGTGCCCGAGCGCCTCATCGTCGACTGGGCCACCGGCATCGGCGGCGTCAACACGCTGCTCGACGCCTGGGACACCCTCCGCGAGAAGGGCCCCCGCCGCGTCCTGCCGATGACCGTCCCGATGCTCATGGCGAACGGCCCCGCCGCCGCCATCGAGATGGAGTTCGGCGCCCGCGGCGGTGCCCGCACCTACCTGTCCGCGTGCGCGTCCTCGACCGAGTCGCTGGCCGAGGCGTACCGCCACGTCGCGAACGGCGAGGCCGACATCGTCATCGCCGGTGGCGCCGAGGCCGCGCTCCACCCGCTGCCCCTCGCCGCGTTCGCGTCGATGCAGGCGCTCTCGCGTCGCAACGACTCCCCCGAGACCGCGTCGCGTCCGTACGACGTCACGCGCGACGGCTTCGTCCTGGGTGACGGCGCCGCGGCGCTCATCCTCGAGTCGAAGGAGCACGCCGAGGCCCGCGGCGCGAAGATCTACGCCGAGGTCGCCGGCTCCGGCATCACCTCGGACGCGTTCCACATCACCGCGCCGGACCCCGAGGGCAGCGCCGCCGCACGTGCCGTCATCACCGCGCTCGAGCACGCCGGTGCCGCCCGCGAGGACGTCGTGCACGTCAACGCGCACGCCACGTCGACCCCGGTCGGCGACGTCGCCGAGTACCACGCGATGCGCCGCGTCTTCGGCGACCACCTCGACTCGATCGTCGTCTCCGCCACGAAGGCGTCGACCGGGCACCTGCTCGGTGGCGCCGGCGCGATCGAGGCCGTCTTCACCGTCCTCGCCCTGCACGAGCGCGTCGCCCCGCCGACGATCAACCTCACGCAGCAGGACCCGGAGATCGTGATGGACGTCGCGACCGCCCCGCGCGAGCTCCCCGCGGGCGACCTGGTCGCGGTGAGCAACTCGTTCGGCTTCGGCGGGCACAACGCCGTGGTCGCGTTCCGCACGGCCTGATCGCGTCCGGCGGGACCCCCGTCGGTCTGGAGGCCCGTCCTGCGTCCGCAGGGCGGGCCTCCTGCCGTCCGTGGCGGGTTCGGAGCGCGAGTGGGCAGGACGTGCCGCTCACGTCCGCGGCGCGTGCACGGGACGTCGGGTGGAGGCGCCGAGCGGGCCGGATGTGGCCCGCTCGAGGATGCTGCCCCGTAACGACGGACGCCGTCCGCTCCGGAGGGAGCGGACGGCGTCCGTGGTGGGGCGGAGGAACGGGAGGGGGTCAGCCGACGCGGTGCAGCCAGACGACGGGGTTGCCCTCGGCGGCGTGGCGGAACGGCTCGAGCTCGTCGTCCCAGGCCTGCCCGAGCGCGAGCCGGAGCTCCCGGTGCAGCTCGAGTGCGTTGCTGCCCGCGACCTCCATGGCGTAGCGGACACGGTCCTCGGGGACGACCATGTTGCCGGACACGTCGGTCTGCGCGAAGAACACCCCGAGGTCGGGCGTGTGCATCCACCGGCCGCCGTCGGAGTCGGTCGTCGGCTCCTCGGTCACCTCGTAGCGCAGGTGCTCCCACCCACGGAGGGCAGAGGCGATCGACGCGCCGGTGCCGACCGGGCCCGTCCAGGTGAATTCGGTCCGACGGGAACCGTCGAGCGCGGGCTGGTCGAGCCACGAGAAGTTCACGGCGCGGCTCATTGCGCGACCTGCCGCCCATTCGACGTGCGGGCAGAGCGCGCGTGGTGAGGAGTGCACGTAGAGCACCCCTGTCGTCGTTCCGTTCACGATTCCTCCGCTTCGTCAGGTGCGACTTCCCCATCGACCTGTGGTGCGGAGTCCCGGTTCCGGAACCATCGATATCCGATTGTGATGTCCTGTCGGACACGCCCATTATGCAGCGTCAGCGCTGGGAACGCCACACCCGGGTCACCGCACGGCCGTCGCCGAACGGATCGGCGCTACCGTCGCCGAGCGGATCGGCGCCACCGTCGCCGAGCGGATCGGCGCGTCCGGCAGCGCCGGGAGCCCTCAGTGCAGGACCGCGCCCGACGCGTCGACCGGGTGCCGCTCCCCCGCCCGGATCGGCACGGTCAGGCGGTTCTGCTCGGGCGGGATCGGGCAGGCGTACTGGTACGAGAAGGCGCACGGCGGCAGCACGAGCCGGTCCCAGTCGAGCGCGACCTCGGCCTCGGTGCCGGGGTCGTCGAGGAACAGGAAGCGGCCCATCGAGTGGGAGCTGCCCGGATCGTCCTCGGGCAGGGCACTCGTCGCGTCCTGCACGATGAGCTGGAGTCGGGGTGTCCCGCGGTGGACGGCGGCCTGCACCGCGAGCAGGTGCGCTGCGACGCCGCCGATGACGGCCGAGACGGTGCCGGCGACCAGCAGCGGGTCGCCGGCGGCGTCGCGGACGCTGCCCCGTGCCTCCAGACCGTCGACCGGCGTGTACCTGCCGGTCGTGACGTGCGTCGGGTCGGCGGGGAACCGGGCGATGTGGTCGAAGCGGGCGACCGCGTCGGAGGCGGGGTCCCACACCCGCAGGGTGGTCCCGTGCACCGAGCCGGCCAGCCCGCCGGGGAAGGCGACCAGGGACGGGACGACGGCGGTGTGCCCTGCGACCAGCTCCGTGCCGTCCACCGGGACGCCGTCCACGACGACGCCGTCGGTCGCCTCGGCCGTGACGGACAGGCCGCCGGGCGCGGGAGCCCAGCGCCCCGGCACCGGCCACACGGGCTGCGGCTGCTCGACCGCCTGCGCCGTGACGAGCGCGAGCGGGCCGCGCGGACCCCGCGCCCAGCGGTCGCGGTCGGCGACGTGCTCCTCGAGGGAGGTCACCGGCGCCCGCTCACGAGAGCTCCTGGCGGGGGTAGATGACCTTCTGCACGATGATGATCGCCGACGCGGCGAACGGTACCGCGACGAGGGCGCCGAGCACGCCGCCGATCGTGCCGCCCGCGACGGCAGCGATGACGACGAACGCCCCGGGCACCTGCACCGCACGCGACATGATGCGCGGCGAGATGATGTACGCCTCGACCTGCATGTACACGAGGTAGTAGATCGCTGCGGCGAGGGCCGTCGCGGGTGAGGCGAACAGGCACAGCAGCGAGATGACGACCGCGGCCGCCAGCGTGCCCACGAGCGGGATGAGCGACCCGAGGAACGCGAACGTCGCGAGCAGCACGGGCAGCGGTGCACCGATGATGAGCAGGAACACCAGGCTGAGGATGCCGTTGATGAGCGCCTGGCTGATCTGCCCGACGACGTAGCGGCCCACCGCTTGCGTGATCTGCTCGCTCACGTCGACGAAGTTCTGGCGACGGGACGCCGGCACGAAGCGGTACGCCATCGACTTCAGCCCACGCATCGAGGCGAGGAAGTACAGCATCAGGATGATGACGATGACCGCGCCGGTGAGCCCGGAGAGGATGCCGCTGCCGACCGCCAGGATGCCGCCACCGAGGCTGAGCAGGTTGCCCGGGTCCTCGACGAAGGACTGCAGGGACTGCAGGGAGTGGCCGATGTCGAAGGACCCGGCGAACTGCTTCGAGAGGTCCTGCACCCACTCCTGCCGCGCGATGTCCTCGACGATCTCGGGGAAGTTCTGGATGAGGTTCGTGGCCTGCTGGATGAGGATCGGCACGACCGCGAAGACGACCCCGGCGAACCCGCCCAGGACCCCGACGACCACGATCGTGATCGCCGTCCACCGTGGGATGTACCGCTCGAGGAACGACACGAGCGGGTCGACGCCGAGGGCCAGGAACAGCGCGACCCCGATGTAGACGAGCACGGTGCTCAGCTCGCTGACCACGGCCCCGACGACGAGGGCGATCAGGACGCCGAGCGCCCCGGTGAAGCCGAGCCGGAAGGCGTTGATGCGGACCCCGGTGCCGCCACGGGTCGTCTCGAGGGTCACGTTCGGCGTGGGTCCGCGGTCGTCGGCCTCGTCGTGCTTGCGCTTGAACTGCATCGTGGAACGGGAACCTTCTCTGGACCGGTCGTCAGCCCGCGGGCCGTGTACCAGTGGGGCGGGCGGGACTTGAACCCGCGGATCGTTCGGTTATGAGCCGACTGCCTTGACCAGCTTGGCTACCGCCCCGCGGCGACCGTCAGGCCACCGGTTCCCCACGATACAGCGACTCGAACGTCGAGAGCGTGCGGTTGATGTCGTGCGCCTCGATCATCGCGAGGCTCCGGGCCCGCATCGCCGCGTAGTCCTCGTCGGACGCCGTCAGGACGCTCGTCAGCTTGGCCGCGAGGTCGTGGACGTCGCCGGGCGCGAACAGGTACCCGTTGCCGTCGATGAGGTGCGGCAGGGCCATCGAGTCGGCGGCCACGACCGGCAGGCCGGACGCCATCGCCTCGAGCGAGGAGATGCTCTGCAGCTCGGCGGTCGACGGCATCGCGAACACGGTGCCGTTCGTCAGGGCCTCGCGCTTCGCCTGGTCGGTCACGAACCCGGCGAACCGGACGCGGTCGCCGAGGCCCAGCTCCTGCACGAGCGCGGTCAGCTTCGGGATCATCTCGCCGCCACCGACGATCGTCAGGTGCGCGTCGAGCTCGGCCGGCAGCAGCGGCAGCGCCCGGACGAGGAGGTCGAGGTTCTTCTCCGGGGCGACGCGGCCGACGAACACGATGTCGTTCGTCGCCGGCCGACCGGGGCGGGCCACGTACCGGGTCGCGTCGATGCCGCACGAGATCGCCAGGACCTGCTGCCCGGCGATCGCCTTCCGCAGGTAGTCCGCGGCGAGGACCGTCGGGGTCGTGATGGCGTCGGCCAGCCGGTAGGTCTTCGCGGCGTCGTTCCACGCGATCTTCAGCGCGATCGGCAGGGTGCGTCGGCCGAACGGCACGTACTCGAGCAGGTTCTCGGGCATGAAGTGGTTCGTGCCGATCACCCGGATGCCGCGCTCGTGTGCCTCCTGCACGATGCCGCGGCCGATCACGAGGTGCGACTGGATGTGCACGACGTCGGGCTGCACGGCGTCGAGGATCGGGCCGGTCCACCTCCGGACGCTCCAGGGCCAGACGAAGCGGAGCCAGGCGTGCCACGGCCACTTGTACGACTTGAGCCGGTGCACCACGAGGGTGACGCCGCGGTGCTCCTCGTCGAAGGTGCCGTGGTGGGCGCTGGCCGCCGGGGCGACGACGTGCACCTCGTGGCCGCGCTCGGCGAGCCCGACGGCGAGCTGTTCGGCGAAGGTGGCCGCGCCGTTCACGTCCGGTGGGAACGTGTCCGCGGCGATCAGCACGCGCAGGGGTCGGGACCCGCCCGTCGCACCCGTCGTCGTGGCGGTGGCGGTGGTGGCGTCATCGGTCACGGCTGGCGTCGTCCTCTCGTGGGCGTTGCTGGTCGGGCCTCGACGGTACCGCACCGGTCCGGGCGGAGTCGTCCGCCTCGCGGTGGACCCGGGGACGCGTCGGCGCGGCCGCCGTGCGGTGGGCGCCAGGGCGCAGCGGCACGGCCGCCGTGCGGTGGGCGCCGGCCCCCCGGAGGTCGGCCTGGGGACGGCCGCCGTCAGGACCGGCCCTGCGGGTGGTGCTTCGCGAGCAGGAAGACGCCGGTGATCGCGATCGCCGCCGCCACCAGGAACCCGAGCACCGCGAACCACGGCGCCCCGTCGGCCTCGCCGAGCACCACGACACCGATGCCGACGGCGATGATCGGGTCGATGACCGTGAGGCCGGCGATCACGAGGTCGGCGGACCCGCTCGAGTACGCGTTCTGCACGAAGTACCCGCCGAGCGCCGCCGCGACGAGCACCCCGACGATCGCGAGCACCGTGAGCCAGTCGAAGGTGCCGTTCACGAAACGGTTCAGCACGACCTTCGCGAGCGTCGCGACGAAGCCGTAGAGGACCCCCGCGCCGACGATGTAGTACAGCGCGTTCTGGTGCTTCGCCACGAACCGGAACGACGTCAGCACGATCGCGAGCACGACCGCCAGGATCACCAGCACCGTGACGAGCTGCGGCCGGTCGATCGCACTCTCGTGCCCGACGAACGCGGCGATGCCGACGAAGATCGCGACGCCGATGATGCACGTCCAGACCGCCCGTCGGGCGCGGTCGCCGAGCGGCACCCCCGAGGACCGCGAGGAGAACCACGTGGTGATCACGAGCGCGACGGCGCCGAGCGGCTGCACGACGATGAGCGGCGCGTACGTGATGCTCACGAGCTGGAGCACGACCGCGAGCCCGAGCATGAGGGTGCCGAGCACCCACCACCCGCTGCCGAGCAGCGCGAGCACGTGCCGCACGGACAGGCCCTTCGACTGCCGGCCGAGCTTCGCCTCGACGCGCTGCACGCCGCGGCTCTGGAACTGCGCCCCGAGCGACAGGAACACGGCCCCGACGAGGGCGACGGGGATCATCAGTGCCTGGAACGGTGTCAGGTTCACCGCGCCCGGGATCTGGAGGTCCGTCGTCACGCGATGAGGCTACCGGTCCCGTCCGGATAACCTGGGTGAATGGCCGTCCTCCCGATCCGCATCACCGGCGAACCCGTCCTGCACGAACGCGCAGCCGAGGTCACCGTCTTCGACGACGACCTGCGCGCACTGGTGGCGGACATGTTCGAGACCATGGACCTGGCACCCGGCGTCGGGCTCGCCGGTCCCCAGGTCGGGGTCGGGAAGCGGCTGTTCGTCTACGCATGGACCGATGATGACGACGTCCTGCACCGCGGTGTGGCGATCAACCCGGTCCTGTGGACGAGCCCGCTCGTCCCCGAGGCTGTGGAGGAGCTCGACGAGGACGACGAGGCCGAGGGCTGCCTGTCCATCCCGGGCGAGCGCTTCCCCCTCCGTCGGGCCGATGCCGCGCTGCTCCGTGCCGTCGACGCCGAGGGCACCCCGTTCGAGGTCGAGGCCCACGGCTGGCTCGCCCGGATCTTCCAGCACGAGTACGACCACCTGGACGGCTACCTGTACGCCGACCGCCTCGTGCACCCGTACGCCAAGCAGGCCGCGAAGGCCGTCCGCAAGAGCAGCTGGGGCGGCCCCGGCAAGTCCTGGCTGCCCGGCCGCGACCACCCCGAGGGCTGACGCAGCGACGACCCCGCGGGCTGACGCAGCGACGACCCCGAGCGCTGACGCCGCCACGACCCCGCCACGACCCCGCGGGCTGACGCCGCCACCGGCGACGGCCGGGAGGCGCGGCTCAGCCCCGGTAGACGCGCAGCGCCTCCTGCAGGCGGTCGCGTTCCGGGTGACCGGGGCAGTACTCCAGGAGGCCCGCGGCCAGGCCCGCCTCGGCCGGTGAGGAGACCGGCGCGGTCCACGGCGCCACACCGCGCTCCGCGCAGGTCGCGGCGAGCTCCTGGAGCGTCGCCCCCTCGTCCGCCGCGCTGACGGCGGCCTCCTGCTGCGCGGACGGCTCGGTGCCGGTGACCGGCTTCGCGCTGCAGTCGGTGCGCTCGGCCTCCCACGCCGCGGCGTAGGTCGAGTAGGTCTCGGTCACGTCACCGTCGCCCGTGCCGCACACGAACGCGAACACGATCGGCGCGCTGCCCGACGCGGCCACTCCGGTCCGGGAGCCGGTGTCCGCGGAGTCGGCAGCCTCGGGCTCCCCCGACGGTGTGCACCCGGCGAGCCCGAGCGCACCGACGACGACGAGCATCGTCACGAGGGCACGGCGGGAGGAGAGCACCTGTGAACGCTAACAGCTTCAGACCGGACGCCGCCTGCGAACACGACGGCGCCGGAGCACGGCGACCCCGGGACGCGAGAAGGCCCCGGAACACGAGGACTCCGGACGCGAGAAGGCCCCCACCGCGAACGGTGAGGGCCTGCCTGCTCCCCGAGTTGGACTCGAACCAACAACCTGCCGGTTAACAGCCGGCTGCTCTGCCAATTGAGCTATCGAGGATCACTGCCCGCCGAGGTGAACCCCCCGCGAACAACGGGTACCAGCATAGCAGGACCCGGAGCCCGGTCCGCGCATCCATCGCGCATCCCGGGCGCGCCGTGCTCCCGGAGGCGGATCAGTAGCCCGCGGCCGGGTCCACGACGCCGACGAACCCGGTCCCGTCCCCACCGAGGAACGCGGTCGTGTTCGCCCGCACGCGCTCGGCGAGCAGCGGCGCCACCATGTCCGGCGTGTCCGCCTGGTGCGGCGTGACGACCACGCCGGGGGTGGTCCACAGCGGGTGGCCGTCGGGCAGCGGCTCGGGGTCGGTGACGTCGAGTCCGGCGCCGGCGATCTCGCCGTCCCGGAGCGCGGCGACGAGGGCGTCGGTGTCGACGAGTCCCCCGCGGGCGATGTTGACGAGCCGCGCGGAGGGCTGCATCAGCGCGAACTGCTCGGCACCGAACAGCTTCGCCGTGCCGCTGGTCATCGCCGCGGCGACCACCACGACGTCGGCGTCGGGCAGCACCGCGTCGAGCTCGTCGGTCGTCACGGAGCGGTCGGCACCGTCGACGGGGTCGGAGGACCGTCGCACCACCGTGACCGAGGTCTCGAACGGCGCGATCAACCGGATGTACTCGAGCGCGATGCCCCCGGCACCGACGACGACGACGTTCCGGCCGTACAGCGACACGCCCTCGGGCTCGGTCGCCCACGAGGTCGCCCGCGCTCGCGCCGGCAGCACCCGCAGCGTCGCGAGCGTCAGGGCGAGGGCGTGCTCGGCGACGGGTTCCGCGTACGCGCCCTTCGCCGACGTGAACAGCACCCGGTCGCCGTGTTCCTCGATGAGGTGCGCGAACGCGTCGACACCGGCGAACGGGAGCTGGACCCAGCCGACGGCGGGTGCGTCGTCGAGTGCCGTGGCCAGACCGTCCGGGTCGCGTGCGTCGAGCCAGACGATCCCGCGGGTGTCGGCACCGAGGGGCGCGACCGTCCCGCCGGCGTCACGGACAGCGGCCTCGTGCAGGTCGGCGGCCTCGGGCAGGATCGCGACCGGACCCGGCGTCGGTGCCTCGACCGGCAGCGGTGCCCCGGCGTCGGTGACGACGGCGCGGTGTCCGCGGGCGCTCGACGTGGTCGGTGCGTCCCGGGTCATGCGTTCTCCTGCCGTCCGGCGCGGGGACCGGTCCCGGCGGCGGCGGGCTGTCGCGGCGCCGCAGACCGGCGTGCCACGGTGGACGAGCTGCCCGCGGGACGACGCTTGACCGGCCGGGCCGCCGTCGCCGCGAGGGTCCGGACGTAGGGGTCGACGGGGTTGTCGAGGACCTCGTCGAAGGTGCCGAGACCGACGACGCGGCCCTCGGACATGATCGCGACACGGTCGGCCAGCGCCCGTGCCTCGCGCAGGTCGCTCGACACCACGATCGCCGAGAACTGACGGCCGCGCTGCAGGTTGGTGAGGGCCTCGAGGACCGACTGCCGGACGAGGACGTCGACGCCGCGTGCCGGTTCGTCGGCGACGAGCAGCTGCGGCTCGAGGACGAGCGCCCGGGCGAGCGCGACGCGCTGCCGCTGGCCGCTCGACAGCTCCCACGTGTTCAGGCGCATGACGCCGAGCGGCAGGTGCACCGCGTCGACTAGGCGGGCGACGATCAGGCCGGCCTCCTTGCGGTCGAAGCGGCGGTCGCGCATGTAGATGGGCTCGGCGATCGCCTCGCCGACGGTCAGGTCGGGGCTGAGCCGGTCCGCCCCGTCCTGGGGCAGGTAGCCGATGCGCCCGGTGAGCCGGGCGGCCTTCCGCGACGACGGCCGGAGCCCGCGCACGTGCTCGCCGAGGACCGTGAGCTCGCCGCCGGTGATGTGCCGACGGTGCGCCCCCTCGCCCTCGCCGGTGGCACCGAGCTGGCCGGCGACCGCGGCGGCGAAGGTGGACTTGCCCGAGCCCGATTCGCCGAGCACCGCGAGGATCTCGCCCTGCCGGACGGTCAGGCTGACGCCGTCCACCGCCCGGATCGGAGCCGAGCCACGTCCGCCCCGGTACTCGATCGAGACGTCGTCTGCGACGACCGCCGGGCCGTTCACCGCGATCATGGGTCCCCTTCCACGCCGCCCCTGGCGACGGTCCACACGCGGCCCGTGTCCCGGGCGCGGTGCGTGCCGTGACGGCGCGCGAACGCGGCCACGGCGGTGTGCCGCCTCGACGACGTGAGTTGTCGTCGGGACGGTTCGGTGCCCTGGAGGTGCCGGCCTGGAGGCGCGACCCGCGTCGTCGACGCGGGTCGCGCCTCCAGGCTGGTGGCGTCGGGTCAGGACCCGGCGCGCTCCAGTGCCTCCAGCGTACGCCGTCGCTCGGCCTGCTCCGCCGGGTCCGGGACCGGCAGCGACGCGAGGAGCCGCTGCGTGTACGGGTGCTGCGGCGCGCCGAGCACCTGCGCGGTCGTGCCGGTCTCCACCATGTCGCCCCGGTACAGGACCGCGATGCGGTCCGACAGGGCGCCGACGACCGCGAGGTCGTGGCTGATGAAGAGCGACGCGAACCCGAGGTCCTGCTGCAGGTCGAGGAACAGCTCGAGCACGCGCGCCTGCACGGACACGTCGAGCGCGCTCGTCGGCTCGTCGGCGATGAGCAGCTTCGGCCGGAGCGCGAGCGACCGGGCGAGCGAGGCGCGCTGGCGCTGCCCGCCGGACAGCTCGTGCGGGTAGCGGTCGCCGTACGCGGCGGGGAGCTGCACGGCCTCGAGCAGCTCGTCGACGCGCTTGCGGGCGGCGCGCGGGTTGCGCTCGGCGCCGTGCACGACGAGCGGCTCGGCGACGCACTCGGCGATCGTCAGGAGCGGGTTGAACGAGGTCGCCGGGTCCTGGAACACGAACCCGATGTCCTTGCGGTGCCGCTTGAAGTCGCGCTCGCGGTACCCGAGCATCTCGGTGCCGAGCACGTCGAGCGAGCCGCCCGTGATCCGGGTGAGTCCCGCGATCGCCCGGCCGATGGTGGTCTTGCCGGAGCCGGACTCCCCCACCAGGCCGAGGACCTCGCCGGGGCGGATGTCGAGGTCGACGCCCTTGACGGCGCGGAACGCGGGCGACCCGAGCCGTCCGGGATACTCGATCTCGAGCCCGCGGGCCGACACGAGCGGCGTCACGTCCTCGGCGATCGCGGCGCGGCGGGCGGTGCCGGTCGAGGCCTCGAGGCGGGGCACGGCGGCGAGCAGGCGCTTCGTGTAGTCGGCCTGGGGGGCGGCGAAGAGCTGCGCCGCCGGGGCCTCCTCGACGACCTCGCCCTGGTACATCACGGCCACGCGGTCGGCCAGGTCGGCGACGACGCCCATGTTGTGCGTGATGATGACGATCGCCGCGCCGAACTCGTCGCGGCACCGTCGGAGCAGGTCGAGGATCTCGGCCTGCACCGTGACGTCGAGCGCCGTGGTCGGCTCGTCGGCGATGATGACACTCGGCTCGAGCGCCAGCGCCGACGCGATGACGACGCGCTGCTTCTGACCGCCCGAGAACTGGTGCGGGTAGTGGTCGACGCGCTCCTCCGGGTCGGGGATGCCGACGCGGCGGAGGTAGTCGATCGCCGTGGCGCGCGCCTCCTTCTTCGAGACGCCGCCGTGCGCCCTGAGACCCTCGGCGATCTGCCACCCGACCGTGAACACCGGGTTCAGCGCGGTCGACGGCTCCTGGAACACCATCGCCCCGGCGGTCCCCCGCAGTTCGCGGAGCTTCTGCGCGCCCACGCTGATGACGTCGGTGCCGTCGAGGTAGACCGCGCCGCCCAGGGTCGCCGTCTCCGGCATCAGGCGGAGCATGCTGCGCGCCGTGACCGACTTGCCGGAGCCGGACTCGCCGACGAGGGCGAGGACCTCGCCCGGGCGGACGTCGAGGCTGACGCCGCGGACCGCGTCGACGGCGCCGCCGTCGGTCGCGAAGGTGACGGTGAGGTCGTCGACGACGGCGACGGGTGCGCCGTCGGCGCTGCGTCGGCCGGTGCCGTCGTCGGCGCTGCGGCGGCTGGTGCCGTCGTCGGCGCTGCGGCGGCTGGTGCCGTCGTCGGCGCTGCTGCGGCTGGTGCCGTCGTCGGCGCTGCGGCGGCTGGTGCCGTCGTCGCCGTCGGCCTGGAGGCGCTGGGCTGCGTCCGTCATGCGGCCGCCCCTTCCGTGCTGGTCGCCCCGCGGCGCGACACCAGCTGCTTCAGCCGGCGACGGGCACGCAGACGCGGGTCGGAGATGTCGTTGAGGCTCTCGCCGATGAAGGTCACGCCGAGCACGAGCACGACGATCGCGACGCCGGGGAAGACGCCGGTCCACCAGACGCCGGAGGCCACGTCGGACAGCGCACGGCTGAGGTCGTAGCCCCACTCGGCGCCCGCGGTCGGACCGATGCCGAACCCGAGGAAGCCGAGCCCGGCGAGCGTGAGGATCGCGTCGCTCGCGTTGAGGGTCAGGATGAGCGGCAGCGAGCGGGTCGAGTTCCGCAGCACGTGGCGGGTCATGATGCGCCACGGGTTCGTCCCGAGCACACGAGCCGACTCGACGAACGCCTCGTTGCGGAGGCGGACGGCCTCGG
Organism: Curtobacterium sp. MCBA15_012; assembly: GCF_001864935.2. Taxonomy (NCBI): domain Bacteria; kingdom Bacillati; phylum Actinomycetota; class Actinomycetes; order Micrococcales; family Microbacteriaceae; genus Curtobacterium; species Curtobacterium sp. MCBA15_012. Next base: position 1,529,698 of record NZ_CP126267.1, on the reverse strand, counting down.
CCCGGACGACGCGGAAGTACTGCGGCACGTAGACCACGGTGATCGAGATCGCCGCCGCGACGATGCCGCCCGAGTAGCTCGAGTTCCCGCCGGAGATCACGATCGAGACGACGATCGCGAGCAGCAGGGAGGGGAAGGCGTAGATCGCGTCGGCGACCACGACGAGGATCCGGTCGAGCCAGCCGCCGAGGTAGCCGGACACCATGCCGAGGATCACGCCGATGGTGATCGAGACCACCACGGCGACGACCACGACGAGGACCGCGGTGCGGGCGCCGAACACCACGCGGCTGAACACGTCGAACCCGCCGACCGTCGTGCCCCAGATGTGCTCGGGGCTCGGGGAGCCGGTGCGCGGGAAGCTCTGGCCGTCGGCGCCCTGCAGCTGGCCGAAGCCGTACGGGGCGATGAGCGGCGCCGCGAGGGCGACCACGAGGTACAGCGCGCAGATGACGACGCCGGTGACGAGCATGCCGCGCTGCCAGCCGGTGCTCTTGCGGAGCTGGACCACCACGGGGAGGCGCTTCCAGAGCGGCTCGTGGCGGTCGACGAGCGAGGTGTCGGCCATCGCTAGAACCTCACTCTCGGGTCGATGAAGGCCGCGACGACGTCGACGACGAAGTTCGTCACGGCGACGATCACGGCGAGCATCGCGACGATGCCCTGGACCGCGACGAAGTCACGGGCGGACAGGTACTGGTTGAGCTCGAAGCCGAGCCCCCGCCAGCCGAAGGTGGTCTCGGTGAGGACCGAGCCACCGAGCAGCATGGCGATCTGCAGGCCCATCACGGTGATGATCGGGACGAGCGCCGGACGGAACGCGTGGGTCCGGACCAGCCGGGACTCCCGGACGCCGCGCGAGCGGGCCGCGTCGACGTACTCGGAGCCGAGCGAGCCGATCATGTTCGCGCGCACCAGGCGCAGGAAGATGCCCGCCGTCAGCAGACCGAGCGTGAGCGCCGGCAGCACGGCGTGCAGGAGCACGTCGCCGATCACCTGGGCGTTGCCGGTCCGCAGCGCGTCGATGATGTAGATGCCCGTCGCGCCGGGGATGTTGTCGAGGATGAGCGACACCCGTGTCGACGCGCGGTCCCCGAGGGGCAGCCAGCCGAGCCAGACCGAGAACACGAGCTTGAGCAGCAGACCGCCGAAGAACACCGGCGTCGCGTAGGTCAGGATCGCGAGGGCGCGGAACAGCACGTCCGGCCACTTGTCGCGCACGTAGGCGGCGACCATGCCGAGCGGGATGCCGAGCAGCAGCGCGACGATGAGCGCGTAGAACACGAGCTCCGCGGTGGCGCCGCCGTACGTGACGATGATCTCGGTGATCGGCCGGTTGTCGGTCGAGGTCGTGCCGAAGTCGCCGCGCACGATGTTGCCGAGGTACTCGAGGTACTGCACGAACACGGGGCGGTCGTAGCCGGCCGCGTGCAGGCGTTCCTGCAGCTGCGACGGCGTCAGTCGACCGCCGACCGAGGCGGTGATCGGGTTCCCGATGACGCGCATCAGGAAGAACACGAGCGTCACCAGGATGAAGACGGTCGGGAAGATGAGCAGGAACCTGACGAGGACGTACCGGCCGAGCCCGCCGCCGCCCTTGGCACTGCGCTGTGCCTGCGGCTTCGTGGGCTCCGACTCGATCGCCTCGGGTGGGATGACGGTCACGGTTGGGGGTGCCTTTCGGGACGTGACCAGGGGGCGTTCCTCGTGGGAACGCCCCCTGGTGTCCGGTGGGTGTTACTTGCTGAGCGTTGCGTAGCGGAACTTGTACGAGGAGTCGAGGACCAGGCCCTTGACGTCCTTCGCGGCGACCGCGACCGACTTGCCCTGCAGGAGCGGCAGCGTCGAGATCTGGGTGGCCTCGCGCTCCTGTGCCTGCTCGATGAGCGTGGCGCGCTTGTCCTTGTCGGACTCCTGCTGCTCGTCGGCGATCAGCTTCTGGATCTCGGCGTCGTCGTAGTGGTTCTGCACGAAGTTGTCCTTCGAGAAGAACGGCGACAGGTAGTTGTCGGCGTCCGAGAAGTCCGGGAACCAACCGAGCTGGTACACCGGGTAGGCGTCCTTCACGCGCTCCTGCGAGTAGGTCGTCCACACGGTCGACTGCAGGTTGACGGTGAACAGGCCCGAGTTCTCGAGCTGGGTCTTGATCGCCGCGTACTCGTCGTCCGAGGTCGAGCCGTAGTGGTCCGGCGAGTACTGCAGGTCGATCTGCACCTTGCCGCTGACCCCGGCCTTCGACAGGGTCTCCTTCGCCTTGTCGACGTCGGGGCCACCGTCACCGTTGCCGTAGAGCTTCTCGAACGGCTTCGCGGCACCCGTCAGCCCGTCCGGCACCATCGAGTACAGCGGCGAGTAGGTGTCGTTGTAGACCTCCTTCGCGATCGACGCGCGGTCGACCACGTCGGCGACGGCCTGGCGCACCGCGAGGGCCTTGGCCTCGTCGGCGTCGGACTGGCTCGCACCGAACGGCTGCGTGTTGAGGTTGAAGACCATGTAGCGGATCTCGCCGCCGGGGCCGTCGGTGACCTCGAGCTTGTCGTCCTTGCGGAGGTCGGCGATGTCCGTCGGCGTCAGGGAGCGGTACGCCACGTCGACGTCGCCCTTCTGCACGGCGAGCTTGAGGTCGGTCTCCTTGGTGTAGTAGCTGGCCGTGACCGAGTCGGACTTGGCCTTGCCGAGGAGCCCGTCGTAGTTCGGGTTCGCCTTGTACTGGATCGTGTCGTTCTCCTTGTACGAGGTGATCTCGTACTGCCCGGCGAACGCCTTGCCCTTGACGATGTCCGCCGCGGGGGTGACCTTGTCCGCCGAGAACACCTGCTCGTCGACGATCGGACCGGCGGGGCTGGAGAGCACCTGCGGCCAGGTCTGGTCGGCGTGGTCCAGGTTGAACACCACGGTCGTGGCGTTCGGGGTGTCGATGCTCTTGAGGTTCGCCAGCAGCGACTGCGGGCCGTTCTCGTTGTTGATCTTCAGCTCACGGTCGAACGAGAACTTCACGTCGCTGGACGTGAGGTCGTGGCCGTTCGCGAACTTCAGGCCCTTCTTGAGGGTGACCTCGTACGTCGTGTCGTTCGTGAACTCCGCCTTCTCGGCGATGTCCGGCTTCACGTCGGGGCTGCCGACGGGGGTGTTCATCAGGAACGGGAAGACCTGGTTCTGCACGGCGAACGAGCCGTTGTCGTAGGAACCGGCGGGGTCGAGGGACGTGATCTTGTCCGTCGTGCCGATGCTCATGCCGTTCAGGTCGGTGTCGGAGACGCTGCTGCTCGCGCACCCGGTCAGCACCAGCGCCGTCGCTGCTGCCCCGGCGCCGAGCGCGATGCCGCGCTTGCCCCACTTGCTCACGGATGCCATGTCCGCTGCCTCTCTCGGTGGTGTTCGAAGGGGTCCCCGGACCGGAGGTGGATCGACTGTGTGCCCGGTCAGGGACGCTCATTGCTACCACCCTGACACGGAATTCCACGAGCTGAGGGAGATTTGTTTACACCCTTGTAATGCACGAGACCGCCGCATGGCGCATGATGCGCGCGTGCTGACACGGCGTGTCACGCAGGAAAGTTGCGTCGTGCAACGGTCGGCTCCGAGGGGCGGGTGGGGTGGGCGCGCCCGGCCGCGGTCGGCGAACGAGCGAGGTCCGTCGGTCGCTGCGGCCGAGCGGCACGGATACGGCTCCCGCGGCGAAGGGCACACGGCGCGTCCTGCCCGCTCGCGCGACGGCCGGGAGGCGCGGGCTGGCCCCGGCACGGGGCGCCCCGACGCGCGTGCCCCGACCGGGAGGCGCAGGTCGACCCCGGCACGCAGGCGCGCCGACGCGCCCGGCCGCGGTCGGCGAACGAGCGACGCCCGTCGACCGCGGCGGCCGAGCGGGCCGGATACGGCTCCCACGGCGAAGGGCGCACGGCGCGTCCTGCCCGCTCGCGCGACCGACCGGGAGGCGCAGGCCGGCCCCGGCACGCGGCACGGGGCACGGGGCACCGGCCTGCGAAGTCCGAGGACCGTACAGCGCCGGTCAGCGCTGCGCGTCGGCCTCGCCGTCGGCGCGGAGCCGCATCCGCTGCTGGTCGATGTCGACGAGCTGCCGCTGGATCTCGGCGCGTCGGTCACCCTGTTCGTGCGGGTCGGCACGCTGCAACTGCCCGAGGAGCGACGCCTTGCGGGCGAGCAGGTCACGCTCCACCAGGGCGACGACGATGCTCCGCGCGTACAGCGCGAGGTCCTCGTCGGTCCTGGCCGGGATCGGCGCGAGCGCGAGCTCCTGCACGAGGCCCCGGAACGGCGTCGGGACGTCCTGCAGCAGACGGTCGAGCCAGTTCGGCGCACCGATCACGTCGACGTTGGCGACGACGGCGTCCCGCACGACCGAGAGCATCGGCGCCGAGAACGTGGCCTGTGCCGCGAGCCCGAGCAACGGCGCACCGACGTACCCCGGTTGCTGCACCATCGCCATCACGGCGTCGCGCTCCATCCGGGTGATCGGGTCGTTCGGCAGCAGGCGCAGCCCGGCCACGGGCTCCTCTGCCGGGGTGACCAGTTCGCCACCGGGACCCGCCTGCCCGACCGGCACCGGGCCTCCCGGCTGGTCGGCGCGGGACGCGCGCTGGCGAGCCGACTCGACGGCGCGGCGGACGTCCGGGATGTCCATCCCGAGCCATCCGGCGAGCTCGCGGACGTACCCCTGGGTGAGCGACCGGTCGCGGATACCGGCGAGGACGGGAGCCGCCGCACGGAGGGCGCTGACCCGGCCCTCGACGGTCTCGAGGTCGTGTCCGTCGAGGGTGCGCCGGATCATGAACTCGAACATCGGTCGCTTCGCGGAGACGAGCCGGCGGATCGCGTCGTCACCGCGCTGCAGGCGCAGGTCGCACGGGTCGAGCCCGCCCGGGGCGACCGCGACGAAGGTCTGCGCAGCGAAGCGCTGCTCCTCGGCGAAGGCGCGCGACGCGGCCCGCTGGCCGGCCTCGTCCGGGTCGAAGGTGAACACGACCTCGCCGTTGGCGTTCGGGTCGGCGCCGCTGACGTCGCCGAGCATCGGGCGGAGCACCTTGATGTGGTCGACGCCGAACGAGGTGCCGCACGTCGCGACCGCGGTCGTGATCCCGGCGAGGTGGCACGCCATGACGTCGGTGTAGCCCTCGACGATGACGACCTGCTTGCCCTTCGAGATGTCGCGGCGGGCGAGGTCGAGCCCGTAGAGCACCTGGCTCTTGTGGTAGATCGGCGTCTCGGGGGTGTTCAGGTACTTCGGGCCCTTGTCCTCGTCGAGCAGCCGACGCGCGCCGAAGCCGATCGTCGACCCGGTGACGTCACGGATCGGCCAGACGAGGCGGCCGCGGAACCGGTCGTACGGGGACCGGTCGCCCTGCCCGGCGAGCCCGGCGGCGAGGATCTCGTCCATCGTGAACCCTCGCCCGCGCAGGTGCTCCCGCGTCGCGTCGTACGACTGCGGCGCGAAGCCGACACCGAAGTGCTGCGCCGCCGCCGGGTCGAAGCCGCGCTCCCCGAGGAACCGGCGGGCCGGCTCGGCAGCGGGGGTCGTGAGCTGCGCCTGGTAGAAGGCGAGCGCCGCCTCGTTCGCGGCGATCAGCCGGGCGCGCTGGTTGTAGTCGGTGCGGGGGCCGTCGCCCTCCTCGTAGTGGAGGGTGAAGCCGATCTTCGCGGCCATCCGCTCGACGGCTTCCTGGAACGTCGTGTGGTCCATCTTGATGATGAACTCGAAGACGTCACCGTCCTCACCACACCCGAAGCAGTGGTACCGGCCCACCTGGGGGCGCACGTGGAAGGACGGGGACCGCTCGTCGTGGAAGGGGCAGAGGCCCTTGAGCGATCCGACGCCCGCCGACTTCAGCGTGACGTGGTCACCGACGACGTCCGCGATGTTGACACGCGAGCGGACCTCGTCGATGTCGTTCCTCGCGATCCGGCCTGCCACCCCTCGATCCTAGTTCGTGCCGACGACGCCGACCGACCGGAGGGGCTGCCCTGTGGACGGACGCCCGCGCCCGGTCAGACCGGGATGTGCGTCGTCTCGCGCTCCCCGACGACCAGCCGCTTGTGCCAGGCCAGTGCGCCCTGGTCGGTCAGGCTCGCGACCTGGTCGACCACGGCCCGGAGCCGCCCGGCGTCGTCGGGGGCGTCGCGCCAGTCGGCGGCGAACCCCGGGTCGAGGTCGGCGCTGCCCGAGGCCGCCAGGGCGTCGAGGAGCTCGGTGAGCACCCGCCGCTGGTCCTCGTACACGGGCTGCCGGTCGCCCTGGGTCATCACGAACGCCGCGACGATGCCCTTGAGGACCGCGATCTCGCCGATGATCTCGGGCGGCGTGACGACCGAGGCGGCGAACCGCACGAGCGAGCCGGACGCGTAGGCCTCCCGCGTCGCCGCGGTGGCCGTGCGGGCGAAGCGTCCGATGAGCTGCGAGGTCAGGTTCTTCAGGCGCGCGAGGTCGCGCCGGGAGCCGTCGTACGACGTCATCCAGAGCGGCAGTGAGCGGAGCCGGTCGAACGCCTCGAGCAGTTCGTCGCGGCTGAGGTCCGAGCCCACCCACGCGTGCATCGCACTCACGATGTCGTTCTCGCCCACGCGGTCGCCGAGCGCGGCCACGTCGATGAAGCCCGCGACGACGGCGTCCTCGAAGTCGTGCACCGAGTACGCGATGTCGTCGGACAGGTCCATGACCTGCGCCTCGATGCAGCGCTGGCGCCGGGGTGCACCCGCGCGCAGCCACTCGAAGGCGTCGTGGTCGTCGTCGTAGAAGCCGAACTTCGTGCGACCGGAGGACGCCTCGGCGACCCCCTGCGCGGCGGGCCACGGGTACTTGCAGCTGGCGTCGAGGGACGCCCGGGTCAGGTTGAGCCCGTACGGCCGGTCGTCGTCACCGGTGCCGTACACCTTGGGCTCGAGCCGAGTGAGGAGCCGGAGCGTCTGCGCGTTGCCCTCGAACCCACCGATGCCGGCGGCCCACGCGTTCACCGCGGTCTCGCCGTTGTGACCGAAGGGCGGGTGTCCGATGTCGTGCGCGAGGCAGGCGGTGTCGACGACGTCGGGGTCGAGCCCGAGGGAGTCGGCGAGCTCCCGGCCGACCTGCGCGACCTCGAGCGAGTGCGTCAGGCGGTTGCGGGCGAAGTCGAGCCCGGTGGTCGGGCTGAGCACCTGCGTCTTCGCCGCGAGCCGGCGCAGGGCGCTCGAGTGCAGCAGCCGGGCGCGGTCGCGGGCGAAGTCGGAGCGGCGGTTGCCGTGGGTCTCGGGCAGCCAGCGCTCGGCGTCGGCGGGCCCGTAGGAGGCGGTGGCGCTCATCCGCCGCTGTGGTGCAGCTCGGCGGCGGCGAGCACCTTGCGGAACTCGGCGTCGACGTCGCGGGACTCGAGCCAGCGGTCGGGCAGCGCGGTGCGCTTCGGGTGCCCGGAACGGCCACGCGGGCCCTCGACGTCGGCGCCCGGGTACGGGGCCGACCAGTCGAGCTTGCCGAGCAGGTCGTCGATCTCCTGCAGGCTCGACGCCATCGCGAGCGCGCTGCGGACCTCGCTGCCGATCGGGTACCCCTTGAAGTACCACGCCACGTGCTTGCGGACGTCGCGGCAGCCGTGGTCCTCGGAGCCGAAGAACTCGACGAGCAGTTCGGCGTGCCGACGGAAGGCCACGGCCACGTCGCCCATCGACGGCATCGCACGGACGTCCTCGCCGCGGAACGCCGCCGCGAGGTCCCCGAACAGCCAGGGACGCCCGAGGCACCCGCGGCCGACGACGACCCCGTCGCAGCCGGTCTCGTCGACCATGCGCAGCGCGTCGGCCGCCGACCAGATGTCCCCGTTGCCGAGGACCGGGATGTCGGTGATCGTCTCCTTGAGGGTCGCGATCGCGCTCCAGTCGGCGTGCCCCGAGTAGTGCTCGTTCGCGGTGCGGGCGTGCAGCGACACCGCGGCGACGCCGGCGTCCCGCGCGATGCGCGCCGCGTCCAGGTAGGTGAGGTGGTCGGCGTCGATGCCCTTGCGCATCTTCACCGTGACCGGGACGTCACCGGCGGCGCGGACGGTCTTCTCGACGAGGTCCTTGAACAGGTCGAGCTTCCAGGGCAGCGCCGCTCCCCCGCCCTTGCGCGTGACCTTCGGCACCGGGCACCCGAAGTTGAGGTCGATGTGGTCGGCACGGTCCTCGGCCACCAGGATCGTCGCGGCCTCGGCCACGGTGTTCGGCTCGACGCCGTACAGCTGGATCGACCGCGGGGTCTCGGACTCGTGGTGCTGGATGAGCTGCATCGACACCGGGGTCCGCTCGACCAACGCGCGTGACGTGATCATCTCGCACACGTAGAGGCCGGCGCCGTACTCGCGGCAGAGCCGCCGGTAGGCCATGTTCGTGATGCCCGCCATCGGCGCCAGCACGACCGGCGCCTCGACCTCGATCGGGCCGATGCGCAGGGGCTTCGCCGGGCGGGTGCCCGTGCGGGGTGCGTCAGTGATCGTCATACCTCGTCCATCCTCCCATGCCCGTTCCTCGCCGGTAGCGTTCTCCACATGTCCGACACCGCCATCGCCCGCTTCGACGCCGACGCAGCAGCCCGCGGGCTCGACGTCGAGGTCGTCGAACGCCCCGCTGCCGACTCGCTCGAGCAGGCCGCGGCCCTGCTCGGGATCACGCCGGGCGACATCGTCAAGACGCTCGTCGTGAAGCGCCACGACGGCGGGTTCCTGCTCGCGCTCGTCCCCGGCGGCCGCAGCATCGCCTGGAAGAAGCTCCGCACGGTCGTCGGCGTGAACAAGCTCTCGATGCCCGACGCCGCCACCGCGCTCGAGGCGTCCGGCTACGAACGGGGTACCATCACGCCGATCGGTGCGACCGGGGACCTGCCGGTGTACGCCGACGAACGCGTGCTCGGCCGCCGGGTCGCGCTCGGCGCCGGCCGGCACGGCGCGAGTGCCTTCGTCGACGCCGACGCCCTGGTCGCGGCCTACGGTGCGACGGTCGCCGACATCACCGACGAGGAGCCGGTCCGCCAGGGCTGAGCGCGCACGGCCGACCCGGCAACGCGACCGACCGCGGCCGTCGCTCGGACGGCCGCGGTGTCAGTCCGGAACCTCGGCCCAGTCGCCCTCGGCGCCGGGCACGAAGCAGCTGTCGCCCTCGCACACCGGCGCACCGCCGGACGGTACGAGCGTGAGCAGCGCGGGTCGCGCCTCCGCCCCGTCGCCGGCCTGGAGGCGCGCCCCGGCCCCGCCGGCCGCCGTCACGGCCGTCACCGGGTCACCGCCGCGTCCGCTGCCGCGTCGTCCGCGGCACGCTGCTGCTGCTCGGCGATCTCCTCGGGCGTGGTCTCGCGGAGTGCCACGACCTGCCGGAGCACCTGCTCGAACGCCTGCGGGTCCTGCGCCCCGGAGACGCCGTACTTGCCGTCGACGACGAAGAACGGCACCCCGTTGATGCCGTAGGCGCGGGCCTGTTCCTGGTCCGCGCGCACCGCGGCGAGCTGGGCGTCGTCGCGCAGGGTCGCCAGGACCTCGTCGCGGTCCAACCCGATCGACGCGCCGAGGTCGGCCAGCGACTCGTCCTGCCCGACGTGCTCGCCGCGCTCGAAGTAGGCGGTGAACAGGCGCTCGACCATCTCGAGCTGCTTGCCGTGCTGCTTCGCGAGGTGGATGACCTGGTGCGCCTTCACGGTGTTCGTGTGGTGCATCCGCTCGAAGTCGTACGACAGCCCGACCGAAGCGGCGATGCCGGCGACGTGGTCGAGCATCTGCTGGGCCTGCTCGACGGGCATGCCCTTGTGGCCGGACAGGAACTCGGCCTCGGTGCCCTCGAAGTCGACGGGGGTGTCCGGGCTCAGCTCGAAGGAGTGGTACTCGACCTCGACCGCGGGGGTGTCGTCGGACGCATCGAACGCGGCGACGCCGGCCTCGAACTTCCGCTTGCCGATGTAGCACCAGGGGCAGGCGATGTCAGACCAGACGTCCACCTTCACAGGAGTGTTCACGCCGACGACAACGCGGCCGCGCCCCGGGCATTCCCGGGGGCACGGCCGCGTGTGTCGGTCGGTGCTGGGCGCCGAGCGGACGCTCCGGTTCGGTGCTGGGCGCCGAGCGGACGCTCCGGTTCGGTGCTACGCGCCGAGCAGACGCTGCGCCAGGTAGCCCTGCAGCTGGTCGAGCGCCACGCGCTCCTGCGCCATGGTGTCTCGCTCGCGCACGGTCACGGCCTTGTCGTCGAGCGTGTCGAAGTCGACCGTGATGCAGAACGGCGTGCCGATCTCGTCGTGGCGACGGTAGCGACGACCGATCGCACCGGCGTCGTCGAAGTCGACGTTCCAGTGCTTGCGGAGGTCGTCGGCCAGGCCGCGCGCGACCGGGGAGAGCTGCTCGTTGCGGGACAGCGGCAGGACCGCGGCCTTGACCGGCGCGAGGCGCGGGTCGAGGCGCAGGACGGTGCGCTTGTCGACGCCGCCCTTCGCGTTCGGGGCCTCGTCCTCGTGGTAGGCGTCGAGCAGGAACGCCATGAGCGCTCGCGTCAGGCCGAACGACGGCTCGATGACGTACGGCACGTACTTCTCGTTCGCGGCCTGGTCGAAGAACCGCAGGTCCTTGCCGGAGGCCTCGATGTGGTTGTTCAGGTCGAAGTCGGTGCGGTTCGCGACGCCCATGAGCTCGCCCCACTCGGAGCCGGCGAACCCGAAGCGGTACTCGATGTCGGCGGTCGCGTCGGAGTAGTGCGCCCGCTCGCCGTCCGGGACGTCGAAGCGTCGCAGGTTCTCCGGGTCGATGCCGAGGTCGGTGAAGAACGCGACCGAGTCGGCGATCCACTGCTCGTAGTGCTCCCCGACCGAGGCCGGCGGGACGAAGTACTCGATCTCCATCTGCTCGAACTCACGCGTGCGGAAGATGAAGTTGCCGGGCGTGATCTCGTTGCGGAACGCCTTGCCGACCTGGCCGATGCCGAACGGGGGCTTCATGCGGCTGGTCGTCACGACCTGCGCGAAGTCCACGAAGATGCCCTGCGCGGTCTCCGGGCGGAGGAAGTTCAGGCCCTCCTCGGACTCGACCGGGCCGAGGTAGGTCTTGAGCATCCCGGAGAACTCACGGGGCTCGGTCCACTCGCCGCGGGTGCCGCAGTTCGGGCAGGCGATCTCGGCCATGCCGCCCTCGGGCTGGCGGTCCTTCTTCGCGACGAAGGCCTCGACGAGGTGGTCCTCGCGGAAGCGGTGGTGGCAGTGCAGGCACTCGACGAGCGGGTCGGTGAAGGTCGCGACGTGGCCGGAGGCCTCCCACACCTTGCGGGGCAGGATCACGGCGGAGTCGAGGCCGACCATGTCACCACGGCCGCGGACGAACCGCTGCCACCACTGGCGCTTGATGTTCTCCTTGAGCTCGACACCGAGGGGCCCGTAGTCCCACGCGGAGCGGGATCCACCGTAGATCTCCCCCGACTGGAACACGAAGCCGCGGCCCTTGGCCAGGGCGATGACGCTGTCGAGACGGGAGGACGGTGCCAAGAGGGACTCCTGTGGTCGCCGGACTGGGTGCCCGGTGCGGGAACGGTACCGGGCAAGCGTAGCGGCCCCGCAGGGCGGCGCGGTCGCCGGCACCGCCGGTCGGGACGGGAGGCGCGGCGCGGCTCCGGCATCCACCGCACGGTGACCACGGGGCGGACGGGAGGCGCGGCGCGGGCCCGGCACGCACCGCACGGTGACCACGGGGCGGACGGGAGGCGCGGTGCGGGGCCGCCACGGGCCTCCCGTCCGGTGTCAGCCCGCCGGTCGGACGGCCGCGATCACCTCGGCCACCTCGTCGGCGTCGCGCTCGTCGTTCCAGTGGTGGAACGCGAGCCGGACGCGGCCGGCGCGGCCGGACGCCGTGATGCCGGCGGCACCGAGGGCCGCGAGCTGCGCACCGTCGGCGTCGGGGAACGTCGCGATCGCCCGGCCCTGGCGGGGAGCACCGAGGGCGTCGCAGAGCCGGTCCGTCAGGGACGTCGCGTGCCGCCAGGCCGCGACCGGGTCGAGCGAGGCGACGTGCCGGAGCGCGGCGACCGCGCCGGGCCAGGCCTGCCAGGCCGGCGAGACGTCGAAGCGACGGGCGTCCTCGGCGAGGCGCATGGTCGGGCCGTAGCAGGACGACCACACGTCGGCGCCGGCGTACCAGCCGGCCTGCACCGGTCGGAGCTCGTCGAGCGCGCGGTCCGAGACGGTCATGAAGGCCACGCCCCGCGGCGCGCAGAGCCACTTGTAGGCGTGCGTCACGGTGACGTCGTACGGCGAGGCGTCGACCGGCAGGACACCCGCGGCCTGGGTGAGGTCGCAGAGCGTGCGGGCGCCGACCGCGCGGGCGGCCTCGACGATCGCCGCCGAGGGGGCGAGCGCACCGGTGGCGGACTGCACGTGCGACCACGCGACGAGCGCCGTGCGCTCGTCGACCGCCTCGGGCAGGGTGTCGAGCGGGACGCTGCGGACCCGGACGCCCCGGTGCTCCTGCTGCAGGAAGGGGAAGACGATCGAGCTGAAGTCGCCGTCGGGGACGAGCACCTCGGCGCCGTCGGGCACCGAGGCCGCGACCACGGCGGTCATCGCCGAGGCCTGGGAGCCCGTCGCGACCCGGTCGGCCCCGACGCCGACGAGTCCGGCGAAGAGCGCGCGCCCCTCCTCGACGAGGTCGCCGTACGCCGCGGGACCGGTCTCGGCCCGGGACCATGCGTCGAGGTCGGCGCGCATCGCCCGGAGCGTCCCGTGGGTCGGGAGGCCGGCCGTGCAGGCGGCGAGGTACCGGCGACCGTCGACGAAGGAGTCCATGCTCCGAGGATCGGTCCGCCGACGTCATCACACCAGACCAGGTTCCTTGTCGGTCCCATACGATGACGTGATGACCGTCGACCCTCATCTGCTCCGCGTCCTGCACGCCGTCGGTCGCACCGGGTCGATCACCGGGGCCGCGGCCGAACTCGGGTACAGCCAACCGGCGCTCAGCCAGCTGCTCGGCCGTGCGGAGCGGCGGCTCGGGCAGACCCTCGTGCTGCGCGCCGGCGGACGCGCAGCCGTGCTCACCGAGGCCGGGCGGATCCTCGCCGCGCACGCCCTGCACGTCGACGCCGCCCTCGCCGCGGCGCAGGAGGACCTCGACGCCGTGGACGGACTCGCACGCGGACGGGTTCGGCTCGCGGGCTTCCCGAGCGCCTCGTCCACGCTCGTGCCGGCCGTGCTCGCGCGGATGGCCGCAGAGACCCCGGGGATCGCCACCTCGTACGTCGAGGCGGAGCCGCCCGAGGCACTCGACCTGCTGCGGGCGGGGCACGTCGACGTGGCGCTGACCTTCACGCACGACGGGGACGCCGTCGTGCCGGACCCGGCGCTGCAGGTGCACGGGCTCGGGCAGGACCCGCTCGTGCTCGTGCGCTACCGGGCCGCCGGGGACGGGGACGGGGACGGGGACGGGGACGGTGCCGGTGCCGGTGCCGGTGCCGGTGACGGTGACAGTGCCGCCGGTGCCGGTGCCGGTGCCGGTGACGGTGCCGCCGGTGCCGGTGCCGGTGCCGGCCTCGTCGACCTGGCGGGTCTGCGCGAGGAACGCTGGATCGGCGGCTGCCCACGCTGCCGCGGGCACCTGCTCGCCTCGTGCGCCGCCGCGGGGTTCTCGCCGGACATCGTCCTCGAGACCGACAACGCCGCGGCCGTCGTCGGCATGGTCGCCGCCGGGCTGGGCGTCGCGCTCCTGCCCCGGCTCGCCCTCGCGACGACCGTCGTCCCCGCGACCGTCGAGGTCCGCGCGGTCGACCCGGACCTGGCCCGGCGGGTCGAGGTCGTCGTCGCCCGCGGTGCGGAGCGGGTGCCGAGCACCGCGGTCGCGATCGCCGCTGCCCGGGCCGCCGCCGGCGTGCTCGGCTGACGCGGGGGACGTCCGGGTCCCCGGACGGTCAGGCGGTCGGGGTGTCCACCGCGCCGCCGTAGCGCCGGTCGCGGCTCGCGTACTCCTCGATCGCTCCCCACAGGTCGGTGCGCCGGAAGTCCGGCCAGAGCCGGTCGAGGAACACCATCTCGGCGTACGCCGACTGCCACAGCATGAAGTTCGACGTCCGCTGCTCCCCCGAGCTCCGGAGGAACAGGTCCACGTCGGGCAGCTCGGGCACGTAGAGCCGCTTCGCCAGGGTCTTCTCGGTCACCTGGTTCGGCTTCAGCCGACCGGCGGCGACGTCCTCGGCCATGCCCCGGACCGCGTCGACGATCTCGTTCCGACCGCCGTAGTTGACGCACATCGTCAGGGTGCACACGTCGTTGTCGGCGGTCAACCGCTCGGCGGTCTGCAGTTCGTCGATGACCGACCGCCACAGCCGGGGCCGTCGGCCGGCCCACCGCACGCGGACGCCCCACGCGTGCAGCTGGTCGCGGCGACGGTGGATCACGTCGCGGTTGAAGCCCATCAGGAAGCGGACCTCCTCGGGTGAGCGCTTCCAGTTCTCGGTCGAGAAGGCGTAGGCCGACACGTGCTTGACACCGATCTGGATCGCCCCGGCGACGACGTCGAGCAGCGACGCCTCGCCCGCCTTGTGCCCCTCGACGCGTGTGAGTCCGCGCTGGTTCGCCCACCGGCCGTTACCGTCCATCACGATCGCGACGTGCTCGGGCACGAACTGTGCCGGGATCGCGGGCGGCTGCTCCCCCGTCCAGTCGACGGGCTTCATCACCACGGGCTCGGCGGACCGGCGAGGGCTCATGCAGGGGCTCCTTCGGGATCGGACTGGAGGGGCACGGCGGGCGCCGGGGTCGCGGCCACCGCTGCCGGGACACCTCCGGGCGTCGGGGCGAGCGGCGCGGGGTGCTCCGTCCGGTCGACGTGCGGCAACGACCGCAGCGATCGTTCCAGGTGCCACTGGGCGTACGCCGCCACCACGCCGGAGGCACGGGAGCGCGTCCGCTCGTCCGAGGCGTCCACCGTCGCCCAGTCCCCCGCGAGCAGGGCGCCGAGCAGGCCGAGCGTGTCGGTGTCGAGCCGCGGGGTCCCGGGCGGTGCCGCACGGTCGGCGACGACCCCGCCGAGCTGTACGACGAACGCCGTGTGCGGACCGGGCTCGCCCGTGACCGCGCAGTCCCCGAAGGACGGTGCCCAGCCCGCGATGCTCATCGCGCGGAGCAGGTAGGAGTCGAGGGTGGCGCTCGTCACGTGCTCCCGACGGGACAGCGAGCGCAGCGCACCGACGAGCAGGAGGTACTGCTGCAGCCCGGCGTCCGCCTCGCTCAACCGGTCGGCGGTCTCGACCATGGCGCTCGCGGCCGTGTACGCGCCGTAGTCCGCGACGATCTGCGCGCCGTACGACCCGAGCGACTCCGCCTGCGTGACGATGTCGAGCGACCGTCCCTCGTAGAACTGCGCGTCGACGACCATGAAGGGTTCGAGGCGGGAGCCGAACTTCGAGGCGGTCCGGCGGACGCCCTTCGCCACGGCACGGATCTTGCCGTGCTGGCGGGACAGCATCGTCACGATGCGGTCGGCCTCGCCGAGCTTGTGGGTGCGCAGCACGACGCACTCGTCCCGGTACAGCGGCATCGCACCAGTATCCCCCGGGCCGCCGACACCGCCGACTGCCGCAGGGTCGTCAGTGCCGGTGCCGGTGCCGGTGCCGATGGGCGGTGCCGGTGCCGGTGCCGGTGCCGATGGGCGGTGCCGGTGCCGGCGCCGGCGCCAGTGCCAGTGCCAGTGCCAGTGCCAGTGCCAGTGCCAGTGCCAGTGCCAGTGCTGGGATCCGCGCCGACGGTCCGAGCCGAGCGGGCAGGACACGCCGTGCGCGTCCCACCCAACGAGCGGAACACGTCGCCGGAAGGCACCGAACGTGACAGATCTCGCCCGCTCGACGCCGATCCGCGCCCGGCGCCGTCGGTCCGCTCCCCGCGCCGTCGGCCGGCCCGAGCGGGCAGGACACGCCGTGCGCGTGCCGCCCATCGAGCGGAACACGTCGCCGGAAGGCACCGAACGTGACACATCTCGCCCACTCGACACCGATCCGCACCCGGCGCCGTCGGTCCGCTCCCCGCGCCGGCGGCCGGCCCGAGCGGGCAGGACACGCCGTACGCGTCCCACCCAACGTGCGGAACACGTCGCCGGAAGGCACCGAACGTGCCACATCTCGCCCGCTCGACGCCGATCCGCGCCCGGCGCCGTCGGTCCGCTCCCCGCGCCGTCGGCCGGCCCGAGCGGGCAGGACACGCCGTACGCGTCCCACCCAACGAGCGGAACAGGTCGCCGGAGGGCACCGAACGTGCCACATCTCGCCCGCTCGACCGCGATCCGAGCCGGCACCGAGCCGCCACCGAGCGCGGCGGGGAAGCGGGACGGACGGGAGGCGCGGTGCGGGACGGACCCGCACCGCGCCTCCCGTCCGGTGGTCGCGACCGCGACTAGGCGGAGACGAGCTCCGGAGTGGGCGAGCCGGACGCCGCCCCTGCGCGCACCGCGCGGTTCACCGCGGACACGATCGCCTTGAGCGACGCCGTCGCGATGTCGGCGTCGATCCCGACACCCCAGAGCCGCGTGCCGTCGACGTCGAGCTCGACGTAGGCCGCGGCCTTCGCGTCGCCCGAGGCGCTCATCGTGTGCTCTGAGTAGTCGTAGAGGGTCACGTCGACGCCCTGGCCGCGCATCACCGTCAGGAACGCGTCGACCGGACCGGTTCCGACGGCGTCCGACGTCACGGAGCCCTCGTCGACGCGCATCGCGACCGAGAGCTTCGTCGTGCCGTCGAAGTCGCTCGACGTGGCGGTCTTCGTGATCTCGTAGCGACCCCACTTGTCCGACTCGTCGTCGGCGGGCAGGTACTCGTCGCGGAACAGGTCCCAGATGCGCTCGGACGAGAACTCGCCACCCTCGGTGTCGGTGCGCTGCTGCACGACGCCCGAGAACTCGATCTGCAGCTTGCGGGGCAGGTCGATCGCGTGGTCGGTCTTGAGCAGGTACGCGACGCCACCCTTGCCGGACTGCGAGTTGACGCGGATGACGGCCTCGTACGACCGCCCGATGTCCTTCGGGTCGACCGGCAGGTACGGGACCGCCCAGGCGATCTCGTCGACGGTCGTGCCGGCGGCCGCGGCCTTCGCCTGCATCGCGTCGAAGCCCTTCTTGATGGCGTCCTGGTGCGAGCCGCTGAACGCCGTGTAGACCAGGTCGCCGGCCCAGGGCTGGCGCTCGGGGACGGGCAGCTGGTTGCAGTACTCGACCGTGCGCTTGACCTGGTCGATGTCGCTGAAGTCGACCTCGGGGTCGATGCCCTGGGTGAACAGGTTCATGCCGAGGGCGACGAGGTCGACGTTGCCGGTCCGCTCCCCGTTGCCGAACAGGCAGCCCTCGATGCGGTCGGCACCGGCCATGTAGCCGAGCTCCGCTGCGGCCACCGCGGTGCCACGGTCGTTGTGCGGGTGCAGCGAGAGGATGACGTCCTCGCGGTGCGCCAGGTTCCGGGACATCCACTCGATCGAGTCGGCGTAGACGTTCGGCGTCGCCATCTCGACCGTGGCGGGCAGGTTGATGATGACCTTGCGCTCCGGGGTCGGCTCGAACACCTCGAGCACGGCGTTGCAGATCTGCACGGCGACCTCGAGTTCGGTGCCCGTGTAGGACTCCGGCGAGTACTCGTAGTAGATCGTGGTGTCGTGCTGCAACCGCGCCTCGGCCGCCTTGCACATGTGCGCCCCGGCCACCGCGATGTCCACCACACCCTGGACGTCGGTGCGGAAGACGACCTCGCGCTGCACGACCGAGGTCGAGTTGTACAGGTGCACGATGGCCTGCTTCGCGCCGTCGATCGCCTCGTACGTGCGGTCGATGAGGTGCTCACGCGCCTGGGTCAGGACCTGGATCGTCACGTCGTCCGGGATGGCGCCGTCGTCGATCAGGCTGCGGACGAAGTCGAAGTCGGTCTGCGAGGCACTCGGGAACCCGACCTCGATCTCCTTGTAGCCCATGCGGACGAGCAGGTCGAACATCGCCCGCTTGCGCTCGGCGTCCATCGGGTCGATCAGGGCCTGGTTGCCGTCGCGCAGGTCGACCGCGCACCACCGAGGTGCCCGGTCGATGCGCTTCGTCGGCCAGGTGCGGTCGGGCAGGTCGACACGGATCTGATCGTGGAACGGGACGTACTTGTGGATCGGCATCCCGGAGGGGCGCTGCGTGTTCTGCATCGTCTGGTCGCTTTCGTCGTCACGCCACGGTGGGCGCTGCACCTGGTCGGTGCTGGTGGGTGGCCACGACGGACTCCGCGACGAGGTGGGCCGAGTGTCAGGCCTCGTCGCGGCAGCGAAGGAGGAGGAGCGCCGAGTACATCGCTGCCACCGTAGCACTGGTACACCAGCACGGTGCAAGTGCGTGACGGTGAGCGGCGGACGCCGCCCGCCCAGCCCTCCGGTGTCCGTCGGGACCGGCGGCGGTCCGCGAGCGGCGTCCGGCGCGACGGCGCGGGTCAGTCGACGGCGAGCGCCTGCGTCGGCGACACGCGGACGGCACGCCGCACCGGCGCCACGGTCGCGACGACCGCGAGGACCAGTGCACCGAGGACGACCGCCCCGACGGTACCGAGCGGCAGGACCGGGGTGACGACGCGACCGATCGACCCGAGCATCGTCTGCCCGCCGACCCATCCGTAGCAGGTGCCGAGCACGAGGCCCGTGACCACCGCAGCCGTGACCATCTGCACGGCCTCGGTCACGATCATCCGGCGGACCTGGGCACCCGTCAGACCGAGCACCCGCAGCAGTCCGAGCTCTCGTCGCCGCTGCATCACGCTCAACGCCAGGGCGTTCACGACACCGACGGCTGCGATCACCGCGGAGAACCCGACGACCACGTCGACCACGGCGTTCACCTGGGCGAAGAAGCCCCGCTGCGCGTCGAGCATCGCGGGCGTCATCGATCCGTCGTCCATCGCGACGAGCTGCTGGGTCAGCACCTGCTCCATGATCCCGAACGCGACGGCGAACGTCACCAGCAGCGTGACGCCGATGACGAGGCCGATCGTGGCGCGCGACGACCGTGCGGGCGCACGCATCGCGTTCCGTCCGGCGAGGAGCACGACCGGGTCCGACGACCCGATCCGACCGATGAGCTGCAGGACGGGCGGCATCACGACGGCAGCGCCGACGCTGATGCCGGCGAAGGACACGAACCCACCGAGCGCCGCCGGGAGGACGGCGGACGGCGACACCGGGCTGAACGCCAAGCCGACCAGCATGAGCAGGACCCCGGCGGCGACCAGCACGATCGCCCACACGGTGCGGGCCTTGCCGGAGCGGACGTCCTCATGGGTGGGTTCGACGTCCTCCGACAGCGCCTGCAGCGGGGTCACGCGGAGCACCCGGCGGGAGCCGGCAGCGAAGGCGCCCCAGGTCGCGAGCACGACGGCGACCGCCGGCAGGACGAGCTCGACCGGGACGAGCGTGTACGTCGTGTCCGGCAGGAAGCCGTTCCCCCGCAGGGCGACGACGAAGAGCGCGGAGAGGCCGGTCCCCACGACGACACCGATCGCCGCGCCGACGACACCGACGAGCAACCCGGTCCGGGTGATCCGTGCCCGGAGCGACGCGCCGGTCGCACCGATGAGCCGTTGCAGCGCCAGGATCCGGGTCTGCCCGGCGATGATCGTGGCGCAGGTGTTGGCCGTGACGACGGCGCCGACGTACAGCGCGATCGCGAGGAACAGCCACCCGAGGACGGACAGGATCGCGCGGATCGCCCCGAGGTCGCCGAACCCGGTCGTGGCGAGCGCCTCGGTGACGATGCCCGGGGCGATCACGAGCGCCGACCCGAAGGTCGTGCCGAGGGCGGCGACGAGGACCGTCGGTGCGAAGGAGCGGAGCCCGCTCACGCTGCGGCCTCCATCCCGAGCATCGTGGCGGAGATCTCGGTGGCCGTCATCGCAGGACGGTCGTCGACGATCCGGCCGTCGGCCAGGAAGAGGATCCGGTCGGCGTTGGCCGCAGCGGTCGGGTCGTGCGTCACCATGACGACGCTCTGCCCCCACTCCTGCACCGCTCCACGCAGGATCGCGAGCACGTCGCGACCGGTGCGCGAGTCGAGTGCGCCCGTCGGTTCGTCGGCGACGACCACCGCGGGACGCGAGGCGAGCGCGCGCGCGATCGCCACGCGCTGCTGCTGTCCGCCGGAGAGCTGGTGGGGGCGGTGCGTCAGCCGGTCGCTCAGTCCCAGCCTGTCGACGAGCCGGTCGATCCAGGCGCGTTCGTCGGCACTGGGAGCCCCGCCGCCGAGCAGGAACGGGAGCCGGATGTTCTCGCCGACGTCGAGCGTCGGCACGAGGTTGAAGGACTGGAACACGAAACCGAGTCGTCGACGCCGGAGTTCGGTGAGCTCGCGGTCGGCGAGCCCGGTGATCTCGACACCGTCGATCTGGATGCGTCCCGACGACACCGCGTCGAGGCCCGCGGCGACGTGCATGAGGGTCGACTTGCCCGAACCGGACGGCCCCATGACCGCCGTGAACTCACCGGCCCCGATGTCCACGCTGACGTCGTCGAGCGCCGTCACGCGCCGGGACGTGTCCCCGTAGTGCTTCGAGACGTGGTCCAGTCTGATGATCGGTTTCTGCGTCGTGGTCATGCACCCAGGATCGCGACCGGGAGGCCCGTCCCGCGTCGGCCCGACGGCTCCTGTGGATGGTCCGCTCGGCTCGGTCTGGTGTGCAGGAGTCATCCGATCGGAGGACCGACCGTCCGTCAGCCGGGCAGCCGGGCAGCCGGGCAGCCGGGCAGCCGGGCAGCCGGCAGCCGGCAGCCGATCTGCGCGGGGACACCTCGGACCGTCGGCCCGCCGTCCGTCCGGCCCGTCGCCCGGTCAGTCGGCCTTCGGCACCAGACCGTGCTCGTGGGCGAACACGACGAGCCGGACGCGGTCCCGCAGGTCGAGCTTCGTGAGCACCCGCGAGATGTGCGTCTTGACCGTCGCCTCGCTCACGTACTCGTGCTGGGCGATCTCGCTGTTGCTGAACCCCCGTGCCGCGAGGTCGAAGATCTCCCGCTCGCGCGGCGTCAGCTCCGCGAAGGCAGCCGGGACCGGGACCGCGTGGGCGGTGGGGTCCTCGTACCGTCGCAGGAGCTCCCGGGTCGCCGACGCGGCGAACACCGCGGTACCGGCGTGCACGGTCCGGACGGCCGCGAGGAGGAACTCCGGGTCCGCGTCCTTGAGCACGAAGCCACTCGCGCCGGCCCGGATCGCCTTCGCGGCCGCCTCGTCGAAGTCGAAGGTGGTGAGCACGAGCACCTTGGTCGCGTCGGCGCCGCCCTGTTCGACGATCTGCGCGGTCGCGGTGATGCCGTCCATGACCGGCATGCGCACGTCCATGAGCACGACGTCCGCGCGGGAGCGCCGGACGAGTTCGACACCCTCCGCGCCGTCACCGGCCTCGCCGACGAACTGCAGGTCGGGCTGCGAGTCGATGAGCATGCGGATCCCGGTGCGGAACAACGCCTGGTCGTCGACGAGTGCGACCCGGATGCGGGCGGTCGGCGGGGTGGAGGTCATCGGCGGGTGTGCTCCTGCTCGGTCGGGGTGATGCGTCCGCGCGGCACCTGGCCGCTCGCGGGGACCGTCGGCATCCGGACGGCCACGGTGAAGTCGTCGCCACGGGGGCCGGCGGTCATCGAGCCGCCGGTCATCACGGCGCGCTCGCGCATGCCGACGAGTCCGTGCCCGGTGCCCGGGCCGCTCGCGCCGTCCTGCGCGCGGCGGTTGACGACGGTGATCTCGACGGTGTCCGGACGGTAGGTCAGGGCGGCGTGCACGGGCGCGCCCGGCTCGCCGTGCTTCCACGCGTTCGTCAGGCTCTCCTGGATGATCCGGTACACCGCGAGCTGGGTCGTGGTGGGCAACCCGGCCGGGTCACCCTCACGGTCGACGCGCACGTCGAGTCCGACGTCGCGCATGCTCGTGACCAGCTGGTCGAGGTCGTCGATCGCCGGCATCGGCGCGGTCCCCTGCTCGTGCCGCAGGGCGCCGAGCAGCTCGCGGACGTCGCCCAGTGCACTCCGTGCGGTGCTCGAGATCGTGCTGAGGGCCTGGTCGGCGATCGCGGGGTCGGCCTTCAGGGCGTACCGGGCACCGTCTGCCTGGGCGATGACGACCGCGAGCGAGTGGGCCACGATGTCGTGCATGTCGCGGGCGATGCGGACGCGTTCCTGCTCGACGGCGACGGCACGGTCGGCGCGAGCGGCATCGCGCTCGGCGAGGAGGAGCGCCTCGCGGCTCATGCTGGCTGCCTGTCGCGCGCGCCGGACGAGCCCCGCGAGCCACGGCAGGAGCAGCACGAGCAGGACCGCCGCGAACACGCCGAGGACCAGCTGGAGCTCCTGCCCGGGGAGCCGCGCGTCGCGACCCGAGTCCTCCAACGTCCGCAGGTCCTGGAGCGCGGTGTAGCCCGCTGCGATGAACGAACCGCTGATCGCCGAGACCAGGCCCGCGAGGCGGACACGTCGGCTCCCGTAGGCGCTCGTCGTGTACGTGACGCCCCCGATCAGGGCGTTGAGCGGGTCGGGCGGTTGCCAGGTCACGAGTTGCAGGACCGCGACCGCCCAGGCGACGGCCAGCGCGAGGCCCGGCGCGAGTCGCCGGAGCGCCAGGGCACTGCTCAGCCCGACGATGACCAGGGTCGAGACGGCGTCGGGCCACCCGTCGCTCCTGGTCACCAGGAAGAACGCACCGATGACCGCCGCCACCACCACGTCGGTGGCGATCTGCGCGCGGAGCATGGGGCGGAACACCACCCCACGGTACGTCCCGGACGGTCGCGACGCGTCCATCCCGCGGATGACCCGTCGCGGTCGACCGGCACCGTCACGACCGCCGGCCGGTGCGCCCTCCGGTGTCGAGCCGACGGTGGTCGACCCGCGGGCCGTCAGAACCCGAGGCGACCGAGCTGCTTCGGGTCGCGCTGCCACTCCTTGGCGACCTTGACCCGGATGTTCAGGTACACGTGGCGGCCGCCGAGCAGCGCCTCGATCTCGGTCCGGGCACGCGACCCGACGTCCTTCAGCCGCTCGCCGCCACGACCGATGACGATCGCCTTCTGGCTGTCGCGCTCGACGAACAGGTTGGCGAAGATGCGGAGCGGTCCGTCCGGGTCGTCGTCCTCGTCCGGTTCGACGACGTCCTCGATGACGACCGCGAGCGAGTGCGGGAGTTCGTCGCGGACGCCCTCGAGCGCGGCCTCGCGGATCAGCTCGCCGATGCGTTCCTCGTCGGTCTCCTCGGTCACCGTGGTCGAGTCGTACAGCTGGGGCGACTCCGGCAGCAGTGACGTGATCTCGCCGAGCAGGGCCTCGAGCTGCAGGCCCTCGGTACCCGACGTCGGCACGATGGCGTCCCACTCGCGCAGCCGGGACACCGCGAGCAGCTGTTCGCCGACGCGGTCCTTCGGGGTGCGGTCGATCTTCGTGACGATCGCGACCTTCTTCGCGCGCGGGTACTGGTCGAGCGACTCGTTGATCCAGCGGTCCCCGGGGCCGATCGGCTCGTTCGCGGGGACGCAGAACCCGATGACGTCGACGTCGCCGAGGGTCGACTGCACGAGGTCGTTCAGCCGTTCGCCGAGCAGCGTCCGGGGACGGTGCACACCCGGGGTGTCGACGATGATGACCTGGCCGTCGGGCCGGTGCACGATGCCGCGGATCGCGCGGCGGGTCGTCTGCGGCTTCGAGGACGTGATGGCGACCTTCTCGCCGACCAGGGCGTTCGTCAGCGTGGACTTGCCCACGTTCGGTCGGCCGACGAAGGACACGAACCCGGCGCGGTACGGCCGCTCGGGTGCGTTCGGTTCGGTGTCGGTCATGCGTTCGTTCCCGTCGTGGTCGGAGTCGTGACGTCGAGAGCGTCCTCGGCGTCGTGCAGTGCGGCGGTGCGTTCGGCGAGGACCGTGAGCAGGTGTCGCCGTTTGCCCTCGACCCGGTCGGCGGTCAGCACGATGCCGGACACGGTGACCTGTTCGCCGCGCACCGGGAGCCGACCGAGTTCCTTGGTGAGCAGTCCACCGGCGGTGTCGACGTCGTCGTCGTCGAGCTCGACGCCGAACAGGTCGCCGAGTTCGTCGATCGGGAGTCGGGCCGAGACCCGCCAGGTGCCGGGGGTGAGCTCGGTGCGGTCGACCACGGCGCGGTCGTACTCGTCCGAGATGTCCCCGACGAGCTCCTCGATGAGGTCCTCCATCGTGACCAGGCCCGCGACGCCGCCGTACTCGTCGACCACGAGCACGAGGTGGTTCTTGGCGACCTGCATGTGGCGCAACGTGTCGTCGGCGTGCTTCGAGTCGGGCACGAACTCGGCCGGCCGCAGGAGACCGGTCACCGGCTCCTGACCGGCACCCGGACGCTCGTAGAGGGCACGGGACACGTCGCGCAGGTAGAGCACGCCGAGCACGTCGTCGCTGTCCTTGCCCGTGACGGGCATGCGGGAGACCCCCGCGACCAGGAACTGCTCCATGCCCGCGGCGAGCGTGTCGTCGCCGTCCACGGTGAGCATGTCGGTACGGGGCACCATGACCTCGCGCACCAGGGTGTCGCTGAACTCGAACACCGAGTGGATGAGCTCGCGGTCGTCCTGTTCGAGGACGTTGCTCTCGGTGGCCTCGTCGACGAGCGAGAGCAGCTGCTCCTCGCTCGAGACCGTCGAGGCGCTGTCGCCACGGCCCGGCGTCACCCGGTCGCCGATCGCGACCAGGAGCCCGGCGAGCGGGCCGAGCACGATGCGGACCGCCCGGACGAACCCGCCGGTGGTGCCGATGAGCCGTTCGGCGTGCGCCCGACCGACGCTCCGCGGGCTCGAGCCGACGAGCACGAACGACACGGCGGTCATGATCGCTGCGGAGACGACGAGGGCGACCCACCAGGTGTCGAACACGGTGACGAGCGCGATCGTGACGAGCACCGCGGCGGCGGTCTCGGCCAGGACCCGGACGAAGTTGAGTGCGTTGACGTGCGCGCCCACGTCGTCGGCGACGGCCTCGATCGCACGACGGTGCTTGCTGTCACGCGCGATCTCGTCGAGGTCCGCGCGCGACAGCACGGACAGCGCCGCGTCGGACGCGGCGAGGAGCCCCCCGACCACGACGAGCACGAACGCCACCACGAGCAGGGCGACGACGAGCACCATCAGGTCACCGCCCGCGACGCTGGGCCGCGAAGCCGGACAGGATCTCGCCCTGCAGTCCGAACATCTCGGCCTTCTCGTCGGGCTCGGCGTGGTCGAACCCGAGCAGGTGCAGGATGCCGTGGCACGTGAGCAGGAGCATCTCGTCCGTGGTCGTGTGCCCGGCGGTCTTCGCCTGCTCGGCGGCGACCTGCGGGCAGACCACGATGTCGCCGAGCAGACCGGCCGGCGTCGGGTCGTCCTCGGTGCCCGGCCGGAGCTCGTCCATCGGGAAGCTCAGCACGTCGGTCGGACCGGGTTCGTCCATCCACCGCACGTGCAGCTGCTCCATGGCACCCTCGTCGACCAGGACGATCGCGAGCTCCGCGTCCGCGTGGACGTGCAGCGCGTCGAGTGCGAAGGCGGCGAGGCGCTGGATGGCTGCCTCGTCGACCTCGACACCGGACTCGTTGTTGAGCTCGATGCTCACCGGGTGCCTCCTCGGGCGTTCTGGTGGCCGGCCTGTTCGGCGAGCCGCTCTTCGTCGTAGACCGTGTACGCGTCGACGATCCGGCCGACGAGCGTGTGGCGGACCACGTCCCCGCTGCCGAGCCGGGCGAAGTGGATGTCGTCGACGTCGCCGAGGATCCGGGTCACGAGTCGGAGTCCGGACAGGTTGCCGGGCAGGTCGACCTGCGTGATGTCGCCCGTGACGACCATCTTCGAGCCGAAGCCGAGGCGGGTCAGGAACATCTTCATCTGCTCGGGCGTGGTGTTCTGCGCCTCGTCGAGGATGACGAACGAGTCGTTCAGCGTCCGACCGCGCATGTACGCCAGCGGCGCGACCTCGACGGTGCCGGCGGCGAGGAGCTTCGGGACGAGCTCCGGGTCCATCATCTCGTTCAGCGCGTCGTAGAGCGGGCGCAGGTACGGGTCGATCTTGTCGGTCAGCGTGCCCGGCAGGAAGCCGAGACGCTCGCCGGCCTCGACCGCGGGACGCGTCAGGATGATGCGGTTCACCTCGCGCCGCTGGAGCGCCTGCACGGCCTTGGCCATCGCGAGGTAGGTCTTGCCGGTACCGGCCGGGCCGATGCCGAACGTGATGGTGTGCTGGTCGATCGCGTCGACGTAGGCGCGCTGGCCGTCCGTCTTCGGCCGCACCGACTTGCCGCGGCTCGCGACGATCGGCGTGCCGAACGTGTCGGACGGTTTGCGGTCCTCGTCCAGGATCCGAGCCGAGGTCGGGATGTCGGCCTGGCCGATGTCCTGCCCACGCCGGACCATCCCGACGAGTTCGTCGACGAGCGCGTGCGCCCGGGCGACGTCCCGCTCGGGCCCGGACAGCGTGACCTCGTTGCCCCGGACGAGCACACGGACCGCCGGGTACTGCCGCTCGACGGTCTTCAGCAGGCGGTCCTGCGGTCCGAGGAGCTGGACCATGGCGATCCCGTCCACGTGGATGTCGTCGGTGACGTCCGTGGGGTCGGGCTCGGGGTGGGCGGTCGCGTCAACCGGCAAGGAGATTCCCTTCGTGCAGTTCACCTGCGAGGACGTGCGCGTGCACGTGGAACACGGTCTGGCCGGCGGCTTCGCCGGTGTTGAAGACGAGTCGGAACTGGCCGTCGGCCCGCTCGTCCGCGATGCGCTGCGCGGTGGCGACGACGTGGGCGAGGAGGTCCGGGTCGGCCGCTGCCAGGGCGGCGACGTCGCGGTACTCGGTCTTCGGGATCACGAGCACGTGCACCGGGGCCTGCGGCGCGATGTCCTCGATGGCGATCACGCGGTCGTCCTCG
Organism: Curtobacterium sp. MCBA15_012; assembly: GCF_001864935.2. Taxonomy (NCBI): domain Bacteria; kingdom Bacillati; phylum Actinomycetota; class Actinomycetes; order Micrococcales; family Microbacteriaceae; genus Curtobacterium; species Curtobacterium sp. MCBA15_012. The sequence continues at coordinate 1,502,826 of NZ_CP126267.1, read as the reverse complement.
GCGACGACGGTCGCCGGGATCTCGCGCGCGATGATCTTCGAGAAGACGCTCGGGGTGCTGCTCATGTCACCATCGTAGAACCCGCGACCGACGCCGGGCTTTCCCCGAGGGGCTCACCAGCGTCCGAGGCGCGTCTGCAGGACGGCGAGCGCGGCCGGACCGGCCGTGGAGGTCCGCAGCACGGTGTCCCCGAGCCGCACGCGGACCGCGCCCGCGCCCTCGAGCCGGTCGAACTCCGACCCGTCGATGCCGCCCTCGGGTCCGACGACCAGGACGATCTCGTCGACGTCCGCCGGCGGCACCCAGGCGGACAGTCGCTCGGCGCCGACGGGATCGAGCACGAGCACCACGGTCCGGGTGCCGTCGCCCCCGGCCGGTGCCCCGGCGGCGACGAGTCCGGCCAGCTGCGCGGTCGTCACGGGCGCGTCGACGGCGGGGACACGTGCACGCACGGCCTGCTTCGCCGCCTCGTGTGCGATGGCGGCCCACCGTGCCCGGCCCTTCTCGACCTTCGTGCCCTCCCACCGGGAGACGCTGCGCGCGGCCGACCAGGGCACGATGCGGTCGACGCCGATCTCGGTGGCCGCCTGCACCGCCATCTCGTCGCGGCCACCCTTCGCCAGCGCCTGCACGAGCACGAGCGCCGGACGCGGAGCGGGTTCCTCGGTCCGGGACGCGACGACGACGGTCACGGTGTCACGGCCGACCGCCGACACCGCGCCCGTCACGACGGTGCCGGCACCGTCCGCGATCCGCAGGGTCTCCCCCACCCGGACCCGCGCGACGGTCGCCGCGTGCCGACCCTCGGCGCCGTCGAGCAGCACCTCGGCACCGACCGCGACGTCGTCGAGCGTCCCCGCGTCGACCGTGTAGAGCGAGGCCATCAGAAGTGCAGGAAGCGGTCGCGCAGCTTGCCGAACATGCCCTGCTGGAACCGCGCGAGCTGCGGGCCGCCGGCCTTGCGCGACTTCGCGAGCTGCTCGACGAGCTGGCGTTCCTTGTGCGACAGCTTGGTCGGGGTCACGACCTGCACGCCGACGCGCAGGTCACCGCGGCCGTTGCCCCGGAGCTTGGTGACGCCGCGGTCCTTCACGACGAGCACGTCGGCGCTCTGCACGCCGGGGCGCAGCTCGAGCTCGACCGGGCCGTCGAGGCCGTCGATGGTCGTCGTCGTGCCGAGGATCGCGTCGGTCATCTGGACCTCGAGCGTCGCGAGCAGGTCGTCGCCGTCGCGGCTGAACACGTCGTGGTGCCGGACCTTGACCTCGAGGTACAGGTCACCGGCGGGACCGCCGGCCTGCCCGACCTCGCCCTGGCCCGGCATCTGCAGGCGCAGCCCGGTCTCGACCCCGGCGGGCACGTCGACGGGGATGGTGCGGCGGGCACGGACGCGTCCCTGGCCCTGACACGTCGGGCAGGGGCTCGGGATGACGGTGCCGTACCCGCGGCACGTGCCGCAGGGTGCGCTCGTGACGACGTTGCCGAGCAGCGAGCGGACCTGGCGCTGGATGTGCCCGGAGCCGCCGCAGATGTCGCACGTGCGCGGGCTCGTGCCCGGGGCGCAGCACGACCCGTTGCAGGTCTCGCAGAGCACGGCGGTGTCGACCTCGACGTCCTTGTGGGTGCCGAAGACGACCTCGTCGAGGTCGACCTCGATGCGGAGCAGGGCGTCCTGGCCACGCTCGGCACGACTGCGCGGGCCGTTGCCGCGTCCGCCACCACCGCCGCCACCGAAGAAGGCGTCGAAGATGTCGCTGAACCCGCCGGCTCCCCCGCCGAACGGGCTGTCGGCCTGCGGGCCGGCGTCGTAGCGCCGGCGCTGCTCGGGGTCGCTCAGCACGTCGTACGCGTGCGTGACGTCCTTGAAGCGCTCGGCCGCGTCGGGACTCGGGTTCACGTCCGGGTGGAGCTCACGCGCCAGGCGGCGGTAGGCCTTCTTGATGTCGGCATCGGAGGCGTCCTGCTGGACGCCGAGGACGTCGTAGTGGTCTGCCACGTATCCCTCAGTCGGTCGGAGTCGGTCGGTTCGGTCTGGTGGGCGCCGCCGGGACGGCGGCACCGGCTCGGTGCGGCTGGCGCCGCGCCGGTGGTCGGTCTGGAGGCGCGGTGCCCGTCAGCGGGGCACCGCGCCCGGGTGGGGCGCGGCGGGGCTCAATGTTCGCCCAGCAGCTTGGACAGGTACCGTGCGACGGCGCGCACGGCGGCCATGTTCGTGCCGTAGTCCATCCGGGTCGGGCCGAGCACGCCGAGGCGCGCGACCTCGCCCCCGGCGAGGTACCCGCCGGCGACGACGCTCGTCGCGTCGAGCCCGTACTCGGCGTTCTCGACGCCGATGCTCGCGGCGACGGCGACGTCGTCCACCTGCATCTCGCCGAACAACCGCAGCAGGGTCACCTGTTCCTCGATCGCCTCGAGCACGGGGAACAGGCCGCCGGAGAAGTCCCGTTCGCTCTTGGCGAGGTTGGCCGCGCCGGCCATCACGAGGCGGTCCTGCCGGTTCGCCGCGACCTGCTCGATGAGCGTCGCGACGACGACGCCGCCGAGCGCCTGGACGTCCGGCCGGAGCTGCTGCGGCACCTCGCGCAGTGCGCGGGCCACGTCCTGCAGGAGCAGGCCGACGGAGGCACCGTTCAGGACGGAGCGGAGCTCGCCGAGCGCGGCTTCGTCGAGCGGGACGTCGGTCTCGACGACGCGCTGCTCGACCCGCGCGGTGTCCGTGATGAGCACGACCATGAGCCGGGTGTCGCCCAGTCGGACCAGCTCGACGTGCTGCACGCGTGCGCGGACCATCGACGGGTACTGGACGAGGGCGACCTGGTTCGTGAGCTGGCTGAGCAGGCGGACGGTCCGCCCGAGGACCTCGTCGAGGTCGTTCGGGGTGCCGAGGAAGGTCTCGATCGCGTGGCGCTGGGCCGAGGACAACGGTCGGGCCGCGGCGAGGTGGTCGACGAACACCCGGTACCCCTTGTCGGTCGGCACCCGTCCGGACGAGGTGTGCGGGGCCGCGATGAGCTGCTCGTCCTCGAGCAGGGCCATGTCGTTGCGGATCGTGGCGGCACTGACCCCGAACGCGTGGCGGTCCACGATCGACTTCGAGCCGACGGGTTCGCGCGACGCGACGTAGTCCCGCACGATCGCCTTGAGGACCTCGAGGGAGCGTTCGCTGACCATCCGGACCCCTTCCGTTCGATGCTGGCACTCGGACGTCTCGACTGCTGATCCTACGCCCGACCGCCGACGGACCGGGACCGGGAGCGTCCCTCCCGCTACGCTCTGGCCATGAGCTACGGACAGCAGCCCGGCGGCCCCCAGTCCCCCGGAGGACCGCAGTACCCCGGCGGGTACACCCCGCCGCAGCAGATGTCGCCGGAGGACCAGCGCCTGTGGGCGACCCTCACGCACATCGGCGGCGTCTTCTTCTCGTTCGTCGTGCCGCTCGTCGCGTACCTCGTGCTGCGCGACCGTGGCGCGTTCGTCCGCGAGCACACCCGCGTCGCGCTGAACTTCCACATCACGATGGCGATCGTCTACGTCGCCGGGTCGATCCTGTCGATCGTGCTCGTGGGCTTCCTGCTCATCGCCGCCGCCGGCATCGTCACGATCGTCTTCGCGATCCTGGCGGCCGTCGCGGCGAACCGCGGCGAGATGTACAAGTACCCGCTCTCGATCGAGTTCATCAAGCAGTAGTCGCGGCGCGGGCCGGGACGGCCGCGACGAGCGGCCGCCCCGGCCCGCGGCCGTCCCGCCGCGGTGCCGGACCGTCGTGCCGACGTGCCGACGGGCCGACGAGCCGACGTGCGCTCAGTCGAGCAGTTCCCGCACGACGGCGTCGGCGAGCAGGCGACCCTGCAGGGTCAACTCGAGCCGTCCCCGCACCGCGGCCGAGCCGTCCACGAGACCACGCGCGATGAGGCCGGCGACGCGGCCACGGGCCTCCCGGCCGAGCTCTGCCGTCGTCAGCTCGCCGCGCACCCGCGCGGCGAGCAGGACCCGCTCGACGTACCGGGTGTCGTCGTCGAGTGTCTCGCGACCGGCGGCCGGCGACTCCCCCTGCAGCACACGGGCGGCGTACGCCGCCGGGTGCTTGACGTTCCACCAGCGGGTGCCGGCCACGGCCGAGTGCGCACCCGGGCCGATGCCCCACCAGTCGTGCCCCTTCCAGTAGGACAGGTTGTGCCGGCTCGCGTGCCGGTCCGTCCCGCCGTCCGCGTCGAGCCGGGCCCAGTTCGAGACCTCGTACCAGCCGTACCCGGCGTCCGCGAGGACCCGGTCGGCGAGCTCGTACATGTCGGCCGCGAGGTCGTCGTCGGGCGCCGGGAGCTCGCCCCGCGACACCGCGCGACCCATCGCCGTGCCGTCCTCGACGATGAGCGAGTAGGCGGACACGTGGTCCGGCTCGCAGGCGAGCGCGGCGTCGAGCGACGTGCGCCAGTCGTCGAGGGACTCGCCGGGCGTCGAGTAGATGAGGTCGAGGCTCACGTCGAGCCCCTGCTGCTTCGCCAGGTCGACGACGACCGGCACGCGCTCGGGGTCGTGCGTCCGGTCGAGGGTCGCGAGCACCTGCGGCACCGCCGACTGCATGCCGTAGCTCATGCGCGTGAAGCCCGCGCGCTGCAGGGTCGCGATCGCGTCGGCGTCCACCGAGTCCGGGTTCGCCTCGGTCGTGACCTCGGCGCCGGGCAGGATCCCCCAGGTGTCGTCGATCGCGCGCAGGATCATCGCGAGGTCGGACGCGGGCAGCATCGTCGGGGTCCCGCCACCGAAGAACACCGTCGACACCGGGCGCCGCGGGACGCCGGACCGGTCGAGCACCTCGGCCGCCCACCGGACCTCGCGCACGGCGTGGCCGGCGTAGTCGTCACGCCGCACCCCGCGCAGCTCGGACGCCGTGTACGTGTTGAAGTCGCAGTACCCGCAGCGCACCCGGCAGAACGGGACGTGCACGTACACACCGAAGGGGACGTCCCCGGCACCGGCGCCGGGGGTGAGCAGCCCGTCCGCCGGGGCGGGGTCGGCGATCGGGAGAGCACTCGGCATGGGCTCCATTCTCGGCCATGATGGAGGACATGGAGCACCACACCGTCCCCACCACGGTGCTGTGGGACATCGACGGCACCCTCGTCCTGAACGCCGCGTCGCCGGGCAACCTGTACCACCTGGCCCTCGAACGCGCGGTCGGGAGGGACCTCGCCCTGCGCGTCGGGCACCAGCACGGTCGGACCGACGCCGGGCTCATCGCCGAGCACGTCCGGGCCCACGACCTCGACGACGCGCTCATCCCGACCGTCAGCGGCCACCTGCGCGACCTCACCGACGAGCGGTACGGACGGGGCGAACGCCGCTCCCCCGCCCCCGGCGCGATCGCGCTGGTCGCCCGGTTCGCCGAGCTCGGGTGGCGCAACGGCCTGCTGACGGGCAACTCCGAGCACCGCGCCCGGGTCAAGCTCCAGGGCGCCGGGTTCGACCTCGGCGCGTTCGACTGGGAACATTCGTACTTCGGCGACACCGAGGTCGAGCGCACCGGGGTCACCGCGGTCGCGGCCGCCGCGCTCAGCGGGACGCGGGCGGCGATCGTCGGCGACACCCCGCGTGACGGCGAGGCAGCCGACGCCGTCGGCATCCCGTTCGTCGCGGTGGCGACGGGCGTCTACGACGTCGATGCCCTCCGGCGCACGGACGCCGTGGCGGTGGCCCGGGACTGCGTGCAGGACGCCGACCTGCTCGAGGAGGCGATCGCGGCGCTGCCGCCGCTGCGCTGACACGGTCGCCGCGTCGTCAGTCGCCGCGTCGTCAGTCGCCGCGTCGTCAGTCGCCGCGTCGTCAGTCGCCGCGTCGTCAGTCGCCGCGTCGTCAGTCGCCGCGTCGTCAGTCGCCGCGGAGTGCGACGAGGTACTTCGCCGCCATCGTCCGCTGCTGCCGACGGACGAGCGGTGCCACGAACTGCCACTTCCGGCTGGAGGGCTGCGAGAACTGCCGGATCTGCAGCCACACCGAGCCGTCCGGGGTGCGCTCGACGACGAACGACTCCTCGCCCGAGAGCGGGTGCCCCTCGAGGGTGCCGTAGGCGAAGCCCTTCCGGTCGGGCTCGTCGATGATCGACACGACCCGCACCGGCGCGTGCACCGTCTGGCCGAACGCGTGCATCTCGAGCGTCGCGGTGGTGCCCGCCGTCATGAGCGGCGTGCCGTCGGCGGCGAACTTCTCGACCCGGGGCGTGCCGATCGAGGCCGGCGCGACCGGCACCCCGTGCTCGTCGAACGTCACCGGGTTGTAGCGGACCTCGTCGTCGTCGGGCTGGTCCTCGACGCGGACGCGGATGCCGCTGCGCTCCTGGATCTGCCACGTCAGGGCCTGCGTGACCGCGGTCTCGAAGCGCTGGTCGCCGTGCCCGATCCGGCCGCGGGACTCCGCCGGGGTGAACCCCTCGGGCGGGTAGGTCATGAGGTCCGCCGCCTGCGTCGCGCCGACGGCGCCGTACGTCAGGGAGGTCCGGTAGCTGCCGCGGGAACTCATGCGGCAAGCCTACCCGGGCTCGTCGGCGGGGCCGGTCCGCTGGTCGGTGACCGCGTTCGCGCGGCCGGTCGCGTCGCTGGGCCCGGTGCCCATGTCGGTCGCCGCGCTCGGCGCAGCCGGTTGCGCTCGGCCGCGGGCCCCGGACTGGAGGCACGACACGCGTCCGCAGGGTCGCTACCGTGTGCGCGTGCCCGGGGTCGTCCGGCACGCGGTGCTGCCCGCGACCCCGTGGGTGCTCGGCGCCGCCGCCGTGGCGCTCGGGCTCGGAGCCGCACTCGTCGGTGCGATGCTCGCCGGGACGACGGACTTCGGCACCGCGACGGGACTCGTCCTGCTGCGCACCACGCTCGGCGGCCTGGCGGTCGCGGCGTTCCCGGCGCTGGTGGTCGCCGTCGTCAGGACCGGGCGGACCCGGTCCTGACCCGTCGGGATCAGGGGTACCCGGTCCTGACCCGTCGGGACCAGGGGTACCCGGTCCCGACCCATCGGCCGGACCGCCCTACTTCTTCTTCTCTTCGACGTCCCCGGAGAGCGCAGCGATGAAGGCTTCCTGCGGGACCTCGACGCGGCCCACCATCTTCATGCGCTTCTTGCCTTCCTTCTGCTTCTCGAGGAGCTTGCGCTTGCGGGTGATGTCACCGCCGTAGCACTTCGCGAGGACGTCCTTGCGCATCGCGCGGATGCTCTCGCGGGCGATGATGCGTGCGCCGATGGCAGCCTGGATCGGCACCTCGAACTGCTGGCGCGGGATGAGCTTGCGCAGCCGCTCGGTCATGAGGGTGCCGTACGCGTACGCCTTGTCGCGGTGCACGATCGCGCTGAACGCGTCGACCTGTTCGCCCTGCAGCAGGATGTCGACCTTGACGAGGTCGGCCGCCTGGTCGCCGGTCGGTTCGTAGTCGAGCGACGCGTAGCCCTGCGTCTTGCTCTTCAGCTGGTCGAAGAAGTCGAACACGATCTCGCCGAGGGGGATCTCGTAGCGGATCTCGACGCGGTCCTCGCCCAGGTACTCCATGCCGAGCAGGGAGCCGCGGCGCGACTGGCACAGCTCCATGATCGCGCCGACGTAGTCCTTCGGGGCGAGGATGGCCGCGCGGACCATCGGCTCGCGGACCTCGAGGATGCGGCCGCCCGGGAACTCGGACGGGTTCGTGACCTCGACCACCGTGTTGTCCTCGTTCGTGACCTCGTAGATCACGCTCGGGGCGGTGGTGATGAGGTCGAGCCCGAACTCGCGGGACAGGCGCTCGGTGATGATCTCGAGGTGCAGCAGGCCGAGGAAGCCACAGCGGAACCCGAAGCCGAGCGCGACCGAGGTCTCCGGCTCGTACACGAGGGCTGCGTCCGACAGCTTGAGCTTGTCGAGGGCTTCGCGCAGGTCCGGGTAGTCGGAACCGTCGATCGGGTACAGGCCCGAGAAGACCATCGGCTTCGGGTCGGTGTAGCCGGCGAGCGCTTCGGTCGCGGGCTTCTGCGCCGTCGTGACGGTGTCGCCGACCTTCGACTGGCGGACGTCCTTCACGCCGGTGATCAGGTAGCCGACCTCGCCGACGCTGAGCCCCTTGGTCGGGGTCGGCTCCGGCGAGGAGACACCGATCTCGAGGATCTCGTGCGTCGACTTCGTCGACATCATCTGGACCTTCTCGCGCGGGTGGATCGTGCCGTCCACCATCCGCACGTAGGTCACGACGCCGCGGTAGCTGTCGTAGACCGAGTCGAAGATCATCGCGCGCGGCGCCGCGTCGACGTTGCCGACGGGCTGCGGCACGGTGCGGACCACGCGGTCGAGGAGCTCCGGGACGCCGACGCCGGTCTTGCCCGAGACGCGGAGGACGTCCTCGGGCTTGCCGCCGATGAGCTGCGCGAGCTCGGCCGCGTACTTGTCCGGGTCGGCCGCCGGCAGGTCGATCTTGTTGAGGACCGGGATGATCTCGAGGTCGTTCTCGAGCGCCAGGTACAGGTTCGCGAGCGTCTGCGCCTCGATCCCCTGGGCGGCGTCGACGAGCAGGATCGCTCCCTCGCACGCGGCGAGGGAGCGGGAGACCTCGTACGAGAAGTCGACGTGCCCCGGGGTGTCGATCATGTTCAGCGCGAAGGTCTCGCCGTCGAGCTCCCACGGCATGCGGACCGCCTGCGACTTGATCGTGATGCCGCGCTCGCGCTCGATGTCCATGCGGTCGAGGTACTGCGCGCGCATCGCCCGGTCCTCGACGATGCCGGTGATCTGCAGCATGCGGTCGGCCAGCGTGGACTTGCCGTGGTCGATGTGCGCGATGATGCAGAAGTTGCGGATCGCCTCGGCCGGGGTCGCGGCGGGCTCGAGCGGCGCGGATGCTTGTGGGCTCACGGTTCCTCAGGGGTCGGGGCGGTCGAACGATTGTCCCACGCCTGCGCGCGGACAGCGCGCAGCGCTGCCGTCCCTGTGGAGACCGGCCGGCGCATCGGTCGCTGTGGAGGACGGACGGGAGGCCCGTGGCGGCGCCGCCACGGGCCTCCCGTCCGTCAGACGGTCACCGGGGCGGGGGCGGGCAGCGCGCCCAGGCCACGGCGGAGGTCGTCGGCGGTCGCCGCGAGGCAGACGCGGATCCAGCCCTCGCCCGACCGACCGAACGCGCTCCCGGGCGCGACGGCGACGTGCTCGCGGTGCAGCAGGGCGAGCGCCCAGGCGGCGACGTCGCCCTCGGCGGCGTGGGAGACGTCGACCCACAGGTAGAAGGCGCCGCGCGGGTCGAGGTACCGGATGCCGGCGTCGTCGAGGACCTCCTTCGCCACGACCAGGTTGGCGCGGTAGTGCTCTCGGGCGTCCTGCACGGCCTGGTGGTCCCCGACGATCGCCGCGAGCGCTGCCCACTGGTCGGGCTCGGCGACGCAGCTGACCATCGACTCCTGCACGGTCCGCATGGTCGCGCCGAGGCCCTTCGGCGTCACGAGGTACCCGACACGGACGCCCGTCATGGCGTACGTCTTGCTGAGCGAGAACGCCGTGAAGACGCGGTCGTCCTCGTCGAGGGCCGCCAGGCTGACGTGCCGGGTGCCGTAGGTGAAGTACTCGTAGACCTCGTCGCTGATCACCCAGAGGTCGTGTCGCTTCGCCAGGGCCAGCAACCCGCGGAGCGTGTCCTCGCTGAAGACCGAGCCGAGGGGGTTCGACGGCGAGTTCACCACGAGGGCCCGGGTGCGCTCGGTGATGCTCGCCTCGAGCGCCTCGAGGTCCGGCTCGAACCCGTGCTGCGGCTCGAGCCGGTACGGCACCGGTGTCGCGCCGAGGATGTGCGCGTTCATCGTGAACGTCGTGTAGCCGGGGTCCGGGACGAGCACCTCGTCGCCCGGGCTGAGCACGAGCGTCATCGCCTGGAACAGCGCCTGGCTGGCACCGATCGTCATCCAGACCTGCTCGAGGTCGACCTCGATGCGGTTCTCGCGCAGGAGCTTCTGCCGGACGGCCTCGCGCAGCGGTGCGATGCCGCCGTTCGGCGTGTAGTCCGTGCGGTCCTCCGACCACGCCCGACGGGCTGCCTCGCCGATGTGCGCCGCGACCGGGACGTCGGGCTCGCCGATCACGAGCATCGCGACGTCCGTGCCGTCGGCCTGGAGGAGCGCGGCCTGCTCGTACACGCGGCGGATGCCGGAGGCGGGGACGGAGTCGATCCGGGGCGCGAGTGAGGGCATCCCGTCACGGTAGCGGCTGCGTGTTGCGGCCCGGTTTCCGCGGCCCGGGGTCCCGGCGCGGCTCGTCAGGCACCGACCCGCGGTGCTTTGTCGCGGCTCGTCGTGCTGGTAGTGTTGCTTGCTGGCTTCCGCGTTCCCCGCCCACGGGTGGAACGCGATGCGACCAAGGGCCCCTCTACCCAGCGGTCGCGACCACCCGTAGAGACGACGAAGGAGCAACACGCATGGCGAACATCAAGTCGCAGATCAAGCGCATCAAGACCAACCTCAAGGCCCAGGAGCGCAACAAGGCCTACCGTTCGGAGCTCAAGACGGTCATCCGTCACACGAACGAGGCCGTCGCCGCCGGTGACAAGGACAAGGCCGTCGCAGCACTCGCCCTCGCGGGCAAGAAGCTCGACAAGGCCGTGAGCAAGGGCGTCATCCACAAGAACCAGGCGGCGAACCGCAAGTCGGCCATCGCCAAGAAGGTTGCTTCGCTCTGATCTCCTGAGCGCTGCTCGAAGGCCCCGTACCGGAAGGTGCGGGGCCTTCGTCGTGTGCGGGGGTGGCGGGTGGTGGGGTGGCGTGGGGCCGGGTGCCGGGTGCCGGGTGGCGGGGTGCCGGGTGGCGGGTGCCGGCTGGCGGGGTGCCGGGCTGGTGCGTCGCACAAGAGGAAGCACGTCGCGCCACGAACCTCCGCGGTGCGACGTGCTTCCGGTTGTGCAGGAGCAACGCGCACCAGCGAGCGGCGGGCAGCGGCGGGCACGAAGGCGGCCGGGAGCCAGCGACGGCCGCAGCGCGAGAGGTCAGCGGGCCTCGCCGCGCCGGGCGATCACCCGGACCATGACCTCGAGCGCGTAGTGCGCGTCGCGCGAGCCACCCTTCACCGCGGTGTCGGCCTCGGCGACGCTCGTGATCGCGTTCGCCAGCCCGGCTTCGCTCCACCCGGCGACGTCCCGTTGCGCACGCTGCACCTGCCACGGCGCCATGCCGAGCGCCGACGCCGCCTGGCCGCTCGACCCGCGGAACGAGCTGACCTTCGCCATCGTGCGCATCTTGCTCGCGAAGGCGGCGACGATCGGGACGGGGGCCTCACCCGTCGCCAGCGCGTGCCGGAGCTCCACGATCGCGAGCGCCGAGCGCCCGGCGAGTGCGAGGTCGGCCACCTTGAACGCGTTCGTCTCGACGCGGCCGCCGTAGTACTTGTCGACGACCCGGTCGGTGATCTCCTGCGCCTCGTCGGCCAGCAGCTGGCGGCAGGCCGCGGCGAGCTCCGCGAGGTCGTCTGCGAAGGCGGCGACGAGGGTACGCACCGCCGAGGGCGCGATCTTGCGACGGGCCGCTCGGAACTCGGCGTTGACGAAGTCGATCTTGTCGGTCTCGCGCTTGAGTTCGTCGCACTGCACCTCGATGCCGCCACCGACCCCGCTGCGGATGGTGTCGAGGAGCTTCTTGCCGCGGACACCGCCACCGTGCCGAAGCACGAGCGTGACGTCGTCAGCAGGCGCCTGCAGGTAGCTGATCGTCTCGGTGATGAAGGCGTCGGTGCACTTCTCGACGTTCGTCACCCGCACGAGTCGGGGTTCGCCGAAGAGCGACGGGCTCGCGAGGGTCGACAGGAGACCGGGCGCGTACTGGTCTGCCTCGAGGTCGTGGACCTCGAGCGCCGGGTCCTCGCCGACCAGCAGGTCGCGGAGGACGCTGCTCGCGCGCTCGGCGAGGAAGGACTCGGGGCCGGTGACGAGCACGACCGGCGCGGGTCGGATGCCCGACCACGGGACCTGGTCGATCGCTGCGGCGGCGCGCGAGGGCTTCTTGGCGGGCATGCGGTCCTTCCGTCGCGGGCGCGAGCGTCCTCGGCCCGCGACGATCCTACGGCCCGCCGCCGACCCTGCCGGCGCTCCCGCCGGCCACTGCCCCGGCTCCCGGTCGGGCAGCCGCGCGGACGAGACCGGAGCAGCCGGCAGCACCGACGTCGTCGTCGAGGGTGATGCCGACGGCCGCTCCTCGGCCCTGCGCTCCGTCCACACCCGCAGTGCTCCCCCGGGCGCTCGCGACACCACGACCGTGCCCTGGGTGTCGGTGCGGAACGCCTCGGTCCCGGCCGCGCGCAGGTCGTCGAGTGCCGCGCGCGTCGGGTGCCCGTACGTGTTGTCGGCGCCGACGCCGATGAGCCCGACAGCGGCCGCGAGCTGCCGGTACAGGCCCGGGTCCTGGTCGGAGGAACCGTGGTGCGCCACCTTGACCACGTCGGGGTGTCCGGGCACGTGCGGACGGAGCCGACGCTGCGCGTCCTCGCCGAGGTCGCCGAGGAAGACCCCGGGGACACAGGTGGCGCAGTCGCTCCCGGCCCCCGTCTGCAGGACCACGCTCGCGTCGTTGCCCGCGGTGGTCGAACCCGCTGTCGGCCACCGGACCGACCACCGCAGCCGCCCGAGCTCCCCGGCCGTCGTGTCGTCCGCGGCGCGCACGTCGACCCCGGCGTCCCGGAGGTCGTCGACCACGCGCTCGTCCGCCGCACGACCGGTCGGGCCGACGAGTGCACGGTCGCTGCGGTGCGCGACCGCGGACACGGCGCCCACGTGGTCGCGGTCGAAGTGGGTCAGCACGAGCAGGTCGATCCGTCGCACCCCGAGCAGGTCGAGGCTGGTGCGCAGGCGCTCCTCGTCGTCACCGGTGTCGACGAGGGCGACGGGGTCACCCGGACGTCCGTCGCGCACGAGCACGGCGTCGCCCTGCCCGACGTCGCACGCGGCCACCGCCCAGTCCCCGGGCACGCTCCCCCGCACGACCCACCGTGGGACCACGACCGCACCGATCCCGACCAGGAACACGACCGCTCCTGCGACGAGCACCCGGGACCGGACGGCCGGTCGGGTGAGGACCGCGACGGCCACGGCCGCACTGACGACCGCGGCCGCGGCGACCCCGACGATGCCGGACGGCCAAGCGAGGGACGATCCCGGCAGCGAGGACGCACCGTGCGCGATCGCACCGATCGCCGCGGCAGGCGCCCACGCGACGACCGCCAGCGCGCCGGCACCGGCGGGCCACACCGGTGCGACGAGGCAGGCCGCGAGCCCGAGGACCGTCACGAGCGGCGCGAGCGGCTCGGTGAGCAGGTTCGCCGGGACCGCGTAGGTCGGGAAGGTCGGCGCGAGCACGACCGTGACGGGCCAGCACGCGGCCTGGGCGGCGACGGGCACGGCCACGGCCGCCGCGACCGGTCCCCACAGGCGCCTGCCGAGGAGCACGGTCAGGGGCGGCGCGAGGACGACGATCCCGGCGGTCGCGAGCACCGAGAGCACGAACGCGACGGACCGCGCGTACCAGGGGTCGACCACGAGCATCCCGCCCGCGGCCAGCGCGATGAGCGGGACGCCCCGCACCGGGCGCCCGGCGAGGCGGACGACCAGGACGACGACGGCCATCACGGTCGCTCGGAGGATCGACGGGTCGGGCCTGACCAGGACGACGAACCCGACGAGCAGCACCACCGCCGACACGGCACGCACGACGCGCGGCACCCCGAGTGCACGACCGACGACGACCACGAGCCCGACCACGACGGCGCAGTTCGATCCGGACACCGCCGTGAGGTGCGTCAGTGCCGACGTCTCCATCGCCGCCTCGGTCCCCGCGTCGAGCCCGCTGCGGTCCCCGATCGCCAGACCGCGGAGGAGCGCGGCGCCCGGCTCGGGCAGGTCCTCGGTCACGGCGACGAAGGCCCGGCGTGCCCGGTCGGTCGCCGCGAGGAGCCCGGACGGTGGCTCGACCTCGGGGCGTCCGCGGAGGAAGACGACGGCGGCCGTCGGTGAGCCGGGCTCGTCGCGTTCGACGGTCCCCCGCCCGACGAGCCGGGTCCCGGCGGCTGCGACGGTCCGGTCCGCGGGCACGACCCGGACCGGGACGTCGAGCGTCGACCGTGTCCCACCCGCAGAGGCCGAGCGGGCGTCGGTGGCGCGCCGCAGGGTCGCGGAGACGGAGCGGTCCCCGGGACCGAGGTCACGGGTGAGCACGAGGTCGACGGTCACGGTCCTGCCGACCGTGCGGAGGAGCTCCTCCGGCGACCGGCGGTGCTCCGCCGTCACGACCGCGAGCGACACGAGGGAACAGCACCCCGCCGTGGTGAGCAGCACCGCGGCGACCACACGGACGGCAGCCGCTCGGGACGCGGCCGGCACCGCTCCTGGTGACGGGCGCACGAGCACCACCAGCGCGAGCAGCAGGCCCACGGCGGACGCGACCGCGGTGGTCGTCGCCGCCCCGGGCGCACCCACGAGCAGCGCGGCCAGCACCCAGGCGACGGCGACCGGCCCGGCGGACCGCAGATCGGCCAGAGCCGGCCGCAGGTCGACGCCCGCAGCGGCTCGTGGGTCCACTCCGGCGGCGCTCACACCCGCACCCGGTCGCGCAGCTCCGCGAACCGTCCGTCGCCGATCCCGCTGACGTCCAGGAGGTCCTCGACGGACGAGAACCGGCCGTGCTCGGTCCGCCAGGCGATGATCCGTGCGGCGAGGGACGGGCCGATCCCGGGCAGGGTCTCGAGTGCGGCCTGGTCGGCGGTGTTGAGGTCGACGACCGCGTCCGGCCCGGAGGTGCCAGCAGCCCCGCCACCAGCAGCACCCGCGCCCGCACCACCCGTCCCGCTGCCTACCCCACCGCCCGTGTCCGGCGCCAGGGCCTCGGGCACGACGTCCTCGCCGACCCGTGGGACGTACAACCGTTCGCCGTCGACGGCGAGCCGCGCGAGGTTGAGCCGGGTCAGGTCGGCGTCGGCTGCGGGTCCCCCCGCGCGCTCGAGCACCGTCTCGATGCGGGAGCCCGCGGGCACCTGCACGACGCCGGCGTGTCCGACCGCACCGAGCACGTACACGGCGACACTCGACGGCGCACCCGACGGCGGCGACGGCGACGGCGGCGACGGCGACGGCGGCGACGATCGGCCTGCCCCGGGCTCCCCGTCGGCAGCAGCGGGTCGGCCGGCTGGCGCTCCGCCGCCCGCACCGGACAGGGCCGTCCCCGCCCCGGTGACGGTCACGTCCTCGCTCGACGGGCCACCGATCGCGCCCACGCCGACGACGACGAGCGCCACCGCGACGACCACCGCGCCGGTGAGCACGGCGGCGCGGGGCGAGAGCGCCCACCGGTGCCACCAGGAAGCGCTCGGCGTCGGGTCGTCCGGTGTCGGCGTGCTCATGCCGGCACGCTACGAACTCCGGAGGTCCTCGACGGGCTCAGCCGGCCCACCTGTGGACGAGCGACGCACAACCGCCCCTGTGCAGGAACGACGCGAGCGACACCCACGACACGAGCGACACCAACGACACGCACGACACGCGCCACACGAACGACACGCGTGACAAGAACGACCCGAGGGCCCGGGCACACGCCCGGACCCTCGCGACGACCAGCCAGACGGGACGGTCAGCCCCGGCCGATCAGCCCTTGATCGCGATGTTCACGAGCTTCGGCGCCCGCACGATGACCTTCACGATCTCCCGGTCACCGATGTACCGCTGCACGTTCGCCGACGACCGCGCGAGCAGCTCGAGCTCGTCCGGCTCGATCGACTTCGACACCTCGAACGAGTCGCGCACCTTGCCGTTCACCTGGACCACCGCGGTCAGGGTGTCCTGCACGAGCAGCGTCGGGTCGGCCTTCCGCCAGCCGTACGTGGCGACGGTGGCCTCGTAGCCCAGCTTCTCCCACATCTCCTCGCCCGTGTACGGGGCGAAGACGGCGAGTGCCAGCGCGACCGTCTCGACGGCCTCGCGCACGGCGGGGTCGCCGGCACCGGGGCCGCTGTCGATGGCCTTGCGGGTGACGTTCACCAGGTCCATCAGACGGGCGATCACGACGTTGAACTTGAACGCCTCCATCATGCCGGGGGCGTCGGCGAGGAAGCGGTGCGTCACCTGGCGCAGGGCGCGGTCCCCGTCCGCCCACACGGCGTCGGGCGACGAGGTCACGTCGAGCGCCAGACGGTACGCGCGCGCCAGGAAGCGCGCGGACGCCGACGGCGACACGTCCTCCCAGTTGATGTCGTCCTCGGGCGGTCCGGCGAAGCCCATGACGAGGCGGATCGCGTCGACACCGTTCGCGTCGAGCTCGTCGCCGAGCGACACACCGCCCTTCGACTTCGACATCTTCGAGCCGCCGGACAGCACCATGCCCTGGTTGAGCAGCGCCGAGAACGGCTCGGTGAAGTCGAGGTACCCGAGGTCGAACAGGACCTTCGTGACGAAGCGCGCGTACAGCAGGTGCAGGATCGCGTGCTCGATGCCGCCGATGTACTGGTCGACCGGGGCCCAGCGGCGTGCCGCCTCCGGGTCGAACGCCTGGGTGTCGTCGTTCGCCGACAGGAAGCGCAGGAAGTACCACGACGAGTCGACGAACGTGTCCATCGTGTCGGTGTCGCGCGTCGCGGGCGTGCCGTCGACGGGGTTCGGGACGTTCACCCAGTCGGTGGCCCCACCGAGCGGCGAGGTGCCCTTCGGCTTGAGGTCGAGCCCCTCGGTGGACGGCAGGCGCACGGGCAGCTGGTCGAGCGGCACCGGGTGCTCGCTGCCGTCCGCGCCGTGGATGATCGGGATCGGGGTGCCCCAGAAACGCTGGCGCGAGATGAGCCAGTCGCGCAGGCGGTAGGTCTTCGCGGCGCGACCGGTGCCGCGCTCCTCGAGGAGCGCGATCGCCGCGGTGATCGCGTGCTGCTTCGACATGCCGTCGAGCGGCCCGGAGTTGATCATGCGGCCCTGACCGGTCAGCGCCTCGCCGGTGGACGCCGGGTCGAGGGCGGGCAGGTCCTCGAGCGTCGCACCCTCGGGGATGACCGGGATCGCACCCGTCACCGCGGCGTTGGTGTCGACCACGACGCGGACGGGCAGGTCGAAGGCCCGTGCGAAGTCGAGGTCGCGCTGGTCGTGCGCCGGGACGGCCATGACCGCGCCGTGGCCGTAGTCGGCCAGCACGTAGTCGGCGGCCCAGATCGGCAGGCGCTCCCCCGTCAGCGGGTGGATCGCGAAGCGGCCGAGCGGCACGCCGGTCTTCGGGCGGTCGGCGTTCTGCCGGTCGATCTCGGAGGTCTTCTGGGTCGCCGTCAGGTAGTCGTCGAACGCGGCCCGGACGTCGTCGGGAGCGGACTCGACGAGCGACGCAGCGAGGTCGGAGTCCGGTGCCACGACCAGGAAGGTCACGCCGTGGATCGTGTCCGGACGCGTCGTGAACACCGTGACGGGCTCGTCGCGGCCCTCGATCACGAAGTCGACGTCGGCGCCGACGGACCGGCCGATCCAGTTGCGCTGCTGCGCGATGACCTTCGCCGGCCAGCGACCCTCGAGCTGGTTGAGGTCGTCGAGCAGCCGGTCGGCGTACTTCGTGATGGCGAAGTACCACTGCGTCAGCTTCTTCTTGACGACGACGGCACCCGAGCGGTCGGACGTGCCGTCGGGCAGCACCTGCTCGTTCGCGAGCACGGTCTGGTCCACCGGGTCCCAGTTGACCCAGCTGTCCTTCCGGTACGCCAGGCCCTTCTCGTACATCTTCAGGAACAGCCACTGGTTCCACTTGTAGTACTCGGGGTCCGAGGTGTGGATCTCGGTCGTCCAGTCGAAGGACGGCGCGTACCGCTTGAAGGACGCCTTCTGCTGCTCGATGTTCGCGTAGGTCCACTCCGCCGGGTCGACGCCGCGCTTGATCGCGGCGTTCTCGGCGGGCAGACCGAAGGAGTCCCACCCGATCGGGTGCAGGACGTTGAAGCCCTGCTGCCGCCAGTAGCGCGCCACGAAGTCGCCGAGCGCCCAGTTCTCGGCGTGCCCCATGTGCAGGTCGCCGGACGGGTACGGGAACATCTCGAGGATGTACTTGCGGGGTCGCGTGTCGTCGAGGTCGGTCGTGAAGAGCCCGAGCTCCTCCCACCGGGGCTGCCACTTCTCCTGGATTCGGCGGAAGTCGTAGGCGTCCGGGTCGACGGCTGCGGGCTCGGTGGGGTGCTCGGTGGTCACGGTCACCCAGCGTACAAGGCCTGGAGGCCCGGTCCGGCCCCGTCGGACCACCTGCGTCCGGCAGGTGGCCCGCTCACGCTCGACGGGTCGCTCCGGTGACCCGCCGTCCGGTCTCGCGGGGCCTGGAGGCTCGGTCCGGCCCCGTCGGCCCGCCCGCGTCCGGCAGGCGGCCCGGTCACCACCGCGCACGCGCGGGCCGGACGATCAGGCCGACACGAACCATCCACTCACGCCGTGACGAGCCGCCCCGCACGCATCCGGAGCGTCCGGTCGACGAGGTCGGCCGCGACCGGCACGTGCGACACCACGAGCACGGAGCGCCCGGCGGAACGGGCGACCCCGACGAGGTCGCGCAGGACCGCGTCGCCGAGGTCCGGGTCGACGTCGGCCGTCGGCTCGTCGAGCACGAGCACGGGGAACGCGTGCAGCAGCGCCCGCGCGAGGGCGAGCCGGTGCGCCTGTCCGCCGGACACGAGCCCACCGCGCTCCCCCACGGGCGCGTCCAGACCACCACGACGCGCGGCCCACGCCCCGAGTCCCACCCGGTCGAGCACCGCGAGCAGCTCGGCGTCGCTCGCGGTGTCCCGGGCGAACAGGAGGTTCTGCCGGACGGTCTGGTCGAAGACGAACGGGTCCTGCTCGATCAGCCCGACCCGGGCCCGGACCGCGTCGGGGTGCATCGTCCGCGTCTCGACGCCGTCGAGCGTGTACGAGCCCTCGTGGTCGACGAACCGGACGAGCGCGTCGACGAGGGTCGACTTGCCCGCGCCGCTCGGCCCCTCGAGCACGACGACCTCGCCGGGGAGCAGGTCGAACGACACCCCGTCGACCGCGGGCGTGGACGTTCCGGGCCAGCGCACGGTGAGGTCGCGCACCCGGACCGTGACGGGCCCGTCGACGACGAGGTCCCGGGCGTCTGCGGGCTCGTCCGGCTCGGGCACGATGCCGGCTGGCAGCTCGGCGGGCACGACCTGCTCGACGCGCTCGGCCGCGGCACGGACCCGGCGGTACGTGAGGACCGCGAGCGGGACACCCCCGACGACCTCGAACAGGGCGAGCGGGACGAACACGGCGAGGGCCCAGAGCGGGCCGTCGAGGGCACCGGACACCACGGCCGGGGCACCGACCGCGATGATCCCCACCACCGCACCGCCGCCGACCAGGCCGACGAGCGCCCCGACCAGGGACTCGACCGCGGCTCGGCGTCGGACCGCACGGGTGACCCGGGCGTCGAGCGCGGCCACGTGTGCGAGGCGGTCGTCGAGGGTGCCGTAGGCGGTGAAGACGTCGAGGGTGCGGACGGTGTCGAGCACGAGGTCGGCGACGTGCCCGCGCTCCGCGGCGGTCTCCCGGTCCGACCGGCGGGCGACCGCGAGCGTCACTATCGACCCGACCAGGGCCGCGACGACGAGCGCGGTGACGAGCACGAGCGCGGCGGGCACCGAGACGAGCGCGACCGCGACGACCGAGGCGAGCGCCACGACGCCCGCGGACACCAGCGGGCCGACCACCCGGATGGGCAGGTCCTGCAGGCGGTCGGTGTCGGTGACGAGCCGCGTGGTCAGGTCACCGCGCCCGGTCTGGCCGAGACCGGCCGGTGCCACGGACGCGAGCCGGCGGTAGGTCTCGGTCCGGACGACCGCGAGCTGGCGGAAGGACGCGTCGTGCCCGGCGAGCCGGTCGACGTACCGCAGCGCGGCCCGACCGAGGGCGAACGCGCGGACGCCGACCATGACGAGCGTCAGGTACAGGATCGGCGGGTGCTCCGCCGCCCGGGTGATGAGGTACCCGCTCGCCGCGAGCAAGGCGACCGCGCACAGCGCGCTGAGGGTCCCGGCGACCAGCGCGCGCGTCCAACCCGCCCCGCGTGGCAGGGCGAGCCGCAGGACGGAGGTGGGTCGCGCCTCCCGGCCGGCCCGCCGTGTCGTGGCGGTCATGCGCCGACCTGCGCGAGCCGGGTGACCGCCGTCGAGCCGTCGGGTCGCACGTCGACGCGGACGTCGGCCGCGGCGAGCAGGGCTGGGCGGTGGCTGGCCACGACGACGACCGCGCCGCCGTCGGCGAGCGCGCGCACGGCGCGCACGACCTGCTGCTCCGCCTCGGCGTCGAGCGCCGAGGTCGGCTCGTCGAGCAGGACGAGCGGGGTGTGGGTGCGGTCGGCGCGGTACAGGGCGCGGGCGACCGCGACGCGCTGCGCCTGTCCTCCGGACAGGCCGGTGCCGCCGGAACCGACCGGGAGGCGCGGGTCGAGTCCCAGCCCCACGGCGGCCAGGGCGCGGCGCACGTCCGCGTCGACGGGCTCGGTGTGCAGGGCGACGTTCTCGCCGACGGACCCGCGCACGAGACGCGGGCGCTGGTCGGCCCAGGTGGTCCGCGCGGCGCGCGGCGTGCCGCCGGGTCCGGGGACCTGCACGGTGCCCTCGTGCGGCAGGACGCCGCGGATCGCGGCGAGGAGGGTGGACTTGCCCGCGCCGCTCGGGCCGGCGAGGGCGACGACCGTGCCGGATGCGGCACGCAGGTGCAGCGGGCCGACCACGACGTCGGGACGGCGGACGGTGAGGCCGTCGAGCACCAGGTCGGTGCCGACGGGGTCGGTCGTGCCCGTGGCGGTGACCGCGTGAGTGTCGGTGTCGGTGTCGGTGGTCGTGGTGGAAGGGGCGCGGTCGTCGAGCACGTCGAGGACGGCGCCGGACGCCTCGACGCCGTCCTGGGCGGCGTGGAAGTCCGCGCCGACCTGTCGGATCGGGGCGAACGCCTCCGGGGCGAGGACGAGGACGAACAT
Source organism: Curtobacterium sp. MCBA15_012 (assembly GCF_001864935.2). Classification (NCBI taxonomy): domain Bacteria; kingdom Bacillati; phylum Actinomycetota; class Actinomycetes; order Micrococcales; family Microbacteriaceae; genus Curtobacterium; species Curtobacterium sp. MCBA15_012. The sequence continues at coordinate 1,481,877 of NZ_CP126267.1, read as the reverse complement.
CGCGGCGCCGAGCCCGAGCGACCCGTCGACCAGGCGCACGCCGATCGAGACGGCGACGAGGGCGATCGACAGGCTGGCGGCGAGCTCGAGGGCGAAGCCGCTGACGAAGGAGAGCCGCAGGACGCCCATCGTGCCGCGGCGGTACTCGTCGGTCACGGTGCCGATGCGCCCGACCTGGCGTCGCGCCCGCCCGAAGACCTTGAGGGTCGCGAGTCCCTCGACGGCCTCGGTGTACGTCGCACCGAGCCGCGCGAGCGCGTCCGACTGCCGACGCTGCAACGTCTGGGTCGCCAGGCCGATGAGGACCATGAACACCGGGATGACCGGCATCGCGAGGAGGATCACGAGGCCGCTCGTCAGGTCGGCGGCCCCGATCGCGAGGAGCAGCACGGGCGTCGCGACCGCCGTGAGCGCGAGCTGGGGCAGGTACCGGCCGAAGTACGCGTCGAGCGCGTCGAGCCCCGGTCCGAGCGTGGTGGCGAAGCCCGCCGTCGAGCGCCCGGCGAGCCACGCCGGTCCGCGCGCCGCCGCCCGTTCGAGCACCGTGGTGCGGAGTTCGCTCTTCACCCGGGCGCCGGCGCGTGCCGCGAGGTCGTCGGTCGCCCACGCCGCTGCGGCCCGCACGACGAAGGCCGCACCGAGCAGCGCGAGCGTCGGGGTCAGTGCCGCGGGGACCACGCCGGCACGGACGGCGCCGACCCCGAGGGTGACCGCGGCGGCGATCCCCCATGCGATGCCGATCGTCGCCGCCGTGCGGACGAGCCCGGTCGCGGCCGACGCGACGAGGAAGCCGCGCGCCGTGCGGGACAGCCGGAGGAGCCGCGGGTCGAGGGGCTTCATCGTCGTGTCCGTCCTAGTGCGCGGCCTGCGCGACGTGTGTGCGGGAGACCCGCTTGCGGAACACCCAGTACGTCCACGCCTGGTAGGCGAGCACGAGCGGCAGGAAGACGAGTGCGACCCAGCTCATCACCGTGAGCGTGTAGGTCCCGCTGCTGGCGTTCGCGACCGTGAGGCTGTTCGCGGGGTCGTTCGACGCGGGCATCACGTCGGGGAAGACCGCCGTGAACATCGCCAGGACGACGGCCGCGATCGTGAGGGCCATGAGCGCGAACGCACGTCCTTCCTTGCCCCACGCGGAGCAGAGCACCGCGAGGACGAGTGCGACGGCGGCGACGACGGACAGGACGAGACTGGCCGGGGTCGCGCGGACGACGGCCATCGCGACCAGGAACGCCGCCGCGACGAGGATCGTGACGATGCCCGCACGCGTCGCCAGGCGCTTCGCCCGCTCCCGGATCTCGCCCTCGGTCTTCAGCGTGACGAACACGACGCCGTGGGTGAAGAACACCGTGAGCGTCGCCAGGCCGGCGAGGAGCGCGAAGGGGTTCAGCAGGTCGAACAGCGTCCCGGTGTAGTTGTGCCCGGCATCCATCGGGATGCCGCGGACGACGTTGCCGAAGGCGACGCCCCACAGGAACGCCGGCACCGCACTGCCGACCACGATCATGAGGTCGAAGCGGCGCTTCCAGGCGAGGTGCTTCTCCTGGTGGCGGTACTCGAACGAGACGCCGCGGGCGATGAGCGCCGCGAGGATGAGCAGCAGCGCCAGGTAGAACCCCGAGAACATCGTGGCGTACCACTCCGGGAAGGCTGCGAAGAGGCAGGCCCCGGCGACGATGACCCATGTCTCGTTGAGGTCCCACACCGGGCCGATGGTGTTGATGAGGACGCGGCGGTCGGTGTCGTCGCGGCCGAGGAACGGCAGGGACATCCCGACGCCGAAGTCGAACCCGTCGAGGACGAAGTACCCGACGAAGAACACGCCGACGATCGCGAACCAGAGCACTGGCAGGTCCATGGCTACACGGTTCCCATCACTAGTAGACCGTCACTTCGTGCTTGACCTCGCCGGTCTCCTCGTCGACCTCCGCCGGGGCGGCTGGGCCCTCCTGCGCGACCTTCTTGATCAGTCGGAACTCGACGACCGCGAGCGCGCCGTAGATGAGCGTGAAGACCACGAGCGAGATGAGGACCTCGAGCCCGGTGACGTTCGGCGAGACGCCGTCCGCCGTCCGGAGCAGCCCGAAGACCAGCCACGGCTGCCGGCCCATCTCGGTGAAGACCCAGCCCATGATCATCGCGGCCATGGGCAGCGGGACCGACCAGGTCGCCACGCGCCAGATCCAGCGCTTGACGGGCAGCCGACCGCCGCGGGTCAGCCAGAGCCCGACGACCGACACCAGCACCGCACCGACCCCCAGGGCGATCATCCAGCGGAAGGACCAGTAGGTCACCCAGATGATCGGCTTGTAGTCGCCCGGGCCGTAGACCGTGGAGTACTGCGCCTGCAGGTCGTTGATGCCCTCGACGGTCCCCGTGAAGGTGTGCGTCGACAGGAACGACAGCAGGTACGGGATGCGGATCGAGAAGAGCTCGTGCACCCCGTCCGGCGTCCCGAGCGTGAAGATCGAGAACGACGCGTCCTTGCCGGTCGAGGTGTTGTAGAGCGCCTCGGCCGCGGCCATCTTCATCGGCTGCGTGTCGACCATCGTCAGGCCGAGCTGGTCGCCGGACAGGACGGTGAGCGCCCCGGACGCGAGCATGGTCCACATGCCGAACTTCAGGGCCGGCAGCATCGTCTCGAGGTGCTGGTTCCGCGCCAGGTGGTAGGCAGCGACCGCCACGATGACCGACGCGGCCACCATGAACGCGCCGAAGAGCGTGTGCGGGAAGGCCGCGAGGGCGACCTTGTTGGTCAGCACGGCCCAGATGTCGGTGAGCTCGGCCCGGCCCTTGGCGTGGTTGATCGCGAAGCCGACCGGGTGCTGCATGAACGCGTTCGCCGCGAGGATGAAGTACGCCGACAGCATCGTGCCCACGCTGACGCACCAGATGCTCGCCAGGTGCAGCGCCTTCGGCAGGCGGTCCCAGCCGAAGATCCACACCCCGATGAAGGCCGCCTCGAAGAAGAAGGCGAGGATGCCCTCGAGCGCGAGCGGGGCGCCGAACACGTCGCCCACGAAGCGGGAGTAGTTCGACCAGTTCATGCCGAACTGGAACTCCTGCACGATGCCGGTCACCACCCCCATCGCGAAGTTGATGAGGAAGATCCGTCCGAAGAACCGCGTCAGCTGCAGGTAGTGCGGCCGGCCGGTGCGGACCCACGCGGACTGGAACACGGCCACGACGAGGGCCATGCCGATCGTCAGCGGGACGAAGAGGAAGTGGTAGATGGTCGTGAGACCGAACTGCCACCGCGACAGGACGAGGGGATCGAGGAGGTCGTTCATGCGGCGTGTCCTTGCCGGGCCGCCGCGCGCTGTTCGTGCACGTCAGTTGCTTCCTGTGGAAGGGGGAACTTCTGCTGTCACACTCCGTTGGGACACCTCCACGCTACTGCTCGGACACCTGCTTCGACAAGTTGTAGAGGGGCGCTCTGCACGAACGTGCAGGGGGCGTGATCGGCACAAGCGTGCGGAACGAGCGTGCATTGTCCGGGTGCTGGAACGACGACAGGCGCCGGGCTCGAAGCCCGACGCCTGTCGTTCTTTCCGTACCGGGTCGTTACAGCAGGCCCTTGTCCTGCAGGAACGCCTTCGCGACCGACGACGCCGACTTCTGATCGACCGAGTTCTGTCGGTTCAGCTCGATCAGCACGTCGGTGGTGAGCAGCTTGTTCACCTTCTCGATCGCGTCGGCGGCCTTCGAGTCGAGGTCCTTCGACACGATGGGCGTGACGTTGTTCGCGGGAACGAGGTGCTTCGGGTCCTCGAGGGTCACGAGCTTCTCGGTCTTGATCGAGGCGCTCGCGGAGTAGATGTCGGCGACCTGGGCGTCGCCGTCCTGGATCGCCTTGATCGTGAGCGGGCCGCCCGAGTCGTTCTGCTGGTTCACCGTGCCGTCGATGCCGTACTTCTCCTTCAGTCCCTTCGGGCCGTAGGCGGCCGTCGCGAACTCGGGGTTGGCGGCGATCGAGATCGTCCCGCCGATCTTCGACAGGTCGGCGATCGACTTCAGGCCGTACTTGTCCGCCGTCTCCTGCGTCACGGTGTACGTGTCGGCGTCCGACGCGTCCGCGGACGGCAGCGCCTTGACCCCGGAGGGCAGCGCCGACGAGAGGGCCGAGTTGATGCCGTCGGTCGTCGTCTCGGTGGTGGTCGACTTGCCGTCCTCCTGCAGCAGGAAGTTCAGCAGGTTGCCGTTGTACTCGGGGAACACCGAGATGCTCCCCTTCTCGATCTCGGGCCAGTACGCCTTGCGCTGACCGATGTTGAGCTTCTTGGTGACGGTGAAGCCCTCGTGCTCGAGCTCCTGCGCGTACAGCTCGGCGATGATCTCGTTCGAGGGGTACGCCTGCGAGCCGACGACGATCGTCTTCGAGTCCCCCGAGCCCGAGCCGGACGACAGCGGGTCGCTCGAGGAGCAGCCCGCGAGGGTGAGGGCGACGGCGGAGGCGACGGCGACGGCCGCGGCGAGCCGCTTGGTGGGTGCTGTGATCACGGGTGGGTTCCTTCCACAGGGGTTGCTGCTCGTGGTGCCGAGCGACGGGTGTTCCGACGCGCCCGGCCCGCGGACCCGGCGGAGACACCCGCGGGGACGGCGAGCCGCTGGAGCGCGGCGAAGAGGACCTCGAAGGCGATCGCGAGCGCGATCACGATGATCGAGCCGCCGAGCACCTCCGCGTAGTCCGAGTTGGCGATGCCGGAGAAGGCGTAGCCGCCCAGCCCTCCGGCGTTGATGTAGGCCACGAGGGTCGCGGTCGCGACGACCTGCAGCACAGCGGCGCGGATGCCCCCGACGATCAGCGGGAGCGCGAGCGGGACCTCGACACGGACGAGCAGCTGCCAGGCGGTCATGCCCTGGGCGCGTGCGGCGTCGATCGTGACCCGGTCGATGGCCTCCACGCCGGAGTAGGCGCCGGCGAGGACGGACGGGATCGCCAGGACGACGAGGGCGATGAGCGGAGCCTGGACGCCGAGCCCGATCCAGAGCGCGAGCAGCGTGAGCAGCCCGAGCGTCGGGAGTGCCCGGATGCCGCCGGAGACACCGACCGCGATCGAGCGGCCCTTGCCGGTGTGGCCGATGAGCAGACCGATCGGGACCGCGATCACGACGGCGATGCCGACCGCGAGCAGCGTGATCCAGACGTGCTCCCAGAGCCGGACACCGATGGCGTCCGGTCCGACGTGGTTCGCGGGGTCGAAGATCCAGGCGATGCCCTGGGCGAAGAGGTTCACGCTGCCACCTCGCTCCGGCGGACGCCGTCGGTGCCGGCACGACGGGCGGAACGCGCCGCGCGTCCGTTGCCCCGTGTCCAGGGCATGAGCAACCGGCCGAGCGCCACCAGCAGGACGTCGAAGACCAGGGCCAGGACGATCGTGAGCACGATGCCGGTCAGGATCTCCACGCTGATGGCGCGCTTCAGGCCGTCCGTCAGCAGGAAGCCGAGGTTCGGGATGCCGATGAGCGCACCGACCGTCACGAGGCTGATCGTCGAGACGGACACGACGCGGATGCCCGCGAGCAGGACCGGCCCGGCGAGCGGCAGCTCCACCTTGAAGAACCGCTGCGACGCGGAGTACCCGAGCGCCTCGGCGGCTCCGACGACGTCCGCGTCGACGGCGTCGACGGCGTCGGCCGCGGACCGGGCCATCAGCGCGACGCCGAAGATCGTCATCGCGATGACCACGTTCACCGGGTCGAGGTAGCTCGTGCCGATGATCGCCGGGAGCACCAGGAACAGCGGCAGCGCCGGGATCGTGTAGAGCAGGCTCGTGACGACGACGAAGGCCGATCCGGTCGCCCGCGCGGCCCGGTTCGGGCGGCGACGGAGCCGACTGATGAGCAGCCCGATCGGGACCGACAACAGGAAGCTCAGGACGATCGGCGGGACCGACAACCAGATGTGGGCGACCAGGTTCGACGTGATGGTGTCGAGGTTCCCCGTGACCCAGTTCACCGGTCGCTCCCACCCTGCGCCGGAGCACCCGCGGCGGTGTCACGCGCCCCGGCCTCTGCTGCGTGCGGCACCGATGCCGCAGCGTCCACCACCTGCACGGGGCCGGTCAGCACGCCCGCGGCGCGCCCGTCCCCGTCGACGACGATCGGCCCGGTGGGCGTCTGCTCGACCCGGAGGGCCCGTCGGCCGCGTCCGGCGCCGATGAAGTTCGCGACGAAGTCGTCGGCCGGCTCCGACAGGATCTCGGCCGGCGTGCCGAGCTGCGCGATCTCGCCGCCCTTCTTGAGGATGACGACCTGGTCGCCGAGCTTGAACGCCTCGTCGATGTCGTGCGTGACGAACACCACGGTCTTGCCGAGCTCGCGCTGCAGTCGGATGAGCTCGTCCTGCAGGTCGTTGCGCACCAGCGGGTCCACGGCGCCGAACGGCTCGTCCATGAGCAGGACGTTCGGGTCCACCGCGAGGCCTCGTGCCACGCCGACGCGCTGCTGCTGCCCACCCGAGAGCTGCGAGGGGTACCGGTCGGCGAACGCCCGGTCGAGCCCGACGGTGTCCATCAGCTCGAGGGCACGCGCACGCGCCTCGGCCTTGGACACGCCCGTGAGCAGGGGCACGGTCGCGATGTTGTCGACGACCTTCCGGTGCGGCAGCAGACCGGCGCTCTGCATCACGTAGCCGATGCGGCGGCGGAGCTGCACGGGGTCGACGCCCGCGACGTCCTCGCCGTCGATCTCCACGGTGCCCGACGAGGGGTCGACCATGCGGTTGATCATGCGGAGCAGGGTGGTCTTGCCGCAGCCGCTCGACCCGACGAAGACGGTCGTGGTGCGGGACGGGATGACGAGGCTGAAGTCGTCGACCGCGGTGGTGCCGTCCGGGTACGTCTTGCGCACGGAGCGGAACTCGATCATGGTGGGTGCCCTTCGGTTCGGAGGTAGCCCGACTCCGAGTGACCCTACCCGTGTGCCCCGGGCGGTGTTCCGTGGTGACGATCCATGACGGCATGCGGACAACGGACGATCTGGACGCGCACCCAGCGACCGTCGGGCACCGGACCGGGCGGCGGACGGCGCCGGACGGCCGCGGACGGCCGCGGACAGCCGCGGACAGCCGCGGACGGCCGCGGACGCGACGATGCCCGCACTCCGTGGGAGTACGGGCATCGACGACCCGGGCGGGTCGTGGCCGTCAGGCGGCGGCGACCACCGCTTCGAGGTGTGCGCGGCTCATCGTGCGGTACTCGTCGATGAGGGCGGTGTCGGGATTGCTGCGGTCCGCGGTCGCACGGGCGATGACGGCGTGCGCGGACTCGGCGAGCACGACCCAGGTGCGCTCGACCCGTTCACCGGTCGGGAAGCCGAACCGGTCGTGCAGGACCTGTGCGACGGCCGCCCCCAGCGCGCCCATGCGGTCCTCGGGGTCTCCGGTGCCGGTGTCCGCGGCGTCGCCGAAGCGGATCGCGCGGAAGCCCGGCTCGGTGCGGTACATCGCGACGTTGGCGTCGATCAGCGCGTCGCAGGCGTCCTGCCAGGTCTCGGCGTCGCTCTCGTCGAGCGCCGTCAGGAACCGTTCGGCCAGCCGCTGCGTGCTGCGGATCGCGAGCGCCTCGACCACGGCGATGCGGTCCGGGAAGTAGCGGTAGACCGTGCCGATGGACGCACCGGCACGTTCGGCGACCATCGCGGTGGTCAGGCGCTCGAAGCCGATCTCGTCGATCACCGCCGCAGCGGCGTCGAGGAGGCCCGCGAGGCGCGCCGAACTGCGGGCTTGGACCGGCTCGTTCCTGAGCAGTGATGATCCCCCCGGCAGTGCGTTCGATACCTCGGTGACGAGCACGTGTTCTCCTCTTGCACCACGTGGGCGCGATCAGGTGGGCGTCCTTCCGGACGCTGTCGTCTTGCGTGACGGGGCAATGCTCGCAGAGCACGGCTGGAACGTCGCTGCGACTCACCACAGGAGAGCCGGGTCGCGCGGCCCTCCCGAGCGTGGTCCGACGCCGCACGGCCCGGCGTGGGATAGTGGGCAGATGCCCGACCCGAAGCCCCACGAGCTGTCGCTGGCCGAGCCGATCCTGCACCGTGCGGCCCGCATCGAGGATGCCGTCCAGGAGTTCCGGGAGCACCGCGCGCGACGCCGGGGCCTCGTCCCGACCGTCGTGCCGTACACCGGCTACGGCGCTCCGGGGTGGATCCGGGTGCTCTGCCGCGTGCTGCTCACCCGCCGCGGCCTGGCCTCCGACGCCTCGTTCTACGGCGTGCGCGGGTGGAAGAGCTTCACGAGCGTCGCGGTCGACGACGCCGAGGTCACGGTCACCGCGGGCGGGACGACCCACGTGGTGCAGTCCGACCGCGGCGGTGTCGTGGACGTCAAGGTGCCGATCACCCTCGAACCGGGGTGGCAGACCGTGCGCCTTTCGGCCGGTGGGATGCGTGACGTCGAGGCGGACGTCTTCATCGTCGACCCGGACACCCGCTTCGGGCTGCTGTCCGACATCGACGACACCGTGATGGTGACCTCGCTCCCCCGCCCGATGCTGGCGGCGTGGAACTCCTTCGTCCTCACCGAGCACGCCCGCCGCCCCGTCCCGGGCATGTCCGTGCTGTACGAGCGCGTGCTCGCCCAGCACCCGGGCGCCCCGACGGTCTACCTGTCCACGGGGGCGTGGAACGTCGCACCGACCCTCCAGCGCTTCCTGACGCGCAACATGTACCCGACCGGCACCCTGCTGCTGACCGACTGGGGCCCCACCCACGACCGGTTCTTCCGGAGCGGCCAGCTGCACAAGCAGGAGAACCTGCGGCGCCTCGCGGCGGACTTCCCCGACGTGCAGTGGCTGCTCGTCGGCGACGACGGGCAGCACGACGAGGCCCTGTACGGCGAGTTCGCGCGGGAGCACCCGGAGAACGTCGCCGGGGTCGCGATCCGGCAGCTCTCCACCAGCGAGGCCGTCCTCGCCGGTGGTCGGTCGCGGGGCCAGGAGCGCACGCGTGACTCCTCGTCGCCGTGGGTGTACGCCCCCGACGGCGCCGGCCTCTGGTCGGAGCTCTCCCGCGTCGGCATCACCGAGGCGGACTCCTCCGCACCGCTCTGACCAGCACGGCTCCGAGCGGGACCGCTCCGAGCCACACCGTGCCGAGCCGCCGCGCGGCTCCGGAGCCGGGCCGCCCGGCCCTGGCCCGTCCCCGCTCCGAACCGCTCCCACGGCGCTGAGCACACCCTCAGTCCCCCGACCGTCGTCCACGGCCACCGGTGGTTGGATCGCCACCATGAGCCACGCGACGCCGCCGCCGAACCGCATCGAGGACCACGCCCTGATCGGCGACACGGGCACGGCCGCGCTGGTCGGCCGCGACGGCACGATCGACTGGGCGTGCCTGCCGCGGTTCGACAGCCCGTCGACCTTCGCGTCGCTCCTCGGCGACGAGGACCACGGCCACTGGACGCTCCGCCCGGCCGCCCCCGGCGCCACCGCCGTCCGACGGCACCTGCCGGACACGCTCGTCCTGTCGACGGTGTGGACGACCGACACCGGCGTCGTCGAGGTCACCGACTTCATGCCGGTCGGCGCGCACCGGGCGGCGATCGTCCGACGGGTCCGGGGCCTGCAGGGGTCCGTCGAAGTCCAGCAGACCCTGCGCATCCGGTTCGACTACGCCCGTGCGCTCCCCTGGGTCCGGCAGATCGGCGACGACGACGACCCGTCGCTGCTCGCCACCGCCGGTCCGGGATCGGTCGTCGTCCGCGGCGTGCGCTTCCACGCGGAGGACCACCGCCACACCGCGACGACGACCGTCCACGACGGGGACGTCGTCGACACCGTGCTCACCTGGTGCCCGTCGCACCGCGAGCCGCCGGAGCCGCTCGACGTGGACGCGGCCCTCGCGCACACCACCCGGTGGTGGCGGGACTGGTCGGCGACCGCGCACACCGAGGGCCCGTACGCGGAGGCGTCGCGCCGGTCGCTCCTCCTGCTGCGCGCGATGACCCACGGCGAGACGGGCGGGGTCGTCGCCGCGGCGACCACGAGCCTGCCGGAGGACCCCGGCGGCGAACGCAACTGGGACTACCGCTACGTCTGGCTCCGCGACGCCTCGCTCGCTCTCGCGTCCCTCATCGCGCACGGCTACCGCGACGAAGCGACGCACTGGCGCGGCTGGCTGCTCCGCGCGATCGCCGGCGACCCCGCCGACGTGCAGATCATGTACGGGGTGGCCGGGGAGCGCGAACTGCCGGAGCGGACGCTCGACGAGCTGCCCGGCTACCTCGGCTCCACGCCGGTCCGGGTCGGCAACGGCGCGTCGACGCAGTACCAGGGGGACGTCTTCGGCGAGGTGCTCGCAGCGCTCCACGACGCCCGCGAGCTCGGCGTCGAGGAGAACGCCGACTCCTGGGCCCTCCAGCGCGCGCTGCTCGGCTACGTCGAGGACCACTGGCAGGAACCGGACAACGGCATCTGGGAGATGCGCGGACCCCGCCGGCACTTCACCCACTCGCGCGCGATGATCTGGGCCGCGTTCGACCGGGGCGTCGCCGCCGTCGAGGAGTTCGGGCTCGAGGGCCCCGTCGACCGCTGGCGCACCCTGCGCGACCAGGTCCGCGCCGAGATCGAGGAGCACGGCTGGAACGCGGAGCGCGGCGCCTACCGCCAGCACTACGACACCGACGAGGTCGACGCGAGCCTGCTCGTCCTCCCGCAGGTCGGGTACTGCCGGGCCGACGACCCCCGCATGACCGGCACCGTGGCGGCGATCGAACAGGACCTCCGCGTCGGCGACGACGGACTCGTGCTGCGCTACCGCACGAGCGCCGGCTTCGACGGGCTGTCCGGCAGCGAGCACCCCTTCCTGGCGTGCTCGTTCTGGCTCGTGGAGCAGTACGCCGCATCGGGTCGCGTCGACGACGCCGAACGCCTCATGGACGTGCTCGTCGGCTACGCGAACGACGTCGGCATGCTGTCCGAGGAGGTCGACGTCGCCACCGGACACCAGATCGGCAACACCCCGCAGGTGCTGTCGCACCTGACCCTCGTGTCCGCGGCCGACGCGATCGCCCGCGCACGCGGCGAGGCCTCCGGCCACCGCACGCGCCTCGCCGTCCACGACGGCGGCACGCGGTCCTGGACCGGCGAGGGGACGCGCGCCGGCTCACCGTCCTGACCCCGTGACGGACGGGAGGCGCGGTGCCAGCCGGCACCGCGCCTCCCGTCCGTCAGGGGGTGACGTCCGTCAGGACGACGAGACCCACTCGGCCGGACCGCGCGAACCGGCGCGGTACTCCTCGAGCGGGACGTCGCCGGCCTTCCAGGCGGCGACGACGGGCTCGACGATCTCCCAGCAGCGCTCGGCCACGTCGCCGCGGATCGAGAGCAGCGGGTCGTCGTGGAAGATGCCGTTGAGGACCTCGCCGTAGGGCGTCAGCTCACCGTCGTCGAACGAGGACGACAGGGTGACCTGGCCCATCTCGAACGGGTTGCCGCCGCCGTTGGCCGACACCGACAGCTCGATCTCGTCCGGGTTGAGGACGATGCGGAGCGTGTCGGCCTTCGGGCGACCGGACAGGCCCGAGGGCAGACGCGGCACCGGCTTGAAGGTGATGAGGACCTCCTTGCGGCTGGCGCCGAGCGCCTTGCCGGAACGGAGGGTGAACGGCACGCCCTTCCAACGCGCGGTGTCCACCTCGACCTCGATCTCGGCCAGGGTCTCGGTCTCGCGCGACTTGTCGACGCCGTCCTCGTCCTGGTACGACGGCAGTTCCTTGCCGTCGATCGTGCCGGCCGTGTAGACGGCACGACGGGACGCGATCGTCGCGTCGTCACCCTTGAGGCGCGTCGAGCGCAGCACGCGGGCGAGCGAGGAGCGGAACTCGACCGAGTCGATGGCCGCGGGGGCGTCCATCGTCACGAGCCCGAGGATCTGCAGCAGGTGCGACTGGATCATGTCGACCATCGCACCGGCCTCGTCGTAGTACTGCGCGCGGTTCTCGAGGCCGAGGGTCTCGTCGTAGAAGACGTCGACCTTCTCGATGTTGTCCGCGTTCCAGATCGGCTCGAACAGTCGGTTCGCGAAACGCAGACCGATGATGTTGAGGACCGTCGTGCGACCGAGGAAGTGGTCGGTGCGGTGCACGCGCTCCTCGGGGACGAGCTTGAGGACCGTCTCGTTGAGGGCCCGGGCGCTGGCGACGTCGGTGCCGAACGGCTTCTCGAACGCGAGGGTGGTGCCCTCGGGGAGCTCCACCTGCTGCAGGGCCTCGCAGATGTCGGACGCGATCTGCGGCGGGAGCGCGAAGTAGAGGATCGGCTCCGACTCCGCGGCGTCGAGGAGCGCCTTGAGGTGCTCGGGGTCGGTGGGGTCGCCCTGGATGAAGCGGGTCGACTCGAGGGTCGCGTCGACCTCGGCGCCGTGCACGTCCTGCGAGGCGAAGGACTTCGTGACGACGTCCTTCCACTGCTCCTCGCTGCGGGCGCTGCGGCCGGTGCCGATCAGCTGGACGGGAACCGCTCGACCGCTCTGCAGGAACGTGCCGAGGCCCGGCAGCAGCAGGCGGGAGGCGAGGTCGCCCGTCGCGCCGAAGATGATGAGGGTGCGCTTGTCGGTCACCGGAGGTGACTCCTTTCGCTGGTGGGAGGGTCCGCTCGGGCTCAAGCCGCGTGCGGGCCGGTTGATTCCCGGGATACCCGGTCCGGACCGAGTGTTCGGTCGGGGTGGGGTACGGGTGCCGGGACGATGAGGGGTGCTCGACCTGCTCCGGACACACGTCGGGCGGCACCGGATGAGGTGCCGCCCGAGGGTGTCAGGTGCGCTGCAGCGTGGAGATCAGTGTCCGAAGTTGCCGCGGTAGTACTCGTAGACCCAGCCCACGAGGGTCACGGTGACCATGGCGAGCCCGATCGGGACGATCCACAGACCGGCCGCGAGACCGAGGAAGCACAAGGCAGTGGAACCGGCGAGCAGGATCGGCCACCACGACCACGGGCTGAAGTGCCCGAGCTCGGCGTCGCCGTCCTCGATGTTGGCGTCCGGACGGTCCTCGGGCAGCACGCCGCCCTGCGAGGACATGACCTTGCCGAGGTAGAACGCGATGAACGCGGACATGATCCCGGTGAGGCCGATCGCGACGGTGCCGACCCACTCCGGGCGACCGTAGTAGATCAGTGCCCAGATCGTGTACGCGGCGTCCGCGAGGATGAAGAACCCGAAGAGGATCCAGAACAGGTTGGTGTTGGCGCGCATCGGCTTACTTCACCTCGCCCTTCGCGGCGTCGTAGGTCGGAGCGTCCGGTGCGTCCTTCGCAGGACCCACACCGATCGGCACACCCGCTTCCGGGTGGTTCAGGTCGAAGGCCGGGGACTCGGAACGGATCCGCGGGATCGACGTGAAGTTGTGGCGGGGCGGCGGGCAGCTGGTCGCCCACTCGAGCGAGCGGCCGTAGCCCCAGGGGTCGTTCACCGCGACCTTCGGAGCGTTCCGAGCGGTCACGTAGACGTTGAAGATGAACGGCAGGAACGAGATCGCGAGGATCATCGAGCCGATCGTCGACAGCTGGTTCATCCAGGTGAAGCCGTCGTTCGGCAGGTAGGTCGCGTAGCGACGCGGCATGCCGATGACGCCCAGCCAGTGCTGGATGAGGAACGTGGTGTGGAAGCCGATGAACAGCAGCCAGAAGTGGATCTTGCCGAGACGCTCGTTGAGCATCTTGCCGGTCCACTTCGGCCACCAGAAGTAGAACCCGGAGAACATCGCGAACACGACGGTGCCGAAGACCACGTAGTGGAAGTGCGCGACGACGAAGTACGAGTCGGACACGTGGAAGTCGAGCGGCGGCGACGCCAGGATCACACCGGTGAGACCACCGAACGTGAAGGTGATGAGGAAGCCGAGGGCCCAGAGCAGCGGCGTCTCGAACGTGACCGAACCGCGCCACATGGTGCCGACCCAGTTGAAGATCTTCACGCCGGTCGGGACCGCGATGAGCATCGTCATGAGCGAGAACCACGGGAGCAGGACGCCACCGGTGACGTACATGTGGTGCGCCCACACCGTGACCGAGAGGGCCGCGATGGAGATGGTCGCGTAGACGAGGGTCTTGTACCCGAAGATCGGCTTGCGGCTGAAGACCGGGAAGACCTCGGAGACGATGCCGAAGAACGGCAGCGCGATGATGTAGACCTCGGGGTGCCCGAAGAACCAGAACAGGTGCTGCCAGAGCAGGGCACCGCCGTTGGCCGGGTTGTAGATCTGCGCGTCGAACACACGGTCGAGGCCGAGGCCGAACAGCGCCGCGGCGAGGACCGGGAAGGCCATCAGCACGAGCAGCGACGTCACGAGGGTGTTCCACGTGAAGATCGACATGCGGAACATCGTCATGCCGGGGGCACGCATCGTGATGATCGTCGTGATGAAGTTCACCGCGCCGAGGATCGTCGAGAAGCCGGTCATGCCCAGGCCGAAGACCCAGAGCGTCCCACCGAGACCCGGCGTGAACGTCGTGTCACTCAGTGGCGCGTAGGCGAACCAGCCGAAGGACGCGGCACCCTGCGGGGTGAGGAAGCCACCGACGGCGATCAGCGAGCCGAACAGGTAGAGCCAGAAGGCGAACCCGTTCAGACGCGGGAACGCGACGTCCGGAGCACCGATCTGCAGCGGCATGATCGCGTTCGCGAAGCCCGAGAACAGCGGCGTCGCGAACATCAGCAGCATGATCGTGCCGTGCATGGTGAACAGCTGGTTGTACTGCTCCTTCGTGGCGACGACCTGCAGGCCGGGCTCGAAGAGCTGTGCTCGGATCACGAGCGCCATCACACCTGCGAGCAGGAAGAAGACGAACGAGGCGATCAGGTACATGTACCCGATGGTCTTGTGGTCGGTGGAGGTGATCCACCGGACGATGATGTTGCCCTTCCGACCGACCTTCGACGCCTGGAAGTCCGGCGTCGAGGGCCTGGTCGGCTGGCCGACGAGTGACGTTGTCATCTGACGAGCCCCTACTTCTTCGCGCTGGACGCCTCTGCCGGCGCCTGGTTGTTCGGTTCGTTCGTGTTGGTGTCGTACTCGTTGCCGAGCAGACCGACCTTGCCCTGGTCGCGGAGCGTCTCGAGGTAGGCCTTGTAGTCGGAGTCCGACACGACCTTGACCTGGAAGAGCATCAGCGAGTGGTACTCACCGCAGAGCTCGGCGCACTTGCCCTGGTACGTGCCGATCTTCTGCGGGACGAAGTACTCGTAGTTCGTCTTGCCCGGGAGCATGTCCTTCTTGTAGAGGAAGTCGATGACCCAGAAGGAGTGGTCGACGTCGCGGGACGACAGCTCGATCTTGACCTTCTTGTCGACCGGCAGGTAGAGCGTCGGCAGCTGCGACTCGTCGATCGCGCCCTTGCCGTTCTCTTCTTCCTGCGCCTGGATGCCCTGGTAGTAGACGCTGTCCTCGGGGTTGGACTGGTCGATGTAGTTGAAGTCCCACGCCCAGCGCTTGCCGTACACGTGCACGGTGGCGTCCGGGTTCTCGAAGGGCTTCTCGATGGCCGACTGGTCCTTGGCGGTGAAGGCGAAGAAGCCCAGCACCAGGATGAGCGGCACGATCGTGTAGAAGATCTCGAGCGGCATGTTGTACCGCATCTGCACCGGGAGGCCGGTCTGGCCCTTGCGGCGGCGGTAGACGATCGCGGCCCAGATGATGAGGCCCCAGACGATGAGACCCACCGCGAGGAGGACGATCCAGCTGGTGGTCCACAGGCCGACGATGCGGCTCGTGTGGTTCGTGACGTCCTTCGTCTGCTCCGTGCCGGGGAGCCATCCGTTCATCTGCTGCTGCGTGCAGCCAGCCAGTGCGATGACCAGACCGACGGCCACCGGGACGGCCGCCCAACGTATACGGCGATTCGAACGCACTGTTACCTCTCGGAAGACGTGGCAGGGAGCCGGCGGCACGAAGGCCGCACATTGCTGGCTCCCAGCTTGGTTGGAACACTCCTAGCTTACTCGCAGCTCACCGACACTCGCGCACACGACCCCCGGTTCGGGTCGGTCCACGCGTCGGTTCCCGCCCTCGAGCGGGGCGGAGGACGAGCCTTTCCCCCGGTCGTGCGGGTCCGCCGACGACGAGGAGTCGGACGGACGACGAGCGGGGAGCGGCCAGATCGGCCGCTCCCCGCTCGCGTGTCGGTCGGGTCCGTGCAACGGACGCCGTGCGCTCCCCCGTGGCGGAGCGCTCGCTCCTAGTGGAAGCTGTCGCCGCAGGCGCAGCTGCCCTGCGCGTTCGGGTTGTCGATCGTGAAGCCCTGCTTCTGGATCGTGTCCTCGAAGTCGATCGTCGCGCCGTCCAGGTACGGGACGCTCATCTTGTCGACGACGACCTCGACGCCGCTGCCGAACTCGGCCGTGGCGTCGCCGTCCATCAGACGCTCGTCGAAGTAGAGCTGGTAGATGAGGCCGGAGCATCCGCCGGGCTGGACCGCCAGGCGCAGGCGCAGGTCGTCGCGGCCCTCCTGTTCGAGCAGGCTCGCCACCTTCGCCGCCGCGGTGTCGCTCAGTGCGACGCCGTGGGTACGGGCGTCCGTCGACGGTGCGTTGTCGGTGATGGTGTCGCTCATCCGCGCGTCTCCCTCCGGGCGGTGTCGATCACCGCGCCTGTCGTTGATTGTAAGCACTGCCGCCGACGGAGTGGGCGGTGCTCCACAGGAGACCGCGCTCCACGGGTGACCGCGCGCGCTGTGGGCGACCGCGCTCACAGCAGGCGACCGCGCTCGCCCCAGGGGACCGTCGACGCGACGGGAGGCGCGGTGCCGACCGGCACCGCGCCTCCCGTCCGGGTCTCGCCGTCAGGCGCGCGTCGCGAGCCGCGCGAGCAGGATCGCCTCGGCGGCGATCGCACGGTGCAGCACGCCGAGGTGCTGCGACTCGTTCGGGCTGTGTGCGCGGGTGTCGGGGTCCTCGACGCCCGTGACGAGGATCTGCGCCTCGGGGAACTCGGCGGCCAGGTCGGAGACGAACGGGATGGAGCCGCCGATGCCCTGCTCGACGGCGGGGGCACCCCAGCCCTCGTGCATGGCGGTGCGCGCCTCCTGGACGGCCCAGCCGGCGGTGTCGACCAGGAAACCGTCGCCGGTGTCGACCTCGGTGATCTCGAGCTGCGCACCGAACGGCACGTTCGCACGCAGGTGCCGCTCGACGGCGGCGTACGCGTCGGTGGCCGACTGCCCGGGCGCGACGCGCACCGAGATGCGGGCCGCGACCGAGGGCAGCAGCGTGTTCGAGGCGTTCGCGACGCTCGGGACGTCCATGCCGGTCACCGTCAGCGACGGCTGGAACCACATGCGCGACAGCACCGGGCCGGTGCCGACCGGCCGGACCCCGGGCAGCAGCGCGGCGTCGGTCGCGAGCTCGGCCTCGGAGCGCTCGGGGACGTCGGCCTCGTACGCGGTGAGGCCCTCGACGGCCACCGACCCGTCGTCGTCGTGGAGCGACGCGAGCAGGCGGGCCATCGGGATCATCGCGTCCGGTGCCGCGCCGCCGAACATGCCGCTGTGGCTGGCGTGCTCGAGGGTCGTCAGCGTCGCCTTGAACGTGACGTTGCCGCGGAGCGAGACCGTGATGGACGGGACGTCGACCGACCAGTTGTCGCTGTCCGCGACGACGATGACGTCGGCGGCGAGGTGCTCCTTCTGCTCACGCAGGAACGTGCGGAACGAGCGGGAGCCGAACTCCTCCTCACCCTCGACGAAGAGCACGACACCGAGGTCGAGGTCGTCGCCGAACTGGGCGTGCAGGGCGCGGAGCGAGGCGATGTGCGTCATCACGCCCGCCTTGTCGTCCGAGGCACCGCGGCCGTACAGGCGGTCGCCGCGGAGCGTCGGCTCGAAGGGCGGGGTCTCCCACAGCGCGTCGTCGCCCTGGGGCTGCACGTCGTGGTGGGCGTAGAGCATCACCGTCGGCTTGCCGTTGCGCGCCGGGCGGACCGCGAGGACGGCGGGCTGGCCGAGCTCGACCCCGGCGGCGGCCGCGGTGTCGGAGGGCGCGGCGTCCGTGGCCGCGGCGTCGCCGGACGGGGTGTCGCTGACCGCGGTGCCGGCGGCCGGGGCGTCGGTGGTCGGGGCGTCGGTGGTCGGGGTGTCACCCTCGACCGCGGACCGGACGATGCGCACGGCGTCGTCGGCGAAGACACCGGTCGACCGCGCGAGGTCGGCGACGGCCTCGGCACTGGCCTGCACGTTCGCCGGGTCGAAGGCCGACCACGACACCGACGGCAACCGGACCAGGGCGGACAGGTCCGCGATCGTCGTCGGCAGCGCGCCCTGCACGTGTTCGCGCAGGGCGTCGAGGAGCGCGGGGTCGGTCGCGGGGCTGTGCTGGTCGGTGTCGGTCATGTCCCGTAATCTAGAGGACGATCCAGCACGCAACCGCAGTCAGGAACGCACCGTGGCGAAGGCAGCCCCCAAGACCAACACGACCGTGAACCCCTCCGAGGAAGAACTCCTCGAGCAGGGCAAGGGTCGTCCGACGCCGTCGCGTCGCGAGCGCGAGGCCGCCAACCGCCGTCCGCTCGTGGGCAACAGCCCGCAGGACAAGAAGGCCGCTCGCGCCCGTCTGACCACGGAGCGCGAGAAGGCCCGCGTGGGCATGGCGAACGGCGAGGAACGCTACCTCCCGGCCAAGGACAAGGGCGAGCAGCGCCGGTTCGTGCGCGACTGGATCGACGCCCGCTGGAACGTGGGCGAGGTCATGATGCCCGTCCTCGTCCTGTTCCTGGTCGTCGGGTTCGCCGCCGCGCAGACTCCCCTGGCCTCGTACTCGCTGCTCATGGTGTGGGCGTTCGTCGCGCTGTTCGTGCTCGACTGCGTGATCCTCTGGTTGTCGCTCCGCAAGAAGCTCTCCGCGAAGTTCGGGAGCACGCAGCGCGGGACCTTCCTCTACATCCTGACCCGGGCGTGGCAGCTGCGCTTCCTGCGCCTGCCGAAGCCGCAGGTCCGGCGCGGGCAGTACCCGACGCTGTAGGGCCCGCTCCAGTCCCTCGAAGCGCCACCCGGCTCGCCGGGTGGCGCTTCGTCGTTCCTGGTGGCGGCGCGGCGCGCGGGCCGCACGCGGGCGCGGGCGCGGCCTCGCGCGGAGTCGCGAGCGGGCAGGACGCGCCGCGTGCGGAGCGCCGAGGGAGCACGATCCGTCACGCTCGCGCGCCCGGAACGACAGGAACAGCCCACTCGGCGTCAGCATCCGTGCGCGCCGTCCGGGGCGCCCGCCCGCCGGACGGGAGGCACGGTGCCAGCGGGAGCCGCGCCTCCCGTCCGACGCTTCCTCAGTCCGGCCCGCGCACCTCGGGCGGCCAAGCGCGGACCAGACAGGGGCGCGACCTGCGCGCGCACAAGGGAAAGCACGTCGCACCGCGGCGAACCGCGGCGCGACGTGCCCGCGGTGGTGCGGAGGACGGGAGGCACGGTGCCAGCGGGAGCTACACCTCCGTCCGACGCTTCCTCAGTCCGGCGCGCGCACCACGGGCGGCCAAGCGCAGACCAGGCGCGGCGCAACGTGCCCTCGCACAAGCGGAAGCACGTCGCGCCACGGCGAAGCGTGGCGCGACGTGCTCATGGTTGGGCGGAGGACGGGAGGACGGGGGTACGGGAGGCACAGTGCCAACGGGAGCCGCGCCTCCCCTCCGGCGTCCCACCGGCCCGGCGGCCGCCGCCGCGGCGGTACCGCGGCGTCGCCGAGGCACGACCTGCCCCCGCACAACGGAAAGCACGTCGCACCACGGCGAACCGCGGCGCGAGGTGCCTTCCGTTGTGCGCCGCCACGACACCGCCGCATCAACCGCCGACGCAACAGGCACCGCGTCGACCGCCGACGCAACAGGCGCCGCGTCAACGCCGGCGCGACAGCACCAACGTCACTGCTCGGCCGGCGAGGTCAGCGCGCTGCGCGCCGCAGACGCCGCCGCCGCAGCCGGTTGATCCGCGTTGCCCAGGTCGGCCCCTCGTAGAGGAACGCGGTGTAGCCCTGCACGAGCGTCGCAC
The DNA here is from genome assembly GCF_001864935.2 of Curtobacterium sp. MCBA15_012. Taxonomy (NCBI): domain Bacteria; kingdom Bacillati; phylum Actinomycetota; class Actinomycetes; order Micrococcales; family Microbacteriaceae; genus Curtobacterium; species Curtobacterium sp. MCBA15_012. The sequence goes on along the minus strand of NZ_CP126267.1, from coordinate 1,461,916 downwards.
CCGCGTCGATGCGGTCCTGGACGTCCTGCTCCGAGGTCACTCCCCCGACGGCCACGACGCAGAAGTCGTCGGGCACGGCAGCACGGACGCGGCGCAGGACCTCGAGGGACCGCTCCGCGACCGGCGCACCGGAGAGTCCGCCTGCGCCCATCGCCTCGACCTCGGCGGCCGGGGTCCGCAGTCCGGTCCGCGCGATCGTCGTGTTGTTCGCGATGATCCCGGACAGCCCGAGGTCGACCGCGAGCCCGGCGATCGCGTCGATCTGCTCGTCGGTCAGGTCCGGGGCGATCTTCACGAGCACGGGCGTCCGTCCGGCGGCGTCCCGCACGGCCGACAGCAGCGGACGCAGCTGGTCCAGCTCCTGCAGTCCGCGGAGTCCGGGCGTGTTCGGCGAACTGACGTTGACCGCCAGGTAGTCGGCGAACGGCGCGAGCAGCCGCGTGGACTCGAGGTAGTCGTCGACGGCGTCCTCGACCGCGACGACCCGGCTCTTGCCGATGTTGACGCCGATCACCGGGCGACCCGGGTTGCGGCGCGCACGTTCCAGGCGGCGTGCGGCTCGGGCGGCACCGTGGTTGTTGAAGCCCATGCGGTTGATCAGTGCCCGGTCGGCGATGAGGCGGAACAGACGCGGACGTTCGTTGCCCGGCTGCGGCTTCGCGGTGATCGTCCCGACCTCGACGTGTCCGAAGCCGAGGAGCCCGAGCCCCGCGATGCCGCGCGCGTCCTTGTCGAACCCGGCGGCCAGGCCGAAGCGCGAGGGGAAGTGGATGCCCATGGTCGTGACGCCGTCCTCGGCGGCCGGGCGGGAGTACCGCTCGACCGCGCCGCCGAGGACCGGGACCTTCGGGAGCGCGCGGATCACGGCGAAGGCGATGTGGTGCGCCCGCTCCGGGTCCATGTTCGCGAACACCGACCGGAACACGACCGCGTACCCGGCGCGGACGAGCCGCTCGGCGACGCCGCTCATGCGCCCGAGCCCGAGGCGCCGGAACCGGAAGAGCCAGAACCGGAGGAGCCCGACCCCGAGGAGCCCGAACCGGCGGTACCCGACCCCGAGGCGCCAGCCCCGGCCGTGACCGTCCCGGCTGCCTGCGCAGCGTCCCGGTGGTCGATCCGCAGCTGACCGATGGCGTCCTCGAAGTCCTCGAGCGACTCGAACGCCTGGTACACGCTCGCGAAGCGCAGGAACGCCACCTCGTCGAGCTCGCGCAGCGGCGCCAGGATCGCCAGGCCGATGTCGTTCGCGTCGATCTGGCTCGACCCCGAGGAACGGACCGTCTCCTCGACCCGCTGGGCCAGCACGGCGAGGTCGCCGTCGGTCACCGGCCGGCCCTGGCACGCCTTGCGCACACCGGAGACGATCTTGTCGCGGCTGAACGGCTCGGTGACGCCGTTGCGCTTCACGACGTTCAGCGAGGCGGTCTCGGTCGTCGAGAACCGCCGTCCGCAGTTCGGGCACTGACGACGGCGACGGATCGAGGTCCCGTCGTCACTGGTGCGGGAGTCGACGACGCGGGAGTCCGGGTGGCGGCAGAAGGGGCAGAACATGGCCGTCCCAGGCTACCGGCTCCCGGCTGCCGTCAGGCCCGGCCGGTGCGTTCCGTCACCGCGGCGGCGTGACCGGGGAGCTGCTCCTCGGTCGCGAGCGCCACGATGTGCGGAGCGACCTCTGCCAACGCTGTCGGCGAGTACCGGATCACCTGCTGCGGGCGGAGGAACGTGGACGCCGACAACCCGGACCCGAAGCGCGCCTGACCCCCCGTCGGCAGGACGTGGTTCGACCCCGCCAGGTAGTCCCCGAGGCTTACCGGCGTGCTCGGTCCGACGAAGACGGCACCGGCCGCGTCGATGTCAGCGAGGACCGCGTCGTCGTCGGCCGTCTGCACCTCGAGGTGCTCCGGCCCGTACGCGTTGCTCACGGTCGCCGCGTCGGCGAGCGAGTCCACGAGCACGACCGCCGACTGCGGTCCGTCCAGGGCGGCCTGGAGGCGCGCAGCCGTCCCGAGCGCAGCCACCCGTTCCGGGATGGCCGCCTCCACGGCGTCGGCGAACGCCTCGGACGTCGTCACGAGCACGCTGCCGGCCTGCTCGTCGTGCTCGGCCTGGCTCACCAGGTCGGCGGCGACGAAGCCCGGGTCGGCGGTGTCGTCGGCGATCACGAGGATCTCGGTCGCCCCGGCCTCGGAGTCGATGCCGACGACGCCGCGCACGAGGCGCTTGGCCGCGGCGACGTAGTTGTTGCCCGGACCGGTGACGAGGTCGACCGGCTCGAGGCCGATCGACGCGACGCCGTACGCGAGGGCACCGACCGCGCCGGCACCGCCCATGGCGTAGACCTCGTCGATGCCGAGCAGCCCCGCCGCGGCGAGGATCGTCGGGTGGACCCGGCCGCCGTGGTCGCGCTGGGGCGGCGACACGAGCGCGATCGAGCCGACGCCGGCGACCTGGGCCGGGACGACGTTCATCACGACGCTCGACGGGTACACGGCCTTGCCGCCGGGGACGTAGAGCCCGACGCGGCGCATCGGCTGCCAGCGCTGGTGCACCTCGGCGCCGTCGGCGAGGGTCGTCACCGACCCGGCGGGCACCTGCGCGGCACTCGCGGCACGGACCCGGCGGATGGCCTCGTCGAGCGCGGCCCGGAGCTCCGGCGTGAGTCCCGCGACGGCCGCGGCGATCTCGGCAGCGGGCACCCGCACGTGCTCGGGCGCTCCCCCGTCGAACCGCTCGGCCTGGTCGCGCAGTGCGTCGGCTCCCTGGTGTCGGACCGCGTCGACGAGCTCGCGCGCGGACGCCACGGCGGACGAGACGTCACCGGCAGCGCGCGGCATGAGACGGAGGAGTTCGGCACGGGCGGGCAGACCGCCGCGGAGGTCGATTCGCTGCATCATGAGGGGTCCAGCGTACCGGCGGCACCCGACAGGAGCGCGTCGACGACGGGCCCGTGCCGGGCGGTCGATCCGGCGTCCCAGGCGCCGAGCAGGTGCAGCGTGACGACCCGGAACGCGAGCGCACGGACGAGCAGCTGCGGCCACTCGGGCGCGGCGGCGAGCTCCCCGAGCGGCCCGAGCCGTCGGAGCGGGACACCGTGCCAGCAGACAGCGTCCACGGCGGCGACCGCGGCACCGTACCCCGCCGGTCGCCAGTAGGGCGCCCAGTCGAACACCGCGGGCGGCTGCCCCGGCGAGAACAGCACGTTGCCGAGCAGGTCGCCGTGCACCGGCTGCTCGGGCGTCCGGACGGACCGGAACGTTCCGGCCAGGCGGCGCAGCAGCGGATCGGTGCGGAGCAGCCGGCCGGTGCGCGGCGGCGGGCCGGTGCGCGGTGCGCGGTCCCGCGGGAGGTCGGGCTGTGCTGGCCCGGCGCCCCACACCACGCGGTCGGCGCGGCTCCACGGGTCGTCGACCAGGTCGAGGAACGCGGGCCGGTCGAGACCCGCCAGGGCTGCCTCGAACGCCGACCCGGCGCGGACGACGTCCTCGACGCGCGCCGGGTCCGTCGCACCGTCGAGCCACTCCCACGCCTCCCACCCGTCGACGAACCAGGGACCGGCCGACCGCACGTCGCCCGACCCGGGTTCGACGGGCCCCAGTTCGACGGGCCCCGGGTCGACGGGCCCCGGGTCGACGGGCCCCGGGTCGACGGGCTCCGGGTCGACAGGCCCCGGGTTGACACGCCCCGGGTCGACGGCCCGGCGGTCGACGCCCGCGGGGCCGACTGCGACGGCCCCGGTGCCCACGGACCTGCCTCCGCCGACCGCAGCCGCGACCGGGCGGGGCGTCCGGAACGCGGCCGTGTGCGGGAGCCGGGCCAGCGTGTCGGACCGCCACCGCGCCTCCCGGACGTCACCGTGCGGACGCAGGACGACGTCACCGGCGCGCCACGTCTCCCCGCGCCCACCGTCGAGGCGGACCGGCGTGCGGCCACCGGCCCCGAACGCCCGGAGCACCGCGGCCGACGGCCGTGGCGCTCCGGGGTCGGTCACGCCGTGCCTAGACCAGGCAGCGCGGGCCGAGCAGACTCTTCAGCTCGCCGAACAGGTCTGGCGTGAGGTTCACCGGCATCGGCAGCTCGAACGTGCGCGCGACGGAGTCCTTCACGAGCTTGAGCCGCACCTCGGTCTCGCCGCTGTGCCGACCGAGCACCGCGGCCAGCTCCGTGACGATCTCGGTGGTCGCCTGACGCTCCGGCACCGACAGCGTCAGCGGGCCGGAGCCCATCGCGTCGCCGACGTTCGGCTGGAACATGCTCACCGCGTGCAGCGCCTTGCCGTCGTCGCGGACGTTCACCCGGCCGCGCAGCACGACGATCGAGTCGGCGACGAGGGACGGGCCGAACTCCTGGTACGTCTTGCCGAGGAACATGACCCCGATCTCGCCGCCGAAGTCCTCGATCTGGACGATGCCGTACGGGTTGCCGCTCGACTTCGCGACGCGGTGCTGCACGCTCGTGAGCAGGCCCGCCACCGTGACGGTCTCGCCCTCGATCGAGTCGTCGGCGCTGAGCAGGTCGGCGATGGTGATCGACTGGTGCTTCGCGAGCTCGATCTCGAGGCCGGCCAGCGGGTGGTCGGACACGTAGAGGCCGAGCATGTCGCGCTCGAACGCCAGCTTGTCGCGCTTGGACCACTCCGGACGGTCCGGGACCTGCGACACCGGGGCCGAGGACGGCTGCTCCTCGGCGACCTCGGCGAACAGGGAGTCGAAGTCGAAGCCGACGTTGCCGTGGGCCTCGTCGCGCTTGACCTTGACCGCGCCCTCGACCGCGCCCTCGTGGATCTCGACCAGGGCGCGACGGGTGTCGCCGAACTCGTCGAACGCACCGGCCTTGATGAGCGACTCGACGGTCCGCTTGTTCGCCGACGAGATCGGGATCTTGCGCAGGAAGTCGTGGAACGACTCGAACGCGCCCTTCTCGGTGCGCGCCTGCACGATGTCGTCGACGACGTTGAAGCCGACGTTGCGGATCGCGCCCATGCCGAAGCGGATGTCGTCCCCGACGGCCGCGAAGAAGCCGATCGACTCGTTGACGTCCGGGGGCATGACCTTGATGCCCATGCGTCGGCACTCGTTGAGGTACAGCGCGAGCTTGTCGCGGGCGTCGCCGACGCTCGTGAGCAGCGCCGCCATGTACTCGGCCGGGTAGTGGGCCTTGAGGTACGCGGTCCAGAACGACACGACGCCGTACGCGGCGGAGTGCGCCTTGTTGAACGCGTAGTCGGAGAACGGCAGCAGGATGTCCCAGAGCGTCTTGATGGCAGCGGCCGAGTAACCGTTGTCCTGCATGCCCTTCTGGAAGCCCGCGTACTGCTTGTCGAGCTCGGACTTCTTCTTCTTGCCCATCGCGCGGCGGAGGATGTCCGCCTGGCCGAGGGAGAAGCCCGCGACCTTCTGCGCGATGGCCATGACCTGCTCCTGGTAGATGATCAGGCCGTAGGTCGTGCCGATGATGTCCTGGAGCGGTTCCTCGAGCTCCGGGTGGATCGGCGTGATCGGCTGCTCGCCGTTCTTGCGGAGCGCGTAGTTCGTGTGCGAGTTCGCACCCATGGGGCCCGGACGGTACAGGGCGATGAGCGCGGAGATGTCCTCGAAGTTGTCCGGCTTCATCAGGCGGAGCAGACCGCGCATCGGGCCGCCGTCGAGCTGGAACACGCCGAGGGTGTCGCCGCGCTGCAGGAGCGCGTAGGCCTCTTCGTCCTCGAGCCCCATCGTCTCGAGGTCGAGGTCGATGCCGCGGTTGCTCTTGATGTTGTCGAGGGCGTCGCTGATGATCGTGAGGTTCCGGAGCCCCAGGAAGTCCATCTTGATCAGGCCGAGCGACTCTGCAGCCGGGTAGTCGAACTGCGTGACGATCTGGCCGTCCTGCTCGCGCTTCATCACGGGGATGATGTCGATGAGCGGCTCGCTCGACATGATGACGCCGGCGGCGTGGACGCCCCACTGGCGCTTCAGCCCCTCGAGCCCGAGCGCGGTGTCGAACACCGTCTTCGCCTCGGGGTCGGTCTCGACGACCGTGCGGACGTCGACGGCTTCCTTGTACCGCGGGTGGTCCTTGTCGAAGATCCCGGTCAGCGGGATGTCCTTGCCCATCACGGGCGGCGGCATCGCCTTCGTGAGCTTCTCGCCCATGCCGAAGGGGAAGCCGAGCACGCGGGAGGAGTCCTTGAGCGCCTGCTTCGCCTTGATGGTGCCGTACGTGACGATCTGGGCGACGCGCTCCGACCCGTACTTCTCGGTGACGTACTTGATCGCCTCACCACGGCGCCGGTCGTCGAAGTCGACGTCGAAGTCGGGCATCGAGACGCGGTCCGGGTTGAGGAATCGCTCGAAGATGAGGCCGTGACGGATCGGGTCGAGGTCGGTGATGCGCATCGCGTACGCGACCATCGAGCCGGCACCGGAACCACGGCCCGGTCCGACGCGGATGCCGTTGTTCTTCGACCAGTTGATGAAGTCGGCGACGACGAGGAAGTACCCCGGGAAGCCCATCTGGTTGATGATCCCGACCTCGTAGTCGGCGCGCTCCTGGACCTCGCGCGAGATGCCCTCCGGGTACCGGTACTCCAGACCCTTCGCGACCTCCTTCTCGAACCACGAGTGCTCGGTCTCGCCCTCGGGCACCGGGAACTTCGGCATGTAGTTCGCCGCGGTGTCGAACTCGACCTCGCACCGCTCGGCGATGAGGAGCGTGTTGTCGCAGGCCTCGGGGTGGTCGCGGAAGACGTAGCGCATCTGCTGCGGGGTCTTCAGGTAGAACTCGTCGGCGTCGAACTTGAAGCGGTTCGGGTCGTTCAGCGTCGAACCGGACTGCACGCAGAGCAGCGCCGCGTGCGACTTCGCGTCGTGCGCGTGGGTGTAGTGCAGGTCGTTCGTCCCGATGAGGGGGATGCCGAGGTCCTTCGAGATGCGGACGACGTCCTCGATCACGCGGCGCTCGATCTCGAGGCCGTGGTCCATGATCTCGGCGAAGTAGTTGTCCTTGCCGAAGATGTCGCGGTAGTCGGCGGCGGCCTTGAGCGCTTCGTCGTACTGGCCGAGACGGAGTCGGGTCTGGATCTCGCCCGAGGGGCACCCCGTCGTCGCGATGATGCCGTCGTGGTACTGGTCGAGGAGCTCGATGTCCATGCGGGGCTTGAAGTAGTAGCCCTCGATCGAGGCGCGGGACGACAGCCGGAACAGGTTGTGCATGCCCGCGGTGTTCTCGGCGAACATCGTCATGTGCGTGTACGCACCCGCGCCAGAGACGTCGTCGCCCCCGCCGTCGCCCCAGCGCACACGCGTCTTGTCGGTGCGGTGCGTGCGCGGCGTGATGTACGCCTCGGTCCCGATGATCGGCTTGACGCCGCCGGCCTTCGCGGCCTTCCAGAACTCGAACGCGCCGAACATGTTGCCGTGGTCGGTGACGGCCACCGCCGGCATCCCCTGCGCGGCGGTCTCGGCGACGAGGTCGGTGAGTCGCGCGGCGCCGTCGAGCATCGAGTACTCGCTGTGCACGTGCAGGTGGACGAAGGAGTCGGTGTCCGACACGGTACCTCCGGTTCGACGGTCTGCTGCGGGGCGGGACCAGCCTAACCGCGACCGGCGACGTTCCCGCGCGTGTTCGACGTGACCGCAGACGTTCCCGCGCGTGTCCGACGCGAGCGCCGACCGGCGTCCGGCGCTGCCCGCCCCGCGAGCGGGCAGGACACGCCACGGGCGTTGCGCCGATCGGGCGGTTCGCGTCGCCCGATGCCGGCCACCGTGACGGAGAAGGCCCGCTCGGCTCGCCGAGCGGGCCGGCCCTGCCGAGCGGACAGGACATGCCGAGCGCGTTCCGCGGAGCGGGCGGTACACGTCGCCTGATGGCGCCGATCGAGACGGAACGTGCCCGCTCGGGGGCCGACGGTGGACGCGACCCGGTGCCGGACGGGAGGCGCGTGGCGGCGCCGCAACGCGCCTCCCGTCCGGGCGTGGACTGGCTCGGCACCGAACGAACGCGCAGGACACGCCGCGCGGTGTTCGCCGAGCGGGTGCGGACCGTCGGGCGGACGCACCGAGTGGGACGGATCGGGCCCGCTCGGCCAGGGCGGCGCCGCCACGCTGCCACGCGCCGCCCGCCCGGCGCCGCCCGCCCGGCGGCGCGTGGCCCGGCGGCGGTCGCCGTCAGGCGGACGCGGCTCGGATCCGGTCGAGCGCGACCTGCAGGTCCTCGGGGTAGGACGCCTCGAACGACACCCACTCCCCCGTGCGCGGGTGCGCGAAGCCGAGCCGGACCGCGTCGAGCCACTGCCGCGTCAGCCCGAGCTCCCCGGCGAGCACCGGGTCGGCGCCGTACGTGGTGTCCCCGACGAGCGGGTGACGGGTGGCGGCCATGTGCACGCGGATCTGGTGGGTGCGCCCGGTCTCCAGGTGCACCTCGAGCAGCGACGCGGCTCGGAACGCCTCGAGGGTCTCGTAGTGCGTCACGCTCGGCTTGCCGTCCGCGGTGACCGCGAACTTCCAGTCGCTCGACGGGTGCCGTCCGATGGGCGCGTCGATCGTGCCGGAGCTCGGGTCGGGGTGCCCCTGCGCGAGCGCGTGGTAGACCTTCTCGACGGTCCGCTCCTTGAACGCCCGCTTCAGGTGCGTGTACGCGGTCTCGGTCTTCGCGACGACCATGAGCCCGGACGTCCCGACGTCGAGCCGGTGCACGATGCCCGCGCGCTCGGCGGCGCCGGAGGTCGCGATCGTGAAGCCCGCGGCGGCGAGCCCCCCGGGGACGGTCGGGCCGTCCCACCCGGGCGACGGGTGCGCGGCGACACCGACTGGCTTGTCGACGACGACGATGTCCTCGTCGTCGTGGACGATCGTCATGCCCGGCACCTCGACCGGGACGATCCGCGGCGGCTCCTTGGGCGACCACGACACCTCGAGCCAGGAGTCGGCGTGCAGCCGGTCGGACTTGCCGACCGTCACGCCGTCGACGCTGACGCCGCCCGCGGCGACGACGTCGGCCGCGAACGACCGGCTGAAGCCGAGCAGCTTCGCGAGGGCGGCGTCGACGCGCTCGCCCGCGAGCCCGTCCGGCACGGGCAGGGACCGGGACTCGACGCTCACGTCGCGTCGTGTCCGAGCGCGTCGCGGAGGTCGTGCGGCCCGCGCGGGTCCGTGGCGCGGTCGGCCGGCCGGGAGGCGCGACCCGCGTCCGCAGCGTCGGCCGCGGTCGTCGGGACGGCTGCGTCACGGGCGGCGGTCCCGTCGTCCGCGACGCGGTGCGCGACGCGCTCGACGTCGTCGTCGGACGACGAGGCGGCGGCCGCGGCGTCGGCGCGCTGCTGCTTCGCCGACGGCGTGCGCGTCCCGTCGAGGTTGACCCCGAACACGACGAGCAGCACGAACACGACCATGCTGACGCAGATGAACGCGTCCGCGATGTTGTAGATCGCCGGCATCATCCACGGCGTGGAGATGAAGTCGACCACGTGCCCGCGACCGAAGCCGGGCTCACGGAAGAGCCGGTCGAGCAGGTTGCCGAGCGCGCCGCCGAGCAGCATGCCCAGGACGAGCGCCCACCACATCGACCGGATGCGCCGCGCGAAGACGATGATCGCCACGACCACGGCCGTCGACACGATCGAGAACACCCACGTCATGTTGACCGCGAACGAGAACGCGGCGCCGGGGTTCCGCACGTAGAAGAACTGCAGGGCGTCACCGAGGACGGCGACGGGCTGGCCGTACGGCAGGTTCGCGACGACGAGGGCCTTCACGCCCTGGTCGAGCGCCACCACGACGACAGCGGCGAAGGCCAGTGCCGCGATAGCGCGGACACTGACCTTCGCCGATGGTGCTGGTCGGACCAACGTCAGTTGCCGAAGCCCTGCGCCGATGCCGGCGCGGGGGTGAGGCCGGACTGCTCGGAGCCCGAACCGTCGAGCTCGGCGAGCTGCCCCTGGATGTAGCTCTTGAGCTGCGCACGGTAGTCGCGCTCGAACGTGCGGAGCTCGTCGATCTTGCCCTCGAGCTGGCGCTGCTCCTGCTCGAGCACCTGCACGCGCTGGCGGTTGGTGTTCTCGGTGTCCGCGATGATCTGGCGCTGCTTCGCCTCGGCCTCGGAGACCAGGCGGGCGGCCTGCGCGGTGCCCTCGGCGATGAGCGCGTCACGCTTCTCGACGCCCTCGCGGACGTGCTCCTCGTGCAGACGACGAGCGAGCGTGAGGAGGTTCGTGGTGCCCTCGGTGTCCTCGTCGGCGGGGACCGTCGACGAGGCCGGCGCGGCGGCGGCGACCGGAGCGGGCTCCGGTGCTGCGGCGACGGGGGCCGGGGTGGGCTCGGGCTCCGGAGCGGAGGCCGGTGCCGACTGCTCGTCCTTCGCCAGCTTCGGCGCGGACTCGGCCGACTGCAGGCGCTGGCGCAGCTCGTCGTTCTCGGCCGTCAGACGACGGAGCTCGACGACGACCTCGTCCAGGAAGTCGTCGACCTCGTCCTGGTCGTAGCCCTCACGGAACTTCGTCGGCTGGAACCGCTTGTTGACTACGTCTTCCGGCGTCAAAGCCATTGCCGTCACCTCGATAGAACTGCTGAACGTGTGGAACCACTTGCGTCACGACCGAACCTACCAGCCGTGCCGAGTGGTGCGGAGGCCTGCCGGAGCGGGCCTCGATCCCGACCACCGTACACCGACACCGTGCCCGGAACGGTGTCCGGGCCCCGGCGTGGCGCGTGTCGGGACCGATCCGGTCAGAACGACCGGGCGAGCGTGCCGACGATCACCCGGAGGATGATCACGACGAGCATGACGATGGTCCACCCGAAGTCGAGTGCGACCGGCCCCATCCGCAACGGCGGGAGGAGCTTGCGCACGGCCCGGATCGGCGGGTCGGTCACGGTGTACACGAACTCCGAGAGCACGAGCACGCCGCCCCGGGGACGCCACGACCGGTTGTACGCCTGCACGATGTCGAGCGCGAACCGGCCCCACATCACGAAGAAGTAGAGGAGGAGGGCGAAGGACAGGATCCCGAAGACCAGTGACACGATGGGGCTCGCTCGGCTCGGGTGCGCCCGTCAGACCGACGGCCGCACGGGGGCGGGTGAACCGGGGGCCGGCTCAGGACTGGGCGAAGAAGGACGCCTCGATGTCGGACTCTACCTCAGCCGGCTCGCCGCTCACCGCGACGTGGGCGGGCGACAGCAGGAAGACCTTGTTGGTCACGCGCTCGATCTTGCCGTACAGCCCGAGGGACAGCCCCGACGCGAAGTCGATCATGCGACGGGCGTCGGTCTCGGTCATCTGCGAGAGGTTGATGATGACGGGGATCCCGTCGCGGAAGCTCTCGGCGATGGACTGGGCGTCCTTGTACTCGCGCGGGTGGACGGTGAGGATCTCGTTCATTTCCTGGACCGGGGTCGCCTTCTGTGCGGTCGTGTGCGAGCGGCGGAGCGGGGTGACCTGGGCGCCGCGCTGGTGGGTGTGCGTCTTGGGCTCCGCGGGTGCCGCTGCCGGAGCGGCCGCGGGTGCCGGGGTCTCCTGCACGGGCGCCACCGACGGGGCTGCGGCGGGGGCGGGAGCGGCGTGCTGCCGCTGCTGCGCGGGAGCTTCCTGCCGCTCGTCCTCGTACAGTTCCTCGTCGGCGAGGCCGAGGTAGACCATCGTCTTCTTGAGCGGGTTGGCCATGGTTCCTCCGGTCGTGCTTGCTCGTGGGTGCCCTGCCACGAGGCTAGGGCGCGACCGGTCGGTTTCCCGTGATTGCGGTCCCGATCCGCAGGTGTGTCGCGCCCTCGGCGATCGCCTCGGCGTGGTCACCGCTCATCCCCGCGGAGATGTCGGTCGCGCCGGGCGCCAGCGACGCCACCCGCTCCGAGATCGTCCGCAGCCGGGCGAACGCGGCGCGGGGCGACCCCTCGAGCGGCGCGACCGCCATCACACCGCGCAGGCGGACGGTCCCGGTCGCGAGCACCCGCTCGACCATGGCCTCGACGGCGTCGGGCTGCACGCCGCCACGGCCCGGGTCGTCGGTGAGGTTCACCTGCACGAAGCCCTCGACGACGCGCGGGTCGGGCTCGGCCTCGGTGGGCGCGAAGGCGTCGACGACGGAGTCCCGGTCGAGCGAGTGCACGACGTCGGCGTAGCGGCGGACCTGCCGCGCCTTCTTCGACTGGAGCTGGCCGACGAAGTGCCAGGTCAGCCCGAGGTCGGCGAGCTCCGCGGCCTTCGCCTGCGCCTCCTGGTGGCGGTTCTCCCCCACGTCGGTGACGCCGAGTGCCGCCAGTTCGCGGACGAGCGACGCCGGGTGGTACTTCGTGACGACGACGAGCGTCAGCTCGTCGACGCTGCGTCCAGCGACGCGTGCCGCGTCGGCGATGCTGCCGCGCACCGTCGCGAGCCGCGTCGCGAGCGCGTCGTCACCACCGGACGCAGCACGCGCCTCCCGTCCGTCGTCGGGTGACGAGGCGGACGGGAGGCGCGTGTCGGCTGCCATCGTTCCTTACTTGAGGAAGTCGGGGACGTCGAGCTCGTCGTCGCCGTCGAAGGCCGGGTCGGCGGCGCGCTGCGCCGGCGCCTCGTGCTGCTGCGAGGCCCACGACGGCGTGCTGGTCGCGGTGTCCTCGATCGAACCGGTCGCACCGCTGGACGCGGGAGCGGACGAGCCGCCCTCGGGGTCGACCCAGCTCGAGCGACGCTCCTTCTGCTGTGCGCTCGGCTCGCCGCCGTCGAAGCCGGCGGCGATGACGGTCACGCGGACCTCGTCGCCGAGGGTGTCGTCGATGACGGCACCGAAGATGATGTTCGCCTCGGGGTGGACCGCTTCCTGCACCAGGCGCGCGGCGTCGTTGATCTCGAAGATGCCGAGGTTCGACCCACCCTGGATCGAGAGCAGCACACCGTGCGCACCGTCGATCGAGGCCTCGAGCAGCGGCGAGGCCACGGCGAGCTCGGCGGCCTTGATCGCCCGGTCGGCCCCGCGGGACGAACCGATGCCCATGAGCGCGGAACCGGCACCCTGCATGACCGACTTGACGTCGGCGAAGTCGAGGTTGATCAGACCCGGGGTCGTGATGAGGTCGGTGATGCCCTGCACGCCGGCGAGCAGCACCTGGTCGGCGGTCGCGAAGGCCTCGACCATGGAGATGCCGCGGTCGGAGATCTCGAGCAGGCGGTCGTTCGGGACGACGATGAGCGTGTCGACCTCGTCCTTGAGTCCGGCGACGCCGTTCTCGGCCTGGGACTGGCGACGCTTGCCCTCGAAGCTGAACGGCTTCGTGACGACGCCGATGGTGAGCGCGCCGATCGACTTCGCGATGCGTGCGACGACCGGCGCACCACCCGTACCGGTGCCGCCGCCCTCGCCTGCGGTGACGAAGACCATGTCGGCGCCCGCGAGGGCTTCCTCGATCTCCTCGGCGTGGTCCTCGGCGGCACGACGGCCGACCTCGGGGTCCGCGCCGGCACCGAGGCCGCGCGTGATCTCACGACCCACGTCGAGCTTCACGTCGGCGTCGCTGAGCAGGAGCGCCTGGGCGTCGGTGTTGATCGCGATGAACTCGACGCCGCGGAGGCCGAGCTCGATCATGCGGTTCACGGCGTTCACGCCGCCGCCGCCGACGCCGACGACCTTGATGACGGCGAGGTAGTTGTGGTTCGTGGTCACGTCAGTCGGGCCTCCGGTCGAAACCCTCAACCTCTACTTGAAGTTCAGGGGTCTTGCTGGTAGATGTGGTGCTCCGACGACGCTACGGGTGCCCCGGGAGCCCTGTCGCCCCGCCACGCCGCGTGTCGTCATTCGGGTTCCGCAATTCCGGCACCCGGACAAGCCATCCGCGGTCGGTCCGCCGCACGCCCCGCCACCCGGGCCGTGCGGCCCGGCTCACTGCTCCGCGCGGACGATCCCGTCACCCGGCTCACTGCTCCGCGCGGACGATCCCGTCGCCCGGCTCACTGCTTCGCGCGGACGATCCCGTTGTCCGGCGCGGACACGTCGTACTCGACCGGCGTCCCCGGGGCGCGGCCCTCGTGGTCCTTGACGAGCGCGGCGAGCAGCGCCGCCTTCGCCTCGGAGTCCTCCGGGCTCCCCCACACGACGTTCGACCCGTCGCGCAGCGTGAGCGTCACGTCGTCGGCCGTCGAGGCGCGCAGGTCGGTCACCTGCGACCGCACCGCCGACGGCAGCGCGAGCACCACCTCGGTCATCGTGCGGAACACCGGCGACCCGAGCTTCGCGCGCGACACGTCGGCGAGCGGCACCCCGTCCGGCCGCGAGGGCGACGACTGCACGACGATGCCGGCCGGGTCCACCAGGTCGAACGCGCTGCCGGACTGCACCGCGACGACGGGCGTGCGCTCGGTCACCGTCACCACGAGCGTGTGCGGCGGGACCTCCTCGGTCACGTAGCTCTCGATGAGCGGGAACCCGGCCACCTCGCGCTTGACCTCGCCGAGGTCGAGGCGGGCGAGCGGCGTGCCGAGCTGCGCGGACAGCGCCTGGCGCAGCGCGGTCTCGTCGACGCGGTTCGTCCCCTTGATCTCGATGGTCTGCAACGCCATCAGCGGCGAGTAGACCGCGACGAGCAACGAGGCGCCGAAGACCACGACGACCGCGGCCGCCGTGGTCCAGGCGGCGCGGCGGTGCCGGGAGCGCCGGGTGAACCGGCGCACCTCGTTGCGCTCGAGCAGCCGGCGCCGACGCTTCGCGACGCGCGCCTCGCGCGCCGTCTCGGCGGCACGGACACCGGCACCGATCGGGGTCGCGTGGTCCTCGTGGTCGTCGGACGGCCGGGAGGCGCGGTGCGCGTCGAGCACGTCGGTGACGGTCGCGACGTGGTCGCGTCCCCCGTCGCCCCGGTCGTCGTCGGCGTGCTCGGCACGGCCGGACCCGGCGGGACGGTGCTCCTCGTCGGGAGCGTACCCACGGAGTCGTTCGGCGACCGAGGACAGCCCGGCGCCGAGCCGGCGGCCGGCGACGCCCGCGGCGGCACCGGCGCGGTCCCGCACCGACCCGCCGTCGGCCGACGCCTGCTCGTCGTGCCCGGCGTCGGGTGCGGCACCGGGCGGTCGACCCGCCGTCTCGGGGACCGCGGCCGACGGCGCGGGAGCGGGCTGCGCCTCCCGGCCGTCCGCCGGCACCGCGCGGGACGCACGCCGCGGGATCCGGGGACCACGACGCTGCCGCGGCGCGTCGGCACCGTCGGCCGGGGCGTCCGGGTGGTCCGGACGCTCGTCGAAGCCCTCGGGACGCTTCACTTGCCGAGCGCCTCGAGCACCTGGGGGATGATCCGGTACACGTCGCCGCAGCTGAGCGTCATGATGATGTCGCCGTCACGGGCGACCGCGGCGGCACGGGCCGCCGCCTCGTCCCAGTCGGGCAGGAACTCGACGCGCGACTGGTCGGCGAAGCGCTCCTGCACGAGGGCACCGGTGACGCCGGGCTCCGGGTCCTCGCGGGCGCCGTACACGTCGAGCACGACCGTGTGGTCGGCGAGCTCCTCGTAGACCTTCGCGAAGTCGCCGGCCATCAGGCGGGTGCGGGAGTACAGGTGCGGCTGGTGGATCGCGATGATCCGGCCGTCGCCCACGACGTTGCGCGCGGCACGGAGGGCCGCGGCGACCTCGGTCGGGTGGTGCGCGTAGTCGTCGTACACGGACACGCCGCGCTCGACACCGTGCAGCTCGAAGCGCCGCTCGGTCCCGCCGAACGCCTCGATGCCGCGGATCGCGTCGGCCGGGGCCACCCCGAGTCCGGTGAGCACCGCGAAGGCGCCGACCGCGTTCACGGCGTTGTGCCGACCCGGCACGCGGAGCGTCAGGTGGTGGCTCCAGCCGTCGGCACGGAGGTCCACCTCCACGCTCGCGGCCTCGACGATGCGCTCGATCCGGACGTCGGCGTCGGCGGCCTCGCCGAACGTGACGACCTCGGGGGCGTGCTCGAGCGCTCGGACACCCTCGGTGACCCGCTTCGCGCCCGCGTCGTCGCTCGACACGACGATGCGCTCGCGCGCCTTGCCCGCGAAGGTGACGAAGGCCTCGATGAAGGCCTCCTCGCTGCCGTAGTGGTCGAGGTGGTCCGCGTCGACGTTCGTGATGAGTGCGACCGCGACGTCGTAGAGCAGGAAGGAGCCGTCCGACTCGTCGGCCTCGACCACGAACAGGTCGCTGCTGCCCGGGGCGGAGCTCGTGCCGAGCGACTGGATGACCCCGCCGTTGACGAAGCTCGGGTCGAGGCCGAGCTCGACGAGCGCGGTCACGATCATCCCCGTCGAGGTGGTCTTGCCGTGCGCACCCGCGACGGCGACGAGGCGGTGCTCGGCGATCAGCGCGGCGAGGGCCTGCGACCGGTGCAGCACCGGCAGGCCGCGACGCTGCGCCTCGAGCAGCTCGGGGTTGTCCGGCCAGAGCGCACTCGTGACGACGATCGTGTCGGCAGCGCCGACGTTCGCCGCGTCGTGGCCGATGTGCACCTCGGCGCCGAGGTCGCGCATCGTGGCCGTCGTCGCGGTCTCGCGGGAGTCGCTGCCCGTCACGCGGTGCCCGGCGGCCAGGAACATGCGTGCGATGCCGCTCATGCCGGAGCCACCGATGCCCACGAAGTGGACCGTGCCGAGGTCGTCCGGGATCGGCTGGGTCAGGTCCGGCTTGATGGTCATCGTTCCTCCGTGGTGCTGGTGGTGCTCGGGGCGCGCTCGGCGTCCCGGACGAGGTCGGTCATCCGGTCGGCACCGTCGCGGTGTCCGACGCTGCCCGCGCGGACCGCCATGTCGGCGATGCGTGCGCGGTCCTGCAGGATGCCGAGCAGCTGGAACGTCACCCAGTCCTCGTCGAATTCCCCGTCCGCGACGAGCACCGCTCCCCCGGCCCCGACGACGTCGGCCGCGTTGTGCCGCTGCTCGCCGTTGCCGACCGGGTACGGCACCAGGACGCTCGGCAGGCCGACCGCGGTGAGCTCGCACACCATCCCGGCACCGGCGCGCGAGACGACGAAGTCCGCCGCGGCGTACGCCAGGTCCATCCGGTCGCAGTACGGCAGCACGTGGTAGCCGTCGAGGTCGCTCGGCCCGATGTCCGACTTCCCACCGACGACGTGCAGCACCTGCCACCCGGCGCCGACGATCGTCGCCGCCGACCGGTTGACCGTCTGGTTGATGCTCCGCGCCCCGGAGGACCCGCCCGTGACGAGCAGGACCGGGCGGGCCGGGTCGAGGCCGAACTCGGCGAGGCCCTCGTCGCGCCGCGCCCGTCGGTCCAGCGACTCGATCTCGCGGCGGAGCGGCATGCCGACGACCCGGCCGTGCCGGAGCCGGGTGTTCGAGAAGGTGAGCCCGACGTGCGACGTCAGGAAGGCCGCGAGGCGGTTCGCCAGGCCGGGCTTGGCGTTCTGCTCGTGCACGACGATCGGGGTGCCGGTGCGCTTGGCCGCGACGTACGCGGGGGCGGCCGCGTACCCGCCGACACCGAGGACCACGTCGACCCCGTGCTCGCGGATGTAGCGCTCGGTCTGCCGCACGGCCGCGGCGAACCGGCCCGGGAAGCGCAGCGCCGCGGCGTTCGGCTTCCGCGGGAACGGCAGGCGCGGGATCGTGAGCAGCTCGTAGCCGCGCATCGGGACGAGCCGCGACTCGAGGCCCTCGGCGGTCCCGAGCACGAGCACGCGGGCGTCCGGGTCGCGCTCGGTCAGGCGGTCGGCCACGGCGAGCAGCGGGTTGACGTGCCCGGCGGTGCCGCCGCCGGCGAAGAGGTAGGTGCTCACCGGAGCGTTCCGTTCTGTGGTGCGAAGCCGTTCGACGGCAGGGAGCGGTCGGTGCCGCTCGCCCCGGTGCCACGGCCCTTGCCGGACAGGTCCCGCGCGAACGACAGCACGACGCCGATGGCGACGAGCGTCATGATGAGCGCCGACCCACCGGCCGAGATGAGTGGGAGTGGCACGCCGAGCACGGGGAGCAGCCCGAGCACGACGGCGATGTTGACGAGCGCCTGGCCGATGATCCACGCGACGATCGCACCCGTCACCGTCCGGACGAAGGGGTCGTTCGACTGGCGGATGACCTTGACCATGCTCACCGCGAGCACCACGAACAGGGCCAGCACGACGACCGCGCCGACGAGCCCGAGTTCCTCGCCGATGATCGCGAAGATGTAGTCGTTGTCCGCCTCGGGCAGCCAGGACCACTTCGCCTTCGAGTTGCCGAGCCCGACGCCGAAGACGCCACCGGAGGCGAGCGCCCACATGCCGTGGACGGGCTGCCAGCACAGGTCCTGGTACTGGTTCGAGTCGGTGCAGCCGGAGAGCCACGCGCTGATGCGGGTCTGGCGCGAGGCCGACGCCATCGTGACGAACGGCAGCACGACCGCGATCGAGCCGAGGATCACGAGCAGGTGCCGCGCACGGGCGCCGCCGATGTAGAGGCCGCCGAGCACCAGGATGAGCATGATCATCGCCGTGCCCTGGTCGCCGCCGAGCAGGACCATGCCGAGTGGCAGCACCGTGGCGATGCCGACCGGGACGAAGATCTCCTTCCAGTCCTCGAGCTTGTCGCGCTTGACGTACATGATCGCGCCGATGCCGAGGGCCAGCGCGAGCTTGATCGCCTCGGAGGGCTGCGCGGTGAACGAGCCGAAGCCCACCCAGTTCCGGTTGCCCTGCACCTCGATGCCGAGGGGCGTGTACACGAGCAGCTGCAGGGCGAGCGCGGCGCCGAGGATGCGCATCGCCCACTTCCGCCACAACCGGGCCGAGACCCTGCTGGCGACGAGCATGAGCGGGACGCCGAGCACCGCGTACAGGCCCTGGCGCGAGGCCGCCCCGAAGAAGTCGTGCGTCTTGGCGTACTGCTCGACGCTCGACGAGGACAGCACCATCACGACGCCGAAGACGACCAGGAAGAGCGTGATGCCGAGGATCGTGTAGAAGGTGCTCGACTCGGCGACGAAGACGTTCTTGACCGCGACGACCGCGCCGTTCGGGCGCCGGGAGGAGCCGGCACCCGTGGACCGGGCCGCGGCAGCGGGCCGGGACGCACCCGTCGGCCGACCGGTCGTGCCCGGCGTCGTCGTCTGCCGGCCGCTACGCCCGTTCGGGAGATCCGTGGTCGCCATCGGCTGTGCCTCCCAGGTGTTCGTGGACCGCCGCCGCGAATCGGCGCCCTCGGTCGGCGTACGACTCGAACTGGTCGAACGACGCCGCAGCCGGGGCGAGGAGGACCGTGTCGCCCGGTCGCGCGACCGATGCGGCATGCCGGACCGCCTCGGGCATGACCTGATCAGTGTCCGTCGCCTGGACCTGCAGGACCGGGACCGCGGGCGCGTGTCGCGCGAATGCCTCGAGCACGGGGGTCCGGTCGGTGCCGATCACGACGACCGCACGGACGTCGGGGCCGAAGCGCTCGACGAGCCCGTCGACGTCGACGCCCTTGAACAGACCGCCGACGACCCACACGACGGTGTCGAACGACGCGAGCGACGCGGTGGCCGCGTGCGGGTTCGTCGCCTTCGAGTCGTCGACCCACGTGACGCCGTCCGCGGTCGCGACGTGCTCGGTGCGGTGGTGGTCGGCGTGGAAACCCTGCACCGCGGACCGGATGTGCGCCGGCTCGACCGAGGCCGCGCGGGCCAGGGCCGCCGCGGCGAGCACGTTCATGGTCATGTGCGGGCTCGCGAGCCCGGCGGCCTCGAGGTCGGCGACGGTCGCCAGCTCGAGCGCGCTGTTCCGCCGGTCCTCGGTGAAGGCCCGGTCGCAGAGCACGTCGTCGACGATGCCCACGTCGCCGGCTGCGGGGACCCCGGGCGTGAAGCCGACCGCACGGCAGCCCTCGACCACGTCGGCCTCCTCGACCATGCGACGGGTCGCGGCGTCCGCGGTGTTGTAGACGCACGCCATCACGGAGCGCTCGTAGACCTTGGCCTTCGCCGCGCGGTAGGCCTCGGCGGAGCCGTGCCACTCGAGGTGGTCGTCGGCGATGTTCAGGCAGGCGCTCGCGAGCGGGACGACCGCGCCGTCACCCGTCGTCGGCATGTAGTGCAGCTGGTGGCTCGACAGCTCGACCACCAGGACGTCGAAGCCCTCGGGGTCGCGCACGACGTCGAGCACCGGCACCCCGATGTTCCCGCACGCGACCGCGCGCAGCCCGGCGGCCTGGAACATCGCGGTCGTGAGCTGCGTCGTCGTGGTCTTGCCGTTCGTGCCCGTGATGGTGACCCACGGCGCGGCGATCGGACCGCGGACGACCTTGTCGCGCACGCGCCAGGCGAGCTCGACGTCGCCCCAGACCGTGCTGTGCTCGACGGCCCACCGGACGGTGGCGTTGTGCGGCGGCAGGCCCGGCGAGACGACGACCAGGTCCGGCGCCTGCTGCTCGAGCGCGGTGGGCACGGCGTCGAGCGGGGTGCGCTCGAAGCGCGCCCCGATCACGTCGAGCAGCTCGACCGTGTCGGCGGGACCGTCCGGCGCGTAGACCGTCACGGCACTGCCGAGTTCGACGAGCGTGTCCGCGACCGAGAAGCCCGTGGCACCGAGCCCGAGGACCGCGACCTGCAGGCCCTTCCACCCCTCGGCGTACCAGCTGTCGAGACCTTCCGTACGGGCGTCAACCAACTCGTGCGATCCATTCCAGGTAGAAGAGTCCGACCCCGGCCGCGACGCACAGCCCCGCGATGATCCAGAAGCGGACGACGACGGTGACCTCGGCCCAGCCCTTGAGCTCGAAGTGGTGGTGCAGGGGGCTCATCCGGAAGATGCGCTTGCCGTGCGTGATCTTGAAGTACGCGCGCTGCAGGATGACCGATCCGGTGACGATGAAGAACAGACCGCCGATGAGGACGAGCAGGAGCTCGGTGCGGCTGAGGATCGCGAGCCCGGCAAGGGCACCGCCGAGGCCGAGCGAGCCGGTGTCACCGAGGAAGATCTGCGCGGGCGAGGTGTTGTACCAGAGGAAGCCGATCAGGCCTCCGCACACGGCCGCCGCGACGACCGCGAGGTCGAGCGGGTCCGAGGTGCTGTAGCAGGCGGCGCGCGTCGACTCGTCGAGCCGGATGCCGCCGCAGATCTGGTTCGACTGCCAGAACCCGATGATGACGTAGGACCCGATCGCGAGGATGCTCGACCCGGTCGCCAGGCCGTCGAGCCCGTCGGCGACGTTGACGCCGTTCGAGGTCGACACGGTCAGCAGGACGATCCACGCGAGGAACAGGATCGTGCCGATCACGGTGCCGAGCGCCATGAAGTCGAGCCACGGGACGTCCCGGATCGCGGAGATCATCGTGGACGCCGGGGGCTTGCCGTTGCCGGTCGGGACCACGAGCGCGATCGTCGCGAACACGACGCCGACGATCACCTGCCCGAGGACCTTCGCCCAGCCACCGAGCCCGAGGCTGCGCTGGCGGCGGACCTTGAGGAAGTCGTCGATGAACCCGACGAACCCGAGGCCGACCATGAGGAACAGCACGAGCAGCCCGGAGAGCGTGACCGAGTCACGGCCGACGAGGTGCCCGACGAAGTAGCCGAGCACCGCGCCGAGGATCAGGACGATGCCGCCCATGGTGGCGGTGCCCCGCTTGGTGTGGTGCGACTGCGGGCCGTCGTCACGGATGAACTGCCCCCACCCGAGACGGTGGAACAGCTTGATGAACAACGGCGTGAGCAGCAGTGTGAACACCAGCGACACGGCGCCGGCGATCAGGAGCGCGATCATTCGGTGACACCTCCGAGGCGGTCGCCGAGGAATCGCAGTTCCGCGGACTTCGAGGACTTGACCAGGACGACGTCACCGGGACGCAGCATGTCCTGCAGGGTGCGGACGGCCTCGTCGACGTCCTCGGCGTACACGGACTCGCCGTCCCACGATCCCTCGAGGGTGGCGGCCTGGTGGATGGGCAGCGCGCCGCGGCCGACGACCACGAGCTGGCCGATGCCGAGCCGCACGACGAGCCGACCGATGCGGTCGTGCTCCTCCACGGAGAACTCGCCGAGCTCGGCCATCTCGCCGAGCACGGCGACGGAGCGCTCCCCCGGTCGCACGACCTGCGCGAGGGTCCGCAGTGCAGCCGCCGTCGAGTCGGGCGACGCGTTGTAGGCGTCGTTGATGACGGTCACGCCCTCGGGGCCGCCCTGGAGCAGCTCCATGCGCCAGCGCTCGGCGCGCGTCATCGACGCGAGCGCCGCAGCACCCTCGGCGAGCGGCACGCCCCACAGGTGCGCGACGGTCAGGGCGGCGGACGCGTTCATCGCGTGGTGCTCGCCCAGGATGGCGAGGCGGACGTCGACGGTCTCGGGGACCGGCGCCGTGTCCGCCGCGTGGTCTGCCGCGGCCTCCGACGGGACGGGAGGCGCGGTGAGCGTGAAGCGGGTGCCGCTGCGGTCCGTCTCGATGCCGCCGATGCGGTAGTCCGCCCCGGCGGACGTGCCGAAGCCGACCACACGGGCGTCGGTGACCGCGCGCATGGACGCGACACGGTCGTCGTCGACGTTGAGCAGGGCCGTCGCGGTGGCCGGCAGGTCGGTGACCATCTCGGACTTGGCGCGCTGGGTCGCCTCGATGCCGCCGAACTCACCGGCGTGCGCGAGTCCGACCTTGAGGACGACGCCGACGTCGGGCTCGGCGATCGACACGAGCTTCGCGATGTGGCCCTTGCCGCTCGCGCCCATCTCGACCACGAGGAAGCGCGTGTCGTGCGTGATCCCGAGCATCGAGATCGGCGCGCCGACGTGGTTGTTGAACGACCCCTGCGGCGCGACCGTCTCACCCTGGGTGGCGAGGATCGTGCGGAGCATGTTCTTCGTGCTCGTCTTGCCGTTCGAACCGGTGATCCCGACCACGCGGAGCGGTGCCGGGGCGCCGTGCTCGTCGGTCCGGTCGGCGCTCGAGGCGCGCACGCGGGCGACGACCTCGTGCGCGAGCGCGGCGAGGGCGGCGTAGCCGTCGGCCACGACGACCTGGGCGGTGTCGGAGCCCTCGGGCAGCTCGACGGCACGCTCGGTGACGACGAGGGCGGCACCGGCGGTCGCGGCGGCGGGGACGAAGCGGTGGCCGTCGGTCTCCTCGCCGAGCAGCGCGAAGAACACGCTGCCCGGTCCGACCAGGCGGGAGTCGGTCTCGACGCTGCCGTCGACGACCTGCTCCGGGGCACCGCTGACGAGCTCGCCGCCGATCGCGGCGGCGATCTCGGCGAGGGTCAGGGCGATCATCGGATCTCCTCCGTGGGGCCGCTGTTCGGCTCCCAGCCGGCCTCGCGGAGCGCCTGGCGGGCCTCGTCGCGGGCGGAGTACGGCGTGCGGACGCCCTGGATGTCGCGGTAGTCCTGGTGGCCGGGTCCGGCCCACAGGATCGAGTCGCCCTCGCCGAGCAGGCTCACGGCCTTGCGGATCGCGGCCTCGGGCGGGCTGACCTCGTAGGTCTCGTGGTCGGGGAACGCCTCGCGTGCGGCGTCGACCAGGGTCTTGCGGATGCTCGCGGCGTCCTCGAAGCGCGGGTGGTGGTCGGTGACGACCAGGATGTCCGACCCGGCTGCGGCGACGAGGGCCATGGCGGCGCGCTTCGTCGTGTCGCGGTCGCCGTCGGCGCCGAACAGCATGAGGACCCGGCCGGGGGTGAACTGCCGGACGGCCGCGAGGGTGTTCTCGAAGGCGTCGGGCGAGTGCCCGAAGTCGACGTACACGCTCGGGCCGTGCTCACCCGAGACGCGCTCGGTGCGGCCCGGCAGGTAGCACTCGATCGCGCTGACGCGGGGGCCGTCCTCGGTCTCGTCCGGGTAGCGGCGGTGGCCCGACTCGAGCGCCTGGGCGATCGCCCCGAGCTCGAAGCCGCCCTCGACCAGCATGACGATCGCGAGCGCCGCGTTGGCGGCCATGTGCCAGCCGATGAGCGGCACCCGCGTGGTGAGCGCGCGGCCCTCGGGTCCGGTCAGGCGGAACTCGGTGTACGCGGCCTGCGCCGAGACGATGTCGACGTGCCACTCGGCCTCGACGTCCGGGTGCACCGTGATCGTGGTGACCGGGATGCGGGAGTCCTGCACCACGCGGTGGCCCCAGTCGGTGTCCAGCGAGACGACGCCGCGACGGGCGTGCTCGGGCTGGAACAGCGGGAGCTTCGCCTGGTAGTACTCCTCCATGTCGGCGTAGTCGTCGAGGTGGTCGTGCGACAGGTTGGTGAACCCGGCGACGTCGAAGACGATGCCGTCGACGCGGTGCCGGCTGAGGGCCTGCGCGCTCACCTCGACGGCGACCGCGCGGACCTCGGACTCGCGCATCCGGGCGAGCAGGGCGTGCATCTCGCTCGCCTCGGGCGTGGTCAGCCGGCTCGTCACGCTGAGCGACCCGATGTGACGCTCCGCGGTCGAGCTCAGGCCGGACACGAGGCCGAGCTGCTTGAGGATGCCCTCGAGGATGTACGACGTGCTCGTCTTGCCGTTCGTGCCGGTCGTGGCGAACAGCTGCGGCAGGTCGGTGGCCTCGTCCGGGTGGGTGCGGTAGACCCAGGCCGAGACGTCGCCGAGTGCGGCACGGGGGTCCTCGACCACGAGCACCGGCAGGCCCGCGGGCTCGGCCAGTGCCACGCCCTCGGCGTCGGTCAGGACGGCGACGGCACCGCGCTCGGCGGCCTCGGCGGCGAACTGCGCGCCGTGCCGGTTCGCACCGTGCACACCGACGAACAGGTCACCCGGCTGCACCTCAGCGGCGCTCAGGGTGACGCCCGTCGCCTCGACGGCGTCGACCGTGCCGACGACGCGCATGCCGAACGCGTTCGCGAGTTCGGCCACGCTCCTCGGGGTCGGGTGTTCGGGTCGGAGGACCGGGGGGATCCGTGCGGACAAGTGCTCCTTCTTCCTCACCACGTGGACGGGTACAGCTGCGCCTCGGCCGTGGAGGGGGCTACTCGGTACTTCTCGAGCACCTGGGACATGAGAGTTCGGAACGCCGGAGCCGCTCCGCTGGACCACTTGTTGGTCTGCGGCTTCGTGAACGTCACCGTGACAACATACTGGGGGTCCTCGGCGGGTGCCATTCCGGCCACCGACGTGATGCGCTGACCGCCGTAGCCCTTCGAGCCCTCGGCGACCTCGGCCGTACCGGTCTTCGCGGCCACGTTGTAGCCCGAGATCGGCTTCATGCCGACGAGCGTGCCGCCCGTGACGACGCTCTGCAGCATCTTGACGGTCTGGTTCGCGGCCGCGGGCGAGACGACCTGCTGGCCCTGCACGTCGGGCGCGTCGATGGTCTTGCCGTCGGCCGTCTGGCAGCCCTTGACCATGTGCAGCGGGATCCGGACCCCGTTGTTCGCGAGCGTCTGGAACACGCTCGCCACCTGGACCGCGGTCGTCGAGATGCCCTGGCCGAACATCGAGTTGATGTTCGTCTGGCTGCTCCAGTCCGGGCTCGCGCCGTACTGCATGGACGGCTGGCCCGGGTACTGGATGGCCGACTCGGGCTCGAACAACCCGAACTTCTTCATGTACTCGTAGCGCTGCTGCTGCGACAGGCGCTCACCGAGCTCGGTGATGCCGACGTTCGACGAGTTCTGCAGGATGCCGGTGAGCGTCAGGTTCTCGGTGGGGTGGAACTCCGAGTCCTGGATCTTGCCGCCCCACGGGAACGAACGCGAGTAGGGGACGACCGCACGGTCGGTCGGGCTCGACTTGCCCTCGTTGATGAGCGCCGCGGCGATCGCGGCCTTGATGGTCGATCCCGGCTCGTACGTGGCGGTCAGCGCGCGGGAGCCGTACGCCCCCGTGTCCTTGGTCGCGTCGACGTCGTTCGGGTCCACCGTCGGGTAGTCGGCGACGGCGAGCAGCTCGCCGGTCTTCACGCTCGTGACGGTCGCGGTCGCCGACTCGGCCTGCAGGTCCTTGGCGGCGGACGCGATCGTCTGCTGGGCCATGTACTGCAGGTCACTGTCGATCGTGGTCTGCAGCGTGCCGCCGTCCTTGGCCTGCGTCTTCGTCACGGTGCTGCCGGGCAGCTGGACGCCGTCCTCACCGCGCTCGTAGGTCTCGGAGCCGTTGCGCCCCGCGAGGCACGCGTTGTAGGAGTACTCGAGCCCGGCCTGGGCGCCGTCGGTCCCCATGAACCCGGTCAGGGCACCGGCCGTGGCGCCGGTCGGGTAGATGCGGGCCGACTGCTGCTCCGGGTAGACCCAGGGCACCTCGAGCTCGCGCACCGCCTCGTACCGCTTCACGTCGAGCCCCTTGACCAGGTAGGCGAAGTCGGACCGCGGGTCGGCCGCGACGTTCTTCTGCATGGTCGCGACGTCGCCGCCGGACGCCTTCGCGATCGCGCGCAGGGCCTCGTCGACCGTGACGTCCTTGACGCGGGTGCCGCCGAGGGTCCCCCGGAAGTCCTTGACGAGCCGCGGCGCGGTCGTGATGTTGTAGCGGTTCACGCTGTCGGCCAGCTCGACGCCGTTGCGGTCGACGATCTCGCCACGGGTGCCGTAGATGGTCACCGGGATGCTGCGCTTGGCCTTCGACTGCTCGTTGAGGTCGGCGGCCTGGACCACCTGGATGTCGACCAGCCGGATCACGAAGACCGCCACGAGGGCGATGACGGCGATCATCACGACGCTGTAGCGCAGTCGTCGGCTGCGGATCGTCTTGGTCACGCGGTGCGGTCCTTCCCGTGTGGTGCGTCAGGGTGCCCGGGGTCCACGTCACGGCGCGTCCCGGGCCGCAGGTCACCGCGTCGAGGGCGCCTGGAGCTGGTTCGGGTCGGACTCTACGTCGGGCGCGGACGATGCCCCGCCCGACGCGCTGGCGCCTGCGGTCTTCCCAGCGGCACCGCTCGAGGCGCCGGCGCCGGAGGCGGTCCCGGCGGCGGAGCCCGTGGTGCCCGTCGTCGCGGCGTCGGTCGGCGCCGGTGCGGCGTCGCCGTTCTCCTTGCTCGTGGCGGTGTCGCCCTTGCCCGCGGCGAGCGGCACCGGGTCGAGCAGTGCGTTCGGCACCTGGTTCGCCGTGCTCGCGGTCGCCTCGTCGGGGGCGGCCGGGGTCGGCGTGCCGTAGACCTGCCCGGTCTTCGGGTCGAGGTACACCGGCGTGGAGTTCGCGATCATCCCGAGGGCCTGCGCGTTGCGGGCGAGGTTCTGCGGCGAGTCGAGCACCCGGAGGTCCTCGGACAGCGACTGCTGCGTCCGCGAGAGCTTCGTCTGCTCGGCGCCGAGCGAGGACAGCGTGTAGGCGCCCTGGCTGAGCACCATGCTGATGCCGAGCTGCGCGAGCAGCAGGATGCCGAGCGACGCCACCGCGACCACGGCGTACGCGATGCGCGGCCGTGCCCGGCGCTGGGCCTTCGTGGGCGCGACCTCGACCAGTTCCGGCCGGTCGTGGCGGGACGGGCGCGGGGCACGCGACGGGGCGACGACAGGGTCGACGAGTGCGAGGTTCGTGCTCATGTCACTTCCGGATCCGCTCGGCCGCACGCAGGCGCACGGGGATGGCACGGGGGTTGGCGGCGCGTTCGGCCTCGTCGGCCAGTTCCGCGCCCTTGACGACCAGGGAGAAGGTGGGGGCGTGCTCGGGGAGCTCGACCGGCAGGTCGGCCGGCGCGCTCGAGGTGGTGCGGGCGACGAGCGCTCGCTTCACCAGGCGGTCCTCGAGCGACTGGTACGACTCGACGACGATCCGACCACCGACCGCGATCGTGTCGAGCGCCGCCGGGATCGCCCGCTCGAGCACGGCCAGTTCGGCGTTCACCTCGATGCGGAGCGCCTGGAAGACGCGCTTGGCCGGGTGTCCCTGGCGCTGCACGGCCACCGGGGTGGCGTCGTGCAGGACCTGGACGAGGTCACCGGACATCTCGAACGGCCGCTCGGCTCGACGGGCGACGATCGCCTTGGCGTACCGCCCGGCGAGCTTCTCCTCGCCGTAGCGCTGGAAGATGCGGCGCAGCTCGCCCTCGTCGTAGGTCGCCAGGACGTCGGCGGCGGTCTGCCCCTCGGTCCGGTCCATGCGCATGTCGAGCGGTGCGTCCTGGCTGTAGGCGAAGCCGCGCTCCGCCCGGTCGAGCTGGAGCGACGAGACGCCGAGGTCGAACAGCACGCCGTCGACCTCGCGGAACCCCTCGCCCTCGACCGCGTCGACGATGCCGTCGTAGACCGTGTGCACGAGGCGCACGCGGTCGCCGAAGCGGGCGAGCCGCTCCCCCGCGATGCCGAGGGCGTCGGTGTCGCGGTCGAGCCCGATCAGGGTCAGCTCCGGGAAGCGCTCGAGGAGCGCCTCGGAGTGTCCGCCCATGCCGAGCGTGGCGTCGACGACGACCTTGCCCGGCCCCTCGAGGGTCGGTGTGAACAGGTCGACGATGCGCTGCAGCATCACCGGCGTGTGCGGGAACTTCGGCTGGTCTTCGGCCATGTGCAGCCCCTCGGCCTCCTGGGCCACGCACCCGGATCCCCATCCATGCGACCTGACACCGGGGAAGGTGTGTCAGGGCACCACGGCTGGGAGTCCCGATCCACGGATCAGAAGATCCCCGGGATCACCTCCTCGTCGTTGTCGGCGAAGCCCTCTTCGACCTCTGCGTAGTAGGCCTCCCACGCGGGGGTCGACCAGATCTCGGCACGGTCACCGCTGCCGATGACCGTGAGGTCCCGCTCGAGCCCCGCGTACTCGCGGAGGTTCTGCGGGATCGTGACGCGGTTCTGCTTGTCCGGGGTCTCCGCGCTCGCTCCGGAGAGGAACAGGCGCATGTAGTCCCGGGTGCGCTTCGACGTCATCGGTGCGGTGCGGATCCGTTCGTGCAGCTGCTCGAACGTGTCCGCGCTGTAGACGACGACGCAACGCTCCTGTCCACGGGTCATCACGAGCCCGCCGGACAGTTCGTCCCGGAACTTGGCGGGGAGGATCACGCGACCCTTCTCGTCGAGCTTCGGGGCATGGGTACCGAGCAACACGTCGGGGCCTCCCCTCCGCTCCACCGGACCGTCGTGTTCCCCACTTTACTCCACTTCGCTCCCCGCGGAACGGTCAGGGCTCCCCGATCTGCCCGGATCCCCCGTTCTGGGGGCCCCTGGAGCGCCCCGGCGGTGGGGACGAGCGGCACCGATCCGCGCAGACACGGCGATCGGGCGCGCGGTGGCGCGCGTGGAGGGAAGTGGAGGACTTCCACAGGTCGGTGGCGGTCGGAGGGCGCGCCGGACGGGAGGCGCGGGTCGGCCCCGCCCCGCGCCTCCCGTCCGTCACCCCACCCCCGGGAACGACGAACGGGGCCGGTCCCGAAGGACCGGCCCCGTGGAGGCGTGTGGAGGAGCGGCTACTGCTGCCCGGGATCGTTGCGCTTGTCCCAGCGCTCGTTGAGCCGGTCCATGAAGGACCCGCCCGACGATGCGGGACGCGCGGGGCGACCCGGCGCGGAGGACCCGGCGCGCGGCGCACCGGCCCCGGCCTTCGGCATGCGCATGCCCGGACGCAGCGCGTAGAGCACGCCGGCGAGCATCACGACGAAGCCGGGCAGACCGAGCAACGGCTGCTTGAGGACGAGCGCGAGGACGAGGACGGCGATCCCGACGAGGGCACCGAGCACCCCGATGGTGATCGTCGTGTAGCTCGGACGGCCCTGGCGACGCGTGACGCGCGCCACGAAGTCGGAGTCGTTCTGGTAGAGGCTGCGCTCCATCTCCTCGAGGAGGCGCTGCTCTTGCTCCGAGAGTGGCATCTTGTTTCCCTCTGTTCCTGGGGATGCTGTCCTGGTGACCGCTGGTCGTGCTCGCACCGGTCGTGACGGGCACTGGTTGCTCCGGCTCGACCGAGGTCACGGCCCGTTCGTGCGGGTCGGTGGAGTCAGGTCGGCACCACCGCCGGAAGTGGACCGAGTCTACGTCTCAGCCGCTCCACTAGGGTAGGGACCGTGGCTGAGAGTACGCGATTAGTGGACCTCGTTTCGGCACGGGTGGAACGGGCCCTCGACGAGCAGCGTGAGCGGCTCCTCGCGATCAGCCCGGACCTCGCGCCGTTCGACCGGTACGCGCGGGACCTGCTGTCCGGCGGCAAGCGCTTCCGGGCGCTGTTCTGCTACTGGGGATGGCAGTCGGTGGCGGGCCGGTCGGGCTCCTTCGACCCCCTGGCCGAGGGGTCCCGGCAGACCACCGCCGAGGCGATCGTCACCGTCGCCGCCGCGCTCGAGGTCTTCCACGCCGCAGCCCTCGTGCACGACGACATCATGGACCGCTCCGACACCCGTCGCGGGCGCCCCGCGGCGCACCGCCGGTTCGAGTCACTGCACGCCGAGTCCGGCTGGGCCGGTGACCGCTCCCTCTACGGCACGAACTCCGCGCTCCTGCTCGGCGACCTGCTGCTCTCCCTGAGCGACGCGGTCTTCGACGAGGGCCTGGCCCTGCTCGACCCCGCCCGTGCCCGGATCGTGCGGCGGGAGTTCCACGCGATGCGGCTCGACGTCACGGCCGGTCAGTACCTCGACGTCCACGAGGAGACCGCCTGGCCGTCGATCGACGAGTCCGAGCACCTCGTCCGTGCCCAACGCGTCATCGTCTTCAAGTCGGCGAAGTACTCGATCGAGGCCCCGCTCGTGATCGGCGCCCTGGTCGCCGGTGCGTCCGAGGCCCAACTCGAGGGCCTCCGCTCGTTCGGCCTCCCCCTCGGCGTCGCGTACCAGCTGCGGGACGACCTGCTCGGCGTCTTCGGTGACCCCGAGGTGACCGGCAAGCCCGCGGGCGACGACCTCCGCGAGGGCAAGCGCACCGTCCTCATCGCCTCGGCCCGCAAGGCGCTGTCCCCCGGCCCGCGGCAGCTCCTCGACGAGCTCCTCGGCGACCCGGAGCTCGACGAGGCGCAGGTGCAGATGCTCCGCGCGACGCTCACCGAGTCCGGCGCGGTCGCCGCGGTCGAGCGTTCGATCGAGCGGCACGTGCACCGCGCGAAGACCGCGCTCGAGGCGACCCCGCTCACGCCGTCCGCGCGCGACCAGCTCCTCGCGCTGGCCGACACGGTCAGCCGCCGGGTCGCCTAGCGACGCACGCGCGGCCCGGGACGCGACCCACCGACGGACGGGAGGCGCGTGGCGCGATCGCCACGCGCCTCCCGTCCGTCTTCGGTCGGTCCGTCAGGGCAGCGACTGCCCGTCAGAGCAGCGACTGGGCGACGCGGCGCACCTCGGCCTTGCGGCCGGCGCGCAGCGCCGCGATCGGCGAGGTCCCCAGGGCGGGCTCCTCGGACAGCATCCAGCGCACGGCCTCGTCGTCGGTGAAGCCGTTGTCGCCGAGGACGACGAGCGTCCCGCGCAGCTCGGGCAGGGGCTCGCGGCCGTCCAGGAACTCGCTCGGGACCCGGAGGACACCACCGACCCGGGCGGCGAGCAGGGTCTTCTGCTCGAACAGGCGGTGGATGCGCCCCGGGCTGGTGCTCAGCATGTCCACCAGGTCGGGGACCGTCAGCCAGCGCTCGGAGAGGGTCGTGTCGTCGATCGGTGCAGCACTCACGGACCCATCGTGCCAGAGGAGACGCCCGGTGCCGTCGGTCTCGTTCGTCACACGAGTCACATGCACCCCACTCGACTCTCTGGTTGACTTGGGAATCACGCCATGCCAGCGTGGAGTCACCTGTGAGTGCTCGCACGCGCGAGGACGGCTCACCCCAGACAGGAGAAACCCGTGGACAACGCTGCAGACGAAGTCGCCCGGCGCGCACGATCCGCCCGGTTCGCCACCATGCCCATCGTCCTCGCGGGCACGATCGCGGTGACGGCCGGCCTCACCGGTCCGATCGCCCACGCCGAGCCCCGGCACGACGACGACTCCGCGAAGAAGCGGCAGGTCGACCAGGACCGCAACGTCGGGGACCGCCCGGTCTTCGGCACCGCGGTCGCCCGCCCCGGCCAGGCCACCGTCACCACGGTCGCGTCGGTGTCGGCGGCGCCGACCACGTACACGGTCCGCCAGGGCGACACGATCTCCGGCATCGCGTCCCGCTTCGGGCTGTCCGCGCAGGACGTCCTCGTGCGCAACGGCCTCGGCTGGAACACGATCATCCACCCGGGCCAGACCCTGCACCTGGCGTCGCAGCCCGCGGCCTCGGCAGCAGCGCCGGCTCGCCCGGCGTCCACCGCGACCGCGAGCGCCACGGGCAGCTACCACGTCAAGCAGGGCGACACGGTGTCCGCGATCGCCGCGCGCGTGGGGGTCTCCACCTCGGCGCTGCTCAGCGCGAACAACCTGTCGCAGCGCTCCACGATCTACCCCGGCCAGACCCTGACCGTCCCGGGCGCGTCCGCCCCGGCGCCGGTCTCGGCCGCCCCGGCTCCGGCGGCGACCGCAGCACCGGCCGCCGCGAGCGCTCCGGCGCGGGCCGGCAGCGTCCAGATCCGGACCGGCGACACCATCGCCGCGATCGCCACGGCGAACGGGGTGTCGGTGAAGGCGCTCCTGTCGGCGAACGGCCTGACCTACACGAGCACGATCTACGCGGGCAAGACCCTCGTACTCCCGGCGTCCACCGTGACGGCGTCCGCGCCGACGACCGTCGCCGTCGCCGGCCCCGTCCAGTCCAGCGTCAACGGGGTCGCGCTCTCCGCCGAGCAGCGCGCGAACGCGGCCACGATCGCCTCGGTCGGTCGGTCGATGGGGGTGCCGGAGCGCGGGATCGTCATCGCCCTCGCCGCCGCACTCCAGGAGTCGAGCCTGCGCAACCTGCCGAACGGCGACCGTGACTCGGTCGGCCTGTTCCAACAGCGTCCGAGCCAGGGCTGGGGCGACAAGGCCACGCTGCAGGACCCGGCTTCGGCCACGCGCCTCTTCTTCAAGGGCAACCCGGGCAAGACCCGCGGCCTGCTCGCGATCCCGAACTGGTCGGGCATGGCCCTGACCGACGCGGCGCAGGCCGTGCAGGTCTCCGCGTACCCGGGCGAGTACGCGAAGTGGGAGCAGACCGCGAAGTCGCTCCTGGCCACGCTCTGACCCCGACGTCCGTAGCGGACACGCGCAGCCGGTCGGTCGGCCGACCCGACTCATCCTCGAGATCGAGATCGGGTAACGACCGGTGCGTCAGCGCGGGCCCGACCAGGACGGCTTCGTAGAATGCCGCCGATGACCACCAACGCCACGGACCCCATGATCGGTCGCATGATCGACCAGCGGTACCGCGTGCGCTCGCGGATCGCCCGCGGCGGCATGGCCACGGTGTACCTCGCGACCGACGTCCGGCTCGAGCGCCGGGTCGCGATCAAGATCATGCACGGACACCTGGCCGACGACCAGGCGTTCCGGGAGCGCTTCATCCAGGAGGCCCGGTCGGCCGCCCGGCTCTCCCACCCGAACCTCGTCGGCGTCTACGACCAGGGTGCCGAGGACGACACCGCGTACATCGTCATGGAGTACATCCCGGGCATCACGCTCCGGGACCTCCTGCAGGAGCACCACGCGCTCACGCCCGAGCAGGCGACCGACATCCTCCGGGCCGTCCTCGCCGGTCTCGCCTCGGCGCACCGCGCCGGGATCGTGCACCGCGACCTCAAGCCCGAGAACGTCCTGCTCGCCGACGACGGGCGCATCAAGCTCGGCGACTTCGGGCTCGCCCGTGCGACGACCGCGAACACCGCGACCGGCGCGGCGCTCCTCGGCACCATCGCCTACCTCTCCCCCGAGCTCGTCACCCGCGGGTCCGCCGACTCGCGCAGCGACATCTACGCGCTCGGCATCATGCTCTACGAGATGCTCACCGGCGAGCAGCCCTACAAGGGCGACCAGCCGATGCAGATCGCCTACCAGCACGCCAACGACACCGTGCCGGCCCCGAGCGCGTCGACGCCCGGGATCCCGCCGGAGCTCGACGACCTCGTGGCCTGGTCGACGGCCCGCGACCCCGAGGACCGACCCCGCGACGCCCGCGAGATGCTCGACCACATGTCGGGCGTCCAGCAGCGCGCGACCGGGCAGTACCGCACGGCCGTGCTGCGCCCCGAGAACGCGACCGCGATCCTCCCGGCCGGTGCCGTCTCGCCGTCCTCGATCGGCTCCGCGCCGGACTCGGGCGACGCGACGAGCGTCATCCCCCGCGCCACCGCCGACGCCCCGTCCGCCCCGGTCCGTCGCGGTGCTCCCGGCCCCCGCCGCACCGGCTCCCAGCCCGGCGCGCTCTCCCCCGCAGGACAGCGCCTCGCCGACAAGTCCGCCAAGCGTCGACGCCGCGGGTGGATCGTCCTCACGATCGTCGTCGTCCTCGCGGTCCTGGCCGGCGTCGTCGGCTGGGCGTTCGGCCCCGGCCCGTGGGGCAACGTCCGCATCCCCGAGGTCGCGGGCAAGTCCGTCTCCCAGGCCCGGCAGCTGCTCGAGGCGCAGGGCCTCCGGACCGCAGCGGCCACCGCGAGCCGGTTCGACGCGGTCGTCACGCGCGGCCAGGTCTCGACGACGAAGCCCGCAGCAGCACGCGAGGTCCGCAAGGGCACCTCGGTGCAGATCGTCGTCTCGGACGGCCCGCGGATGATCACCCTGCCGGCGATCGTCGGCCAACCCGTGTCCACCGTGACCGCGGCGCTCGACGACGACTTCCAGCTGCAGGACGACCGCTACGAGTTCTCGGCCGACGCGCCGAAGGACACCGTCATCGCCGCCACCGGGGTGGGGACCGACGGCCAGACCGTCGACCTCGCCCAGGTGCCCGAGTACGGGGAGCGCGGCCCGGTGACCCTCACGGTCTCGCTCGGCCCGGTGCCGGACGTCCGGGGCAAGACCGTCGCCGACGCGTCGACGACGCTCGAGAGCGTGGGACTGACCCTCGGCGAGCAGACCCAACGGTACGACGACTCGGTGCCGAAGGGGCAGGTGATCTCCGCCGAGGCCGAGGGCTCCCCCGTCGTGCAGGGCAGCGCGGTGAACGTCGTCGTCTCGCGCGGTCCGACCCCGATCACGCTGCCGAACGTCGCCGGCAAGACGATCGACGAGGCCACCGCCACGCTCGAGAACCTCGGGCTCGAGGTCTCGGTCCCGGAGTGCACCAACCTGCTCTGCCGCATCGGCGACTGGAAGTCGGTCCTGCCGGTGTCCTCCACCGACCCGGTGCAGGGCACGACCGTGCACCGCGGCGACACCATCACGCTCCGCTACGACCTCTAGCCACCGGCTCGCGCGGGGCGCGGCGTCGGGCGCCGCCGTGTGGCGCGGGGTGCGCCGCCGTGCGGCGCGGGTGCGCCGCCGTGCGGCGCGGGTGCGCCGCCGTGCGGCGCGGGTGCGCCGCCGTGCGGCGAAGGCGACAGTCCTCGTCCTCCCGGCGCCGACGTGTCCGCGGAAACGACAGATCGCCGCGGATGGTCCGCGGCGATCTGTCGCTTTCGCGAACAGGCGGGCGGGGTGGGTCGGACCGGGCGGGGCCAGGGCAGGCAGGCCGGGGTGAGCCGGACCAGGCGGGCCGACGGCCGGCGCGTGGGGCGCGACCACACGACGGACGGGAGGCGCGGTGCCGGCTGGCACCGCGCCTCCCGTCCGTCGTCGGGTCGCGTCGGGACTACGCGCGCACGTACGGGTGCGCGCCGAGCTCCTCGGCCACGAGGAACGCGAGCTCGAGCGACTGCATGTGGTTCAGGCGCGGGTCGCACAGCGACTCGTAGCGCGTCGCCAGGGTCGCCTCGTCGATCTGCTCCGAGCCGCCGAGGCACTCGGTGACGTCGTCACCCGTGAGCTCGACGTGCATGCCGCCCGGGTACGTGCCCACCTGTCGGTGCGCCTCGAAGAAGCCGAGGACCTCGTCCACGACGTCGTCGAACCGGCGGGTCTTGTAGCCCGTCGGGGTGGTCAGACCGTTGCCGTGCATCGGGTCGGTGACCCAGAGCGGGTTGGCTTCCATGCCCTTGATCGCCTCGAGCAGCTTCGGGAGCTCGTCGCGGATCTTGCCGGCGCCCATGCGGGTGATGAACGTCAGGCGCCCGGGCTCGCGCTCGGGGTCGAGCTTCTCGACGAGGGCCTGCATGTCGGCGACCGAGGTGGTGGGGCCGAGCTTCACGCCGATCGGGTTCCGGACACGGGACAGGAAGTCGACGTGTGCGCCGTCCAGGTCGCGCGTGCGCTCCCCGATCCAGATGAAGTGGCCGGAGGTGTCGTACGCCTGGCCGGAGCGGGAGTCGATCCGGGTCATCGGGCGCTCGTAGTCCATGAGCAGACCCTCGTGCGAGGCGTAGAACTCGGTGTGCTTGAGCGCCTCGAAGTCGGCACCGCAGGCGTCCATGAAGCGGATCGCGCGGTCGATCTCCTTCGCCAGGTGCTCGTACCGGGCGTTGGCCGGGTTCGACGCGAAGCCCTTGTTCCAGGAGTGCACCTGGCGCAGGTCGGCGAACCCGCCCTGCGTGAAGGCGCGGACGAGGTTCAGGGTCGACGCGGCGGTGTGGTACCCCTGCACGAGGCGGCGCGGGTCGGCGCGGCGGCTCTCCGGCGTGAAGTCGTAGCCGTTGACGATGTCGCCGCGGTAGGCGGGCAGCGTGACGTCGCCGCGGGTCTCGAAGTCGCTCGACCGGGGCTTGGCGAACTGTCCCGCCATCCGGCCCATCTTGATGACCGGCATCGAGGCGCCGTACGTCAGCACGACCGCCATCTGCAGGATCGTCTTCACGCGGTCGCGGATCGAGTCGGCGGTGGCACCGGCGAAGGTCTCGGCGCAGTCGCCGCCCTGGAGCAGGAACGCCCGGCCCTGGGCCGCGGCGGCGAGCCGGTCGCGCAGCTTGTCGACCTCGCCCGCGAAGACGAGCGGCGGGAGCGTGGCGATCTCGGCCGAGGCAGCCTCGGCCTCGGCGGCGTCCGGCCACGTCGGCTGCTGCTTGATCGGCAGGGTGCGCCAGTGGTCGAGGCCCTCGATGACGTCCGGATCGTGCAGGGCGACGGGGTCGAGCGTCTCGGGCAAGGCGGTACCTCGGAGTTCTGGGTTCCAGACCTGGTGGGACAGGTCGTCCGGCGGGTGCCGGGGTCCTCAGATCCTAGCGGGCGGCCGGACCCCGACGGGTCTGCATGACCTGTTCGCGTGCGGAGCTCGCGCGCTCCTTGACGCTCGTGGCGTAGACGTCGACGTACTCCTGGCGGCTCAGGCCGGCGAGCTCGTGCATGACCTCGTCGGTGACGCTGCGCAGGATGAAGCGGTCGGTCTCGAACCCCTCGAAGCGCGAGAAGTCGAGCGGCTTGCCGAACACGACGCCGACGCGCTTCGGCTTCGGGAACCGCTGCCCGATCTGCTGGACCTCGCGGGTGCCGATCATCGCGACCGGGACGACCGTGACGCGGCCTTCGAGGATCATCCGCGCGATGCCGGTGCGCCCGCGGTAGAGCTTGCCGTCGGGGCTGCGCGTGCCCTCGGGGTAGATGCCGAGCTGCTCACCCCGGGCGAGCACCTGGAGGCCGGTGTGCAGCGACGCCTCGGACGCCTTGCCGCCGGACCGGTCGATGGGCAGCTGACCGATGGCGTTGAAGAACGTCTTCGTGGCCCAGCCCTTGAGGCCGCGGCCGGTGAAGTAGTCGCTCTTCGCCAGGAACGAGATGCGCCGGTCGAGCACCGCGGGCAGGACCACCGAGTCGATGAACGAGATGTGGTTCGACGCGAAGATCACGGGCCCCTTCGCGGGGACGTGCTCGCGGCCGATCACCCACGGGCGAAAGAGGGTGAGGATGAGCGGGCCGAGCAGGAAGTTCTTCAGCAGCCAGTAGGTCATCATCGACTCCAGTTCGCGACGGACGTGCCGGTGGGACCCTACGCCGTGCGGGCGTGGATGCGGGCGAGGTCGGCGGCACCGACGACGCCGGCGTCGTTGACCAGCTCGGCGATGACGAAGTCGGGCTCCGGGTGGTACCCGC
This sequence comes from Curtobacterium sp. MCBA15_012, assembly GCF_001864935.2. Classification (NCBI taxonomy): domain Bacteria; kingdom Bacillati; phylum Actinomycetota; class Actinomycetes; order Micrococcales; family Microbacteriaceae; genus Curtobacterium; species Curtobacterium sp. MCBA15_012. The sequence goes on along the minus strand of NZ_CP126267.1, from coordinate 1,424,210 downwards.
GGGCCGGGAGGTTCGCGAGGTACGCCTGCTTGATCGGCTCGAGCAGCCGGTCCCCCGCGCTCGCGACGCCGCCGCCGAACACGAAGAGCTGCGGGTCGAGCACGGCGGAGAGCGAGGCGCACGCCTCGCCCAGGTGCCGGCCGAGGCGGCGCAGGGCAGCGAGGGCGCCCGGGTCGTCGGCGAGGATGAGGTCCCCGACGATGCCGCCGTCGAGCTGCCCGCCGTTCTGCTCGCGGGCGTCGGCGAGGGCCGAGCCGATGCCGCCGGCGTCAGCGACGTCGTTCGCCATGCGCTGCAGGGCACGACCGGAGCCGTACTGCTCGATGCAGCCGCGCGCACCGCAGCCGCAGGGCAGGCCGTTCGGCACGATCCGGAGGTGACCGATCTCGCCGCCGGTGCCGAATCCACCGCGGAACAGGCGGTCCTCGGTGACGATGGCCCCGCCGACACCGGTGCCGATCGTGAGCATGGTCATGTCCGACACGAGCCGACCGGCGCCGAAGCGGAACTCCGCCCAGCCCGCCGCGTTGGCGTCGTTGTCGACCGTGATGTGCAGGTCGCCGAGCCGCTCCTGCAGCTTCTGCCGCAGGGGCTCGTTCCGCCACCGGATGTTGGGCGTGTAGTAGACGATCGACTGCGAGGCGTCGATGAAGCCCGGCGCCGCGACGCCGACCGCTCCCACGTCGTGGGCGGCGCGGAGACGCGTGACCATCGTCACGACGTCGTCCAGCATGGCGTCCGGGTCAGCCGCGTTGGTGGCGACGCGGTCCTCGGCGAGGATCTCGCCGAGCTCCGTGACGACCGCTCCCGCGATCTTGGTGCCCCCGATGTCGATTCCGATGGCATGCACGAGCACCGAGCCTACCGCCTCCCTGCACCCGACCGGGACGGCGGCGGACCGGGCCGCCGGGCTCCACGGCGACCACCCGCCCGGTTCGCACCGGATCCCCGGCTGCTCGCCATATGCTGATCGGGACACCTCGTCGCTGAGGCGTCCTCGAATCGAACCGGCCGACAAGGGAGTCAACCGTGAACGATCAGCGGCAGCCCGCACCCACCTCCGCACCCGACCACGGGTCAGCGGCCCGCCTGCTCTCGGAGCGGGCCCGACGCACGCCCGACCGGCACATCCTGGCCGAGCGCCACGGCGACACCTGGACGCCGATCACCGCGTCGGACGTGCTCGCACGCGTGCGCGGCATCGCCAAGGGCTTCGTGGCCGCCGGCCTGCAGCCCGGGTCGCACGTCGCGATCCTGTCCCGCACGCGGCTGGAGTGGACCCTCGTCGACTTCGCGGTGTGGACCGCCGGCCTCGTGTCGGTCCCGGTCTACGAGACGAGTTCGCCCGACCAGGTGCGCTGGATCCTGTCCGACTCCGAGACCGTCGCGATCGTGGTCGAGCAGGAGGAGCACGCGCGCCGGGTCGCCTCGATCGCGCCGGACCTGCCGCACCTCGGCCAGCACTGGACGATCGACGGCGGCGGACTCGACGACCTCGTGCGGCTCGGCGAGACCGTCACCGACGCCGAGCTCGACGCCCGCACCGCCGACGTGCACGGGCACGACGACGCGACGATCATCTACACGTCGGGCACCACCGGGCGGCCCAAGGGCTGCGTCCTGCGGCACGACAACTTCACCGCGACGGTCGAGGGCGCCACCGAGGCCATGCCCGAGGTCGTCGCCGAGGGCTCGTCGACGCTGCTGTTCATCCCCCTGGCGCACGTCTTCGCGCGCTTCATCGCGGTGATGTCGGTGCACACCGGGGTCCTCGTCGGCCACGAACCGGACACGCGCGACCTCATGCAGGCGGTGTCGACGTTCCGCCCGACGTTCCTGCTGGCGGTCCCGCGCGTGTTCGAGAAGATCTACAACTCGGCCGAGCAGAAGGCCGACCTCGGCGGCAAGGGCAAGGTCTTCCGCGCGGCCGCTGCGGTCGCGGTCGCGCACTCCGAGGCGGTGGCCGCCGGCCGCGTGCCGTTCGGCCTCCGCGCCCGCTACGCGCTGTTCGACAAGCTCGTCTTCTCGAAGCTCCGCGCGGCGATCGGCGGACGGGTCGAGTACGCGATCAGTGGTTCCGCGCCGCTCTCCCCGCGGCTGTCGCACTTCTTCCGGTCGATCGGCGTGAACATCCTCGAGGGCTACGGACTGACGGAGACCACCGCGCCCGCCACGGTCAACCGTGCCGCCGAACTCCGGATCGGCACCGTCGGACGGGCCCTGCCGGGCGTCGAGGTGCGGATCGCCGACGACGGCGAGATCCTCATCCGCGGCGTCGACGTCTTCGACCGGTACTGGCACAACGAGGAGGCCACCGCGAAGGCGTTCGCCGACGGCTGGTTCCGCACCGGCGACCTCGGACGACTCGACGCCGACGGCGTGCTCACGGTCACGGGTCGGGCCAAGGAGCTCATCGTCACCGCGAGCGGCAAGAACGTCGCCCCCGCCCCGCTCGAGGACGGCATCCGCGAGCACCCGCTGGTCGGCCAGGTGGTCGTGGTCGGCGAGGGCAAGCCGTTCGTCGCCGCCCTCGTCACCCTCGACCGGGAGATGCTGCCCGGCTGGTGCCGCTCGCGCGGCATCGACCCCGTGCTCACCGCGCGCGAGGCCGCGTACGACGAGCGTGTCCACCAGGCCGTGCAGGAGGCGATCGACGCCGCGAACCAGCGCGTGTCGCGCGCCGAGTCGGTCCGGTCGTTCACCGTGGTGGACACCGAGCTCACCGAGGCGTCCGGGCACCTCACGCCCAAGCTGACGATCAAGCGCGCGGTCGTGATGAAGGACTTCGCCGCGGAGGTCGAGCACATCTACTCGGGGTCTGCGGTGCAGACCACCGCGACGCCGGTCGTGACCTCGCGGCGGCGACGCGGCTGACGGCCCGTCAGGGCCGGGGCGACCGCCTGGAGGCCCGGTGCCGGTCCGTCGGGCCGGCACCGGGCCTCCAGGCCGTCACCAGCACGACCGGCGGCCGGTCCCGGGACCGGCACCGGGTCGCGCGGGCGGTCCCGCGGACGACCGGCGGCCGGTCCCGGGCCGGCACCGGGTCGTGCGGTCGGTCAGGCGGACGACCGGCGGCCGGTCCCGGGACCGGCACCGCGCCTCCCGGCCTGCGCCCGGACGGGCTGCCGGACGGCAGCGGACCCGGTGCCGCTCGTGGGAGGGGCACCGGGTCCGGTCCGTGCTGGGCTGTCCGCGGGGCACGACCCGCGCGGGGTCAGCGCTGCGGCTCCTGCGACGCGTCGGCGACGTCGAGGACGGCGATCGAGGAGGTCGCCACCGGGGTGGGGTCTGGGCGACGGTTGGTGCGGGTGCGGTGCGAGCTGAGCTCGTCGTTCTGAACGGTCATGCGGGGTGTCCTGATGGGGGTGGGGTGACGCGTCGGTGGGTGCCGACGCGGACACCGTACCTCGCGTCGGGCCCCCCGTGGCAATCCCGCGAAGGGGTGTCACGGTTCCCCGCACGCGAACGTGCGGTGTCGGTGCGCCCTCGGCTCCGCCGGGTCACCGGCACGCGGTCAGTGGAACCAGTCCTGCGACCGGATGTCCCGCAGCGCCTGCCGTCGGAGCTCGGGGTCGAGCGTCATCACGTAGACCGTGCCGTCGAGGTGGTCGACCTCGTGCTGCAGCGCCTCCGCCATGAGGCCGTCGCCCTCGAGCACGACCGGCTGGCCGTCGACGTCGACGCCCTCCACGCGGGCGTGCGGGTGGCGCCGGGTCGGGTAGGCGAGGCCGGGCACCGACAGGCAGCCCTCGTCCATCAGCTCGGGCTCGCCGGAGACTGCGACCACCTCGGGGTTCAGGACGTACCCCACCACGCCGTCGACGTTGTACGAGAACGCCCGGAGCCCGACGCCGATCTGCGGCGCCGCGACACCGGCCCGACCGGGCTCGCGCACGGTGTCGAGGAGGTCCTGGACGAGGTCGCGGATGCCCTGCGAGCCGAGCGCGGCCGGCGCGATCGGGTCGGCGGGCGAACGGAGGACGGGATCACCGAACAGGCGGATGGGACGGACGGTCACGTTGCTGCAGCACCACCAGGAGGTCGTCGACGGGCGCGCACGGCACCGTCGGGGTCGCGGGACGGCCGTCGGTACCGGTCGGCGGCCGCGTGTTCCTTCACCTCGACCACGCCCGGACGGACCGGTCCGTCGGTGGCCGTCGGGACCCGGTGCAGACCCTGCCGGACGGCGGCCGGGACGGCGATCCGCCCTCCGTCGCGCGACGGGGAACCTGCTGGACTCGACGACCCTCCCAGCGCGGGTTGAGGTGTCACAACCCTAGTGGCGGTAACGTGGCTCACCGTGCATGTACTCAGCGTGAGCTCCCTCAAGGGTGGTGTCGGCAAGACGACGGTGACGCTCGGCCTGACTTCGGCCGCGTTCGCCAGGGGACTGCGCACGCTGGTGGTGGACCTCGACCCGCAGTCCGACGTCTCGACCGGCCTCGACATCGACATCTCCGGCCACCTCAACGTCGCCGACGTCCTCGAGAACCCGAAGGAGAAGATCGTCCGTCAGGCGATCGCACCGTCGGGGTGGACGAAGGGCTCGCAGGGCAAGGTCGACGTCCTCGTGGGCTCCCCCTCGGCGATCAACTTCGACGGGCCGCACCCGTCGATCCGCGACATCTGGAAGCTCGAGGAGGCACTCGCCAACGTCGAGCAGGACTACGAGCTCGTCCTCATCGACTGCGCGCCGTCGCTCAACGCCCTCACGCGCACCGCGTGGGCCGCGTCCGACCGCGTGACCGTCGTCACCGAGCCGGGCCTGTTCTCCGTTGCCGCCGCCGACCGTGCCCTCCGCGCGATCGAGGAGATCCGCCGCGGTCTCTCCCCCCGCCTGCAGCCGCTCGGCATCATCGTGAACCGTGCCCGCGTGCAGTCGCTCGAGCACCAGTTCCGCATCAAGGAGCTGCGCGACATGTTCGGGCCGCTCGTGCTCTCCCCGCAGCTGCCGGAGCGCACGTCGCTGCAGCAGGCGCAGGGTGCCGCGAAGCCGCTGCACGTCTGGCCCGGCGAGTCGGCGCAGGAGATGGCGCGGAACTTCGACCAGCTGCTCGAGCGCATCATGCGCACGGGCAAGATCGGTCCCTACGCCGACGGTGGCGGGGCCGGGGCTGCCGCGGGGGCCGTCACGGCGTAGGGCGCGCGGGGGCGGCCTGTCGGCCGTCCTGCGGTCGTCTGGCCGGCTTGCCGGTCGGCGTCGGTCGACAGCGCCGAGCGGGCATCTTCCGTCACGCTCGCGGCCCGCGGGCGACGTACCGCGCCCGCGGCACGACACGCACACGGCACGTCGTGCTCGCTCGTGCCCGACGGCGGACGACGGGCGGGGCCCAGCTGAACGAGCCGTTCCTGTCACGCTCGCGGTCCGGCAGCGACGTGCACCGCCCACACGACGACGCGCACGCGGCACGTCCTGCTCGCTCGCCCTCGCTCGCTCGCTCCTTCCCGACGGCAGACGACGGGCGGGGCGGCCCTCAGCCGAACGGGCCGTTCCTGTCACGCTCGCGGCCCGGCAGCGACGTCGACCGCCCACGCGACGACGCGCACGCGGCACGTCCTGCTCGCTCGCGCTCGACGGTGCGTCCGGGAGGCACGACCTCCGTTGCGACGGCGGGTCACGACCGCGGGTGCTCGGCTCGCAACCGGGTCGCCTCGATCGCCCGGCTCACCACCGGGACGCCTCGATCGCCCGGGTCGCGTTCCGGCTCGCCCGGGCGGCGTCACTGGCTGATCCAGCTCGCCCGGGCGGCGTCACTCACTGATCCGGCCCCCAAGGTCCTGGACCCCGATCCCGACCGCGTACTGCCAACGCCGTCGAGCGAGCAGGACGCGCCGCACGGGTTCCGTTGAGCGCGCGGAATCCGGCGCGTGCGCACGTCCAGGGTGACGGATGTGGCGCGCTCAGGAACGTGCGTGCGTTCAGGGTGACGGATGTGGCCCGCTCAGGAACGTGCGTGCGTCGAGGGTGACAAGTATGGCGCTCAGGAACGTGCGCGCTTCGGGCGTAACGGACCGGACGTGGCACTCGCGGACGGGCGCGGCGCGGGTGACCCGGTCGGATCAGGAAGCGCGCGATGCCCGGCGGGCGGCGAGCTCGTCGTCGGGGTCGGCAGCCGGGGTCGCGTCGAGCTCGACGAGCGAGCTCTCGACCTCGCGCAGGACCTTGCCGACGGCGATGCCGAACACGCCCTGCCCGCGCGAGACCAGGTCGATGACCTCGTCGTCCGACGTGCACAGGTACACCGAGGCGCCGTCGGACATGAGCGTCGTCTGGGCCAGGTCGGAGACGCCGGACTCACGGAGCTGGTTCACGGCGGTGCGGATCTGCTGGAGCGAGATGCCGGTGTCGAGCAGTCGCTTGACGAGCTTGAGGACGAGGATGTCGCGGAACCCGTAGAGCCGCTGCGAACCCGACCCCGCGGCACCGCGGATGGTGGGCTGCACGAGCTCGGTCCGGGCCCAGTAGTCGAGCTGGCGGTACGAGATGCCGGCGGCTCGGGCGGCGACGGTGCCGCGGTAGCCGTTCTGCTCGTCGTGCTCGGGGAGACCGTCGGTGAAGAGCAGACCGAGGTCGTACCGAGTCATGTCGGACTCGGTACCGGGGGTGTCAGTCCCACTCATGTGCATGCCTTCCACGACGTTCGAGCTCCCACCCGAAGGTTCAACGACGGGTTGAGAGTTGTTCCGGGGTCCACGGTAGCGACTCGGGTGCTCCGCACGCGGCACATCCGGCTCGGCGCGTCCGGCGTGTCGAGGATACGCCCCGACCGCCGACCGCCGACAGGGGCGGGAGCAGTCACGACCGGCGCGGATCTGCTGCTCATGCGTCGAGACGACCGATGGCCGACCGGATGAGACTCGACCGGATCACCTCGAGCTGGGCGGCGATCTCGCGGGCCATCTCGGTCGCCTTGGCGCGCGACGTGGCGTCCCCGCGGCGGGAGACCGGCATGAGCGCCGACTCGATGAGCCCGACCTCGCGCTCCGCGACGCCGCGCATGCTGCGCAGGTGGCGCGGTTCGATCCCGGTGCGCTGGAGGTCGACGAGCGCCTTGAGCACCGCGACGGCGTCGTCCGTGTAGGTGTCGGCCGCGGGTAGCAGCGACGCGGAGACGGCGTCGGAGAGCAGCATCGGCGACGCCCCGGCGGCACGGACGGTCTCGTCACGGGTGTACCGACGCTCGCGGCCCAGGATCGAGGGCTTCGGTGCGTCTCCCCCGCCCGGCAACACCGGATCGCGCCCGGCGTCGAGGTCGGCCAGGTAGTCCTTGATGACCTTGAGCGGCAGGTAGTGGTCACGCTGCAGCCCGAGGACGATCCGCAGCCGGTCGACGTCGGCCGCCGAGAACTTGCGGTACCCGCTCGCCGTGCGCACGGGAGTGACCAGCTCGCGCTCCTCGAGGAAGCGCAGCTTCGAGCTCGACAGGTCGGGGAACTCGGGCTTGAGACGAGCGAGGACCTGCCCGATGGTGAGCAGGTCCGGGACCGCGGCACCGGTGAGGGCCGCGGCGGACCGCCCGGCCACTACGCGTTCGCCAGGCGCGCCAGGTCGACCCGTGATGCGTAGAACGTGAGGCGGAACTTGCCGACCTGGACCTCGGCCCCGTCGGTGAGCAGCGCTTCGTCGATCCGGACGCCGTCGAAGTACGTGCCGTTGAGCGAGCCGTTGTCCTTGACGCTGAAGGCGGTGCCCTGGCGGAGGAACTCGGCGTGCTTGCGGGACACCGTGACGTCGTCGAGGAAGATGTCGGCGTCGGGGTGCCGACCGACCGTCGTGACGTCGGAGTCGAGGAGGAACCGCGCGCCCACGTTCGGACCGCGTCGGACCACCAGCAGGGCGGAGCCGGAGGGCAACGCGTTGATCGCGTCGCGTTCCTCGACCGACACCCCGGACTCGGGGGTGAGTGCCGCCCCCATGTCCATGCTGAAGGTCAGGGTGGTGTCGACCAGCCGCTGCTCCGGGGTCTTCTGACCGCCGTGCTGCGGGACCACTGGATCTGGCATCGTGGACCTCCTCCTCTTGGCGCCCCAGCGTATCGGAAACCGGTGACCGTGCGGGAGCCCCGAACGAGGCTGTGGAGAAAGCGACAGCCGACGCCCAGGGAACGCATCGAAGATGCCCGCCCCGCACACCGACGACGGACAGGTACCCGGCCGCTCCGACCGGTCGGTCAGCGCCCCCGCGCGAGCAACCAGAGCAGGTACGGCGCGCCGACGACCCCGGTCACGACGCCCACGGGCAGCGCGTTCCCCGGGATCGCGAACTGCGCCACGAGGTCGCTCGCGAGCGTGACCACGGCGCCGACGGCCGCGATCGGCCCGAGGGCGACCCGACCGTTGCCGACGAGCCGTCGGGCGATCGGCGCGGCCATGAGCGCGACGAAGGACACCGGCCCCGCGGTCGCGACCGCCCCCGCGGTCAGGCACACGGCGGTGAGCAGGAGGAGCACCTTCGCGCGGTCCGGCCGCAGTCCGAGCGCGGCGGCGACGTCGTCCCCGAGCGCGAGCACCGTGAGCCGGGGGGACTGCAGCAGGGCCGCCGTGAGCAGGACGACCACCGTGACCGCGAGCACGCCGACGAGCGTCCGGTCGACGGCGTTGAGGCTACCCGAGAGCCAGAGGAGCGCGGTCCCGGCCTGCTGCACGGACCCGGAGGTGAGGAGCCAGCCGGTGACGCTCAGGCAGACCGCGGCGACGCCGATGCCGACGAGGACCACCCGGTTGCCGGTGATCCCCCGCCGCCAGGACAGCGCGGCGATGACGACCGCGACGAGCACGGCCCCGACCACGACGGCCGCGAACAGGGTGCCGCCGCTCGCACCGAACAGCACGATCGCGGTCAGCCCGGCGGCGCTCGCCCCGGACGTCACCCCGATGACGTCGGGGCTCGCGATCGGGTTCCGCACGACGCTCTGCACGATGCCGCCCGCGACGCCGAGCGCCGCGCCGACGAGGACCGCACCGGCGACCCGGGGCCCGCGGAGCTGCCCGACGACGAAGTCCGACACGGTGTCGCCGTGCCCGACGAGCGCTCCGGCGACCTGGAGCGGGGACAGCGGGATCTCCCCGACGCCGAGACCGACGAGCACGAGGGCCACGAGGAGCAGGAGGACCCCGCCGAGGACGGCGACCTCGCGACGGACGGCGGTCACAGGCCGGTCACCACCCGGGCGCGCACGAGCCAGATGAACACCGGGGCACCGATGAGCGCGGTCACGATGCCGACCTGCAGCTCCCCCGGGTACGCCACGAGACGGCCCACGACGTCGGCGACGAGCAGGAGCGCGGGCGCGACCAGGGCGGACAGGAGGATCGTCCAGCGCTGGTCGGATCCGCTCAGCCGACGGACGGCGTGCGGCACGGCGAGGCCGACGAACGCGATCGGCCCCGCGGCGGCGACCGCCGACCCCGCCAGCAGGACCGTCACGACGCCGCCGACGACGCGGACGAGCACCACACGCTGTCCGAGCGACGCCGCGAGCTCGTCGCCGAGCGCGAGGGTGTTCAACGAGCGCCCGAGTGCGGCGGCGACGACGAGTCCGACGAGCACCGGCACGGCGATCACCCCGGCGGTCCCGAGGTCCTTGCCCGCGAGCGCCCCGACCTGCCAGAACCGCAGCTGGTCGAGCAGGCTCTGGCTCGTCACGAGCACCGCGGTGGTGACCGAGGACAGGGCGGCCGCGACGACGGCCCCGGCGAGCGCGAGGCCCACGGGCGACAGGCCTCTGCGGGCGACCGCGGCCACGCCGTAGACGAGCAGCGCGGCGAGCCCGGCGCCGACGAACGCGAAGGGCAGGTAGGCGGCGGTCCCGCTGATCCCGAGGACCGCGATGCCGACGACGACGGCGAGTGCTGCACCGGCGTTGATGCCGAGCACGCTGGGGTCGGCGAGCGGGTTCCGCGTGACGCCCTGCATGACGGCGCCGGCGACCCCGAGCGCGGCACCGGCGAGCAGCCCGACGACGGTGCGGGGGACGCGGTTGCCGAGGACGATCAGCCCGACCTCGTCCTGCCTGCCGGGGTGCAGCAGGGTGTCGACCACGGTCCCGAGCGGGATCGGACGGGACCCGAGGGCGACCGACAGTGCGACGGCGACCAGCAGCACGACCACGGCGAGCACGGTGGCGAGGACGAGACGGCTGCGCGACGCCGGTGCGGATCGCGGGCGGCGTGCGGGGGTTCGGGAGGAGGACGTGCGCATGGGCGGTGTCGTCAGCCTAACCGCGGCCGCCGAGCCGGACCGGTGGGGCGGGTCCCCCGACCGCGCGGGCACGGACGACGACGGCCGGGGACGAGGTGCCCGCACGGTCGTCGCCGCGTGCGGCCTCCTCGTGGCGAGCGCGGAGGTCACACGTGGCTCGCTCATAGGGTCGTCATGGGTTCGGCTCCTGTACTTGCTCCATCGACACCCGCCCGGGTCGTCGAGGACGGATCGACACCGGCGGCGCGAGCCCCGGGTCGGCGACGGACCACCGGAGAGCACCGATGAACGAGACCACGAACCCCGCACCGGCCGACGACCAGCACGGCCTCGGTCAGCACGACGCCGACCGCTCCGCGACCGCACAGCCGGCCCCCGGTGCGGCACGCGGACCGTGGTCCGGACCGGAGGCGCCGCACGCCGACCGGGCCTCGCTCCGCGCGGCGTACGCGTTCGACGGCAGCGGCCCGTGGCTGTACGGCCAGGACGGCTCCGGCCCCTACGCCTACGCGTCGGACGGCCGCGGTCCCTTCCTCGTCGGGAGCACGGCGCTCGGCGGCGTCGGCGGGCCCGGTACGGCCGGCTCCGGGACCACGACGCCCGGCACGGCCGCGGGCTCCACGTCCGCGGGGTGGGCGACGGCGGCCGCGAGCGCGGACCACGCCTCCCCCGCGTGGGGCGGCACCGCGGACCGGCGTGGCCGGAGGCGCCGCCTCGGCCTGGCGATCGGCTCGGGCGTCGCGGCCCTCGCGATCGTCGGTGCGGCCGGCGGCACGGCGTTCGGCCTGTCCTCGCAGCACACCACGACCACCTCGAGCCAGTCGCAGGGGTCGACGACCCTGCCCGGCACCGGCACCGGCAGCGGCTCCGGCACGAACGGCTTCACCGTCCCCGGGGGCGGGAGCGGCACGGGCGGCAGCTCCGGCACCGGTGGCAGCACCGGCAGCGGGACCGGCACCGAGTCCGCCGCGACCCCGGCCACCGCGGCGCAGCAGCGCGGCGTCGTCACGATCGACACCGTCGTCGGGTACGACGACTCGTCCCGCGCGGCCGGTACGGGCATGGTGCTGACGGCGGACGGCACGGTCCTGACGAACAACCACGTCGTGCAGGGCGCGACGAGCATCACGGCCACCGACGAGACGACCGGGAAGCAGTACACCGCCCAGGTGGTCGGGACCGACGCCACGCACGACGTCGCCGTGCTCCGGTTGCAGGGCGCCTCCGGCCTGTCGACGGTGACGCTCGACGACGACGGCGAGCCGCGGACCGGCGACACCGTGACCGACGTGGGGAACGCGGGCGGGACCGGTGACCTCGTCGCCGCGCAGGGCACCGTGACCGCACTCGGTCAGGACATCCAGGTGCAGAGCGAGTCCGGCACCGGGACCGAGTCGCTGCAGGGCCTCATCGAGGTCGCCGCGGACATCGTGCCCGGCGACTCCGGCGGCCCGGTCGTCGACGCCGAGGGCGAGGTCGTCGGCATGGCCACGGCCGCGTCCTCCGGCTCGGCCGACGTCACCGGCTACGCGATCCCGATCGCGACCGCCAAGGCGATCGCCTCGCAGATCCTGTCCGGCGAGGCGTCCGACACCGTCACCATCGGCCTGCCGGCGTTCCTCGGCGTCGAGGTGTCCTCGGCGCAGGGCACGGGGACGGGCGTCGCGGTGGCGGGCACCGTCGAGGGCTCCGGCGCGGCCGCTGCCGGTCTCGTCGCGGGCGACACGGTGACGAGCCTCGACGGCACCGCCGTGACGAGCAGCGACGCCCTCACCGCCGCGGTCCGCACCCACGCCGTCGGTGACCGCGTCCAGGTCGGCTACACCGACGCCACCGGTGCGGCGAAGACCGTGACGGTGACCCTGACGGCCGGCCCCGCCGCCTAGCCGCGGAGCGACGGCCGCCCCGGACCGGGACGACCGCCGCCGACCCGGTCAGGGCGTCAGGGCGTCAGGACCGCGCGCACCACGCTCCGGTACACGTTCGCCGGGGAGTCCGTCCGGAAGGCCGTCTCCCCGGCGACCGTGCGTCCGACGCGCGCGAAGCCGTGACCGGCAGCGTGCACGATCGTCACGGGCTCCGGGCGGCCGGGACGGCGCAGGTGCGACACGGTCCACGGAGCGGCCCAGAAGCGGGCGAGGCGGGGGTCGCCGTCGGCGACCGCCGGCGGCAGGTCCGGCACGTCGGGTCCGCCGCCCGCCCTGCGGGCGAGCAGGTCGGCCCGGAGCGACCCCGTGCGGAACGGGAAGGTCCACGTCGGACCGATGCCGAGCCGCCCGGCCAGGAGCGCGACCGTCCGCTCGGGCGGCAGGGACGCGACCACGACGTCGTCGGCACCGTCGACGACGGTGTCGGACCAGGCCTGGAGGCGCGTCCTGCGCCCGTCGGGCAGCTGCTGTTCCAGGGTGACCGGCTCGGTGCCGTCCTGCCAGGGCACGAGGAGCGCCTGCGTCGGCTCCGGCAGGGTGCCGAGCCGGCCGACCAGGCCGGCCTCGACGAGTTCGCGGCCCGCCTCGGTGCGGAGCACGGTCGGGTTCCAGCGTCGGCCGACGAGCCCCTGGAGCGTCCCGAGCGCGGCCGCGCTGATGCGCGGACCGGCGAGGGGCGGCTCGGGCGGGGCCTCCGGGAGCGGTTCGAGCTCCCGCTGCGGTCGTGCCGGAGCGGGCTCGGTGGCCCGCACGCCGTCGAGGACCGCGAAGACGAGGTCGTCGGTCGCGAGCAGGCGCGCGAGCGGGCGCTCGACCGTGACGTCGACGCGGTGCCGACCGGTGACGAACAGCAGGTGGGCGCCGGCGACGTCGCGCTCGTCGTCCGGGCGCACGTACTCGACGAGGCGCGCGGGGGCACCGGCGGCCGTCCAGGCGTCGCAGCCGACCAGGCGGAGGCCCTCGACCGAGCCCGGGAGCCGCTCGAGCAGACCGGTGTGCTCCTCGGCGATGGTGCGCTCGCTCGGGCGGGACCGCACGGTGAGCACGACGTCGTCACCGGTGAGGCGGAGGTCCGCCTGCGGGTGCTCCTCGCGGCGCCAGTGGTCGGGGCGGCGGAGGGTCAGCCGGGCGGTCCGGTCCTCGGTGCCGAGGGGGACGGGAGCGGGCATGCCCCGAGGCTACGGGTGGGGTGCTGCGCGGACGGACGCGGCTCGCCGGGAGCGTCCGGGACACGAGGTCGGGCGGTGGTGGCTCACGGTGCCCGGCGGGGTCGGCGCTCGGGTGGCGGTGGCACGGGCTTCGCGGCCACGACGTCGTCGAGCGGGACCTCGACCGGGCCTCGGCGGGTGTCGACCGTGACGGTCGACGCCGTCCGGGCCGTCAGCACCCCGAGGGCGTCCCGGGCGCCGTCACCGTGCCGGGCGCGCACGACGAGCCGGTCGCCGAGGGCCGCGGCGCGGAGCACCGCGAGGGCGCGGGACCGGGCGAGGGCGTCCTGGTCGGTCGCCGCCGGGGGTGCGACGGGACCGGTCGGCGCCGGCGGACGGGCCGCGGCGTGGTCGACCCCGCCGCCCGTCGCGCCGCCCGTCGCGCCGCCGGTCGTGTGGTCGCTCGGGTGGTCCTGCACGCTCCCGACGGTAGCGGGCGCGGTCCGGGTCGCGCCGGGTCGGCACGCCTAGGGTGGACGGATGGACAAGGCACGCGTCGACAGCTGGATCTGGGCGGTGCGGATCACGAAGACCCGCTCCGCGGCGACCGCGGCGTGCAAGGCCGGCCACGTCCGGGTGAACGGCGAACGCGCGAAGCCGGCGCAGACGGTCGGTCCGGGCGACGAGGTCCGCGTGCGCCAGGCCGGGTTCGACCGGATCGTCGTCGTGACGGGGATCATCCTCAAGCGCACGAGCGCGCCCGAGGCCGCGAAGCACTTCGAGGACCGCACGCCGCCGCGGCTCCCCCGTGAGGAGGCCGGGTTCGTCCCGATGCGCGACCCCGGGACCGGGCGGCCGAGCAAGCGGGAGCGCCGCGACCTCGAGAAGCTCCGCGGGTACTGAACCCCCGCAGTCCGGTCAGCGTGGCCCGGTCGGTCCGGTCCGGTCGGTCAGACGAAGCGGACGGTCTGCTGCATCCGGTCGCGGACGTCGAACACGTCGACGCTGCCCTCGGGCGACCACACGCCGCTGAGCACCTGACCGAGTGCGCTGCGCCGGACCACGAACGCCGTGGGCTTCCGCGGGGAGCCGACGACCTGCACGTCCTCGTCGACGGCGCCGTCGGGGACGACCAGGAGACGCCCGGTGAAGCGGACCCGCGTCTGCTTCTGCACGGCTCGGGCCGCGCGTACGAGTTCCTTGACCGGCCGCTCCCCCGGTGCGAGCGTCTCGCCGACGACCTCGCCGTGCTCGATGCGCACCGGACCGCCCCAGTCGATCGACTCGACGGCCCAGAGCCCGCTCGGGGTGAGCACCGCGTGGTCGAGCTTGCCCTCGGCCCCGGCGTCGAGGTCGTGCCACACCGTCACGCCGATGCCCATGCCGGCGACGATCGCGGCGGTGGCCTCCTCTGCCAGGGCCTCGCCGAGGAGGCGCCGGACGTGCCGCGGGGCGGAGCGGACGAGCGCGGGGTCGTACGGGTCCTCGATCGGGTCGCCGAGGCCGACCCACTCCCGCTCGGCCTGCAGGAACACCTCGCGCGACCGACCGCCGGGGTGTCCGTGGGACCGCGCCCGGGGGCGGGAGTCGCGACGCGCTGCCGGAGGTGCGTACTCGTCGCGACCGGAGCCGTCCCTCCAGACCGAGGAGCCCGACGGACCGGACGCGCCCTGCCCGCTCGTGGCGCGCGATCCCGCGTCGTAGGCCCGGCGTGCCGCGGGCGTGCCGATGCGTTCCCAGGCGAGCTGCACCTGGCGGAAGCGTCGGGGGTCGCCGCCGAGGTCGGGGTGGGACTCGCGGGCGGCGCGACGGTAGGCTCGGCGCAGGTCGTCGTCGTCGGCGGTCGCGGGGACGCCGAGGACCTCGTAGGGGGTGGCGTCGGCCGGGCTGTCGGTCATGGCCCTGCGACAGTACCCGAGGCGGGGTCGGAGCCGGCCGCGTGCGGGCTGCACGGCGGCTGGACGCCTGCCGCCGGTCAGGGCGCGGTGACGGCGTCCCGGATCGCGTCGGCGTTCGCCTCGAGGTACGCCACGTCGGCGCGGTAGAGCTCCGCGTGCCCGTGTTCCAGGTCGCTGACGAACTTCGGGTTGCCGGCGGCGGCCTCGGTCTCCATCGTCGTGACGAGGGCGACGAGGGACGCCGTCATCGTGTCGACGAGGACACCGCGCGACCGGTCGTCCAGGCCGTAGGCGCGGCAGAACTCCGCGGCACGGGCGAGCCGCTCGCCCAGGGACGGTGCGGTGCTCCCCTCGACGACGCCCGTCGTGAAGGGGGCGAACCGGTAGACGGCGCTCGCGACGTCCCAGACCCGCGGGCCGGGGTGCGCGGTGTCGAAGTCGATGAGGCCGCTCGCGGCGATGCCGTCGTAGACGCAGTTGTAGGGGGCGAAGTCGCCGTGCACGATCGTCTCGACCGGCAGCCGCTCGGCCTGCGACCAGACGTCGGCTGCGCTGCGCGGGTACGTGGCGGCGGCGTCGTGGTACTGCCGGAGCAGCCGGGCCGAGGTGACGAGCGCGGCCTCGCTCGCGATCTCCGCGGTCCACGGGTAGTTGCCCGCGGTGCCCGGGACGAAGGTCACCGTCTCGAGGACGTCGCCGAGGGCGATCGGTTCCGGTGCGGCGACGAAGCCCTGCTCGTGCAGGTGCGCGAGCAGGTGGTGCACGGTCGGTGTCCACGGCCCCGCAGGACGGTGGACACGGTCGTCGGCTCTCGTGACGCGTTCCATCGTGGACCTCCTGTCGGCACGTCTCCGTCGACGTGGGGGCCAGCGTACCGGCGACGGGGCCCCGGTGGGCGATCTGGTCGCGATCCGCGGTCAGGGCGTCGCGGGAGCACCCTGCTGCCCCCACCCGCGATCGCGGTCAGGGCGTCGTCGGAGCGCCCTCGTGGTCCTGCTCGCGGAACCACCCGGGGCCGCGCACCTCGGCACCGAGCGCCTCGACGCGGGACCGCAGGCCACGGTCCGCCGTGACCACGACGACGGGCGCGTCGCCCGCGTCGACGGCGGCTCCGGCGGCCGCCACGATCGCGTCGTCCCCGGACCCCTCGGCACGCACGACCTCGACCGCGCCCGCGGCGTCGGCAGCGGCACGGGCCTCGCCCTCGAGGACCACGGTCCACCGCGGCCACCACCGGGTGAACCCGAGCCCGAGCGACGCCGCCGGCAACCCGGCCGCGGCGAGCGCCGTCACGGTGTCGAGCAGCCGTCCGGCCGCGCCCGCCCGGTCGCGCCACCACCCGTCCGGCACGCTGCCGACGACGTTCGCGGCGTCGACGACGACGTGCGGGGTGGTCGGCACCGCGGCACGGAGCGCGGGCCAGGAGGCGCCGAACCCGGGGTGGAGCGGCAGGTCGTCGACCTCGTCGACGGGCACCCAGGACAGCGCGAGGCTCTCGCGGTCGGCGATCACCGGTTCGAAGGGCCGGGAGGCGCGCCCCACGACGGTCGTGTAGGTCCAGAACCCCAGGTCGAGCACGGACGTGTGCCGCAGGGTGACGCCGTCGGCCGGCACGCCGGCCTCCTCGGCGGACTCGCGGAGCGCCGCGCGCACGGGGTCCTCGCCCTGGTGGCGGGCGCCGCCCGGGATCCCCCAGGTGCCGCCGTGGTGGCTCCACTCGACGCGGTGCTGCAGGAGCACCCGTCCGGCGCCGTCGTCGACGAGCAACCCGGCGGCGCCGAAGCGGCCCCAGGCCTTGGTGCCGTCGGGTCCGACCGCCCAGGCGTCCCCGGGGTCGCGGGGGCCGGGTGGCGGTCCGGGAGGCGTTGCGCGCTGCACCCGTCAACCCTGGCACAGGGTCCCCCGGGTCCGTCCGGCGAGGTCGCTGGACGTCACCGCGCGGCCCGTCCCCCGACCGGAGGACCGGGCGCGGACCGAGCGCGGGCCGGGCGGCGGGCCGGACCACGGGCCGGGCGGCGGACCGGTGGTGGACGCTCGCCGACGCCCCTCCCGCAGGGCCCCGGAGCTCGTGTACGGTGACGCTCGAGACACGGGGTGCCGCCACCGGGCGGCTGAGATCACACCCGTCGAACCTGCTCGAGCTCGTACTCGCGAAGGGATCGTCCATGGAGAACGCTGCGCCCTCCCCTGCCTGGGCACACCGCACCGCCGAACTGCTCGAGGCCGTCCGCGCCCGGGCACCGCTCGTGCAGTGCATCACGAACACGGTGGTGCAGAACGTGACCGCGAACGTGCTGCTCGCGCTCGGCGCCTCGGCCGCGATGGTCGACGTGCCGACCGAGGCCGGGCCGTTCGCCCGCGTCGCGGACGCCCTGCTCGTGAACACGGGCACGCCGCACGCGGAGCCGCGGGTCGCGTCCGTCGAGGCCGCCACCGCCGCCGTCGACGCCGGCACCCCCTGGGTGCTCGACCCGGTCGCGGTCGGCTCGCTCCCGGTGCGCACCGCGCTCGCCCGCGAGCTCCTCGCGCTCCGTCCCACGGTGCTGCGCGGCAACGCCTCCGAGGTCCTCGCCGTGCTCGGCGCCTCGGCCGGCGGGCGCGGCGTGGACAGCACGGTCGGCCCCGACGACGCGCTCGCGGCCGCCGTCGCCGCGTCGGACGGGAGGACCGTGGGCGCGCTGGCCGTGTCGGGTCCGGTCGACCTGCTGGTCGCGCCCGGCACCGGGACGGTGCGCGTCGCGAACGGCACGGAACTGCTCACGCGGATCACGGGCGGCGGGTGCGCCCTCGGCGCCGTCGTCGCCGCCTTCACCGCGGTCGCCCCGGACGACCCCGGCGCGGCCGCCGTCGCGGCCACCGTGGTGCACACGGTCGCGGCCGAGCTCGCCGCCCGGGACGCCGGCGGTCCGGGCACGTTCCAGCCGCTCTTCCTCGACCGGCTGGCCGCGCTCACCCCGGACGACGTCGTCCGCGAGGCCCGCGTCACGGTCACGGCCGCCCCGGTCGGTGCCGGCACGACGGACGGCGTCCGGTCGTGACCGCCGACCTCGGCGTGTACCTGGTCACCGACGGGGCGCTCTGCGACCGGCACGGCGTCGGCGTGCTCGGCGTCGTCCGCGCCGCGGTACAGGCCGGCGTCCGGACCGTGCAGGTGCGCGACAAGACGGCCTCGGCACGGGACCTGCTCGCGCTGACCGCGGCCGTCGCCGACGCGGTGGGCGACCGTGCCACGGTGGTGGTCGACGACCGCCTCGACGTCGCGCTCGCCGCCCGGGTCGCCGGACACCGGGTCGCCGGGGTGCACCTCGGACAGTCCGACCTGCCCGTGACGGCCGCGCGGGCGCTCCTCGGCCCGGACGCCCACGTCGGCCTCACCGCGAACACGCCGGCGCACCTGGCCGCCGTCGACCGGCTGCCCCGCGGCACCGTCGACCTGCTCGGCGTCGGGGTCGTGCACCCCACCTCGACGAAGCCCGACCACCCGGCACCGCTCGGCCACGCGGGGGTCGCGCGGATCGCGGCCGCCACCGACGTGCCGTGCGTGGCGATCGGCGGCGTGGGCCTCGACGACGTCCCGGCGCTCCACGCGGCCGGCGTCGCCGGGGTGGCCGTGGTGTCCGGGATCTGCGCGGCGGCCGACCCCGGCGCGGCGGCGGTCGCGTACCTGGCGGCGTGGGCCGGCGTCGCCGACCTCCGCGACGGGGTCGGAGCCGTCCACGGGACGGAGCCGGACCCGACCGCGGGCGGCGATCCGCGCCTCCAGGCCGGTGCCGTGCCGGACGGGGGCCGACGGTGACCCGGCCGACGGTCGCGGGCGGGGACCCGCGTCCGGTCGTGCCGCGCGTGCTGGCGATCGCGGGGACCGACCCGACCGGCGGCGCCGGGCTGCAGGCCGACCTCAAGGCGATCGCGGCGCACGACGGCTACGGGATGGGCGTGGTGACCGCGCTCGTGGCGCAGAACACGCACGGCGTGCGGTCGGTGCACGTGCCCGACGTGCGGTTCCTGCGGGAGCAGCTCGACGCCGTGTCCGACGACGTCGAGGTCGACGCCGTGAAGGTCGGGATGCTCGGCACCGCGGCCGTGGTGCGCGAGGTGACCGCGTGGCTCCGCGAGCACCGGCCGCCGGTGGTCGTCGTCGACCCGGTGATGGTGGCCACGAGCGGCGACCGGCTGCTCGACGAGGACGCCACCGACGCGGTGCGCGCGCTGCTCGGCCTCGCCGACCTCGTGACGCCGAACCGACCGGAGCTCGCCGTGCTGGCGGAGCTCGCCGGGGACGCCGACGCCGCGGACCCGGCGCTCCTCGTCGCGCGGACCTGGGACGTCCGGGTGCTGGCGAAGGGCGGGCACGACGACGGACCGACCGCGGACGACGAGCTCGTGTCGCCGTCCGGCGAGCGGCGGACCTTCTCGGCGCCGCGGGTCGCGACGACGAACACGCACGGGACGGGGTGCTCGCTGTCGAGCGCGGTCGCGACGCTCGCGGCCGCCTCGGGCGACTGGGAGCTCGCGGTCGGCGAGGCGAAGGACTGGCTCGGGCAGGCGCTCGGCGGGGCGGACGCGCTGCGGGTCGGGAGCGGGAACGGACCCGTCGACCACGGTGCCGCCGTGCGCGCGCTGCTGCCGGAGCGGCGGTGGACGGACCGCTGGTGGGCCGACGTCGCGGGGGTGCGCGAGGAGACGCTCGCGACACCGTTCCTGGTCGGGCTGCGGGACGGGTCGCTGCCGGCGGACGTGTTCGCGGGGTACCTGGCGCAGGACGTGCACTACCTGCGGGCGTACCAGGGGCACCTCGAGGCGCTGGCGCGGGCGGCGAGCGGGGACGGGTCGGGGTCGGGGCTGGAGCCGGTGGGGTCGGCGGGCTCGGCCGGGTCCGGGGTGTCGGCGGGGTCGGAGTCCGCCTTCTGGGCGGCTGCGGCGCAGGGCTGCGCGGACGAGGCGCGGGACCTGCACCACCGTCGGCTCGCCGGCACGCACGCGGACGACCCGGTGCACCCCGTGTGCGCCGGGTACCTCGCACACCTGCAGCGGGCGGCCGACACCGGCTCGGCGGCGGTGCTGGCCGCCGCGGTCCTGCCGTGCTTCCGGGTCTACGCCTGGGTCGGGACGCAGCTCGGCCGGGCGCCGGAGGGGCACCCGTTCGCCGACTGGCTCGGAGCGTACGGCGACCCGGGGTTCGCGGCGGCCTCGGCGGGGGCGACGGACCGGGTCGAGCGGCACGCGGTCGCGGCGAGCGCCGAGGAGCGCGGCCGCATGGCCCGGGCGTTCCGGGTGTCGACGGCGTGGGAGCTCGCGTTCTTCCGCATGCCGACGGGCTGATCCGTCGGCACGCGTCAGCGCGGCGGCAGCCGCACGAGCTCGACGGACAGGTCGGCGCCGGACACCGTGCCCCGCATCCACGTGTGGTGCGGCTGCCGGCGCCGGTCGGTCGGCGACCCGGGGTTGAGCAGCCGCATCCCCGACGGGGCGACGGTGTCCCACGGGATGTGCGAGTGACCGAAGACGAGCACGTCGGTGTCCGGGTACGCCGCGTCCGCTCGGCGCTCCCGGCCCGTCGACGCGCCGGTCTCGTGCACGAGGGCCCAGCGCAGGTCCTCGACCGCGAAGCGCGCCACGAGGGGCAGGCGGTCGTCGAACTCCGGGCCGTCGTTGTTGCCGCGGACGCCCGCGAACCGCCGCGCACGCCCCTGCACCGCGTCGAGGGTCGCCAGGTCGACCCAGTCCCCCGCGTGCACCACGAGGTCGGCGGCGTCCACGTCCGCCCAGAGGCCCGGGGGCAGGTCCTTGGCGCGCTTCGGCAGGTGGGTGTCTGAGAGCAGGACGAACGACGTCGTCACCGGCGGCTCACGACTCCGCGCGTCCGGGCATCGGCAGCCCGGCCTCGTCCGCGGCGCCGAGCCGTTCGAGCAGGCCGGCGAGCAGTGCGACGTCGTCGTCGGACCACTCGGCGAGCCGCTCCTCGAGTGCGTCGCGGTGCAGGCGCACCGACCGTTCGAGGGCGGTCCGTCCGGCCTCGGTGGCCTCGAGCGGCTTGGCGTTGCCCGAGCCGCCGTCGGTGGTCCGCACGAGCCCGGCCGCGAGGAGCCCGGAGAGCTGCCGCGAGATCGTCGACCGGTTCAGGCGCAGGTAGCGGGCGATGTCGATCGCCATGCACCCGGGGTGCTGGACGACGAAGTCGACGAGGGACTGGTCGACGATGCTGAGGACCTCGTCGTCACCGCGCGCCCGGATGCTCGCGCGTCGGGTGATGCGCGAGAGCTCGGTGTACGCGCGGCCGATCGAGGCGTCTCGGAGGTCGGGCCCGGGGCTGCTCATCGCGGTCTCCAGCCTGTCGCTGACGGCGCCGGCCGCTCGGCGCCGTTCGGTCCCGTCACCCTACCGGCGACCATCTCCGACGATCCCTCAGCGACCCGCCGCCGCGGCGTGCAGCGCGGGGATGTCGAGCTTCACCATGTCGCGCATCGCGGCGAACACCCGGGCGTTCGCCTCCGGGTCACCGTTCCCGGTCATCAGGTCGCCCATCATCGACGGCGTGACCTGCCACGACAGACCCCACCGGTCGACGAGCCACCCGCACGCGACCGGCTTCCCGCCGTCCGCGAGCAGGGCGTCCCAGACGCGGTCGAGCTCCTCCTGGGTGTCGACGTCGACCTGGAAGGACACCGCGTCGGTGTGCGGGTGCCCGGGGCCGCCGTTCATCGCGCGGTAGGGCCGGCCGAGCAGCGTGAACTCGACGACGAGCGCGGTGCCGTCGGGCGTCCGGGCGACGCTGTCGACCCGACTGTCCGGGAACAGGCTCGTGTAGTGCTCCGCGGCCTCCTCGGCCTGGTCGTCGTACCAGAGGAACGGGGTGATGGACGGCATCGTCGCCTCCCGGTCGGGCTCAGTCCGCGGCACTGCGGCTGAGCAGGGGTGCCTTGTCGGGGTGCTCGTCGAACCACTTGCCGACGAACCAGCACATCGGGACGATGCGCTTCGTGGTGCGGCGCTCGACGTCGGCCACGGCGTGCTCGACGAGCTCCGCCGCGTAGCCGTGTCCGCGGTGCGCCGGCACCGTGTACGTGTGCGGGAACGACACCGCGTCCTCGCCGACCCGGTAGTCGAGCACGCTCACGAGCACGCCGTCGACGTACATCGCGTAGCGGTCGCGGTCGGTCTCGTCGCGGAACTCGTGGGCCATGCGGCCATCATGCCCCTCACCCCGCCGTCGATGTCGCAGCGTCGGCGACCGGACGGCCCCACCGGACACCGCGGCCCGCTCGCGGGAATGGCGAGGCGCTCGTCCTGTTGCACCCCGCATGACAGTCATCGGCATCATCGGAGCAGGCAACATCGGATCCCAGCTCGCACGCCTCGCGGTGCAGCACGGCCACCAGGTCGTCATCGCGAACTCGCGCGGACCGGAGACGCTGCAGGACCTCGTGGCGGAGCTCGGCGACGGCGCCCGCGCTGCCACCCGCGACGAGGCGGCGTCGGCCGGCGAGGTCGTCGTGGTCACCACCCCGCTCGCGGCGATCGAGACCATCCCCGTCGAACCGCTCGTCGGCAAGGTCGTCATCGACACGAACAACTACTACCCGCAGCGCGACGGACACATCGCGCAGCTCGACGACGAGACCACGACGACCGCCGAGCTCCTGCAGGACCACCTGCGCGGCGCGCACGTCGTCAAGGCGTTCAACCACATCGGAGCCGACGCGCTCACCGGCGACGCCTCACCGGCCGGCACCCCGGACCGTCGTGCCCTCGTGGTCGCCGGTGACGACGAGGACGCCAAGCGCACCGTGGCCGCGATCATCGACGAGTTCGGCTTCGACGTCGTCGACGCCGGGCCGCTCGCCGAGGGCTGGCGCATCCAGCGGGACACCCCCGGCTACGGCCCCCGCTTCACGGCGGACGAGCTCCGCGGCAAGCTCGCCGAGGCGAAGCGCTACCGGGACCAGTAGCCGGCCCGGCACCGCACACCGAGGGCGGTCCTCCCCAGCGTCACGGCGCGGCGGAGGACCGCCCTCGTGCGTCCCGGCATCACCGACGACCCCGGAACTGGGGCTCGTCCGAGACCATGCGTCCGGATAGAACTGACGATGGATCAGACAACGCGAAGGAGCACGAGTGGCGTCGCACCGCATGTCGGACCGGGACCGGCCCCGCCGCCCGGTCCCCGCCTGGGTCACCGCTCCGCCCCTCGACGAGGTCGCGTCCGGCACGTCCCCGGCACCCGGCCTGGAGGCCCGCCCCACCCCCGGTGGACCGGCCCGCCCCTCCGGTGCCCTCGCGGTGACCGCCGTCGTCACCACCGCCCCGGCCGTCACGTCCGGCGCCCCGGTCGACGCCCCGGCCCGCGACGGTTCCGCGCCGCACGCCGTGCTGTCCGGTCCCGCGCACACCGCTCCTGCCCTGGCCGGCACGGTCCCGGTCGGCGCCGCCGTCTCCGCGCACCTGCCGTCCGGCACCGGTCCGTCCGTCGTGCACGCCGTGCCGACCGCGATCGACGCAGCGGACGGTCCCGCCGCTCCGCACGGGACGGTCGCGTCGAGCGGATGGCCGGTCCCCGTTACCTCCGAGGCGTCCGTCCGGGGCGCCGGTCCGGCCAGCCCGGCGAGCGACCTGGCTGCCCTCGCCGGAGCGGCGCCGGGTGCGCTGCCCTCGGCCGACGACGTGGTCGTCCCGGACTTCCCGCCGCAGCAGGACCTCCTGCCGCCGGCCCCGACCTCGCCCGCGGTGCGGGTCCCGCCCACCGACAGCGTCCCGGTCGCACCGGGTCCGGCACGGGAGCGCTCGGCACCGGCTCGTGCGGCGACGGCGGCACCGGTCCCGGTCGCCGTGCCCGACAGCGGGCTCGACCCCGCGGTCGGCCGACCGCGGTTCTCGGTCCCCGGCCTCGAGCACGTCCTCGTGGAGGGCACCGAACCGGAGCCGACCGGGCCGATCGGCTACCGCACCCCCGCACGCTTCGCCCGACAGCAGGCCCCCATCGCGCCGCAGGCCCCGCGCGACCAGCAGCAGTCGGCGCCGTCCTTCGAGGCCGTCCTCGCTCCCCCGACGAGCACCCCGACCACGGCCGACACCGCACCCGACGGCGGCGCGGCGCACCGGAGCGTGCCGCACACGGACGCGTCCGGTGCCCTCGGAGCGGCGGTCCCCGGCGACGAGGACGGCCTCTCCGTCGCGACGATGCCCCTCGAGACGATCGACCTGCCCGAGAGCGAACGTGCGGCGCGGTCCGCTCGACCCCGACGAGGGCGTGGACGGTCCGGGCCACGGGCCGGCCGGACGTCCGCTCCCGAGGCGCGCAGCCGGGCCCTCGGTGCGCGCGCGGGAGCGGTTGGCCACCCGTCCACCGGTGACCACGCGAGCACCGGTGACCGTCCCGGCCACGCGGGCCGGACCGACGGACGTGCACCGCGCCTCCCGGCCGGTTCCGCGACCACGCGCACCGACCGGCGGCCCGCGGTCTCGCCGACCACGGGCGGCCTGCTCGGTGCCCTGACCGGCGGCGCGACCCTCGCGCTCGCCGCGTGGTGGTTCACCGCGCCGGCGACCGTGCACGCGACGGGGATCGCCCTCGGGATCGTCGCGCTCGTGCTGTCGACGACCGTCCTGCGGGACCCGACCACGACGTGGCAGCGGCCGCTCGCCCTCCTCGGTGCCGTGCTCGGCGGGGTCGGGACGCTCGTGCTGCTCTGGGCCCTCGCGGCGGCGCTGCTCGGTGCTGGTGGGATCGCGCTGCCGGACGTGACCGGGACCGGCGTCGTGCCGGGCGTCGCCCCGTAGGGCGGAGCGCCCGCCGTCAGACCGCGCGGACGACCCCGCGCGAGGTGATCGCGTTCGTCAGGGCCTCGATCGGCTCGCGCTGCACCGTCGGGTTCGCGATGAGCACGTAGTCGACGGCCGGCAGGTCCGGCAGCGCGAGCCGCTGCGAGACCTTCACCAGGTCGGCGGGGATGAGCGAGTGCGGGAACACCGCCACCCCGATCCCGGCCCGGACCGCGGCCAGGACCCCGTTCACGTCACGCGTGTTGCAGGTGATCCGCCAGGTGCGACCGGCCGCCTCGAGGGCGTCGATCGCCATCTGCCGGCTGATGCTCGGGGCCTGGTACGCGATGAGCGGGACCGGTTCGCCGGGCTCGAGCGCGATGCCGTCCTGCGCCATCCACACCATCTGGTCGGTCGCGACGCGGGTGCCCTCGGCCGACTCCCCCGCGGTCTGCTTGATGAACACGAGGTCGAGCTGCCCGGCGTGCACCCGGCGCAGGAGCGGGGCGGACTGGTTCACCGTGAGCTCGAGGTTCACCTGCGGGTGCAGGCGCCGGAAGTCCCGGAGGATCCGCGGGAGCTGCGTGATCGCGAGGTCGTCGGCCGCGCCGAACCGGAGCCGACCGCGGGTGGCCGCCCCCGAGAAGTACGCGTCAGCCGTGGCGTGGGCCGCGAGGATCGTCCGGGCGAAGCCCGCCATCGCGTCGCCGTTGTCGGTGAGCGCGACCCCACGGGTGTCCCGGGCGACGAGGGTGCGCGACACCGCGGTCTCGAGCCGCCGCACGTGCTGGGAGACGGTCGGCTGGCTGATGCCGAGGCGCTGACCGGCGACCGTGAAGCTCCCGGTCTCGGCGACCGCGAGGAAGGTCTGCAACAGGACGGGGTCGAGCACGGGGGCTCCATCTGGTCGGGAGGGTGGGTCGAGGTCGCTCAGGTCGGGCGGCGCTGGTCGGCGGTGCGCCGGTCGTTGCGTTCCGCGATGGCCGGCGCTGGTCGACGCTGCGCCGGTCGTTGGGTTCCGCGATGGCCGGCGCTGGTCGACGCTGCGCCGGTCATTGCGTTCCGCAATGGACTGATAGTCACCATACGGGGATCGAATGGGCCGCGGTGACGTAGTTTCGAACGGGTACGAATCCGCCCCCGACGATCCGGAGCCCCACCACCGTGAGTGCGTCACCGACGACCCTCCCTCCCCCCACCGAACCCCTCCCGATCCAGGCCGAACGGCCGCCGTGGCGCCACACCCTCATCGCGCTCTCCGTCCCGAACTTCCGCCTGTTCACGGCGACGAACCTCGTGGCGATGACCGCGGGGTGGATGCAGCGCATCGCGCAGGACTGGCTCGTGCTCCAGCTCACCGGGTCGGTCGCGCAGGTCGGCATCACGGTCGCGTGCCAGTTCGCGCCGATGCTGTTCTTCGGGCTCTGGGGCGGCGTGCTCGTCGACCGGTTCTCGAAGCGTGCGCTGATGATGATCACGCAGGGGGCGTTCGCGGTGCTGTCCGCCCTGCTCGCCGTGCTCACCCTGACCGGGGTGGTGGAGGCGTGGCACATCTGGGTGATCGCGTTCCTCGTCGGCATGGTGACCGTGATCGACAACCCCGCGCGCCAGGTGTTCGTCACCGAGATCGTGGGGCACCAGCACCTCCGCAACGCCATCAGCGTCAACTCGAGCGTGTTCCAGCTCGGCGGCATGATCGGGCCGGCGCTCTCCGGCGCCCTGCTCGTCGCGGTCGGGGCCGGGTGGTCGTTCGGCGTCAACGCGACCGCGTGCGTCGCCGTGGTGGTGACGCTCGGGTTCCTGCGGGTGTCCGAACTGCACCGGACACCGCCGGCTCCCCGCACGAAGGGACAGCTCGTCGAGGGGCTCCGCTACGCCGTGCGGAAGCCGACCATCCTGGTGCCCGTCGTGCTCATGGTGTTCTTCTCGGTGTTCGCCCTGACCATGCCCGTGCTGCTGTCGGCGTTCGCGTCGAAGGTCTACGACGTCGGCGCCGCGGGCTACGGCGCGTTCAACTCGGCCGTCGCGGTCGGTGCCCTGGTCGGTGCGCTGCTGTCGACCCGTCGAGCGGTGGTGCGGCTCCGCACGATCGTCGGCGGGGTGTTCTGGACCGGGGTCCTGCTCGTGGTGTCCGGCTCGATCCCGGTGATCGCGCCGTTCACGGTCGCGCTCGTCGCGGTCGGGATGTCGCAGCTGCTGTTCATGACCGCCTCGAACTCGCTCGTGCAGTTGTCCTCGAACGTGGCGATCCGCGGCCGAGTGATGTCGCTGTACGTCCTCGTGCTGCTCGGCGGGCAGGCGATCGGCGGCCCGCTGATGGGTCAGGTCGTGGACCACTTCGGCGCCCACGTCGGCATGGTCGTCGCCGGGGGCGTCCCGGCAGCGGCGGCGGTCGTCGTGGGGCTCGTCCTCGCCCGGCGGGGCGGTCTGCACCTCGCCGTGCGGATGCGCCACCACCTGCCGATGCCCGCGATCGTCGGGCAGCGGTAGGGCGGCGCGCGGTCGCGGCGCGCGCGGCGGGCGGCACGGCGCCGCGGGCGCGATCGCCGCGCGCGGTCGCGCTGGCCGGGGCGGGCGCACAACGGGAAGCACGTCGCGCCACGGAATCACGTGGCGCGACGTGCTTTGCGTTGTGCGGGAGCAGCCCGCACCACACGTCGGCCGGGAGGCCCGTGGCCGGGCCGCCACGAGCCTCCCGTCCGACGCGCGGCGGCCCGACCGGCCGCGCGAGCGGGCGCGGCGCAGCCGCCGTGCGCGCGGCGCACAAGCGGAGGCACGTCGCACCACGGGATCACGTGGCGCGACGTGCTTTGCGTTGTGCGGCAGCAGCCCGCACCACACGTCGGACGGGAGGCACGTGGCCGGGCCGCCACGGGCCTCCCGGCGGACGCGGGACGGACCGACCGGCCGCGCGAACGGGCACGGCGCAGCCGCCGTGCGCGCCGCGCACAACGGGAAGCACGTCGCGCCACGGAATCACGTGGCGCGACGTGCTTTGCGTTGTGCGGGAGCAGCACGCACCACACGGCGGACGGGAGGCCCGTGGCCGGGCCGCCACGAGCCTCCCGTCCGACGCGCGCCTCCCGGCCGACACGGGGCGGACCGACCAGCCGCGCGAACGGGCACGGCGCAGCCGCCGTGCACACGACGCACAACCAGGAGCACGTCGCACCACGGAATCACGTGGCGCGACGTGCCTCCCGTTGTGCGGGAACAGCACGCACCACACGGCGGACGGGAGGCGCGGGGCCAGGCCGCCACGCGCCTCCCGGCGGACGCGGGACGGACCGACCGGCCGCGCGAGCGGGCGCGGCGCAGCCGCCGCGCGAGCGGGCGCGGCGCAGCCGCCGTGCGCGCGGCGCACAACCGCGGGCACGTCGCACCACGGGATCACGTGGCGCGACGTGCCTCCCGTTGTGCGGGAGCAGCACGCACCACACGTCGGCCGGGAGGCGCGGGGCCAGGCCGCCACGCGCCTCCCGGCCGACACGGGGCGGCCCGACCACGAAGAGCACGCCGCACCACGCTGATGCGTGGTGCGGCGTGCTCTCGACTGTGCGCGGGCGCTGCGCGCCACGGTTTCCCGCGGCGCGCCGTGCCTCAGTACGCGACGCCGAAGCGGGCGCGGTGGTGCGCCGGGCGCTCGACCTCGTCGACGATCGCGATGGCGTAGTCCTCGCCGGAGATGTCCGAGTTGCCGTCGGCGTCGGTGAGCAGCAGGTCGTCCGTGGTGCGGTAGGTGCCCTTCCGCTCGCCGGGGTTCCAGCTGCCGAACGCCGCCGCCGGGCTCACGTAGAACCAGTCGACGTCGCCCGTGTAGGCGCCCGACCGCAGCCCCTCGAGGATCTTGCCGTGGCTCTTCGCCTCCGGCTTGACCTCGTCCGGGAACTCGGCGGTGTCGACCAGCGCCGGGCCACCCTCCGCGACGAGCAGCGAGCCGGCGCCGCCGACGATGCCGAGGCGTGCGCCGGCAGCCGCGGCCGCGTCGACGAAGTGCTGGAACTTGTCCTTGAGCTCGCTGCCGTCGGCCTGGACCGCCTGCAGCGAGACGATGACGACGTCGGCGCCCTTCGTCACGTCCGCGACGAAGTCGGCGTCGAAGGCGTCGCCCTGCGCGAGGGTCAGGCCCTCGGCGGCGTCGAGCTTCGAGGTGTCGCGCGCGACGGCGGTGACGGCGATCCCGCGGGACAGGGCCTCGCGGACGATGGCGGAGCCGGCGTAGCCGGTGCCGCCGAAGACGACGATGTTGGTCATGAGTGTCCTTCCGTGACTGGTGATCCCGACCGTACTCGCGTTACTCTCTTCTGGGAAGTAGGCACCTGATGGTGCGTAACGGAGGATGCGATGTCAGCGCTCGAGTACAGCCCCTACGCCGCGGACTGCCCGTCGCGGCAGCTCCTCGACCGGATCGGCGACCGGTGGAGCGTGCTCACGATCGGGTCCCTCGTGGACGGTCCCCAGCGGTACTCGACGCTCGCGGCGCGGGTGCAGGGCGTGTCGCAGAAGATGCTGGCGCAGACCCTCCGTGCGCTCGAGCGGGACGGCCTCGTCACCCGGACGGTGTTCCCCGAGATCCCGCCACGGGTGGAGTACGAGCTCACCGAACGCGGCCGCTCTCTCCGCACGGTGCTCGCGCCGCTCGAGGACTGGGCGACCGACCACATGGCCGACGTGCAGGAGTCACGCGACGAGTACGACGCGCGCACCCCGCACTGAGCGGCACCGGTCGCGCGCCGCACGGAACGGCGCGCGACACGCCGCGCACCAGCGCACCGCGCTGAACGCCACCGGGACGACCCCGCACCCCGCGGTGGTTGCCTGGACACATGCGATCCATCGTCTACACGAAGCCCGGTGACAGCAGCGTCCTCGACCTGGTCGACCGCGAGGTCCCCCAGCCCGGCCCCGGCGAGGTCCGCGTCCGCGTCGTCGTCTCCGGCGTCAACCCCACCGACTGGAAGGCCCGCGCCGGCGGCACGTACGGCGACGGCCTGCCCTTCCCCGAGATCACCCCGAACCAGGACGGCGCCGGCGTGGCCGACGCCGTGGGCGAGGGCGTCGAGGACCTCGCCGAGGGCGACCGCGTCTGGCTGTACATGGCCGCCGCGAGCCGCCCGACCGGCACCGCGCAGGAGTACACGGTCGTCCCCGCCGCACGGGCCGTCCGTCTGCCCGAGGGCACGAGCTTCGACGTCGGCGCCTCGCTCGGCGTCCCCGCGATGACCGCCCACCGCGCCCTCACCACGCACGAGCACGGCCCCTCGCGCCTGTCCCCCGGTGCACTCGCGGGCCGCACGGTCCTCGTCGCCGGTGGCGCCGGAGCCGTCGGGCACGCCGCCGTCCAGCTCGCGCGCTGGGCCGGGGCGACCGTCGTCACGACGATCAGCTCCGACGCCAAGGCCGCCCTCGCGACCGCCGCCGGCGCCCACCACACGGTGAACTACCGCGACGAGGACGCCGCCGCCCGCATCCGCGAGATCGCCCCCGGCGGCGTCGACATCGTCGTCGAGGTGTCGATCCCGCAGAACGCCGACCTGGTCGCGGACGTCCTGGCGAACCACGGCGTCGTCTCGATCTACGCGAACAACGGCGGCGACCACGCGACCCTGCCGATCCGTCCGAACATGAGCGTGAACGCCCGCTACCAGTTCCTGCTGCTCTACACGATCGGCGACGACGCGCTGACGGCAGCCGCCGAGGACGTCACCGCGGCCCTCCGCGACGGTGTGCTCCCCGTCGGCGAGGACGCCGGCCTGCCGCTCGTGCGCTTCGCGCTCGAGGACACCGCCGCCGCCCACGACGCGGTCGAGGGCGACGCGGTCGGCAAGGTCCTCATCGACGTCGCGTCGGACTGACCCCGCAGCTCTCGCGAGACGGGGCCGGTCCGCGCCGGACCGGCGGTGACGGGTCGGCCGAGCCGACACAGGACGGACGGGAGGATCGTGGCGGGCCCGCCACGATCCTCCCGTCCGTCCTTCCCCCACCTGGTAAGCAGGTCGAATGAGCGAACTCGCCACCCCAGCCCCCGGTACCCGCGCACTCGTCCTGGGCGGTGGCGGCGTCGCCGGCATCGCGTGGGAGGTCGGGGTCCTGTCCGCGCTGCAGGAGGCCGGGGTCGACCTCGACGCGGCGGACCTGGTGGTCGGGTCGAGCGCCGG
Source organism: Curtobacterium sp. MCBA15_012 (assembly GCF_001864935.2). NCBI lineage: Bacteria > Bacillati > Actinomycetota > Actinomycetes > Micrococcales > Microbacteriaceae > Curtobacterium > Curtobacterium sp. MCBA15_012. Next base: position 1,393,118 of record NZ_CP126267.1, on the reverse strand, counting down.
CAGCGTCGTCGGGACGTTCGTCCGGTACGGCGCGGTCGCGCCCGCGTACGAGCAGCTGCACGCGCCGGTGCCCTCCACCTACGAGGAGCCGGCGCCGATCGCGGGCGAGGACTTCCAGGAGCGCCTCGCGCAGGTGCTGGCCGGCTCGACCTCGGAGCAGGACGCCCGCGCCCGGCTCGGCGCCGTCGCGCAGCAGGTCGTCACCGGGCAGACCGACGAGGAGCGCATCGCGACCTTCGCCGAGACCCTGCCCGGGACCGAGTGGCCGGAGAAGCCGCTCGGGGTCACGACGATCGACGCCACCGACGGCACGTTCAAGGTGCTCACCGCGACGACCGGCGTGCCCCTGACGCGTGCCGTGGCGGCGAGCTGCTCGGTGCCGTTCGTGTGGTCGCCCGTGCACATCGACGGGGTGCCGCACATCGACGGCGGGCTCCGCTCGGCCACGAACGCCGACGTCGCCGCCGGGCACGAGCGCGTGCTCGTCGTGGCGTGCGGGCCCGAGGGTGCATCGCCGCTCGGACCGTGGCTCGACGTCGCGGTCGAGTCCCTGCGCGCGGGCGGCAGCTCGGTCGAGGTGATCGTCGCGGACAGTGCGTCGCAGCACGCGTTCGGCGCGAACTCGTTGTCGCTGTCGACCCAGGCACCGGCGTCCGTCGAGGGGCGGCGGCAGGGGGCGGGGGTCGCGGAGGCGATCGCGGCGTTCTGGGCCTGAGCTACGGGCGGGGGTAGCGGGCCGGGCGGGGTAGCGGGCGGTGTCGCGTGGTGGGGTGCCGCTGCGGAACGACATCGCCGCTGTCGTACGACGTCCACGATGACGCCTCCACCGCTCGGGCTTTCGTGCGCGCGCATGATGCGACATCGCGGCTGTCGTACGACGTCGGAGATGACGCACGCAGCGCCCGGCGGTCGGTGCGTGCGCATGATGCGACACCGCCGCTGTCGTCCGACAGCGGCGGTGTCGCCCAGCAGCGGCGGACGCGAGACGCACCCGCCCCGCTACACGAACGCGGCCTGGCCCGTGATCGCCCGGCCCACGATGAGCGTGTTCACCTCGCGCGTGCCCTCGTACGAGTAGATCGCCTCGGCGTCGGCGAAGAACCGCGCGACGCCCTTGTCGAGGACGATGCCGTTGCCGCCCTGGACCTCGCGGCACCAGCCGACGGTCTCCCGCATCCGAGCGGTCGCGAACGCCTTCGCCATCGCGGAGTGCTCGTCGCCGCCGATGCCCTCGTCCTGCATCTGCGACGCGCGCGTGCACAGGGCGATCGACGCGGTGATGTTCGCGAGGGACTTCACGAGGAGGTCCTGCACCATCTGGTGGGACGCGATCGGCTTCCCGAACTGGACGCGCTCGCGGGCGTAGTCGAGCGCCGCCTCGTAGGCGCCGACCGCGATGCCGATCGCCTGCCAGGCCACCTCGGTGCGGGTGAGGCGCAGGACCTCGGCGGTCGCCCGGAACGAGTTCGCGCGCTGGAGCCGGCGCGACTCGGGCACCCGCACGCCCTGCATGACGATGTCGGCGTTCTGCACCCCGCGCAGGGCGATCTTGTCCTCGATCTTCGTCGCGGTGAAGCCTGGGGTGTCCGTGGTGACGAGGAAGCCCTTGACCTGCTCGTCGGCGACGTCCTTCGCCCAGATCACGACGACGTCCGCGAAGGTCGCGTTGCCGATCCAGCGCTTCTCGCCGTCGAGGACCCACGTGTCGCCCTCGCGTCGCGCGGTCGTGCGGAGCCCGCGGGCGGAGTCGCTGCCGGAGAGCGGTTCGGTCAGGCCGAAGGCACCGACGACCTCGCCGGTGGCCATGCGCGGCAGCCACTCGCGCTGCTGCTCGTCACTGCCGCCGACCGCGATCGAGTTCATGGCCAGACCGGACTGCACGCCGATGAACGTCGCGACGCTGGCGTCCACGCGCCCGAGCTCGAGGGCCGCCCAGCCGCGGTACACGGCCGAGTTCTCGAACTGCCGCACGAGCGGGATGCTCGGGCCGTACATGCCGAGTTCCGCGAGCGGCGCGATGGTCTGCCGCGGGAACTCCGCCCGGGCCCAGTACTCGTCGGCGATCGGACGGACCTCGGCCTCGAGGTACGCACGGAGCTCACCGAGCGAGGCGCGCTCACGCTCCGTCAGGCCGTCCTGGAACCGGTAGAAGTCGGATTCGAGGAGGGGGGTCACCACGGACGTCGTTGACATACCTCCGAGCGTGCATCATTCTCGAAAACGTTGCAAGGGAGGATCGTGCCTTCACAGGAACGCACAGCACACGACACGGCAGCGCTCGGGGCGGCGCTCGTCCCGAGCGCGCTCACCACCAGACTGGAGGCCCATCCCGAGTCACGACGCGCGTTCCGTTCCGCGCGGCGCACCTTCATCGCCGGCTCACGGATCGACATGGGGTCGCTGGCGTCCTCGCTCGGGGTCGACCGCACGTCGTTGTTCCGCTGGGTCGGCAACCGCGACCAGCTCCTCTCGGAGATCCTGTGGTCCCTCGCCGTCCCCACGCTCGACGCGGCGTCCCGCGCGGCGACCGACCTGACCGGGGCCGCCAGGATCGCGGCCGTGCTCGACCACTTCACGGCGGACCTGATCGAGGCGCCCTACTTCCGGACCTTCCTGACGCGCGAGCCCGCGCGGGCGCTCCGACTGCTCACCACCACGGACAGCGACGTGCAGCGGCGGTTCGTCGCCGTCGTCACCGCGCTCGTGCAGGAGGAGCACGACCACGGGGCGTTCGACCCCGCGCCGCTGACGGCCGAGGAACTCGCACGGCTGCTCGTCCGCATCTCGGAGTCGTTCACGTACGCCGACCTGATCAGCGGCGACCGACCCGACCCCCGCCGGGCACGCACGACCTTCGAGTACGTGCTGCGCCCGTGAGCCCGACCGGTCCGACGCGCCCACGAGGTCCTGCGCCCACACCGAGGTCGGCGCGAGAGGATGGCAGACGAAGGAACGGAGTTCGATGACCCTCGACGAGTACCCCTTCCACCGCACCTACCCCACGCGGTGGAACGACAACGACATGTTCGGCCACGTCAACAACACGATCTACTACAGCGCGATGGACAACGCGTCGACGTACTGGTTCCGTGAGGAGGCCGGGCTCGACCCGTTCTCGTCGGACTGGATCGCGGTGCTCGTGACGTCCAGCTGCCACTTCGTCGAGTCCGCCGTCTGGCCGGACGTGATCGAGGTCGGCATGCGCTCGAAGCGCATCGGGAACACCAGCCTGACGTGGGAGTTCGGCCTGTTCCGGCAGTCCGACGGCACCCTGCTCGCCACCGGCGAGTTCGTGCACGTCATCATCGACCGCGAGGGGGCCCGTCGGCCGATGCCCGTGCCGCCGGAGCTCCGCACGCTCGTCGCGGACACGATGGCGGTCCCGGTCGACGCCTGAGCGCCGATGCGCGACACCCGGCGGGGACGCAGGCCGCGCCTCCCCTGCCGGGTGCGGGACGTCACTTCTGGGCGGCGAGCTCCAGGTTGATGTCGTCCGGGTCCTGCACGGACAGGATCACCATGCCGGCGTCGCCGAGGTCGGTCACCTCGCCGTGGTCGACCCCGGCGGCGTCGAGGCGCTCGGCGGCGGCGTGCAGCTCGTCGACCGAACCGACGACGAAGCTCACGTGGTCGAGCCCGACCGTGTCCGGGTCGAAGCGCTGGCCGCTCGGTGCGACCGGACGCAGGCCGAAGAGCTGCTCGCCGACCGGGAAGATGCACCCGCCGTACAGGCGCTCCCGGTCGTCGGCGATGCCGGGCTCGTCGATGTGCTCGCTGAAGTCCATCGCCGGCGCCGTGCCGAACAGCTGCTCGTAGAAGGCCTTGCTGCGGTGGATGTCGGTGACGGTGACCCGCACGTGGGCGAGGCCGAGGGGCTGGACGATCTGGTCGGTCATGGTGCCGAGCCAACGCGCGGGCCCTGGGCGGCGACGGGGTGAGCGCGGCTACCGGCCAACGGGCGACCCGTGCCGGATCAGGCGGCGGACGGCCTCGGCGCGGTGAGCTCGAGGTTGATGTCGTCCGGGTCCTGGAGCGACAGGACGACGACGCCGAACGGTTCGAGGTCGGTCACTGCGCCGTGCTCGATCCCGGCGGCGTCGAGGCGTTCGACGGCCCGGTGCAGGTCGTCGACGCTCCGCACACGCAGGCTGAGGTGGTCGAGGCCGACGCGGTCCGGGTCGAACCGGTCCCCCGGAGCCGCGACGGGACGCAGGCCGAGTGTCTGTCCCTGGAAGGTGAACGAGCAGCCGCCGTACGTGCGCCACGGGTCGTCGTGGATCGTCGGGTCGTCGATCTGGTCGCTGAAGTCGCTCCCGGGCGGCCTGCCGAGGAGCTGTTCGTAGAAGGCCTTGCTCCGCCGGATGTCGGTCACGGTGAGCCGGACGTGCGCGAAGCCCTGCGGGTCGACGATGCCGTCCGTGCCCGCACCACCGGCGGCCGACGCCGTCCCGCTCACCGGAACCCGGCGCCGTCGAGCATGTGGTGCGGGACCCCGTGGCCGCCGCACCGGTCGCGGCGACGGGTGCCGCGCAGGACGTCGCGGACGTGGTCGCCGCAGCCGGTCCACGAGATCTTGCCGCACACGGGGCACTGGACGGACTCGCACATGACGCCGACGGTACGCAGCCGTGGTCCGGACCGGTCCGGGAACGCGCGACCGGTACGGACAATGGACAGTCGGGACGTCCGGACCTCGGTGGGACGAACCGGGAACGGCCCCCGACCGAGGTCGGGGGCCGTTGCCGGTCGGGCTCGTCGACCTAGATCAGGTCGTCGGTGAGGTGGTTCGGCGTCCCGAAGCGGTGCGCCGTGATCGACACCGCCTGCTCGCGGAGGAACGGCAGCAGTTCGATCCGACCGGCCTCGGTGACGGGTCCGCCGTACACGGCCACGTCGGGCCGACCGCCCACGGCACGGGTGAGTTCCGCGGCGTCCCCACCGACGAGCCGCACGCGCGTGGACGACCCGGCGGCGATGCGCTTCGCGAACGCGGCATCGCTCACGCTCTCGGCAACGGACCGCACCACGGGGAGCGCCCGCACGGCTGCCGCGACCGCCGTGGGCAGACCACCGGCGACGGACACGTCGACGGTGGTCCCGGCGCGGAGCGCCGCCGCCACGACCCGCACGAGCGCGGGCACGTCGTCGTCGGCCAGGCGCACGTGGACGCCGGGGAAGGGCAGGTAGCGCGCGACGTTCCGCTCGGCCGACAGCGCGGACACGTCGACCGCGGTGCCGAACAGCGTCGACCACGCGTGCTCGTCGGACGCGACGGCGCGCTCGAGCGAGGCGCTGTCCAGCCCCGCGGCGCGGACGAACTCCCGCACGGCACGGCTCGCCGGGACCCCCGCGGAGGCCTCGCGCGGCGTCCAGGACCCGAGACCGAGCAGGTAGTTCAACCCGCCCGCCTTGGTCCCGGCACCGACCGCCGACTTCTTCCACCCGCCGAACGGCTGGCGGCGCACGATCGCGCCGGTGATGCCGCGGTTGACGTAGAGGTTGCCTGCCTCGATCCGGTCGAGCCAGGTGCCGATCTCACGGGGGTCGAGCGAGTGCAGGCCCGACGTCAGTCCGTAGTCGACCTCGTTCACGATCGCGATCGCCTCGTCGAGGGTCTTCGCCGTCATGATGCCGAGGATCGGACCGAAGTACTCGGTGCGGTGGAACGCCGACCCGCGGGCCACGCCGTCGCGGACGCCCGGGCTCCAGAGCCGGCCGGTTTCGTCGAGCTTCCGCGGCGCGACCGCCCAGGACTCGCCGGCGCCGAGCGTGGTCAGGCCCTCGAGGAGCTTGCCGGCGGCGGGCTCGATGACCGGGCCCATCTGCGTCGTCGGGTCGGTCGGGTGGCCGACGGTGAGCGACGACACGGCGTCGAGCAGCTGCGACCGGAACCGACGCGACGTCGCGACCGAGCCGACGAGGACGACCAGGGACGCAGCGGAGCACTTCTGCCCGGCGTGCCCGAACGCGGACGCGACGACGTCCTTCACGGCCAGGTCGAGGTCGGCCGACGGTGTGACGATGATCGCGTTCTTGCCCGAGGTCTCGGCGAGCAGCGGCAGGTCGGGGCGGAACGACCGGAACAGCTCGGCCGTCTCGTAGGCGCCGGTGAGGATCACGCGGTCGACCTGCGGTGCCGTGATGAGCTGCTGACCGAGCTCGTCCTCCGCCACCTGCACGAACGCGAGGACGTCCGCGGGCGCACCGTGCGCGTCGAGCGCGGTCTCGATGATCGAGGCGAGCACCGCACCCGAACGTTCGGCGGGCGGCGCGGGCTTCAGCACGACGGCGGACCCGGCGGCCAGGGCGGCGAGCGTCGACCCCGCGGGGATCGCGACCGGGAAGTTCCACGGCGGCGTGACGAGGGTCAGCGCAGCCGGCGTGAACGCGGCACCGTCGACGTCGTCGAGCTGCGCCGCGAGTTCACCGTAGAAGTGCGCGAAGTCGATCGCCTCGGAGACCTCGGGGTCGGCCTGGTCGATGGTCTTGCCGGCCTCGGCCGCCATGACCTCGACGAGTGCGGCCCGGTTCGCCTCGAGCGCGTCGCCGACGGCGTGCAGGACCGCGCCGCGCGCGGCACCGGACCAGGTCCCCCAGGTCGCACCGGCGGTGCGCACGCGGTCGAGGACCGACGTGAGCTGCTCGGCGGCGGTGATCCGGGCCTCCTGGACGCCGCGCTCGCCGAGCGTCGACGAGGCGACCCGGCCGGTGATGCCGGCGCCCCACTCGCGGATCGCGGCGACCGACGGGTCGCTGTCCGGGGTGTTCTCGAAGTGGCCCGGCCGGGGGCGCTCGACGGCCGCGTAGCGGTCGGCGACGCGGTGCGGGGCCGGCGCGTCGAGGCCACCGGGCTCGCCGAGCGGGACGAGGGAGTCGCGGAAGCGGGACTCCTCACGGGCGAAGAGCTCGGGCGAGGACGCGAGCGAGAACACCGCCGACATGAAGTTGTCGTGCGACGCACCCTCCTCGAGGCGGCGGATGAGGTACGCGATCGCGACGTCGAACTCACCGGGGTGCACGACCGGCGTGTAGAGCAGCAGGGACCCGACGGTCCGGCGGACGGCCTCGGCCTGCCCCTGGGCCATGCCGAGCAGCATCTCGAACTCGATGCCGTCCCGGACCCCGCGTTCCCCGGCGAGCAGCCAGGCGTGGGCGACGTCGAACAGGTTGTGCCCCGCGACACCCACGCGGACGTTCGCGATGCGCTCGGGCGTCAGCGCCCAGTCGAGCACCCGCTTGTAGTTCGTGTCGGAGTCCTGCTTGGTGTGCCACGTCGCGAGGGGCCAGCCGTGCACGGACGCCTCGACCTGCTCCATCGGCAGGTTCGCGCCCTTGACGAGCCGGACCTTGATGTCGGCCCCGCCCCGGGCACGACGGGCGGCGGACCACTCCTGCAGGTGCTGCATCGCGGCGAGCGCGTCGGGCAGGTACGCCTGCAGGACGATGCCGGCCTCGAGCGCGGTGAACTCGGGCTCGTCGAGGAGCTTCGTGAAGACCGCGATCGTCAGGTCGAGGTCCTTGTACTCCTCCATGTCGAGGTTGATGAACTTCGCCGGGCTCGACGCGGCCGCACGGCGGAACAGCGGGCGGAGCTTGGCGATGATGTCCTCGACGGCGTGGTCGAAGGCCCACGGCGAGTGCGGGTGCACGGTCGACGAGACCTTGATCGACACGTAGTCGACGTCGTCGCGGGCGAGCAGGCGCTCGGTGCCCTCGAGCCGCCGGGCCGCCTCCTTCTCGCCGAGCACGGCCTCGCCGAGCAGGTTGACGTTGAGGCGGACGCCCTCGCGCTTGATCTTCGCGATGGCCGGCCCGAGCTTGGCGTCGGTGGCGTCGACGATGAGGTGCCCGACCATCTCGCGGAGCACACGGCGGGCGATCGGCACGACGACGTTCGGCAGCACGGGCGCCATGCCGCCACCGAGCCGGACGAGCCCGCGGAGCGCCGCGGGCAGGAACCCGGGGGCGTCGGGTGCGATCGCACGCAGCCGCCGGGCCGCGACGCCGAGGTCCTCGGGGCGGACGACACCGTCGACGAAGCCGACCGCGAACGCCAGGCCCTTCGGGTCGGCGAGCACGCCCGCGAGCTGCTTGGCGGAGCCGTCGGCCGGGTACGTCTCCGCCTCGGCCAGCCACTGCCGGACCAGCGCGACGGACTGGTCCGCCAGGTCGTCGTGCGGGGTCGGAGCGGCGTCGGTGTCGCGTGCCTGGAGGTCGGTCATGGGATCAGTGTGGAGTTCCGGAAGCGTAAGCGGAAGCAACTCCTGCTGACGCGTACCGTTCAGTCCTGCTACTGTTCCGTCGTGCTCGACGTCCGCCGTCTCGTGCTCCTCCGGGAACTCTCGATCCGGGGCACCGTCGCCGCCGTGGCCGGTGCGATGAACTTCACCCCCTCGGCGGTCTCGCAGCAGCTCGCGGTGCTCGAGCGGGAGGCCGGCGTGCAGCTCCTGCGACGCTCCGGTCGGCGGCTGCAGCTCACCCCGCAGGCCGAGGTCCTCGTGGCCGCGGCGGGCGAGGTGCTCGACGTGCTCGAACGCGCACAGGCCAGCGTGGAGTCGACCCTGACGTCCGTGCAGGGCCGCGTGCGCGTCGCCGTCTTCCAGTCCGCAGCCCTCGCCCTGATGCCGACGGCACTCCGCACGATGGCGCTGGAGCACCCCGACGTCCGGGTCGAGATGGTGCAGCGCGAGCCGGAGACGGCGCTGAACGAGACCTGGGCGCGGGACTTCGACATGGTGATCGCCGAGCAGTACCCGGCGCACGCGGCACCGCGCTTCCCCGGGCTCGACCGTCGCGACCTCACCACCGACTCGGTCCGGCTCGCGCTCCCGCCCGTCGACGTCTGCCTGGTACCGCTCAGCGACGACGACCCCGGCGTCGCCCTGCTCGACGCCGCGGACATGCCGTGGGTGATGGAGCCCCGCGGGGCCGCGTCCCGGCACTTCGCTGAGCAGACCTGCCGCCGCGCCGGCTTCGAACCGGACGTCCGCTACGAGACCGCCGACCTGCAGGCGCAGATCCGCCTGATCGAGTCGGGGAACGCGGTCGGCCTGATGCCGGACCTCGTCTGGGCGGGTCGATCGACGTCCTGCCGGCTCCTCGACCTGCCCGACCCGGCACGCCGCACGATCTTCACGGCCCAGCGGATGTCGAGCGCGGACTCGCCCGCCGTGACGGCCCTCCGGGCAGCCCTCGAGGGCGCGGCGAGCGTCCAGCGCGACCACGCGTGAGGCCCTGCCGCCCCGCCGTTGCCGGATCGTGACCCGACGTCGGTGAGATCGGTCGCCGTGCTGCACACCTCCAGGTGAGGAGCCACCACGGCTCCACCGCACACCAGGGAGAAGACATGCAGCACGACGACCGGCCGGTCCCCCGGCAGACCGCGACGTTCCCACCGGGCACTGGGGGAACAGTGCACCACAGCACCTCCACGACCCGCCGCGCCTGCGCGCTGGGGACCACCGTCGCACTCATCGGTCTGACCACCGGTCTGGGCGTCTTCACCTCGACCGCCGCGTTCGCCGACACGACGGCTGCCGTCTCGTCGACCGACCCCTCGCAGTCGACGGCCGCACCGACCGACACCACGACCAACGCACCGGCCGGCCAGTCGTCCGCCGCCGGCGCGACCCCCGACCCGTCGACCCCGACCGGCACCTCGACGAGCCCGTCCGGTGCCTCGTCGACGCCGTCCGACTCCTCGACGAGCCCCTCGACGCCGTCGGGCACCGAGACCGCGGCGCCGACGTCGTCGGACGCGGCGGCGTCGGACGCCGCATCGACGGCGTCCCCGGCCGCCCCCGCCCCCGCAGCGACGGACGGCCCGACCGCCGCCGCCGTGGCCGCACCGACGGTGACCATCGTCGGCACGCCCACCGTCGGCAGCACCCTGGGGTACGTCTCCACCGGGTTCACCGATCCGATCGACGCCTTCTGGCTCGTCGACGGCAACGAGGTCGGACGCGGCGACACCTTCGTCGTGCCGAAGGAGCTGGTCGGCAAGACGATCACCCTGTCGCTGCTGGGCAGCACGCAGGAGCAGTTCGCGCAGGACACCGTCGTCGTCGCCCAGGCCCTGACGCTGACGACCACCGCCGGCCAGGCGTTCTCGCGCTCGTTCGCCGTCCCGGCGCCCAGCGGTGCCGTGACGTACTCCGTCGGCTACGCCGACCCGTCGTCCGCCGACCCGACGGACCCCGACGACGACCCGGCGTTGCGCCTGCCCTACGACCTGGAGCTCGACGCGACGACCGGTGTCCTGAGCGGCACGCCGATCGTCGCCGGCGACTACGAGTTCACGATCGTCGCCACGGACGGGACGACGACCTCGACCCAGTACGTCGAGATCACGGTCGACCCGGCCGCCGCCGTCGGTGTCCTCGCCTACGCCACGGACACCTCGTCGGCGGAGTACTACGACTCCATCGACGAGAACGGTGACGCCCACCTGACGCACCCGGTCAAGACCTGGATCATCCACCCGGACGGCACCATCACCAGCTCCACCCAGCCCGCGGACGACTCGCTGGAACCGACGATCGTGGAGGGCGGCAACCCGACCGTGGCCCGGGGCGGGTCGCTCTGGATCAGCGGGGAGCTGGTCGACGAGTTCGGCAACTCGACGACGCAGTACGACGCGGACGGCAACCGTCCCGAGCCGACCGTGACCAGCGACGTCGCCACCGACCAGATCGCCTTCGACGAGGACGAGTACGCGACGAAGGTCACGTTCCCGCACGCCTCGACCCACCGCCTGACGGTGGCGCAGGACGGCATCTCGGTCTCCTTCCCGGTGACGGTCGTCCCGACCGCTGCGACCGTCGGCACCGCGCCGACCGCGGCGATGACGACGAAGGGCCAGCTCGCCTTCACCGGCGCCGACGAGACCGCGCCGATCGCCTGGGCCCTCAGCCTGATCGCCGCTGGTGCGGGCCTGGCAGGCGCCCGCACCATCGGTCGCCGTCGCACCCAGCGCTGACACCGCCGTTCGGCACGGCCGTCGGTCCCGTTCGTCGGGCCGTCGGACCGGACCGGACCGGAGGCACCTCCCACAGCCCCGCCGTGTCCCACCCGGACACGACGGGGCCGTGGGCGTCCGTGCGGACACGACCGGTCGGCTGCCCGTCCGCCGGGGCCCGGCGTGGGTAGCGTGGGCCCATGCCCTCCCTGCTGCACATCGACTCGTCGGCCGACCTCGCGCATTCCCGCTCCCGCGACCTCACCGCGGCGTTCGCCGACGCCTGGCGTGCCCGCGGCCCCGAGTACACGGTCATTCGCCGGGACCTGCACACCGACCCGCTCCCGCACCTCGAGAGCTCGGCGCTGCACTGGGCGGCCGCCGACCGTCGCCCGGACGAGGCCGTCGCTCCCGAGGCCGAGCGCCTGCGCCAGGAGGTCGTCGACGAGCTCCTGGCGGCCGACGCCGTCGTCATCGGGGCGCCGCTGTACAACTACACGGTGCCGTCGACCCTCAAGGCCTGGATCGACCGCGTGCACGTGCCCGGGGTCCTCGCCGGTGCGGTGCAGCCACTCGCCGGTCGACCGGTCGTCACGGTGGTGAGCCGCGGGGCCACCTACGACGTCGGCACCCCGACGGAGACCTGGGACCACGGCTCCCCCGTGCTCGACATCGTCCTCGCGTCCGCGCTCGGCATGAAGCACTACCCGGTCACGGTGAGCGCGACGCTCGCCGACCGCGTCCCGGAGCTCGCACCGCTCGCCGACCACGCCGCCGCCGAGGTCGCCGACGCCCGCACGACGCTCGAACGACTCGCCGCGACGATCGTGTGACGCCGCGCCTGCCGGCGCCGCCGCCAGCAGGACGGCGCCAGCGGGCGCGGCGCTGACGGGCGGGGCGTCAGGCGGGGCGGACCTCGTCGCCACGACCGAGCAGGTCCGCGTGGAACCGCGTCTGCGTCAGCGCGCTCGCGAGCAGGAACCCGGTCATCGAGCCGATCCCGCCGCTGAACGGCACGCGTGAGGCGACCTCGTACAGCGTGGGGTCGGTCCCCGCCAGGGCGTCGAGCGCCGCCGCGACGTGGCGGGTCCGCTCCTCCCGGTGCTGCACGAGGGTGCGTGCCCGGGTCACGACGTCGCGGAAGCGGTACTCGTGCCCGGGGCAGACCTCGAGGTCGGCGTACGGGTCGAGTCGTCGGAGCGACGCCAGGTAGTCGGCGAGCGGGTTCGTCGCGGTGCGCCCGCCGAGCCCGATGCCCGGGTTGATCCGCGGCAGCACGTGGTCGCCGGTGAACAGCAGCCCGTCGGCCTCGTCGACGAAGCACAGGTGCCCGCCGGTGTGCCCCGGGGTCCCGAGCGCGGTGATCGTCCGTCCGGGCACGGGCAGCACGTCGCCGTCCCCGAGCAGGAGGTCGGCGTACGGCGGCTCCCCCGCGGAGCGACCGATCCGACGGCCGGTGCCCCACGCCGCGACGACCCCGGCCCGCAGGTCCTCGGGCAGGCCCCACGTCGCGATGTCCGCGTCGTTCGCGGCAGCGTCCGCCCGCTCGTGCTCGAGGGCGTGCACCTCGGCCGCGTGCATCGCGACCCGTGCGCCGGACGCCGCACGGACCGCAGCGGCGGCACCGAGGTGGTCGGCGTGCAGGTGCGTGACCGCGACGAGGGCAACGTGGTCGAGGGACCGGCCGATCGACCGCAGGCCCGCACGCAGCTCGGTGAGCGACCCGTCGCCGCTCCACCCCGGGTCGATGACCGTGAGGTCCCCGGCTGCGTCCTCGACCACGTACGCGAGCGTCGCCGCGGGCACCCCGCCGTGGAACGGCACCGCCAGGGTCCACACCCCCGGCCGGACCTCCTCGACGGGCGGCAGCTCGCCCGCGCGGAGGGCGGCGGCCTGCACGGGACTGGTCGGTTCCGGTGCCGGCGCTGCCGGCGGGGGCACGGTCGTCACGCGACCACCCTAGTGAGGCGCGCCGACCCGACCGGCCGCACCGCGCCTCCAGGCCGCTCGCACCGCGCCTGCCCCGCCCGCCCGGCCCGCCAGCCCGTGCCGGGTAGACAGGGCGCATGGAGATCGCACCGATGCTCGCCAAGGCGGTCGCCGCCGTCCCCGACCCGGACAGCGTGCGCGGCGGCCTGCGCTACGAACCGAAGTGGGACGGCTTCCGCGGGATCGTGACCGTCGACGGCGACGACGTCACGATCGGCAGCCGCGGCGCGAAGCCGCTGACCCGGTACTTCCCCGAGCTGGTCGAGACGTTCCGCGCGCAGTTCGGCGGTCGCGACCACCCGGTCGTGCTCGACGGCGAGGTCGTCGTGCGCGCGGGCGAGCCCGGGGCCGAATGCCTCGACTGGGAGGCACTGTCGCAGCGCATCCACCCCGCCGCGTCACGCATCCGGACGCTCAGCGTCGAGACCCCGGCGCAGTTCGTCGCGTTCGACCTGCTCGCCGTCGACGGGTCCGAGCTGCTCGACCTGCCGTTCGACGAGCGGCGTGCCCGGCTCGAGGACCTCGGCGCCGACCTGGCGGACCCGCTGTTCGTCACGCAGACGACCCTCGACGTCGCGCTCGCCCGCGAGTGGCTCACCACCTTCGAGGGAGCCGGCCTGGACGGTGTCGTCGCGAAGCCGCGCACGAAGCCCTACGAGCCGAACAAGCGCACCATGCTCAAGGTCAAGCACCACCGCACCGCCGACGTCGTCGCGATCGGGTACCGCGTGCGCAAGAGCGGGACCGGGGTCGGCTCGCTCCTGGTCGGGTTGTACGACGACGACGGGGAGCTCCGGCAGGTGGGCGGCGTGTCCGCCTTCACCGACAAGACGCGGCTCGCGTTGGTCGAGGAGCTCGACCCCGTCGTGCTCCGCGATGCGGACGGGAGGCCCGTCACCGGTGACGGGGAACGGTCGCGGTTCTCGTCGGGTCGCGACACGTCGTTCGTCCGGCTCGCGCCGGAGCGCGTGCTCGAGGTCCGGTACGACCAGATGGAGGGCGACCGGTTCCGCCACACGGTGCAGTTCGCGCGCTGGCGACCGGACCGGGACGCGCGGTCGTGCGGGTTCGACCAGCTCGAGGTGCCGACGGCGTACGACCTGCGCGAGGTGCTGCGCTGAGGTCCGCCCGACTCCGCACACCGTGCCCGGCGCGCCGCCCCGAACGGGGGACTGCGACTTCTGGCCAGTCCGCTTGCGAGGGTCGACGACCCCTCATATGCTGCGGGAGTAGTTAGGCTAACTAGTGACTTGGGAACGTGGCGGGGGACGCCACGGGACGGGAGCGGGACATGATCATCGACGGCATCAGCGACGCGAACCGCGGCACCTGGTCCCGCCTGACGCGCCTGCACACCGCGAGCGTCACGCTCCCGATGCACACCACGCGCGTGGTCGACCCCGACCGGCGCGAAGACCTCTCCGCCGTCTGAGACCGATCGGTCCGGTCGGTCGACCGGACCCGCTCCTGGGTCAGGACTTCCTCGCGCGGGACGGCTGCACCCGCGGCGGTTCCCCTGGCATCTTCGGGAAGTCCGGCGGGAAGGGCAGTTCGCCCAGCCCGGCCGCCAGGTCCCGCTCCCACCAACCGAGCAGCGTGGACAACTCCCCCGGCTCCTCGTGCATCGTCTCCCACGGGTCGCCGACCGTCCGGAGCCGCTCCGGCACGGACAGCACCGTGAAGCGCGTCGGGTCGACGTCGTCCAGCTCGTCCCAGGAGACGGGCGTCGAGACGCTCGCGTGCGCCAGGGCGCGGGGGCTGTAGGCACCGGCCATCGTCCGGTCGCGGTTCGCCTGGTTGAAGTCGACGAACACCCGCTGCCCGCGCTCCTCCTTCCACCACGCGGTCGTCACCCGGTCCGGCATCCGTCGCTCGAGTTCGCGGGCGGCGGCGATCACCGCGTGCCGCACGTCGAGGAACTCGTGCTCCGGGCGGATCGGCGCGAACACGTGCAGGCCGCGGTTGCCGCTCGTCTTGGCCCACGCGGTCAGGCCGGCCTCGGCGAGCACCTCGCGGAGCGCGTGCGCGATCGGGACGGCGTCGGCGAAGTCGGTGCCGGGCTGCGGGTCGAGGTCGATGCGGAGCTGGTCGGGGTGGTCGCTGTCCTCCGCACGGGAGGCCCACGGGTGGAACACCACGGTGTTCATCTGCGCCGCCCACACCGCGACCGCCGGCTCGTCGACCACGAGCTGCGGGTGCGACCGCCCGCTCGGGTAGGTCACCGTGACGTCGCGGACGTAGTCCGGCGCGCCCTTCGGCGGGTTCTTCGAGAAGAACGACTCCCCGTCGATGCCCGCGCCGAACCGCTGCAGCGAGATCGGCCGGTCGCCGTTCGCCCGGACGAAGGCGTCCCCGACGGCGACGAGGTACTCGGCGAGGTCGAGCTTCGTGATCCCGGCCCCGGGCCAGAGCACCCGGGACGGGCTGCTGATCCGGACCTCCCGGTCGCCGTGCGGCCCCGGGACCGTCAGCGTCGTCGCCTCGCTCGCCATGCAGCGGACCGTACACGGACCCGTCGGGACGAGGTCACATGACGCCCGGCAGCCCCCGCGACGCTCCCGCCCTTCCCGTGTCGGTGGAGCAGGAACCGTCGGGTCGGCGCCCTCGACCCGACATCGTCTGCTCCATCGGGGCACGCCACGCCTCCCGGGTGGGGACGGGAGCAGGAGGCACACGGTGCACGATGGGTGGGTGACCGCGTACCTCGGAGTGGACCTGGCGTGGGGCCTCGGCAGCGACCGGAAGCCCGCGAACGAGACCGGCCTCGTCGCGACCGACGCCGACGGCACGATCGCCGACGCCGGGTGGGCCCGCGGCGTCGATGCCGTGACCGACTGGATCGCCGGACACCTCGGTCCACGCACGCTCGTCGCCGTCGACGCCTCGCTCGTCGTGACGAACCCCACCGGCATCCGCGAGGCCGAACGGCAGGTCGGGCAGCGCTACGGCCGGTGGAAGGTCGCCGCGAACCCGACGAACCAGGCCTCCGCGGCGAGCGCCGGCACCGCGCTGCTCGCCCGGCTGACCGCGCTCGGCGTCGGGTACGTGTCCGACACCGATGGGATGCGGGCGCGCACCGGTCCGGCGGCGTTCGAGTGCTACCCGTACACGACGCTCGTCGGGGTCGAGGAACTCGGCTACGACGACGAGCGTCCCCGCTACAAGCGGCTCGACCTGAAGGTCCCCGCCCCGGTGGCGCGCGCCCGCCGCGCCGAGGCGTTCGACGAACTCGTGCGCCGGCTCCGCTCGACCCCGCTCGATCCCCCGCTGCGCCTCGACTCGCACCCGCTGACGGCCGGGCTCGCCGAGCCCTCCGTGCTGCACGGGCCGACGCACAAGCACCGGGAGGACCTGCTGGACGGCGCCCTGTGCGCCTGGACGGCCGCGTTCTGGGAGCGGCACGGCGACCAGCGCGTGCAGGTGCTGGGAGGTGATCCGCGCCTCCCGTCCGACCCGGTGGACGAGGCGGGCCGGAGACCGGTTGTCGTCGCGCCAGCGCGCCCGTCCCAGCGGCGACCCGCTGGGTAGGCTTGGCCGGTGAGCACCACCACCGAACCCCTGCGCATCGGGCTGGTGTCGCTGCACACCTCCCCCGGCGACGAGCCCGGATCCGGCGAGGTCGGCGGCATGAACGTGGTCGTCCGCCACCAGGCCGAGGCCCTGGCCGACCGCGGTCACCAGGTCGACGTCATCACCAGGCGATCGGCCCCGACGCAGCCGGACAGCGTCTCGCTGCTCCCCGGCGTGTGCCTGCGGTTCCTGTCCGCCGGCCCCGCCCAGCCCGTGCCGAAGGGCGAGCACGACGCGTTCATCGCACCCTTCCGCGACGCCCTTGCCGACCTCGGGCCGTACGACGTGCTGCACTCGCACCACTGGTTCTCCGGGGCCGCGGCCCTGCCGATCGCACGCGAACGCGGGATCCCGCACGTGCAGTCCTTCCACTCGATCGCGGCGAGCGCCGACACCCCGCTGTCCGAGGGCGAACGTCCGGAGTCGGCCGGCCGCGAGGCCGGCGAGCGCCTCCTGGCGCGTGACTCCGACGCCGTCGTCGTGGTCTCCGAGGCGGAGGCAGACACGGTGCGCACCCGCCTGGGCGGCGACCCGTCGCGCGTCTGGATCGTCCCGCCGGGCGTCGACGGGTCCGTCTTCCGTCCGGCGACCGCCGGCGCCCGCCGCGCGGCCGTCCCGTACGTCGTCGCCGCGGCGCGCGTGCAGCCGTTGAAGGGGCTCGACCTGGCGATCGAGGCGATCGCCGGCATCGGCCTGGAGGCACGCCCCACCCTCGTCATCGCGGGGGACGCCTCGAGCGAGGCGGGCGACCACCTCGCCGAACTGCGTCGGCTCGCGTCCGCGCACGGCGTGGCCGACCGGGTCACCTTCATCGGGCCGCAGTCGCGTGCCGACCTGGCGCTCCTGTTCCGCGGCGCGGCAGCCGTGCTCGTGCCGTCGCACTCCGAGACGTACGGCCTGGTGGCGCTCGAGGGCTCGGCGTCCGGGGTGCCCGTCGTGGCCGCCGCTGCCGGAGGTCTGCGCGAGGCCGTGGTCGACGGCGAGACCGGGGTCGTGCTCGAGTCCCGCGACCCGGCGGTGTGGGCAGCGGAGATCGAGCACATCCTGACCGACCCCGCGTACGCGTCCGGGCTCGCCGCGGCGGGGCGGGAGCACGCTGAGCGGTTGAGCTGGGAGCGGTCGGCGGGTGGACTCGAGGACGTCTACCGCCGGGTGCTCGGGCGGGGCTGATGGGCGGGGCTGCGTTCGACGGGTCCGGGGTCGGCTGGTCCGGGGCCGGCGGGTCCGGGGCCGCCGGGTCCGGGGCCGCCGGGTCCGGGGCCGGCCGGTCCGGGGCCGGCGGGTCCGCGTCCCCGTCCGGGTTCGACGGCTTCTGGGCTGCGCTCGACGCCGTCCCGGTGGCGGAGGACGCCGAGGCCCTGTACGACGTGTCGACCGCGGCGGGCCGACTGCGACGCGAGAACCTGTCCCGCTACCTGGCGCACGTCGGACCCGTGGCGGACACCGTCCTGGTCGCCGAGGCCCCGGGCTGGCGGGGCATGACCAACACCGGCATCCCGTTCACGAGCATGCGGGAGCTCGGGTCGCTCGGGTTCGACGTGCTCGAGCCCGAGGAGCCGACCGCACCGTGGGAGGCCTCGTCCCGTGTGGTGCAGGCGGCGCTCCGGGACTGGTGGGGGCCGTTGCCGCTGACGTGGGCGATCTTCCCGCACCACCCGTTCGTGGCGCCGGACCGGCTGACGAACCGGACCCCACGGCCGGCCGAGGTGCGGGCGGGGGCACCGGTCGCGCTGGCGCTGCTCGATGCGCTCGGCGGCGGCGGTACCGGTGCTGTGGACGCGACCGGTGCGGGTGCCGCGCGGCCGGGGCTGCGGCCCGTCCGGGTCGTCGCGGTCGGACGGAAGGCGCAGGGGGCGCTCGCGCTCGCGGGCATCGACGCGGTGGCCGTGCGACACCCGGCCCAGGGCGGCGCGGCGCAGTTCACCGAGCAGGTGCGCGCGCTGCAGCGGTAGCTGACCCCCGGGCGCACCTGCGGGGGCGCTTCGCACAACGGGAAGCACCTCGCGCCACGTCCTTCCGTGGTGCGAGGTGCCTTCGGTTGTGCGCGAGCATGCCGCACCGCACGGGATCACCGCGCGCGGTGCGTCGGACCGTCAGGCGGAGCGGACGTCGACGCCCTTCGCCGCGAGGCGCTCGGCGACGTGCGCGGGCAACGGTGCCGCGGCGTACACGACCGCGAGTTCCGGGAGGTCGAGCACGTCGTCCCAGTTCTGCGGGTCGAAGCGGTCGTCGGAGCCCTCCCACCCGGGGTGCACGTCCTGCAGCACCTCGAGGTCGGAGTCGACGGTCAGCTCCACCACCATCGCGAGCTGCGACGGCAGCAGGTCGATGTCGTCGTAGTACTCCCGCGCCCGGTCGTCCTGGCCCTCGACGTCGAGGTCCTCGTCGGACACCTCGTCGTCCGCGCCGGAGTACGGCTCGATCACGTCGAGGTCGTAGCAGAGGACGTCGAGCACCAGCAGCTTCGCGTTGAAGTCGGCGAACTCGACGGGCTCTTCGGTGGTCTCGGAATCCTCGTACATGCGTCGGAGCGTAGCGATGCCACCCGAGTGCGTCCGCACCGGCCAGGGCACAGCCGTGTTGCGGTCTTCGGGGAGGTTCCTGTGAAACCGGACAGCGACGTGTCCCCCGGGGTCAGGCTGACGGGCATGGCCACCACCGAGACGGACCGCCCCACGCAGCAGCCGACGGAGCTGCGCCGGGTCATCGGTCCCAAGCTGCTGTTGCTCTTCATCGTCGGCGACATCCTGGGCACGGGCGTCTACGCGCTCACCGGGCAGGTCGCGGCCGAGGTCGGCGGGGCAGCGTGGCTCCCCTTCCTCATCGCGTTCGCGGTCGCGCTCCTCACGGCGTTCTCGTACCTGGAGCTCGTCACGAAGTACCCGCAGACGGCCGGGGCGGCGCTCTACGTGCACAAGGCCTTCGGCATCCACTTCGTCACGTTCATCGTCACGTTCATCGTGATGTGCTCCGGCATCACCTCGGCGTCGACGGCGTCCCGCGCGTTCGCTGCGAACCTCGGCGCGGGCTTCGGTCTCGAGCTGCCGAACGCCGTCGTGATGCTCATCGCGATGGGCTTCATGCTCGCGGTGATGGCGGTGAACTTCCGCGGCGTCAGCGAGAGCGTGAAGACCAACGTCGTCCTGACCCTCGTCGAGCTGTCCGGCCTGGTGATGGTGATCCTCATCGGGTTCTGGGCGATCGCCGGCGGCAATGCGGACTTCTCCCGCGTCGTGATGTTCGACACCCCCGAGGACAAGACCCTGCTGCTCTCGGTGTCGACCGCGACCTCGCTGGCGTTCTTCGCGATGGTCGGGTTCGAGGACTCGGTGAACATGGCCGAGGAGACGAAGGACCCCTCCCGCATCTTCCCGAAGGTGATGCTCACCGGGCTCGGGATCGCCGCCGTGATCTACGTGCTGGTGTCCATCTGCGCCGTCGCCGTCGTGCCGATCGGTGAGCTGGCCGGCAACGAGACCCCGCTCGTCACGGTCGTGCAGACCGCGGCGCCGGACTTCCCGATCGCCGACCTGCTGCCGTTCATCTCGATGTTCGCGGTCGCGAACACCGCGCTCATCAACATGATGATGGCGTCGCGGCTGCTGTACGGCATGAGCAAGCAAGGCGTGCTGCCGGGCTTCCTCGGCCGGGTGTCCCCGGCGCGCCGCACTCCGTCGACCGCGATCGTCTTCACCACGCTCATCTCGCTCGCGCTCATCGGCTGGGTCTCGCTCGACCCCGACTCCCCCATCGTCGTGGTCCTCGGTGGCACCACCTCGCTCCTGCTCCTGTCCGTGTTCGCCGTGGTGAACGCCGCCGTCCTCGTGCTCCGGCGCGACCAGGTGGACCACAAGCACTTCCGTGCCGGGGTCGTCGTGCCGGTGATCGGCGTCGTGACCTGCCTGTGGCTCGTCATGCCGTTCTCGTCCGGCCGCGACCCGCAGCAGTACCAGATCGCCGGTGCCCTGCTGGCGCTCGGCGTCCTGCTCTGGATCGTCACGTGGCTGACCCACGGTCGCAAGCACCCGGAGAAGGCCCCCACCGGCCTGGTCACCGAGCCGACCGCGGTCGTCCGGCCGGGAACCGGGACCGCCGGACACAGCGCTCACCACGGCGGCCACGGCGGCGGGGACCTCAACGGCTCCGACCCGCACGGCACCGGCGACCCGCACGGCACCGGCGACCCGCACGGCACCGGCGACCAGCACGGCACCGGCGACCAGCACGGCACCGGGGACCAGCACGGCTCGGGCTCGCGCGGCCCCGGTCGAGACGACGACCGGACGTCGTGATGGACGCCTCCGAGGTGATCTTCGCCGTCGCAATCGGCTCGATCGTGGTGTGTTCCCTCGCCGCCGCCGGGGTCTTCGGTCGTCGGGAGCGCTGACCGGGAGCCGACGGCAGCCACCGCCCTGCCCCTCGTCCGGGCGGTGGTGCTTCCCAGCGGGTGACCGTAGGGTCGCTGTGCCTGACAGCCCGTCGACCACCCGCACGAGAGGACCCGCATGCGCCGCGCTGGCATCACGATCGCCTCGGTCTTCGGCGCCGGCGTCGTGGCGGCCGTGATCGGTGTGATCGTCGTGGTCGTCATCGCCGTGCACTCCCTCACCGGTGCAGCGAAGTCCGTCGAGGCAGCCCCGGCGTGCCCGGACGTGCCGACGAAGACCGTCGGCGGCATCGCGGTGCCGGCCGGACCGATCGCCGGGTTCTGCCAGGACCGACTCGTCAACGCCGCATCCGTGATCCAGGCCGCCCAGGCCCAGGGCATCGGCCCCCACACGCAGGCGGTCGGGGTGATGACGGCGATCGGTGAGTCGAGCCTGGTGAACCTCGACCACGGTGACACCGCCGGTCCGGACAGCCGCGGACTGTTCCAGCAGCGGGACAACGGCGCGTGGGGCACCTACGAGCAGCGGATGGACCCGTACACGGCGGCGACGATGTTCTACACGAAGCTCGTCAAGGTGCCCGGCTGGAAGACGATGACGCCGACGCAGATGGCGCACGCCGTGCAGATCAACTCGGACCCGGACCACTACGCGAAGTTCTGGCCCGAGGCGAAGACCATCGTCGAGGGCCTCACCGGCCAGACCGTCCCGGACACCGCCCCGCAGGGTTGACCACCGAGCGGACGCCGAGCGCGTCCGCACGGCTGGTTCCCGAGCGGACGCCGAGCGCGTCCGCACGGCTGGCCCCCGAGCGGACGCCGAGCGCGTCAGCAGGGCTGACGGCCGGACGTGCGCCG
Organism: Curtobacterium sp. MCBA15_012; assembly: GCF_001864935.2. Classification (NCBI taxonomy): domain Bacteria; kingdom Bacillati; phylum Actinomycetota; class Actinomycetes; order Micrococcales; family Microbacteriaceae; genus Curtobacterium; species Curtobacterium sp. MCBA15_012. The sequence goes on along the minus strand of NZ_CP126267.1, from coordinate 1,371,357 downwards.
ACCCACGAGCGGAGGCTGACCGCGCCCGCCGGGGTGAGCGCCAGACCGATGCCTTCCCCCGAGTGCGTCCGATGACCGCGCTCACGCCGACTCCGGCAACTCGGCGTCGTGCAGCTCGATCATCGACGCGCCCCCGGTGTGCACGACGACCTGCCCGCGGAGCCGGACGGACCGTTCCGCGAACGCACACGCACAGGCGTCCACCCACTCCCAGTCGACCGGGAACAGCCGCGACTCCCCCGGGCGCTCCCAGACCACGACCACCTCGACCGCGGTGGTGTCCGCGCAGACCTCGGCGACGAGGGTGGCGAAGTCCTCGACGTGCTCGTCGGGCTCCCACGGCAGGTCGGACACCGGCAGCAGGAACGGCACCGGCAGCGCCCGTGCGTCGAGGAACAGCACCCAGCACTGTCGTCGGAGCGGCTTGCCCACCACCCCCTCGACGAGGGCGACCACGTCGGCGTCGGTACGGGCGGGGGTGGCGAAGAGGCGGTCGAGTTCGTCTGTTCCGGTCATGCCACGAGCCTCCCGTGGCGGGTCGCTCCGTCGTGGCCGCGCCCACGAACCTGTGGACAGCGCGGACTGCTGACCGCCCTGTGCAGGAACGAGCACCGATCGCGCCGCACAACAGAAAGCAGCTCGCGCCACGAGATTCCGTGGCGCGAGCTGCTTTCCCTTGTGCGAGAGACCCCGCGGCCGCCGCCAAGCCGCCCCGCAGCCCCGCCTCAGCGCGACCGGCGCCCGGCGCCCCCGCGCGTCGACCAGAGCGCCCACGCGATGAGCACCGGCTGCCCGAACAGCCGGGCGACGCGCTTCTCGTCGGTGTCGAGCCCGAACGCGTCGCGCCGGTTGACCCACTGCGCGATGTTGCCCGGGAAGATCGCCGTGAAGAACAGCGCCGCGATGTTCCCGACCGTCCGGCGACGCGCCCGGGGTGCGAGCAGGAGCGCGCTGCCGAGCCCGATCTCGGCGACACCCGAGGCGAGCACCGTGGTGTCGACGTCGAGCGGCACGAAGTCCGGGACCTGTGCGCGGAAGTCACGGCGGGCGAAGGTGAGGTGGCTCGTCCCCGCGAAGACGAGCGCGAGGCCGAGGAGGACCCGGAAGAAGGAACGCATGCCTCCATGCTGCTCCTCCGACCGGCCGGTTCGCCAACCGCCACCCCGGTGCGGCCCGACCACCGCGACGGACACCGGCGTGTCCCCTCGGTAGGTTCGAGCCATGGGAGCTGCGACGCGCGACCACGAGCCGCCCGCCGCCCCGGCCACCGCGGCCGTGCTCCTCGCCCCGTTGTCGCTGTGGATGGGGATCATCGTGCCCGCCGCCGGCATGGGGAGGCACGTGTTCCTCGGCCTCGTGTTCGGGCTCGTGTGCGTCCTGAGCGGGGTCCGGGCGCTCCGCATCGCCGGCCGCCGCCGTGCGGTCCGCGTGTGGGCCTGGGTCGGGATGCTCCTCGGGGCCGCGGGGCTCGCGATGCTCGCCTGGCAGTTGCTCACCTTCGCGACCGACGGCGCGTTCCCGCCGCCGTTCTGGTCCCCCTACGCGCGACGCTGACGACCGTCGGGCCACGGGACACGATGGGGAGGCGCACCCGACGCCCGCCCCGCCGCGCCCGCGAGCAGACCACGGGACGGGAGGCGCGCCACCCGCCCGCCGCTCCGGTCACGCCGACGGACGGTCAGGCCGGAGGCACGCGACCGGCGCCCAGCGCCGCCCGAGCGAGCAGACGAGCGGTCGGGAGGCGCGGCGACGGTCCGCCACGTCACGGACGCGGGCGGACGGTGCGGACGCACCGCGCGCCTCCCAGCACGCCACGTCGCGGAGGTGAGCCGACAGGCGGGCGCGAGCCGCGCCTCCAGGCACGCCACGTCGCGGAGGTGAGCCGACAGGCGGGCGCGAGCCGCGCCTCCAGGCCGGTCACGTGACCGACGCGGGCCGACCGGAGGAGGCGTGACGCGCCTCCCGGCGTCCTCCGATCGGACGACGCCCGTCACCAGCCGAAGGTGCCGGCCCCGCCCTTGAACGGCCCGACGATCGCCGAGGTGATCCACCCGCCGTAGAAGTCGCCCTCCTGTGCCTGGACGACCTCGCCACCAACCTCGCACGAGTCCATCGCCGACGGGTAGATCGCGACGCGGTCCCGCAGCTCCTCGTACCCCGGCTCCGGCGTCGGGTAGTTCCACGCGGCACGCGGCGCGACGACCCCGTCGCCGCCGACCACGTCGAAGTAGCGCGCACGCCCCTTGAACTCGCACATGCTCGACCCCGCGGCCGGGCGCAGGTCCATGCCCGCCATCGGCAGGTAGTACACCGGCGGGTGCGAGGTCTCGAGCACCCGCACGGCATCGGTCGTGTCCGCCACGACCGCACCGCCGAGCCGGACCACCACGCGCTCGCGGAGCGCCTCGACGGCGGGCGGGCGGGGATAGTCCCAGACGGACTCCTGACCGGGACCGGGGACGACTCGTTCGGGGCGACGCATGACCCGGGTCTACCACCGTCGCCGTCGGAGGAGCAGAGTGGTCGGGTGACGACGACGACGCAGGGAATCTTTCGACGGAAGCCGATCGACGCGATCGACGACGAGGCCGGCGAGGGCGAGGGCGGCCTGAAACGCCACCTCGGCCTCTGGCAACTCACCGCGATCGGCATCGGCGGCATCATCGGCGCGGGCATCTTCACCCTCGCCGGCACGGTCGCGAACGGGGTGGCCGGGCCGGCTGTGCTCATCAGCTTCCTGGTCGCAGGGGTCGCGAGCGCCGCGGCCGCGCTGTCCTACGCTGAGTTCGCGGGGATGATCCCGAAGGCCGGCAGTGCCTACACGTACGGGTACGCCGTGCTCGGCGAGGTCGTGGCGTGGTTCATCGGCTGGGACCTGCTGCTCGAGTACACCGCGATCGTGGCGGTGGTCGCGATCGGCATCTCCGGCTACGTCGGCTTCCTGGTCGGGCAGTTCGGCGTCGACCTGCCCGCGTGGATGCTCGGGGCGCCCGGCACCGGCGACGGGCACGTGGTCGACGTGTTCGCGATCCTGCTCTGCCTGCTCACCGCGTTCGTGCTCACCCGCGGCATCCGCAGCGCCGCCCGGTTCGAGTTCGTCGCGGTCGGCATCAAGGTCGCGCTCGTGGTGCTCATCGTCGTGCTCGGGGTGTTCCACATCAACAGCGCCAACTACGACCCGTACTTCCCGTTCGGGTTCGGCGGCGTGATGACCGGTGCCGCGACCGTGTTCTTCGCCGTGTTCGGCTACGACGCGATGTCGACCGCGGCCGAGGAGTCCGTCGACGCCCGCAGGCACATGCCGAAGGCGATCCTGCTGTCCCTCGGCATCGCGATGGTCCTGTACGTCCTGGCGACCCTCGTGCTCACCGGCATGCAGAAGTACACCGACATCGACCCGGCGTCGGGCTTCTCGTCGGCGTTCGCGTCGGTCGGGCTCGGCGGCGTCGCGAACGTCATCGCAATCGGGGCCATCGTCGGCATCGTGACCGTGCTCGTGACGTTCATGCTCGGCGCCTCGCGCGTCTGGTTCTCGATGAGCCGCGACGGCCTCATGCCGAAGTGGTTCGCCAAGACCGACCCGAAGCGGCACGTCCCCACCCGGGTCACCTGGATCCTCGGCGGGGCGTCGGCCGTCCTCGCGGGCGTGCTGCCGATCGGCATCGTCGCCGAGCTGACGAACATCGGCATCCTGCTCGCGTTCGTGGTGGTCTGCTCGGCGGTGATCGTGCTGCGCTACCGGCAGCCCGACCTCGACCGGCAGTTCCGGCTCCCGTTCATGCCCGTCGTCCCGGCCATCGGCGTCATCGCGTCGCTGTGGCTCGTCACGTTCCTGCAGTGGGAGACGTGGGTGCGGTTCGCCGTGTGGTTCGCGATCGGGCTCGGGGTGTACTTCGGGTACTCGCGGCGGCACAGTGCGCTGGCGCGGACGGGGGCGGAGCCGACCACCGACCGGTAGTCGATCGGGGACCCTGGGCCGGCCGGTCCGGAGCTTCCGGCCACAGCTGCACACGTAGAGGGCGGGCCAGCGGAGTGATCCGCCGGCCCGCCCCCTATGTGCACCCGTGGGTCAGTGGATCCGCAGCTGCGCCACCATCGGGCACGCGAACGGGTCGCGGGCGGCGAGGCCGACACGGTTGAGGTACCGCACGACGATCCCGTAGGACCGCAGCAACGTCGTCTCGGTGTACGGCACGTCCAACGTGTCGCAGTGGTCCCGGACCAGCAGCCGCGCCTGCTTCAACGCGGGCCGCGGCATCGACGGGAACAGGTGGTGCTCGACCTGGTAGTTCAACCCACCCATCAGGAACGACACCCACCAACCCCCACGGATGTTGCGGGACGTGCGGACCTGACGGGAGAAGAAGTCGACCTTCGCGTCGTGCGCGATCGTGGGCATGCCCTTGTGGTTCGGCGCGAACGAGGCACCCATCATCACCCCGAACACCGCGAGCTGGACCCCGAGGAACGCACACGCCATCCCGAACGGCAGGAACCAGAACACCACCGTCAGGTAGATCGCGAACCGCGCCGCCAGCAGCACCCCCTCCAGCACCCGGCCCTTCGTGTCCGGACGACCCCCGGCACCACGCACCACCGACACGACCGCGTGCCGGTGCAGGTTGATGCCCTCGAGGGTCAGCAGCGGGAAGAACAACCACCCCTGGAACCGCAGGAACGTGCGCATCAGCGGACCGCGGGCAGCGGCGGCGTCCTCGGGCAGGAACCGGATCCCGTCGGGCGCGATGTCGGGGTCCTTGCCGACCGTGTTCGGGTTCCCGTGGTGCCGGGTGTGCTTGTTCATCCACCACGAGTACGACAACCCGACCAGGAACGTGCCGATCCACCGGCCGGCGTGGTCGTTCCACTTCTGCGAGTCGAACACCTGCCGGTGCGCGGCCTCGTGCGACAGGAACGCGAACTGCGTGAACACCACACCCAACGCACCCGCCACGATCAACTGGAACCACGAGTCACCCAACAACGCGAACGCCACCCAGGCGAGCGCGAGACCGGCGACGAGGCTGCCGAACAGGGACCAGTAGAACCCGGTGCGCCGTCGGAGCAGGCCGTTCTCCTTCACCTGGGCGAGCAGGGAGGAGTAGGTGGAGGTGCCGTTCCGGCTGCCGTTCCCCGGACGGGTGCGGGTGAAGCCGGGAGCGAGGGGCGTGGTCGTCATCGTGGACCGACCTTCTGTGGTGAGCGGTCCTTCGACCGGTCCGGAGAGTTCACGCACGTGCGCTTGTCGAGAACCGTAGGTCACGTTCATGGGTCTCCACCTGGGAGAACGGATAACGGCTGCGATCACCGCGCGGCGGCGGTCACATCCGCGGCAAGTGGACGTCCCCGCACCGCGTCGGTCCTCGACGACCCGGACATCCTCGCCCCGGGTCCGCCCCGACGCCCCGGACGTCCGCGTCCCCGGCTCAGTCCTCGACGACCCAGACGTGCTGCGCCTGCCACCCCTCGGGCACGGAGTCGCGGAAGGCGGCGAGCGCCGACGCGTAGTCCGGCCCCGACGCCTCGTGCTCACGCGTCGCGGTCGAGCGGGCGGTCGCGCGGATCGTCGTCTCCCCCGTGGCCTTGCTCTCGACGGCGTTCGCCTGGGTCAGCGCGTACCCGTCGATGTCGAGCGAAGCAATCGCGGTCTCCTTCGCGGTCACCACGGAGTCGGCGAAGCCCTCGGAGTCGCGGACCTCGGTGGAGCGGATCGTGCCTCGGAGTGTCGTCACGACTCCAGTATCGCCCGCCCGGAGGCGGCGTGATCCCGACGAGCGGATCGCGACCCCGCCGGCCATCACCCCTCGCGCCGGTGCTTGCCCTTCGCCGCCGTCGGGTCGGCCATCGGGTGGTTGCGGAACCAGCGCAGCAGCTCGCGCGGCCGGCTCCCGTCGGCACTGCGGTCGCCGTCCTCGAGGAACGTGCTGAACCCCTCGGGCAGGCCGTTGCCGTCGGCCTCGCGGTCGTACGCCATCGACCAGTCCGGGAACCGCCGGGTGTGGATCGACTCCTCGACCAGCAGCCGGACGTCGTCGTGCCGTTCGTCGCCGACGATGCGCGCGTAGGTGGCCACGACGGCGTCGTGCGGCCCCTCGAGCAGCTGCATGAAGCGACCGCCGCGGTGCACGAGCAGCCCGGTCAGGCCGTCGGCGGTGTTCCGTGCGCGGGCCTGCTCGAGGACGGCGTCGAGCGCGTCGTCGTCGAAGGGCTCGGTCGCGGAGCTCATGTAGACCAGCGAGTGCAGCAACGTCCATCCCTCCGGTCCCGACCGACCGCGATCGCGACCACCTCTGATCCTGCCCCGGTTCCCCTGTGGACGACGCCCCCCAGAACGGGAAGGTGTGGACAGGATCCTGCTGGTCGGTGGCGGCTGGCACGATGGTCCCGTGCCAGCCGCCCCGATGATCGACGCCGTCGACGTCATCCGCTTCGTCGGACCGCAGACCTTCGGTCGCGCCCGCGACGTCGTCCGTGCGGGCCTGGTCGAGGACGCCACCTGGCACGAGGACTCCGGCACCATCACGGCGAGCGTGTCCGGTTCCGCCGACGACCCGTACGAGCTGCGTGTGGAGACGACGCTCGCCCGCGGCGACTTCGTCCGCCCCGTGCGCAGCACGTGCACGTGTCCGCTCGGGGGCGACTGCAAGCACGTCGCGGCGGCGCTCCTCACCGTCAACGCGCGGGCGTTGTCGACGGTCACCACCACCCCGCGGCCCACCTCCGCCCAACCAGCCCCCACCCCGGACTGGAGGCACGACCTCGCCCGCCTCGCCGGTGCCGACGAGCAGGTGGCCGGTCCGCAGGGCACCCCGCTCGGCATGCAGTTCGAGCTGCGGGACGCGGTGCCCGCCCGGCTCGCCGCGCGGGCGCGCGAGACCGGCCGGTCGGTGCCGACCCGGTCGCGCAGCGTGCGGCTCGGGGTGCGTCCAGTCACGCGCAGCGGCGCGGGCAACTGGGTGCGCGGGCAGCTCACGTGGGGCACGCTCCCCTACTCGGTCAACCGGCTCGGGCTGGTCCCCGAGCAGCACGCGTGGTTCCTGCAGTTCGCCGCACTGCACCGCGCCGGACAGCTCGCGGGTCTCCCGGGCGAGAGCGACTGGGTGCACCTCGACGACTTCGGCAGTCCCCTGCTCTGGCCGCTCCTGCGTCAGGCACCGGCGCTCGGGATCGCGTTCGTCACCGGCAAGCGCGAGGGCGGCGCGGTGCTCGGGGCCGACGCGCGGGTGCTGCTCGACGCCGTCCGGTCCGGTGTCGGTCTCGTGATCGGTGCCTCGGCGGTCGTCGACGGCCGCCCGGTGCCCGACGGCGCCGCCCGCACGATCGGCGACCACGGCGTGTACGCGTTCCGCGAGAGCCCCGAGTTCTCCGTCACGCTCGCTCCGACACCGGGCCTCGTGCCCGAGGACCAGCGCCGCATGCTCGTCGAGGGCGCGCGCGTGACGGTCCCGAGCGACGAGGTCGACGAGTTCCTGGCCGACTGGTCACCCCGGCTCCGCGGGACGCTCGGGCTCGTCAGCTCCGACGGCTCGCTCGAGCTGCCGGAGCGACAGGCACCCGAACTCGTCCTGACGGCGACGTTCGAACCGGCCCGGGCACCCCGCACCGACGACCGCGTGCACCTGCAGTGGCGCTGGCACGTCGACGGGCGCAAGGACCCCGTGGCGTTGCACGGCCCGCTGCCCGACCTCAGCCGGCTCCGGGCGGCCGACGACCCCGACCCTGACGACGCCCACGACACGGACCCGGCCCACGACCCGGCCGTCCCCGCGACCGACGCCGACGCGCGGACGCAGGACGGGCCTCCCGGCGGGGTCGGCGATGACACGCAAACCGGACCCGACGGGGCCGGGCCAGGCGGCGAGCGGCCAGGCGGCGAGCGGTCAGGCGGCGAGCGGCCAGGCGGCGGCGGGCCGGGCGGCGGCCTGGCCTGGTTCGAGGAGGGCACGATCGACGGCGCCGACGTCGCGGTGTTCGCGACCGAGCTGCTGCCGGCGCTGCCCGGTCTGGGCGTCCGGACCGTCGTGCAGGGCGAGCGCAGCGAGTACGAACGGCTGACCGGACGGCCGCACATCCGCGTCACGACGATGCCGTCCGACAAGCACGACTGGTTCGACCTCGGGATCTTCGTCACCGTGAACGGCAAGCAGGTGCCGTTCACGCCGCTGCTCCGGGCGCTCGCGAAGCGCGACCGGCGGATGAAGCTCGTCGACAACTCGTACCTGTCGCTCGCCGACCCGGCGTTCGACCGGCTCAAGGAGCTCATCGAGGAAGCCCGCGACCTCGACGAGTGGGAGCCCGACCAGCCCCTCACCGTGACCCCGCTGCAGGCCGGCCTGTGGGCGGAGTTCGACCAGCTCGCCGACGAGACCGAGCACGACGGGCGGTGGCAACGCATCGCCGCCGCGCTCCTCGACGCGACCCCGCCCGGTGACGACGTGCCCGTGCCCGACACCGTGCACGCCGAGTTGCGGCCCTACCAGCACGCCGGGTACGCCTGGCTGCGGTTCCTGCGCGAGCACGGCGTCGGCGGTGTCCTCGCCGACGACATGGGGCTCGGCAAGACCCTGCAGGTGCTCGCGATGATCGCCGCCGCACGACGCGACGAGCCGGACGCGCCGCCGTTCCTCGTCGTCGCGCCGACCTCGGTCGTCGGCAACTGGGCGCTCGAGGCCGCGCGGTTCACGCCGTCGCTCCGGGTCACGACCGTCACCGCGACGTCGATCAAGGACCACGCACGAGTGGCGAAGGCGGCGGCCGCGAGCGACGTCGTCGTGACCTCGTACGCACTGCTCCGACTCGACGCCGCCGAGTACCGCGAGCTGCCGTGGTCGGCGCTCGTCCTCGATGAGGCGCAGTTCGTCAAGAACCCGCAGTCGCAGACCCACCGGGCCGCCGTCGACCTGCCCGCTCCGGTGAAGTTCGCGATCACCGGGACGCCGCTCGAGAACGGCCTGACCGACCTGTGGGCACTGTTCCACGTCGTCGCGCCGGGGCTGCTGTCCTCGTGGTCCCGGTTCGGCGACGACTACGTCAAGCCGCTCGCGTCCCCGGACCTCCGCGGCGAGGCACGCCGTGAGCTCACCGCACGGCTCCGGCGGCGGATCCGCCCGCTCATGCTCCGGCGGACCAAGGAGAGCGTCGCCGCCGACCTGCCGCCGAAGCAGGAGCAGGTGGTGCGCGTCACGCTCGACCCGGCGCACCGGGCGCTGTACGAGCGGACGCTGAACCGGGAGCGGCTCAAGGTCCTCGACCTCATCGACGACCTGCCGCGGAACCGGATGATCGTGTTCCGTTCCCTGACGCTGCTGCGGATGCTCGCGCTCTCCCCCGGGCTCGTCCAGGAGTCCGACGAGCCGGTGACCTCGGCCAAGCTCGAACTGCTGCTCGACGAGCTCGAGCAGCTCGCCGCCGAGGGCCGACGCGCCCTGGTGTTCAGTCAGTTCACGACCTTCCTGCGCATGGTCGCCGGGGCCCTCGACGAACGCGGGATCGGCTACGAGTACCTCGACGGGTCGACCCGGAAGCGCCCCGAGGTCATCGAGCGCTTCCGGTCCGGCACGGCACCCGCGTTCCTCATCTCGCTCAAGGCCGGCGGGTTCGGGCTGACGCTCACCGAGGCCGACACCGTCTTCGTCCTCGACCCGTGGTGGAACCCGGCCGCCGAGTCGCAGGCCGTCGACCGGACCCACCGCATCGGGCAGACCCGGTCGGTGAACGTCCAGCGGTTCATCGCCGAGGACACCATCGAGGAGAAGGTCCTGGCCCTCGCGGCGAAGAAGGCCGAGCTGTTCGCGACGATGATCGACGACGACGCGCTGTTCGCCGACGACCTGAGCGCCGAGGACATCCGCTCCCTGCTCGCCTGACCGGGTCGCGGACCGTCAGCGAGCGAGGGCGTCGATGCGCGTGACCTCGTCGGCGGACAGCTCGATGCGGGCGCCCGCGGCGTTCGACCGGATGCGCTCCGGGTTCGACGACTTCGGGATCACGACGAACTCGTGCGCCACGTGCCACGCGACGATCACCTGGGCGCTGTCGACGTCGTGCGCCTCGGCGATCTCGACGAGCGTCGGGTCCTGCAGGTTGCTCGCCTTGAAGGGGCTGTAGCCCTCCAGGACGACCCCGCGCTCGCGCAGTCCGTCGGCGATCGCACGGTCGAACTCGACCGGGCTCCACTTGATCTGGTTCACCGCGGGGGTGGTCCCGGTCGCCCGGACGAGCTCGTCGATCTGGTCGAGCGAGTAGTTGCTCACGCCGACGGCGCGGGTCAGTCCGTCGGTCTGGGCCTGCACGACCTGCTCCCACACGTCCGGGCGGGCCTCGCCGTTCGGCGGCCAGTGCACGAGCCACAGGTCCAGGTGATCGAGCCCGAGCTGGTCGAGGCTCTCCTCGATCGTCTCGCGCACACGGTCGGCGTTGTCCGGCGGGAGCTTCGTCGTCACGAAGACGTCATCACGGGCCAACCCCGAGTCGGCGAGCGCCTTCCCCACGCCGCGCTGGTTGGAGTAGCCCGTCGCGGTGTCGATGTGCCGGTAGCCGGCCTCGAGCGCTGCCCCCACGGCGGCGGGTGCACCGGCGTCGGGGATCTGCCAGGTGCCGAAGCCGAGGAGCGGCATCGACCCACCGGCGACGGGTACGGACGGGTTCGCGTAGTCGGTCATGCCCCGTGTCTACGCCGTGCCACGTCGGTGCCGCACGGCAAGATCGTCCTCGGCCCGATCGGGTCCGCACCACCGCACCACCAGCACCACGGAGCCCCATCCCCCATGACGTCCCGCCGACGCCGCAGTTCCCGCACGACCAGCACCCGTTCCCTGCGCAGCCGCCGCACCCGCACGATGGTCACCTCCCTGATCGTCCTCGTCGTGGTCACCGCTGGCGGCTGGCTGTTGCACGACACCGGTGCCGGCTCGGCCGCGACCGACGCACCCTCGATCTCGACGGGACCCGACGCGACCGAGCCGAGCCGGGCCTCCCGACCGACCGTCGAGGCGGCCACAGGAGCCGCACCGACCGACGGCGCCGATCCGTCCGCCGCCGCGATGGCGCGCACCCAGCTGGCGGCCCTCCCCGTCAAGGGCAAGGCCCCCGCGACCGGCTACGACCGCGTGGCGCAGTTCGGCACCGCCTGGCTCGACGTTGACCACAACGGCTGCGACACCCGCAACGACGTGCTCGCCCGCGACCTCGTCGACGTCCAGCGCCGGGGGCGGTGCACGGTCCTCCGCGGTGAGCTCACCTCGCCCTACACCGGCCAGCACATCGACTTCGTCCGGGGGAACACGACGTCGACGCTCGTGCAGATCGACCACGTCGTCGCCCTCGAGAACGCCTGGCGGACCGGCGCGCAGCAGCTCAGCCTGCAGGAACGCGAGGCCCTGGCGAACGACCCGGCCAACCTGTTCGCAGTCGACGGGCACTCGAACGCGCAGAAGCGGTCCGGGGACGCGGCGACCTGGCTGCCGGCCGCGACCGGCTTCCGCTGCACGTACGTCGAGCACCAGGTCGCCGTCAAGACGACGTACCGCCTGTGGGTGACGCCGGCGGAGCGGGACGCGATGGCGCGGGTCCTCGACCGCTGCGCGGGCCCGACGCCCGGTTGAGTGCTGCCGCCGCCCGCGGCCGGGTACCGGGACGGTTCCCCCGGCGGCCGGCGCGCGTCCGTCCGCGAGCACTGCCGGACTGGAGGCGCGACACACCTCCGCCCCGTGTGGCACGCTGCGAGCATGGCCGCGTTGTTGACGATCCCCCAGGCGTTCGCGCTCATGCAGATCGCACCGGACGGGCGTGCCCGCGCGACCGTCACGCGGACCGAGCTCGGCACCGCGGGCGGCGTGCTCGCCGACCTCGCCCTGCGGGGTGCGATCACGCTGTCCGGTGACCAGGTCGTCCTCGCGAGCGGGGTGCCGACGGCCGACCAGGTCCTCGACACCGCGCTGGCGTCGATCGCCGGCTCGCCGCCGAAACCGGCGAAGTGGTGGGTGCGGCACCTCGGCAAGCGCCCGCTGCACGACGCCGTCGTCGCCCAGCTCGTCAAGCGCGGCATCCTCGCCGAAGAGGAGCACCGGACGCTCTTGGTGTTCACGACGACCCGACACCCGGAGCGTGATGCACTGCCGGAGGCGCAGGTCCGACAGGCCGTCGGTGACGTCCTGTCCGGCCGGGCTGCTCCGTCGCCCTACGTCGCGGCCGTCGTCGGACTGCTCGACGCCACCGACACGCTCCGCGCCGAGTTCGGCCGGGTCGACGAGCACGTCGTCCGTTCGGTCGTGCAGGGCGATGCGATCGCCTCCGCGGTCCGCCGGGTCCTCGCCGACATCAACTCCTCGGCGGCGATGACGGCCGGGGTCATCGCGGCGAGTACGGCGGCGACGACCTCGGGGAGCACCTGAGTCCGGTCGGGGTCTGCTCGCGGGCGTGACAGCATGTCGGGATGAGCACGAACGAGACGGACGGGTCGGCCTTCGGTCGGGGCGTCGACAAGGCCCCGCCCACCGCCGCCGGCGAGCTCCGGCGTCGGATGGCGACCTCGCCCGCGGGGTTCCTCCGGAGTGCGGCGTGGGTGCCGTGGAAGCCCGAGGGCACCCCGGACGGCGGGAGCATCGCGCACGTCATCATCCGCGACCTGCCGTTCGTGCCGGTCTTCACCGACCCCGCTGAACTCGCAGCCGGCCTGCCGGGGACCGAGGGCCGCCCGGTCCCGATGTCCGAGCTCGTGACCGCGCTCCCCGAGGAGTTCGGCATCGTCGTCGACCCGACGGGAGCGGAGGCAGCGAACTTCCTGCAAGCCGACGTCCTCGCGAACATGCGTGCGCAGCTGCGCGGGCCGGTCCCGGACGACGAGGCCTCCGCGGAGGGCTGAGCCACTCGCCGATCGTTCCCGTCGAGCAGCGGTTCCGCCCGAGCGGTGACGCTCTCGGTGCACGATCGCCGGGAACCGTGCACCAAGATCGTCAGCATTCAGCAGAGGGTGCCCACGCAGAAGAAGATGCTGCGGAACGCGAGACCGCCGAGCACGAGCGCTCAGCCGGCGAGCGCTCGGGCCTTCCGCAGGAGTCGTCGACGGTCAGCCGCGACGACGCGCTCCCGCTCGAGCCGTTCGAAGCGTTGCACGTGCCGCAGCGTGTCGTGGAGGACGACAGCCTCGACGTGCCACGTCCTGCGTTCCTCGGCGACCATCGACAGGAAGCGGACCGTTTCGTCCGAGAAGACCCTCGGGAGCCCGCGCAGCCACGGTCCGAGGCCTTCGGGCGGCAGGGTCGCCACGGCAGGGGTCGTCCGTCCGAACCGGAGTCGACGAGCGACGACGGCGAGCACCGGCTGCACGGAGACCTGCTGCCCCGCGGCGGCTGACAACAGCGTCGTCGCTCGTTCCCCCTCGACGAGCGCGCGGTGCGCGTGCGGGGTCCGCTGACCGTTCACCATCAGGGTCCGGCCACCGGCCCAGACGTCGTGACCGGAGTGGTTCTTGGTGTTGATCGAGAAGACGCCGGTCGGGCCGATCACGACGTGGTCGATGTCGGTGGCACCGCGTCCGACGGGTACCGCGTGCAGGACGGCGAAGTCGGGTCCGAGTGCTTCGAGTTGCCGGGCGACGTGCCGCTCGCCGAGGGCTCCCTTGAACCAGGAACGGGCCTCGGGTACGAGCGGGTCGCGACCCCAGAAGCGCTGTTGTCGCGTCCGGGAAGGTGCCGCGGACTGGATCGCGAGGCACTCCTGCATCACGGCGTAGCCGGGCTTCCGCGCGCGGAGGGTCGGGTGCGCGCCGCCCCGCGCAGTCGTCCCGGACACCGGCGGACTGTTCGTCATCTCCCCCACGGACCCAGCCTCTCGCGGTGCTTGATCGTGAGGACAGCCCACGTTCGGGTGGTGCCGCTGTACGACGTGTCGATCACCGCGGCGTGTGACGTTCTCGGTGCACGATCGCCGGGGATCGTGCACCGAGAACGTCACCGATCGGTGGCGGTCTACCCCTGCGGAACCGGGTCCTCGCCGGACGACAACCGTGACGACGACGGGAGCGCGGCACCGGCCCCTGCCCCTGCCCCTGCCCCTGCCCTTGCCCCTGCCCCTGCGGCATCCTGGTCCGGCCACGACGGCTCGACGAGCTCGATGAACCGGGACAGCAGCGACAGACCCGCGATCGACGGCGGCAACCCCGTGGTGAGCGCCGGCGAGTACACGAGGTAGGCCGCCCACTTCGCCCGCGACAACGCCACGTTCAAGCGGTTCGGCATGAGCAGGAAGTCGAGCCCGCGCGGGATGTCCGCCGCGCTCGACGCCGCGAGTGACGTGATCGAGACGACGGCCTCGCGCCCCTGGAACATGTCGACCGTGCCGACCTGCGTTCCGCGGAGCCCGGCCGCGTCGAGGGCCGCACGGATCACCGCTCCCTGGGCGTTGTAGGGCGCGACGACGATGACGTCCTCGTCGGTCATGTCCCGGGTGATCCCGTCGTCGTCGGTCCACGAGCGTCCGACGACATCGCGGGCAAGGGCGACGACGCGCTCGGCCTCTTCGACGGAGGACGTCGTGTTGCCGCTGTGCAGCACCGGCACCGCGTGGACGCCAGGCTCGAGCCCGTCCAGGTGCCGGCCGGACACCATCGACGCGAGTTGCCCGTCGTACGACAGACCCGAGACGGCCGCGGTCAGCGCCGGCTCCATGCGGCGGGTGCGCGCGAGGAAGTAGCCGAACTCGGCGGGCAGCACGTGCTCACCGTCGGCCAACCAGCCGAGCGCCGACTGGTCGACCGGCTCCGGGTGCGAGCCCTGCGACACCTGCGGCAGCTGCTGCGGGTCGCCGAGCAGGAGCAGGCGGGTGGCGGCGATCGACGACGCGATGGTCGGGGCGAGGGAGAACTGTCCGGCCTCGTCGACGACGAGCAGGTCGAGGGAGCGCCGTGGGATCGTGCCCTCGTTCGCGAAGGTCCACGCCGTCCCACCGACGACGCCCCCGGTGCCGGTCTCGGCGCACGAGGACAGGAACGCGGCGACGGCGGCGTTGTTCTTCACGGCCGTCCACGCGGCGGCCTCGAGGTCGTCCTCGGTGGCACCGGACTTCGGGACCTTCACTACGCGGTCGGCCCGTACCCCGGCCCGGACCACCGCGGACAGGAAGTTCTCCGACGTCGCGTGGGACTGCCCGACGACCCCGACGCGCCAGCCGTACTCGCGGACGAGCCGGGCGACGACGTTCGATCCGACGTACGTCTTCCCGGTACCGGGAGGTCCCTGGATCGCCAGGTACGACCGGTCGAGCCCGAGCAACGTCGTGACGACGGCGCCCACCGTGTCGTCGCCGACCACCGGTGCGAGCGCCCCTCGCGGCGGGACCCGGCGGAGCAGGTCGAGGGCCGGGTCGGGCAGCATCGACGGCAACGCGTCGAGCACCTCCTGTCCCCACTCGGCGATCGCCTCGGGCTGCGGCTTCGCGCGGGGCGGAGCCGCGGGGGCGAGGGCGACCGGGAACGCGTCGTGCGGCGCTCCCCCGCCGACCGGCAGGCTCTCCTTGACCAGCACCTCGAACGCGTCGCCGTCGTCCCACGCGTCCAGCACGACCGCGCGGGCCGACGCGCCCTTCGAACCCGGGCCCGGGGAGGTGACCGACGCCGGGAGCGGGTCGTCGTAGACGAGGTGGGGCGTGCCTCCCGGCCGGATCCGCGAACCGGGCGCGAGCGTCCCCGACAACCGGATCTCTCGCGACTGCGCGCGGGCACGCGGCAGCGTGCCCCAGTCGCGCTCGACCGACGCGCGCTCGACGACGAGGACGTCCCGGGTGTCCGCCCAGTCGTCGACCGGGTTCCGGAGCCGGTCGAAGTGGTCCTGCCAGAACGTCTTCGCCTCGCGGCGGTGGTAGTCGATCGCCGCTGCGGCGAGCGCCAGGGCCGTCTGGTCGGCGTCACGGTCGAGCGGGTCGACGTCCGCGATCTCGGCGGCGAGCGCGGTGGACACCGGGTTCGGCTCGCGCTCGACGGGGATCGGGGGCAGGAGCGTCTCGTCGACCGGTTCCTCGGCGCGGGGCGGCCGCAGCGACAGCAGCCAGTCGCGCAGCCGCAGCGTGGAGCGGCAGTCGTACGCGTTGTAGTCGGCGACCTGGTCGAGCATCCGCTGCCCCTCGGCGGGGTCCCCGTTCCGGCGTTCCTCGATGGCCTCGACGTAGGCGGTGATGCTGTCGGCGGCGTTCGTGACGTCGCTCAACCGCAGGTCGTCGCCCATGTAGAGCGGCTCGAGCTTCTTGATCGAGTAGCTGTGGCTGCCGACCACGAGGGCCTTGCGCACGACCGGGTACAGGTCGACGAGCACGCCCGCGCGGAGCAGGTCGTCGACGGCGTCCTCGCCCACCCCGTGCCGCGCGGCGAGCGACAGCAGGTGCGTCCGCTCGTACGCCGCGTAGTGGTAGACGTGCATGTCCGGGTGCTGCTCACGCCGCTCGGCGATGAACTCGAGGAAGTCCAGGAGTGCCTGCCGCTCGTCGCGGATCGTGTGTGCCCAGAACGCCGTGAAGTCGGCGCGGTCGTCGACCAGGCCGAACAGGTAGTCGAGGCCCCAGTGCACGCCGTCCTCGGTGTGCAGGGGGTCGCCCTCGAAGTCGAAGAACACGTCGCCCGGGTCCGGTGCGGGGATCGCGTCGAGCGCGCGGGCGTCGAGGACCTCGAATCGCGGCTTCGTCGGCCATCCGGCCCGGCGCTGCGCGTCCTGTCCGGCTTCGGTCTCGGTCTGGAGGCGCGCCTGCCGCACCAGCCGGTCCTGCGTCGACCGCGACATGCCCGGCACGGCCGCGGTGCGGTCCGCCAGGTCGTCGATCGTCCGCACCCCCTGCCGGATCAGCTTCGTCCGCTGGTCCAGCCGCATCCCGGCGACGAGGACCAGGTCGCGGTGCTGCTGCACCTGGGTCTGGCAGATCGCGCAGCGGCCGCAGCTGGAGTAGCGGGGGTCGCCCCAGCGCAGTTCGTCGTCGGCGTCGAGGCGCTCGGCGATGACCCGCTCCAGCTCGGCGCGCTGCGTGCGGTACACCGGAGCGATGTCGCCGAGGTCGTGCGTGGTGGTCCTCCGGTCGCCCAGCACGAGGTGCACCTGGCGGCCGGTCGGGATGCCGTGCGCCTGCATCCGCTCGGCGTAGGCGGCGAGCTGGAGCAGCGCGCTGATCTTGGCGTGCCGGGCCAGCTTGGTGTCGTAGACCTCGTACTCGCCGGCGTCATTGCGGAGGATGAAGTCCGCGAAGCCGATGAACCCCGGGTGCCCGGGCGTCGGCGGCTCGAAGAACGTCGGCTGGTAGAGGACGTCGGCGCCGTCCTGGAACGCCTGCCGTGCCGCGGCTGCGGCACTCGCGTAGTCCGGTGGGGCGGGGCGCTCGAACTCGACCACGTCGTGGGACCGCTTGAGGATCTCCAGGTGGTCGAGCTCGTGCTGGTCCCCCAGGCGTGCGGTGCGCTCGAGCATGTCGTCGTGCTCGTCGGGCAGGGGTCCGCCGCGACCGAGCTTGGCGTCGAGGCGGCGGAGGAACGCCCACTCGCAGGTCGCCCATGTGCTGAGGTCGCTCGGGCTGAGCAGGACCTGCCCGTCGGTGCGGATCTGCATGCGTTCCCCCTCGTCAGTGGCTGCTCGGAGAGCCTACTTCTACTCCGACAGGGGTTGACAGATGTGAAATCTCAGGTGCTACGTTGGGCGCGAACGAAAGGGGGGGGTCCATGTCAAACCTCGTGCTCACGGGAGCAGTCCAGTCGCAATCCGCTCTCCTCGGCAGCATCGATGCCGCGTACCAGCGGCCGAGCTTCAATGCCGAGGGCACGTCGAAGGCGTACTGCCGCAAGTGAACGCCGCCGAGGGGTCCGTGAACCCCGTGTTGGAAGCGAGCATGGTCACGAAGGCGTTCAGCGGCCGCGTGGCACTGAGCACGTTCTCGATCTCCGTGCACGCGGGTCAGGTCCACGGGCTCCTCGGCTCCAACGGTTCGGGCAAGAGCACCGCCCTCCACGTGATGACGGGGATCATCGATCCGGACCACGGGGTCGTCCTCCACGAGGGGATCCCTGTGACCCGGGCCGCAGCCCGCTCGCGGTTCGGTCTCGCTCCCGATGATCTCCCGTTGCCGCTGGCCCTCACCGGTCGTGAGTACCTGGGCCTGCACGATTCGCTCCGCAGGCGAGACGATGCAGCTCGTGCGCTGGAGTTCGCGCACGTGCTCGACGTGCGGAGCGCACTGGACAAACCGATGTCCTCCTACTCGCACGGTATGAAGCGGAAGGTCCAGCTGATCTGTGCCCTCATGCACAGACCTTCCCTGCTGATCCTCGACGAACCCTTCCGAGGCCTCGATCCGGACACCAGCGAAGTGCTGCGGAGCTGCATCGAGCTCTTCACCGGGCAGGGCGGCGCGGTGCTGATGGCGACGCACGACTTGTTGCGAGCGGAAGCGCACTGCGATCAGATCACCATGCTCCACGCGGGCGAGACGGTGGTGCACGGGAGCACTCGGCAGATCGTCCTGGAACACGGGTCCCTCGGACGCTGCTTCTCGGAGAAGACCCAGCGAGCATCAGCGCGTTCGACTCGCGACATCCGGCTCCGCGCGCTCTTCGCCCCACGATGAACGGAATGACATGAGAACAATCGTGAGAACGACGGTCGGCTTCGTGCTGGGTGTCGCAGTTGCGTTCCTCCTGATGGTCGCGACGATCATGATCGCGGCGACGACCGGTTCGCCTTCTGCGGTCCCGCTGGTCTTCTCTGCCACGGTGGGCGAGGAGAACGGCCTTCCGTCGATCGAGTTCAGCCCCAACGGGCTCGGCCTGGCGCTCGTGGTCTTCGGGACCACCGCCATCTACGTGCTCGCCGGCCAGCGTCGAAGGCGTGATCGGTGAAGCAGATCAGGACGGTCGCGCGGACGACGAGCCTGATCTGGATCGCGGAACTCGCCGGCGCATTCGACATCACCCGTCGTCGGGTGCTGGCAGGCGCTGCAGCGATCGGTGTGAGCGCGCTGGCGCTCGGTACAGCGCTCGGCCTCGCCACGGTCTCCACACTGACCCGGCAGGTCCCGGAGGGCTTCGCCCGGCTCATGATCGAGACGGCCACGTCCGGTTCTCTCCTGAGCACAGCGCTGGTGACCGTGATCCTGGGGCTCGCTACGCCTGCACGCTCGTCCTTCGATCATCTCCTCTGCTCGTTACCCGTGACCAGGAGTGCGCGATCGATCGGCACCGCGACCCCGGCCGCGGGCCTTGCGGCTCTCGGCTCGCTCGCGCTGAGCATGCCAGCGATGCTGTTGGCACTCCACATCCTCGACGTCGCCCAGTCATCGCGGTTCCTGATCGCGTTGTTCATCTGCATGTCGGTCGTCGTGGCGATTGCGCAGACCATCCTCCAGGTCGTCACGGGCGTCTGCCGGCGGCTGTTGAGGATGCCCGGCTCGGTCGCCTCAGCGGCCAGCGGCGCGGTCGCCATCAGCACCGCGCTGCTGGTCTTCGGCCCCGGGGTGCTCGCTCCAGCGTCATCCGGAGCCGCTGCCGTCCCGACGCTCGCAGGCCTTCCCGCAGATGTCGCTGTCGTGCCGGGAGAGCCACTCGCCTGGGTGTTGCTCGGGACCGTTGCTGCGATGACGGTGGTCATCGTCTGGGCAGCCAGCCGCCTGCCCGATGTGAAAGCTTCTCCTCCGGGGCGAGCCCTGCTTCCGACCTCGAGATTCGTCGGCGGGGCATCCGGCGTCCTGGCGGCCCATCTCCTGATGCTGATCCGTGCACCCCAGACCCTCCTCACGGTAGGAGGCGCCACGTGCTTCGTGGCCGCCGTCGCGTGGGTGTTCCCGCCTTCCCTGCCGGAGTCCTTGCGCAGCGCGATCGCTGCGGCCACGCCAGCCGCGGGATTCGCCCTCATCATGTTCGCGCCGGGGAGGGCACTCCCGACGGGTTGGATCGGGCCACCCCTCGGAAAGGATCGACGGTGGTGGGTCGCGCCCGCCGCGATCACGCACGTGGCTGCTGCTTGCATCGTCTGGACCGTGCTCGCTGGCGGAGCGCTCTGGCTCGGGCTCATCCGCGTCGATGACCTCTCGGGGATGGCCCTCCGTGGTGCGCTGCTCTTCAGTGCTGCGGCACTGGCCGGAGCCCTCGTTCCTTGGAGCGATGCTCAGCCGCTGTCGGGAAGTGTCGCTCTCGTCGTCACCACCGTGCTCGTGATGGCGTCCGTCGGGCTCACCACGCACATCAGCGAGACGTCCGAACAGCTGGGACTCTTCGTCACCGCGATCATCACATCGCTTCTCATCGTCGGGGCCCTCCTGGCAGTCCAGAGCCTGACGCGATCGCGGTGAGACGTCCACGGCTGGCGTCTTGCTGCACCTCGGTGCCTGACGGCGTCGCATGCCGCGGATTCGGCGTGACGGTGCCGGTGTCGACCTCGTCACACCGTTCGGCTGCTGTCGACAACGGGTTCCTCGTCCTGCCGGGGCCCAAGGTGCGGCACGCATTCCTCGGCCGGGCCGTCAGCGTGTCCGGCTCAGCGATCAGCGCCCGGATCTCCCTCTCGCTTGCAGGCCTGCTCATCGCGTCGGCCTCGGGACCCTTGACGCTCGCCGCGGCGGTCGCAGTGGCCAGCACCGCAGCCTCGACGACGTCCGCACCGCTCGTCCTCGTCGCTCTGCTCATCGCGACGAACATCTGCCACGAGTTCGGGCACCTCGTGGCCTTGGGTGTCGTTTCTCGGAGCCGACCGCACGTGCACGTGGTCGCTCAGCTGGGGTTCGCGCACATCGTGCGTCCCCGACTTGCTCCCGTTCGCGAGGTCATCGTCGTCACCGCCGGCCCGTGCGCCGTTGTGGTCGCATGTGTCACGCTCATGCTCGTCGCTGCTCACCCGGTTGCGGCGATCGCCCTGGGGGCCATCGGCGCCGGTCATCTCGCGACACTCGCGCTTCCGACCGGAGACGGGGCGAATCTCCGCGATGCTGTCGGGAGGATGCGCACTCGGCGGTGACGTCAGGAAGGTGAGGGGCCGCGAGCTGACCGGGCGGTGGCGGTCGTCGCCCGTGCCTCATGGATCCGTTCGCGCGAACCGCGGCCCCTCGTACCCGTCGCGCGACACGTACGAGGTGAAGTCGGCAAGCGTCCGAACCCAGTGCCCGCGTTCGCCGTAGAGCGCCTGGTAGACGACGACCGGTTCCTCGGTCTCGACGTCCTTCGCGACGAGGACCACCTCGTACTCGCCGCCCTTGAAGTGGCGGTACCGGCCGGGGGTCACGTCGTTGCTCACCGGGCCGATGCTAGCCGGACCCGACGAGCGCGACGGGCCGGGCGGCGCGGTCGGCCCGACCGGCACGACCGACACGACCGGCACGACCGACCAGGCGCTCACCCAGTCCAGCGAGCGCGACGAGCCGTCCACAGATCGCCCGCCCTCCACCCGCAGGTGACGGCCCGGCTGGGACCCTCGGACCATGGACCACTGGGAGGCCGACGAAGCCCGCCGCCGGCACATGGCCCGCTTCGGCCGTCGCGACACCGCCCCCGAGCTCGCCGTCCGCCGAGAGCTCCACCGCCGCGGCCGCCGGTTCTTCGTCGACCGTCCGGTCAGCGCTCGCTGCAGGGTCCGCCCAGACCTGGTGTTCCCGCGCGCCCGCGTGGCGGTCTTCGTCGACGGCTGCTTCTGGCACTTCTGCCCCGACCACACGCACCTGCCGAAGGCGAACGCCGAGCTGTGGCACCGCAAGCTCCTGGCGAACCAGCAGCGCGATGCGAGGAACCAGGCGATCCTCGTCGCCGAGGGCTGGTGTGTCCTCCGCGCGTGGGAGCACGACGACCCGGCCGAGACCGCCGACCGCGTCGAACGTGCCCTCGACCGCTGGGCCGCCGTCGTGGGCTCGAACACGCGCACCGACGGCCCGGTACGGTGTGCGACGGAGGGGGAACGATGAGCGACATCAACACCTGGGGTGGGACCGTCACGAAGGGCGCTGCGAAGCCGCAGTTCATCGTTCGACGGTCGTGGGCCGGTTCGACGCTGATCCTGTGGCTCGGCCTCGGCGCGTTCGTGCTCGGGTTCCTCGGCGCCATCGTGCAGTCGAGCGTCGCGCCGGACCTCGGCGGCCCGATCCCGGCGATGCTCCTCGGCGCCGGCATCGTGGCGCTGCCCATCGGGGCGATCCTCTGTGGCAGCCGGATCACCGTGTACGACGAGCGGTACGACGTCCGCCGCGGCTGGGGTCGGAAGCGTCGGCGAGACGTCACCGCCGTGGAGACCCTCCGCTTCGACAAGCAGCGCAGCGGCAACGGCATGACGTTCATCAGCGTCGTCGGCTGGGACGAGAACCGGAAGCAGCAGTTCCGCGTCTACACGACGAACCGCGGCTTCCCCGAGTTCACCGCCTGGCTCGCGCAGCACCGCCCCGAGCAGTGGGCGAAGTGCGAAGCCGCCGGCGTCCCGGACTGATCCCGACCCGGCCCGCGTCACGGGGCGACACGTTCCCCGGACCGTCACCCGCTCGGCGTACCGTGCCGGCATGACCGTCGGAACCGCCGTCGCCGTGCTCGTGGGGGTGCTCGCCCTCGCGACCGTGCTCGGCCTCGTCCTCCGGCACCGCACGGGCCGCGCACGCACGTCGCCGTCCAGCACAGGAGCCGTCGCGGGCGGACCCCGCACCGACGACCTCGCTCCGGCCGCCGCGTACGGCTCCGCCGCGACCCTCGTCCAGTTCTCCACGCCGACCTGCGCCCGTTGCCCTGCCACCCGCCGCCAGCTCGACGCCGTCGCCGACCGCCACGAGGACGTCCGCCGCATCGAGGTCGACCTCGCCGAACGCCCCGAGCTCGCCCGCCGCTTCGACGTCATGCAGACCCCGACCGTCCTGCTCCTCGATGCCGACCGCCGCGTCCGCACCAGCTTCGGCGGACCGCCCAGACCCGCGGAGCTCGCCGCCGCACTCGACACCGTCCTGACCGCCGGAACCCGGGAGTCCCGATGACCACCACGAACGACACCGCCCGCGGGATCGACCCGCGCTCGCCTCGCTTCGGCGCCGCGATCACCACCGTGCTCCTCGCCGCGACGATCATCCTGACCCTCGTGCCCGCCACGTGGGTCGTGGGCATCGTGCTCCTGGCCGTCATCGTCGTGTTCTTCGCGATCGGCGGCATCGCGGGCATCCGTCGTCACCCCTACGGCGCGCTGTTCCGCCGGTTCGTCCGCCCGAGGCTCGCACCGCCCACCGAACTCGAGGCTCCCGAGCCCCCGACCTTCGCGCAGCAGGTCGGCCTCGTCATCACGGCGCTCGCCCTCGTGCTCGCCCTGGTCGGCGTCCCCTACGCTGCACCGGTCGGCGCCGCGATCGCCCTGGTCGCCGCGTTCCTCAACGCCGTCTTCGACGTCTGCATCGGCTGCCTGCTCTACGTGTGGCTGGTCCGTGCGGGCGTGTTCCGTCCGCGGCGCAGCGCCGCCTGACGGCCGCCGGTCCGCAGGGCGGTCGGCAGTCGGACTGGAGGCGCGGATCGCCTTCGCGACGCACGCCGCGCTGGCAGGGTGACCCGTGCCTCCCGTCCGTGCACCTGGAGCAGTGACGGGCCCAGCTGGCCGCAGCGGTTCATCGCGCTCAGCAGGCGGGACGCCATCGCGCCTGCCGTGAGCAGCTCGCCTCTGTCCGCGTCATCTCAGCCCGCGTCGACGCATGAGCGTCACGTGATGCTCAGGCGTCCATCACCCTCGACGGTGACCGTGCCCGTCGGGTACGACACGTCCCCGCATGCTGTCTCCTCCCGCCCCTCGGACAGACGCGACGTCGCCTGGCCGACCACCTGCTTGCTGGTGGTGTCGGTCACCCTGATCGCGAAGGCATGGCCAGATGGTTCGGACGACGAAGCCGTGATCGAGTCCATCGTGGTGACGTCCTTGCAGATGGTGTCGAGACAGACGGACAGGGTGTGCCCCGGGTGGGCCGACGACCAGGCAGTCACGTCGACCGAAACGCTCGCTGTCGATTGCCGCGCTCCGCTGCAGCCCGAAACGCTGCACCCAGAAATGCTCCCGATCAGAACAACGCTGATTGCCATCGCGGCTGCGACTCCCCGTGCCGAACGCATGTCGAGAACGCTACGGCAAGCAAGCTGCGCTGCGTGAACCATTCTGTAACGGTTCTCATCTCGGATCTCTTGTCTCGTTCCGTACCGTGGCGATAACACTGACTGCCAGGGGGGCAGGGTGCCTTCGCGAGGGGAAAAGCACATGAAGAAAGTGATCGCCGCAATGGTCGCGGCAACGACGATTGCGTTCGTCGTCGTACCAGTGAGCGCCGCAAACGCCGCGAACCCCGCTGTTGCAGCGCCGCGCATCCAAGCGTCCAGTGGCTGCGCAGGGGACATGCAGACGCTCGCGCCCAACCCGACGGCAGTTGCCGAACACGGCGCACGAGCGCTGTTCCGACCAGCGGATCTCGCTGCAGACCCCTCGCTCGCGGCGCAGGTGCCCCACTCCGTCACGGCGATCTTCGCCCAGAACCCGACGTGGGTCCAGAAGATGGACTGCGGCGTTCAGGTGCCCGCGAGCAGACCACAGCAGGTCACGCCTGCAGCCTCGCCGTCGGCGGGCGCGAAGACCCTGTCGCAAGCAAGCACAACCGGCTACTACACCAACTGGTCGGGGTACGAACGCGTTGGCGTCGACTACGACCACAAGTACTACTCCAGCGTCTCAGGAGGGTGGATCGTTCCGTCTCCGCCGGCTCCGACCCACGGGGTGAACCAGTTGAGTGTGTCGCAGTGGGTCGGCATCGGTTCTGGCCACAAGGTCACGAACACGACCGACTCGCTGCTGCAAGCCGGCACGGTCTCCTACAGCGGCCCGGGCGCGCTCGGCATCGGTCCAAGCGGTACATACGGGTTCTACGAGGTGTACCCGCACGAGCAGGAACAGATCGTGAAGAACTACACGGTTGCCGGTGGGGATGCTGTCTCCAGTTACGCCATCTTCAGCGCGACGCAGAACGCGCTCTACTGGGGAATCTGCTCGCAGTCCGAGAAGAAGTGCGTCTCGGGCGTTGAGGACATGACCGGCAACGTCTCCACGCTTGCGCAACAGGGCGAATGGATCCTGGAACGGCACGGGTACAACGGCGGAATCAGCATGCTCGAACCCTTCGGTACCATTCCCACGAGCGGAAACCAGTTCGCACTCGAGAACGGCCCGGGGACGAGCTCCACGACCTACAACCTCGGTTCGGGCCCGACGCAGAACACGGTGTTGCAGAGAGACGTGATGACCCAGTGCAATGGCGGGACGCCCTATTTGGACTCGGTCTCGTCACTCGGGTCCACGGGTGACTTCTCGATCACGTTCAAGGACACCGGCACGACCTGCTGAATCGACTGCGTTCCGCGAACGCACTCGCCGGTTCGGCCCCGGCGGCGGACACGTCCCCAACGAAGTGTCCGGCGCCGGAGCCGGTGGCTCCAGCACGCGGCGAGGAACTGCTCGCTGAAGAAGTCCGCGCCGCCTGCCCGCAGTGCCGGCAACCCGTGGAGCAGCTCGCGCCACTCGACGAGGAGCGTCGACGCGCCGTTCAGCATCCCTGGACGGCCTCCGGCGCGTCCGCGCCGCTATCGCGCCGGTCGCCGCGCTCCTCAACGCAGTCTTCGACGTCTGCCTCGGTTGCCTGCTCTCCGTCCGGCTGGTCGGGGCCAGCGTGTTCTGCCCGCGAAGCAGCGGCGTCTGACGGCCGCCGGTCCGGATGACGTCCGGCAGTCCGACGGGAGACCCGGACCACCTGCGCTGCGCACGTCGCGCTGACAGGGTGATCCGTGCCCCCGTCCGTGCGCTGGGCGCTCCGACGGCGGGTGCGGGCTGTCTGCCCCCCCCGTGCCGTCGTCGGCGCATCGCTCCGTCTCCAGCGCAGCACCGGGAGCCGAGCCGGAGGATCCCCCCATGGCATCCTCCGACCTGGCTCCATCCTCCGTCACCGTGCGGCGAGGGCCTGGTCGCTGAGGCTGACGAGGTCGTCCGCACGCAGCGCCGGCCACCCGTGGAGCAGCTCGCGCCACTCGGCCGGGAGCGCCGAAGCGCCGTACAGCGCCCCAGCGAGGCCTCCGGCGATCGCGGCGACCGTGTCGGTGTCGTTGCCGGTGCGGACCGCGCGGACGAGGGCGTCCTCGAGGCTCGAGCTCCCACGCACGGCGGCGTAGGCGGCCTGGAGCGCGGAAACCACCCAGCCGTTCGAGTCGGTGAAGTCGACCGGTTCGGCGTGCTCGGCGCGGACGAGTCGCTCCGCCCAGAGCTGGCGGCGGTCGAGGTCGAGCAGTTCCAACCCACGGAGGACATCGAGCTCACCGGTCAGCACCGCGTGCCGGATCGCGACGCACCAGAGGACGCACCCGTCCCCGGCGTCTGCCTCGAAGTGGGTCAGGTCGCTGATCGCACGCGCTGCCTCGGCGAGCTTCGTCTCCTCATCGTCTTCGTCGTGGAGGTAACCGAGCACCAGCGGAGCCGCGCGCATGAGCGAGCCGTTCCCCGCGGACTGGCCCTTGTACTCGTGTTCCTGCCGGGCCGCAGCGCGACTGTGGGCGGCGGTGCGCGCCTCCAGACCGCTGAGCACGTTGCGTGTCTGGATGCCGACGTCGGGGGCGGTCTGCGCCCATGCCGCCCAGGCGGCGACGAGGCCGTCGAGGGAGGACTCGCCGGCGGGGTCACCGCCGCGGGCGAGGGTGCGGAGGATCGGGACGGCCATGCTCGTGTCGTCGGTCCACTCCCCCGGCGCCCAGCCGAAGGAGCCGCCGCCCGTCATGCGGATCGGCGTGGGTTCCGGGACCGCGGGCTTGAACTCGTACCCGGCGCCGAGGGCATCGCCCGCGGCGGAGCCGAGCACCGCGCCGATCGCGCGGTCGTGTGCGGTGGTGTCCATGAGCGCCTCCCCTTGTTTGCGCGTTTCTGCGTGAACCCGACATTGCCAGGCTGCCGCTGTTTGCGCAAGTGTGCGTAAACTCGTCGTCGTGAGTGAGTACCGCGATCCTGCCGGAAAGCGCCTGGTCGACTACCCGCGACCCTCGGTGGCTGTGGACACCGCCGTGCTGACCGTCACTGTGGAGGAAGAACTGTCCGTACTGCAGGTGCGGGACGCGGTCGACGGGGACTGGCGGCTGCCAGGGACATTCGTGCACGAGGGCGAGCGGTTGGCCGACGCGGTGCTGCGGTCGCTGCGGACCAAGGCCGGTGTGACGGGGTTGGCACCGCAGCAGTTGCAGGTGTTCGACGATCCGGCGCGGGACAGTCGGGGGTGGGTGATGTCGGTCGGGCACCTCGACGTGGTGCCGTTCTCGGCGCTGTCGTCGGGTCTGGACGGGTCGAGGGTGCGGCTCGTGCCGGTCACCGCTGCGCGCGGGATGGTGCACGGGCACGACAACATCGTTGCCGTGGCGGTGAATCGGTTGCGGGCCGCGTACGACGTGGCTCCCGACCCGTGGGGGCTCGTGGCGGAGCCGTTCACCATGACGGAATTGCGGCGGGTGCACGAAGCCGTGGCCGGGCGGGCGCTGTTGCCGGACTCGTTCCGGCGGGCGATGGTGCCGATGCTCGTGGCTGCGGAGGGGAAGCGGGCGGAGGGGCCGGGGAAGCCGGCAGGGACGTGGTGGCGGAACCACCCTCGCAGCCAGGCCCGAGGGATGTCGGAACGCCACGCCGGCGACAAGCAGAAATTGCAGGCGCCGCCGCCCACCGCCGCTGCACCTGACTCGCTAGGGGTATATGCCGCGCGCTTGCCCCGCCTAGGCGGTTGACGTCCCTCACGCCCCAACGACGCTGTGCCCTCGCTCGCGCGAGCCAAACTACACGCTAAGGTCAGTGTCGACCAGGGATGCCGGCGATCACAACCTTCTATTGCAGCCACCCGAGCTCCGTGTCTGCGGCTAGTGATATGAACTTACTCGCGGCTTACCCGGCCACGCCAGATCGACGACCGGGTGGCACTTAAATTTTAGCCACCCGAATCATTAAAGAGGTATAGGTGCTTGAATTCCCCGTCGTCTCGCTGTTCTCCGGCGCTGGCGGACTTGATCTCGGACTCGAACGCGCCGATCCGGATCGCGTGAATATTCGAGCTTCAGTCGAGATCGACCCAGACGCCCGGAAGACGCTTTTGCGGAACAACCTTGCGTCTCCAGAGTCGATTTTCAATGATATCACCGATATCAGCGCAGATACACTCATGCAAGCAGCGCAACTCGCGGAAGGGGAGACTTTCCTGCTCGCGGGTGGGCCTCCCTGCCAAGCATTCAGCACAGCGGGGCTTCGGCAGGGCATTCACGGTTCCGGAGCGGTGGTTCATAACTACTTCCACATGGTCGAGAAGCTCCGACCGCGATACTTCGTCTTCGAAAACGTGCGCGGTTTGCTCTCCGCCGCTCTAGCACACCGACCACTCGCCGATCGGTTATCTCCAAAAGAGATCCCTTCCGACCCGAATGCGGCGCTCGGAAGCGTCATGGAGCGGCTCATTCTTCCGACTTTTAAGAAGTTGGGTTACGAGGTTGTGTTCGGCATTCTCAACTCGGCCGATTATGGGGCCGCGCAAATCCGGCACCGCGTAGTTATGCTCGGCAGTAGGGATAAAGAGTTCGGCGCCGTGGTGTTCCGGAAGCAAACGTCTAGGGCCATGATGAGCCTTGATCTCATCCCGCCGACTCACCATCGAACGGCCCGTTATGGCGGACTACAGCCCTGGCGCACAATAGGCGATGTTATCGGCCAGCAATCGTTCCGGAATCCTTCCGCACAAGACGCTTACACTTACAGCAGCGAACGAGCTGCCGTCTTTGCAAACGTACCGCCGGGCAAAAACTGGAAGTATTTGAAGGCCGATCCGAACTTCGGTGAATCTTATCTTGAGCGGTGGATGGGCGCTGCGGCACTCAAATCCGGCGGTGGGAAGGAAGGGTACTACCGGCGCCTAACCTGGAGTCGTCCAGCGCCGACGCTCACCGCGCAACCGCAACAATTAGCCAGTAGCCTCTGTCACCCAGAAGAGGATCGCCCGTTGTCCATACCTGAATACGCCGCGTTGCAGGACTTCCCTGACGACTTCGAGTTTGTCGGAAGCAAAAGCAGCCGATACCGCCAGATTGGCAATGCCGTCCCCGTGAGCATGGCCGAAGCAATCGGTCGCGCAATCATCGATATCTCGAAGGTTAATGACAGTGACAATTCCGCGCGATAAGTTGCTTTCCCGACTTAATTCTAACGTCGACACCCTGCTTTCCACCTACCAAGGCCGTCGAACGCAGCTATACACAGTTGAGGTCAGCGACCCTTTCCGATCCTCGGGGAACTCCGGTGCAGCCTCTCCTTTTATAAAGACTGTATTCCCCGAGATTAAGGTTGCAGCCACACTAGAGCGCGCCCTGAATACTGCCCTTGGCTGGGGCTGGGATAAGGTTGTGGCAGACATTGCGAAGGCGACGCATGGCAACGGCATCCATGATCATCACGTGACTTGCTCCATCCCCGCAGTAACCGCCACTACCATCGAGTCGATCATCAATTCGTACCGAGACAAGCCGCGCCGGCTTCCCGACACAACCAGCGAACTGTCAACCGTCCTCTCGACAGCATCCCTCGGCGGGGCTCAAGAATCCGTATCCGAGAAGGACGACGCGTTTTACATAGATTCGCATGGCGTCGAGCACCACATAGAGATCAAAACGCCAAAGCCAAACTATGATCAAATGAGAGCGGCAAAACGACGGATCCTACGTATCCATGCAGCCCGCTCACCTCTGCCAGTTCGAAGTATCGTCGGAATGCCTTACAATCCCAACGGCCGTTGGGGCGCGTACGGCTGGCCCACCACCCGCATATACCTCGATTCGGGCGTTGATCTCCTCGTAGGGGAAGCGTTTTGGAATTATATTGGCGCGTCGGATGATACTTCCGATGAGCTTATAGATTGCTTCTACGAGGTAGGCAGGGCTCGCAAGCAGGAGCTTCTTTCACTCTTGACGGAGGTTTGATGTTGGGCCACGCCATTCTCTGGATAGTAGACGGAGAAAGCATTCTGCAACGTCAAGTATTCGCTCTGGCCACGGATGGTTGGCGAGAAGTGCAAACAGAACCAGCTCTTCCCCACGACCAATGTATAGAGTTTGTTGTTGATGAGCGCGCGCAGCTCACCGTAGCCGCCTCCACAAAGAACGCCCTGGCCAGCAATGCGGTCGAGATCCGCGGCGACGAAGCGTTTTTCATTCGATATTTGGTTCAGATGGTAGAACTACTCGAAGGTCCCTTGCCGACCTGGCAGCTCGGTGAATCGCCGGGTGAATGACGCAGCACAGCCTGGCGTGCGCGCCTACATTTGTGCTCTCCTCGATGGATCGCACGAAAGGACCCCGCGGTTGTCCACGACGCAAAACGCTCGGTTCTGAGCCATACGATGAAAACCAGTCTCACGGGCGCAGTACGCGCCTAATCATCAGCGAGCCTTCGGAGTCAGACGAGATTTGAGCCGGCTTCGCCGCCCCTCCAGCCCCGACGTCGATTTCGCTTAGTGCTCATGCAGAAATGAATTGGCATCCATGCGATGATGAGAGCGCAAGCAGCCCTTTGTATACATTCCGTCTTCAGTGTTGCCTGGCTTAGGCACGCATCATAGATACCGAACCGCGGGTAGCAGGCTTCTAGTCGGCGCAAACCAGCGTATGAGTTCCATCTCTGCTTCTCCACCTCACCTGTTGACGGCAATATCCGGGCACCGGGGGCGCGACCAACAAGGATGTTTGTCGGCGACGTGAAGGGCGTCCTGAGGCGCTCCACCCCTCGCCCTCGCCCTTCTCCTACAACGCGCGCCCGCCCTCGTCCCGCTCCCAGAGCGCCCGCTCCGCGATGTCCGCCGCTATTTTCCACGGAGCGAGGCGGGCGCGAGCGATTGCCGACGATCTGCAAGTCTTCGCCGCGTCCAGTCCTCCGGCGCTCTCCTCGCCGGCGCGATCACGGAGCTCGCCGACCGCCTGTAGCCAGCGTTTGGCGTCTAAACCATCGTGACCTCGTCCGGCCCCGGTCCGCCCATGGGACGTGCCCATGTCGGCCCCGACCTCATTGCTCGCTCGCACGATCGCCCGAGCCGGTATCGGCTGGAGCAGGACTTTCGAATTGGCCCGCATCGCCGCGGCCTCCATGCGCTAGCTGAGGTGACGAGTGGCTCCGGAGATACGCGCGGCGCGGTTCTCACGGATCGCCTTGAGCGCGAGTCGTTTCTGCGTCGCTTCCTCCGGCGCCGCGTCGAGCACTCGGTCGAGTTCGAGCACGTCGACGGTGTCCTGCACTTGCGGGGAGTGCGCGATCACAGCGAGCCACTCGCGGACCTTCGATTCGATCGTCTCGGTTGCGTCGGCCAACTCCCCCAGTTTCATCTTATTCTCAAGCTTCTGCGCCAGGCCGTCGAGCTGCCTGAGCGCGTACGCCTGAGTGCCGGCCGGGTTGCGGAGGTCCCCCGGATCTTCGATCACGTGGCTTCGTCGACGCGACTGGCGGGAGCACGGCCGGTCATCGCGTCCTCGAACACGAAGTCGAAGCGTCCTCGATCACGAAGTCGACGCCGATCATATCCGCCAGGACCGCGTCCTGCTGGTTGCGCAGGACGTGGTCCACCTTTTCGTCGATCACCTCGAGGTAGTCGCCGAGCCGATGGATCGACTTCTGCAGAGCCATCTGACTCATCAACGTGCCGATGCTGGCAATGGTCGTGGGGTTGACCATCGGACCGACCGACACGAATTGAAGGTGCTTGACGAACTGTCCGTCGGGCATCTTCGCGATCCCCATGCTCAGCCCGGTCTGGCTGTTCTTCACCAGATCGAATATGCGGGCGACGGCAGCGGACTCGTCGGCGAGTTGCACCCACTTGCCGGAGCTGGCCATGCCGGCAGCTGTGACTTGCCCGAAGCTGCCGAGCACGCTGAGGGGCAGATCGGTCGCCGAAACCGGGCCAGGTCCTCCGAGCTCTTCGCTTCGGAGGAATTGCTCGACGGCCGAGGGCGTGCCGATCACGGCGATGCCGTCTCCGTCGCTGACCAGCTCGACCTGATCGAACACCTTGTTCACTTCAGAGTTGTCGGTCACGCTGCATCCTCCTCTTCGGACAGTCGGTCCAGCACCTGGTCGACGAACCACCGCAGCGCCTCGACGACCGCGTTCCGAGCATGCTCGTCAATGAACACCTCGACCGGGAACGATGGCCGCTTGTCGATGCGGCTGGCGGGCAGGTCGACTCCCCTGATCGCATCGAGACGGGCGCGGAACTCCTGGCGGATCGTGACGTCGTCGAACGGCGGACGCGAAGGTGCTGGAAGACGACTTCGACACTGGTGGCGATCGGGCATACCGTGAAAAGCCAGTGAGACGGCCCCGCGGCGGAACGTCTTGGCGCGACCATGAATGCACTGCTTTCCCGAGCGCCCCCGAAATCGACCGTGCCTCCGAGCTCACGCCATTCGGCGAAGAGCGCGTCCACGGCATCAACAACGGAAGGCGGATTCGCAATCGACAGCTGGCCGAAGAAGGTGCCGTCTGCCACTGTACTGTTGGTCGCCTCGTCTGCAATGAGGCCGATACGCTCGGCGAGCTCACCGGTCGAGAGCCGAGCTGCCGGCGGCGCCCAGGCTCCCTGACCTGCCAGCGAGCACCCGAGCAGACATCCTCGACCTGTACCACTCGCTCGGCGGACTCGCACCCGAGCCACTGTTCCGACCAGGGCCGTGGGATCTGTCGTACGGCGAAGTCATCGTCGAGCTCGACGAAGACTTCCACTTCAACCGTTACCGCGCGCTGACCCTGCTCGCTCCGTTCGCATCAGCACTCCCGTGGGCCGTCGACTACCAACGTCACTCGGCAGAACATGAACAGCGGTCCGGCACCGGCGGCAGACGGTGGACGAATCCGTCCGCCGAGCGGATGTTCGGTCCCGCGGACGCGGAGATGGTGTTCCTGAGTGTCGGCGCTCCCCGGTGGAAGCAGCGAGCACTGTACGACGCAGTCAAGGATGCGGCTGCGGCCACGGGCGTGGTCCGTCTCGCCCGACTGTCGATCTACGACCACGTCGAAGGCGTCCGGCTCGAGGATTTTCTGAGGGGTCTTGCGGTCGTCACCGCCGAAGCCTTGTACAGCTTCGTCGCCGCGCGTTCTTCGGCTGCGCTGGCCTGAACCAGCCGCGGCCGGAGGGTGATCCCGACGACCGCGCCGCGGTTCCAACCCGGCCCGACCTGACTGTCGCTCGCTTCAGGTAGCTTTCCGAACACCATCGGTGAGCCCAGGAGTGACGTTGCCCCAACCATTCGACCCCGACAAGCTCAAGCAGGGGCTGGCCAAGACGCTCGACAGCGTGGGCCAGGCCACCCGTGACACCTCATCACGGGTGATCGGACAGGCGCGCTCCTTGCGGGAGTCGGCAGAGGACGCCCTCGAAGCGCGCCGAGGTCCGGACGAAGATCCGTACGAGCGAGCCACGATCGACTACAACGCGGCGCACACGTCGATGACGGACACCGGTCTCGAGCTCCTCCGGCAGCGCGAGCGGTCGGTGGACCTGCTCGAACTCGTTGAGCACCTCGTCAACAGCATCGCCAACACGCCGAAGTCGTTCGGGACGGCTTTCGAGCGGGTTCAGCTCAACCGGACCGCGTTCCTCGAGGCCGAGGAGTTCGCGCGGAAGGACCTCGAAGCCGCTCGGGCATCGGCGTTCGGAGCGGGCGCCGGCGTCACGGTCGGCGCCGCCGTGGCGAGCCTGGCGCCCGCAGCGGCGATGTGGACCGCGACCACCTTCGGTGCGGCCTCCACCGGGACGGCGATCTCCACGCTGTCGGGAGCGGCCGCCACCAACGCAGCACTCGCGTGGTTGGGAGGGGGCGCGCTGGCGGCTGGCGGGGGCGGAACCGCGATGGGCGGAGCGCTCCTCGCGCTGGCAGGTCCGATCGGCTGGAGCGTGGCCGGGGCCGCGCTCCTCACGTCGATCGTGCTCTTCACGAAGAAGAAGTCCGAGACACGGGAAGCGAAGCACCAGGCGCTGCTCGCGCTTCGCGAGAACACCGCCGCCGTCCGGTCGCTCGAAACGCAGATCAGGGCTCTGCTCGACCGGAGCACGTCGGTCCGCGAACTCCTCCGAGACAACTACACACAGTCGCTCTCCGCCTTCGGCGAGGACTTCGCCGAGCGCCCCAGGACGGATCAGGCGCGTCTTACGTCACTGGTCAACACAGCGACCTCCTGCGCTGCCCTCCTCGGGACGCGCATCGCGTCGGAGACCGCGGATGACTGACCCGATCAGCGGCGCGAAGCGGATCCAGGAGCAAGCCGTCGCTGCCTGGGTGAACCACCTGAACGAGGTCCGCCTCGAGGCGCTCTTCGCTCGTCTGGAACGGCACGCGAACGACCTCGACGGAGCGCTGTCAACGGTCGACGCGGCGCTCCGCAGGATCGACCTCGAGGTGGTCGCCCGGAACCGAGGCGGGGTGAAGGGAATGCACGGCTTCATCGCGGAGGTCGCTGAGGTCGGCGTCGGCAACGCCCGAGCACGAATCGTCGGCGACGCTGCTCGCTACGGGTGGGTCAACGACAACGGCCCAGTCGACCTCCTCCGAGACGGCGTCGAGATCCAGCAGAAGTTCGTCGCCGCGGGCGGTCGTCTCGGGCTGGGGGCGATCGGCGAGCACCTCGACAAGTACCCCGACTTCATCCGGAACGGTGGGAAGTACCAGATCCCCGCGGACCACTACGAGACCATCCGCGACTTGCATTCCATGTCGGCAACGGACGCGAGCAAGCTCGTCGCGGGGTCCGGTGACGGCCCGTCGTACCGGGACTGGCTCCGCATCCGAGCGTTCTTCGGTACCGGACGAGTCGACGTGGACTCGCTCGAGCCATCCGCACTCGACTACGCGGACGTCCAACGCGGCTCGTACACGGCCACTCTCGAGAGCGAGAAGGACTCGCTGCGCGCAACCGCTCGATCGCAGCGTGCCGATGCATCCGCCGCAGGGCGAGCATCCATCCGAGAGGCGGGCAAGGCCACGATCGCCGCTGGCACCGTCGAAGGGGTGACGACGTTCGTCATGGCAGTCGTCAGGAAGCACCGTGCTGGGACACCGCTCGCGCAGTTCACCACCGGCGACTGGACCGAGGTCCTCGGCGAATCGGGAGTGGGCGTCGTGAAGGGCGGCGTCCGCGGTGTGAGTGTCTACACCTTGACCAACCTGGCCGCGACGCCCGCTGCTGTTGCGAGTGCACTCGTCACGGCGAGCTTCGGCATAGCCGAGCTGGCGAACGAGCTGCGTACCGGAACGATCACGGAGCGCGAGTTCATGGAGCGTGCCGAACTGGTCTCGCTGGAAGCTGCGGTCAGTGCGGTCTCGTCGCTCGTCGGCCAAGCGGTCATCCCCATCCCGGTCCTCGGAGCCGTGATCGGCAACACGATCGGTACCGTGATGTACGAGACGGTGTCTGATTCCCTCGCTCGGCGGGAGTGCGAGCTCCTCGAGCGATACGCCGACGAGCAGCGGTTGCTCGGAGAACGTCTCACGAGCGAACAGGAACAACTCGTCGACCGGCTCAGATCCGCGACGTCGACGTACGTCGCAGTCCTCGACCGCGCGTTCTCACCAGACGTGGAAACCGCGCTCGCCGGATCGGTCGCGCTCGCGATCGAGGTCGGGGTGGCTCCCGCGGACATCCTCGACTCCGACGAGAAGACCGCGGCCTACTTCCTCGACTGACACCACCGATCTGGGTGACGGCCGCGATGACTGCGCGCGGGGGCGACTCCGCGCGGTGCCTCTCGGTGGCAGACGCCGCGCACCGCACATCGCGCTGCCTATGCTCATCGCGTGGTCGACACGAAACAGACGAAGACGATCGGTGAGCACGCAGTCGCGGCCGAGCTCGCGCGACACGGTTGGGCACCGGCGCTGACCCGCGACGGTCTGGAACGCACGGACATCCTCGCGGTCCAGCTCGGAGGAGACCGCACGATGGTCGAGGTGCAGGTGAAGTCCGCGCGAGGGAGCGGCCCTCGGCTCTCGTGGCCACTCGGCGAGAAGTCCCAACAGCCCTCCCTGCATCGACACGAGTGGTTCGTCATGGTGGCCATCGACGACGACCTGTCTGCGCCGCTGCGCTACTTCGTCGTGCCCCGCGACCACGTCGCGGCGGCCGCCTGGATCCAGCACATGGACTGGTTGACGACTCCCGGGATCCCGGCTGGCACCCGGAACGCCGGACCGGAGCGGTCCCGTGTCCCACTGCCCACGTTCGGTCGCTACGAGGACGCCTGATCCTCACTCGCGCTCCCGACGAACGAGGTGCCGGTCCTGCTGCCGCCGAAGTTCCACGCGCTCGCGACGGAGACCTCGCGGGTGGGCCTGCCGAAGGGTCATCCGTGGCACGATGACCTGCCACGGTGGTGACGCGAGCACAGGCCCGGGGAAGGCGACCTCGGACCGCTACGCTCCCCCCATGCCCGACCGCATCATGTACGTCCAGCTGAAGACCGGCCACCCCACCGACGCCGGCCCCGCCTGGATCAGCCGCGTGCGCTTCACGAAGACCTGAGAGGACCGCGTCCTTCCACGCCCGCACCCTCGCCCGCGAGCAGGGGTTCGACGCCAACTTCCGCGACGTCGAGACCGACGAGTGGTTCTGGCTCTCCGGCCCGAAGCGCGACCGCACCGACGCCCGGTACGGTCGCGGCGCCCCGACCGTCGACGAGGACGCCCGCGCCGACTACGAGGCGTTCCTCGATGGCGCCCCGCTCCCCGGCCGCGAACACGGCTGACCTCCCGGCGCGCGTGCTCGCGCAGCGACGGGACCCACGGCGCCACCCACCGGACGGGAGGCCCGTCACCACCCCGCCCCGCGCCTCCAGTCCGTCCCGCCCCACCCTGCGCGACTACACCGCCGTCGCCGACGCCAGTTGCGCCCGCGCCACCACCGCATCCGCGGCCGGCGGCCGCCCGTACGCCTCCCGGTAGTCCCGCGAGAAGTGCGACGCACTCCGGAACCCGACCGCGGCCGCAGCCCGCGCCGCGGTGTCCCCGTGCACGACCATCCGCCGCCGCGCCTCCCCCAGTCGTGTCCGCTTGAGGTACTGCGCCGGCGTCATCCCCGTCGCTTCCTTGAACCGGGCGAACAGCGTCGACTCGCTCACCCGCAGGGTCCGCGCGAGCCGGTCCATCGACCACGGCTCGTCCATTCGCGAGGTCAGCAGCGCAGTCGCACCCGCCACCACGGAGGTGCCGCTCCCGTCGAGCGCCGCCGTGATCCTCGGTGCCTGCGCGGTCTGCAGCAGCCGCAGCACGATCTCCCGCGAGACGAGCGGGAACAGCACGGGGATGTCCTCCGGGGCGTCGAGCAGTCCGAGCAGCCGGGCGAACGCGTCCGCGAGGGCCTCGGTCCAGCGCCCGAGTCTCGGCACCGGCGCGGCGGCTGCAACAGCGGGGACGGACATGGAGGCGACGACCTCACCGACGACGACGGGATCGAGCCGCCACACCGCGGAGACGAAGCCGTCCTCCCCCGCGGCGTCCACCACGCCGGCGACGACGGGCAGGTCCACGGGCGTGATGATGAACCGCTCGCGGCCCCACTCCTGGTCGTCGTCCCCGACGATCGAGCGCTTCCGCCCGCGCAGCACCACGGACAGCGACGGCACGTACCGCCGGTCGAACAACCCCGTCGGCTGGTGCACCCGGGACACGGTGAGCCCGAGCGCCTCGGCGTGGTGCGCCGATCCGGTGCGGGCGGCCGCTGCGTGGTGGTCGTTCCCGAGGACGGCGGCGTGCGCAGACGCGATCGCGGCTGCACGGTCGAGGTGCTGCGCGATGCGGTCGTCCACGTCGCCAACCTACCCATCCGAGCACACCAGCAGGAGACGTCACGGGATCGGGCAAGGTCCTCGCGGATCCGGGCAAGCGACGGCCGTGCCCGCAGCCGGAGCATCGGACCATGACGACACAGCACGAGCAGACGACACCCCACCAGACGACGCAGTCCGCCGAGACGACCCCTGACCACACGACACCCCGCACCGCCCTCGTGACCGGCGCCTCGAGCGGCATCGGCGAGGCCGTCGCCCGCGAGCTCGCCGCCGCCGGCCTGACCGTGGCCGTCCACGGCCGCGACGAGCAGCGCACCCGGGCGGTCGCCGCCGACATCCAGGCGCAGGGCGGACGTGCCGTCGCACTCGTCGCCGACCTGTCCGCCAGCGCCACGGCGGTCCGGGACCTCGCGGCCGCGGCGCTCGACCGACTCGGCGGGCACGTCGACGTCCTCGTGAACAACGCGGGCGTCTACCCCGGGGGCCCGACCGAGTCGCTGTCCGACGACACCGTCGACGCCCTGCTCGCGACGAACGTCCGCGCACCGCACGTCCTCGTCGCGGCACTCGCCCCGGGCATGGCCGAGCGCGGCGGCGGTGTCGTCGTGAACATCGGCTCGTGGATGGCACGCGTCGGTGTCCCGTTCATGGCCCTCTACCCCGCGACGAAGGCCGCGGTCGAGCAGCTCACGCGCGCCTGGGCCGCGGAGTACGGGCACCGCGGCATCCGCGTCGTGACCGTCGCCCCGGGCGCGACGGCGACACCGGGCAACGCCGACTCGGCGGAGGTCCTCGCCGCGATGACCCAGGGCACCCCGGCTGGCCGCCCGGTCCAGCCGGTCGACATCGCGCGCGCGGTCCGCTGGGTCGCGTCCGACCAGGCGGCGTTCGTCACGGGCGGCACGATCGACGTCGACGGCGGGATCGCCTCGACGCGGCTGTCCTGAGGGCGCGGCCGGGCCCGCCCCGTCGGGCGGCAACACGCAGCGTCGGGGCGTGACACCGGGACGGACGGGCGCGCTCCGCAAGGCGGCAACGCGAAGTGACGCGACGCGACGCGACGCGATGCGCCCCAGGGACGGACGGGAGGCGCGGTGCCAGCTGGCACCGCGCCTCCCGTCCGTCACACGGTCGCGACCGTGACCCGCCCTCACCAGGTGAGCACGAACCGCCCGCGCGTCCCACCGGCGGCCAGGCGCTCGTGCGCCTCCCCCGCCCGCGAGGCGGGCAGCACCTCCGCGACCCGCGGTGTGAGGATCCCGTCCTCCACCGCCTGCCGGAGCTCCTCGAGCAGGTCGAACGACGTGTACTCCTCGAACACCATGATCCGCTCGAACCGGATGCCGCGAGCGCCGTTGCCCTCCCAGCCCCGCACGTCGGCGAAGAAGCCACCGTCGCGCACGGCCTCGACGACCTCCTCACGCTGCACCGCGGCGTCGGCGAGCGCGTCGACCCCGTCCGGCACGAGGCCTCGGACGGCTGCGGCGAACCCGTCGCCGCGCGGGACGACGTGGTCGGGGCCGAGGGAGCGGACGAGCTCCTCGTCCTTCGGTGCGGCGTCCGCGATGACCGTGATGCCGCGCTGCTTCGCGAGCTGCACGACGTAGTTCCCGAGCAGCCCGGCGGCACCGGTGACCGCGAGGGTGTCGCCCGCACGGAGTCCCGAGCGTGCGAGGATCTGCAGCGCGGTCAGCCCGTTCATCGGGACGGTGGCGGCCTCCTCGATCGACGTGCCGGCGGGGGTCCGCGTGAAGGACCCGACGGGCGCGACGAGGTGCTCGACGTAGGCGCCGCCGTGCTCGGTGAGCGGGAGGGCCATCGCCATGACCTCGTCGCCGACCTGCCAGTCGGACACGTCGGGCCCGACCTCGTCGATCACCCCGGCGGCGTCCATCCCGGGCACGTACGGCGGCTCGGTGTCGGTCGGGCGCTGTCCTTCGCGCACCCCCGTGTCGGTGGGGTTCACGGCGAACG
Organism: Curtobacterium sp. MCBA15_012; assembly: GCF_001864935.2. Classification (NCBI taxonomy): domain Bacteria; kingdom Bacillati; phylum Actinomycetota; class Actinomycetes; order Micrococcales; family Microbacteriaceae; genus Curtobacterium; species Curtobacterium sp. MCBA15_012. The sequence goes on along the minus strand of NZ_CP126267.1, from coordinate 1,331,559 downwards.
CCTGCACCCGGATCCGGACGGTGCCGTGGCCGGCGTGCGGCTCCGGCACTTCGTGGACGGCGAGGGCTCCGGGCCCTCCGAACGTTGCGACTCCGACGACCTTCATGCTCCCGGTCTACGCGCCGGCGACGGAGCGGACTCAGCGGACGTTGCAGGAGCGAACACCGTGGTCAGTTCCACGTCCGCAGCGCGACGACGACTGCGACCGGCAATGACGCAGCGAGCACGATCCCCAGGACGACCGCCAACGTCCGCACCACCGGGATCCCCTGCTGTCCGACCCAGATCAGCAGCAGGATCGCCGTGAGGTACAGCGGCGGCACGAAGAGCAGCGGTACGAAGCCGAGCCCGGTCCACTCCACGAGCGCACCGGCGAGGAGTTCGTACACGGTGCACCCGGCGGCCACCACGAAGGCGCCCCACACGCCGGCGGGTGCCCGGCGACGAGCGCCCGCGGTGGCGTCCGGCTCATCCGTCATCGTCGTCGTACCCGTCCCCCGGACCGCCGGCGAAGCAGGTCGTCTGGATCACCACGTCGCCGGTGGTCCGGCTCACACCCGCGTTCCCCTCCGCGAGCCAGTCGTCGCCGACCGCCCGGGCGTCCCAGCCGAGCGGGTCCACATCACGGAGCCCGGCACCGCGGAAGACCTCGCGGACCGCCGCGAGGCGCCGTTCGGCCTCGTCCTGCGGCAGCAGATCGGCAGTGCGGTCCGCCTCGGTCCCCGGCTCGTCCTCGCCCTCGCGCTCGCCGGGCGACGACCACCTCCACGTGTACTCGGTGCCCCGCTCGAGGTTCGACAGCGGGCACCCGCGCGAGAACAGCCCGACCTCACCCGCGCCGGGGTCCTCGCCCAGTGCCCGCACGGCACGCTCGCCCAGCTCGGCGAGGTCCCGCTCGGCCTGTGCCTGCGTCCTGCTCGTCTCGAGCGCGGTCAGGGGTTGCGCCCGTCGCTCCGCATCCGCCGTCCAGTGCTTCGCGACCTCCACGGTCGGGTAGCCGAGCGACACGGCCGCGACGACCGCGAACACCGCGCACGCCACCGGCCCGACCAGCGTCACCGACGGGTCCCGCCGTCGCTGCACCAGCAGCAGCACGACGCCGGTCAGCGGCACTCCGGCACACACGACGGTGACGACGATGCTCCCCGTCGTCTGCGTCGAGAGCGAGTGTGTGGAGTTCCCCGCTCCGCTGTACCCGGCGAGCGCGACGAGCAGCCACGCGATCCACCCCGCGGGCAGGAGCAGCCCGCTCGCCACGATCCACCAGATGCCGTTCCGCCGCCTCGGTGGCGACCACGCGGTGTCGTCCATCACGAATCCCCCTCGTCCTTCCCGTGCGCCCGAGGCTCAACGCCTGACGCACGGTCCTGGTCCTCGTCCACCGCGTCCGGATCGACCAGGCACCCGCTCTCCAACAGCAGGCTCTCTCCACGCTGCCCGACGGTCGCGCTCCCCCTCCACGCGTCGGTGGTCAGGCGGCCGCCTCCCCCGTCGTACCGCTGGTACACGTGGTACCCCTCGTCCTGCAGCAGCTCGACCGCGGGCGCACTCATCCGCACACCCTCCGCGTCCGACACCGTCGCGGACGGCGAGGGCGTCGGCTCGGCAGGTGCCGCAGCGCCCTCGGGCGCGGCACCGGCGGCCGGACCGTCATCGGCGGTCCCCCGCCACCACGAGTACCGCACCATCGTCCCGGGAGCCTGGTTCCCGAGGCGGCACGAGTCCGTCTCCGTCTCGGCTGCCGGAGCGGCGGGGTCGCCGCCCATCGCCACGACGACGCGGTCACCGAGGGCTGCGAGTTCCTCCTGCGCCTGCGGCACCGTCCGCGCGGTCTCACGAGCGGTCGGCGGCTGCGCCCGTTCGACGGCGTCGGACACCATGTGCGACCCCTGGACCAGCGGCAACGGCAGGAGCGTCACGCCGCCGAGCGACAGCACGAGCAGGCAGACCGTCGGGCCGACCATGCTCACGCTCGGGTCGACCGTGCCCTCGCGCCGCAGGCTGGTGAAGCCCCAGAGCGGCACCCCGAAGCCGAGCGCCGCGGCGATCAGGTACGCGATGAGCATCCCGGCGTCCGGCCAGCGGCTCGACCACGGGCCCGCCGTCGACAGGACCGACGCGAGCGCGAGGTACCAGCCCACCACGATCGCCACGATGCTGCCGGCGATCCATCCGCCGCCGTGCTTCCGGTGCCCGCCGCGTTGCCGCACGTGCTCGTCGTCGCTCATGCGTCCCCCTCGCCGATCGTGTTCCCCCGGCACGACCCTACCGACGACCACCGATCCCCGCCCCGAGGTCGCTCGCGCACCCGTACGAGAACGGGAGGCGCGACGCACCCCCGCTCTGGGGAGTGCTGCTGAGCGCCCACCCCGGGAGATGATTGCGGTTCCCTCACCTTCTGGAGTCACCGATGACCCGCACCTCGAAGCGCCTCGGCATCGCCTGGGCCGCCGCCGGCGCACTCACCCTCGCCCTCTCCCTGAGCGCATGCAGCGCCGGCTCCTCGGAGGACGCCGCGGCGTTCGTCGCAGCCGCGTCGAGCTCCAGCCCGACCTCCACCGCCAGCGCGGCCGCGGCGAAGGCGGCCGCCGAACAGGCCGCGGCAGCGGAGGCCGCGAAGGTCGCTGCGGACGCCGCTGCCAAGCGCGCAGCAGAGGAGGCCGCGCAACGCGCAGCCGCAGAAGCCGCGGCGAAGGCCGCGGCCGACGCCAAGGCCGCAGCGGACGCCAAGGCCGCCGCCGACGCCCAGGCCGCCGCAGCAGCAGCCCAGGCGGCAGCGGCGCCGGCGGCAGCCGCACCCGCGTCGGCGTTCTACGCGAACTGCGACGCGGTGCGCGCCGCGGGAGCGGCCCCCATCCGCGCCGGTGAGCCCGGCTACTCCCGCAAGCTCGACCGGGACGGCGACGGGGTCGGCTGCGAGGACTGAGCCCCACCGGACAGGAGGCGCACCGCACCCCCGCCACGCGCCTCCCGACCGACACCCACCGGACGGGAGGCGCACCGCACCCCCGCCACGCGCCTCCCGACCGACACCCACCGGACGGGAGGCACGCCGCACCCCCGCCACGCGCCTCCCGACCGCAGGCGGCGCCGCGCCCGCGGCCCCGCCGCGCCCACGACAGAACGCCGCCCAGCCACCGCGCCTACAGTCGAACGAATGCCCGCCCCGCACCACGAGACCGACACGACCCCCGCACCCGACGGCTTCATCCGCGTCCGCGGCGCCCGCGAGCACAACCTCCGCGACGTCGACGTGGACATCCCCCGCGACCGCATCGTCGCCTTCACCGGGGTGTCCGGCTCGGGCAAGTCGAGCCTCGCGTTCGGCACGGTCTTCGCCGAGGCGCAGCGCCGCTTCCTGGAGTCCGTCGCCCCGTACGCCCGCCGGCTCATCGCGCAGGGCAGCACCCCGCACGTCGACGAGATCACGGGCCTGCCCCCGGCCGTCGCGCTGCAGCAGCGTCGCAGCGCCCCGAGCACCCGGTCCACCGTCGGCACGCTGACGACCCTGAGCAACTCGACGCGCATGCTGTTCTCGCGGGCCGGCTCCTACCCGGAGGGCGCCGAGCAGCTCTACTCCGACTCGTTCTCGCCGAACACCGCGGTCGGGGCGTGCCCGCGCTGCCACGGCATCGGGACGGCGCACGAGGTGACCGAGGCCTCCGCCGTGCACGACCCGTCGCTGAGCATCCGGGACGGTGCGATCACCGCGTGGCCGGGTGCTTGGCAGGGCAAGAACCTCCGCGACGTGACGGCGGTCCTCGGGTACGACATCGACCGGCCGTGGCGCGAGCTGCCGCGAGAGGACCGCGACTGGCTCCTCTTCACCGAGGAGCAGCCCGTGGTGCAGGTGCACCCGAAACGCGACCGGGTGGCGAAGCCGTACAAGGGCCGGTTCTGGAGTGCCCGGCAGTACACGCTGCACACCCTCGCCGACTCGCAGAGCGAGGCGCAGCGCAAGAAGGCGATGCAGTACGTCGAGTCCGGGCCGTGCCAGCTCTGCGGCGGCTCGGGCCTGACCCGGGCGGCCCTCGCGGTGACGTTCGGCGGGCTGTCGATCGCAGAGTTCCACGCCCTGCCGCTGACCGAGGTCGCCGAGGTCCTCCGCCCCACCGCGGAGCTCACGGACCCGGTCGCGGCGACCTCCCGCGTGACCTCGGGCGAGCGGTCCGAGGTGGCGAAGTCGATCGCCGCGGACCTGCTGTCCCGCGTCGAGGTCCTCACCGGCCTCGGGCTCGGGTACCTCGGCCTCGACCGGGCGACGCCGACGCTCTCCCCCGGCGAGATGCAGCGCCTCCGCATCGCGACGCAGCTCCGCAGCGGGCTGTTCGGTGTCGTGTACGTCCTCGACGAGCCGAGCGCGGGCCTGCACCCCGCCGACGCGGAGCCGCTCGTCCAGGTGCTCGAGGACCTCCGCGCGAGCGGCAACAGCGTGTTCGTCGTCGAGCACGACATGGGCATCGTCCGCCGCTCCGACTGGATCGTCGACGTCGGCCCCGGTGCGGGCTCCGGCGGCGGCACCGTCCTGTACAGCGGGCCGCCGGACGGACTCGCGGACGTCGAGGCGAGCGTCACCCGCCGGTACCTGCACCCCCGGACCACCCCGGTGCAGCACGAGCCGCGCGAACCGGTCGGCACGCTCGAGCTCCGCGGCATCACACGGCACAACCTCCGCAGCCTCGACGTCGACCTGCCCCTCGGCGTGATGACCGCCGTGACGGGGGTGTCCGGCTCGGGCAAGTCCTCGCTCGTCGGCGGTGTCCTCCCCGCGGTCGCGACGCAGCACCCGACGGTGTCGCGCGTCGTCGAGGTCGACCAGAAGCCGATCGGCCGCACCCCCCGCTCGAACCTCGCGACCTACACGGGCCTGTTCGACGCCGTCCGCCAGGCCTTCGCGGCCACCGACGAGGCCCGCTCCCGCGGCTGGTCGGCCGGGCGGTTCTCGTTCAACGTCGAGGGCGGCCGCTGCCCGGTCTGCCAGGGCGAGGGTTCCGTCTCGGTCGAGCTCCTCTTCCTCCCCGGCAGCTGGGCCCCGTGCCCCGAGTGCCACGGCTCCCGGTACACCGACGAGACCCTCGAGGTCCGCTGGAACGGCGCGACGATCGCCGACGTCCTCGGCATGACCGTCGACCAGGCCGCCGATGCCCTCGCGTCCGTGCCCGCAGCCGCCCGCGCCCTCGACGCCCTCCGCAGCGTGGGCCTCGGCTACCTGCGTCTCGGACAGCCCGCGCCGGAGCTGTCCGGCGGCGAGGCCCAGCGCATCAAGCTCGCCACGGAACTCCAGCGCGCCCGGTCGGGCCACACGCTCTATGTGCTCGACGAGCCCACCACCGGATTGCACCCGGCCGACGTCGAGCTGCTCGCCGCGCAGCTCGCCCGACTCACCGACGCCGGGAACACCGTCGTCGTGGTCGAGCACACCATGAGCGTCGTCGCCCGAGCGGACCACGTCATCGACATGGGTCCCGCCGGGGGCGACGACGGTGGTCGTGTGGTCGCGTCCGGCACGCCGGCCGCGGTCGCCGCGTCGGCGGACAGCCGCACGGCACCGTACCTGCGCGCCGAACTGGGCGGCTGACCGGCCCGATCAACACCGGCCGGGAGGCGCGGGACGGGCCCGCCACGCTCCTCCCGTCCACGCCACCCCGAACTGGCATGTGCTCGAGAAACGCATTCGCCCGGCCGCCGGCACGTGCCCGGGAAACGCAAGAGGGAACCGTCCGGGCCAAGCGCCCTGGAATGCAGAAAACCCCTGACCGAATGGTCAGGGGTTCCCTGGTCGTACGTGAAGTTGAGTCCGGCGGCGTCCTACTCTCCCACAAGGTCCCCCTTGCAGTACCATCGGCGCTGAGAGGCTTAGCTTCCGGGTTCGGAATGTGACCGGGCGTTTCCCTCTCGCTATGACCACCGGAACACTGTCGACCCGAAACGGATCAAACACTGTTCCTTCATGCTGGTTCAGCTGAAGTATTCAGTTTGATTCCCGATCGTCTGTCGGGAACCACAAAGTGGACGCGAGCCCCCACCACAAGGGTAGGGAAATAATTGTGTTGTCAAGTCTTCGGCTTATTAGTACCGGTCAGCTCCACGGGTCGTTAGTCCCCGCTTCCACATCCGGCCTATCAACCCAGTAGTCTGCTGGGAGCCTCTCACACTCAAGGTGCATGGAAATCTCATCTCGAAGACGGCTTCCCGCTTAGATGCTTTCAGCGGTTATCCGGTCCGAACGTAGCTAATCAGCGGTGCCCTTGGCAGAACAACTGACACACCAGAGGTTCGTCCATCCCGGTCCTCTCGTACTAGGGATAGATCTTCTCAAATTTCCAACGCGCGCAGCGGATAGGGACCGAACTGTCTCACGACGTTCTAAACCCAGCTCGCGTACCGCTTTAATGGGCGAACAGCCCAACCCTTGGGACCTACTCCAGCCCCAGGATGCGACGAGCCGACATCGAGGTGCCAAACCATGCCGTCGATATGGACTCTTGGGCAAGATCAGCCTGTTATCCCCGAGGTACCTTTTATCCGTTGAGCGACAGCGCTTCCACAAGCCACTGCCGGATCACTAGTCCCGACTTTCGTCCCTGCTCGACCTGTCAGTCTCACAGTCAAGCTCCCTTGTGCACTTACACTCGCCACCTGATTGCCAACCAGGTTGAGGGAACCTTTGGGCGCCTCCGTTACTCTTTGGGAGGCAACCGCCCCAGTTAAACTACCCATCAGGCACTGTCCATGAACCCGATCAGGGTCCTACGTTAGACATCCAAAGTGACCAGAGTGGTATTTCAACAATGACTCCACGAACACTAGCGTGCCCGCTTCACAGTCTCCCACCTATCCTACACAAGCCACTCCGAACACCAATACCAAACTGTAGTAAAGGTCACGGGGTCTTTCCGTCCTGCTGCGCGTAACGAGCATCTTTACTCGTAGTGCAATTTCGCCGAGTTCGCGGTTGAGACAGCTGGGAAGTCGTTACGCCATTCGTGCAGGTCGGAACTTACCCGACAAGGAATTTCGCTACCTTAGGATGGTTATAGTTACCACCGCCGTTTACTGGGGCTTAAATTCAGAGCTTCGCCCGAGGGCTAACCCTTCCTCTTAACCTTCCAGCACCGGGCAGGCGTCAGTCCGTATACATCGTCTTGCGACTTCGCACGGACCTGTGTTTTTAGTAAACAGTCGCTTCCCACTGGTCTCTGCGGCCTTCAACGCTCACGGAGCAAGTCCGGTCACGTGTCCGGCCCCCCTTCTCCCGAAGTTACGGGGGCATTTTGCCGAGTTCCTTAACCACGATTATCTCGATCTCCTTGGTATTCTCTACCTGACCACCTGAGTCGGTTTCGGGTACGGGCGGCTGCAACCTCGCGTCGATGCTTTTCTCGGCAGCATAGGATCACTGATTTCCCCTTACGGGTACGCGTCGGATCTCAGGCGTACAGACGACGGATTTGCCTATCGTCAGCCCTACATCCTTACACCAGGTTCACCTTACGGATACCATCGCCTGGCTCAGCTACCTTCCTGCGTCACACCTGTTCATACGCTAGCCGCACCAGCATGGGGTCGAGCGTTAGACCGGACACCATCACCCCGAAGGGATCCGACGAACCGGGTTAGGACTCTTAGCACCACTGGATTAGCTTGGGCGGTTGTTCGCCGGTACGGGAATATCAACCCGTTGTCCATCGACTACGCCTGTCGGCCTCGCCTTAGGTCCCGACTTACCCAGGGCGGATTAACCTGGCCCTGGAACCCTTGGTCTTTCGGAGGACGGGTTTCTCACCCGTCTTTCGCTACTCATGCCTGCATTCTCACTCGTGTGGCGTCCACGGCTGGATTACTCCGCCGCTTCACTCGCCACACGACGCTCTCCTACCACTCCGCACGACTGAACCACGAAGGCTTGTCTGTGTGCGAAATCTACAACTTCGGCGGTGTGCTTGAGCCCCGTTACATTGTCGGCGCGGAATCACTTGACCAGTGAGCTATTACGCACTCTTTCAAGGGTGGCTGCTTCTAAGCCAACCTCCTGGTTGTCTGTGCAACTCCACATCCTTTCCCACTTAGCACACGCTTAGGGGCCTTAGTTGGTAGTCTGGGTTGTTTCCCTCTCGACGATGAAGCTTATCCCCCACCGTCTCACTGCTGCGCTCTCACTCACCGGCATTCGGAGTTTGGCTGACGTCAGTAACCTGTTGAGGCCCATCGGCCATCCAGTAGCTCTACCTCCGGCGAGAAACACGCAACGCTGCACCTAAATGCATTTCGGAGAGAACCAGCTATCACGAAGTTTGATTGGCCTTTCACCCCTATCCACAGCTCATCCCCTCCATTTTCAACTGAAGTGGGTTCGGTCCTCCACGACGTCTTACCGTCGCTTCAACCTGGCCATGGATAGATCACTTCGCTTCGGGTCTAGGACATGCGACTGAACCGCCCTATTCAGACTCGCTTTCGCTACGGCTGCCCCACACGGGTTAACCTCGCCACATATCACTAACTCGCAGGCTCATTCTTCAAAAGGCACGCCGTCACCCCTACTAAGGAGGCTCCGACGGTTTGTAAGCAAACGGTTTCAGGTACTATTTCACTCCCCTCCCGGGGTACTTTTCACCTTTCCCTCACGGTACTTGTCCGCTATCGGTCATCTGGGAGTATTTAGGCTTATCAGGTGGTCCTGACAGATTCACACGGGATTTCTCGGGCCCCGTGCTACTTGGGATACACATCCGGCCATAACACCATTTCGTCTACGGGGCTGGCACCCACTACGGCCCGGCTTTCAAACCGGTTCGACTATGATGCGCTGTAACCGCCCCAGTCCGGCAGAACTGAGTGACGTGTCCCACAACCCCGACCATGCAACGCCCGCCGGCTATCACACATGATCGGTTTAGCCTCATCCGCTTTCGCTCGCCACTACTCACGGAATCACATGTTGTTTTCTCTTCCTGTGGGTACTGAGATGTTTCACTTCCCCACGTTCCCTCTACCCGCCCTATATATTCAGGCGGGAGTCACCAGGTCACAAAAGCGCCTGGCGGGGTTTCCCCATTCGGAAATCCTCGGCTCACAGCTCGATTATCAGCTCCCCGAGGCTTATCGCAGATTTCTACGTCCTTCTTCGGCTCCAGATGCCAAGGCATCCACCGTTTGCTCTTAGAAACTTGACCACAAAGATTAAAATTGCGATCCAACGCCAACCACAACCACCAACCGAAGCCGGTGATCATGCGATGACGCGAATCTAAAGATGCTCGCGTCCACTGTGTAGTTCTCAACATACGATCGGCACCATCCTCCACCAACGCAACCGCGCCGGCATCACATGGCCCACTCGAAGAACCGCGTCCCCAGCACCACCCACACAGGGCAGCACCAGACGGCTCAACCCCCAACCACAACGGGCCGGGAAGCCTGGTCCCTCAGGACCCAACAACGTGCACCAGATGCTCACCACACCCCGACCCCTTCCAACCAACCGCGAACGATCGATGTACTGACGCCGAGAGCATGACTCCCACCTGCACTGTCAATGTTCCACCCATGAGCTACCCGTCGGACACGTTCGGTCCGAACCGGGCGCCTGGACCCACCCCACACCTGCATCTGCAGACACGAGACGAGCCAGATGCTCCTTAGAAAGGAGGTGATCCAGCCGCACCTTCCGGTACGGCTACCTTGTTACGACTTAGTCCTAATCACCGATCCCACCTTCGACGGCTCCTTCCACAAGGGTTAGGCCACCGGCTTCGGGTGTTACCGACTTTCATGACTTGACGGGCGGTGTGTACAAGGCCCGGGAACGTATTCACCGCAGCGTTGCTGATCTGCGATTACTAGCGACTCCGACTTCATGAGGTCGAGTTGCAGACCTCAATCCGAACTGAGACCGGCTTTTTGGGATTCGCTCCACCTTACGGTATCGCAGCCCTTTGTACCGGCCATTGTAGCATGCGTGAAGCCCAAGACATAAGGGGCATGATGATTTGACGTCATCCCCACCTTCCTCCGAGTTGACCCCGGCAGTCTCCTATGAGTCCCCGCCATAACGCGCTGGCAACATAGAACGAGGGTTGCGCTCGTTGCGGGACTTAACCCAACATCTCACGACACGAGCTGACGACAACCATGCACCACCTGTACACCGACCACAAGGGGGCGACCATCTCTGGCCGTTTCCGGTGTATGTCAAGCCTTGGTAAGGTTCTTCGCGTTGCATCGAATTAATCCGCATGCTCCGCCGCTTGTGCGGGCCCCCGTCAATTCCTTTGAGTTTTAGCCTTGCGGCCGTACTCCCCAGGCGGGGCGCTTAATGCGTTAGCTACGACACAGAAACCGTGGAAAGGTCCCTACATCTAGCGCCCAACGTTTACGGCATGGACTACCAGGGTATCTAATCCTGTTCGCTCCCCATGCTTTCGCTCCTCAGCGTCAGTTACGGCCCAGAGATCTGCCTTCGCCATCGGTGTTCCTCCTGATATCTGCGCATTCCACCGCTACACCAGGAATTCCAATCTCCCCTACCGCACTCTAGTCTGCCCGTACCCACTGCAAGCCCGAGGTTGAGCCTCGGGATTTCACAGCAGACGCGACAAACCGCCTACGAGCTCTTTACGCCCAATAATTCCGGACAACGCTTGCACCCTACGTATTACCGCGGCTGCTGGCACGTAGTTAGCCGGTGCTTTTTCTGCAGGTACCGTCACTTTCGCTTCTTCCCTACTAAAAGAGGTTTACAACCCGAAGGCCGTCATCCCTCACGCGGCGTTGCTGCATCAGGCTTTCGCCCATTGTGCAATATTCCCCACTGCTGCCTCCCGTAGGAGTCTGGGCCGTGTCTCAGTCCCAGTGTGGCCGGTCACCCTCTCAGGCCGGCTACCCGTCGTCGCCTTGGTGAGCCATTACCTCACCAACAAGCTGATAGGCCGCGAGTCCATCCCCAACCAAAAAATCTTTCCACCACCAGACCATGCGGCCAGTAGTCCTATCCAGTATTAGACGTCGTTTCCAACGCTTATCCCAGAGTCAGGGGCAGGTTACTCACGTGTTACTCACCCGTTCGCCACTAATCACAGAAGCAAGCTCCTGATCATCGTTCGACTTGCATGTGTTAAGCACGCCGCCAGCGTTCGTCCTGAGCCAGGATCAAACTCTCCGTAAAAAAATTACAACCAACACCGAAGTGTCAGCGAGTTGAAACTGACTGTCGACTGTCCACTGGACAATCTTCAATCCAAAAGGAATTGTCTCCGACCCGACCAACCAAAAGGCCAGCCAGGCACGGGGTCAATAAATTGGCATTGACAATGTGCACGCTGTTGAGTTCTCAAGGACCAGACGCACCCAACACTCCACACCCATCAGGGCGCTTCACGAAGGAGCTGGCTCGTTACCCGGGGAAGAACCGTGGCGGACGAGATCCCCAAGTCGATGACCTGGCGACCGTCCCGGCCGTTCCGTTCTCCGCCTCAGCGGCAACGAGTGATTACTTTACGCAGAGGTGAACAGCACCGCCAACAGCGCTGACATCCCGGGCGTGTCGTACCCCGACTTCCCCGGGAACACGGGGAAGCAGGGGTACCAGCGCTCCCCTGGGACGACGGGAGGCGCGGTGCGAACCCGCACCGCGCCTCCCGTCCGCTCCTCGGGACGCGTCGATCGACGATCGTCCTGGACGAGCGTCTGCTCAGACGTCCGTCTCGTCGGCGGCGGCCAGCTGCCCGCACGCCCCGTCGATCTCCTTGCCGCGGGTGTCGCGCAGCGTGGTCGGGACCCCGGCCGCGTTGAGCCGACGGACGAACTCGTCCTGCACGTGCGGCTCGGAGGAGGTCCACACCGAGCCCGGCGTCGGGTTGAGCGGGATCGGGTTCACGTGCACCCAGCCCTTGCCGCGCGCGTTGAGCTTGTCGGCGAGCAGGTCCGCACGCCAGGCGTGGTCGTTCATGTCCTTGATGAGCGCGTACTCGATCGAGACCCGGCGGCCGGTCTTGGCGTAGTACTCGTACGCGGCGTCGATCGCCTCGTCGGCCTTCCAGCGCGAGTTGACCGGGATGAGCTCGTCGCGGAGCTCGTCGTCCGGGGCGTGCAACGAGAGCGCGAAGGTGATCGGGATGTTCTCGTCGGCGAGCTTCTTGATCGCCGGCACCAGGCCCACGGTCGAGATCGTGATGCCGCGGGCGCTCATGCCGAGGCCGTGCGGCTGCGGCGCCACCATCGTGCGGACGGCGTCCATCACGCGCTTGTAGTTCGCGAGCGGCTCCCCCATGCCCATGAACACGATGTTCGTGACGCGCTCGGCGTCCACCCGGTCCTTGCCGCCCTTGCGCGGGTCGCCGCCGAGTTCGCCGGCCGCGATGGCCGCGTTCGCCCGGACGATCTGCTCGATGATCTCGGCGGTGGACATGTTGCGGGTGAGCCCCTGCTGGCCGGTCGCGCAGAACGGGCAGTTCATGCCGCAGCCCGCCTGCGACGAGACGCAGAGGGTGATGCGACCGGGGTAGCGCATGAGCACCGACTCGACGAGGGCGCCGTCGTGCAGCTTCCAGAGGAACTTGATCGTGTCGCCCTTGTCCGTCGCCAACCGTCGGGTCTCGGTGAGCAGGGGCGGCAGCATCCCGGCGACGAGCTGCTCGCGCTGTGCGGCCGGCAGGTCGGTCATCCGCTCCGGGTCGGAGGTGTGGTGCGTGAAGTAGTGCGTCGAGAGCTGCTTGGCACGGAAGCCGGGGAGTCCGAGCTCCTGCACCTTCGCCACACGCTCCTCGACGGTCAGGTCGGCGAGGTGCTCCGGCGGCTTGCCTCGCTTGGGCGACGCGAACTGCAGGAGGGGACGGCCCTCGGAGTCCTGCGCCTGGGTCCAGCCCTCGGTGCGCGGCCGCACCTGCGGACGAGCAGAACGCTGCTCTTCGAACGGGGTGCGGGTCTCGGTGGCCATCACTCCAGTTTACGGGAGGCGCGCAAGGCCTCCGTCGCGCGGGGTGCATGGCCGTGTGGACGGCGGAGCGGACGGGAGGCGCGGGCCGGCTCGGCGGGTCGGGTCACTGCCGACAGGTGGTCGCGTCCCGTTCGGGCGGCGGTCAGGACCGGAGGCGCGCGGCCGGTCCGGAGGCGCGCGGTCGGTCCGCCGGCGGGGGGCTGGCGCACGCGGTCTCGGGCCCCGGTCCCGGGTCCGTGGTGCGCGCCGGGTTCGCCCGACGCGCACCGAGGGTCACTGTCCGGCGGGCAGCAGCCGGGCGAAGTGGTGGGCGTTCGGGTACACCGGCACGATGTCGACCGGGTCGCCCGGGTGCGGCGCCTGCAGCACGAGCCCGTCGCCGAGGAAGATCCCGACGTGGTCCTGGTCGTCGAACACCACGAGGTCGCCGGGCTTCGCCTCGGACGCGGGGATGGTCGTCGCGACGTCGTCCTGCGTCGGCACGTAGTGCGCGAGCGGGATGCCGACGGCCGCGTACGCCACCATCGTCAGTCCGGAGCAGTCGATGCCCTGGTGGCTCGCGCCGCCCTCGACGTACGGGTCGCCCATGTACTGCAGGGCGGTCGAGATGATCGTCGCGCGGGGACCACCGGACGACAGCGCCGCGGAGATCGCCTGCTCCGCCTGCTCCGTCGTGACGCCCCACTTCGTGACGATCGTCGGGTAGGAGACGACCGTCGTGGTGGTGGTCATGCCGTCGGTCGAGACGACCGGGACCTCGACGTCGCGGGCGACGGTGAAGGACTGCGAGCGGTACGGCGCCGAGGACGAGACGGGCTGACCGGCGTCGTCGAGCGGTGCGGCGGTCGCCGGCAGGGAGAGCGTGAGGCTCGAGGTCACGGCGAGCGCCGGTGCGAGCAGGATCGCGGCGCGCTTGGCGGTCGCCGCCCGGCGCATGTGGCGCGGGTCGACGGCACGCTCGGCACGGAGGGCAGCCGACCGGGACAGGACGACGGTCCCCGCGACGGGCGGCACGACGACGACCGTGCGCGCGGCGGCGGCGCGGCGGGTGCGCTCGTCGCGGTGGCGGCGGGCGTGGCCGTGGGACACGGCCGGGGCCGGCACGCCGACGGTCGGTGCGCCGGTGGTCGGTGCGCCGGTGGTCGGTGCGCCGGTGGTCGGTGCGGACTCGACCGGGGCTGCGACCACGGGCGTCGGGACCGTGCGGCTCTGCTGGGGTGCGGAGGTCAGCGTCCGGGTGACGGGGGCCACGCGCTCGGTCGCCCCGGTCGGGACCGGCGTCTGCACGGCGGCGGCGTCTGCGGCCGGTCCGAGGGCCGATCGGCGACCGCGGGGGCGACGCATCGGCGCAGCGTCCCCGGCGGCGCGGTGGGCGTCCGGCACGGGGGTGGCCGAGGTGCGGTCGACGGACGGGAGGACGACGGGTGCGGGTTCCGTCTCGACGCGGCGTGCGGTGGTGCTGCGGTCGAGGACGGTGGCGTCGGGTGCTGCGGGGAGGGCGTGACGTCCCATGGTTCCTTCCGGGTCGAGCGGGTGGCTCGAGAAGACAACGTATTGGTAACGAAGCTGGGTCCGACTGGGCAGCGGCGGCCGTTCCCTGCGGGTCGTCTCAGTTTCGGGCGCAACCTGCAGCCGACACCGAGGAGAGCACTCGCCGGTGTCCCCCGGTCTGTCCCCCGCCCCGCTCGCCGTCGTCGCGGCCGACCCGGCGGTCAGGAGCGGTCGAGGTGCGCCTGCACGAGTGCCTGCACGGCTGCGGCGTCGTGGTGGTCCCACAGTGCGAAGTGGGTCCCGCCGGGCAGGGTGACGAGCTCGACGTCCGGCACCGCAGCGGCGACGCGGGCGCTGTGCTCGGGCAGCACGTCGGTGTCGGCGTCGCCGTGCACGAGCAGGGTCGGAGCCCGGACGGCACCGAGCTCGAGGTCCTCCACGGCACCCAGCACCCGGACGTCGTTGTCCCACCCGCCACGGTGTCCACCGGAGGCGTTGCCGCCCGTCGCGAGGTCGAGCACGAACCCGCGACGCAACGGGTCGCGCATGACGTCGGCGACGTGGTCCCGGAGCGCCGCACCCCGGAGGGAGCTGACGCCCTCCGACGCGGCGCGGACCACGACGCCGGGCAGGACGCGGGCGGCGAGCGCCGAGAGCCGGGACCCCAGCCGCGTCCGCGAGACGATCCACTCGGCCACCGAGGGGCGCGGCGGCGTCCACCGACCCGACAGTCCGGCGGCGACGACGAGTGCGGAGACGCGGTCGGGGTGCCGGACGGCGAGCCGGTATGCAGCCGGTCCCCCGCCGGACCAGGCCAGCACGGCGACGCGGTCGATGCCGAGCCGGTCGAGGAGTGCGACGTACCGGTCGCTCTCGTCGTCGAGCGAGGACCGTCCCGGCAGGAGCGACGTCCCGGCGTACCCGGGGCGCGCCACGGAGACGACCCGGAAGCGGTCGGCGGGCAGGAACCGACCCATCACCTCGGCGGTGCGGAGTCCGCCCGGGGTGCCGTGCAGCACGAGCACCGGCGATCCCGCGCCGCGCACGGTGGCGGCGACACCGTCGGTGTCGGTCGTCGGGGACGATCCGGGCTGCATCACTCCACGGTACCCAGGCGACCACGTCACGGGCCGGGGGTGCGGGTCGGGGACGAGCCGCGCCTCCCGGCCGGTCTGCCGACCACCTCGTGGACGGTCACCCGGCACGGCGGGCCGACGCCCTGCGGACCGGTCCGCCGACCCCGACGAGCCGTCGTTGGCCGCGCAGGGTGGCACCGGGGAACTCGCCGTACTGCGCCGCGTATGCACCGGAGAAGCGGCCCATGTGCCGGAAGCCGCACGAGTGCGCGACGGCGGCGACCGACGTCTCGCGGACGTCGGCGAGCTGGAGTGCCAGCCGGGCCTTCTCGAGGCGGAGGTCCCGGAGGAAGGCCGTGGGGGTCGTGCCCTCGCGGCGTTGGAACGTCTCCTGCAGCGTGCGGACGCTGACCTCGGCCGCCGCGGCGATGTCCGCGGTGGCGAGCGGCCGCGCGAAGTGCGCGTACATGAAGGACTTCGCCCGAACGATCGTGCCGACCGGGACGTCGGGCGGTCCGCCGTCGCGCTCGGGGCGGAACGCCTGCAGGACGGCCTCGGCGAGCCGCAGGTCGAGTGCCGCGCGTTCGCCGTCGACCACGGTCTCGTCGAGCAGACGGGCCGCGACCTCGCGGAGCACCGCCTGCAGGGGCGCGAGGTGGCTCGAGGGCACCGAGACCGGGAAGGCGAGCGGGACCGGGGCGTTGCCGTCCTCGACGACCGCGACCGCCTCGAGGAAGTCGGCGTCGAAGTGCACGAGGTGCACCGTCCCGGGCGGTGCCGTGGCGGCGAAGGGCCGACCCGCCGGGCACATCACGGGGACGCCGGCGCGGAGGGTGACGCCGTCCTCGCGGTCCGGGTCGATGACGACGCCGCCCTCGACGGACCAGGCGAGGACGTACTGCCGGTCGGGGGCGAGCACACCGGACCGGTGCGCCGACACGGACGAGGTGCGGAGGGTGACGTGGTCGTCGCCCGTGCAGCGGTAGCGGAAGGTGAACGGGGCCGTGGGAGTGCGTGCCGGGTGGTCGGTGCCGGCGTGCGGGTCGGTGCCGGTGCCGGTGCCGGGTCCGGTGCCTGTGCCGGTGCCGGTGCCGGTGCCGGTGCCGGTGCCGGTGCCAGCGTGCGGATCGGTCGTGAAGGTGACGTCGCGGGCGTCGTACACCTCTTCGTAGAGGGCGCGGGCGTCGTCCGGGTCGCTCCCACCGCGGTGGACGGTGCGCGGCGTCGCGGCGTGCGTCGGCGCGTGTGTCGGCGGCCCGACGTCCGCCTGCGCGGCGGTCACCGGTGCTCCGGTCTCCGCGGCACGGGTGTGCCGACGAGGTCGGCGAGCGACGGGGTGGCCACCGGCTCCGCGAGCTCCCACCCGCGACGGGCGGCCCGCCGGAGGTGGCGGTAGGTGGTCACGTGGACCTGCTGGACGTGCTGGTCGGTCTCGTACTTCGACATCGTCGTGCTCCCTGCATCACGGCGCCGCTGCACCGCCCCGTCCGACCCCCTGCGGATCGTCCGTGCGACGCCGACGCACTGCGGACTCGTCGTGTCCCGGACGGTACGCGGCGGCGTACCGTTCGCCGGGTCAGATCCGCGCATGGTGGATGTCCCGGATCCCCTTCTCCGGAGTGCATTGCTCGCCTACTATGCGAACTATGCTGATCACCGTCGACCCCGCAGCGCGGGCCTCGCTCGCCGAGCAGATCGCCGCGCGGGTGCGGACCGCGATCGCCCGCGGGGAGCTCCGGGAGGGCGAGAAGCTGCCGTCCGCGCGGGACCTCGCGGCGGCGGTCGACGTGAACATGCACACGGTGCTGCGCGCCTACGCGCGGCTGCAGGAGGACGGGCTCATCGAGCTCCGTCGCGGCCGGGGGGCCACCGTGCTCCGGTCCGGCAACGCCTCGTTCGACCAGCTGCGCTCGCTGGTCGGCGAACTCCGCGACCAGGCGGAGGCCCTCGGGGTCCCGCTCGACGACCTGTTCACCATGATCAAGGGGGCACGATGACGACACGACCGATGAGCCGAGCGACACGGACGGCGGTGACCGCACCGGCGGCGGTGCTGCTCCTCGCGCTCCTGGTGGCGGCGGTGGCCCTCGGGCCCGAGCTGCCCGCCCGCATCGCGCAGCACTTCGACGCCGCCGGCACCGCGAACGGGTGGGGATCGCCGTGGCCGGTGTTCGGCGGGGCCCTCGCGACCGCGGTCGTCGCGCTCGGCGTCGCCCTCGCGGTACCCCGGTTCCCCGACCGACGGACCGCCGCCATGGTCGTGCTCGTCACGGAGCTGCTCGCCTCGGTGCTCGTCGTCACCTGGATCCTGCTGGCGGTCGTGAACCGGTCCGCCGAACCCACCCTGCCCGTCGCCGCGACGCTCGTCATCGTGCCGGTCGCGGTCGTGGCCGGGGCGGTCCCGCTCGTCGCCCTCTGGCGGACGGCCGGCCCGGTCCCCCGTCGCGCGGTCGCGCCGCTGGCGGTGCCGCCCGGTGCCCGGGTCGCGTGGCGGGGCCGTGCCGGGAGCCGCTGGTTCGCGGTGCTCGGGGTCCTGCTCACGGTGATCGGCGTGGTCGCGGCGGTGATGGTCGGCGTCGGGGCGGACGCCACCGGGACCGCGGTCATCACGGGTGGGGTGTCCGTGTTCGTCGGCCTCACGGTGCTCGTGCTCGCCCGGGTCGAGGTCACCGTCGACCGCCGCGGTCTCCGGGTGACCTCCGCCGTGACCCGGCTCCCGCTCATGCGCGTCCCGCTCGACCAGGTCCGGTCCTGCGGGTGGGAGGACGTCTCCCCCGGACAGTGGGGCGGTTGGGGGTACCGGATCAGCGGCCGCGGCGTCGCGTACGTCTCGCGATCGGGACCGGGGCTCGTCGTCGAGACGGTCGGCGGCGGCGCCCGCCTGGTGACCGTGGACGGGGCTGCCGAGGCGGCCGCCACCCTCGGGGCGCTGCTCGAGGCACGCGCGGCCTGACCCGGCCGGCCGGCGGACGCGACCCCGGGGCGGACGGGAGGGACGGGGTCGGGCCGCCACGCGCCTCCCCTCCGTCGTGGGCGGACGGGAGGGACGGGGCGGCCAGCCACGCGCCTCCCGTCGGTCGGCCCTGGCGGCCGGGAGGCACGGGGCGGGGCCGCCACGCGCCTCCCGGCCGGATCGTTGCCGGACCGGCAACGCGGCTTGCGCCGCGGCGCAGCCGCGCGGTGGACTGACCGGATGCACGAGCACGACACCGCTGCCGCCCGAGCCGACGAGCGCGGCGCCCAGGTCGACGAGCGGGACGCCCGCACCTGGTGGGAGGAGCGCTACGCCGAGCGCGACGGCATCTGGTCGGGCCGCGTGAACGCCGTCCTCGCCGCCGTCGCCGCGGAGCTGCCGGGCGGCACCGCCCTCGACCTGGGGTGCGGCGAGGGCGGTGACGTCGTCTGGCTCGCCGGGCGGGGCTGGCACGCGACCGGGGTCGACCTCTCCCCCACGGCGGTCGCCCGTGCCGCAGCCGCCGCGACCACCGCCGGGGTGGCCGACCGTACCGCGTTCGCCGCTGCGGACCTCGCCACCTGGGTGCCCCCGGCGGGCGAGCGGTACGACCTCGTCACGGCGTCGTTCCTGCAGTCGTGGCCGGTCGAGATCCCGCGCGCGGCGATCCTGCGACGGGCCGCCGGGTTCGTCGCACCCGGCGGGCACGTCCTGGTCACCGCGCACGCCGCGCCCCCGCACCGCGACCTGCCCGCGGAGATGCGGTCGTACCGGTTCCCGACGCCCGAGGAGGACCTCGCCGCACTACGGGGCGACGACCGTGACACGTGGGAGGTCCGCCACGCCGAGCTCCGACCGCGGACCGCGACCGCCCCGGACGGGACGGCGCACGAGACGGCCGACAGCGTGGTGCTGCTGCGTCGGCGGAGCTGACCGACCGGACCCGGCCGGGCTGGGCCCAGCCGGACCTGACCGGGTCAGGCCTGACCGCGCCGGACCGGGCTCGCTCAGACGCCGTGCGCGTCCAGGGGCAGCGCGTCGTTCGTGGTGCGCAGCGACTCCTGCCGGAGTTCGAGCTGCGTGACCGCCAGCGCCGCGAGGTCCCGGAGGTTCGCCAGGTCGGCCTCCGAGGCCTCGCGCGGGTGCGTGTCGAGCACCGCGAGGGTGCCCACCGCGGTGCCGTCGTGGCGCAGCAGGGGGACGCTCACGTAGAAGCGCAGGCCGAGCGGGCCGGTGACGAGCGGGCTCTCGCGCATCTCGGGGTGGGTCGAGCCGTCCGGGATCACGACGGGCACCGGCACGGGTGCGAAGCCGTTGCGGAAGGTGATGTTGCGCGCGGCCTCGTCGACGCCCTCGGCGATCCACGACTGCGACCACTCGCGGTCCTCGTCGAGGACGTCGACCAGCGCGATCGGGGCGTCGAACAGCCGGGCAGCCATCGCGACGGTGCGCTGCAGCGACTCCTCGGGCAGGACGTCGAGCGTCGTGGGGCGCGTGCCCTCGGCGGTCGCCGGGCGGGTGCCGTCGGCGGTCGCGGGACGGGTGCCCTCGGCGGTCGTGGTGCGGCCGCCGTCGGTCGACCCGGGCGACTGACCGCCGGACGGGTCGCTGCTGGCCGTCTCGGCGATGACGACGTCGCGGAGCATCGCGACGAGCTGCCCGCCGACCGGACGGTCGGCCGGGGTCTGCGCGGTCATCGCGCGGAGCAGGTGCTTCCAGTGCTCGGGCAGCGGCTCCGGCAGGACCGGGCCGCGGGACAGGCGCGCGATCGCCGACTCGACGATGGAGCCGGGGAACTCCTGCCGTCGCGTGAAGCACTGCAGCAGCACGAGCCCGAGGGAGTACACGTCGCTCGCGGGTCCGACGTCGGCGCCGCGGGCCTGCTCCGGGCTGAGGTAGGCGGCGGTGCCGGTCGTGACGCCGTCGGCGGTGAGGCGCTCGACCCCGGCGGCCAGGGCGATGCCGAAGTCCGTCAGCCGTGCACGCGCGCGCTCCGAGCCGTTGCCGTAGTCGACGAGCAGGATGTTCGACGGCTTGATGTCCCGGTGCACGACGCCGCGGGCGTGGATGTAGTCGAGCGCCTCGGCCATGTCGTAGCCGATCTCGCCGATGTGCCGCGACGCGAGGGGGCCGGCGGACAGCCGCGCCTCGAGGTCCTGGCCGACCACGAGCGACATCACGAGGTACCGCTGCGCCACACCGTCCTTGGTGGTGAGCACGCCGGTGTCGAGCAGCCCGACCAGGTTGTGGTGCTCGAGCGAGGCGAGCACGCCGAGCTCGGCGTCCTGCCGGGCGATGTCGACCGACCCCGCGTGGAAGACCTTGACCGCGACCTGACGGTGCAGCACCTCGTCGGTCGCGCGGTACACGACGGACATGCCGCCGCGGCCGATGGCCTGCTCGATCCGGTACCGCCCGTCGAGGAGCGGCGCCGCGTCGTCGTGTCCCATGCGTTCCTCTTCGTGTCCGGGGGCAACGATGCATCTTCGCATCCCGACACGCCGCCCGGTGCACTCACCGCCCGCGACGCCCCGGCACGGGGCAGACACGCCGCTACGGTGGCCAGATGACGCACTCGAGCGACGACGCGACCGGCCGGGACGACGGACGGGAGGCGCGTGGCGGCGCCGCCACGGGCCTCCCGTCCGTCCCGCCCCGACCCACGGACGCGACCTGGGAGGCGGAGGTGGCCGCCCTGTGGGACGACGCGGCCGTCGACGGGCAGGAGCGGATCGCGCGCATGCACGTGCTCGCGCGGGCCGCGCCGCACCCCGCCCTCGGCGCGTTCGAGCTGGGCGGGGCCTTCGACTCGGGCGGGCAGGAGGCGGCCGCGCACGAGCAGTACGCGGCGGCGACCGCGGCGGGACTCGACGAGGTCGACCCGGACCGGGCCGCCCGGATGGTGGTGCAGCACGCGTCCACCCTGCGGAACCTCGGCCGGGTCGACGAGGCGATCGCCATGCTGCGGGACGCCCCCGAGCACCCGGCCACCGGGGCGGCGCCGCGGGTGTTCCTCGCCCTGGCGCTGCACAGTGCCGGGCGCGGTGACGAGGCGCTGCGGGTTGCGATCGAGGCGCTCGTCCCGACGCTGCCGCGCTACCACCGGTCGGTGCGGGCGTACGCGGCGGCGTTGACCGGGGAGTGACACCCTCGGCCGTGAGGCCTCCGGGACCGCACCGGGGACTGTCGCACGGAGACCCGCGGCACTAGCATCGGCGCCACCGCACACGCGACGAAGGAGTCCCGATGCCCGCACGGTTCGTGTACTGGATGAACGTCTCGGTCGACGGCTACATCGAGGCCGAGCCGGGTGAGCACGGCGGCCCGGACGCGCCGGGCTGGATCCGCATCGACGAGCAGCTGCACCAGGAGTTCAACGACCGGGCCCGGGCGATGACCATGTCGGTCGAGGGCCGCGTCGTCCGCGACATGATGGACCCCTACTGGCCCGACGCCCGGACGGACGAGTCCGCCCTCCCGGTGGAACGGGAGTACGGCGAGATCTGGACGGCCCAGCCGAAGGTGCTCGTGTCACGCAGCCGCACCAGTGCCGAC
This sequence comes from Curtobacterium sp. MCBA15_012, assembly GCF_001864935.2. NCBI lineage: Bacteria > Bacillati > Actinomycetota > Actinomycetes > Micrococcales > Microbacteriaceae > Curtobacterium > Curtobacterium sp. MCBA15_012. Next base: position 1,309,547 of record NZ_CP126267.1, on the reverse strand, counting down.
CACGACACGACGGTCATCGGCGCCGACGGTGACGCGATCGAACGACTCGCGCAGATCCGCGAGGAGGGGTCGGGCGACGTCGGGGTCGGCGGTGCGAACGTCGCGACGCAGTTGCTCGACGCCGGCCTGCTCGACGAGCTCCTGTTGTTCGTCCACCCCGCAGTGCTCGGCCGCGGTCGACCGCTGTTCGATCCGCCGGCGTCGGGGACGCGGCCGCCGCTGCTGCTCGACCTGCTCGAGACGCGGTCGTTCGACAACGGCGTCGTCATGCACCGGTACGACATCCGACGGTGACGACGGACGGCGGACGAGACGGACGCCGCTGACGACGGACGGCCCGGATCGCGGTCGCTACGGACGACGAACGGACGGGAGGCGCGGTGCCAGCTGGCACCGCGCCTCCCGTCCGTCGTGGGTCGCCTGCTCGGGTCAGTGACCCTGGGCCGCCTTCGCGACCTTCTTCCGCAGCTTCGCGCGCTGCTTGCGGGCGTGCGGATCGTTCCACGCCATGCGGAGGGTCTCCGCGGTGCTCGTCTTCTTGACGACCGGCCGGTTCGACCGCGAACCGAGCCAGACGGCGATCAGGGCGACGACACCGAGGACGATGATGCGGTTGCGCATGGGGACTCCTTGCTGCTGGACGTGGGTCGTGCGGTGGCGGTTCGTCCGGGTCCGGCTAGTGGACGCGGGCGGGTTTTGCGAGGGTGGTGCGGGTGCCGCCGGTGAGGTGGACCAGGACCGGGAGCTGGTGGCCCAGGGTCTGGTCGAGGGTGTCGACGGCGTGCTCGACCGCGGTCAGGACACCGACCGCGTCCCCACCACGACGGACGTGGACCTTGATCCGCGCGGCCCGCTGCTTCCGGACCAGGTACGTGTCGACCTTCGCCGCGACCACGTCGTGGACGTCGGCGAGTTCGTGGTCGACCACGTCCCGCACGAGCGCGACGTTCACGGTGACCTGGTCATCGCCCGTGCGTTCCCGGGCCGCGACCGAGGTGCCGCCACCACCACGGGTGAACACCACGACCAACGCCAGGATGATCACGACCGCGCAGACGGCGGCGATGATCCGCAACGCCTGCGACGGCACGTCGACCTTCGACGGCAACGTGACGTAGGGCTCCACGGCGTCGCGGACGGGGGTGAGGACCCCGGCGCCGATGACGACGCCGACGATGATCGCGACCAGGCCGAGCAGGAACAGCAGGATCCGGTTCAGGGTGCGGTTCGTGGTCGTCACGACAGGGTTCCCTTCTGTTCCACGTGCACCCTCACGCGGGTGCCGTGCTTGCCGCCGAGCCGGCCGAGGCGTTCCTGGACGGCGTCGCGGACGGCTGCCTGGTCGACGGGGATGCCGGACAGGGGCACCACGCGCACCTCGGTGTGGTGGCCGCGGGCGGTGGCGGAGGTGTTCGACTCGGGCAGGTGCGCGGCGGATGCTGCGGCGTTGGCTGCGGTCGAGGCGAGGATGCGGGTGTCGATCACGACGGCGCCGCGGTCGTGGTCGATCGCGGAGCGCGACATCCGGCCGGGCTTGAGGGCGAGGACGACCAGGACGATCCCGGCGATCACGAGGACCGCGGCGATGACCTCGGCGATGGTCGTGAACGCCGCGTCGGGCTTCAGGGCGGTGTCGACGACGGTCTGCGGGTCGGCGAGCAGGGGTGCCTGACCGATCGCCTTCAGGACCGATTCAGTGCCGATCCACGCCGCGACGAGCGCGGTCACGACCAGGGCCACGGACACGGCGGTGGACCGGGACCGGTGCACGCTCCGGCGACGCAGGCGCCGCTCGATGCTGCTGGTGCTCATGGTTCCTCCTACCGGACCCGGCCCTCGTGCTCACGCACGATGCCGGTCAACTCGATGTGGGCGCGTCCGACCTTCCGGCCGGACAACTCCCCGACCCGGGCCCGGATGCGCTCGGCAGCGGCCGTGGCCGCACCGATGACGTCGTCCTGGGCCCGGATCGGGCCGGTGACCTCGAGCGACAGCATGCCGTCGTGGTCACCGAGGTCGACTCGGAGACGCTTCGCGGGAGCGCCGAGCCGTTCTGCTGCGACCGCCCGCGACAACGCGGTCAGTGCACGAGCGGTGATCTCGACGCGGCCCGGGACGTCCGGGCCGGCGCTCACCGGGAGCTCCGGCGTCCGGTCAGCACGTCGGTCAGGGCGCCGCGGTCGATCTTGCCGGTCGACAGGGCCGCCACGAGGGCGCCGATCAGGCCGAACACGATGACCAGGACGAAGCCCCAGAACCCGAACTGCAGTGCCACGACGGCGAGGATCGCGCCGATCAGGGCGCCGACCAGTGTGTTACTCAACGCGCGACTCCTTCTTGTCCTCGTTGTCGTCGTCGTCGCCCGGGATGTAGACGTCCTGGACGGTCACGTTGACCTCGACGACGTCCATGCCGACGATCTGCTCGAGCGCACGGCTGACCGAGGCGCGGACGCCGTCGGCGAGCTGCTGCAGCGGCACGGGGTACTCGGCGACGATCACGACGTCGGCAGCGACCTGCTTCTCGCCGACCTCGACCTTGACGCCCTGGCCGTGGTCGCGCTGGCCGATGGCGTCGCGGATGGCGCCGATGGCACGGGCGGCGCCGTTGCCGAGGGAGTGCACGCCGTTGACCTCGCGGGCGGCGATGCCGGCGACCTTCTCGACGACGGTGTCGTCGATCGTGGTCTTGCCGTTGGCGGACGACGGCTTGGTGCCGGCGGTGCGCGCGGCGGCCGGGGTGGTCGCAGAGGTCGTGGTGGTGGTGTCAGCCATGAGGTGTGCTCCTTCCGATGGGGACCCGCCGGGCTCGTGCCCAGCGGATGCTGTTCACGGATGAGACGGGCTGTCACCGAGGTTCGTCACGTCCCCCGTTCCGTTCCGAGCGATTCCCCAGGATCGGCGGATTCCCGCGGTGTGCTGTACCCCGATCGGTGTCCGGAGCGCGGTTGTCCTGCGCAACCTGGTCGCGCACGTGCGCCTTCCGGCGGTCCGGTGGCCGCCGTCGACGGCACCGGCCCCCGTCGGCGCTGCGCGCGCCGCGGTGCGGTCGTCCGCCGGTCCGGGCGGTCGCCCGGCGCGACCCGACGGGCGGTCGCCTGCTCGTCGGGGCGGCCACCGGTCCGTGACGCGGGACGGGACGGACGGGAGGCGCGCCACCCGCCGGTGCCGCGCCTCCCGTCCGTCCCCTCCCGACGTCAGTCGGCTGCGAGCCGCGCCGCCAGGACCGTCGCGAGCTCGGCGACGTGCGGTTCCCGCAGGACGGAGGTGTGCTCCGCGTGGATGCGCACCTCGTCGACGTCGCCGGGCAGGTAGGGGGCCCACCGGGCCGCACCCGACTCGTTGCCGTCGGCGATCACCAGTGTCACCGCTCCCCCGTAGACGGGCAGGCGGTGCCCGCGGGACACGACGAGCGCGTGGTCGAAGAACGCGCGGAACTGCTGCTGGCCCTGCCAGCGGAACACCCCGGCGCCGTACGCCCGCGCGTGCCGCCCGATCTGGCCCATCGGTGTCAGGACCCGCCCGCGGAACGCGCTCGTCCGCGCGGCCACGCGCCGGAGCGCGCCTGCCCGCGGGCGACCCGCTGCGGCCGGTGCCACCGGGTCGAGTTCACCGAACTCGACGACGCCGGCCTGCTCCGCGGCCTGGTCGGGCAGGTAGGTGTCGAGCAGGACGACACGGCGGACCTCCTGGCCGGCCGCCGTGAGGATCGTGGCCATCTCGAGGGCGACGATCCCGCCGAACGAGTGCCCGACGAGCGTGTACGGGCCGCGGGGCTGCACGATGCGCATGAGCTCGATGTACCGCTTCGCCATCGCGCGGACGCTCCAGTCCGGGACCGCGCGCCGCTCCATGCCGTGCTGCTGGAAGGCGTACACCGGGCGGTCCCCGAGCCGACGGGTCAGCGGCGCGTACGTCAACGCGAGGGCGCCGGCCCCGGCGATGCAGAACAGCGGTTCGGCCTCGAGTCCGGCCCGGTCGGCGAGCGCGACGACGTCCGGGTGGCTCGGGGTCGCCGCGGCACCGCGCCGGATGCGCTCGGTGAAGGTCCGGAGCGTGGGGTGCTCGAGGAGCTCGGTCGAGGGCAGGGTGACGCCGAGGCGGTCGCCCACGGCGGCGAGCATCTCCTCCGCCGACAGCGAGTCGCCACCGAGCGCCGCGAAGTCGTTGTCGAGTCCGACGGCCGGCAGCTCGAGCGGACCGACCGTCGGGAGGCCGAGCACCTCCGCCCAGATCTGCCCGACGGCGAGCTGCCACTGGTCGTAGGTGTCCGCGTCGAGCTCGAGCCCGGCCTCGACCGTCGGTGCCTCGGGCAGGGAGGCACGGTCGACCTTGCCGCGCTCGTTCCGGGGCAGCGCCGCCATCGGCACGATCGCCGTCGGCACCATGTAGTCGGGCAGCAGGTCGCGGAGCGCCTTGCGGAGCGCGGCGGGCGACGGCGACCGACGCCCGGGGCGGGTCACGACGTAGGCGACGAGCCGGGTCGGCGCGGGCGGGGCCTTGACCGCGACGACCGTGGCCTCCTGCACGGCGTCGACCGTGCGGAACGCGGCCTCGACCTCGCTCGGCTCGACCAGGTAGCCGCGCACCTTCACGGCGTCGTCGGCGCGGCCGAGGAGCGTGAGCCGACCGTCGGCGTCGAAGCGGCCGAGGTCGCCGATCGACCAGGTCGGGGTGCCGTCCGGGTCGACGCCGGCGCGGGTCGCGGTGACCTCCGGGGCGCCCCAGTAGCCGATCGTCATGGCGTCGGAGATGCACACGACGGCACCGCCCTCGCCGACGTCGGCGACCGAGCCGTCCGGGCGGCGGACCTCGATGCGCTTCCCGGTGACGATCCGGCCCGAGGGGACGCTGCGCTCCGGGATCGGGTCCTCGGCCCGGATCTCGTTCACGGCGTAGACGGCGGTCTCGCTCGAGCCGGTCCAGTTGCAGAACGACGTCGCGGAGCCGAGCAGCGGACGCAGCGCCGCGATGTCCGGACCGGTGACGGCCTCACCCACGGTGGCGACGATGCGGAGCCCGCGGAGACGGTCGTCGGCGGGGTCGAGCGCGGCCGTGATCGACCGGACCAGGTGCGGCGTGGTGTGCAGCGTGGTCAGTGCGGCGTCGCGGACCCAGGTGACGAGCCGGTCCACCCCGGTCCTCCGCGGGTCGACGACGTGCACCGACGCGCCCGCGAGCAGGGCGGAGAGGACGAGCGTGAAGCCCGCGGCGAAGCCGTGCGGGAGGACCGAGGCGACGCGGTCGTCGGGGCCGAACCGGAACGCCTCGCGCTGGGCGACGGTGTCGACGACGATCTGACGGTGGGACATGGTGACGCCCTTGGGGGCGCCGGTGGAGCCCGAGGTGAAGATGATGACCATGGGGTCCTGGCCGGTGCGGTCGCGGGCGCCGGGGACGGTGGGGATCGGGGCGGTCGGGCCGTTCGTCGCCTGGTGGGCCGTAGTCGTCGACCGGTCGGCCGTGGTCGCGGCCGTTCGTGCTCGTTCGAGCAGGTCGGCGGTGGTCGCGGCCGTTCGTGCTCGTTCCAGCAGGTCGGCGGCGGGCAGGACCCGGCCGCCCCGGCCCTGGGCGGCGACGAGCTCGCGCGCACGGTCGGCGTGTTCGTCGTCCGCGACGACGTCGACGATCCCGGCGAGCGCCATCACGTGCTGCAGCCGGGCCTCGGGGAGGAACGGGTCGAGGGCGACGATGATCCGTCCGGCGTGCACGAGCCCGAGCAGCGCCACGACCGAGCCGTGACCGTGCGCGACCATCACCCCGACCGGGACCGACGCTCCCCCGGGCTCGGCGCCGACACCGCGACCGCTGTGGTCGTCCGGCGTGAGCTGCTCGTGCAGGAGCGCGCCGAGCGCCCGGGCCGTGCGGTCCAGCTCCGCGTGCGTGAACGACGTGTGCTCGTCGGTCAGGGCGAGGGCGTCGGGCAGTCGCTCGGCGACGGCGGCGAGGCCGTCGAGCAGCGTGACGTCGAAGGGGTGCGGTGCCGACCGCGGCGGCTGCGCGGGAGCGGCTGCGGTCGTGTCGGTCGAGATGAGCATGGGGCCCCTGTTCACCGTGCTGCGGGTCGGTCGGTCATGTGACGCTAACTCGACGCCGGAGACGGGCGGACGGCAGGGGCCGGGGGGTGCGGGAAGCCGCGCAGAGGTGCGACTTCCCGCAGGGCGGCGGCGCGGGCGCGGGCCGTGGTCGCGGTCGCAGCCGTGGTCGCGGCTGTGGTCGCCGTCGCTGTCGCTGTCGCGGTCGCGGCTGTGGTCGCGGTCGCTGTCGCTGTCGCAGCCGTGGTCGCGGCTGTGGTCGCGGTCGCGGGCGTTCAGGGGATCGGGACCGGGTCCCACGCGACGGAGACCTGCAGCTGGAAGACGAGCACGTCGGGCCGGGGCCCGAACGACGAGCTGACGGACGCCGTCGCGCCCTGCACGCCGGGGACCTCGACACTCTCGCCGATGCGCTTCGTGCTCATCGTGTCGGCCGTCGCGGCGGGCTCGGTCGCCCGGTCCCGCAGTTCGTCCGCCTTCGTCGTCGGCAGGTCGGCTCGCTGCAGCGCGTCGCGGAAGGCACCGACCCCGGCGTCGACGCCCTCCTCGGTGACGCCGTCGACGCGCAGGAAGAACCGGCGCCCCTGGGGGATGATCACCTCGCCGCTGTCCGGGTCGGTCACCGCCTCCTCGGAGTCCGACGCCTCGAAGATGACCTCCCCCGCCGCGAGGTCGACGGACCGCCCGCCGGGCAGGAGCAGCCGGACCTGCCGCTCCGGGGTCGAGCTGTAGGCCCCGGTGGCGCCGCGAAGCGGCGCGCGCCCGCGGGTGTCGATGCCGAAGGCCTCGACGGTCGGCGGTCCGGTGAGGTCCCACACCTCGACGCCGTCCTCGTGGCGCATCGCGGTCGGGGTCGGTCCGTGGTGGATCACGCGGGACTCGCTTCCGTGTCCGGTGCCGGTCGAGCCGCCGGCCCCACCGGGGAGCGGACCCGAGCAGCCCGCGAGCAGACCCGCGACGAGCGCCGCGGTGAGCACCGTGGCGACGCCGAGTGCTGGTCGTCGGTACCGCGTCACTGCGACCTGCCCTCCCCGTCGTGGAGGTCCTCAGGCCGATCGCCCGTGTTCCCGGCGGCGACGATGCGCGCGTCCACTACTTGTGGGTACCCCCGTACGGGCTGATGGTAGTGGGACGGGGAACGGGTGTCCGCTCCGTGGCACCCCGACCCTCCGTCAGCGGCGGACAGCCGTCCGGATCGCGTCGGCGATCGCGTCGAGGGTCGCGGCCGACCGCTCGACCTCTCCGGTGAACGACAGGAAGGCGTGCGGGACGCCGGGCACGACCTCGTGGCGGACCGGGACCCGGGCGGCGCGCAGGGCCTCGACGTACCGGACACCCTGGTCGAGCAGCGGGTCGACCGCGGCCGAGACGACCATGGCCGGGGCGACGCCGTGCAGGTCGGGGGTGCGGATCGGTGACGCGCGCGGGTCGGACCCGTCCGCGTCGCCGAGGTACGTGTCCCAGAACCACCGCATCTGCGCCGCGGTGAGGACCGGGCCGTCGGCGAAGGTGCGCATCGAACCGGAGTCGTCGGCGTGGTCGGTCACCGGGTGGACGAGGACCTGCAGGACCGGCTGTCGGCCGCCGCGGTCGCGAGCGTGACGGGCCGCGACCGCCGCGAGGGTCGCTCCGGCGCTCTCGCCGAACAGGACGACCCGCTCCGGGTCGCCGCCGAGCTGGTCGGCGTGGTCGAGGATCCAAGCCACGGCGCCCTCCGCGTCGTCCACCGCCGCCGGGAAGGGGTGCTCGGGCGCGAGCCGGTAGTCCACGGACACGACTAGGCACCGTGCCCGGGCGCACACGACCCGGGCGATGTGGTCCTGACTGTCGAGGTCGCCGAGCACCCACCCGCCACCGTGCAGGAACACGGTGACGGGCAGCGGGCCACGGGCCTCCACCGCGTCCGGGACGTACAGGCGGACCGGGACGTCGCCGTGCGCCGTCGGGAGCGTCCGGTCCTCGACCATCCCGACCGCGACCACGGGTCCGGCGAGCGCCGCGAACCGGACGGCCTGCGCGCGCTGGCCGGCCACCGTCGCGGGCCCGCCGGCTCCCCCTCCGGACGGGTCGCGGGCGAGCCGCGCGAGGAGGGCGACGACCTGGGGGTCGAGCGTCGTCGGGTCGGGCGTCACCGGGTCCGGCGTCATCCCTTGACGGCCGAGCCGGCGACGCTCTGGATGAAGTACCGCTGGAAGGCGAGGAAGACGATCAAGACGGGCAGCACGAGCAGCGTGCCGAACGCGAACGTCTGGCCCCAGTCGACGGGCTCCTGGCCCGAGAACACGCTGATCTCGAGCGGCAGCGGGCGGGCGGTCGGGTCGGAGGTGACGATCGAGGGCCACAGGTACGAGCCCCACGAGCTGAGGAACGTCAGGATCGCGACCGTCGCGAACACCGGGCGGGCGTTCGGCACGACCACGCGCACGAACGTGCCGAAGGCCCCGAGTCCGTCGAGCCGTGCGGCCTCCTCGACACTCTTCGGCAGGTTGAGGAAGAACGTGTAGAACAGGAAGATCGAGAAGGCGTTCGCGATGAACGGGATCATCTGCACGACCAGGGTGTCGCGCTGACCGTTCAGCAGGTACAGCAGGGGCACCGCGACCGACTCGAACGGCACGATGACGAGCAGCACCACGAGCAGGAACACGGCGTTCTTGCCCTTCCACTGCAGCCGCGCGAACGAGTACCCGGCCATGGCGTTCACGACGAGCCCGCCGACGACGACCACGAGCGAGATGAGCACCGAGTTCGTCATGAACTGCCAGAAGTACCCGGTGGCGTCGGAGTCGAGCGCCGCGAACACGCCGCGGTAGTTGTCGAGCGACAGGTGGGTCGGCAGGAAGCCGGTGAACCCGTCGAGGACCTCGCCGCTCGGCTTGAAGCTGCCGAGGAGCAGGTAGTAGACGGGGGCGAACATGAGCGCCGAGAGGACGATCAGGATCGCGTAGGAGCCGGTCTTGGACGCCAGACGGCGCGGGCGGATGGTGGTCAACTCTCACTCCTCTGTCGGAGCACGGCCCGCTGGACCAGCGCGATGACGACGATGATCACGAACAGGACCACGGAGATCGCGGTGGCACGGCCGACGCTGTTCTCGGTGATGATCGCGTTCGTGGCCTGGTACAGGACGGTGCGCAGGGCGTTCTCGTTGCCCCCGGCCGTGGTGATCAGGATGTACACCTGGTCGTAGACGCGGAACGCGAAGATCGTGGTGAGCAACACCACGAAGATCAGGGTGTTGCGCACGCCAGGGACGGTGATGTGCACGAACTGCTGGAAGCCGTTCGCCCGATCCAGCCGGGCCGCCTCGTAGCGTTCCTCGGGGATCTCCTGCAGCGCGGCGAGGATGATCACCATCTGGAACCCGACGCCCTGCCAGACGGACAGCGCGATGACGGACAGCATCGCGGTCGCGCCGGAGCCGAGCCAGTCGTGCGGACCGACCGCTCCCCCGGTGACCGCGTCGACGGCACTGTTCAGCAGGCCACTGCCGCTGCGGTCGAGGATGACGCGCCAGATGACCGCGACGAGCGCCATCGGGAACACGACGGGCATGAAGAAGAAGGTGCGGAAGAACCGGATGCCCTTGAGCTGCTGGTTGAGCAGCACGGCGAAGACCAGGGCGAGCCCTGTCTGCAGCGGGATGACGACCGCCGCGAAGAACAGGTTGTTCCCGAGGGCCCGGAGGAACTGGGGCGCCTCGACCGGGTCCGTGAACAGCCGGACGTACTGGCTCATCCCCACGAACGTCGGCGGACGCGGGGAGCCGAGCTGCACGTTGAAGAAGGACAGCCCGATGGCCGCGGCGAACGGCACCGCGATGAACAGGACGATGCCGGCCATCGCGGGCAGGGCCATGAGCGGACCGGCGACGAGGTCGCTGCGCTGCCGGCGGAGCTGCCGGGGTGCCCGACGGCGCCGTTCGGCGGACGGTGCTGCCGGCGCGGCCGGCTGCGGGGTGGTCGTGGTGGTCACGAGGACTCCTGGTCTCCTGGTTCTGCGGGAGGACCGGGGTGGCGGCGCCGAGGTCCGACGCCGCCACGGCCGATCACTTGTAGTCGTTGTTGTCCGAGTAGGCCTGGTCGATCGACTTCGCAGCGGTGGTCAGCTGCTCCTTCGCGTCGGCGCCGCCCCAGACCGCCGACAGGGCGCTGGAGAACTTCGACGTGATGACCGGGTAGCCCGGGGTCACCGGACGGTAGACGGCGATGCAGTCCTTCGTGATCGCGGTCGCCGGGCAGGACGCCTCGAGCTGCTTGCCCCAGAGGGCGAGCGCGCCGCCCGACTGGTAGACGCTCTGCGCGGTGAACGCCGACTTGGTCGCCGCGGGTGCGCCGTTGGCGTCGGTGATGGCCTTCACGTTCGCGTCGTTCAGCAGGTAGTCGAGGAAGGCACCGGCGGCCTTGCCGTGCTTCGTCGCGGAACCGATGCCCCAGGTCCAGGAACCGGCGCCGACCTTCTCGCCGTCACCGAAGTTCGGCAGCGGCAGGGCGACGAGGTCGCTGCCGACCGCCTTCGAGTAGGTCGGGTAGTTCCAGTGCCCGCTGAGGCTCAGCGCGACACGGCCGTTCGGGAAGGCGTTGCCGTCGGTGTTCGAGTCGACGTAGGGCTTCCAGGACGCGATGTCCTCGAGGGCCTTGACCGAGTCGGACGAGTCGAGCACGCCCGACGCCTTGTCGCCCTTGACGAGGTTGCCCCCGGCGGACTGCAGCATCGGCGAGAAGCCGTACGTGCCCCACTCGCCGTTCAGGGCCGACTCGGACAGGTCGAGCGACTTGCCCGACGCGTTCGCGGCGGCGAGCTTCTTCAGCGCGTCCGAGAACTGGTCCGGGGTCCACGCCTCGGACGGCGAACTGGGGATGGACACCCCGGCCGCCTCGAGCATCTTCTTGTTGCCGTACAGGCCCATCGCGGAGCTGTACTGGGCCAGGCCGTAGAGCTTGCCGTCGTACGTGCCCTCGGCGATGGAGCCGTCGGTCGCGTTCGACACGGTCGACTTCGACACGGAGCCGGTCAGCGGCGCGAGCTTGCCGTTGTACGCGTAGCTGGCGAGCGTCGGCCCGTCCATCTCGAGCACGTCGGGCAGCTTGTTCGTGGGCGTGTTCGTGACGGTGCTCGTGTAGGTGTCACCGGAGATCAGCTTGAGGGTGACGTGCACCTTCTTCTGCGACGCGTTGAACGACTTGACGGTGTCCTGGATGGCGCTGACCTCGCTGTCCTGGCCCTGGTGGCCCCAGACGACGATGTCCCCGGTGCCGTCGCCGGCAGCACTGCCGGATCCGGAACCGGCGGAGCAACCGGTGAGGGCGGCAGCGGCGACCGCGAGCATCGCGACGGCCACCCCCGCTCGGCGGGCGGTGAGCTTGGTGTTCATGGTTCTCCTCGGGAAGGGTTCTTCGGGGTGGCGCGGGTTCGCCGCGGGATCAGGGGGTGGTGGCGACGGCGGGAGCGCGCAGGGCGAGCTGTCCGTCGACGACGTCCACGGGGACCGGGTCGGTCAGCACACCCGGCAGGGGGCCGCCGGCGGGGCCGTTCTCGAACGTCACGAGCGCCCACGACCCGCCGCGGTGCTGCACCAGGCGCCCGGAGTACCGGGTCGCGTCGGTCAGCGGTACCGCACGGGTGACGTCGAAGGGGCCGGTGGGGTCGTCGATCGGCATCGACCAGGTGCCCGGGGTCGAGTGCACGGCGGGGTGCGCGGGGCTCAGGGCCTCCTGCGGGCACGAGAACAGCAGGAACCACTGCCCCTGCACCTCGACGACCTGCGGGACCTCGAGGTGCACGAAGCCGGAGCCGGGCGTGCTCAGCGGCGGCCGGACCTCCCAGTGCTCGAGGTCCGGGGAGACCGCGTGACCGACGACGCCGCGCTCGTCGAGCGTGCCGTCGTTCGTCCGCGCGGTGACGAGCATGTGCCAGCCGTCGCCCGACGGGTCGCGGAACACCCACGGGTCGCGCCAGGCCTCCTCGCGGAACACCGCACCCTCGGCGTCGGGAGCGGCGCCCAGCGTCTCGTACCAGCGTGCGTCGGCACGGGTCACCGGACCGGGACGCTTGTGCCAGGTGCGGAGGTCCTCCGACACGGCGACGCCGACGGTCTCGACGTTCGTGTGGTCCGGCTCGTCCGCCAGGAACCGGGTGCCCGTGTAGAACATCCGCCACAGGCCGTCGTCGCCACGGACGACGCTGCCGGTCCAGGTGGTCGTCGCGTCGAAGTCGTCGGCGGACCCGGGTCCGAACGGCTGCTCGGTCGGCTCCCAGTGCACGAGGTCGGTGCTCGTGGCGTGGCCGATGCGGGCCGCGCGGTGGCGGCGCCCCTCGTCACCGAGGGAGGTCGGCGCCTGCAGGAAGAACACGTGGTGCTGCGCACCGTCGTCGGCGAACCAGAAGTCCCACACCCAGTGGTCGGGGACCCTCAGCACGTCGCACCACACGGACGGACGCTGTCGGTCAGGAGGAGGTCAGTCACTGCTCGGCACCACTCTTCATCGAGGTCGTCATCGGTTGCACCTGCGTTGGTGAACCGGTTGATCACGAATGGTGTACCGGTTCACCACCTGCTGTCAAGCCCGTATGATGAGCGAATGCGCAAACAGTCCGCGGAAGTGCCGTGAGTGCGCGACGCGTCACGCTCTCCGACGTGGCGCAGCAGGTCGGCCTGTCGAAGGCCGCGGTCTCCCAGGTCCTGAACGACCACCCCGCGTCACGGGTCTCCGCCGACGCGGCAGCGCGCATCCGAGCTGCGGCCGGCGAACTCGGGTACCGCCCGAACCTCACGGCCCGCTCGCTCACGACCCGGCGGTCGGGCGTCATCGGACTCGTGTCCGAGGCGATCACCACCGACCGCTTCGGCAGCGGCATGATCCGCGGTGCCCTGGCCGAGGCGAAGCGCCAGGGCCACGTGCTGTTCATCACCGAGACCGAGGACCAGCAGGACGCGATGGCCGCGGCGTTCGGCGTGCTCATCGACCACCAGGTCGACGGCCTCGTGTACGCCTCCATCCGCCCGCACCCGGTCGACCTGCCCGACGTCGGCGGCGGCATCCCGACCGTGATGCTCAACGCCGTCGCCACCCGCCCCACCACGACCGTGCTCGCCGACGAGCGCGCCGGTGGCGAGGAGATCGTCCGCCTGCTCCTCGGGGCCGGCCACACCGACGACGTCGTCGTGATCGGTCGCGACCGTGCGAGCTCGGTCGAGTGGAGCACCGCCGCGATCGAGCGACGTCTGGACGGGATCACGACCGCGCTCGACGCCTACGGGGTCGTCCCCGTCGCCGAGGTCGACTGCCACCCGTGGGACCCCGACCACGGGTACGTCGCGATGCGGGACCTGCTCGCCGGCGGTCGGCGCCCGGCGGCCGTCATCGCGCTCAACGACCGTCTGGCGTTCGGGGTGTACCGCGCCCTGGCCGAGGCCGGGATCTCGGTCCCCGACGAGGTCTCGGTCGTCTCGTTCGACGACGACGACATCGCGCTCTACCTCGAACCGACCCTGACGACGGCGGCCCTGCCGTACGAAGAGATGGGCGCCCTGGCCGTCCGCCTGCTGCTGCAGCCGGACATGGCGCCGGACGAGCACCTCGTGCCGATGCCCGTCCGGGTTCGCGGTTCGGTGTCGGCGGTGCCGCAGGGCATCCGGTCGTTCGACCGGCCGCACTGACCCGGCACGGTTCGATCTCGACGGCGGCTATCGTGCTGCGACGAGAGCGGACCGCGAGTGCGCCAGGACGGAGACGACCACGTGCTGAGGCGCAAGACGACGCTGGCGGTCCTCACGATCCTCCTGGCCTCGGTGGCGCTCGTCGCCTGTGCCGGCACGCCCACCGGGAAGCGACGGGCACCTCTTCGCCGTCGCGTACCGGGACTTCGACGGCTTCACCGCGAATACCTTCTCGCTCGGGTTCTCCACGGGCACGACGGACAAGCCGGAACCGGACCACCGCTTCTCGCGACGCTGACCGCGCTCGGACGAACCGGCGCGGACGCCCGTCGGCGGCATGCACCGCTCGACCACACTGCAGCCCGCAAGTCCCGTGGACGACGAGAGGCCCGCAGCCATCCGGCTGCGGGCCTCTCGTCGTTGCGGTGTCTCACGACACCTTCCGGTCGGGCTGACAGGATTTGAACCTGCGACCCCTTGACCCCCAGTCAAGTGCGCTACCAAGCTGCGCCACAGCCCGTAGGTCCGCAAGCGGACCCGGAACCCCACGAGTGGGGCTCCACCACCCACGTCCGACCGGAGCGTGAGCAGCCCGTCAAGCATAGCGGACCCCGGAGCCCCTCCGCGCCACGGCGCGTCGCGGGCACCCCGCTCACCCCCGCCGCGAGCCCTCCGACCGCGTGACGGGCCGCGCACCAGGCCGTCCGGCAGGCCCGGCAGACCCGGCAGGCCCGGCAGGCCCGGCAGACCCGGCAGACCCGGCGGACGCGGCAGGCCCGGCGGACGCGGCAGGCCCGGCAGGCCCGGCAGGCCCCGCGCCAGACCCAGCGGCAGGCCGCACGACCTCCCGCCGGTCCGCCAACCACGGCAGCGCGAACCCGACGAGCAACCCACCGAGCCCGTCCGCCGCCAGGTCACCGATCGTGTCGTCGTACCCGACGTAGATCCGCGAGTCGACGTAGTTGTGCCCGAGCCACTCCCCCATCTCCCACACCGCCCCGATCGCGAGCCCGGCCGAGAACACCAGGAGCGCCACCGGGACCCGGCCGGCGTCGGGCGCGTGCGGGACGAGCCGCAGGTCGGCCGCGATGACCGCGAGCAGGGCCGCGAGCAGCCCGGTCAGCACGACGTGCACGAACTTGTCCCACAGGAACACCGAGGTGTACCACTCGAGCGCGCTCGACCACCCGGCGAGCAGCACGAGCAGGCACACCGCGACGTCGAACGCCTGTCGCAGGCCGAGCATCCGCGGCAGCACGACCCCGAACAGCGCGAGCGACATCACCGCGAACGACGTGCTCCCCCACCCGATCGTCGCGATCGGCAGGCTCACCAGGGTCAGCGCGCGCACGACGTCGGCGGGCAGGAACCTCGGGCGCAGGAACGTCGTGCCGAGCGTCGCGATCACGGGGTCCACCGCAGGACGGCGTGCACGGCGGCGTGGTCGGACGGCCAGACGCCGCCGGGTCGCCGCGTCGAGACCGCGGCGCGCTCGACGACGGCGTCGCCGGTCGCCAGCACACCGTCGATGCGCGGCCCGCCGACGCGGGGACTCCCGTAGTGCGGGTACGTCCCGTAGGGCTCGGTGACCGGCCGGGAGGCGCGGCTCCAGGTGTCCGTGACGCCCGCCTCCGCCAGTGCCCGCCAGGGCGCGGAACCGGCCGGGCAGTTCCAGTCGGCCATCACGACGGCGGGCAGGCCGCCGTCCCGCACGATCCGCCCGAGCAGCTGCGCGCCGCGCAGCCGCGCCCACGGTGACACGACGTCGAGGTGGGTGGCGACGGCGAGGAACCGGGTCCCGGTCGCCAGGTCGTCGAGCACGGCGCCGACGGCGTGCCGCGGGAAGGCCGTGGCCCACGAACGAGACCCGGGCCGCGAGGGCGTGCGGGACAGTGCCCACGTACGCTGTTCGACGACGCGGACGCGCTCGCGGTCGGTCAGGAGCCCGACCGCCTCGCCGCCACCACGGGCACCGCGCCCGACGACGACCGGTTCCCAGCGCGACCCCGTGCGGGCCGTGAGGTCCGCGACCTGGGTGGGCAGCGCCTCCTGGACGGCGAGGACGGTGGGCGCTTCGGAGGTGACGAGCGCGGCCACCGCGTCCCGTCGTCGTTCCCATGCGTCCGGGTGCCCGGCCGGCCGCGGGACGCGGCGGCGCAGGTTGAGCGTCACGCAGTGCACGGCGGGCGCGTCGACCGGCCCGATGACCGGAGGGTCGACCGGGGCGTCCGAGGCAACGGGGGCGTCCTGCATGCTCCCTGTCTACGAGACGGCCACCGTCGCGTTCCCAGGACCGCCGCGTGTCCCCCGCTCCCCATGACGCAGGTCAGAGGCTCCCAGCAGTCGTCACAGGAGCCGGGCACCGGCGCGCACACGCATCTACAGTCGATGACGTGCCCCTCACCC
The DNA here is from genome assembly GCF_001864935.2 of Curtobacterium sp. MCBA15_012. Taxonomy (NCBI): domain Bacteria; kingdom Bacillati; phylum Actinomycetota; class Actinomycetes; order Micrococcales; family Microbacteriaceae; genus Curtobacterium; species Curtobacterium sp. MCBA15_012. The sequence goes on along the minus strand of NZ_CP126267.1, from coordinate 1,293,447 downwards.
GTCCGTTCCTCGCCGCCGTGGTCGTCACGGTCGCGGTGTCCGTGCTCGGCGTGGTCGGCTGGCACGCCGCCTCGGGGCACGTCGCCGCCGCGTCCGCGGAGCGCATCGCCTCGGCGAGCCCGACGGCGTCACCGACCCCGACCCTCGCGCCCTTCACGATCGACTCCGACGTCGTGGTGATCGGCGACTCGATCATGGCCGGGTACGGCCTCGACGACGCCGCGGACGCCTGGCCGGCGGTGCTCGGGCAGCAGACCGGCGCGCAGGTCGCGAACGACTCGTGCAGCGGCGCTGGCTTCGTCTCGGTCGGCGACTGCGGCACCGACTTCGCCGGACTGGTGCCGCGCGCCGTCACCGCGAAGCCCGAGCTCGTCGTCGTGCAGTCCTCCGACAACGACTTCGACTCCGACCCGACGACGGTCGCACAGGCGACGCAGCAGACCGTCGCGCAGATCCACCAGGCGATGCCGGGCGCCACGATCGTCGGGCTCAGCACCCTGTGGGACCAGCCCGGCGACGTGCCCGCCGAGGTCGCCCAGACGAGCTCGGCGCTGCAACAGGCGGTGACGAGCGTGGGTGGCACCTTCATCGACGTCGGGCAGCCGCTCGCCGGGCACGCCGACTGGCTGCAGGCGGACAGCGAGCACCCGACGGTCGCCGGGCAGCAGGTGCTCGCGGCGACGTTCCGGGCGGACCTGGAGCGGGCGGGCTTCCACCTCTGAGGGGTGCAGCCGCGGCTTCGGCTGTTGGTTCGGCAGCGGCGTCCTCCACAGCTCGGTGGGTGGTCGGTTCCGTCCACAGCCGGGAGGCGCGACACGCGTCGCGTCGGCGGGTCCTGACAGCATGGGGGCATGGAACCGACCGCCCCGCCCTCCGCAGACATCGCCGCCGAGGCCCAGCAGGCGCTCGCGGCGCTCACCGGCCGCGCCGACGCGGTGTTCCACCCCGGACAGCTCGAGGCGATCTCGGCCCTCGTCGAGCACCGGCAGCGGGCCCTCGTCGTGCAGCGCACCGGGTGGGGCAAGTCCGCCGTGTACTTCCTCGCCACGCTGCTGCTGCGGCGCCGCGGGGGTGGCCCGACCGTCCTCGTCTCGCCGCTCCTGGCGCTCATGCGCGACCAGGTGGCCGCCGCAGCACGCGCGGGCGTCCGTGCGGTGTCGATCAACTCCGCGAACGCGCACGAATGGTCCGACACGCAGGCGGCGCTCGCCCGTGACGAGGTCGACGTGCTGCTCGTCTCCCCGGAACGCCTCAACAACCCGCGGTTCCGCGACGAACAACTCCCGACGCTGATCGCGCGGATGGGCATGCTCGTGGTCGACGAGGCGCACTGCATCTCCGACTGGGGGCACGACTTCCGACCCGACTACCGCCGGCTCGCCGAGCTCATCCGGTCGCTGCCGCACGGGGTGCCCGTCCTCGCGACGACCGCGACCGCGAACGAGCGCGTGGTCGAGGACGTCGCCGAGCAGCTCACCGCCGGCCCCGACGACCCGGTGTTCACGATCCGCGGGTCCCTCGCGCGGTCGTCGCTGCGGCTGGGCGTGCTGACCCTGCCCGATGCCCGCCAGCGGCTCGGGTGGCTGCTCGCGCACCTCGGCGACCTGCCGGGCAGCGGCATCATCTACACGCTCACCGTCTCGGCGGCCGAGGACATCGCCCGCCTCCTGCGCGACAACGGGTACGCGGTGCGGGCGTACACGGGCCGCACCGACACCGAGGAACGCGAGCAGCTCGAACAGCAGCTCAAGGGCAACGAGCTGAAGGCCCTCGTCGCCACGAGCGCGCTCGGCATGGGCTTCGACAAGCCCGACCTCGGCTTCGTGGTGCACGTCGGGGCGCCGTCGTCGCCGGTCGCCTACTACCAGCAGATCGGTCGCGCCGGCCGCGCCACCGACAACGCCGACGTCCTGCTGCTGCCCGGGCGCGAGGACCGTGAGATCTGGCAGTACTTCGCGAGCGCGTCGATGCCGACCGAGTCCCGCGCTGCCGCCGTCCTCGGCGCACTGTCGACCGACTCGGCGATGTCGACCGTCGCGCTCGAAGGGCTCGTCGACATCAAGCGGTCCACGCTCGAACTCCTGCTCAAGGTGCTCGACGTCGACGGCGCGGTGCGACGGGTCGCCGGCGGCTGGGTCGCGACCGGGCAACCGTGGGAGTACGACGCCGCCCGGTACCAGCGGGTCGCCGCGGCGCGCGAGGCCGAGGCAGCCTCGATGCTCGACTACGAGTCGACTTCGGCGTGCCGCATGCAGCTCCTGCAGCAGGACCTCGACGACCCGTCGGCGGAACCGTGCGGGCGGTGCGACAACTGCGCCGGGGTCTGGTTCCCGACGGCGGTGTCCGACTCCGACGCCTCGGGAGCGGCCGCGGCGCTCGACACCGTGGGCGTGGAGATCGCACCGCGGGCGCAGTGGCCGTCGGGCATGGCGTCCCTCGGCGTCCCGGTGAAGGGCCGCATCCCGGCCGGTGAACTCGTCGAACCCGGGCGTGCCGTCGCCAGGCTCACCGACCTCGGCTGGGGCGGCCCGCTGCGTGCGCTGTTCTCGCCGTCGACACCCGACGCCCCGGTGTCGCGCGAACTCGTCGACGGCTGCATCCGGGCGCTCAAGGACTGGCCGTGGGCCGTGCGCCCGACCGGCGTCGTCGCGATGAGCTCGCGGTCCCGGCCGGAGCTCGTCGGGTCCCTGGCGCAGGCACTGTCCTCGATCGGGCGGTTGCAGTTCCTCGGGACGCTCGGGCGCAACGGCGGTGAGCCGCGCGGGGACGGTGCGACGAACAGCGCCTACCGGTTGTCCGGCGTCTGGGACACGTTCGTGGTCGACCCCGCACTGGCATCGGCGTTGCAGGCGCACGAGGGCCCGGTGCTCCTGGTCGACGACCTGGTCGACAGCCGCTGGACCGTGACGGTCGCGGGCCGCGAGCTCCGGCGGGCGGGAGCGGACGCCGTGCTGCCGTTCGCCCTCGCGACGGTGGCCTGACCCCGGCCGCCCCTGCGGCACCCCACCCGTGGCAGCGCGCCACCCGCGGTCCTCGCCGTCCCCCGGCGCGGGATGCTCCCGAACAACGAAAAGCACGTCGCACCACGGAATCGCGTGGTGCGACGTGCTTTCGCTTGTGCGGACGTCCGCACGGCCGCATGCGCCGCCCGGCGACCGCCGCCCCGTGACCGCCGGACCGCTCCCGCCGTCCCGCCGTCCTTCGATCCCACGTCGGCCCGGCGGCCGTCCCGCTCTTCAGCGGCGCGGAATACTTCCGAACAACCGGGAGCACGTCGCACCACGGAATCGCGTGGCGCGACGTGCTTTCGCTTGTGCAGACGTCCGCACGGCCGTGCGTACCGCCCCCGCGCACCGTCATGACCGTCCCGCGGCGCGGAGTGCTCCCGCACAACCGGGAGCACCTCGCACCACGGAATCGCGTGGTGCGACGTGCTTCTGGTTGTGCGGACGTCGGCACCAGGCCGTTCCGCACCGGCGCAGGCGACCGGCGCCGGCGGCCGACGCGTCAGGCGGCGCCGATGGCGTCCAGCTCGGCGAGCGCGTCCGCCGGCAGGGTGATGCCCGCACCGGCGACGTTCGCGCGCAGGTGCTCGACCGACGACGTGCCCGGGATGAGCAGGATGTTCGGCGAGCGCTGCAGCAGCCAGGCGAGCGCGACCGACAGCCGCGACTCCCCCACGCGCTCCGCGACGGCGTCGAGCGCGCTCGACTGGATGGGCGAGAACCCGCCGAGCGGGAAGTAGGGCACGAAGGCGATCCCCTCGGCCGCGGTCAGGTCGACCAGGTCGTCGTCGGCTCGCTGCGCGACGTTGTACATGTTCTGCACGCACACGACCGGGGCGATGGCGAGCGCCTCGACGAGCTGCGCACCGGTGACGGTCGACAGGCCGAGGTGCCGGATGAGCCCCTGCTGCCGGAGTTCGGCCAGCGCCTCGAACTGCGGCGCGATGCTGCCGGGCTCGGGCGCGTCGAAGCCGCCGACGCGGAGGTTGACGACGTCGAGCTGCTCGACGCCGAGACGTTCGAGGTTGGCGTGCACGTCCTCGACCAGCTGCTCGGGCTTCCGCGCGGGCGGCCACTGTCCCTTCGCGTTCCGCCGACTGCCGACCTTCGTGACGATGTGGAGGTCGCCCGGGTACGGGTGCAGGGCCTCGCGGATGATCTCGTTCGTGACGTGCGGGCCGTAGAAGTCCGCGGTGTCGATGTGCGTGATGCCGAGCTCGACGGCGGTGCGGAGGACCCGGACGGCTTCGTCGCGGTCCTCGGGCGGTCCGAAGACCTGCGGGCCGGCGAGCTGCATGGCGCCGTAGCCGAAGCGGGTGACCTCGAGGTCGCCGAGGTCGTACGTGCCCCCGGGGAGCGTGTCGTTCGTCATGCGTCGACCCTGCTCCGCGCGCCTCGGACCCACCTGGCTCCCGTTGTCCCCTGGTCGTCGCGGGAGTGCTCCGGGACGACTAGTGCCGACCCGTCACCCGCGCGCGGTCCGGCTTCGGGAACGTCGATCGCATGTGGTCGCTCGTCAGGACGTCGCCGATCCCGATCATGAGCAGCGAGAAGACGATCTGCTCGATGACCATCCAGAACGGGTAGAGCCCGGGGATCGCTGCGACGACGAGCGTCACGATCGGGAAGATCCGGCTGAAGAGCCGCAGTCGCTGGTACGCCCAGTAGTAGCCCAACTGCGCGCGCCACGCGAACACGTAGAGCGTCAGGGTGATGAGCAGCACCACGGTCGCGCGGAACCACACCGCCCATGCGACGGTCTCACCCGCACGGGTGAGCAGCACGGCGATCACGATGGCGGCGAGCCCGACGACGGTCTCACCGACGAGCAGCCAGCGGATCCACCGGAACGACCGCACGGTGTCGGGGTGGGCGAGCATGTCCTCGCGGATGACGTACGCGGCCTGGCGACCGCCGGCCAGGCGGTCGAGGTGCAGCCGACACCACAGACGGTCGGCGAGGACGGGGAGACGCACGAGTCCATGGTGCCGCATCCGGCGGGGCGGTCCGACACCGCGCCTCCCGTCCGCCGCGCACCCGACGTTCGCAGACCACGCAGACGACCGCGGTCCACCGCCCGCCGCCCGGACGACGACGGCGAGTGACGGGATGACCGCGACTCGCCGTGTCTCGTCCGGATCCGCTCGGATCAGGTGCGCTTCCGGCGCTCGCGCACCCGCATGTTCACGTTGATCGGGGTACCCGAGAAGCCCCACACCTCGCGCAGGCGGCGCGTGATGAAGCGGCGGTACTGCGGGTCGAGGAACGCCGACGTGAACAGGACGAACGTCGGCGGCTGGCTCGACGCCTGGGTCCCGAACAGGATGCGGGGCTGCTTGCCGCCGCGGACCGGGTGCGGGTGCTCCTGCACGAGCTCGGCGATGAAGGCGTTGACCTTGCCGGTCGGGATGCGCGTGTCCCACGACTCGAGCGCGGTCTCGAGGGCCGGGACGAGCTTCTCGAGGTGGCGTCCGGTGCGTGCGGAGATGTTCACGCGCGGGGCCCAGGCGACGTGCGCCAGGTCCTGCTCGATCTCGCGCTCCAGGTAGCGGCGGCGGTCGTCGTCGAGCAGGTCCCACTTGTTGTAGGCCAGGACGAGTGCCCGGCCGGACTCGAGCACCAGGTCGATGATGCGGAGGTCCTGCGTCGACACGGGTTCGGTGACGTCGAGCACGACGACCGCGACCTCGGCCTTCTCGAGCGCCGCGGTGGTGCGGAGCGACGCGTAGAAGTCGGCGCCCTGCTGCAGGTGCACGCGCTTGCGGATGCCCGCGGTGTCGACGAAGCGCCAGATCTTGCCGCCGAGCTCGATCTGCTCGTCGACCGGGTCGCGGGTGGTGCCGGCGAGGTCGTTGACGACCACGCGCTCCTCGCCCGCCGCCTTGTTGAGCAGCGAGCTCTTGCCGACGTTCGGGCGGCCCAGGATGGCGACGCGTCGGGGCCCGCCGACCTCCTGCTTGGCGACGGCCGACGTGTCGGGGAGCGTCTTGATGATGAGGTCCATCAGGTCCGCGACGCCGCGGCCGTGCAGCGCCGAGACCGGGTGCGGCTCGCCGAGACCCAGGTTCCAGAGCTCGAACGCGTCGAGGTCGCGACGGTCGTCATCGGCCTTGTTGGCGGCGACGATGACCGGGCGGTCGGTGCCGCGCAGCATCTTCACGACGTGCTCGTCGGTCGCGGTGATGCCGACCGTGACGTCGACGACGAACAGGACGGCGTCGGCGAGGTCGACCGCGACCTCGGCCTGGGCGGCGACCGAGGCGTTGATGCCGCGGGCGTCGGGCTCCCACCCGCCGGTGTCGACGAGGGTGAATCGCTTGTCGTTCCACTCGGCCTTGTACGAGACGCGGTCGCGGGTGACGCCGGGGACGTCCTGGACGACGGCCTCGCGGCGACCGATGATGCGGTTGACGAGCGCGGACTTGCCGACGTTCGGCCGTCCGACGATCGCGAGCACCGGGTAGGCCGGCAGGTAGTGCAGGCCGTCCTCGCCGATGGTGCCGGCGTCGAGGAGCGCGACGTCCTCGTCGTCGAGCTCGTACTCGTCCAGGCCGGCGCGGAGCGCGTTCGCCCGCTGGTCGGCCTCGGCCTCGTCGAGACCGGCGAGCCGCTCACCCAGGGCGTCGTCGTACTCCGGGAAGTCGTCGTTGTCGGGGCTGTCCTGTTGGGCCATGTCGTTTCCTCGTGTGCGGTCGGGCCGCGGTGTCGGTGGCCGTTCCCGGCCGGGCCGGTCCCCCGGCCGTGGTGGCCGGGGAACCGGTCCTGGTGACCGGCTGCCCGGTCCTGGTGACCGGACTGCCCGGTCCTGGTGACCGGCTGCCCGGTCGTGGTGACCGGACGGCGCCCGGTCTCACGTCAGTGCGTGGCCGCTCGGGCCAGGTCGACGACCGCCTGGACGGTCTGGTCGAAGTCGAGGTCGGTGGAGTCGAGCGTCGTGACACCGTCCGCGGCGTTCATGAAGTCGACGACCTTCGCGTCCGCCGCGTCGCGTCGGGCGAGTGCGGCGGAGGTCTCGGCGGCCGACTGGGTCGTGACCTCAGCCGAGCGTCGGGCCATCCTAACCGACTCGTCGGCGGTCAGCAGGATCCGGACCTCGGCGTCGGGTGCGACGACGGTCGTGATGTCGCGTCCCTCGGTGATGATGCCCTGCGCGTCGGCCTTCCGCATGACCTGGCGGAAGAGCTGGACGAGCCGCTCACGGACCTCCGGGAGCTTCGCGATGTGGGCGACGGCTGCGGTGACCTCGGGCGTGCGGATCGCGTCGGTCACGTCGGTGTCGCCCACGCGGACGAAGTAGTCGTCGGGGTCGGTGCCGATCGCGTAGTCGAAGGTGTCCCAGCTCGCGAGGACGGCCGCCGGGTCGTCCAGGTCGACGCGCTGCTGCAGCGCGTGCCAGGCGAGGGCGCGGTACGCGGCCCCGGTGTCCTGGTAGCCGAAGCCGAGCACGCGTGCGGCCGCACGGGAGACGCTCGACTTGCCGCTGCCGGCCGGGCCGTCGACGGCGATGACGGTCTTCGCGACGAAGGCACCCGCGGGCAACCCGGACGGGACCGGGGCGCTCGTCGAGCCGGGCTCGCCGCCGCCCTGCCCGTCCAGCCCACCGGCGACGTCGCCGCCGCCGAGCGGCCCGGTGGAGTTCCCCGGCGTCGGCAGCCCGGTGTCGGGCCCGTCCGGACCGCCGGTGACGCCGGAGTCGTGCGCGGTCGGGGTCGTCTCGTTGTTCAGGCCCATGCTGCTGCGATCCTCCATCCGCGACCCTCGAGTTCCTCGACGAGTCGCTGTTCCTGCTCGGGCACGACCGACACCTCGACGATGCCGATCGGTGCGCCCGGTGAGTGCTCGAGGCGCATGTCCTCGAGGTTGATGCCGATCTCCCCGATGAACGCGAGGAGCGCGGCGATCTGGCCCGGGGTGTCGTCGACGAGGACGACCACCCGGGCGAAGCGCTTCGTGGTGCCGTGCTTGCCGGGCAGCCGCTCGACCCCGCGGTTGCCGGCGGCGATCGTCTCGGCGATCGCTCGGGGCGCGCCCGCGGCGTCCGGGTCGCCGAGCGCCGCGATCACCCGGTCGAGGTCGTCGCGCAGGTCGGTGAGCACGGGGCGGATGTGCCCCGCGTTCGCGCCGATGATCTGCACCCACAGGCCGGGGTCGCTCGCGGCGATCCGGGTGACGTCGCGGACCCCGCCGCCGGCCAGGTCGAGCGACCCGTCCGGTGCCGCCTGCAGCCGCGCCGCCATGAGCGTCGAGACGAGCTGCGGGGCGTGGGACACGTACGCCACCGCGAGGTCGTGCGCCTCGGGGTCCATCGGCACGACCGTCGCACCGACGTCGAGCGCGAGGTCCTCGACGACCGCCGCACGCTGGTAGGAGATCGCGTCGTGCCCGGCGATCACCCAGGGGCGTCCGACGAACAGGTCGGCGCGGGCGGCGGTCGGACCGCTCCGCTCGCGTCCGGCCATCGGGTGCGAGCCGATGTACCGGCCGACGTCGGCTCCGGCGGCGAGCAGCCGCTCGAGCGGTCCCGTCTTGACGCTGGCGACGTCGGTGACGATCGCGCGGGGCCAGGCCGCGAGTTCCCGTTCGACGACCGTCGCCACGACGTCCGGGGGCACGGCGACGACCACGAGTTCGGGGTCGTCGCCGTCGGCGGGGCGTCGGCCGGCGCCGTAGTCGACGGCGAGCGCGAGGGCTGCGGGCGAGACGTCGTCGAGGACGACGTCCACGCCCTTCTCGCGGAGCGCCAGGCCGATCGACGCCCCGAGCAGGCCGGCGCCGACGATCCGGACCGGTCCGCGGAGGCGTCGGTCGACGTCGGCGGGCACGGCGGGGGTGTCGGTCACCCCGCCAGCCTACCGAGCGTCAGTCCGTCGACTCCTCGTCTGCGTCGTCCTGCGCCGTCCCCTTCGCCTCGCGGGCCATGCGGAGCAGTCCCCCGAGCTCGACCTTGGAGAGCTCGCGCGTCTTGCCGATCGGCAGCGACCCGAGCTGGAGCGGACCGAACGACCGCCGGACGAGCTCGATGACCGGGTGGTCGACCGCCTCGAACATGCGCCGGACGATCCGGTTGCGGCCCGAGTGCAGCGTGACCTCGACCAAGGACTCGCCGCGGGACGACTCGATGAGCCGCACCTTGTCCGCCGCGATCGGCCCGTCCTCGAGGTCGACGCCCTCGAGCAGCCGCTGCACGACGGCAGGGTTCACGTTGCCGTGCACCTTCGCGATGTAGGTCTTGGCGACGCCGAACGACGGGTGGGCGAGCACGTGTGCCAGGTCGCCGTCGTTCGTCAGCAGCAGGAGGCCCGACGTCTCGGCATCGAGGCGACCCACGTTGAACAGGCGCTCCTCGTAGCGGTCGACGTACTCGGACAGGTCGCGTCGGCCGCGCTCGTCCTGCAGGCTCGACACCATGCCGGTCGGCTTGTTGAGGAGCACGTACCGTCGCGAGGAGTCGATCTGCACCGGCAGACCGTCGACGGCGATCTCGTCGGTTGCCGGGTCGACCCGGCGGCCGAGCGCGTCCACGACCTCGCCGTTGACCGTCACGCGGCCCTCGACGATCAGGTTCTCCGCGACGCGTCGGGACGCCACGCCCGCAGCGGCGATCACCTTCTGCAGGCGCTCACCGTCGGCCTGGAGGCTCGCCTCGCCCCCGGCGGTCGACGTCGCCTCGGACGCGTCCCAGTCCGGGATCAGCGGCCGCTCGGGCGTGCCCTCGACCGGCAGTCCGTGCTCGTCGCGGGCGCCCTCCGGGCGCGGCGTCGTGCGGCGGGCGGTGTCGCGCTGCGCCGAGGCGCCCTGGCGGTCACCGTTGCGCGCCGTCGTGGTGCCGCCGACGTACCGGCGGCCGTTGTGCCAGACCGTGCTGGGGCGCCCGTCGGGCGTGCGACGGTCCTCGCGGGCCGGGTCCCGGCGGTCGTCACGGCGGTCGTCGCGGCCGCCCGTGGGGCGACGGTCGCCGCCGCGGTCGTCACGGCCGCGGTACCCATCACGGTCACCGCCACCGGAACGCTCGTCACGGCCGCGGTACCCACCACGGTCACCGCCGCCGGAACGATCGTCCCGACCCCGGTACCCACCACGGTCACCGCCACCGGAACGGTCGTCACGACCCCGGTACCCGCCACGGTCGTCCTCGCGGCGCACGAAGCCACCACGGTCACCACCGCGTCGGTCGTCCTCACGGCCGACGAAGCGACCGCGGTCGCCGCCGCCGGACCGGTCGTCACGACCGCGGGTGCCGCCACCGGAACGGTCGTCCCGACCCTGGTACCCACCACGGTCGCCACCGGACGGACGCTCGTCCCGACCCCGGTAGCCACCACCCGCCGGACGCTCGTCACGGCCGCGGTACCCACCGCCGGAACGGTCGTCCCGGCCCTGGTACCCACCACGGTCTCCACCGGCCGGACGCTCGTCACGACCCCGGTAGCCACCACCGGCCGGACGCTCGTCACGTCCGCGGTACCCACCGCCGGAGCGGTCGTCACGACCCTGGTACCCACCACGGTCGCCACCGGAACGGTCGTCACGACCCCGGTAGCCACCACCGGCCGGACGCTCGTCACGTCCGCGGTACCCACCGCCGGAGCGGTCGTCCCGACCCTGGTACCCACCTCCGGCGGGACGCTCGTCGCGCCCGCGGTAGCCGCCACCGGAGCGGTCGTCCCGACCCTGGTACCCACCACGGTCACCACCGGTCGGACGCTCGTCACGACCGCGGTACCCACCACCAGCGGGACGCTCGTCACGACCCCGGTACCCGCCACCAACGGGACGCTCGTCACGACCCCGGTACCCGCCACCGGCGGGACGCTCGTCACGACCGCGGTTCCCGCCACCGGCGGGACGCTCGTCACGACCCCGGTAGCCACCACCGGCGGGACGCTCGTCACGACCGCGGTAGCCACCGCCGGACCGGTCGTCGCGACCCTGGTACCCACCACGGTCGCCACCGGACCGCTCGTCGCGTCCGCGGTACCCGCCACGGTCCTCACCGGGCCGGCCACCCGACCGACCGGAGCCGCCGTCGCGGTCGCGGGGCGCGCCTCCCGACCGTCCTGCGGAGCCGCCGCGCGGCCCACCTCGTCGTCCGTCCTCAAACGCGGCCATCGGGGATCCCTTCGTCCTGCCCGAAGCCGCCCGTTCCGTCCTCCAGGAGTGGAGAGATCAGCGGCAGCTCGTCGAGCGAGTTGATTCCGAGCTGCTGGAGCAGCAGCCCGGACGTGATGTAGTTGATCGCGCCGGTCTCGGCGTCGGTGAACGACTCCTCGATGAGGCCGCGCGCGACGAGCGTGCGGACCACGCCGTCCACGTTCACGGCCCGGATCGAGGCGATCTGTGACCGGGTGATCGGTTGCTTGTAGGCCACGACGGCCAGGGTCTCGAGCGCCGCCTGGGACAGCCGCGCCGGGCGCTCCGCCTCGACGAACTGCTCCACGACGGCGTCGAGCTCCTCGCGCACGTAGAAGCGCCAGCCACCGCCGACCTCGCGCAGCTCGAAGCCACGTCGGACGGTGCCGTCGACGCCGTCGAAGTCGGCGACGAGCCGTTCGAGGGCCTGGCGCACGACCGGGACCGGTGCGCCGACCGCGGCCGCGAGGGCGACGGGCGACTGCGGCTCGTCGGCGATCATCAGGATCGCCTCGAGTTGCCGGTCGACGGGGACGTCGACGGGCGCACGACGGCCCTCGTCGGGGTCCGGCTCGGGTGCGGCATCGGCCCCCGCGCGCAGCTCGTGCTCGAGCGCGGCGGCGTCGGCGACCTCGTCCGCTCCCCCGGGTTCGGCACCGGCGCCGCCGTGGCGCGCGACGGCAGCCGCGTCGTGCGGCACGGCGTCATCCGTCATAGTCGGCTCCCAGGTCGGCGAGGCTCTCGTCGGACCAGTCCTCGGCGGTCCACCGGAGTGTCAGCTCCCCCAGCGGTTCGAACTGCTCGAACGAGATCGACGCGTTCCGGTACAGCTCCAGGATCGCCAGGAAGCGAGCCACCACGATACCCGTCTCCGAGACGCCCGCGACCAGTTCGCGGAACGGGACGTCCTCGTCGGCGCGCGTCCGCAGGATCGACACGACGATGGCGGCCTGCTCGCGGATGCTGACGAGCGGTGCGTGCAGGTGGTCGAGCCCGACGGTCGGCAGCTCGCGCGGCGCGAAGGCGAGCGTCGCGATCGCGGCGAAGTCCTGCACCGACAGGGTCCACACGAGCTCGGGCGTCCGGGCGCGGAACCGTTCCTCCAGGCGCACCCGGCGGACGTGTCGGCGGGACTCGGTCAGCCACCGCTCGCCGAACCACTCGGCCGCCTGCTTGAACGCCCGGTACTGCAGCAGTCGTGCGAACAGCAGGTCGCGGGCCTCCAACAGGGCGACGTCCTCGGCGTCGACGAGTTCGCCCTGCGGCAGGAGGCCGGCGATCTTCAGGTCGAGCAGGGTCGCGGCCACGACGAGGAACTCGCTGGCCTCGTCGAGCTCGTCCGCCGACTCCGCCTGGCGCACGTAGGCGATGAACTCCCCCGTCACGGCGCCGAGCGACACCTCGGTGATGTCGAGCTCGTGCTTCGTGATGAGCGACAGCAGCAGGTCGAACGGGCCGTCGAAGTTGCGCAGCCGCACCCGGAACCCGGGCGCCGTCGTGGTGCCGGCCGGCGCGTCGGCCGACCGAGCGGAGGCGGCGTCAGGCGACGGCGCCACGCTGGACGAGCTCCCGCGCCAACTGCCGGTACGCGTGCGCGGCGGCGTGGTCCGGCGCGGTCTGGGTGATCGGGCGCGCCGACACCGTGGCGTCCGGGAACTTCACGGTGCGGTTGATGACCGTGTCGAGCACGCGGTCGTCGAAGGTCTCGACGACGCGCTCCATGACCTCGCGCGAGTGCAGTGTGCGCGAGTCGTACATGGTGGCGAGGATGCCGTCGAGCCGGAGCGCCGGGTTGAGCCGGTCGCGCACCTTGTCGATCGTCTCGATGAGCAGCGCCACACCGCGCAGCGCGAAGAACTCGCACTCGAGCGGGATGAGCACACCGTGCGCCGCGGTCAGGGCGTTCACGGTGAGGAGCCCGAGCGAGGGCTGGCAGTCGACGAGGATCAGGTCGTAGTCGTTCGAGACCTTGCGGAGGACGCTCGCCAGGATCTGCTCGCGGGCGACCTCGTTGACCAGGTGCACCTCGGCCGCGGACAGGTCGATGTTCGCCGGGATGACGTCGAGCCCCGGCGTGTTCGTCGGCTGGATGATCTGGTTCGGGTCCTTCACGGAACCCATCAGCAGGTCGTAGACCGTCGGGATGTCGTGGGTCCGGACCCCGAGCCCCGCGGAGAGCGCGCCCTGCGGGTCGAAGTCCACGGCGAGGACGCGGCGGCCGTACTCCGCGAGCGCCGCACCGAGGTTGATCGACGTCGTGGTCTTGCCGACGCCGCCCTTCTGGTTGCACAGCGCGATGATGCGAGCCGGGCCGTGGCCGTCGAGTTCCTCGGGCACCGGGAACTCGCGGCGGGGACGGCCGGTGGGGCCGACCGCGGGATCGCCGGTTCCGGGCCTGGTCGTCGGGTTCGTGCTCACCCCGTCATGGTACCGGCGACCCGGCACCGCGCCGGGCGCACCGCCGGGGCGTCCGCACGCGCACCGGACGGCACCACCTGCCGACCAGAGCCGGTCCGCCGGGGACGACCCGCGCCTCCCGGCCGGCGGTCAGGCGAGCCGTCCACCGGAGGCGACCCGCGCCGACGGTCAAGCGAGCCGTCCACCGGAGGCGACCCGCGCCGGCCGTCAGGCAGGGCGGAGGGCCACCCGCATGCTGTCCACCCGGTCGGCGATGACGGCGTCCGCCGTCCAACGCTCCTGCAGCCGGCCGACGAGCTGCTGCACCGCCGTCTGGTCGAGCCCCGGCCGCAGCGCGAGCCCGACCGTCAGTTCGGCACCCGCGAACCGGCCGAGCGGGTCCCCCGGCGACAGCTCGACACGGGCGACGGCGTCCTCGCCGACGATCGAGTCCGCGAACGCCTGCGCGACCTCCGGGTCCTCGAAGCAGGGCGTCCACGGCAGGTCCTGCCCGATCGCCCACACGGCCGGCCGGCGGAGCACGAACTCGGTCGGCGCGGTCGGGTCGAGCACGACGAGCTGCGTCTCCTCGCTCGCCGCGGCCATCGCCACGCGCCGCGAGTCCGCGGGCACCGGACGGGCGGCGGGGTCCCAGGACCGCATCGCCTCGGCCGAGGTGAACGCCGGCATGACGCTGCGGCCGTCGGGACCGGCGACCGTGACGATCGACAGCTCCTGGGTCTTGTCGACGAGCCGACCGTCGGGCGTGTGCCCGACGTCGCCGGCCTGCGCGACGAGCGGGATGAGCAGCCGGGCCGAGCGGAGCGCGTCCACCACGCCCCGCTGCGACGCGCCCTGCTGCAACGCGAGGACCGCGGCGACCACGGCGGGGTCGGCCAGGCCGTCGTCGTCGGCGTAGGCCTCGTCGTGGTGGTCGAACGTCCGACCGGCCCACGGGTTCCCGGCCGAGTCGCCGGCACCACCGGGCGTGTGCGCGTCGTCCGGTGCGGCGGCCCCCGGTGCGTCCGCGCCGGCGGCGGTCCCCGATGCGTCCGCGCCGGCGTCGGGACCGGTGCCGCGGCCGTTCGAGATACCCGCCACGGCGTTACTCCCCGGCGACGTCGAGGGCGGCCGGCAGGGTGAACGCGCCCGAGTAGAGCGCCTTGCCGATGATGGCGCCCTCGAGGCCGTGCGGCACGAGCTCGCGCAGCGCCCGGAGGTCGTCGAGCGTCGAGATGCCACCCGAGGCCACGACGGGCTGGTCGGTGCGGTCGCAGACCTCGCGCAGCAGGTCGACGTTCGGGCCCTGGAGCGTGCCGTCCTTCGTGACGTCGGTCACGACGTAGCGCGAGCAGCCGGCGGCCTCGAGGCGGTCGAGCACCTCCCACAGGTCACCGGCGTCCTCGGTCCAGCCGCGGCTCGCGAGCGTCGTGCCGCGGACGTCGAGGCCGACCGCGATCTGGTCGCCGTACTCACCGATCACCCGGGCCGCCCACGCCGGGTCCTCGAGCGCCGCGGTGCCGAGGTTCACCCGGGCCGCCCCGGTCGCGAGGGCCGCCTCGAGCGAGGCGTCGTCGCGGATCCCGCCGGAGAGCTCGACCGACACGCCCTCGACCTCGCGGACCGCCTTCGCGATCAGGCGGCGGTTGTCGCCACGGCCGAACGCCGCGTCGAGGTCGACGAGGTGGATCCACTCCGCGCCCTGGTCGCGCCAGGTGCGGGCGGCGGCGACCGGGTCGCCGTACGACGTCTCGCTGCCGGCCTCGCCCTGCGTGAGGCGGACGGCCTGGCCGTCGACGACGTCGACGGCGGGGAGCAGGACGAGGGGCGGGGTCGCGGTGAGGTCGGTCATGGTCCTGTCGGCTCCGGTGCGGTGGGGGTCGGTGGCTGTGGTCGCGGTGGTCGTGCTGGTCGGGCTGGTCGCGGCGGTCGGGCTGGTCGTGGCGGTCGTGCTGGTCGCGGCGGTCGGGCTGGTGTCGGTCTGGAGGCGCGGGTCGCGCTCGTCGCGGCGGTCGCGTGGGCGGTTGGTCACCGTCCGCTGCGCGTGGTCGCGCGGGCGCTGCGGGGCTGGTCGGCGGTCACGCGCCGGGAGCGTCCGCGGCGCAGGCGCCATCTCGTAGCGAGCCGAGCCGACGCGGCGCCGAGCCGGGGCATCAGAGCGACTGCACCCAGTTCCGGAGGAGCCGGATGCCCGGCTCGCCCGACTTCTCGGGGTGGAACTGCGTCGCCGTGAGGGGGCCGTTCTCGACCGCCGCGACGAACCGCTGCCCGTGCTCGGCCCAGGTCAGGCCCGGCGCACGGAAGGGACCGTAGGCATCGAGCGGGAAGTCGGTGACGCCGTAGGAGTGCACGAAGTAGAACCGCTCGTCGTGCAGGCCGTCGAAGAGCACCGAGTCGGCCGGGGCCTCGACCGTGTTCCACCCCATGTGCGGCAGGACGTCGGCCTCGATCTGCTCGACCGTGCCCGGCCACTGCCCGAGGCCCTCGACGTCGACCCCGCGCTCGATCCCGCGCGCGAACATCACCTGCATGCCGACGCAGATGCCGAGCACCGGGCGTCCGCCGGCCAGGCGGTGGTCGACGATCTCGCCGCCCCGCACCCCCTCGAGCTGGTCGACGACCGCGGCGAACGCGCCGACGCCGGGGACCAGGAGACCGTCCGCGCGCAGCGCGGCCTGCTTGTCGGCCGTGAGGGTGACGTTCGCCCCGGCGCGCTCGAGCGCCTTGGCGGCCGAGTGGACGTTGCCGGACCCGTAGTCGAGGACGACGACGTCCGGCTTCGCGCCGGTCAGCAGCTCGGTCACAGTGCTCCCTTGGTGGACGGGATGCCGTCGACGCGGGGGTCGAGCTCGACCGCGCGACGCATCGCCCGGGCGAACGCCTTGAACTCGGCCTCGGCGATGTGGTGCGGGTCGCGACCGCCGAGCACCCGGACGTGCACGGTGATGCCCGCGTTGACCGTGATCGCCTCGAAGACGTGGCGGACCATCGAGCCGGTGAAGTGCCCGCCGATCCGGTGGAACGCGAAGCCCTCGGGCTCTCCGGTGTGCACGAGGTACGGGCGGCCGGACACGTCGACGACCGCCTGCGCGAGCGCCTCGTCGAGCGGCACGAGGGCGTCACCGTACCGGCCGATGCCGGACCGGTCGCCGAGGGCCTGCTTGATCGCCTGCCCCAGCACGATGCCGGTGTCCTCGACCGTGTGGTGCACGTCGATGTCGGTGTCACCCGTCGACCGGACGCGGAGGTCGATCAGCGAGTGCTTGCTGAACGCCGTGAGCATGTGGTCGAAGAAGGGCACGCTCGTCGAGACGTCGGACGAGCCGGTGCCGTCCAGGTCGAGCGACAGCTCGATGCTCGACTCGCTCGTGCTCCGGCTGATGGCGGCGGTACGGGCGGTCATGCTGCAACCCTAACCGGGGGCTGGTCGACGGCGACGCGGCGCATGGCCTCGAGGAACGCGGTGGTCTCCTCCTCGGTACCGGCGCTCACCCGCAGGTGGTTCGGGATCCCGAGGTCCCGGACGATGACGTCCTGCTCGAGCAGGGCCTCGAACGCCGCATTCGGATCGGCGACGCCACCGAACAACACGAAGTTCGACCACGTCTCGTAGGTTCGGTAGCCCATCGCGGCCAGTTCGGTCACCATGCGGTCGCGCTGCTCCTTGATGTCGTCGACCATCGCGAGCATCTCCGGGGCGTGGCGGAGCGCGGCGACGGCGGCAGCCTGCGTCAGGGCGGACAGGTGGTACGGCAGGCGGACGAGCCGGACCGCGTCGACCACGGCGGGGTCGGCGGCCATGTACCCGACGCGGGCGCCCGCGAAGGCGAACGCCTTGCTCATCGTCCGGGAGACCACGAGGCGCTCGCGTCCCGGCAGGAGGGTCACGGCGCTCGGGGCGTCGACGGGCATGAACTCGGCGTACGCCTCGTCGACCATCACGATGCCGTCGGTCGCGTCGTAGGCGGCACGGATCGTGTCGATCGACAGCGGGGTCCCGGTCGGGTTGTTCGGCCCGCAGAGGAACACGATGTCGGGCTGGTGCTCCCGGATCGCCGCGACGACGGTCTCCGGCGAGATCCGGAACTCGTCGTCACGCTCTGCCGGGATCCAGGTCGTCCCGGTGCCGGCCGCGAGGATCGAGTGCATCGAGTAGGTGGGCGGGAAGCCGAGCACCGAGCGACCCGGGCCCCCGAACGCCTGCAGGAGCTGCTGCAGGACCTCGTTCGAGCCGTTCGCTGCCCACAGCTGCTCCGCGGTGAGTCCGTGGCCGAGGTACGCGGCCAGGGACTCGCGGAGCTCCGTGAACTCGCGGTCGGGGTACCGGTTGACCGTGGTCAGCGCCTGCCGGATGGAGGCGACGATGTCGTCGGCGACGTCCTGCGGCACGGGATGCGTGTTCTCGTTGACGTTGAGCTGCACACGCACGTGCTTCTGAGGAGCGCCGTACGGGCTCTGCCCGCGGAGGTCGTCGCGGATGGGGAGGTCGTCGAGCGAGGTTGCCACCGATCCATCGTAGGCCGACGGGGGCTGCATGCCCCAGGCCGTCCGGACGGTGACTGACGGGCGAACGGTCACACTGCCGTCGAGCGACCTGCGCTGCCCGTCATGCCAGCCGGCCGAGCGGCCCGCGCTGCCCGTCATGCCAGCCGGTCGAGCGGCCCGCGGGCCGACGCTCCGACTCAGTCGCCGTGGGTGTACTTCGCCGGGATGGCGATCTGCTCGCCCGCCTGCAGCGACGACCCGTCGAGCGCGTTCAGGCTGACGACGTCCTGCACGAAGTCGCGGGGGTCTGCCTGCGGCGCTGTCTCCTCGGCGAGCTGCCACAGGGTCTCCCCCGGCTGCACGGTGACGGTCGCGAAGTGGACCGTCGACCCGGCGCGCGAGGCGTCACCGGCGGAGGCCTGTCCACCGTTGAGGACGGCCACGGCCACTGCGGCGAACAGGGGGATCGCGGCGAGGGTCGTGAAGACGATGCGTCCGCGGCGCGTGAGACGCAGGCGCGTACGGACGGCGGTCGTCGCGGAGCGCTGGTGGTCAGCGATGGCGATGGTGCTCATGTCGTTCTTGCCTTCCCGTTCGGGTGGACCGAAGTCGTGTACCGAACATAGTTTCGAACCGGCGCCCGCACAAGTCCCAGGGAGAGATTTCTGCGGGATTTTCTGCCGACACGCTCGAACAGGTGTTTGTCCGGCCTGGAGCGGTCGGATACTGTTTCGATCGACTGGGACGAGTCAAGCGGGGACCACCGACATTCCCGCCGACCGGCTCCGGCACCGACGAAGGGCGAGACGACGTGGCGGACGAACTGCGGAGCCAGAAGCCGCTGACGGCGAAGCAGCAGGCGATCCTCGACGCGATTCGTGCGTCGGTGGCGAACCGGGGCTACCCGCCGAGCATGCGCGAGATCGGCGACGCGGCCGGCCTGTCCTCGCTCTCGAGCGTCTCCCACCAGCTCGGCCAGCTCGAGCTCGGCGGCTGGATCCGCCGCGACCCGAACCGCCCCCGTGCGCTCGAGGTCCTGGTCGACGAGCCCACGCCCGACGTCGACACCCCGGACGTCGACGCGACGACCCTCGTGCCGCTCGTCGGCCGCATCGCCGCCGGTGTGCCGATCACCGCCGAGCAGCACGTCGACGAACTCGTGCCGCTCCCCCGGCAGCTCGTCGGGACCGGTGACCTGTTCATGCTCAAGGTCGTCGGCGAGTCCATGATCGACGCCGCGATCTGCGACGGCGACTGGGTGGTCGTCCGCTCGCAGCAGACCGCGGACAACGGGGACATCGTCGCCGCGATGCTCGACGAGGAAGCGACCGTCAAGGTCTTCCGCCAGCGCGACGGGCACACGTGGTTGCTCCCGCGGAACTCGGCGTTCGAGCCGATCCTCGGCGACGCCGCGACCGTGCTCGGCAAGGTCGTCGCGGTCCTCCGCTCCATCTAGCCGCGTCGCCGCAGGCGATCGCGGTCGCGGACCGCCGTGGGCGGCCGCGGCGGTCTGCGCGCGGCTCGCGGTACCGCCGCACAACGAGAGGCACGTCGCGCCACGTGATCACGTGGTGCGACGTGCCTCTCGTTGTGCGGCGCGCCCGCGTCTCGCGCAACGCGCGTGCGCGACGAGCGGACGCGACGAGCGTGCGGCGCGCAGCGGTGCCGCCCCACAGCGCGGGCGCGGGACGCGCCGCGGTGCAGGCACGGAGCGGCCGCGCCGCGCCGAACCGACGCGACCTGGCCGGCTCGCGTCCGACGCGACGACGGACGGACGGGAGGCGCGGTGCCAGCCGGCACCGCGCCTCCCGTCCGTCCTCTGGTCCGGTCCTAGCCGGCCGCGACCGGCGCGACCACGTAGGGGTCGAGCTCCGCGACCTGGCGCTGGAAGACGCGCACCCGCAGACGTGTGCCGTCCTCGACGTACTCCGTCGACTCGACCGCGCCGGAGTCGTGCAGCGACGACACCAGGTCGCCGCGGTCGTACGGGATCACCACGGTGAGGTCGACGTCCGGTTCGGGCAGTCGCTCCTCGATCGCGGCGAGCAGCTCGGGGACGCCCTCGCCGGTGCGCGCCGAGACGAACACCGCGTCCGGGACGAGCCCGACCAGGACGAGCCGCTGCGACTCGTCGATCAGGTCGGCCTTGTTGAACGCGACCACCTCGGGGATGTCCCGGGCGCCCACGTCGCCGATGACCTCTCGGACCGTCGCGAGCTGGGCCGCGGGGTCAGGGTGCGAGCCGTCGACGACGTGCACGATGACGTCGGCCTGGCCGACCTCCTCGAGCGTGGACCGGAACGCCTCCACCAGCTGGTGCGGCAGGTTGCGCACGAACCCGACGGTGTCGACGAACGTGAACTCGCGGCCCTTCGTGCTCTCGGTCCGGCGGACCGTTGCGTCCAGCGTCGCGAACAGCTGGTTCTGCACCAGCACGCCCGCGCTCGTCAGCCGGTTCAGCAGCGAGGACTTGCCGGCGTTCGTGTAGCCCGCGATCGCGACGCTCGGCACCTCGTTGCGGGCGCGGTCGGCACGCTTGGCCTCACGCGCCGGGGTGAACCCGGCGATCTGCCGACGGAGCTTGGCCATCCGGGTGTGGATCTTCCGGCGGTCGAGCTCCATCTTCGTCTCACCGGGACCACGGGAACCCATGCCCGCACCGCCGGAGACCTGACCACCGGCCTGCCGGGACATCGACTCACCCCAACCGCGCAGACGCGGCAGCAGGTACTGGAGCTGTGCGAGCTCGACCTGCGCCTTGCCCTCGCGGGTGGAGGCGTGCTGGCTGAAGATGTCGAGGATCACGGCCGTGCGGTCGATCACCTTGACCTTCACGACGTCCTCGAGCGCACGACGCTGCGAGGGCGCGAGCTCCGTGTCCGCGATGACCGTGTCGGCGCCGGTGGCCTTGACGACCATCGCGAGCTCGGCGGCCTTGCCCTTCCCCAGGTAGGTCGAGGGGTCGGGCGTGGGTCGTCGCTGCAGCAGCCCGTCGAGCACCACCGCACCGGCCGTCTCGGCCAGCGCCGCGAGCTCACGGAGCGAGTTCTCGGCGTCCTGCGCATCGCCCTGCGGGTACACGCCGATGAGGACGACCTGCTCGAGCCGGAGTTGCCGGTACTCGACCTCGGTGACGTCCTCGAGTTCGGTGGAGAGACCGGCGACCCGGCGCAGGGCGGCCCGGTCCTCACGGTCGTACTGGTCGCCGTCGCCGGTCCAGCCGTGGTCGTCGACCGAGCGCGTCTGGATCGCCTGGGCCGGTGCGAAGATCGCCGAGGAGGCTCGGGAGTCCGCGTTGCGGAGGACCCGCTCGACGACACCCTCGGCGCTGTCGTCGGACCGTCCGTCGTTCATGTTCGTTTCCGTCATCTTCTCCACAGGGTACCGCCGCCACGCCCGGGACACACGGGTGGGCCGGTACGGTTCTTCCATGGCGAACGACCACTACTTCTCCGCGAACCCGTCGTCGGAGGAGCGTCAACGCCAGGTGCACGTCACGCTCGCCGGCCGCGACCTCACCCTGAGCACCGCAGCGGGCGTCTTCAGCCCGGACGGGATCGACCGCGGCACCCGCGTCCTGCTCGGCGCCGTGCCACCGCCCGCGACCGAGGGCGCCCTCCTCGACGTCGGCTGCGGCTGGGGCCCGATCGCGATCACGATGGCGCTCGAGTCCCCGGACGCCCAGGTCTGGGGCGTCGACGTGAACGAGCGCGTGCTCGGACTCGCCCGCGCCAACGCGCAGACCGCGGGGACCGAGAACGTCACCGTCGCCCTCCCCGACGACGTCCCCGCCGACCTCCGCTTCCGCACGATCTGGTCCAACCCGCCCATCCGCGTCGGCAAGGACGAACTGCACACCATCCTCACGACGTGGTTGCCGCGGCTCGAGGTGGGCGGTGACGCCTGGCTCGTCGTGTCGAAGGACCTCGGTGGGGATTCGCTGCAGAAGTGGCTCGCGGACACGCTCGGCGGCGCGTTCGTGGTCAGCCGGGCGTCGACGGCCAAGGGGTTCCGCGTCATCCGGGTGCACCGCACCGCCGAGTAGCGGGCCGCGAGCCGCCCCGCCGCCCGACCGGCGGGATGTCCGATCGTGACCGTCCGGCGGGATGCCCGCCGCTCAGACGGTCAGGTCCCCCGAGAACACCAGCTCCGCCGGCCCCGCGAGCGCCACGTGCTCGCCGTCCTCGGCCGCGAACATCCGCACGGTGACGACGCCACCGGGGACGCGCACGCGCCAGGTGTCCGGCGCGGACGGTCCGGCCCAGTACCGGGTCGCCAGGGCGGCGGCGACCGCCCCGGTCCCGCAGGACAGCGTCTCGCCGCTCCCCCGCTCGTGCACGCGCATGGTGATCTCGCCCACGCCGTCCTTGACGAGCGGGTCGCCGGGCAGGACGAACTCGACGTTCGCCCCGGCTTCCGGTGCGGGGTCGAGGACCGGGATGTAGGTCAGGTCGAGACCGGACAGTTCGTCCTCGGTGGCGACCGCGACGACGACGTGCGGGTTGCCGACGTCGATCCCCAGGCCCGGTCGTGCGCCGTCGAGCTCCCTGGCACGGACCAGCACGTCGTTCGCACCGCCGCCCTCGATGCCGAGCCCCCACCGTCCGAGGTCGGCCGAGAAGCCGTTCGTGGTGCGCTGGACGTCGACGAGCCCCTTCCGGCTGCCGACGGTCAGCGTCTCGCCGGGCGCCAGGTCGACGAGCCCGGACTCGGTGAGGTACCGCGCGAACACCCGGATGCCGTTGCCGCACATCTCCGCGATCGAGCCGTCGGCGTTGTGGTAGTCCATGAACCACGTCGCCTCGGGTGCGACGGCGAGCAGCGGACGGCCCTCGGGCAGCGCCTCGGAGCGGACCGCGCGGATGACGCCGTCGCCGCCGACACCGAACCGGCGGTCGGCGATGGCGCGGACGCGCTCGGGGGTCAGGTCGACCGTCGCGTCGGGGTCGGCGAACAGGACGAAGTCGTTGCCGGTCCCCTGGCCCTTGGTGAAGTGCAGCTCGGTCACGGGACGATCCTACGGGCCGCCTCCTGCAGCCCCGCGACGTCGGCCCCGGTGACGTCGAGCACCTCGGCGTCGGCGTAGCGCTTGAACCAGGACACCTGTCGCCGCGCGTACTTGCGGGTCGCGACTGCGGTCGCCTCGACGGCCTCGTCGACGGTCGCCCGCCCGTGGAGCACGTCGAGCGCCTGCGAGTAGCCGATCGCGGCCCGGGCGGTCCGGCCCTGCTCGAGTCCCCGCGCTCGCAGGCCGGCCACCTCGTCGACGAGCCCCCGGTCGAACATGCGCGCTGCGCGCGCGTGCAGCGACTCGACGAGGGCGGTCCGTTCGCGGTGCAGGTGCAGGACGCGGGCGGGTCGCCAGGCGCGGGGCGCGGACGGGAGGCGCGGGGTCACGACCTCGGACCGGCTCGCGATCTCGAGTGCCCGGATCAACCGCCGCGGGTTGCGCTGGTCGACGTCGGCTGCGGCCGCGGGGTCGAGGGCGCGCAGCCGTTCGACGAGCACGCCCGGTCCGAGCTCGGCGTGCTCGCGCTCGAGCTGTGCGCGCAGCTCGGGGTCCGTGCCCGGGAACGCGAGGTCGAACAGCACCGACGACACGTAGAGCCCGCTGCCGCCGACGAGGAGCGCCACGGACCCCGACGCCGTGATCCGCTCGACGTCGGCGCGGGCCTCCTGCTGGTAGGCCGCGACACTGGCCTCGTCGGTGACGTCGAGCACGTCGAGCTGGTGGTGCGGCACACCCCGCCGTTCCGCGACGTCGAGCTTGGCGGTCCCGATGTCCATGCCGCGGTACAGCTGCATGGCGTCGGCGTTGACGATCTCCGCCGCGCGACCGGACCGCGCGAGCTGCTCGGCGATCGCGAGTGCGAACTCGGACTTCCCGGTCCCCGTCGCGCCGACGACGGCGATCAGGTCGACGGCAGCGGCGTGGGTCGCGGGCTCAGCGTCCGACACGGAGCGTGGGCAGGCCGAGCGAGACGGGACGCGGGCCGTTCGCGGCGGGGGTCGGCGCAGCGGGGACCCCGCAGCTCTCCGCCTGGGCGCGGTCCCATGCGTCGCCGGCGCGTGTGCGGCGGATGCGGAGCGGTGCGTCGCCGTCGGCGATGAGGAAGTGCGGGGCGGCCCGGGTGACCTCGACCGTGACGACGTCGCCCGGACGTGGCACCGCGGAGCCCTGCGGCACCGCGAAGTGCACGAGGCGGGAGTCCTCGGCGCGGCCGGACAGCCGGTGCGTGGCGTCGTCCTTCTTGCCCTCACCGGTGGCGACGAGCACCTCGACCGTGCGGCCGACCTGCTTCGCGTGCTCCTCGGCGGTGATCCGGTCCTGCAGCGCGACGAGTCGCTCGTACCGCTCCTGCACGACGGCCTTCGGCAGTTGCTCGTCCATCGTCGCGGCCGGTGTCCCGGGTCGGATCGAGTACTGGAACGTGAACGCCGAGGCGAACCGGGACTGCTCGACGACGCGGAGGGTGTCCTGGAAGTCCTCCTCGGTCTCGCCGGGGAAGCCCACGATGATGTCGGTCGAGATCGCGGCGTGCGGGATCTTCGCGCGCACCCGGTCGAGGATGCCGAGGAACCGCTCGCTGCGGTAGCTGCGGCGCATCGCCTTGAGCACCCGGTCGGAGCCGGACTGCAGGGGCATGTGCAGCTGCGGCATCACGTTCGGCGTCTCGGCCATGGCGTCGATCACGTCGTCGGTGAAGGCGGCCGGGTGCGGGCTCGTGAACCGCACGCGCTCCAGGCCCTCGATCGCACCGGCCGCTCGCAGCAGCTTGCCGAAGGCCTGGCGGTCGCCGAACTCGACGCCGTACGAGTTGACGTTCTGCCCGAGGAGCGTGACCTCGATCGCGCCGTCGTCGACGAGCGCCTGGATCTCGGCGAGGACGTCACCGGGCCGGCGGTCCTTCTCCTTGCCGCGCAGGGACGGCACGATGCAGAACGTGCAGGTGTTGTTGCAGCCGACCGAGATCGACACCCAGCCGCTGTGCGTCGAGTCGCGCTTCGTCGGCAGGGTCGAGGGGAACACGTCGAGCGCCTCGAGGATCTCGATCTGCGCCTCGTCGTTGTGCCGCGCACGCTCGAGCAGCGTCGGCAGGGATCCCATGTTGTGCGTCCCGAAGACGACGTCCACCCAGGGCGCCTTCTCGAGGATGACGTTCTTGTCCTTCTGCGCCAGGCACCCGCCGACGGCGATCTGCATGCCGGGGTGCTCCCGCTTGATGCCCGCGAGCTGCCCGAGGTTGCCGTAGAGTCGGTTGTCCGCGTTCTCGCGCACCGCGCAGGTGTTGATGACGACGACGTCGGCCTGCTCACCGTCCGCCGCGACGTACCCGGCGGCCTGGAGCGAACCACTGAGCCGCTCCGAGTCGTGCACGTTCATCTGGCACCCGTAGGTGCGGACTTCGTAGGTGCGCGTGGGCGCTGCGACGGTGGCCATGATCGTCCCAGTGTAGGTCTGACGGCGCGGCCGCCGGGCCCGGTCCGAGGCGCTCAGGCACACCCCGTCCGGCCGTCGGGGCGCATGCACCGGGATGCAGCGGCGCGCCCCGCCGGCCACCCCTCGGACCGCCCCGCGCCGCTACTCGAAGCGGACCGCGCCGCCACCCGGCGAGGGGCGCCGAGGCCCGCCGTCGAGCGCCCGGGCCACCGCGACCCGCACCACGCCCGAGCCGTAGCCCTTGCGCATGAGGAAGCCGCTCAGTCGTCGTTCCGCGGTCGCCCGGTCGAGTCCGCGCATCTGCCCGGCGCGCTTCTCGGCGAGCTCGATCGCGCGGACGAACTCGTCGTCCGCGTCGTCGGCAGCGGCGTCGAGCGCGGCTTCGATCGCCGCCTGGTCGATGCCCCGTCGGCGGAGTTCCGCGACGACGCCCTGCCGGCCGAGGCCCTTGCGGTCGTGCAGGCGGTCCACGAGGTCGGTCGCGAGGGCGACGTCGTCGAGCAGACCGACGCGCGTCAGGCGTGCCACCTCGTGTTCGACGACGTCGGGGTCGAGGTCCTGCTTGGTCAGCACCTGACGCATCTCGGACTCGCTGACGCCCTTGCGACCCAGCGCGCGCATGCTCAGTCGCTCGGCGTCCGCGCGCTGTTCCTCGATCGGTCGCGGCGCATCCGCCGGGTCGAGCGCTTCGCCGGAGTGGATGGCGAAGACCGACGCGCCGGCCGCGTCCGCGGTGTCGCTGTCGTAGCCGTCGAGCTCGGCACGGGCGCTGCGCCCGGTGCCGTCACCGACGACCGGGGACAGCCACTCGGCCGGAGCGGGAGCGCCGTCCTCGCCACGGTCGTCCGCCCAGGAGTCCTGTGCGGCGACCGACAGTCCGTCATCGACGCCCGCTGCACCCCCGGCGGCACCTGCTCCCGCGGTGTCGTCCGTGCGAGGGCGACCACGGCGGGACCGCGCACCGAACAGGTCGGTGACCGGTGCGAGACCCTCGCCGTGGTCGTGCTCGTCCGTCACGCGCCCTTGCGCTCCGCGATCTTCGGCGCGATCGGCTCGACCTTCGCGTCCGTCTCCTTCGCCCCACCGACGCCGAGCTTCACGAGGATCTTGCCCTCGATGTCAGCGGCGATGTCCGGGTTCTGGATGAGGAACGAGCGCGAGTTCTCCTTGCCCTGCCCGAGCTGGTCGCCGTCGTACGTGTACCAGGCGCCCGACTTCTTCACGATGCCGTGGTCGACGCCGAAGTCGAGCAGCGAGCCCTCGCGGGAGATGCCGGTGCCGTACAGGATGTCGAACTCGGCCTGCTTGAAGGGCGGGGCCATCTTGTTCTTGACGACCTTGACGCGCGTGCGGTTGCCGACGGCGTCGGTGCCGCTCTTCAGCGTCTCGATGCGACGGATGTCGAGGCGCACCGAGGCGTAGAACTTCAGCGCCTTGCCGCCCGCGGTGGTCTCGGGGCTGCCGAAGAACACACCGATCTTCTCGCGCAGCTGGTTGATGAAGATCATTGTGGTCTGGGTCTGGTTCAGGCCACCCGCGAGCTTGCGGAGCGCCTGCGACATGAGTCGCGCCTGCAGACCGACGTGCGAGTCACCCATCTCGCCCTCGATCTCGGCGCGGGGCACGAGCGCCGCGACGGAGTCGACGACGATGAGGTCGATCGAGCCCGAGCGGACGAGCATGTCCGCGATCTCGAGCGCCTGCTCACCGGTGTCGGGCTGCGACACGAGGAGTGCGTCGATGTCGACGCCGAGCTTCTTGGCGTACTCGGGGTCGAGCGCGTGCTCGGCGTCGATGAAGGCTGCGATGCCCCCGGCCCGCTGGGCGTTCGCGATGGCGTGCAGCGTCAGCGTCGTCTTGCCGGAGGACTCCGGGCCGTAGATCTCGATGATGCGGCCGCGGGGCAGGCCGCCGATGCCGAGTGCGACGTCCAGGGCGACGGACCCGGTGGGGATGGTGGCGACGGGTGCCCGGTCGTCCGAGCCGAGGCGCATGACCGTGCCCTTGCCGAACTGCCTGTCGATCTGTGCGAGTGCGGTCTCCAGGGCCTTCTCGCGGTCTGCCGGTGATGGCATGGGGTGCTCCTTCGTGCTCGATGTCGGCCGCCTGTAGGCTGTCGCGTCCACCCCGGCCGGTGGTGCAGGGCCGGTGCTGTGCGACAAGGCTTCGGGCTGTTCCCGATGACTCGAACCTAGGGCGGGCCACCGACATCACTGCCGACGACCGCGGGTCCTGTGGACGAGCTTCTGGAACAGCGCCGTTGTGGAGGAACGTAGCACCGATCGAACACGCGTTCGAGCAACACGCCGAACACACGTTCGGGCGCGGCGCCCCGCGACGAGCCCGGCACCGGAGCACCGATGCCCGCGAGCGAGCCCCCGCCCGCGTCCGCCAGCGAGCCCGCGCCCGCGCCCGGTCAGTCGTGCGGCTCGGCGAGCCCCTTGCCGTGCCGCTTGTCGAGCGGGACGTCCTGCGACTCGCAGAGGGCGTCCCAGACCCGTCGGGTGTCGACCCCGGCGTCCAGGGCCTCGGCTGCCGACCGGCCGCCGAGCTCCTCGAGCACGACGTCCCGGGTGACGACGGCACCGTAGGCCGCACCGAACACCTGGTCGACGGCCCGCCAGAACTCACTCACCCGCATCCGTCCAGCGTACCGAGGTCGCAGCCACGCCTCCCCCACTCCCGGGAGCGCACCGGCACCGCCGGGAGCGCACCAGCACCGCCGGGAGCACGACCTGCCACGGCCGCACGCACACCCCCGGACGCACGAACGCCCCCGCCGTGGTCGGCAGGGGCGTCACGTGTCGTGGCGGGACGGGTCAGCGCACCGCGAGGTCGTTGTCGAACTCGGCGACGAGGTCATCGGGCAGCGTGTCGGGGACCGGGGTGAGTCCCTCGACGACGGCGAGACGGTCTCCGACCTCTCGCATGATGGTCGAGATGGGGGTGTCGAGTGCGTCGGCCACCGAGGCGAGGATCTCGGAGCTGGCTTCCTTCTGCCCACGCTCCACCTCGCTCAGGTAACCGAGCGCGACGCTGGCCTTGGACGCGACCTGACGGAGGGTCCGGCCCTTCTGCAAGCGGAAGTCCCGAAGCACGTCGCCGATCTCCTGACGAACGAGAACCATGTGGACTCCTCCTTCCTGTCGTCTCCGCGCCCGCCTGGTCCGGGTGACCGGGGTCGGGTTGCAACAGTGACGTTGCCGATCGCAGCATGCTAGCGACGCTGCCTGCCGTCCTGCTGGAGATTGCGTGGGATGTAACCCAGCGGTAACGAGGCCTATTCCCCCTCGTGCACCGTCGCCGACATCCGTGTCAGGAGTTCGGAGACGGTCGCGTCCCGGATTGCCCCGCGGTCGCCGTCGAGGTGCAGTTCGACCGCCCGGGCCCCGTCGGCCGACGCGATGCCGACGAAGACGGTGCCGACGGGCTTGCCGTCCTGCGGGTCCGGACCGGCGACACCCGTCGTGCTGATCCCCCACGTCGCGGGCTCGCCGTCGACCGCCAGCGCGGTGCGGACGCCGCTCGCCATCTGCCGTGCGACCTCCGGGTCCACGGCGCCGTTCGCCGCGAGGAGCGCTGCATCGACCCCGAGCACGGTGTGCTTCACGGGCGTCGCGTACGCCACGACCCCACCGCGGACGACGGCGCTCGCACCGGGGACCCCGACGAGCGTCGCGACGACCAGGCCCCCGGTCAGGGACTCGGCGACCGCGACGGTCTCGCCGCGTTCGGTGAGCGCCGCGACGAGTGCCCGGGCCACCCCGACGGTCGCGTCCGGCCGGGCGGTCGGCTCCGCCTGGCCGGTCGGCTCCGACTGGTCGGGCACGTCCGGCACGTGGTCGCCGGACGACGGGCCGGGAGGCGCGACCCGCGTCGCCGGGGCGTCGTGCGCCCCCGGGTCGGTCGCCATCAGGACGTGGTCCGGTTGTGCTTCCAGGCCTGCCACAGGTAGTCCACACCGCTCAGGACGGTCGCCGCGAGGGCCGCGGTCATGAGGATGCCGTTCACCCAGTGCGCGAGGTCGCCGACGAGGTTCCACCACGGGAACAGCGCCAGGGTGATCGCGACGGCTTGCAGCACGGTCTTCACCTTGCCGCCGCGGCTCGCCGGGATGACGCGGTCGGACAGCACCGCGAACCGGAACACCGTGATGCCGATCTCGCGGACCATGATGAGCACCGTCACGATCCAGGGCAGCTCGCCCAGGATCGACAGCGCCACGAGCGCGCCGCCGATGAGCACCTTGTCGGCGATCGGGTCGACGAGCTTGCCGAAGTCGGTGACGAGGTCCTGTCGGCGGGCGATGATCCCGTCGGCGCTGTCCGTGACGATCGCCACGACGAACACGACGGCCGCCCAGATGCGCAGCGACGTGTCCTGCCCGTCGTCGGTCAGCAGCATGACGAAGAACAGCGGCGCCATGAGGATGCGCACGACGGTGATGACGTTCGCCACGTTCGCGGTCGACGCCGGCCCCGGGCCCTTGCGCAGCACGCGGCCCCGCCAGGGGAACCGTGCCGCGCTGCGGCTGCTGCCCGTCCCGCTCATCGCACCCGTCCCTCGTCCGTCAGTCACGACCCGTCAACCCCCACGCGTCCTCGTCCGGCCCCTCGTCCTCCTCAGGGTACCCACGGGTCATGTCCGCCACCGGGTCGGCCCCGTAGCGGTCGTCGTCACCGTCGGACGACACCGCACCGCCCGCCGCACCCGCGGCGCCACCGATGCCGTCGGACGCCGCACCGACGGCAGGAGCGGCAGCGGCAGCGGCCGGCGGGTCCTCGCCGCGCAGCTTCGCCAGCACACCGGGGAGCTGGTCCGGGGTGACGAGGACGTCGCGCGCCTTCGACCCCTCGGACGGCCCGACGATGTCCCGGGACTCCATGAGGTCCATGAGCCGTCCGGCCTTCGCGAACCCGACGCGGAGCTTGCGCTGCAGCATCGACGTCGAGCCGAACTGCGTCGACACGACCTGCTCGACGGCCGCGAGCAGGAGCTCGAGGTCGTCGCCGATGTCGGCGTCGATCTCCTTGCGCTCGACCACGGCCTGGACGTCCTGGCGGTACTCGGGGCGGGCCTGCCGGGTGACGTGCGCGACGACCTCGGCGACCTCGCTCTCCTGCACCCAGGCGCCCTGCACGCGCACGGCCTTCGAGGACCCCATCGGCAGGAACAGCGCGTCGCCCTGCCCGATGAGCTTGTCGGCTCCCGGCTGGTCGAGGATGACGCGCGAGTCGGTGACGCTCGTCACCGCGAACGCGATGCGCGACGGCACGTTGGCCTTGATGAGACCGGTGATGACGTCGACCGACGGACGCTGCGTCGCGAGCACGAGGTGGATGCCGGCCGCACGTGCCAGCTGCGTGATGCGGACGATCGACTCCTCGACGTCACGCGGCGCGACGAGCATGAGGTCCGCGAGCTCGTCGACGACGACGAGCAGGTACGGGTACGGCTTGAGCTTCCGCTCGCTCCCCGCGGGCAGGATGATCTCGTCGTTCTGCACGGCCTTGTTGAAGTCGTCGACGTGACGGAACCCGAACGACGCGAGGTCGTCGTACCGCATGTCCATCTCCTTCACGACCCACTGCAGCGCCTCGGCCGCCTTCTTCGGGTTCGTGATGATGGGCGTGATGAGGTGCGGGACACCGGCGTAGATCGAGAGCTCGACGCGCTTCGGGTCCACCAGGACCATCCGGACCTCGGACGGCTTCGCGCGCATGAGCAGCGAGGTGATCATCGAGTTGATGAACACCGACTTGCCGGAGCCGGTCGAACCCGCGACGAGCATGTGCGGCATCTTCGCGAGGTTCGCCACGACGAAGCCGCCCTCGACGTCCTTGCCGACGCCGATGGTCATCGGGTGCTTCGACTTGGTCGCCGCGTTCGAACGCAGGACGTCGCCGAGCGAGACGACCTCGCGGTCGGTGTTCGGGATCTCGACGCCGATGGCGCTCTTACCCGGGATCGGCGACAGGATCCGGACCTCGTTCGACGCGACCGCGTACGACAGGTTCTTCGACAGCGCCGTGACGCGCTCGACCTTCACACCCGGGCCGAGCTCGATCTCGTAGCGCGTGACCGTCGGGCCGCGCGAGAAGCCGGTGACCTTCGCGTCGACCTTGAACTCGGTGAGCACGCCGGTGATCGCGGCGACGATGTCGTCGTTCGCCTGGCTGCGGGCGACCGAGGGCGTGCCGGCGCTCAGGGTCGTCGCGGCGGGCAGGCGGTACGGCGCGGCGGGGTCCTCGTCGGCGTCCGTCGCGGCGAGCGGTCCCGCGTCGTCGGGCTCGGGCGCCGAGGCCGACACGACCGGCGAGACACCCGCGTCGGGACGGACGACGGGTGGGGCGGGCCGCTCGGGCACGGCGACCCCGGAGTTGCGCAGCGCCTGTTCGGCGACGTCGAGGTCGTGCTCGACGTCCTGCTCGACCGAGTCGTTGAGGTTGACCGAGGCGGGCACGGCCGGGGTGTGGTCGACGAGACCGGCGGCGGCTCCGCCGTTCGGCGAGACCGCGGGCGCGGCGACCGTCGGCGGCACGGGCGGTGCCTGCTGCGTCGCGGCGGCCGGCAGCACGGGGCTGTCGTACGCCGGGTCTTCCTCGCGGCCGGACTTGTTCCGCCGCCACCAGGGCACGGTGCTGCCCTCGGCGTCGGCCGCCTCGGGGTCGCCCTGCTCGTCGAACCCGAGGTCGTCGAACAGCTGGAGCTCGGGTCCGTCCTGCTTCGTCCGACGCGACCCCTTGGTGCGCGGCGTCGGCTGCGCCGGGGCGGCCGGCTCGTCGACGTCCTCGGTGTCCGCGGGCGCCGGGGCGCCGAACAGGTACGCGTAGAGCTCGTGCAGCCGTCGGCCGGTCTTGTTCGGGGGCGTCTTGGTGATGATGAAGAGCGAGAGCACGAGGAGCACCACGGCGACCGGGACCGCGACCCACACGGTGGCCACCGCCACGAGCCAGCTGATCACGACCCAGCCGAGGACACCACCGGCGGACGCGAGCGCGACCATGCCGTCGGCCGCGCTCGGCTGCCCGCCGAACACGTGGCAGAGCGAGGCGATGGACACCAGGAGCAGCCCGAGGCCGATCCCGATCCGGGTGTTGTCGTGCACCGAGGCGGGGTGCCGGAAGAGCCACCCCGCGAAGACGATCATGATGACCGGGAGCGCGAACGCCAGACGGCCGAAGATCCCGCCGAACGTGTACGCGTCGAGGGCGATCGACACCGGGTTCGTCGGGTTGAGCCACTCGACGACGCCACCGGCGAGCGCGAGCACGAACAGCAGGAACGGGAAGCCGTCGCGCCGCTCGTCGGCGGCCAGGGACTCCTTGCCGAGCAGGCGGAACAGCGCGCCGACGCCGTGCGCCATGCCGAGCCACGCCGTGACGAGCGGGTTCTGCTCGCGGAACACCGGTGTCGGGGTGGCCTGCGGCAGCTTCTTCGTGGTCGCCTGCGTGCGCGACGTCCCGCGCGACCCGCTCCCGCGGGACGACGTGGACGCGCGCGAGCGCGTGGTCGACTTGGTGCCTCCGGCCATGGCGTCGACCCTAATCCCCGGCCGGGACATTCCGTGGATGCCCCGCCATCAGTACCGGATCGCGTCGATCACCTTGACCCGGACCGCGACGAGCGCCGGCAGGAAGCCGGCGAGCGCCCCGACGAGCACCGCCGAACCGACCCCGACGAGCGCCGCCTCGACGGGGAACGGTGCCCCGCCGATCTCGACACCGTCGGTGATGAGCCCGCGCACGGTGTCGTTGCCGAGCACCGCGGCGCCGACCATGACGCCGATCCCGCCGGCGACGAGGGTTCCCAGCACGTTCTCGAGCAGCACCGCGACGAAGATGCGGCCCGCGGTCGCGCCGACCCCGCGCCGGATGCCGATCTCGCGGATGCGCTGTCGCACGCTGACGAGCGAGACGTTGAGGAGCCCGAGGCCGCCGAGCACCAGGACCAGGACGGCGGTGCCCGCGATCACCCAGCGGAGCGCACCGAGCGGGTCGCCGCCCACCGAGCCACCGGCGTCCGAGCGCGAGGGCTCGACCGTCCACCCGGGGCCGAGCGCGCGCTCCGCGTCGGACGCCATGCGCTTCGCGACCGCCTTGCCGTCGGCCTCCGGGACCCAGACCTCGAAGGCGCGCTGGGTCCCGAGGTCGGGGGACGCCGTCGCGTTCGCGGTGGCGACGGAGTTCGCGAGCTGGAACATCGTGGGGTCGGTGTCGTACTCCGACGTGACGACGGACCCGATCACCACCGCGGTGACGGCCGGGCTCCCGGGGAGCCGGACGGTCGGGTGGGTGCTGATGTCGGGGTTCCCGATGCGGTCGAGGAACGCCTGGTTCACGACGATCGCAGGGGCGAGTCGGTCCCGGTCCGCCTCGGTGAACCACTCCCCCGCGCCGAGGCGCACCCGGTGCATCTCGGCGTAGGCGGGGTCGACCGTCGTGCCGGACACCGAGGCGACGCCGTCGGGGAACTGCACGTCGCGCTGCAGGTAGGTCGCCTCGGTGACGTACCGCACGCGGTAGCGCTCGGCCCCGGCCCGGAGCTCCCGGTCGAGTGCGGCGGCGTCCGCGACGGCCGCGGGACCGGTCCCGGTCCCGGTCCCGGACGAGGCCGGGGAGGTCCCGCTGAAGGTCCAGGTCGCCGCCCGGCCGCCGTACTGCTCGCTGTAGGCGGCGGTGACGCGCTCCGCGAGCGAGCCGAACCCGACGACGACCGCGAGCGAGGCGACCGCGATGGTGACGCCGACCAGGCTGAGGACGACGCGTCCCCGGTGGACGCGGAGCTCCTGCCAAGACTCGACGAACGTCCCGACCACGGTGGTGAGCAGCCGGTTCACGCGACGACCCCCGCACCGGCGACGCGCACGTCCTCGGTGGGACCCGCGCCGCCCCCGTCCGGGACCGGCCCGTCCACGACCACCCCGTGGTCGATCGTGTGCACCACGTCCGCCCGTGCGGCCACCGCGGGGTCGTGCGTGATCGTGACGAGCGCCGCTCCGGTCTCCGACGCCACCGTCTCGAGCAGCTCCATCACGACGCGTCCGGTGTCGACGTCGAGCGCGCCGGTCGGCTCGTCGGCCAGGATCAGCCGGGGCCCGCGCACGAGCGCCCGGGCGATCGCGACCCGCTGCTGCTCACCGCCGGACAACCGGTGCGGCTGGGTGTCGGCCTTGTCGGCGAGCCCGACGCGGTCGAGCATCTCGAGGGCGGCACGGCGGCGCGTCCAAAAGGTACGCCCGCTCGCGTACAGCAACGGGACCTCGACGTTCTCGACCGCGGTCCGGCCCTGCAGCAGGTTGAACTGCTGGAACACGAAGCCGACGTCGGCGCCCCGGATGCCGTCGCGGCGCACCGAACCGGCACGCCCGACGTCGCGTCCGTCGAACTCGTGCAGCCCGTCGGTCGGGGTGTCGAGCAGCCCCAGGACGTTGAGCAGCGTGGACTTCCCCGAGCCGGAGCGACCGACGATCGCGACGCGGCTGTCCGCCTCGACGTCGAGGTCGACCCCGCGCAGGATCTCCAGCGTCGACCCGTCGGGCAGCGGGACGGACTTCCGGAGCCCGCGCACGTGGACGAGGCTCATCCGCCCGTCACCGTCCCGCCCTCGGTCGCGTCGTCCTCGGGCTGCTCCTGCTTGCCCGGCACGAACTGCAGCACGGTGTCGCCCTCGGCCACGCCGGCGCGCACCTCGACGGTCTCGCCGTCGTTCAGGCCGAGCTGTACGGTGCGCTCGCTGCGCTTCCCCTCGTCGTCGACGACCGTCACGACGCCCTGCTGCGCGGTGCCCTGCACGGCCGTGGTGGGCAGGGTCAGCACGCCCTTCGCCGAACCCGCCGCGACGGCGACCTTCACCTCGAGCCCGGGGAACACCGTGACGTCGCCCGGGACGTCGCACTGCAGCTGCGTGCCGCCGGAGGTCCCGGCGCCGCCCCCGGTGCCGGTGCCCGCGCCCTGGTCGCCCGACTGCGACCCGCCCGCGGCGGACCCGGGTGAGCCGGCGTCCTGGCCGGCGCTCGTCAACGTGAGGTTCGTGCAGGTGAACGGGGCCGGGCCGTCGGTGACCGTGACCGTCGCCTCGGACGGGCGCGCGGTCAGACGGTACAGCTGCGCCGCGGCGAGCGTCGCGGACACCCGGTAGGCGTCCGGGGCGACCCGCGCCACGGTGTCACCGATCGCGACGGGCTGCTTCGCCACGAGGTCGAGGCCGGACACCTTCCCGGCCGCGGGTGCGACGACGGTGGCGAACGTCACCTTGGGCGGCAGCGCGGAGCCGTCCTCGGCGGTCGCGGTGGACGGCGTCTCGACGCGCAGGTCGAGGATCGGCGTGCCCTGCTGCACGGCGGTGCCGTTCGCGACGAACACCCGGTTGACGGTGCCCTCGGCCGTGGCGCGCACCGCGGTCGACGGGACGGACTCGACGGTCCCGGTCGCCTCGACGTCGTTGACGACGTCGCCGGTGGTCACCGCGACCGTCGGGTCCTCGAGCTGCGCGGTCGGCGTGGTCTCCTCGCCGTCGGGCTGGGCCGCGAAGAACGCGAGGCGGACGAGGGCCACCGCGATGGCGGCGAACACGAGGAACTTCAGGCCGGGCCACACCCAGCGTCGCAGGACGGTCACCTCTGGACGGTATTGGCTGACATACCGAGGGAGCATCATCCTGTGGGATGAACCAGGTTGGCCTGTGGGACGGGACCGCCGTCGGCCGACGGACCACGGACGGTGGACGGCCAGGAGGCGCGGTGCACGTTCCTGACGGAGGTGCACCGCGCCTCCTGGCCGGCAATGCGGCGCGCAGCGCGCCGTGCGCGCTACGCCTCGATGACCACCGGGACGATCATCGGGCGCCGACGGTGCTTCGTGTTCACCCAGCGGCCGACGGTGCGCCGGACGACCTGGCTGAAGGCGTGCGCGTCGCGCGTGCCGTTCGCCGCCGCCTCGGCGATGGCCTTGGTGATCTGCGGGCGGACGCTGTCGAAGACCGAGTCGTCCTCGGCGAAACCGCGCGACTGGATCTCCGGCCCGACCACGCACTGGCCCGTGGTGAAGTCGACGGCGCAGAAGACCGAGATGAACCCCTCCTCCGCGAGGACCCGGCGGTCCTTGAGGTCGGCGTCGGTGATCTCGCCCACGGTCGACCCGTCGACGTAGACGTAGCCGATGTCGAGCTGGCCGGCCACCGTGACGGCGCCGTCCTTGAGGTCGACGACGATGCCGTCCTGCCCGAGGATCACGTTGCGCGGCGGGACACCGGTCTGGATCGCCAGGTCGGCGTTCGCGTACAGGTGGCGGTGCTCGCCGTGCACGGGGAGGACGTTCTTCGGGCGGAGGATGTTGTAGCAGTAGAGCAGCTCGCCAG
Source organism: Curtobacterium sp. MCBA15_012 (assembly GCF_001864935.2). NCBI lineage: Bacteria > Bacillati > Actinomycetota > Actinomycetes > Micrococcales > Microbacteriaceae > Curtobacterium > Curtobacterium sp. MCBA15_012. Next base: position 1,256,631 of record NZ_CP126267.1, on the reverse strand, counting down.
CCGATGCGTGGCCCGAGACGTGCACCTTCGCGTTGCCCTTGTGGACGACCTTCGCGCCGAGCTTCGTCAGCCCGTCGATGACGCGGTAGACGGCGTTCTCGTTGCCCGGGATGAGGCTCGACGCGAGGATGACGGTGTCGCCCTCGCCGATCTCGATCTGGTGCTCGAGGTTCGCCATGCGCGCGAGGACAGCCATCGGTTCGCCCTGCGAGCCGGTCGACATGTAGACGACCTGGTCGTCGGGGACGTTCTTGGCCTTCTTCGTGTCGATCAGCACGTCCTCCGGCACCCGCAGGTACCCGAGCTCGGCGGCGATCGTCATGTTGCGGATCATCGAGCGGCCCATGAACGCGACCTTGCGGTTCGCGGCCGCGGCGGCGTCGAGGACCTGCTGCACGCGGTGCACGTGCGACGAGAAGCTCGCGACGACGACCTTCTTGCGGGCCTTCGAGATGATGCTCTCGAGGACCGGGCCGATGTCGCGCTCCGGGGCGGTGAAGCCCGGGACGTCGGCGTTGGTCGAGTCGGGCAGGAACAGGTCGACGCCCTGCTCGCCGAGGCGCGCGAAGGCACGGAGGTCCGTGATCCGGTCGTCGAGCGGCAGCTGGTCCATCTTGAAGTCACCCGTGTGCAGCACGCGCCCCGCGGGGGTCGTGATCGCGACGGCGAGTGCGTCCGGGATGGAGTGGTTCACGGCGACGAACTCGAGGTGGAACGGGCCGAGCTGCTCGGTCTGGTCCTCGGCCACGACGAGCGTGTACGGCTTGATCCGGTGTTCCTTGAGCTTCGCCTCGACGAGCGCGAGGGTCAGCGTCGAGCCGATCAGCGGGATGTCGCCCTTGAGCTTGAGCAGGTACGGCACCGCGCCGATGTGGTCCTCGTGCCCGTGGGTGAGCACGACGCCGAGGACGTCGTCGAGGCGGTCCCGGATGAGCGAGAAGTCCGGGAGGATGAGGTCGACACCGGGCTGGTGCTCCTCGGGGAACAGCACGCCGGCGTCGACGACGAGGAGCTTGCCCTCGAACTCGTAGACGGTCATGTTGCGACCGATCTCGCCGAGACCCCCGACGGGGATCACGCGGAGGGTTCCGGGTTCGAGCGGCTGCGGTGTGGAGATCTGGGTGGGCATTCGGTCCTGACTGTCGTGCGACGCGCCACCAGCGCGCCGCGGTCTTCCTAACGTGTGGTGCCTGGCACCTTCGGCAGTGCGCCGCCCGCCGCTGCGTTGCGGTCCGGACGGAAGTTCGAGAAGTCGGCGCCGGGGACGTCCCGGACCGCTTCGAGCGAGGTCTCGATGGCGTACGCCTCGCTGTCCTCGGGGCCGACGAGCGGCAACCGCACGCGCGGGCTGCCGATCCGGCCGAGCCCGTGCAGCACGTACTTCGCGGCGACGGTCCCGGGGACGTGGGTCATGATCGCACGGACGAGGGGTTCGACGCGCTTGTGCTCGGCGGTCGCGGTCGCCAGGTCGCCGCGGTTCACGGCGTCGACGATGGTGCGGTACGGCGTGCTCGTGATGTTCGCGGTGACGCCGATGAGCCCCGTGGCACCGATCGACAGGTGCGGGAGGACGTTCGTGTCGTCGCCCGAGAAGTACATGAGGTCGGTGTTGTTGAGCACGCGCGAGACCTCGGCGAAGTCGCCCTTGGCGTCCTTCACGGCGAGGATGTTCGGGTGCTTCGACGCGCGCACGATGGTCTCGTACGTGATCGGGATGCCGGTGCGTCCGGGGATGTCGTACAGGATCACCGGCAGGTCGGTGGCGTCCGCGATCATCCGGAAGTGCGTGAGCACGCCGGCCTGCGTCGGCTTGTTGTAGTACGGCGTGACGATCATGACGCCGTCCGCGCCGGCCCGCTCGCTCTGCTTGTACAGGTGGATCGCATGCGCGGTCTCGTTCGAGCCACCGCCCGTGATGATCTTCGCGCGGCCCGCGGCGACGGACTTGCCGACCTCGACCAGGCGGAGCTTCTCCGGGTCGGTCAGGGTGCTCGTCTCGCCGGTGGTGCCGGTCACGACGATGCCGTCGGCGCCGGCGGTGATGCAGTCGTCGATGTGCTGCTCGACGCCGGGCCAGTCGACCTCGCCGTCGGCCGTGAACGGCGTCACGAGGGCGACGAGGACCTGACCGAAGGGATTCTCACGCTGGGACACGCCGACCAGCGTACCGGCCCGGTGCGTCCGCTCCGCAGTCCGCCCGGACGGTCCAGGCCGGGAGGCGCGTGGTCACGCCCGGACGGTCCAGGCCGGGAGGCGCGTGGTCGCGCCCGGACGGTCCAGGCCGGGAGGCGCGTGGTCACGCCCGGTGCTCGGCTCGCGACCGGGACTGGCGCCGTGCACAACCGGAAGCACGTCGCGCCGCGGGATCGCGTGGTGCGACGTGCTTCCGGTTGTGCGCGAGCACGTCGCGCCGCGACCGCGGCGTGCATCGGGCCCTAGGCGCGGCGCCACTCCCGGAAGCGGTAGCGGGTGCCGTCCACGCGGGACTCCTGCCACGGCCCGTCCTCGACGAGCGTCCACCCGTCGCCGAGGTCGGGCGCCCGGGTGTCGCCCGGCACCTCGAGGTCGACGATCGTCTCGGACACCCGGTCGGCGAACGGCACGGCGTCGGCGTACACCGCTCCCCCGCCGATCACCCACACGGGCTCGTCGGTGTCGAGCGCGGTCGCCAGGTCGTGGACGACCTCCGCGCCGGGGGCCGACCAGGTCGCGTCCCGGGTGAGCACGACGTTGCGGCGTCCGGGCAGCGGCCGGAACCGCGGCGGCAGCGAGTCCCAGGTGCGGCGCCCCATGACGACGACGCCGTCGCCGGTGACCCGCCGGAAGTGCGCGAGGTCCTCGGGCAGGTGCCACGGGATCCCGCCGTCGGCGCCGATCACGCCGGCGGCCGTGCGTGCCCAGACGAGCCCGACGCCGCGCGCCGGCTCGGTCCACGTCGGGTCGGTCCGCACGGGGTCGGTCGAGGGGGCCTCCGGCATCAGACCGCGACCGCGGCCGAGATCGCCGGGTGGTGCTCGTACCCGACGACCGTGATGTCCTCGTAGACGTAGTCGTCGATCGAGTCGCGCGGCGCGAGCTCGAGCCGGGGCATCGGGTACGCGGTCCGGGTGAGCTGCTCGCGGACCTGCTCGACGTGGTTGTCGTACACGTGGCAGTCGCCGCCGGTCCAGACGAAGTCGCCGACCTCGAGCCCGGTCTGCGCCGCGACCATGTGGGTCAGCAGCGCGTACGAGGCGATGTTGAACGGGACGCCGAGGAACATGTCCGCGCTCCGCTGGTACAGCTGGCACGAGAGCCTGCCGTCGTTGACGGAGAACTGGAAGAACGCGTGGCACGGGGCGAGCGCCATGTCCGGCACGTCGGCGACGTTCCACGCCGAGACGATGAGCCGTCGGCTGTCCGGGTTCGTGCGGATCTGCTCGATGACCTGGGCGATCTGGTCGACGTGCTCCCCGGACGGCGTCGGCCACGAGCGCCACTGCACGCCGTACACCGGGCCGAGGTCACCGTCCTCACCCGCCCACTCGTTCCAGATCCGGACGCCGTGCTCCTGCAGCCAGCGGGCGTTCCCGTCGCCGCGCAGGAACCAGAGCAGTTCGTACGCGACCGACTTGAAGTGCACCCGCTTCGTGCTGACCAGGGGGAAGCCCTGCGACAGGTCGTACCGCAGCTGCGCGCCGAACAGGCTGCGCGTGCCGGTCCCGGTGCGGTCGCCCTTCGGCGCGCCCTCCTCGAGCACCCGGCGCAACAGGTCCTCGTACGGGGTCGGGACGGTGGGGTCGGGCTGCACGGTCACGCTGTCGGTCACGCCAGCAGCCTAGACGCGCTCCGCCGCCACGGCGAGCCGAGCGCGGGACGCGCGCCGCCGCCACGGCGAGCCGACCACCGGACGCGCACCGGGCCTCCCGTCAGCTGGCTGAGTAACGTCGACGGCATGACGCCAGAGCCGCTCTCGATCCTCGTCGCCGGTGCGTCCGGCTTCATCGGGACCCCCCTCGTCCGTGCCCTGCGCGAGGCCGGACACCACGTGACGACGCTCGTGCGACGCGAGCCGCGCACCGCGTCGGAGTTCCGCTGGTCGCCCGGCTCCCGCCCGCTCGACCCGGCCGTCCTCGACGGTGCCGACGTGGTCGTCAACCTGGCGGGCGCGAGCATCGGCAATCTCCCGTGGACCGAGTCCTACAAGCGACAGATCCTGGACTCCCGCGTGCAGGCGACCGAGACGCTCGTCGCGGCCATGCGGAAGGCCCCCACCCCGCCCGCGCTCTTCCTGTCCGGGTCCGCCTCGGGCGTGTACGGCGACCGCCCCGCGGACGTGCTCGACGACGACGCCGCCGCCGGCCGGGGCTTCCTCGCCGACGTCTGCACCGCGTGGGAGGCCGCCGCGACCGCCGCACCCGAGGGCGTCCGCGTCGTGCTGCTCCGCACCGGCGTCGTCGTCGGCCAGGGCGGCGGCGCGCTCGCACCGCTCGTCCCGCTCACGAAGGCCGGCCTCGGCGGCAAGCTCGGCACCGGCGGCCAGTGGTGGCCGTGGATCGGACTCGACGACGAGGTCGGCGCGATCGTGCACCTCGCGACCAGCCCGGACGCCGCCGAGGTCCGCGGCCCGGTCAACCTCGCCGGACCCGAGCCCGCCGTCGCCGACCGCATCACGAAGCGCGTCGCCGAGGACCTGCACCGCCCCTACCTCGTCAACGTGCCCGCGTTCGCGCTCAAGGCACTGCTGCGCGAGGCCGCCGACGAGATGCTCCTGTCGAACCAGCGGATGGTGCCGAGGAAGCTCCTCGACACCGGGTACCGGTTCCGGTACGAGCGCGCCGAGGACGCGGTCGACGCCGCGTTCTGACGCAGGTCGCGTCCCGACGCAGGTCGCGTGCCGACACTCGGCGCTGCGGACGGGAGGCGCGGGTCAGCCCCGCTGGTCCGTTCCTGACCGGCGCGGCGCCGGACGGGAGGCGCGGGCCGGGCCCGCCACGGGCCTCCCGTCAGCGCGTGCTCGCCTTGGCGAGCGCGGTCCGCATCGCCGCTCGGGCGCGCTTGCGGTCGCCGGCGGCGTCGTAGACGACGCCGAGGCGGAACCACGCCCGCCAGTCATCCGGGTCCGCCTCGACCGCGTCGCGGTGGGCGGGGAACAGCTCGTCGGCGGCCGCACGGTCCGGGCGACCGCTCGGCAGGAGCGCGACGACCTCCTGCGGCGTCCCGCCCTCGCGTTCGAGGCGCGCGCCGAGCCGGGTGATCCGGATGCCGAAGCGGAACTCGAGGACGAGCAGGAGCGCGCCGATCACGGCGACGACGACGAGCGCGACCCCGATGCCGATCCCGATCGGCTGCCCGGTGGCGACGAACGCGACCGCGCGCTGCCCGACGAGCACGATGTACAGCGCGAGCAGGACGGCCATGAGCGCGGCGCCCCAGAACGGGGAGCGGACGGCCCGGAGGAACGGACGCTCGGTCACGCGATGCCCAGCACGCTGCCGAGGCCGACCGTGAGCCCGCGGGCTCCGACGGTGGCGGCCAGCGCGGCCCGGATGCCGGCGACGTAGGCGACGTCGTCGTTCGTGTCGTGCCGGATCGTGACGGTCTCGCCCGGCCCGCTCAGCACGACGTCCTGCACGGCCTTCACCCCGGGCAGACGGAGCGAGTGGACCGGCACGCTCGCGACCTGCTGCCCGCGGGCCCGCTGGTCGACGTGCGGGGCCTCGACCGGACCGACGTCGCGGCGGGCCTCGGCGATGAGCTCGGCCGTGCGCACCGCGGTGCCCGAGGGCGAGTCGACCTTGCCGGCGTGGTGCGTCTCGACGATCTCGGCGGAGGGGAACCAGGGCGCGGCGATCGTCGCGAGGTGGGTCGCCAGCACCGATCCGATCGAGAAGTTCGGCACCACGAGGACACCCTGCTCGGGGCGGTCCTCGAGCCCGGAGCGCAGCGTCGCGAGCCGTGCGGCGGACCAGCCGGACGTGCCGACGAGCACGTTCGCACCGCTCGCCAGTGCGTTGTCGACGATCGCGGGGCTCAGCGCGGGGACGGTCACGTCGACCACGAGCGCGGCACCGCCGAACACCGACGGGGGTGCCTCGTGGGCGCCGTCCCGCGACGAGAGCGACGCGACGAGCTCGAAGCCCTCGAGCGACTCGACGACGGAGGACACCAGGCCTCCGAGACGACCGGTGGCGCCGACGACGGCGACGGGAGTGACCATGGCTCCCATCCTAGGATCGACGCATGACGCTCCAGGTCAGGACCGTGCCCGCGGACGCACCCGAGGTGGACGTGCTGCTCGACGCGTACCTCGACGAGCGCGAGGCGACCTTCCCGAGTGCGCAGGGGACGTACGCACGGAAGCGCACGCCGGCGGTCGAGTTCACGGCACCGCGCGGCACCTTCGTGGTCGCGTACGACGACGGCGTCCCGGTCGGCTGCGGTGGGCTCCGGCGGATCGCGGACGACGGCGACGACGTCCGCTTCGAGGTGAAGCACGTGTACGTCTCCCCCGCTGGTCGCGGACGGGGCGTCGCCACGGCCGTGATGGACGCCCTCGAGGCCGCGGCCCGCGACGCCGGGGCGACGGGCGTCGTGCTCGACACGAACGACTCGCTCGTCGCGGCCGGGGCGATGTACCGCGGTCGTGGCTACCGGCGGACGGAGCCGTTCAACGACAACCCGAACGCGACCGCCTGGTACCGGCTGCCGCTCGCGGACGGGAGCCGTTAGACGGGCTGGTCGACCGGCAGGCCCGTGCGCAGCTCGACCGGCAGGTGCGCGAGGTCGTTCAGCGTGACCACCTCGGCGGGCTTGGCGCTGCGGATGCGGATGATCGTCAGTGCCGTGTGCGCGACGTTCGTGCCCATCCACCGCCACTCGGGTGCCTGGAACGCCTCGCGGACGAACCACCCGATGACGGCGTTGTGGGTGATGAGCAGGTCGTGCCGGTCCTCGCGCGCGGGCGTGAACCACTCCGCGACGGCGTCGCCCATCTGGGCCTGACCGGCGACGATCTCCTCCTCGGTCACGCCGCCGTACCAGCCCTGGTAGGCGTGCGGCATGTCCGGGGTCGGTCCGGACGGGATGCAGTCGAACAGCAGGGTCGACGGCTGCGGCTGGATCGCGGGCAGGCGCTTCGCCAGGAACGACGCGGTCTCGCTCGGGGCGTCGAGCGGCGAGTGGTACACGCCGTCGAAGGGCACGCCGCCCAGGCGGTCGGCGACGAGCATCGACTGCCGCTTCCCGCGCTCGGAGAGCTTGCCGTCGCGGAGGCCGTGCTCGGCGTCCTGGTGTTCACCGTGGCGGACGAGGTACAGGTAGTGCGACACGTCCGTCACCCCTCGACGCCGAGGGCCGCGGCCAGCTCGGACTGCTGCACGGCACCGACCACCGAGGTGATCGTCGGACGGGTGAGCAGGTCGCGCGCCAGCTCGAGGACGTCGACCTGCGTGACCCGGTCGACGCGCTGCAGGGCGGTGCCGAGGTCGGTGAACTCCCCGGTGCCGAGCTCGGATCGGCCGAGCCGGGTCATCCGGGCGTCGGAGTCCTCGAGCGACAGGGTGAGCGCGCCCTCGATCTGGCCCTTGGCGCGGCGCAGTTCGTCCTCGGTGATGCCGTGGTCGACCATGCGGCGGAACTCGGCGTCGATGATCTCGACGACCCCGGCGACGTTGTCCGGCGCGCACCCGGCGTACACGCCGAACGCACCGTTGTCGAGGTAGGCCGGCGCGAACGACGACACGGCGTAGGCGAGGCCGCGACGCTCGCGGACCTCCTGGAACAGCCGCGAGCTCATGCCGCCGCCGAGCACGGCGTTGAGCACGCTGAGCACCGGGCGGCGGTCGTCGCGGAGGTCGAGCCCCTGCGAGCCGCGCAGCATGCTGACCTGCTCGGTCGGCCGGTGCGTGACCGTGAGCTCGGAGACCGCGGGGTCGGCCGCCGCGCTCGGGGTCCGGCGGGCGAGCGGTGCGGCGTCTGGGGCGTCGCGGAAGACCTGCTCGACGAGCTCGCGGAAGCGGTCGTGGTCGACGGCACCGGCCGCGGTCACGACGATGCCGTTCGGCGCGTAGTGCTCGCGGTAGTGGGACAGGACCTCGTCGCGTCCGACCGCGCGGATGCTCTCGGGGGTGCCGCCGATCGGGCGACCGAGGGGGTGCCCGCCGAAGGCCGCGGCGAAGAACGCCTCGCCCGCGACGTCGGCGGGGTCGTCGGCCGCCATCGCGAGTTCCTCGAGGATGACGCCGCGCTCGACGTCGAACGCCTCGGCCTCGAGCACGGATCCGGTGACCATGTCACCGATCACCTCGACCGCCATGGGGACGTCGGTGTCCCGGACACGGGCGTAGTAGCAGGTGTACTCCTTCGCCGTCGCCGCGTTGTGCTCGCCGCCCACGGAGTCGAAGGAGATCGCGATGTCGAGCGCACTGCGACGTTCGGTGCCCTTGAAGAGCAGGTGCTCGAGGAAGTGCGTGGAGCCGTACTGCCCCTCGCGCTCGTCGCGGGACCCGACGCCCACCCAGAAGCCGAGGCTCGTCGAGCTGGCCCCCGGGACGGTCTCGGTGAGGACCCGCACACCGGACGGCAGCACGGTTCGACGGACGAATGCACCACCGGACGTCAGGAACGACGTGTCAGGGGCCTCGAGCGGCAACGGCACTGGTTGGTTCATCGCAGGAGAGCCTACTGATCCGCACGAGCGCGCCGCCCAGTTTCCCCAGCCACACGCCACGTGCCTCAAACTGGGGTACATCTGTGGAGGATAGAAAGACTCGTCTGTCTGTCCTCACTGTGGTACAGTTCTTCTCATCGGGTCGGAAGCCCCCCTAGATTCCGACCCGGTGGCTCGGGACATCAGTCCTGCGCGGCGGAGTCCCCCCACTCCCCCGCGGAGCCGATGAGTCCGAGGAGCAACGCTGTGACGGTCGATTCCCCCCAACCGGCCGTCCAGCGTCTCCCCGGCCCGAGCACGAACCTCGCGTCGCCGGACGGGTCGAGCGTCCCCCCGACTCCCCGCTCCGGCGGCGCGAAGGTCCGCATCCTCGACACCGCGTCGCGGCTCTTCTACGAGGAGGGCATCCAGTGCGTCGGCGTCGACCGGCTCATCTCGGCCGCGAGCGTCACGAAGGCCACCTTCTACAAGCACTACGGCTCGAAGGACAACCTGATCCTCGCCTACGTGCACGCCCAGCACGAGCGCGTCCGCGCCGGCTTCGAACAGCTCGTCGCCGAGGCCGAGACCCCCACCGAGGCCGTCCGCGCGTGGGTCGCCGCCGTCTCCGGCGAGGTGAGCCGGGCCGAGTTCCGCGGGTGCGCGTTCCTCAACGCCGCCGCGGAGTACCACGACCCCCGGCACCCCGTGCGCGAGGTCGTCGCCAGCCACCGTGACTGGTACACGGAGGAACTGTTCGCCCTGCTGCAGCGCGCCGGCCACCCGCTGCCGGGGGACGGTGCCGACGAGCTCATGCTCGCGCGCGACGGCGCGATGTCCGGCGCCTACGCGGGCGACGCGATCGCCGCGACGGCGGCGCTCGGTCGCGTGGTCGACCGCGTCATCGCGGCCTGACCGACCGGTCCACGTCCCGGACGGGAGGCGCGTGGCGGGCCCGCCACGCGCCTCCCGTCCGTCCCATCCCCGGGACAGGGCGCGGGTGTTGGCTGGTCCCATGGCCAACGACCCCAACTGGAACCTCCCCGAGGTCCCCACGTTCACCCTGACGAGTCCCGACTTCGCCGACGGCGGCGTCCTGCCCGACTGGGCACGCGGCGGCGACGCCGGTGGCGAGGACCGCTCCCCCGCACTCGAGTGGACCGGGGCGCCCGAGGGCACGCAGAGCTACGTGCTCACGGTGTACGACCCCGACGCCCCGACCGGCTCCGGCTTCTGGCACTGGAGCCTGACCGACCTCCCCGCGTCGACCACGTCGCTCGAGCGCGGCGCCGGCACGGACGACGCGCTGCTGCCCGCCGAGGCGCTGCGTCGCCGCAACGAGTACGGCACCGACACCTTCCTCGGCGCCGCACCGCCCGCCGGACACGGACCGCACCGCTACGTCTTCACGGTGAGCGCGCTCGACGTCCCCGTCCTCGAGGCACCCGCCGACGCCACGCCCGCGGTCGTCGGGTTCCTGCTGCGCGAGCACCTGCTCGGGCGCGCGCAGCTCACCGGCACGCAGGAGACCCCCGCCTCCTGACGGCGGGACCGGACCACGAACGACGGACGGCCGCCACTCCCGGCGGGGAGTGGCGGCCGTCCGTGTGTCAGCGCGCTGGGGTTCAGCCCTCGGCCGGAGCCTCGGCGTGCTTCTCGTGACCCTCGCGGCCCTCGGTGTCCACCTCGTCGGCGACGACCGGCGCGAGCGAGAGCTTGCCGCGGTCGTCCACCTTGGTGACCTCGACCAGGATCTTCTGGCCGACGCCGAGGACGTCCTCGACGTTCTCCACACGCTTGCCACCGGCGAGCTTGCGCACCTCGGAGACGTGGAGCAGACCGTCGCGGCCCGGGAGCAGCGACACGAAGGCACCGAAGGTCGCGATCTTGACGACCGTGCCGAGGAACTGGTCCCCGATCTCCGGGTTCGTCGGGTTCGCGATCGCGTTGACCTGGGCACGGGCGGCCTCGGCCGACGGGCCGTCGACGGCGCCGATGTAGACGGTGCCGTCGTCCTCGATGGAGATGTCGGCGCCGGTCTCGTCCTGGATCCCGTTGATCGTCTTGCCCTTCGGGCCGATCAGCTCGCCGATCTTGTCGACGGGGATCTGCACCGAGATCACACGCGGGGCGGTGTCGGCCATCTCGTCCGGTCCGTCGATGGCCTCGTTGAGGACACCGAGGATGGCCGAGCGGGCCTCCTTCGCCTGCTTGAGCGCGGCGTCGAGGACCGACGACGGGATGCCGTCGAGCTTCGTGTCGAGCTGGATCGCCGTGACGAAGTCCGCCGTGCCGGCGACCTTGAAGTCCATGTCGCCCAGTGCGTCCTCGGCACCGAGGATGTCGGTCAGCGCCGCGTAGCGGGTCTGACCGTCGACGGTGTCGGACACGAGGCCCATCGCGATGCCCGCGACCGGGGCCTTGAGCGGCACACCGGCGTTGAGGAGCGACAGGGTCGACGCGCAGACCGAGCCCATCGACGTCGAGCCGTTGGAGCTCAGCGCCTCGGACACCTGGCGGATGGCGTAGGGGAACTCGTCACGCGACGGCAGCACCGGCACGAGGGCGCGCTCGGCGAGGAAGCCGTGCCCGATCTCGCGACGCTTCGGCGACCCGACGCGACCGGTCTCACCGGTCGAGTACGGCGGGAAGTTGTAGTGGTGCAGGTAACGCTTCTTCGTGACGGGCGACAGCGAGTCGATCTGCTGCTCCATCTTGAGCATGTTCAGCGTGGTGACGCCGAGGATCTGCGTCTCGCCGCGCTGGAACACCGCCGAACCGTGGACGCGCGGGATCACGGCGACCTCGGCGTCGAGCGGACGGATGTCGGCGAGGCCGCGACCGTCCATGCGGACCTGCTCGGTCAGGATGCGGCCGCGGACGACCTTCTTCGTGACCGACTTGTAGGCGCCGCTGACCTGGCCGTTGGCGCTCTCGGGGAGCTCGCCTGCCGTCACCTTGGCGGCGATGGCCTCCTTGACGCGGGCCTTGAGGGCGTCGTCCTTGTCCTGACGCTCGATCTTGCCGGCGATCTGGTAGACGTCCTTGAGCTCGTCGAGGGCGATCGCCTCGACGGCGTCGTAGACCTCGGGGGCGTAGGGCGGGAAGACCGGGTAGTCCTGGATCTCCTTGGCCGACTGCGCGGCCATCTTCGCCTGCGCCTCGACGAGGACCTTGAGGAACGGCTTGGCCGCCTCGAGGCCCTGCGCGACGACGGCCTCGTCGGGCTTCGTCGCGCCGGCCTGGATGAGGTCCCAGCTGTGCTCGGTGGCCTCGGCCTCGACCATCATGATCGCGACGTCCTCGTTGCCGGCCTCGTCCGTGACGACACGGCCCGCGACGGTGAGGTCGAAGACGGCCTCGGCGAGCTGCGACGCCTTCGGGAACGCGACCCACTGGCCGTCGATGAGCGCGAGGCGCACACCGGCGATCGGGCCGGAGAACGGCAGACCGGAGATCTGCGTCGACGCCGACGCGGCGTTGATCGCGAGCGCGTCGTAGAACTCGTCCGGCGCGATGCTCAGGACGGTGATGACGATCTGGACCTCGTTGCGGAGACCGTCGACGAACGACGGGCGCAGCGGCCGGTCGATGAGACGGCAGACCAGGATCGCCTCGGTCGAGGGGCGGCCCTCGCGACGGAAGAACGAACCGGGGATCTTGCCGGCGGCGTACGAGCGCTCCTCGACGTCCACCGTCAGCGGGAAGAAGTCGAAGCCCTCACGCGGGTGCTTGCCGGCGCTGGTGGCCGAGAGGAGCATGGTCTCCTCGTCGAGGTACGCGGCAACCGCGCCCTGGGCCTGCTGTGCGAGCCGACCGGTCTCGAACCGGACGGTGCGCGTGCCGAAGCGGCCGTTGTCGATGACAGCCTCGGCGAACTTGATCTCGGGACCCTCCAAAAGGGTGCCTCCTTGACGTGTTCGGCAGACCTGGGCGACGGCACTCGTGGTGCGTGCGCGCCGATGTGTCGGGGCGCATGTCTGGCCAGCAGTAGAAGCACTCGGGACTCCGGACGGCCCGCGAACCACCACCGATGACCAGCTCCGTGCCCGGTCTGCGCGATGTTGTGGTGTCACAGCGTGTGTGACGTCCGGGGATCGGTCCCTGGACGATGAGGACTTTACCAGCCCTCGGGCGCCGGACGGCGAGGCTCGTGGCGAACGGGCGTGTCCCCGGTAACCTGCCGCCATGCGCTCCTCTCCCTCGCGGGCGGTGCTCGTCGCGGTGGCCCTGGTCGCCGGCGCGCTCGTCGCCCCGGTCGTCACCGCCGTCCCCGCCAGCGCCACCACCTACCCGTCGTGGCAGGACGTCGAGGCCGCGAAGGGCAACGAGCAGGCGAAGCAGGCCGAGGTCGCCACGATCCAGGACGCCCTGCACGCGGCACAGGCCGACGCCGCGACCAAGTCGCAGGCCGCGCTCGACGCGTCCGCGGCCGCCGACCGCGCCGAGGCGGACCTGACCGTGGCCACCCAGACCGCCACGAGCCTCCAGGCCCAGGCGACGGAGGCGCAGCAGACCGCCGACCGGGCGAAGACCCGTGCCGGCCAACTGGCGGCGAGCCTGTACCGGGACGGCAACCAGGGCGCGATGACCACCCGCATCGCGAGCGCCCACGACCCGGACGAGCTGCTCTACCAGCTCGGCGCACTCGACCAGCTCACCGGCACCTGGACCGACGTCCTCGACGACGCGTCCGTCGCAGCGCACACGGCGTCGTCCCTGCACGAGCAGGCCCTCCGCGCCGAGGACGAGCGGACCGCGCTGGCCGCGGCGGCGGAGCAGAAGTCCGACGCCGCCACGTCCGCGTCGGACGCCGCGCAGCAGGCGGTCGACAGCACGCAGCAGCACAGCGACGAGCTGTACGCACAGCTCGCGGCGCTCAAGGACACGACCGCGGCGACCGAGCAGCAGTACGCCGTCGGCCAGGCGGTCGCGGCACAGGCCGCCGCACAGGCCCGCGCCGCGCAGGCCGCCGCCCTGGCGGAGCAGGCACGACAGGCGGCGGGGTCGTCGGGATCGTCGGCGTCGTCGGGCGGCGGGAACGCCTACCCGAGCACCGACGGCGTCGCGGTCGACCCGGCGGGCGCCAAGGCGTACGCGCAGAGCCGGCTCGGCAGCTACGGCTGGGGTTCCGACCAGTACTCGTGCCTCGTGTCGCTGTGGACGCAGGAGTCCGGGTGGCGCGCGAACGCCCTCAACGCGTCGAGCGGGGCCTACGGCATCCCGCAGGCACTCCCCGCGAACAAGATGTCGGTGGCCGGGGCCGACTGGCGCACGAACGCGGCGACGCAGGTCGACTGGGGCCTGGCGTACATCCGGGACGCCTACGGGTCGCCGTGCGGCGCGTGGCACCACGAGATGAGCGTCAACCCGCACTGGTACTGACGGGCCCACCGGACCGTCGGTCGGCCGGCCCCTCGGCTCAGTGGCCGAGGCCGCCGAGCAGGGACGCGAAGTCGACCGTCTCCGGGAGGGCGTCGGCCCGCTGCGGCGTCCGCCGGGAGGCGCGGATCGCCCAGGCCAGGTCGACCCCGGCCCGGCGGATGCGCGCGTCGAGCGCGGCCGAGTCGGCGGCGCTCCCCCAGTCGTCGGTCGCGGCGAAGACGCCCGTCGGGACGACCGCCGCACGGAGGTAGGCGAAGACCGGCCGCAGCGCGTGGTCGATCGCGAGCGAGTGCCGCGCGGTCCCGCCCGTGGCCGCCAGGAGCACGGGCACGTCGACGAGCGCGTCCTTGTCGAGCACGTCGAGGAAGCTCTTCGCCAGGCCGCTCACCCCGGCCGTGAAGACCGGCGTGACGAACACGACCGCGTCGGCCTCGAGGACGGTCGCCTGCGCGGCGGCGAGCGCGGGCGCGGCGAACCCGGTGAGCATCGCGTCGACGATCTCGTGCGCGATCGGACGCAGCTCGACGTGGCGGACCTGCACCGCGCCTCCCCGGCCGTCACCCGTCGTCCGGTCGGCCGTCGTCGGGCCGGCCGATGCCTGGTCGGCCGCGACGGCGGCGACCGTGGCCTCGGCGAGGCGGTCGGCGAGCAGGCGCGTGGAGCTGGGCTCGGAGAGCCCGGCGGAGACGACGGCGATGGTGGTCATGGTGCGTCCTGTCTTTCGATGCGTTTGCATGAACATCCTACCGAACCGGGAGGCGGACGCAACCATTCCCGGTGCGGACGAGGAGCACCTCCGTCCGCGCCGGGTGGGAACGAGGAACGCCCCGGTCCTCACGAGGAGGACCGGGGCGTCCGGTCGAGCAGTGTCTGCGAGACGACTAGCGGCGCAGGCCGAGGCGCTCGATGAGCGCACGGTAGCGGCTGATGTCGACGTCGGAGAGGTACCCGAGGAGACGGCGACGCTGACCGACCATGAGCAGCAGACCACGACGCGAGTGGTGGTCGTGCTTGTGCTCCTTGAGGTGCTCGTTCAGGTCGTTGATGCGACGCGTCAGAACGGCGACCTGGACCTCGGGGGATCCGGTGTCGCCCGGGTGGGTCGCGTACTCTTCGATGATCTCCTGCTTGACCTTCGCGTCAAGTGCCATGGTGATCCCCTCTCTGTCCGTTGCGCGGTGCCCGTGCCTGATGCACGAGCGCTCTTTGTCCGCGGCCGTTCGACGGCAACCGGACGAGACTACCAGAGATCGGGCACGCCGACGCCGCCGGTCACACCGTGCGGACGCGGAGCCGGCGGCGGCGCGGCGCCGGCAGCAGGCTCCGGACGAGGCCGACGAGCGTCGCCCCGAGCAGTCCGCCGAGACCGTTCGACAGCACGTCGCGGGGGTCGGCGACGCGGTACGGCAGGAAGGCGGCCTGCGCCAGCTCGATGCCGGTCGACAGGCCCACCGCGACGACGGCGCCGAGGACCCACCAGCGCCGCGGCAGCCAGAGGGCCGCGAGCACGCCGACGGGGACGAACATCGCGATGTTCGCGAGGAACTCGACCCGGTCGTAGGTGAACCACGTGCCGTGCGGCAGCTGCTGCACCCAGGCGATCGCCCGGAGGACCAGCGCGTCCTGGGCGTGCGAGAAGACCCGCGGGGTCAGCGTCATCCGCCAGATCACCCAGCCGTAGCCGACGGTGGTGGCGAGGAGCAGGGCCTTCCGGAACATCCGGCAAGTATCGGGGTGCACGCCTGGCAGGACCCGGCGTCCGGGCTGTGCGGACGCCCGGCGACCCTGAACGGACCGACCGCCGAGCCTGTGACCCGACGTCGTGCAGTGGTCCCCCGGCGCTCGACCTGCCAGCATGGACGCATGCCGCAGCAAGGGGACCACGGCCGGGGCGACACCGGACGTCCGGGCGGGCGCACGCGCGGTGCCCGTCGGGACAGCGGGCGCCGACAGTGGGCGTGGATCGGCGCCGTCGCGCTCCTCGTCGTCGCGATCGTCACCGCCGTCGTGCTGGTCCGACCGCCCGACCACCACGACGACCGCACGATCACCGCGCGGCGCACCGCGGCGGCCGCCTTCCCGGGTGGGCTCGCACAGCAGCCCGTGCAGGACAACCAGGCAGGCCGGCGCGAGGCCGACGCCCGCGCCGCCGGCGACACGAGCACCGCCGGGCGGCTCGCGGTGATCGCCGACCAGCCCGTCGCGACCTGGCTCACCGACCCCGACGAGACCGCGACGCGCCAGGTCGTGCGCCGGGTCGTCCGGGACGCCCGGCAGCAGGGCCGCACCCCGGTGTTCGTCCTGTACGCGATCCCCGACCGGGACTGCGGGAGCTTCTCGAAGGGCGGGACGGCCGAGCGCGACTACCTGCCGTGGGTCCGGTCGGCGGTGCGGGCGATGGCCGGTTCGCACGCCGTGGTCCTGGTCGAGCCGGACTCGATCGCGCAGATCCACGTGTGCGAGCGGCTCGGCGCCGACCGACTGCACCTGCTGCGCCAGGCCGTCGACGAGCTGACCGGGCGGGGCCTGACGGTGTACCTCGACGGCGGCAACGAGGACCGGGTCCCCGTGGCGACGATGGCCCGCTGGCTGCGACAGGCCGGGGTCGACCGGGTGCAGGGCTTCGCGACGAACGTGTCGAACTTCTACCGCGTCGACCAGGAGCGCGCCTACGCCGACCGGCTGGCCGACGCGATCGGCGGCGACCCGCACTTCGTCGTCGACGTCTCCCGCAACGGACAGGGCTGGCGCGGCACGTGGTGCAACCCCGAGGGCGCGGGGCTCGGGCAGCCGCCGCACGTGACCCGGGGCACGACCCGGCTCGACGCGCTGCTGTGGGTGAAGACCCCGGGGCTGAGCGACGGCACCTGCAACGGCGGCCCGGCGGCCGGGCAGTGGTGGGAGTCCTACGCGCTCGACCTGGTGGCGAACCGCCGCCAGGACTGAGCCGCGCCGCCCGCCGTTCCCCGCACGGGCCACGCGACCGTCGGCGGTCGGTGGTTGCATGACGCCATGACCGCACACGACCGGTTCCGTTCCGTCGTCCCGCCCTACCTGCTGCAGGCCGTGGCCCGGGCGGCCGAACACCCCCGTGCCGCCGCGGCCGCCCGCACCGCCCTCGCCGAGATGTCCGCGGTCAGCGCGCCCAAGCACGAGCACCGCGTCCGACCGCGACAGCTCGCCGCCACGCCCGACCGGTCACCGCAGCGCACGATCGCCGACGCCGCAGGCACGACCACGCTCCCCGGCACCGTCGTCCGACGCGAGGGCGAGCCCGCCACCGGCGACGCCGCGGTCGACGAGGCGTACGCGGGCCTCGGCGCGACGCACGCGTTCTGGCTCGAGGTGTTCGGCCGCGTGTCGATCGACGGCGCCGGACTCCCCCTCGACGCGACGGTCCACTACGGCCAGAACTACGACAACGCCTACTGGGACGGGCAGCGGATGGTGTTCGGCGACGGGGACGACGAGGTGTTCCGCCGCTTCACGGTCGCGCTCGACGTGATCGGCCACGAACTCGCGCACGGGGTCACGCAGTACACCGCCGACCTGACGTACGAGGGGCAGTCGGGTGCGCTGAACGAGTCGGTGAGCGACGTCTTCGGCTCGCTCGTCGCGCAGTACGCCGCGGGCCAGACCGCCGAGCAGGCGACGTGGCTCATCGGCGAGGGCCTCTTCACGGACGCGGTGCACGGCGACGCGCTGCGGTCGATGCGTGCGCCGGGGACCGCCTACGACGACCCGGTCCTCGGCAAGGACCCGCAGCCCGCGACGATGGCCGGGTACGTGCAGACCACCGAGGACTCGGGCGGGGTGCACCTGAACTCCGGCATCCCGAACCACGCCTTCTTCCTGGCGGCCACGGCCATCGGCGGGAACGCGTGGGAGGGCGCCGGTGCCGTGTGGTGGGACGCCCTGACCTCCGACGCGACCACGGAGTCGATCGACTTCGCGGGCTTCGCGCGGGTCACGGTCGACGCGGCGGCCCGACGGTTCGGCCGGGGCTCGGCCGAGGCCACCGCGGTCGCCGACGCCTGGCGGACGGTCGGGGTGCTCGGGGCGACGGCAGCCGGCACCACGGACGGCGTCACGGACACGGACGGTGACGTGGGCACGGACGGCGACGCCGTCACGGACGGCAGCGGGGACGGCAGCGGGGACGGCCCGCGCCACAGGGCGTAGCCTCCGGCCATGCAGATCGTCGTCCGCCGCTCGGGTGGGTTCGCCGGCACCTCGCGGGGCTGGCGGATCGACACCGACACGTGCGACGACCCGGAGACCTGGCACGAGTTGGTCGGTGCCCTGCCGCGCGAGGCCCCCGTCCGCCACCGGACACCGCCCGACGACTTCACGTGGACCGTCACGGTCGCGCGGACCACGGTCACGATCCCGGGCAGTCAGCTCGACGGGCCGTGGGCGACCCTGGTCGCGCGGGTGCACGACCAGGGCGACCCGGACTGATGGCCGCGCGCAGCGGCCGTCCACGACGTCGACGACGGCGGGGCGGTGGCGGGCAGGTCCGGCCGGCGCACCGCCCGCCGCATCAGTCCTCGACGTCGACGACGACCAACCGGCGGGTCGGTCGCGTCATCGCGACGTAGACCGCCGCCGCCGGACGTGCCGCGTCGGCACCGACCCGCTCCGGGTCCACCAGCAGGACCCCGTCGAACTCCAACCCCTTCGCGTCAGCACCGGTGAGCACCGTGACCGACCCCGGACGCGGTGACCCGAGCCCGCGGACGTCGGCCTGCGTCGCCGCGAGCCGCTCCCGCACCGCGGTGACGAGCACCTCCGGGGTGATGACGCCGATCGTGCCCGACCCGATGCGCTCCCGCTCGGCGACGACGTGGTCGGCCACGGTGTCGAGCAGGTCGGCACGACGCACGGTCACGCGGTCGACCGGGTCGCCGTCGCGCACGGCCTCGTTGCGCGTCACGGTGAGCCCGGCGGCGTCGGCGTACTCCCCGGCGGCCTGCACGATCGAGCGCGGGGTGCGGTA
The DNA here is from genome assembly GCF_001864935.2 of Curtobacterium sp. MCBA15_012. NCBI lineage: Bacteria > Bacillati > Actinomycetota > Actinomycetes > Micrococcales > Microbacteriaceae > Curtobacterium > Curtobacterium sp. MCBA15_012. The sequence continues at coordinate 1,237,618 of NZ_CP126267.1, read as the reverse complement.
GTTCACCGTGAGCTCGGCGATGCGGTGGTCGATCGGCACGAGCGGTGCGCGACCGCGACGCCGGCGGGCGAGGGCACCGACCACGTCGTCCCAGGTCCGCGCGGCACCCGGCGAGGAACCCTGCGCCATGTCCCCGACGATCGTGAACGACCGGAGCGGGTTGCGCCGGGCGAGCACACGCCACTGCATCGGCGAGAGCTCCTGGGCCTCGTCGACGACGATGTGCCCGTACGTCCACTCACGGTCGGCCGCAGCGCGCTCGGCCGTGGTCCGGCCGTCCCCGCCCTCGGCGAAGGACCCGGCGACCTGCTCGGCGGTGACGATCCCCTCGACGCCCATGTTCTCGATGGCCTGGCGGGCGTTCTCGACGTCGCGGTCCCGGCTCGCCTTGGCCTGCCGCTTGGCCGCGCCGCCGGTCGGGTCGAACGGACCGAGGAGCTCGGCCGCCTCGTCCAGGAGCGGGACGTCCTCGACCGTGAAGCCGGCGCCGCGCGGACGGGCGAGGAGCGCACGCCGCTCGGGCGTCCAGTCCGGGGTCAGCGAGGCGAGCCAGTTCGGCCGGGCGTAGAGGTCCTCGAGGAACTTCTCGGGCGGCAGCGGCAGCCACGCGGTGTTGAGCAGCACCCGGGCGTCGTACGAGCTGCGGATGTCCTCGCGCAGGACCTTCTCGTCGGCCTCGTCGACCGTCGTGCCGCGCTCCCGCAGCTGGTCGGCCAGCAGCCGTGTCATGGCGTCGAGGGCGATCTTGTTGAAGGTCACACGCGCGACGTTGTGCGGCTTGCCCCGGTCCTGCGCCCGCTTCACCGCGTCGGCGACGAGCTGCGCGGGGACGGCCAGGCGCTCGCCCTCGACGTCGAGCACGACCGACTCGGTGGGCACGACCTGCCGCGAGCGCACCGCACGACGGAGCAGGGCGGCCATCTGCCCGGAGCCCTTCACGGCGGCGACGTCCCGGGAGTCGTGCACGGTGGCGTGGACGCCCGGGTACAGCGAGCCGAGCGAGGCCATCACGACGCCGGTCTCGCCGAGCGACGGCAGCACCTGCTCGATGTAGGTCAGGAACGCCGAGGACGGCCCGACCATGAGCACGCCGGACCCGCGGAGCCGGTCACGGTGCGTGTAGAGCAGGTAGGCCGCACGGTGCAGCGCGACCGCGGTCTTGCCGGTGCCGGGGCCGCCCTGCACGATGAGGACGCCCTCGAGCGGGGAGCGGATCACGCGGTCCTGCTCGCCCTGGATCGTCGCGACGATGTCGGTCATCCGGCCGGTGCGCTCGGCGGTCACGGCCGCGAGGAGCGCCCCCTCGCCCTGCAGGTGGGTGCGCTCGTCGTCGTAGAGCGTCGCGTCGAAGACCTCGTCCTCGACGCCGACCACCCGGCGGCCCTCGAGCGTCAGGTGCCGCCGCGCCCGCATCCCCATCGGGTGGGCCGCGGTGGCCTGGTAGAACGCGCTCGCCCCGGGCACGCGCCAGTCGAGCAGGAGCGGCCGGTGCTCGTCGTCACGGAGGCCGACGCGGCCGATGTAGCGGAAGGCGTCCTCGTCGTCGGCGGGCTCGGACACCTCGAGCCGACCGAACACCAGCCGGTCGCCGACGCGCTCGAGCGTCGCGATGGTGTCCTCGTACAGGCGGGCGTACGCGTCGCGTTCGCTGCGGCTCTGGTGGTTGCCGCCGACCGCCTGGCGGCGGGTCTCGGCGAGTCGCTGCTCGGCCTCGGCCGTCAGGTCGTCGAGACGGGCGAAGAGCCCGTCCACGTAGCCGCGCTCGCGGTCGGTCTCGGTCGGTTCGGACACACGCCACCCTTCGGGAAACAGGGGTGTCCAGTGTAGTCCCGGCGCACCGACACCCAGGACGCAGGTGCGGGCTCGGGACGCAACCGCGGACGGACGGGAGGCGCGGTGCCTGCTGGCACCGCGCCTCCCGTCCGCAGCGGGTCGGTGCGGGACGCACCGACCGTCGGGGCGTCAGCCCCTACATCTCCTCGTGGGTGTCCGGGTCGCCGTCCCACAGGCGGCCGCGCTCGAGCGCGGAGATCGCGTGCACCTCGTCGTCGGTGAGCGCGAAGCCGAACACGTCGAGGTTCTCGCGCTGCCGGTCCGGGTCGCCCGACTTCGGCACCGGCACCGCGCCGAGCTGCACGTGCCAGCGCAGCACGACCTGGCCGGGGGTGACCCCGTGCGCGGACGCCGCGTCCAGCACGGGCTGTTCGGTGAGCAGCTGGGACTGCTTCGCGAGCGGGCTCCAGCTCTCGGTCACGATCCCGTACTGCGCGTGCACCTTGCGGAGCTCGGCCTGCGGGAAGTACGGGTGCAGCTCGACCTGGTTCACCGCCGGCGCGACACCGGTGGCGTCGATGATCCGCTCCAGGTGCGCCGGCGTGAAGTTCGAGACGCCGATCGAGCGGACGGTGCCGCTGTCACGCAGGTCGACGAGCGCCTTCCACGTGTCGACGAACCGGTCCACGGACGGGTTCGGCCAGTGGATGAGGTACAGGTCCACGCGGTCGAGGCCGAGGTTGCCCAGGGTCTCCTCGACCGAGCGGTGCGCCTCGTCGTAGCCGTGGTGCCGGCCGGGCAGCTTCGACGTGACGACGAGGTCCTCGCGGTCCACCTCGGACTCCCGCACGGCACGACCGACGGCGTCCTCGTTGCCGTAGTTCAGCGCGGTGTCGAGCAGCCGGTAGCCGCTCGTGATCGCCGCGCCGACCGCCGCGGCGCCCTCGTCGCCGTTCAGCCCGTACGTGCCGAGCCCGAGCTCCGGGAACCGGTGGCCGTCGTTCAGCTCGATCGTCGGGGCGCCGACGCGCATCAGCGGACCCCGAGCAGGTCGATCACGAAGATCAGGGTCTTGCCGGACAGGAAGTGGCCGCCGCCGGCCGGGCCGTAGGCGAGCTCCGGCGGGACGACGAGCTTGCGGCGTCCGCCGACCTTCATGCCGGGGATGCCCTCCTGCCAGCCGCGCACGAGCGCCGCGAGCGGGAAGTCGATCGGCTCGCCGCGGTTCCACGAGCTGTCGAACTCCTCGCCGGTCTCGTACTCGACGCCGGCGTAGTGCACCTTGACCGTCGAACCCGCGGAGGCCTCGGGGCCGTCGCCCTCGACGATGTCGGTGATCACGAGCTCGGTGGGGGCCGGACCCTCGGGGGCGTCGAACTCGGGCTTGCTGTTGAGGTCAGTCATGCGCGCCAGTCAACCAGGTCGTCAGTCTGGGCGATCCCGGGCCGCGCAGGGTCTCGCTCCCCGCGAACGCGCGGACGCGCGAACGCGCGAACGCGCGGACGCGCGGACGGACGCGCCAGGCACCAGAATGGTTCCACCGTGACACCACCTGACACCGCGCCCCGCCGCCGCCTGCTCGCCGACCTCACCCCGCTCCGCCGCTCCCCCGCGTTCGCGCGGCTCTGGGCCGGCACCGCGATCGCCGGGATCGGCACGCAGATGACCACCGTCGCGGTCGGCCTCGAGGTGTACGAGATCACCCACTCGACCTTCGCGGTGGCGCTCGTCGGGGTGATCGCACTCCTCCCGATGATCGTCGCGGGGCTGTACGGCGGCATGCTCGCCGACGCCTTCGACCGGCGGCTCGTCGCCCTGGTGTCCTCGATCGTCGCCTGGGCCGCGGTGGCCCTCATCGCCACGCACGCCTGGCTCGGGCTGCAGAGCGTCGCACTCCTCTACGTGCTCGCGACCGTGAACGCCGTCGCCGCCACCGTGAGCAACGCCTCCCGGTCGGCCATCGTGCCGCGGCTCGTCGGCACCGACCTGCTCCCCGCGGCGAGCGCCCTCGGCGGCATCGCGTCCGGGTTCCAGGTCACGGTGGGCCCGGCGATCGCGGGCGTGCTCATCGCGAGCGTCGGGTTCGCGCCGACGTACACGATCGACGTCGTCCTGTTCACGTTCGCGTTCCTCGGGGTGTTCACGCTGCCGCGGATGGCGGCCGACCGCGACGCGCTGAAGCCCGGGCTGAGCTCGCTCGTCGAGGGTGCGCGCTTCCTCCGGCGCTCCCGCAACATCACGATGACCTTCGTGCTCGACATCGTCGCGATGACCTTCGGCCAGCCGCGCGTGCTCTTCCCCGCGATCGGCGCGCTCGTCATCGGCGGCGGATCGATCACGGTCGGCACGCTCACCGCCGCGTACGCGATCGGTGCCCTGCTGTCGAGCGTGTTCTCCGGCCCGCTCGGGCACGTGCGCCGCCAGGGCGAGGCCGTCGGCTGGGCGATCACCGCGTACGGCGGGGCGATCGCGGCGTTCGGCGTGGTCATCGCACTCGCGCACGCGCTCGGCGGCCGGTCCGGCGAGGCGTTCGGCGTCGAGATCCTGCCCGCCCTCGGGCTCGCCGCACTGTTCCTCGCGATGGCGGGCGGCGCGGACAACGTCAGCTCGGTGTTCCGGAACACGATCCTGCAGGCCGCCTCGCCGGACGGCATGCGCGGCCGACTCCAGGGCATCTTCATCGTGGTCGTCACCGGCGGTCCGCGCCTCGGTGACCTGTACGCCGGGCTCGTGGTCGCCGCCGGGATCGCGTACCCACCGGTGATCGGCGGCGTGCTCATCATCGGGCTCGTCGCGCTGCTGCTCCGGCTGGTGCCGTCGTTCCGCCGCTACGACGCGCTGCACCCGCACGCGAACTGACGCACTGCGCCTCCGGTCCGCACCGCGGCAGCCGGGAGGCGCGTGGCGGCCCGGCACCGCGCCTCCGGTCCGCACCGCGGCAGCGGGAGGCGCGTGGCGGCCCGGCACCGCGCCTCCCGTCCGTCCCGGGGTCGGGTACCGTTCTCGGCATGCCCGACAGCGCCTCGCGCGACCTGCAGCGGACCGGCCTCCGCGCGGTCGTCCGGCGCACCTACCACTCCGTCATCCGGCACCGGGTGGTGGACGCGGCAGCTTCGCTGACGTTCTTCGCCCTGCTCACCGTGTTCCCGAGCGCCCTCGCCGTGGTGTCCGCGCTGTCGGTCGTCGACCGGCAGGGCGACAGCCTCACCGACGTGGTGCAGGTGCTCGGCTTCATCGTCCGGCCGGAGACCGCGCAGCACCTCGAGGGGCCGCTGCGCCAGCTGCTCTCCCTGGACAACCCGTGGGCCGGCTTCACGATCGGCCTGGTGCTGACGCTGTGGTCGCTGTCCGGGTACGCGACCGCGTTCGGCCGCGCGATGAACACCGCGTACGAGGTCGAGGAGGGCCGGCGGATCTGGAAGTTCCGCGCGATGATGCTCCTCGTCACCCTGCTCGTGATGGTCGGCGGTGCGATCGCGATCGTCATCCTGCTCGTCACCCCGACGATCTCGGCCGCGGTGATCACGCAGCTGGGCTGGCCGTCCTGGGTCGACGACCTCTGGAACGTGGCGAAGTGGCCCGTCCTCGCGGTGGACCTCGTCGTGATGGTGGCGGTGCTGTACTACGCGACGCCGAACGTGAAGACGCCGCAGCTGCGGTGGGTCTCGGCGGGTGCCGCGTTCGCGATCGGGACCTGGGCCGTCGCCACGGTCGGCTTCGCCCTCTACGTCGAGACGATCGGCGGCAGCAACAAGGCGTACGGGTGGCTCGGCGGCGCGATCCTGCTGCTCGTCTACCTGTACATCTCGAACTTCGTGCTCGTGGTCGGCGGGGAGCTCGACTCCGAGGTGATCCGGATGCGGCAGCTGCTCGCCGGGATCGAGGCCGACGAGTCGATCCGGCTGCCGCTGCGCGACGTCACGCGGAACTTCGTGCTGGCCCGGTGGCGGGACCAGGACATCGCGACCGCGCACCGCGTCCGGCTGGCGGCTGCCGAGCAGGCGGCGGCGGACGAGTCGACCGGTGAGGAGCCGGACCCGACGGCCGAGCACCTGCGGGCGTTGTCCCGGCAGGTGCGCGTCGGCGAACCCCCGATGCCCTGACGCGCCCGCGTCAGCCCTGACTACTGCTCGCGCTCCCGCGCCACCCGTGCCGCCTCGGCGTCGAGCATCTCCTCGGTCACGACCGGGATCGCCCCGGTCGCGAGCTCGATGCCGGACAGCCGTGCCGGGGAGAGCACCCGGGTCACCTGGTCCTCGTCCATCAGCCCCGCGGCCGTGACGAGGGTCGCGATCGGCGTCGAGGTCGTCAGCGCCGTGTGCGCGATCGACGCCGCCGCCGCGTACCCGATGTACGGCGTCAGTGCCGTGACGACACCCACGTTCGTGTCCACCTGGGCGGCGAGCTTCGCCTCGTTCGCCTCGATCCCGGTGACGCAGTTCACCCGGAGCGTCGCGCACCCGCTCGCCATCCACTGCAGGGACTGCAGGATCGAGTGCGCGATGATCGGCTCGAAGGCGTTGAGCTGCAGCTGTCCGCCCTCGGCCGCCATCGTCACCGTGGTGTCGGCACCCGCGACGGCGAACGCGATCTGGTTGACCACCTCGGGGATCACCGGGTTGACCTTGCCGGGCATGATCGACGACCCGGCCTGACGAGCCGGCAGCGTGATCTCCCCGAGCCCGGCCTGCGGACCGGAGGCGAGCAACCGGAGGTCGTTGCAGATCTTCGAGAGCTTGGCGGCGCTGCGCTTGACGGCGCCGGACAGGGTCATGAACGCACCCGCGTCGCTCGTCGCCTCGATGAGGTCGGGCGCCGTCACGATGTCGAGCCCGCTCGCGACCTGGAGCTGCCGGCGGACCTCGTCGCGGTAGAGCGGGTCGGCGGTGATGCCGGTCCCGATGGCCGTCGCGCCGAGGTTCGTCTCGGCGAGCAGCGGCGTCACCGTGCGGAGCAGGAGGACGTCCTCCTGGATGGTGTGCGAGAAGCCGGTGAACTCCTGCCCGAGGGTCATCGGGACGGCGTCCTGCAGCTGCGTGCGGCCGACCTTGAGGACGTCCTGGAACGCGCGGCCCCGCTCGGCGAAGGCCTCCGACAGCAGCTCGAGCTGCTCGGTCAGCCGGTGCACGCCGAGGATCATCGCGAGCTTGACGCTCGTCGGGTACGTGTCGTTGGTCGACTGGCTGCGGTTGACGTGGTCGATCGGGTGCAGGTACCCGTAGTCGCCCTTCTCGCGGCCGAGCAGCTCGAGGGCGCGGTTCGCGAGCACCTCGTTCGTGTTCATGTTCGTGCTCGTCCCGGCACCGCCCTGCACGACGTCCACGACGAACTGCTCCCGCAGCGCGCCGTCGCGCACCTCCTGCGCGGCACGGTCGATCGCGTCGGCACGTTCGGCGTCGAGCACCCCGATCGCCTTGTTCGCACGGGCGGCGGCCTGCTTGACCGTCGCGAGCGCCACGATCAGGTCCGGGTAGACCGCGATCGGCACCGAGGTGATCGGGAAGTTCTCGAGCGCCCGCAGGGTGTTGATCCCCCAGTAGGCGTCCACGGGGACCTCCAGGGATCCCAGGGAGTCGGTCTCGGTGCGGGTGCGTGCTGCTTCGTTGCCGGTCACCCCACGAGGCTAGCCCGTCCGGTCGGTCCGGTCCGGCAGCGCGCACGGCGCTGCGTGGCGTCGGACCGAACGACGGGCGGGCGGCCGCACCGGGCGCACGGCACCGCGAGACGGGACGGTCCGACGGGCGGCCGCCGGGTGGTCGCGGTGACCGGTGGACGGACGGGAGGCCCGTGGCGGTGTCGCCACGGGCCTCCCGTCCGTCACGCGGTCGCGTCCCGCGACCGGCGCCGGTGGGACTCGGGGATCAGTGGAACTGCGGGACGATCAGGGAGATCCCGTACAGCACGGCGGCGCCGGTGACCGCGAAGCACGCGATCGACAGCGCGCGGAACGCGCGCACGGCGGGCTGCACCGCCCCCGGCCGCGGGAAGCCGGCCGTTGCCGGGCCGATCGTGCCGTCGTCCTTCACGGTGTACTTGCCCGCACGGGTGTCGGCCTCGCTCCACAGGCGCAGCCCGATCGAGTACACGAGGACGACGAAGCACGCGGAGACGACCGCGACCACGGCGACGGTGAGGAAGGCCAACCAGTCGATGCTCATCAGCGGCGTCCTCCGTTGCGTCCGGCCATGCGGCGCAGCGTGCGCTCGCGGCTGAGTTCGGCGCGACGCTCCGCGACCCGGGCGGCACGCTTCTTGCGCTGCATGTCGCGGAGCTCCTTGCGGGTGAACACGGCGTTCGCGGCCACGTCGACCTCGATCGCGGCGGCCTGGTCGTGCGGCTTGCGGAGCGACCAGAGGTACAGGCCGAGGATCACGGCCGCGCCCACGACCGCGTCGATCACCAGGCCGGGGACGCCGAGCAGGGCGATGGCCGAGGCGATCGCCCCGACCGCGGCGGCGGCGGGGAGCGTGATGAACCAGGCGATCACGATCTTGCCCGCGGTCGACCACTGGATCTTCGACCCGCGACGGCCGAGGCCGGCACCGATGATCGAGCCCGAGGAGACCTGCGTGGTGGAGAGGGCGAACCCGAGGTGGCTCGAGGCCAGGATCGTCGCCGCGGTCGACGCCTCGGCCGCGAAGCCCTGCGTCGCGCGGATCTCGGTGAGGCCCGAGCCGAGCGTGCGGATGATCCGCCAGCCGCCCGTGTACGTGCCGAGGGCGATCGCGAGCGCACAGGCGACGATCACCCAGAACTGGACGCCCGAGTCCGCCGACTGCGAGCCGGAGGCGATCAGGGTCAGCGTGATGACGCCCATGGTCTTCTGCGCGTCGTTCGTGCCGTGCGCGAGCGACACCATCGAGCTCGTGAACACCTGGCCGATCCGGAAGCCGCCGCGCTCGTTCGGGAACACCGGACGGCGGGTGACGCGGTAGGCGATGCGGGTCGCGAGCAGCGAGACGAGCGCCGCGATGACCGGGGACAGGAACGCCGGGATGATCACGACCGTCAGCAGCGCGGCGTAGTTCACCGAGCCGAACCCGGCACCGACGATCGCAGCACCGATGAGCCCGCCGAACAGCGCGTGCGAGGACGACGACGGCAGGCCGCGCAGCCACGTGATCATGTTCCAGACCACCGCGCCGATGAGCCCGGCGAAGATCATCTCGGGGGTGATGGCGACGCCACCGGGCCCCTCGTTGATGAGTCCGTGCGAGATCGACGTCGCCACGGCGGTGCTGAGGAACGCACCGATGAGGTTGAGCACCGCGGCGACCGTGACCGCCACCTTGGGCTTCATGGCGCCCGTGGCGATCGGTGTCGCCATCGCGTTGGCGGTGTCGTGAAAACCGTTTGTGAAGTCGAAGAAGAGGGCCAACGCGATGACCAGGACGACTATGAGTGTGATGTCCACCGCGGACGAGTGTCCCAGGCCTGCCCCCTGAGCACAAACCCTGTCGTTCATCCCGCGTCCACCCGGCCTTCGGGGTCGTTCAGGATCGGAACCACCGGATGGGAGGATGGAGGCCATGGACATCGTCGAGCTCCTCATCCTGCTGGTCGGCTCGCTCGCGGTGACCGGCTTCGCCCGCGCCAAGGGACTACCAGCGCCCCTGCTCGTGACGGCGGTCGCGCTCGCGGTGTCGTTCGTCCCGGGGCTGCCCGAGATCGAGATCGACTCCGAGGTCATCCTCACGGTGGTCCTGCCGCCGCTGCTGTACTCGGCGGCACTCGACGTGTCGTGGCAGAGCTTCCGGCAGTCGATCAAGCAGATCCGACGACTCGGCGTCTTCCTCGTGATCATCACCGCGCTGGCCGTCGGCCTCGCGGCCTACCTGATCATCCCGGACATGGACTGGCCCGCGGCGATCCTGCTCGGTGCCGTCGTCGCCCCGCCGGACGCGGTGTCCGCGGCGTCGATCGGCCGCAAGCTCGGGCTCCCCCGCCGGGTGATGACCGTGCTGTCGGGCGAGAGCCTCATCAACGACGCCGCCTCGCTGACGCTCGTGCGCGTGTTCACCCTCATCGCGGCGGGCACCTCGCTGACGATCTGGCAGGACCTCGGGATCTTCGCGCTCGCGATCGGCGTCGGCTTCGCGGTCGGCATCGTGCTCGGCGTCGCGGTGCACTGGATCCGGATGCGCATCAACGACCCGGTCGTCGAGACGATCATGAGCATCCTGCTGCCGTTCGTCGCCTACGTCCTCGCCGAGCACCTGTCCGGTTCCGGCGTCATCGCGGTCGTCACCGCGGGCCTGTACATCGGCTACAACTCGCCGAAGGAGGGCTACGCGACCCGCCTGCAGGAGCGCCCGCTGTGGACGAGCATGGACGTCATCCTCGAGGGCTTCGTGTTCGCGCTCATCGGCCTGCAGTTGAACACCGTCGTGCAGGACCTCGTCGAGAGCGACCGCAGCCTCGGCCAGACCCTGACCGCCGCGGCCGTCGTGCTCGTCGTCGTGGTCCTGGTCCGGCCGCTGTTCGTCTTCGAGTCGTACGTGCGCAACCGCTTCCACGGGCGGTGGGTCCGGCCCCTGCGCGTCCGGCTGTCCCGCGGTCACCCCTCCCTGCGGTGGATCCGCGGCTCGGCGGAGCCGAAGCTCAACTGGCGCGAGCTCACGGTCGTCTCGTGGACCGGCATGCGCGGCGTGGTGACGCTCGCCGCAGCGGTCGCGGTCGTGGCGGACCCGGTCGAGATCAAGGCCCAGGACACGATCTTCATCATCGCGTTCGTCGTGACCGTCGGCACGCTCCTGCTGCAGGGGCTCACGCTCCCCTTCGTCATCCGCGCGCTCAAGGTGCAGGACCCGCGCGAGGGCGAGGAGGACGTCCGCAGCGAGATGCGGCTCAACCAGCGCACGACCGAGGCCGCGATCGCGCTCCTCGAACGCCGCCGCTCGGCCTGGTCGGAGCAGTACGGCCCGCAGGCGGTGGACTCCGTCGTGAACCGGCTCAAGGCGCGCCTCGAGCGGCAGGCCGAGACCTTCCGCCGCGACGCCGAGGAAGAGGAGGACGAAGAACGCAACGCCCCGATGCGCCTCCGCGGTGCGCAGATCCAGGACATCCGGCGCGAGCTGCTCGACCGTCGGCGCGAGATCGTGCTCGAGGAGCGCGAGAAGGGCAACCTCGACGAGGAGGTCATGCGCCGCGTGCTCGTGACGCTCGACGCCGAGGAGCTCGCGATGGACTCGGCACAGGCGTCGCGCAGCCGGTCCTGAACCGTCCCGCGCGGGACGGCGGCCGCGCCCGCTCACGGCACGCGGGGAGCAACCCGGGCGTATCGTGACGCTCCGACCAGGAGAAGGAGCACAGCGCCGAGTGAGCGAGCCGCGGAACGACGTCCCCAGGAACACCGACCTCCCTGACCGAGACGGAGCGCCGCGCACCACCGCGCCGAAGCCCGCACCGAAGTCCCGGCAGACCCGACCGTCCACGCGCGGCGGATCGAAGCCCCGCCGCGGTGCCCCGGTCGCCGGCAGCCGCTCGGTCTCCCGGACGTCCCAGGTCCGGCAGGCGCCCGTCCCCGCACCGCAGAAGGTCAGCCGGTACCGCCGCTGGTACGGCACGCTGCACCCCTCCCTGCAGCTCATCGGCCTGCAGCTCTGGATGCCGCTGTTCTTCATCGTCGGCTTCTGCCTCTGCTACGTCTTCGCGTTCCACGCCCCGCACCCGCACGACGTCCCGGTCGCCCTGGTCGGCAGCGACCCCACGCTCGTCGCCGCGGTCGACAAGGCCCTGCCGGGCGAGTACGTCTTCCACGTCTACGACTCCCTCGCACAGGCGAAGCGCGACGTGCTCGCGGGCACGATGGCCGTCGCGGTCGACCCGTCGGCGAACGAGGTCTTCAAGGCCAGCGCGCACCAGTTCCAGGTCGCGTCGCTCGTGCCCGCGACGCTCTCGAGCGTGATCGAGGCCACCGGTGGCCCGGCCCCCACCGTCACCGAGCTCGCGCCGCTGCCCGCCTACGACGAGTACGGCACCGTCGCGATGTACGTCATGCTCGCGTGGTGCATCGGCGGCTACATGGTCGCGATGTTCATCGGCATCATGGGCGGCCCGCTGCGGCACCGCACCCGGATGGCGGTCATCGTCGTCGGCGGCCTCGTCATCTCGCTCATCACGAACACCCTCGCCGGTCCGGTGGTCGGCGCGATCCACGGGCACTGGATCGAACTCGTCCTCATCGCCTGGGGCTGGATCGTCGCGATCGGCCTCGCGGTCAACGGCCTGAGCTACTTCGTCGGGCGGTTCATCGCCGCCCCCGCGATGATCTGCTTCGTCTTCCTGTCGATGCCGTCGTCCGGTGGCGCCTACCCGAAGTGGTTCATGCCCGAGCCGTTCGCGTGGCTGAACCACGTGGTGGTCGGCTCGAGCATGGTCGACATGATCAAGCACGAGGTCTACGGCGTCGGCCCCGGCTTCGGCCGCGGGTTGCTGACGATGGGCTGCTACGCCGCCGCCGGGCTCGTCCTGATGTTCTTCGGCAAGCAGTGGTGGGAGCGACGCCGCATCTCGGCGATCGTGAACAACCGCACCACGATGTTCCAGGACGCCCAGAACGCGAACCGCGAGTTCCTCGGCAAGCAGCGCGACGCCGAGCTCGAGCGGCACGGCCTCACCTCGACCGAGACGGGCACGCTCAGTGTCCTCCGCGACGACGACTGGGAGGACGAGCGCGTCTCCGGGGACGTCTTCACCGGGGGCCGGGACGGCCTCGAGACGGAGACCACCCCGACCGGACGCATCCCCGTGGTGCGGCAGGCGGACCGCTCCGGTCCGACCCGGACGGGAGGCGCGGGGAACGGTCCGCGCACCCGTCCCGTCCCGCGGGTGGACGGGTCCAGGACGTCGGCCCGGCCCGACGGACCGGCCCGGTCCGGCGCGACGGGGCGCGCCGACGCGACGGCCCGGCCCGACACGGCGGACCGCTCCCGCACCCACGGGCGGCACGCGGAGCGGTGACGGCGCGGGCGACCCGCGGAGCGTCGGGCTCGCGGGCAGGACGCGGAACCGCCCGGCGCCGGGCGTATCCTGGGCCGATGACCTCCCGCACCGCCTGGCACCGCGCCCTCGTCACCGTCGTCGTCGTGTTCCTCGTGGTCGCGGCCGGGCTGTACGCCGCGAGCGTGCTGCTCGCCCCGGCCGACGGGCGCAACGTCGCCGGGCTGTTCGTGGGCTGGGCGATCTTCGCGGTGCTCGCCGCGATCGCCGCGGGCGTGGTCGACTTCTTCGTCCGGCCGCTCGGTGGGCGCAGCGGCGACGCCGACGTGCTCGCCGCGGCCGAGGAGGCCCGCACCGGCAGCACCCGCACGCAGCCCCAGCGCTGAGCTGCCCCCAGGACGCAAGCCCGGCGCTGACCTGACCGACGACGAGCGCCGAGCGACTACCGGGACGGGCGGCCCTCCGCCCGCACCCCCGTGCCGGTGAACCCGGCGACCGTCGCGTCGTCCTCGGCGAAGGTGAACCGCGCGTCCACCGTCCCGCCCGCGAGCACGCCGGGCAGCCAGTAGCGGGCGTCGTCCCACATCGCGTCGTACGGCACGGCGTCGACCGGGATCCAGCGCGGCACCAGCTCGTCACTGCCCGTCGGGCTCCCCTGCCAGCGGCGGCAGACGAACACGTCCGAGACCTGGGACCAGGACGGGCGGTACGGGAACCGGTAGTCCAACGTGCCACGCGCCTCCAGGTCGGCGGGGTCGAGCCGCAGGCCGACCTCCTCGGCCACCTCGCGGACGGCGGCCGCCACCGGCGGCTCCCCCGGCTCGACCTTGCCGCCCGGACCGACGAGGCGCCCCGCGCCGAGCCCGCGTCGCTTCTCGCCGAGCAGCACCTCGGGGCCGTCCGTGCCGTCGCGCAGCAGGTACACGACGACGACCGGTGGGTGCTGGGACTTCGTCTGGTCGCGCGGGGTCACGCGTCCAGTGTGGCCGATCCGCTGACGTAGGCTTGGCGCATGGCAGGCGTGCTGTGGGGGCACCGTGGCTGAGTCCCGCAGGACCGGGCGCAGCCTCGAAGTGCTGCGCGCCGAGGCCGCCGAGGAGATCTCGGTGATCGTCGAGCACCGCAGCCGCGCCGGCGAGGACCCGTGGGAGTTCATGCCCACCCTGCCGTCCGTCGACGAGCAGGTCGTGCTCATCCTCCGTGCCGACGCCGTCGAGCTCGACGCGGCGATCAGCCAGCGCAGCGCGCACTGGTCGGGGCACCCGGCCTCCGGGCAGGGCACCGCCCTCGGCGAGGAGTACCACCGGCTGCGCCGCATCGCCCTGCAACACCCCGAGCTGACACCGGCGGTGTGGAAGCTCCTCGGGTCGCTGCCCCGCGCCGACTGACCTGCGGTTGGATGGGGGCCATGACCGACACCGTCCTCGCCGTCCTCAACCAGCCCTCGCGCGACGCCGCGCCGCACGACCCCGCGGCCGACGCGTACACGTGGGCGAAGCCGCTCGAGGAGCACCTGCAGGTGCAGGACCTCGGTGCGGTCCGCGGCGACGGCGTGTTCGAGACGATCACGGTCGTCGACGGCCGTCCGCAGGCCCTCGAACCGCACCTGGCGCGGTTCGTCCGGTCCGCGGCGATGCTCGACCTGCCCACGCCCGACCTCGACGCCTGGCGCCGGGCGATCGAGGCGGTGTGCGCACGGCTCGACCCCGTGCACGAGGCCTTCGCGAAGACCGTGATGACCCGTGGGGTCGAGGGCAGCGGTCGCCCCACCGGGTGGGTGTACGCCGCACCCTCGGGCGACCAGAGCGCGGCCCGCACCGAGGGCATCGCGGTCGTGACGCTCGACCGCGGCTACCGGCACGACGTCGAGCGGACCTCGCCGTGGCTGCTGCAGGGCGCGAAGACGCTCTCGTACGCGGTGAACATGGCCGCGCTGCGCGAAGCCGAGCGCCGCGGTGCCGACGACGCCCTGTTCGTCTCGACGGACGGCTACGTGCTCGAGGGCACACGCGCCAACCTCGTCATGGCGGTCGGCGGGCGCTTCGTGACGCCGCGGACCGACATCGGCATCCTCGCCGGCACGACGCAGGCCGACGTCTTCCGGTTCGCCGAGCGCGAGGGCATCGCGACGTCGTACGAGCTCGTGACGCTCGCAGACCTCGAGGCCGCCGACGCGCTCTGGCTGCTGTCCAGCGTCCGCCAGGCGGCGCCGATCCGCTCGGTCAACGGGGTCGCGCGCGCGGTGGACCTCGACATGACCGAGCGCATCAACGACTTCCTGCTGTCCCGCGAGCAGTAGCCCGCCGGGGGCGGGGAGGGCGGACGGGAGGCGCGGGGCGGGGCCGCCACGCGCCTACCGTCCGTCAGCCGGTCACCAGCGCGGGGTGGTGACGCCGGTCCCGTCGGCCCACGCGTAGACGGACGCGCCCTCGATCCAGACGCGCGTCGCGCGGCTGGTCGCGGCGAGCGGGTCGCCGTCCCAGAGCACGAGGTCCGCGTCGAAGCCGGGCTCGATGCGGCCGACGCGGTGCCCGAAGCCGAGGAAGTCGGCGGGGTTCGTGGTGAGCGCCTCGAGCGCGGACTGCCAGGGCAGCCCCTCCTTGACCGCGGCGGTGGCCTGGTCGACGAGCATGTTGATCGGCACGACCGGGGCGTCCGTCGTGATCGCCACCCGGACGCCTGCAGCGGCGAGCGTCGCGAGGTTCCGGATGCCGCGGTCGCGGAGCTCGACCTTCGAGCGGCTCGTGAACAGCGGGCCGTAGATCACCGGTACGTCCCGCTCGGCGAGCACGTCGGCGATCTTGTGCGCCTCGGTGCCGTGGTTCACGACGAGTCGGTACCCGAACTCGTCGGCGAGCCGCAGGGCCGTCGCGATGTCGTCGTGCCGGTGCACGTGCTGGTCCCACGCGAGCTCGCCGTCGAGCACGCGGACGAGGGTCTCCTTCGTCAGGTCGCGCGTGAACGGCTCGCCCTTCGCCGCCGCGGCCTCGCGTGCGGCGCGGTAGTCCTGCGCGGCGACGAACGCCTCGCGGATGACCTTCGCGACGCCCAGGCGGGTCGAGGGCGTCTGCCCCTTGTCGCCGTACACGCGCTTCGGGTTCTCGCCGAGGGCGCTCTTGACGCTGACGGCGTCGGAGATGAGCTGCTCGTCGATCGTCCGGCCGCCCCAGGTCTTGATCGCCACGGTCTGTCCGCCGATCGGGTTGCCGGAGCCGGGCTTCACGACGATGCTCGTGATGCCGCCGGACAGTGCGTCGCGGAAGCCCTCGTCGTCGATGTCGACGGCGTCGATCGCCCGGACGGCGGCCGTGTTCGGGTCGGTCATCTCGTTCGTGTCGTTCCCCGCCCAGCCGTTCGCCTCCTCGTGGATGCCGACGTGGCCGTGCGCCTCGACGAAGCCGGGGACGAGCCAGGCGCCGGCGGCGTCCACGACGGGCAGGCCGAGCGGCGGGGTGACGTCGGGGCCGACCGCGGTGATGCGGCCGTCCTCGACGACGACGGCACCGCCGTCGAAGGCGGGTGCGGAGACGGGGACGACGTGGGCGCCGGTGACGACGAAGGAGGAGGAGGAACGCATGCGTCCACGCTACGGCGGTCGGGGTCCGGGGCCGCGCGGTCGTGCATGCGACATGTGCATTCCTTGGCGGGCGCGTCCGCCCGGTCCTACCGTCGTTGGACGGTGGCCGTCCGGCGCCGCCGGCGTCCCTGCTCGTCCGACCCACGACCGCCCGAGGAGGCCCGTGCCCGACCCCACCAGCACGACCCCCCTGACGACCACGCCGGTGTGGCCGTCGCACCGCACCGAGGAACGCCCGTGGCGGAGCGCCGTGCGGGGCCCGCGCGCCGACCGGCTCCTGCGCTCGGTCCGGGTGTCGCTGCCGCCGCCCGTGGCCGGGGCGGTCTGGTCCCCCGACGACGGGACGGCGGTGCTGCTCGCGCGCGCGGCGCTCGCCCTCCGTGCGCTGGACGACGCGCCGGGCACCGGTCCCCTGCAGCACGTGCTCGCGCGCACCGAGGCGGTCTCCTCGTCGCGGATCGAGCACGAGCACGCCACGACCGAGGACATCGCCCGTGCCCTCGCCGGCTCGCGGGCGAACGCGGGTGCCACGGCGACCGTCCGCGCGGCCGAGGCGATCGTCGGTCTCGTCGAGGCGGCGTCGGGCGGGACCGTCGACGAGCCCGCGCTGCTGCGGGCACACCACCACCTCATGCGCGACGACCCGCTCGACGGGCCGGACGCCGGGCGGTACCGGGACGTGCAGAACTGGATCGGCGGCGGCGCCACCCCGCGGACGGCCCGGTACGTCCCACCGCCGCCGGAGCACGTCCCGGCGCTCATGGCCGACCTGTTCGCGTTCCTCCGGCGCGACGACCTGCACCCCGTCGCCCAGGCCGCGATCGCGCACGCGCAGTTCGAGTCGATCCACCCGTTCACCGACGGCAACGGCCGCATCGGTCGGGCACTGGTCGCCGCGGTCCTGCGCGCCCGCGGGGCCGCGCGGTCGGCCGTCGTCCCGCTCGCCGTCGTGCTCGACGCCGAACGCGACCGGTACTTCGCGCACCTCGAGCGGTACCGGCAGGGAGCGGTCGACGACTGGGTGCGGGACCTGGCGATCGCGGTGGGTGCCGCAGCCGACGAGGCCCTGGTCACCTCCCTGCTGCTCGCCGAGGTGGGGGTCGACCGTGCCGCGGGCGTCTGCCGGTCCGGGGTGCACGCGGTGCTGGGGCGGGCGCTCGAGCAGGACGCCGTGCTCACCGAGGACCACGCCGAGCGGCTCGTCCGCCGCGCCGCCGGTGGGACCGGTCCGGGGGTGGGCCGCGACGTCGGGGCCGTGGTCGACCGGATGACCGACGACCTCTGTCGAGCGGGCGTCCTGCGACCGGTCACCACGCGTCGGCGGAACCGGGCGTGGGTGGCGCCCGCGGTCGTCGCCGAGCTCGACGCGTTCACCGAGCGGATCCGGGACGGGGTCGACGCCCGGGCGCGCGGATCCCCTGCGGCGACGAGCGCTCGGGACGGAGCCGGCACCGCGTCGGTGGGCGGCCGCTCGGACCCGCCGAATAGGGTGGGACGGTGAGCAGCGAGCACGCCCAGGCCACCACCCCGCCGTCCGCCGCCAAGCGGCCCGTGACGCGGACCCACCACGGCATCGACTTCGTCGACGACTACGAGTGGTTGCGCGACAAGGAGTCACCGGACACGATCGCCTACCTCGAGGCCGAGAACGCGTACACCGACGCCGCCACCGAGCACCTCGCCCCGCTGCGCGACCGTGTCTTCGCCGAGGTGAAGAGCCGCGTGCAGGAGACCGACCTCTCGGTGCCGGTCCGCATGGGCGACTGGTGGTACTTCACGCGCACCGCCGAGGGCAGCCAGTACGGCACCCACTGCCGCGCACCGATCACCGGCCCCGACGACTGGACCCCACCCGCGGTCGCCGAGGGTGCGGGGACGCTCCCCGGTGAGCAGGTCGTCCTGGACGGCAACGCCCTGGCCGAGGGACACGACTTCTTCTCGCTCGGCAGCTACGACATCAGCGACGACGGCACCCGCCTGGTCTACGGCGTGGACGTCGAGGGCGACGAGCGCTACACCCTGCACGTGCGCGACCTGACGACCGGCGAGGACCTCGGCGACGATATCCCCGACACCGGTTCGGGTGCGACCTTCGACCCCTCCGGACGGTACCTGTTCTACCCGACCGTCGACGAGTCCTGGCGGCCCGACCGCATCTGGCGGCACCGGGTCGGCACGTCGGCGTCCGAGGACGTCGTGGTCTTCGAGGAGCCGGACGACCGGTACTGGGTCGGTGTCGGGGTCACCCGGTCGTCGCAGTACATCGTCATCGAGCTCGGGTCGAAGATCACCTCGGAGGCGCTCGTCCTCGACGCGTCGGACCCGACCGGCGAGTTCACCGTCGTGTGGCCCCGGCGCGAGGGCGTCGAGTACGAGATCGAGCACGCCATCGTCGGCGGGAGCGACCGCTTCCTCGTCCTGCACAACGACGGCGCCGAGAACTTCGAGCTCGTCGACGTGCCCGCCGACGACCCCACCTCCGAGCGGGACCGCCGGGTCGTCGTCGCGCACCACCCGGAGCGACGCATCGAGTCGGTGGACGCCTTCGCCGGGCACCTCGCGCTCGAGTACCGGTCCGAGGCGCTCCCCCGCGTCGCCGTCATCCCGATCGAGGTCGACGGCTACGGCGACGCGCACGAGGTCCCCTTCGACGAGGCGCTGTTCTCGGCGGGACTCGGCGGCAACCCGGAGTGGCACCAGCCGACCCTGCGCATCGGGTACACGTCGTTCGTCACCCCGTCCGAGGTGAGCGACCTCGACCTGGCCACCGGCGAGGTCACCGTGCTGAAGCGCCAACCCGTCCTCGGCGGCTACGACCCGGCGGACTACGTGCAGGAGCGCGACTGGGCGACCGCCCCCGACGGCACGGAGGTCCCGGTGTCGCTCGTCTGGCGACGCGACGCCGTCGACGCCGACCGGCCGGCACCGCTCCACCTGTACGGCTACGGTTCGTACGAGCACTCGATCGACCCGGGCTTCAGCGTCATGCGGCTGTCGATGCTCGACCGCGGCGTCGTCTTCGCGGTCGCGCACGTCCGCGGTGGCGGCGAGATGGGCCGGCACTGGTACGAGGACGGCAAGACCCTCACCAAGAAGCACACCTTCACCGACTTCGTCGCGGTCGCCGAGCACCTGATCGCGTCCGGGCGGACCAGCGCCGACCGGCTCGTCGCCGAGGGCGGCAGCGCGGGCGGCCTGCTCATGGGTGCGGTCGCGAACCTCGCACCCGAGCGCTTCGCCGGCATCCTGGCAGCCGTGCCCTTCGTCGACGCGCTCACGAGCATCCTCGACCCCGACCTGCCGCTCACGGTCATCGAGTGGGACGAGTGGGGCGACCCGCTGCACGACCCCGAGGTGTACCGCTACATGAGCGAGTACTCGCCGTACGAGAACGTCCGCGACGACGTGCAGTACCCGCGGATCCTCGCGGTGACGTCGATCAACGACACCCGCGTGCTCTACGTCGAGCCGGCGAAGTGGACCGCGAAGCTCCGCGAGGTCGGCGCCCCGGTGCTGCTGAAGACCGAGATGGCAGCCGGGCACGGTGGCGTGAGCGGCCGGTACGACTCGTGGAAGGAGCGGGCGTTCGAGATCGCCTGGCTGCTCGACGTGCTCGGGCTCGCCGACGTGAACCCGGCAGCCGCTGCGGAGCCGATCGCCGCCGGCTGACCCGAACGGGCGCGGCCCCCGGGTCGCGCCCGCGCCCGGGGTGGACGCGGGCCAGCGGCGGACGCGGCAGCCCGCGCCCGCCCGTCACACGCGGTTGAGCGCGTGCACCGCCTGGTCGTAGGAGTCCTCGGCCAACCGCACCCGGTCGCCCGCGAGCACGCCGTACCCGAACGTGCCCTCGCCACCGCGCTCGGCGATGCCGGAGTGCACCCGCAGCACGTCGAGCGCGTGCAGCGACCGCACCCGCTCGGTCAGCACGTCCGCAGCGTCGCCGATCCGCTTCCACAGCGCGTGCGGGAACGCGTCGTCGCCGAGCACGTCCATCGCCGCGCGGGCCCGGGTGGCGGCACGCCAGGCCTCCTCGGTCGCGGCACGCTCGGTCGCCTCGCGGTCGAGCAGGCCGAGGGAGTCGTCCTCCTCGCCGACCGCGGTCTGCACGAGTCGGCGCACCCGGGGCTTCTCGACGGCCGAGACGTCCTGCGCGACGCGCTTCGGCGACCGGAGTGCCCAGTCGGTCGGGGCCGGACGCTCCACGGCGTCGTCGAGGGCGTCGAGCAGCTCGAGGTACGGCTCACCGTGCAGGAACGCGAGGACCTCGGCCACCGCGACCGCCCGGCGCTCCCGGGTCGCCGCCAGCACCCGCTCGCGGGTCATCGTGTCGACCAGGAGGTCCTGCGCCGGGGAGGACGCGTACGGCAGCCGCTCCACCAGGTAGTCGGCGAGTGCGGCCCGCGCGGTCACCGCGGCAAGGCCGTCGGCGGCCTCGGCCGCGCGGTCGGCGGCGGCCGTCCCGGCGAACGCCGGGCGGTACGACCCGAGCACGGCGGCGATGCCGAGGGCGGTCCGGGCCGTCTCGCGGAGGTCGGCCGGCCCGCCGGACCGGAGCTGCGCCTCCTGGGCGAGCAGCGCGGCGCGCAGCTTCTTCAGCTGCTTGGCGAGCGCGCGGGCCGCGGTGCCCTTCTCGGGCTTGTCGGCGGTCTGGAGGCGCGGTGCCGGTGCGCCTGCCAGCCCGCGTGCCAGCTTGGACGCGACGGCCGCAGGGGCGGCCCCCACGGCCGCGAAGCGCCCGTCCAGCGCCGCGAACAGCTCGTGCGCGACCTGCTCGTCGACGCCGGCGACGGCCTCCACCTCGACCTCACGCCAGGTGCGGGGCGTGGCCGGGGCGTCGGCGTCCAGACGCTGCGCGGTGACCAGGTCGTCGGCGAGCTCGGCGACCTGCTCGTCGTCCTCGTCGAGCAGGCGCGTGACCGTACGGGTGGTCGCGATGTGCACGACCGGTCGGAGCGCGCGGCCCCGGCGCTCGGTGAACAGGGCGGCGAGGACCTCGTCGGGCACGGCGTCGGCGTCCTCGGTGAGGGGGAAGTGCTGCTCGTGCCGGACGGTGTCGGAGGCCGAGCGCTTGATGTGCCAGCCGGCGTCGGGGCCACCCGTGCGTCGGCGGACGGTGACGCGGGACGCCACCAGGTCGTAGCGCTCGGTGTCCCAGTAGGTCGCGTCGAGGGCGAACGGCTCCTGGTGGTCCGTGGCGGTGATGCTGCCGACGCCGATCAGGTCCGGGAGGGCCCCGCCCTCGGGCAGGTCGTAGGTGCGCTCGATCTCGAGGTGCGTGTCCGTCACGTGCTCCTGTCTACCAGGACGGTGTCGTGCACCACGAACTCGCGGGGCACGTCCACCCGGGCGATCTAGGCTCGCGGCATGAGCGACACCATCACCCGTGACGCGTTCGTGCCGGAGGCCGGCGGCGTCACCATGTTCACGACCACCTGGTGCGGGTACTGCGCGCGCCTGAAGAACCAGATGACCAAGGCGGGCGTCCCCTTCCGCGAGGTCGACATCGAGCAGACGCCCGGCACGGCCGAGCTCGTCGCCGAGGTCAACGGCGGCAACCAGACGGTGCCGACGCTCGTGTTCCCGGACGGCAGCACCGCGACGAACCCCTCGCTCGCCGAGGTGCAGTCCCGCATCTGACCCGCGGCTGGGCGCGCTGGCCGGAGCAACCCCGCGGCGCGACGTGCTGACCGGAGCCACCCCGCGGCGCGACGTGCTCCTGCACAACGAGAGGCGGCTCGAACCACGGAATTCCGTGGTTCGAGCCGCTTCTCGTTGTGCGAACGCACGCGGGCCCCCGCCGCACTCAGCGCGAGAGCGCGTCCGTCAGCAGTGCGACCATCGCGTCGAGCTGGATGTCACCGGAGTCGACGACCTCCTCGTCCGAGCCGTCGAGCGCGCGGGCGGCCAGGGACGCCTTCGAGTCGATGAGCTCGGCGATCTTGGTGTCGATCGTCTGCGCGGCGATGATGCGCCACGCGGTGACCGGCTCCTCCTGCCCGATGCGGTGCACGCGGTCGATCGCCTGGGTCTGCTCGGCGCTCGTCCACGACAGCTCCGCGAGCACGACGTTGGACGCCACCTGCAGGTTCAGGCCGACGCCGGCCGCCGTCAACGAGCAGACGATCACGGCGACGTCGGGGTCGTTCACGAACGCGTCGATCTCGGCCGTGCGCTGCACCGGGGTCTGGTCGCCGCGGACGGTCGCGGTCTTCAGGCCACGACGGGCGAAGACCTCCTCGGCCTGGTCCATCACGTCGAGGTGCTTCGCGAAGAACACGACCTTGCCGACGTTCGACGCCAGCTGCGCCGCGTAGTCCGCCGCGAGCTGGGCCTTCGCACGGCCGATGCGACGCACCATCGAGAACACGTTCTCGCCGGTCGACGAGGCGTCCTGGTCCTCGAGCTCCCAGCGGGCGACCTGCCGCACGAGCTTGTGGTCGATGCCGACCACCGGGTCCTGCCCGGTCCGGGCCGCGAGGGCCTGGTGGTACCGGCGGACGAGCTTCGCGGTGAGCTCGCGCTCGGCGTCGCGGATCGAGCGGCCCTCCTCACCGTCGAGCTCGACCGGGATGTCGGCGATGCGACGGGCCGGGATGTCCGCCGCGACGTCGACCTTGCGCCGCCGCACGATGCCCTGGTCGATGACGGCCTTGCGCGCCTCGACGAAGAAGCCCGGGTCGGCGGGAGTCAGCCCGATGTCCTCGAGCTCGTTCATGAGCTTTGCGCGGGGCTTCTTGTCGTCGATCCAGCCGAGGTACTCCCAGATGGTGCGGAAGTCCTCGACCGAGTTGATCAGCGGGGTCCCGGTCAGCGCCATGAGGAGCGGCGCGGCCGTGCGCTCGCGGATCTTCTCGGCGAGCTGCAGCACGAACCGGGAGCGCTGCGACTCCTTGTTCTTGATGAAGTGCGCCTCGTCGACGACCATGCCCTTGAACCCGAACGAGCCGAGCCAGCCGACGTGCCGGTCGAGGATCTCGTAGTTCACGATGACGATGTCGGCGAACCCGTCGAGGTCGTCCCCGTCACCGTGGATGACGGTCGCGCGGCGGTTCGGCACCCAGCGCTCGGCCTCGCGTGCCCAGTTCGTCTTGACGACGTTCGGCACGACGACGAGCAGCGGGAAGGCGTTCGCGGCGTCGGCGGCGAGCAGCGACTGCGCCGTCTTGCCGAGACCCGGCTCGTCGGCGAGCAGGAACGTGCGGTGTCCCTGCGACGCGGCGGCGACGAGCTCCGCCTGGTGCTTCATGAGCGTGGTGCCCGAGCGCGTGTGCAGGTTCGCGGGTTCGGGCAGCGGCATCGACGCCGCTCCCCCGCCCGCGCCGTACTCGAACGACTTGAACAGCGGGCCGAACAGCTCCCAGTTCGCCAGGCGACGCGGGTGCGCGACGGGCTGGTCGGCGAGCGCGAAGTCCGGCGGCATGAACGGGTTCGCGAGCTGCCGCTGCACGACCGCCTGCGGGAGCACCGACCGCACCGGGGTCTCGACGACCGGGGACGGCTCGGCGGCGATGACGAGGTCCTCCGGCTGCAGCTCCATCCCGCCGGCGATCATCATGTCGCGCTTGACCGTGCGGGTGGCCTCGCTGACCGAGGCCTCCTCGGTCAGCAGCTGGATCACGCTGGTGTCGCGTGCCGCCGTCTTCGCGAGGATCGTCGCCACGCCGTCGAGGCGCTTCAGCTGCTCGGCGCGCTGCGCGTCGGTGAGCTCGGTGTCCGCCTTGACGCGGGCACGCTCCTCACGCATGAGCAGTGCGACCGCCTGGAACTTCGTCCGGTTGGTGGCCTTGAGCGGACCGCGCTGCGCCGCGGCCTCGACCTCGCGCACGGCGCGGGCGAGGACGGGGATGACGCCGTCGTTGTCGAGCGGCCTGGTGCGGCGCGACGCGGTCCGCGTCCCGCCGGCTGCACGCCGGGTGCCTGATCGAGCCAACGCTCCTCCTTGTTCCGCCCGTCTGCACGGGCGAGCCGCCGTCGGTGGCGGGAAGTCCTCGACCGGTGCCGGCACGGCTCCGGTCCCGCGGGCCACCCTGGCCCGCTGGTGCGCCGGTCCCGTTGCGGAACTCCGGTGGAGCCCTGCGGACCGTGCCGTCGTGCACCGCTCGGTACGCGACACGTCGGTCCGCGCCGGGGTCCGGCGCCGTCGCACGCACGTGGCGCCCCACTGGACGCTCACGGCCCGGCCCCCGCGTCGGTCAACCGACCGACCGCCGCATCCGGAATCGACGCGGCACGCGAGCACACGGTGCGTGCTCCAGGCAGTTTACTCCCCGACCCCCGACGGCGGCGACTCCCGCGTCCCCGCGCGCGTCGCGCGCACGGGACGGGAGGCGCGGCGCCGGGCGCCACGCACCTCCGGACCGCGCACGGGACGGACGGGAGGCACGGTGCCGGGCCGCCACGCGCCTCCCGACCGGCAGCCGGACCGACCGGAGGCACGGTGCCGGGCCGCCATGCGCCTCCCGACCGGTGCGGAGGGTCGTCGTCTCAGACCTGCGGTGCGGACCGCGGACGCACCAGACCGTCGGACGGCAGCACGGGTGCAGCGTCGGCGAGCGCCGCACGTGTCGCCGCGAGCAGGTGCTGCGCGGTCTGCACGCCGTTGGCGGACCCCGTCGTCGCCTGCCCGCCGGCGTGGGCGAGGAGCTGGGCACCGATCGCGGGGCCGATCCGCTCGGCCTCGCCGGGGTTCCGCGCGACCCAGTCGCGCGCCACGGCGTCGGCGAGCCGCTCCGCCGCTGCACCCCGTTCGGCGTCGCCACGTGAGCGGTGCCAGAGCGCCGTGACGACGAGGTGCGCGACGACCGCACCGATGTCGCGGACCGGGAAGCCCCAGCCGGCGGTGTCGATGTCGAGCAGCCCCGAGATGCGCCACGGCTCGTCCTCGTCGACGAACACCTGCTCGAGGTGCAGGTCGCCGTGCACGACCTGGCGGGTCCCGCTCCCCCAGCTCACCGAGCGCCGCCCGATCTCGTCGTACAGGGCGTCGATCTCCTCGGCGTCCTGCGGCAGCGCGGCGACGAGCGTCCGGCGGTGCCAGTCGGCGTGGTCCATGGCGTCCGCTCGGGCCTGCTGCGTCATCGGCACGGTCGCGATGCGGCCGGTCAGCGCGGCGAGCGAGGCGACGAAGCGCGGGTCGTCGGCGATCTCGGTGATGCGGCTGCCGGCGGGGACCCCGCGGATCCGCTCGAGCACGAGCAGGCCGTCCCCGCGGCTCGAGAGCACGCGCGGGACCGGGAGCCCGGCCGCGACGAACTGCTCGTGGGACTCCACGATCGGGGCCACCCGGTGCGGGCGCACGATCTTGAGGAAGAGGGTGCGTTCCGGGGCGTCGACCCGGACCACGGCACGCTTGCCCGGACGGTAGGCCGCCACGGACAGCACCGGGTCGGTGACCGGCATGCCGATCCCGCCGAGCAGGTCGGTCACGGCGTCGCGGTACGTCACCTGCGGGAGCACCGGCAGCCCGGGGTCGTTCGGGTACGCCCACACCGACACCGGGTCACCCGTGACCGGGTCGGTGACGATCGCGCTGTTCTGGTCGTGCGTGCCGCCGGTGTCGACGTACGTCAGGACCGTGGCGCGCTGGCCGGCGCGGTCGACCGTGTCGACCTCGTAGCCGTAGAGGTACCCGTTGCCGGAGGGTTCGACCGAGTGGGCGCGCGCTGCGACGACGGAGGTCCCGGAGCCGGCGAAGGCCTGCGGGATGACGCGCTCGTGGTTGGGCCACACGGGACCAGTCAACCGTGCCCGTGCGGATTCGTCGCCATCGTGCACGGCTCGGCGTGCGGCTCGTGGCTACCGTGGTGGTCGTGAACCCGGTCGCGCGCCTCCGCAGTTCCGCCCGCACGCCCTTCCTGCAGGTCGTGAAGACGGCGGTGGCCGTGGTGGCCGCGGTCCTGCTCTGCCGGGTCCTCATCGACGGACCGTTCCCGACGTTCGCCGCGATCGCCGCGCTGCTCGTCGTGCAGCCGAGCATCACCCAGTCGTTCGTCAAGGGGCTCGAACGCAGCGCCGGGGTCGTGCTCGGCGTCGTGCTCGCGACGGGGTTCCACCTGTGGCTCGGCGACGGCGTGTGGGTCGTGCTCGTGGTGATCGTGCTCGCGATCCTGCTCAGCTGGGCCCTCCGGCTCACCCCGACCTCGGCGACCCAGGTCGGCATCAGCGGCATGCTCGTGCTGACCGCCGGGGTCGTCACCCCGAACTACTCCGCCGACCGGATCCTGGAGACCGTCGTCGGTGCACTGGTCGCGCTCGTGGTGAACGCGCTCATCGTCCCGCCGGTGCTGCTCGAACCGGCGCACCTCGCCGTCGCCCGGCTGGCCCGCGACACCGCCGCCGCGTTCGAGCGGATCGCGATCGGCCTGACCGAGGGGTGGGACGAGGCCCGGTGGCACGAGGCCCTGCTGCAGGCCCGGGCGCTCCGCCAGCAGCACGCGCGCACCGAGGCCTCGCTGACCGCGGCGGGCGAGTCGCTCACGATGAACCCGCGCGGCGGCCGGCACCGCACGATCCTGGAACGGGACGTCGCCGTCACCGAGCACCTCCGCGTGCTCGTGACCCGCGTCACGGGCATGACCCGCGCGATCCGGGACAACACCGCCGAGGACCTGCGCGCGGACCCCGTGGTGGGGAGCATCGCCACCGAGGTCGCCCGCATCGGGGCAGACGTCCGGTCGCTGAGCGCACGGGTGGAGGCCACGCGGCTCGACGCCCGGGACGAGGGAGCGCGGCCGGACGGGGTCGACGGTCTCCGTGGTGCGGGTGGGGTGTCGGACGGCACCGACGCGGCGGGCGACGGCGACAGTGGTGCGGGCGAGGCCGTCGGCGGTACCGGTGCGCGCGACGGCGGCGGTGCGGTCGCCGGGTTCGGTGTCGCGGAGCCCGCGCTGACCAGGCCGATCCGGGTGGTCCGGCCGAACTCACGGCACTGGGTGCTCATCGGGGCGCTGCTCGAGGACATCCGACGGGTGCGCGAGGAGCTGCTCGGCGAGGACGACTGAGGCGCGGGGCGCGGGCCGTGCCGCCGTCAGGTTTGCGCGTGCACCGCGGCGGCCGCCGTCAGGCCCGCGCGTGCACCGCGGTGGCCGCCGTCAGGCCTGCGCACGCACCGCGGTGGCCGCCGTCAGGCCTGCGCGTGCACCGCGGTGGCCGCCTCGATCGCCGCCTGTGCGATGTCGTCCCACACCGCCGGCGCCCCACCCGGACCGGAGGCGGCACCGTCGACCGACGCGAACCGCTGCACCTCGGCCACCACGACCTCGGCACCGGCGACCCGCGCCGCTCGGCTGGCGGCGTCGGAGACGCTCGTCAGCAGGTCGGCGAGGACGCGGTCACGCCGCGAGCCCTCCAGCTCGCCGAGCACCCCCAGGCCGGAGCGGGCCGCGACGAGTTCGGCGCGCAGTCGGACGAGGGCCGGGTGGGCCGGCTGGTCGTTCATCGTTCCCCCAAGAACCACATGAGGGCCCGTCGGGTACGGGTCCTCGCGGGGAACCCTAGCAACGAGCTGTGACATGCTCCCGCCCCAGTCCGTGGGACGCACGTCCTACCCCTGTCCACGGGTCGCCCGGACCGCAGACGCACAGAAGTCACTGTGACGAGATTCAGCGACTTCGGAGCCGCCACTGCCCCCGGGGCCCGGTTCGATGCCACGATGGGGTCCGAGGAGGTCGATCATGCGCCTGTTGGTGGTCGAGGACGACGACGAGATGCGCGCGCTCATGGAGCGCGGGCTCGCTGCGGAGGGGTACCGCGTCACTGCGGTCGAGAACGGTGTGGAAGCGCTCATCGCGCTCGGCGAGCAGGGGTTCGACCTCGCGATCGTCGACGTGATGATGCCCGGCATGTCCGGGTTCGAGCTCGCCCGACGCATCCGCGAACGCGAGGACCCGGTGCGCATCCTGCTCGTCACCGCGCGCGACGCCGTGGACGACCGGGTGTTCGGCCTCGACGCCGGAGCCGACGACTACCTCACCAAGCCGTTCGCCTTCGCGGAACTCACCGCCCGCCTGCGCGCCCTCGGCCGGCGTGAGTCCGCCGGTGCGCCGCGCACCATCGAGGTCGGCGACGTCGCGATCGACTCCGAGGCCCGCCGGGTCTCGATCAAGGGCCAGCGCGTCGCGGTGAGCCCGACCGAGTTCGCCCTCCTCCGCCTGCTCGCCCGCTCGGTCGGCACCGTGGTCGACCGGCCGAAGATCCTCGAGGAGGTCTGGGACGGCTCGCAGCACGTCGACCCGAACGTCGTCGAGCAGTACATCTCGTACCTCCGCAAGAAGCTGACCTCGCACGAGGCGACGGTCGCCATCGCCACCGTCCGCGGTCGCGGGTACCGGCTCGACCTGCTCGGGGCGTGACCGACCCCGCGCCCAGGGCCGGGACCGACCGCGTCCGCAGCGGTCTGCCCCGGCCGCTGCGCGTGCTCTCCCTGCGGGCGCGGATCACGATCGGCTCGACCGCGATCGCCGCCGTGGTGATCCTGCTGCTCGTGCTCGTCATGCGGTTCCAGGTCGTGAGCGTCGTCGCGAGTGCGACCCGGACGCTGCTCGACGCCGACGTCGACCCGTACGTGGCGACGCTCGAGGTCGACAGCGACCCGGACCTGTCCGCGCCGGGCAACGCGCAGCTCGTCGCGGTCGTCGACCCGTCCGGCAAGATCCGGCTGTCGACCATGCCGCCCCGGGTCGAACGCGCGCTCGGCAGCCTCACCTCGACCAAGGCCGGCACCTCGCTCATCGACGTCTCCGACTCCGAGTACCGGGTCGTCATCGAGCACCCCGTGAACCAGGCCGGGCGGTGGACCGTCGTCGCAGCACGCAACTCCCAGGCCGAGGCGATCGTCGTCGACGACCTCACCACGACGCTGTCGCTCACCGGGCTCGCGATCCTCATCGCGTTCGGGGTCGCCTCGTGGGCACTCGCCACCGCCGCCCTGCGGCCGGTGAACCGGATGCGCCGTGAGGCCGAGCGGCTCTCGGTCGCCCCCGAACGCGCGGAACTGCCGGTCGGCCCGGCGCAGGACGAACTGGCCTCGCTCGCCACCACCCTCAACGCGTTCCTCGCCCGCACCCGCCAGGTCACCGAGCGCGAGCGCCAGATGGTGTCGGACGCGAGCCACGAGCTCCGGACGCCCCTGGCGATCCTCACCACCCAGCTCGACCTGGCCTCGCTCGACGGGGACGACGCCGCTGCGCTCGCCGCCCACATCGACCGCGCCAAGCGGAGCGTCGCCCGGCTCTCGCGTCTGGCGAACGACCTGCTCACGCTCTCCCGCATCGAGGAGTCGGAGCGCCGCGAGGAGGACGGCGTCCAGCAGACGACGACCGCGTGGTCCGACCTCGGCGACGAGGTGATGGCCGCGGTGGACCGTGTCCGCATGATCGCGTCGGCGAAGGACGTCACGGTCGACTTCGACCTCGAGCCGCCGACCCTCTCGTCGGGCAGCTCGTCCGGGGCCACCGGCGCGGGCACGAGCGACACTGCGTCCGCCGAACCGCGGTACCGCCTGGACACCGGCGGCATGGCGCAGCTGGTCACCAACACCGCCAGCAACGCGGTCGCGGCGTTGCCCCGCGGCGGCGGCGTGTACGTGTCGTGGCGCAGCGACGGCACCGACGGCGTCCTGCAGATCACCGACGACGGACCGGGCGTGCCCGAGTCGTTCATCCCGGTCGCGTTCGACCGGTTCACCCGTCCCGACGAGGCCAGGACCTCGCGCCGGGACCCGGACCCGGCGACGGGCGGGGTCCCGATGCCGGGCGGCTCCGGCCTCGGGCTCGCGATCGTCCGTGCGATCGCAGAACGGGCGGGAGGCACGGCGTCCCTCCGCAACGTGCGTTCGGGTGGTCTCGAGGTCACCATCCGGGTGCCGGCGGTGCCCGCCGAGGACTGAAGCCCGTCGCACGCGCGAGGCGGCCGCCGGGGCCGACCGCGGTCACTGGAAGTCCCGCGACCGTGTCCGGACGGCGAGCGGCAGGTGTTCGATCCGGTCCGCGACGACGTTGACCACACCGTCCGGGGACCGCTCGAGGATGCCCCGCACGATCACCGCGGGTGACTCACGCGCCACCCGTCGGTAGCGTCCCCACACCCCGACGCTGCAGATCACGTTCACCAACCCGGTCTCGTCCTCGACGTTGAGGAACGTGATCCCCGACGCCGTCGCGGGCCGCTGCCGGTGGGTGACGATCCCGCCGACCTCGATGCGACGCCCGGACTCGGCCGTCGCGGTGTCCTGCACGCTGAGCACGCCGCGGGCGAGGAGCCGGTCGCGGAGGTGCCCCACCGGGTGGTCGTCGGTCGTCATCCCCGTCGACCACATGTCCGCGATGAGCACGTCGCCGCTCGTCATCTGCCCGAACAGCGGCGGCTGCACGGTCACCTGGGTGTCCGGGAGCTGGTCGGGGCGCTCGGCGGCGGCCTGGGCAGCGGACCACATGCCGCTCCGGCGGTCGATCCCGAGGCCCGCGAAGGCGTCTGCGGCCGCGAGGGCCTCGAGCTGCGCGGTGCTCAGCCGGACCCGTCGGGCGAGGTCGGACATGTCCGTGAACGGTCCGTGCGCCGTGCGTTCGGCGACGATGGCCTCGGCGCTCCGCCGCCCGAGCGACGCCACCTCGGCCAGCCCGAGCCGGACCGCGAACGCACCGTCGCGTCGGTGCTGCGCGGTGTCGTCGGGTGCCGAACCGTCGAACGGCAGCACCGGGGGCTGCTCCTCGGCCGTGCAGGCGTCGAGCCCGGTCGGCGCGGTGTCCGCCGTCCCGTCGAGGGGCTCCAGCGTCGCGTCGACCCCCGACAGCAGGACGTCGGGACGCAGCACCTGCACGCCGTGTCGACGCGCGTCGGCGACGAGCGTCTGGGGTGAGTAGAACCCCATCGGCTGCGCCCGGAGCAGTGCCGCCAGGAACGCTCCCGGGTAGTGCAACCGCATCCACGCGCTCGCGTACACGATGAGCGCGAAGCTGATCGAGTGGCTCTCGGCGAAGCCGAAGTTCGCGAAGGCCTGGATCTTCGCGTAGATCGCGTCGGCGTCGTCCCCGTGGATGTCGTTCGCCGCCATGCCGAGGTAGAGCTTCTCGCGCAGCCGCTCGATCTTCTCGAGTCCGCGCTTCGACCCCATCGCCCGCCGCAGCAGGTCGGCGTCGTCGCCCGAGCACCCGCCCACGGCGATCGCCATCTGCATCAGCTGCTCCTGGAACAGCGGCACCCCGAGCGTCCGCTCCAGCACGGGCTCGAGCGCCGGGTGGATGTAGGTGATCGGTTCCTCACCGGTACGTCGTCGGATGTAGGGGTGCACCGCGCCGCCCTGGATCGGCCCGGGGCGCACCAGGGCCACCTCGATGACCAGGTCGTAGAAGCGCCGGGGCAGCAGCCGCGGGAGCGTGCCCATCTGCGCCCGGGACTCCACCTGGAACACCCCGATCGTGTCGGCACGGCAGAGCTGGTCGTAGACGCCCTGCTCCTCCTTCGGGATGGAGTGCATGTCCCAGCGCTCCCCGCAGTGCTCGTCGGCCAGGTCGAACGCGTACTGCAGCGCCGCGAGCATGCCGAGACCGAGCATGTCGAACTTCACGAGCCCCATGTAGGCGCAGTCGTCCTTGTCCCACTGCAGGACCGTGCGGCCGTCCATCCGGGCGTGCTCGATCGGCACGACCTCGCCCACCGGCCGGTCCGTCAGCACCATGCCACCGGAGTGGATGCCGAGGTGCCGCGGGAACCCGAGCACCTGCTGCGCCATGTCCACCACGGTGTCGGGGATGTCGTGGTCCTGGCTCTCGGTCACCGAACCCCAGCGCTCGACCTGCTTCGACCACGCGTCCTGCTGCCCGGGACTGTGCCCGAGGGCCTTCGCCATGTCGCGGACGGCGCCCTTCGGCCGGTAGGTGATGACGTTCGCCACCTGCGCGGCGTTGAACCGGCCGTACTTGTCGTAGACGTACTGGATGACCTCTTCGCGCCGGTCGGAGTCGAAGTCGACGTCGATGTCGGGCTCCTCGTCGCGCATCGCCGACAGGAACCGCTCGAACGGCAGCCCGTACCGGATCGAGTCGACGGCGGTGATCTCGAGCAGGTAGCAGACCGCCGAGTTCGCCGCGGAGCCGCGCCCCTGGCAGAGGATCCCGCGGTCGCGGGCGAACTGCACCATGTCGCGCACGATCAGGAAGTAGCCCGGGAAGTCCTTCTCCTCGATCACCGAGAGCTCGCGTTCGATGCGTTCGCGCTTGAGCGGGTCGATGCCGTCCGCGCTGCCCGGGTAGAACCGACGGGCGCCGCGCCAGGTGAGCTCGCGGAGCCACGACATCGTCGTGTGCCCCGCCGGGACGTCGACGTCGGGCAACCCCGGCTTGGCGGCCCGCAGCCGGAAGCCGAGCGCGTCGGCGAGGTCGACGGTGGTCGCCACCGCGCCGGGGTACCGGGCGAAGCGACGGGCCATCTCGGCCCCGGACCGCAGGTGTGCGGTCGGGGCGGCGGGCAGCCAGCCGTCGGCCTCGTCGAGGCTGCGCCGCGCCCGCACCGCGGCGAGTGCGGTCGCCACGGGGAAGCGGTCCGGGGTCGCGTAGTGCACGTTCCCGGTCGCCACGACGGGCAACGCGTGCCGGGCAGCGAGGACGGACAGGGCGTCGTTGCGGGCCGAGTCGAGCGGGTCGCCGCGGTCGGTCAGCTCGACGACGACCCCGGCGGTGCCGAACCGGTCGAGCAGCGTGCGCAGGGCCTCGTCGGCCGCCGACTCGCCCCCGCGCTCGAGCGCCTGCCGGACGGCCCCCTTCCGGCAGCCGGTGAGGACCCGCCAGTGCCCGTCCGCCCGGGCCGCGAGGTCGTCGAGGTCGTACTGCGGGCGCCCCTTCTCGGCCCCGGGTGCGAGGTGTGCCCGCGTCACCGCGGCGGCGAGCCGGTGGTAGCCCTCCTGGCCGTCGGCGAGCAGCAGCAGGTGCGTGCCCTCGGGATCGGGCACCCCGTTCTGCGGCTCGGTGAGTCCCAGGGACAGCTCGGTGCCGTAGACGGTCGCCACCGTCGGGTACGCCTCGGCGACCTCGGCCATCCGGGCGGCACCGTAGAAGCCGTCGTGGTCGGTGAGCGCCAGCCCGTGCAGGTGCAGTCGTGCGGCCTCCTCGACCAGGTGCTCGGGACCGCTCGCGCCGTCGAGGAAGCTGAACGTCGAGTGCGCGTGCAGCTCGGCGTACGGGACGACCGGTTCGGCGTCCTCGGAGGGCGCGGGCGGCGGGACGTACCGGGACCGCTTGCGCGACCACGCGGGACTGTCCCCGCCGTCGCCGGCGTGTGTGCTCTCGGGACGCTTGTCCGACAGCGCCCGCTCGAACTGCGACCACGGGATCGGGGGGTTGCTGTAGCCCATCAGCACTCCTCGTCGTCGGGACGGGGGCCCACGTCACGGCCGCGGTTCACGTCGCGACCGCCTCGGCCCACCAGCGGTGGTCGGCCAGTACCAGGTACCAGGCACGACCGTCGCCGTCGACGAGCTGCAACCGGTGCAGCCGCCGCCCGCCCGACTCCCACCAGCGCACGACGAGCGGCCAGGGCCCGGCCCACGCGGTGACGGGGGCGAACCGTCCGCCCCGCTCCCCCTCGGCCCGGAACCGTTCGGGCGCGCCGGTCAGGACGCCGCGCTCGTCGACGTCCACGGAGCCGCCGTCGGTCGTGACGACGTCCACCGGGCGGGGGCGTTCGAGCACCGTCGCGGGCGGGGGGCCGGGCAGCTTGCCGGGCCACGGGCGGTCCCGGACGGTCGCCAGGGCACGCTCACCGCCCACGGGGGCGTCGCCCCACGGCACGAGCACGACACGCTCCGCCAGGGTGCGTCCGCCACCGACCCGCGGGGTGACGACGCCCTCGTGCCCGACGAGCCCCTGCACCCGGGCCAGGGCGTGGTGCACGCGCTCGTCGGGTCCCGTGCCCCACAGCCCGCGTTCGTGGTTCGCGGCGTCGTCCACCGCGGCCGGCTCCAGCACGACCTGGACGACGGGCGCCTCGAGGCCCGAGGGGTCCACCCCGCCGGCCAACTGCCAGCGCACCCGGTCGACCACGTCGGCGGCGTCGAACCACCGCGGGTGGACCCAGGTGCGTTCGAGCAGCAGGTCCCGTTCGTCGACGATGCCCACGCGGATGGTCGTCGCGACGAGCCCCGCGGAGCGGAGCCGGGCGGCGAAGTCGTCGGCCGACCGGCGGAACGCGAACGCGATCTGGTCGGCACGGTCGAGCGGCGGCTCGAACGACGCCTCGACACGGAGCTCGGGCGGCACCTCGCGCGCAGCGACCTCGCGTGGGTCACGGCCCCCCGCGAGGCGGTGCAGGAACGCCCCGGGGACGCCGAACCGGTCACGCACCTGCTCGTCGCCGAGCGCGGCGAAGTCCCCCAGGGTGCTGATCCCCAGTCGGCCGAGCAGCATCGCCAGGTCGACGTCGCCGAGCACGCCCAGCGACAGGTCGGCGAGGAACGCAGCGGACCCGCCCACGGGCACGATCCGCACGCGCTCCCCCGGTCGCACCGGACGTGCCCGGGCGGCCTGCTCGGCGGCGAACGGGGTGTCGGCAACCCCGGCGCGGACACCGGGGGCACCGTGGTCGGCCGCGATGCCCGCGAGGGTCGCCGCAGCCGCACGCTCGCCGCCGTAGTAGCGCGCGGGACCGCGGGAGCGCAGCGCGACGGTGCCGGGCCGCAGGACCTCGACCCCGGGGACCGCGGTCTCGATCGCCCGGATGACCGGTTCGAACGCCCGGTGGTCGAGTGCGTCGTCGTACGGCTGCACCACGAGCTCCGGGCAGCGCGCCTGGGCCTCGCGCACGCGGAGCCCGCGGACGACCCCCTGCTGGCGGGCGCTGGCGGAACTCGCGTAGACCTCGCCCTTGGCGACGAGTGCGAACGGCTGGTCGGGCGGTGTCCCCGCTGCCCGGGCAGCGGCGATCACCGGCCAGTCGGGGCACCAGAGCACGATCGTGCGGGTGGGCGGGGGTTCGGGCAGCGCTCCGCCCCGGGCGACGGCGTCGGCTCGGACCGTCGCCGGTCCGGGGACACCCGTCCCGGTGCTGCGGGGCGACGCGGCCCGCGTGCGGGTGCCCCGGGGCCGACCGCCGCCGCGCGGGGTCACGACGCCACCGCCACGGGACGCAGGACGCGGGACGCGCCGCCGACCGAGCCGGCGGTGGTCACGGGCTCGACCGGGCGCACCGCGCCGTCGGCGGCGGGCAGGAGCAGTTCGGCGTGCACCGGACGTCCGGCGCCGGCGCGGCCCGAGGCGGTCACGGTCGCGCGACGCTCGACCAGGTGTCCGTACCCGTCACCGATGCCGCTCCACACCGAGTCCGTCACCTGCAGCGTGACGTCGGCGCCCGGCCACGAGCCCAGGGCCACGAGCGCTCCGCCACGCTGCCGCAGGCGCGCCGACAGCCGGGACACGTCCCCCGGCACCACGCGGCCGAGCGGTCGCGTGAGCACGATCTGGGCGACGTCGGCGAGTGCCGCCGTCACGGTCAGCCACTGGTCGCCCGGGTCCGGGACGAGCACGAGCCGCTCGAGGTCGATCCCCATCGCCGCTGCCGCCTCGACCCCGAAGGAGGGCACCCCCACCACCGCGCACCAGGCCCCCTCGGCCGAGGCCGCCTGCAACATGGTCATCGCGAGCAGCACCGACTCCTGCACCGCGTAGGCACCACCGACCCGGATCGCCCCACCCGGCAGCAACGGTTGCAGTGCCGGAGCCGTCGGGAGCCCCTGTACGTCGACCCGCGTGGCCTCCATCTCGGCGACCCGGGACCGGAGCGCCGTGATGCGGTCGAGTGCGGCACGGGCGTCCCCGAGGTGGTCGACACGGCGCACGGGACGGGCCGGGTCCGAGCGCACCTGTTCGGTGCGCGTCGGCTCCGGACGCACCTGGTCGGGGTCCGACAGGTCCGTGTGGATCCGGTCCGGATCGGGGCGGGCAGGTCTGCTGCGTCCGGACGTCTCGCGCCCGGACGACAGGAGTGCCGCCGCCGTCTGCATGCCCTCATGTTCGAACATGTGTTCGATCATGTCAACCGGGTCCGACATCCTGTGGACAGTCAGCCCGAACGCACGTTCGACACGCCGGTGATCCGCGGATCGCGCAACGCGAGTACACGCGCGCACGAGCCCGAACCCGCCCGCGCGCGCACGAACCCGAGCACCCAGGCCCGCGCCCGTCACCAGCGCCCGACGACCCCCAGCCCGCCGAACACCGACCGCGTCTTCGTCTCGACCTCGTCCGCCTCGTCCGCCGCCACCGAGGACCACGTCACCGCTCCCCCGGCCCCGAAGGACCGGGACCGGACCGTGCCCGCGTCGTCCAGGACCGTCACCAGTGTCCGGATCACCACCGACAGGTCGACGGTGCCGTCCGCCGAGAAGTACCCGACCGCTCCCGAGTACACCCCGCGCGGCGCACCCTCGAGGCGGTCGGCGATCGCGGTCGCGCTGCGCTTCGGTGCGCCCGTCATCGACCCCGGCGGGAACGCGGCACGGACCGCCTCGGCCCGCGACGCGCCCGGCGGCAGCTGCGCCGACACCGTCGAGACGAGCTGGTGCACGCTCGCGTAGGTCTCGACCGCGCAGAGCCGCTCGACGTGCACCGAGCCGGGCACCGCCGAGCGCAGCAGGTCGTTGCGCAGCAGGTCGACGATCATGACGTTCTCGGCGCGGTCCTTGCCGCTCGTCGCCAGGTCGGCCCGCACCACGGCGTCCCGGCCCGGGTCCGGGTCGCGACGACGGGTGCCCTTGATGGGTTCGGCGAGGACCCGCCCGCCGGCGTCGATGCGCAGGAACCGTTCCGGCGAGCGGCTCGCGACCCGGAGCGGTCCGAGCCGCAGGTAGGCGCCGAACGGCACCGGGTCGACGGCGCGTAGCCGCAGGTACTCGTCCAGGTGCGGGTCCGTGGCGGGCCCGACCCGCGCCTCCAGGCCGACCGCGAAGGCGGTGGTGAGGCACACCTGGAAGGCGTTGCCCTCGCGGATCTCCGCACGGCAGGTCTCGACCGCGGTCTCGTAGGCGGCCCGCGACACGCGCCCGGTCGCCACACCGGTCGGGAGGCCCGTGGCCGCGCCCGCCCCGCCGGTCACGCCCGGCACCCCGGTCACCGCACCGGCCGGGAGGCCCGTGGTCGCGCCCGCGTCCACCGCGGCGGCCGGTCGCGTGGTCACCTCGTCGAGCCACGCGCGGTTCGCCGTGCTGGCCGCGCCTGCCGCACCGTCCGTGTCCGTGCCCGCTTCCGCGTCCGCGCCCGTGTCCGTGTCCGTGTCCACGACGAGGGCGAGCGCCCACGCGCCGCCGTCCGCGTCGACCACGACGGCCCGGTCCACGAACCGCAG